>NZ_LJAL01000043.1 GCF_001419985.1 Loktanella sp. 5RATIMAR09 | reverse complement strand
ACTGCACCGAGCCGAGTGGCAGGGTCTATATCGAGCCCGTGCGCAGCGACGAGGAAGATCCCGTGCTCGGAGCTTTTCTCGATTTTGTCGAGGCCGATATCAAGGCGCATCCGGACCGCATTCGGGCGTTCGATGGGGCTTTGCATGACCGTCTTGCAGCACTGGTCGGAGACGTTGACGTCGATCTCGATGCGCCGCTATCGCTCGAGGATGAATGAGCGGCGATAGCGTGCCCGCTCAAGCGCCCCTTGTCGTAAACGGATGGTCGATTTATGCGCATCCGCTCTTTCTGGACCAGCTCGAAGGGCTGATCGAGGAAGTCGAGGTGCGTAAGGCACGCGATCCCAAGACCTGGCGCAAGAAGAATTCCACGAAACGGCTGGCCGCCATCTTCAAGCTGGTCACCGAGGCCATACCGGCAGATCCGGGTGCCGCCGCCTTCCGGCAAGGCGGCACACTCGGCGATCACCGCAAGCACTGGTTCCGGGCGAAATTCTTCCAGCAGTATCGG
>NZ_LJAL01000042.1 GCF_001419985.1 Loktanella sp. 5RATIMAR09 | reverse complement strand
TCGTCGATGGCATTCATCGGTGCTTGGGTGATGTTCTCGGCGAGCGACAGCGCCGTGGTGACGTCGCAGTCTTCCGGCACGAGGCGGCAGTCGATCTTGGTTTTCGCGGTGAACCCCTTGGTGGCCTTGTCGGCGATCAGCTCCTTCAGGGCTGCATGGCGCCGTCCGCCGGCGAGGACAGCATATTTGCCGTCAAGCTTCTGGACCAGGAGCGGCTGGAGCAGGCCCAGAACAGCGATACTGGCTTTCAGATGTGCGATGTTCTCGGAGTCATAGGTTTCCGGAGAGTTGCTGCGCACATTGGCGGGATGCGGGACCAAATCGCCGATGGCGACGGTGAGAGGGGCAAAGCTTGTGGTCATGGGATATCCTTCCAGGTGGGTGGGGTGTGGCCCGCGCCCTCACGCGCGTGACCAATCCCCGGGGTCGGGGATCACCACGACGAAGGCCCACTTTCCCTTTGAGGGGTCAGTGGGCCTTCATCGCCTGGGGTGTCAGGAGGGGGTGTCCCCTGCCCTACCAGTCGCGCGCCAGCATGATGGTCAGCACGCGGACGGTGGTGGCGGGATTGTCCGGGGCCTCAGCCCCGTAGCGGAAATCCGAATCTGCCTCATAGAGATCGATTTTCCAGAACACGGTCTCGCCCCGGATCTCGACCGCCCCGAAATCATGCCAGCCTTCTGGGTCATTCTCAGGCTCGAACGTGGCAAACTCACCGGTTGCCTTCACCGCCTCGGCCATGAAGCCGTCACCGGCCTCCATAAGCGCGCGGGTGACATGCATGCGGCCCTGGATGGGCGGCGCAGG
>NZ_LJAL01000041.1 GCF_001419985.1 Loktanella sp. 5RATIMAR09 | reverse complement strand
TCGTCGATCGCGTTCATCGGCGCCTGGGTGATGTTCTCGGCGAGCGACAGTGCCGTGGTGACGTCGCAGTCCTCAGGGACAAGGCGGCAGTCAATCTTCGTCTTCGCCGTGAACCCCTTGGTGGCCTTGTCGGCGATCAGCTCCTTCAGCGCGACATGGCGTCGGCCACCGGCCAGCACTGCGTACTTGCCGTCGAGCTTCTGGACCAGGAGCGGCTGCAGGAGACCCAGCACAGCGATGCTGGCTTTCAGATGGGCGATATTCTCGGGATCATAGGTTTCCGGAGAGTTGCTGCGCACATTGGCGGGATGCGGGACCAGATCGCCGATGGCGACGGTGAGAGGGGCAAAGCTTGTGGTCATGGGATATCCTTCCAGGTGGGTGAGGTGTGGCCCGCGCTCACGCGCGTGACCAATCCCCGGCTTCAGGGATCACCACGACAAAAGGCCCACTTTCCCTTTGAGGGGTCAGTGGGCCTTCATCGCCTGGGGTATCAGGAGGGGGAGGAGCCCCCTGCACTTCTACCAGTCGCGCGCCAGCATGATGGTCAGCACGCGCATGGTGGTGGCGGGATTGTCCGGGGTCTCAGCCCCGTAGCGGAAATCCGAATCTGCCTCATAGAGATCGATTTTCCAGAACACGGTCTCGCCCCGGATCTCGACCGCGCCAAAATCGTGCCATCCCTCGGGATCATTCTCAGGCTCGAATGTATCGAACGCACCTGTCGCCTTCACCGCCTCGGCCATGAAGCCGTCACCGGCCTCCATGAGCGAGCGGGTGACATGCATCCGGCCCTGGATGGGCTGCGCGGG
>NZ_LJAL01000040.1 GCF_001419985.1 Loktanella sp. 5RATIMAR09 | reverse complement strand
TAGGGTCAGGACCCATTGATTTCCGCTTGGTGGCATGATTCACGGTTCGAAAACGAGCGGTGAACATGTCTGATCTTTTCTGGCTGACGGATGCGCAAATGGCGCGTCTTGAGCCCTTCTTTCCCAAGTCCCACGGCAGGCCACGCGTTGATGATCGTCGTGTGTTGAGCGGCATTATCTTCATCAATCGCAATGGGTTGCGTTGGCGCGATGCGCCCGCTGCCTACGGCCCGCACAAAACGCTCTACAATCGCTGGAAGCGCTGGAGCGATAAAGGCATCTTCGCACAGATGATGATGGGACTGGCGGCCGGTCACGGCGAGACGAAGACCGTCATGATCGACGCGACGTATCTCAAGGCCCACCGGACAGCGACCAGCATGGGCGTCAAAAAGGGGGGCGTGGACGCCTGATTGGCCGCACCAAGGGCGGCATGAACACCAAGCTGCACGCCATCTGTGATAGCCAAGGACGCCCTCTCAACCTGTTCGTCACCGCCGGTCAGGTCAGCGACTACATCGGAGCACGGGCGTTGCTCAGCAGCCTGCCCGATGTTGACTGGCTGCTCGGGGATCGCGGATATGACGCCGACTGGTTCAGAGAAGCGTTGAAAGACAAGGGGATCAGCCCCTGCATCCCGGGTCGGAAGCAACGCAAGAAGCCGGTGAAGTACGACAAGCGCCGATACAAACGGCGCAACCGGATCGAGATCATGTTCGGCAGGCTGAAGGATTGGCGGCGGGTGGCAACCCGATACGACAGGTGTCCAAAGGTCTTTCTGTCGGCCATCGCTCTCGCGGCACTCGTTATCTACTGGCTTTGAAACTCAATGAGTCCTGACCCT
>NZ_LJAL01000039.1 GCF_001419985.1 Loktanella sp. 5RATIMAR09 | reverse complement strand
TGGCAAAGGCAAAGTTTGAACGTAACAAGCCGCACGTAAACATTGGCACAATCGGCCACGTTGACCACGGCAAGACCACCCTGACCGCTGCGATCACGAAGTATTTCGGTGACTTCAAGGCCTACGACCAGATTGACGGCGCGCCTGAAGAGAAAGCCCGCGGTATCACGATCTCGACCGCGCACGTCGAGTACGAGACCGAGTCCCGTCACTATGCGCACGTCGACTGCCCCGGCCACGCCGACTATGTGAAGAACATGATCACCGGTGCGGCCCAGATGGACGGCGCGATCCTGGTTGTGAACGCAGCCGACGGCCCGATGCCACAGACCCGCGAGCACATCCTGCTCGGCCGTCAGGTGGGTATCCCGTACATGGTCGTTTACATGAACAAGGTTGACCAGGTTGACGACGAAGAGCTGCTCGAGCTCGTCGAGATGGAAATCCGTGAACTGCTGTCCTCTTACGAGTATCCCGGCGACGACATTCCTGTGATCCCGGGTTCGGCTCTGGCTGCACTGGAAGGCCGTGACGCGGAGATCGGCGAGAACTCGATCAAAGCGCTGATGGAAGCTGTCGACACATACATCCCGACACCTGCCCGTGCGGTTGACCTGCCGTTCCTGATGCCGATCGAGGACGTGTTCTCGATCTCTGGCCGTGGTACGGTTGTGACCGGCCGTGTCGAGCGTGGCGTGATCAACGTCGGCGACGAAATCAGCATCGTTGGTATCCGCGACACCACCAAGACGACCTGCACAGGCGTTGAAATGTTCCGCAAGCTGCTGGACCGTGGTGAAGCCGGCGACAACATCGGCGCGCTGCTGCGCGGTGTTGACCGTGAAGGCGTTGAGCGTGGTCAGGTTCTGTGTAAGCCGGGCTCTGTGAACCCGCACACAAAGTTCGAGGCAGAAGCCTATATTCTGACCAAGGAAGAGGGTGGCCGTCACACACCATTCTTCGCGAACTACCGTCC
>NZ_LJAL01000038.1 GCF_001419985.1 Loktanella sp. 5RATIMAR09 | reverse complement strand
GGACCTGTCGCGGTTTGATGCCGCTCCTTTGATAGCATTTACTGCAACAAAGGAGATTGACTATGGGACTGAAACGGACGGACGAATTCCGCCAAGATGCGGTGCGTATTGCGCTGACCAGTGGGCTTACACGTAAGCAGGTGGCTGATGATTTGGGTGTCGGGATGTCGACGCTGAACAAATGGATCACAGCCCATCGAGACACAGATGTGGTGTCGAAAGAAGATCTGAGCCTCGCCAAAGAGAATGATCGACTTCGACGTGAGATACGGCTCCTCAAGGAGGAGAGGGAAATCCTAAAAAAGGCCACCCAATTCTTCGCGGGCCTAAAGCAATGAGATTTAGGTTTGTCGAAGAACACCGGGCCCACTTCCCGGCCAGCCGACTGTGTGATGTTGTCGGTGTCAGCGCACGTGGTTTACGTGCCTTCCGCAACCGACCAGCCAGTCGCAGACAGCGATCTGATCTGGTGACGCTCGCATATATCAAAGAACAGTCGCGTCTCAGCCTGGGCAGCTATGGTAGGCCGCGCATGACCGAAGAGCTGAAAGAAATCGGGTTAGATGTGGGGCACCGCCGTGTAGGTAGATTGATGCGCCAGAACGGCATATCAGTCGTAAGAACTCGCAAATACAAGGCAACAACGGACAGCAATCATAAGTTCAATATCGCGCCAAACTTGCTGGATCGTGACTTCCACGCTAATGCGCCCAACCAAAAGTGGGCGGGCGATATCAGCTACATTTGGACGCGTGAAGGTTGGTTGTATCTGGCTGTCATCTTGGATTTTCATTCAAGGCGCGTGATAGGTTGGGCCGTTAGTAATCGCATGAAACGCGATCTGGCGATCCGGGCATTGAAGATGGCCATTGCGTTCCGTTCACCGCCAAAGGGATGTATCCATCACACAGATCGCGGGTCGCAATATTGTTCACACGACTATCAGAAGATCCTACGCCAGAATGGGTTCAAGGTATCGATGTCTGGCAAAGGTAATTGCTACGATAATGCGCCTGTTGAGACGTTCTTCAAAACAATCAAAGCAGAATTGATCTGGCGGCATTCTTGGGAAACCCGACGCAAGGCTGAGATGGCAATCTTTGAATACATCCACGGCTTCTACAATCCGCGACGACG
>NZ_LJAL01000037.1 GCF_001419985.1 Loktanella sp. 5RATIMAR09 | reverse complement strand
GTGGTCGAATGATAGATTTTCGGTCACACCAACCTGATCACAACAAGTGAGTGTGGTATGACAGAGAGCGACTTTTTGATATCGCAATTGTTTCTAGTTTAGGACGTTTGTGTTCGAATGGGATGATTTGAAAAAAGTGGTTTACTGGATCATCTCAACCGCTGAGGAGTTGGGAGCGAGACAGACAGACAATCTGAGCCAAGTGTTCCGATAAGCAATTTCGTGAGGATCAACGAGAAACGGACATGTGAAGCTTGAACGCTGAAATATTGGTTTGAACGTGTCATCCAAGTCCCTTGAGGGTTTATAATTCTCAGGGTGTTGTCGTAAAGATTTTAGTATTGAAAATGAATGCGCCGGCAATCGAGATAATCGACTGCCGGCGCAGATAGAGCGAATAGGTGTCAGCCTAGTTCAATTAGACCACTGCAAAGACGAATGCGTCAGGAATATCGTAATCGAATTCCAGCTCGGCGGCTTCTACGCTCGTTATTGCCTCAGTCGAAGTAGCAAGGCCCGTGTCATTATGCACACCGACAAAGTACTCGGTTACGGTTCCAGATGCGTCCGCACCCTCCCAAAGAACCCGATATCCATCAGGCGCATCAACAAGGTTCTCTTCGGCTGCTACGGCCGTCCAAACGAAAGTGTCACTTGCAGCGTTGGGATCGAGGAACGGCGACGCTGTTTCTCCCAGGGCGATTGTCAAACCGAGCGGATCACCTCCAGGATTGTCAGTGACGACATAATCACCAAAGGAATTAAGCGAAAGCGTTACGTCGCCTTCTGCCTCAACCACACCAGCTTCAAGTCCTCCGGGAAGATCAATTCCAAACAGCACTTCGGCTGACTTAACATCCACAAGGCCACCGTCGGTGCGCTCACCGTTTGCGTCCAGCGTCCAGACCGCAAACGTCCCATTGGTATTTTCAAACAGAACCTCATAGCCAGTGGTCGTACCAGCACCATCGTCCAAGGTCACAGCCTGGGTGATTGTCCAGCCACCTGCACCTTCGATGACAGGTGACCCGTTGGCCGCTGTAATCAAGATGTTAGCCTCGCCATCAATGACGTAGTAAGCGCCCGCAGCATCGGTGCCGATCGATTCAGTACCGGTCACATCCGTTTCGGTATCAACGACAGGATTGCCAGGCTGACCAATGACT
>NZ_LJAL01000036.1 GCF_001419985.1 Loktanella sp. 5RATIMAR09 | reverse complement strand
GATTACGTGCCCAACTCGTCGAGGATTGTTTTCGTCTCAGGCATCCGGGTCAGGGAGTTCCCGATATGCTCCCGCCAGCGCGGGCCAACTTCCAGAGCAGCGGCATAGGCGCGGGCCAGATCATCGGGGCGGTCCTCGGCCATCGCTTCGATCAGAAAGGCCGCCTGCTCGCGGTCCTTGGCAGACTTGAGGCTGCCTGCCCCGTCACGCCGCCGATCAGCAACGATCAGTTTGTGGATCGCATAGCGCTCTGGACGCGGGACCTGTACGAGTATGCCGGATCGATAGATCGCCGCCGCATGGATCGGCTCGGCGATCAGGAAATTGAGATAGTTCAATCCTTGGGCGTTCACGCCCAAGGCGGGCAAATCACGGATGGTCTCATCTCCGAAGGCCGGTGTGAGAAACTCGACCAGCTGGCCACTGCCACCCTGGGCCCATCGCCAGGTCCGGCCTTGGTCAAGGGCCGGTAGGGGATCAAATTTGAGCGCCGAGAAGGTCTCCGCCAGACCCGGGTCAACCTGATCTTGCAGCGCCACGCTCAGCTTTTCGAACTGGGCGATGTCGATGTCGCCGGTGTTGGCCATACCGCCAATGGGCAGACGGATACCAAGCTCGCCTTCATAGAGGCGAAACGCATTGGTTCCAACGATGGTGCCACCCAAACGGAAAGTCCCGGCTGTGGCCATGGCCGACAGGATGGAACCGGTCGCCCGGTCGGTGGGCGTCATGCCTTCGGCGCGCAAAAGTCGAACGAGCCGAGACCGTTCCGCCTGCCGATCCTTGGCCGTTGCGCGCAGCTCTTCGATCCGGTCGATGCGCGCGCGCGTCTCGTCACTGTCTTCGCCGATATAGATGAACCGCATCTCCGTCCCGACACGGCGCGCGGCATACCAATAGGCCTTATCCCCACGCTCCTTGAGCGTGGGCTTGCCTTCGACACCGGACAAGGCGTCGTCCTTCAGGAGCCGTACCAGATCGGTGTAGGCGCTCATTGCGATACTGCTGAGAGAAATCATGCCTATCAATTCCAAGTTTTGCTTGGCACGCATATACCTATCAAAACATAAAATTGCTAGGCAAAAAGGACGAGAGGGCACCACCACGTCCATGAGAAACGACGAAAGGGCCGCCCGAAGGCGACCCTCTCTATTCAATCCTGCGACGCC
>NZ_LJAL01000035.1 GCF_001419985.1 Loktanella sp. 5RATIMAR09 | reverse complement strand
CTCCGCCATATGGCAACCCATTGATATGTAAAAATAGTTTGCATGCAAACTCTTCCGCCATTGCGGGCGGTGATGGATGCTGTTTGGCGAGATGAGACGCTTGGCGAGCGGTGTATTGGCGGGTTTGAGCGCCGCGTCTCACCAGCGGGGGGTGCACGGGTGACTTTACAGGCCTGCGCCCATCACACGCCTGCAGTCCTTTGAACGTGTTTGTAAACGCTTTGTTTACAAGCGTTTCAACAGCGCGCGTTGCGCATCCCAGCACATGGGCAGGGTGTTGGTTTTGACCCATTGCGAAGTAAACCCGACGGGCTGGGTGCCGCTGGTGATTTGCGCCAGCAGATCCGGTGCAAGCAGCGCCAGTGTGATCATCTTTTTAAAACGGCCACTGTTGGTTCCCGACTGCGCCATCACTTGGGTGAATGTCGCGCCATCAATGATCTGCTGATACCAGCCCCGCGCGGTTTGAATGTTGCGTAGCAAGACCGGGTCAACGGAGGCAGTTTGCGCACCGATGATGACGCGCGTTTCAACACCACGGCGCTTGAGGCTAAGCGGTGTAGTCCACGTGAGGGCGTCGCTTGAGACAGCGTCAGGCGAAAGTTTCAATGCAGAACACAGGCGCTTGCGATCGAGCGTGATGGTGATCTGGCCCTCTTCCAAGGTGATGCGGTCGACCAAGGCCAGCGTGCGATCAGCGCCGACCTTGCGCAGCGTGGCACCAACCTGTTGCGCTTGCCGTGTGGCGACCTGCAATTGCGCGGCGTGGACCTCCGGCAAGAGCCGCGCAGTATAGCTTTCATCGCTGAGCGTGTCTGTAATGACTGCCGCGATCCGGTCTTCGAACACCACCGCTGGCAACCGCCATGCTGTTGGGTGATCGCGGGCTTTGCCCGCCACCAGACAGCGCGAGATATAATACCGGATCCGCTTGCCTGCTTTGATCGTATGCGTTGGCGTGAGCATCTCACCTGCGTCATCCGCGATCTTGCCACAGAGTGCGGCTTTGGCACCTGCATTGGCCCTGCCCCGCGTCCGTGCGGCATCTGTGCGCAACAGGTCTTGCAGCGCATCCCACCGCTTGGGATCAATCAACGCGGGATGCTGTCCTGCATAGACCGCTTTGTGGTGGCGGATACGGCCTGCATAAATCGGGTTCGTCAGAATCTGATAGACATGGCTGCGGCGCAACGGGCGGCCACCGCGCTGTGCCCCC
>NZ_LJAL01000034.1 GCF_001419985.1 Loktanella sp. 5RATIMAR09 | reverse complement strand
CGAGCGTCTGGCAGAGCCCGATCTGAGATCGCGCATTGACGCGGCACTACGGGGCACCGGGATCAGCACATCGGAAGTGGTGGCTCGGATCGAGACGGGCGCCTCAATTGCAGCGCTCGAGCATCAATGGATCGCCAATGATCTCTCCAAAGTGGCTGAGGCGCGCGATCTGAACCTAGAACGCCGCGCCGATCTGGAACAGGCGCACGACATTCTCAACGATGTGCACGTCGAACTTGGCACGCTCTTGGAGCGGGAGAACGTGCTGCGCCGGGATGGCGTCATGGAAGCGGAAACAGTCAGCGAGCGGTTCCATTATCATGAGGGCGCGGTGCAGGCGATGGAAGGGACAATCCGTCAGGAGATGCGCGCAGACGGCCTGACAGCGCAGCAGGTGGAGGACCGGGACTGGGAGGTTGTCTCACGGGCGGAGCGCCGGATCGAGACGGAGCAGCGTGCATATCTCGAGGCACACCCGGATCTGCTCACACGCCCTGGCGATGTGATTGACCGGTCTGAGCCTTACAGGGAGACCATTACCGATGCGGCCCGCGCCAGCGAGATCACCCGCGAGGTCGACCGGATCATGGAGGGACGTGACGTCCGCACGCCCGTTGCAGATGCTGTCACGGATGAATTCAGGGAGCGCTATCCGGACATGCCGTCCCATCTCGCCCGCGGGCTTGGCGCGACCTACGCGGCCGTCGTCGAGATCCGGGACACGGAGGCCATCAACCAGGTCCGCCGCGAAACCGAGATGCGCGAGGGGCTTGGGGTTGGCACGCGCGACGCACTCCTCGCAGCCCGCGGTGAAACTGCGCCGCAGTCTGACCGTGCCGACCGCCTTGCAGACGAGATTGCGCGTGTTCTGGACCATGAGCGGGCGGGGGAGTTGTCCGCGCCCTTCGAGACCGAGGGGGAGCGGGCCGCATTTCGCGGCGAGATCGCGCGGGTGCTGGACGCTCGCCAACTCGACCGGCTCACATCCGGGGATGCCGATGCGCTAGAACAGGTTCTCGAGGATCGCTTGGACCGGCTCTATGTCGCCAAGGTTTACCTGCAATCCGATGTCGCGACGGCCAATACTGAGGCCTTGCGCCAGGTGGTCGATGATCTGGCCGACGCCGAGTATGAAAAACACCGCGCGACAGACGTGGATGGCGAGACCGAGCGGGGCCAGGTCCATTGAGCGCCTCCATGGGAAAAGCGCGGATTGCCACAGGGGTCTTGTTGGTAACGTTGGTGACCGGGGCCATGGGCTATACGATCGCCTCGGCGGTGCTGACTTACCAGGATCTGGGCTTCGGGGCCGAGATCGACTTTGCCTATATCGCGCAGAACTACATGGCGATCCTCGATCGCCGCCCGGAGGACGCGCAACTTATTCACCTGATCATCGGCAGCTTCGCCGCCGCCGGCCTGATGCTGAGCCTCGCCCTCTCCGGGTCCGCCCTGACACGG
>NZ_LJAL01000033.1 GCF_001419985.1 Loktanella sp. 5RATIMAR09 | reverse complement strand
GCGTGTCAGAGCGGACCCCGAGAGGGCGAGGCTCAGCATCAGGCCGGCGGCGGCGAAGCTGCCGACGATCAGGTGAATAAGTTGGGCGTCCTCCGGGCGGCGATCGAGGATCGCCAGATAGTTCTGCGCGATATAGGCAAAGTCGATCTCGGCCCCGAACCCGAGATCCTGGTAAGTCAGCACCGCCGAGGCGATGGTATAGCCCATGGCCCCGGTCACCAGCGTCACAAGCAGGACGCCCGTGGCGATCCGCGCTTTTCCCATGGCGGCGCTCAATGGACCTGTCCCCGCTCGGTCTCGCCATCCACGTCTGTGGTGCGGTGTTTTTCATATTCGGTGTCGGCGAGATCATCGACCACCTGACGCAGGGCCTCCGTGTTGGCCGTCGCGGCATCCGATTGCAGATAGACCTTGGCGACATAGAGCCGGTCGAGGCGGTCCTCGAGAACCTTTTCCAGCGCATCCGCATCGCCGGATGTGAGCCGGGCGAGTTGGCGGTCATCCAGCACCCGCGCGATCTCGCCGCGGAAGGCGTCCCGCTCCGCCTCGGTCTCGAAGGGCGCTGACAACTCCCCCGCCCGCTCATGGTCCAGAACACGCGCAATCTCGTCTGCGAGGCGGTCGGTGCGGTCAAACTGCGGCGCCGTTTCATCGCGGGTGGCTAGACGTTCGTCACGCGTGTCAACCCCAAGCCCCTCGCGCATCTCGGTTTCGCGGCGGACCTGATTGATGACCTCCGTGTCGCGTATCTCGACGACGGCCGCGTAGGTCGCGCCGAGCCCACGGGCGAGATGGGTCGGTATGTCCGGATAGCGCGCTCGTAAGTCATCCGTAACAGCATCTGCAACAGGCGTGCGGAGGTCGCGCCCCTCCATGATCCGATCGACCTCGCGGGTGATCTCGCTGGCGCGGGCCGCATCGGTTGTGGTTTCCCTGTAGGGCTCAGACCGGTCGATCACATCGCCAGGGCGTGCGAGCAACTCCGGATGTGCCTCGAGATACGCGCGCTGCTCCGTCTCGATCCGGCGCTCTGCCTTTGAGACCACCTCCCACTCCCGGTCCTCGATCTGCTGCGCTGTCAGGCCGTCGGCGCGCATCTCCTGACGGATTGTCCCTTCCATCTCCCGCACCGCGTCCCGGTGATAATGGAACCGCTCGCTGACCGGTTCCGCTTCCATGACCCCATCCCGGCGCAGCACGTTCTCGCGTTCCAAGAGTGTCCCAAGTTCCACATGCACGTCATTGAGAATGTCGCGCGCCTGTTCCAGATCGGCGCGGCGCTCGAGGTTCAGATCGCGCGCCTCAGCCACTTTGGAGAGATCATTGGCGATCCATTGATGCTCGAGCGCTGCATTTGAGGCGCCCGTCTCGATCCGGGCCACCACTTCCGATGTGCTGATCCCGGTGCCGCGTAGGGCCGCGTCAATGCGCGATCTCAGGTCGGGCTCGGCCAGTCGCTCT
>NZ_LJAL01000032.1 GCF_001419985.1 Loktanella sp. 5RATIMAR09 | reverse complement strand
GCCGAGCGCGAAAGATCCCCAGGACTAAATCCTCTGACGAGGATGGGCCGCCACAGGACGATCTTGGGGCGGCCCGATCCCTGTTCCAGGGATGCCGGTCCCTGCGCGCTCAAAGGACGATCGCCCCCCGAAATGATCAGGCCGCGACAGACCGGCCAGTCAGCCTCAAGGGGGCCATCCACAAAAACCTATCGGCCAGGGCCTCCCGGTTTTTGCGGCAGAGATTTGGCAAGCCAAATCTGGCCCGCCTTGACCCTGACTGTCCGCCCTGTCGGTGGGGCTTGCGCCCGCCCGCGGTTCCGTCCGAACACATGCGTGTTCGTCCAGACCCTCGGGCGGTGCTGGAGAAGGGGCCTTTGAAGCTGGAGGCTGTGCTGGTGGTGAGGGCGGCAGAGCCGCGTCCCTGCGGGCCGCGGCGTGAAGCGGACATCAAGGCTGCCTGAGCCTGAAGGCAACGTAAGTATATAATTGACAGCTAGGTATATTATCGTAAGGTAGGGACAGCCTTGGTGGAAGGTGGCAGGAAATAGGGGGTCTTTCTTCGCATGTCGCGCTCAAAACGTCTCACAGATGCGGACCGCATGGAGATCGTTCGCGAGGCTGCGGAAGGTGTGTCTACATCCGTGTTGGCGGAGCGGTTTGGCGTGTCGCCCCGGGCGATCCAGTACACGCTCAAAGCTGATGCCGAGCGCCAGACGGATGCCGCGATCCCGGTCTCCGCTGTCAGCGTGAAGGTGACGGCTGCGGAGCTTGAGGCGCTCGATGAAGTGTTGGCCGCGGCGGGGATTGAGAGCCGGGCCGAGGGTCTGCGGCGGCTCATCCAGGCGGCGGGCGGGGTGTTCGTTCCGGACGCGCAGATGGCGGCTGAGATGGCGCGCTACCGCGCTTCACTGCACGAGGTCGGTAATGGGGTCGTGCAGATCGCCAAGCAGATGACGCGGGCCAACCGGATGGGGCAGGGGGGCGTGGGGGGCACGAGTTCCGAGTTCACCGAATTGCGCCTTGCCCAGATGCGCGGGTTGGCGCGGTTCATCCTGGATTCTGCTGACGAGATCGATCTGCTCCTGCGCCGCCGTCGGGACGCGATGCAGCTGCAGGCCACGGCCGCGCTGAGGGAGTTTGCCCATGCGGCTGAATGATGCCGTCCATACCGTCACGGGCGAGGTCTTCCGGGATGGCTGGAGCCGCGTCCGGGGCTCGATGCAGGGGCTGCATGTCGCCAAGCAGAGCCAGCTTGTACGCGCGGCAGCGGGGCATCGGCCAGCGGTCTTCAAGGCGATCCGGGGCGGGGGGACCCATAACAAGTCGCAGCTGATGAACCAGCTCGATTACCTCACAACCAAGTCCACCCATATCGTCGACAGTAGCGGGTTTCTGGATGGGAAGGCGAAGCTCGAGGCGGGTGACATCAAGGACCTGACCGAGCGCTTTGCCAAACGGTGGGACGCGGGCTTCAAACCCAAGCTTGGCCAGACGACCCATATGCTGATGTCCTTCCCCGTCGGCACGCGCGGGGAGGATGTGCGCGACATCGCGACGGATGTGGCCGAGCGGTTCTTCCAGATCGACGCGGGGCATTTCGATTACATCATCGCGGTGCATGAGGATCGCGATCACCCGCATGCGCATCTGGTGCTGAACCGCCGTTCGCAGGAAGGTGAGTTCTTCTTTCTGGGGCGCAACCATCGCTTCAACTATGATGATTTTCGCCTCGCCATGGTCGAGGAGGCCGAGAAGTATGGCGTGCGCTTGGAGGCCACGCGCCGGGTGGATCGCGGGGCTGTACATTACCCAGCCCGGACCAGCGAGGTCTATGCCGCGAAAGAAGAGGGGCGGGCACCCCGCGAGCGGGATCGTGTGGGGGCCGACCTGACCCGGACGCTGGCGGAGATCGCCAACACCAGAACCGTCTACCATTCGCTTGCCGCAGAGGCCTCCCGGGAGGCCCGGGAAGACATCGCCGCGGCACTCTTCCGCGCGGGCGAGGTGCTGGCGCATGGCGGACAGATGGACCGAACAGGAGATGTGTATATGGCCGAGGATCAAAGCTTCGAGGATCTGAGAAGCCTCTATGCGGAAAAGCTCGCGCGGGTGCAGGGCATGATCGCCGAGAAGTCTGACGCGGAACGT
>NZ_LJAL01000031.1 GCF_001419985.1 Loktanella sp. 5RATIMAR09 | reverse complement strand
GCGTTCCGCGTCAGGCTTCTCGGCGATCATGCCCTGCACCCGCGCGAGCTTCTCGGCATAGAGGCTTCTCAGATCCTCGAAACTTTGATCCTCGGCCATATACACATCTCCTGTTCGGTCCACCTGTCCGCCATGCGCCAACACCTCGCCCGCGCGGAAGAGTGCCGCGGCAATATCCTCGCGGGCTTCACGCGAAGCCTCCGCGGCAAGCGAATGGTAGACGGTTCTGGTGTTGGCGATTTCCGCCAGCGTCCGCGTCAAGTCGGTCCCCACACGTTCCCGCTCGCGGGGTGCGCGCCCCTCGTCTTTCGCGGCATAGACTTCGCTGGTTCGGGCGGGGTAATGCACAACCCCGCGATCCACCCGGCGCGTGGCTTCCAGCCGCACGCCGTACTTCTCCGCCTCCTCGACCATGGCGAGGCGGAAGTCGTCATAGTTGAAGCGGTGATTGCGCCCCAGAAAGAAGAACTCGCCTTCTTGCGAGCGGCGGTTGAGCACCAGATGCGCATGGGGGTGATCGCGGTCCTCATGCACCGCGATGATGTAGTCGAAATGCCCCGCATCGGTCTGGAAGAACCGCTCCGCCACATCCGTCGCGATGTCGCGCACATCCTCGCCGCGTGTGCCCACGGGGAAGGACATGAGCATGTGGGTGGTCTGTCCGAGCTTGGGCTTGAAGCCCGCATCCCACCGCTTGGCAAAGCGCTCCGTCAGGTCCTTGATGTCACCCGCCTCGAGCTTCGTCTTGCCATCCAGAAACCCACTGCTGTCCACGATATGGGTCGACTTCGTGGTGAGGTAATCGAGCTGGTTTGAGAGCTGCGATTTGGTATGCGTGCCCCCGCCTCTGATCGCCTTGAAGACCGCCGGACGGTGCCCGGCCGCCGCGCGCACAAGCTGGCTCTGCTTGGCCACGTGCAGCCCTTGCATCGAGCCCCGGACGCGGCTCCAGCCGTCCCGGAAGACCTCGCCCGTGACGGCGTGGACGGCATCATTCAGCCGCATGGGCAAACTCCCTCAACGCGGCCGTGGCCTCCAGCTGCATGGCGTCACGACGGCGGCGCAGGAGCAGATCGATCTCGTCAGCGGAATCCAGAATGAACCGCGCCAGCCCACGCATCTGCGCAAGGCGCAATTCGGAGAACGCGGCACCCGTGCCCCCCACGGCCCCCTGACCCCGCCGGTTGGCCTGCGTCATCTGCTTGGCGATCTGCGCGACCCCATTACCGACCTCGTGCAGCGAGGCGCGGTAGCGCGCCATCTCTGCTGCCATCTGCGCGTCCGGAACGAACACCCCGCCTGCCGCCTGAATGAGCCGCCGCAACCCCTCGGCCCGGCTCTCGATCCCGGCCTCGGCCAGCACCTCGTCGAGCGCCGCCAGCTCCACAGCCGTGACCTTCACACTGACCGCTGAGACCGGGATCGCGGCATCCGTCTGGCGCTCGGCATCGGCTTTGAGCGTGTACTGGATCGCCCGGGGCGACACGCCAAACCGCTCCGCCAACACGGATGTCGACACACCTTCCGCAGCCTCGCGAACGATCTCCATGCGGTCCGCGTCGGTAAGACGTTTTGAGCGCGACATGCGAAGAAAGACCCCCTATTTCCTGCCACCTTCCACCAAGGCTGCCCCGACCTTACGATAATATACCAAGTTGTCAATTATATACTTACGTCGCATTCAGACTCAGGCAGCCTTGGTGTCCGCTTCACGCCGCGGCCCGCAGGGACGCGGCTCTGCCGCCCTGACCACCGGGCGACACCTGTCCTAGGGGTCCCGTCCGCCAGCCCCGCCCGAGGCTCTGGCCGAACGCCAAGTGTTCGGACGGAACCGCGGGCGGGCGCAAACCCCACCGACAGGGCGGACAGGCAGGGTCAAGGAGGGCCAGATTTGGCTTGCCAAATCTCTGCCGCAAAAGCCGGGAGGCCCTGGCCGATAGGTTTTTGTGGATGGCCCCCTTGAGGCTGACTGGCCGGTCTGTCGCTACCTGATCATTCCGGGGGAGGTGCGTCGGATGAATGCGCAGCGACCGGCGACTTCGTGAAGTCGCCTCGGGCGATCTGACCGCCGGACCCGGCATCCCTGGAACAGGGATCGGGCCGCCCCAAGATCGTCCTGGGGCGGCCCATCCTCGTCAGAGGATTTAGTCCTGGGGATCTTTCGCGCTCGGT
>NZ_LJAL01000030.1 GCF_001419985.1 Loktanella sp. 5RATIMAR09 | reverse complement strand
AGCGAATCTGGTCGCCCTTGCCCAGCTTGAGCTGCTTGCGCACACCCGCCGGCACGGTCGTCTGATACCGATCCGTGAGTTTCGAGACATCTTGTGCGAGGGCTGTCATGGCAGTCTCCTGAAGAAAAGGGTCTTTGCAGCTTGCGCTAGGTAATGCATTTGCATTGCCATGTCAAGATAAGCCGCAGCATCTGCTGTCGCCGGGCAGGTCGATGAACCGTCCGGCGCAGGACCTAATGTCGCCCCGCGAGATACTCCGCCAGCACAGGACTGGCCGCACCCTTCGCGGAACTGAGCAGCTCCGAGCCCGCAAGCGAGGCCTTCGACAGGCGTACGAGCCCACCGGTTTCCTCGATGCGGTAACAGCGGCGTTTTTGCCGGCCACGCCTGTAGTGCGTCGCAGTGACGATCTGGCAGGTGCTACCATCGGTGAGCGTCACGGGCGTTGCGAGCTTGATCTTGTCGCCTTCGTCGTAATCCGGGATCGACGCCCAGTCCCGGCAGCGCTGGCGCCAGTCCTGGGCGTAGCTGTCCGGGTCTTTCAGGTTGGAGAGAAGCTCGATCAGCCCAAGGGGAGCACGAGATTCATTCGGGCCAGCGCTTTCCTCCATGTCCTTGTAGCCCCAGCAGCCGTCATCATATCGGGTAAGGAATACGGCGGCGAAAGTGATGGAGCCATCCGCATCGGTCACATAGGTTGCGTCTTCGACAGCGGTGCCGTCGAGATTTGTGACCTTTGCCGCCGCGTACCAAGTCGAACCCACCTTGCAGGCTTTGACCAGTTCCGTCTTGCGCCTGTCGCCCTCGAAGGTGCAGAGCCGGGCAATCTCCGCTTTCTCATCCGCGTAGGTCTGGACGCGGCCGTCGGTGTAGAAGAGCCAACCCATCACGCCGCCCTCCGGTCATCGATTTCCATCAGCGCATCGAGCGGCACGCGGTACGGCTGCATGGCGTCGAAATCCTCGCAGCGTTTATGGGAATAAGTTGAAGCACCAATACCCTGCCGCGCTTCGCGCTCTCGGGATATTGGCGCTGCATCATCTTCTTCGAATTCCCAAAACGCCGAATTGCCGCAGTTCTGCACGATCGCGAAGGTGTCGCAGGCATCCTTGAGAATGACCCGGAAGGTGCCGCCGAGGCCCGAGGGCACCTCGTAGGTCCCGCCGATGAGATAATCCGAGGCCCGGCGCACGAAGACGCGGATGCTGTGGCCATCGGTGGCGAGCCGGATTGCCCCCCGCCCCCGGTCGATGAGCACCTGCACGTCATCCAGGATGTCGGTATAGAACTGGCCGGTCAGATCGCGAGACGCCATGCGGCGCTGCGCCATCCAGTCGGTATCCCGGAACGGGTTCATGCCATTGGCGAAAGCAAAGGAAGGATCGGCCTGCTCGGTGGTAACGATACGGGTGGTCGTGCCATCGATGCCGTTTGAGCGCAGATGCACACCATTGCCGACGATGAGGATCAGGGCCGGCCTGTCCACGGGCCCGTTCCAGTTGGGCAGGAAGGTCTTGCAGGCACGCGCATGTGCGATTTGTGCCGCGACAGCGGACGCAGAGAACTTGAGAATAGCCATGGGGATGTCTTTCCGTTGGGTGTGGGAGGGTCGACCCGCGCGGGTGGCATGATCTACGCGCGGGTCGCGTGATGGCTCAGGCCGCTTGCGCGACCGCGCTGTCAGGCTCCGAGGTTTCCGCAGCGGGCTCCGCCTCATCACAGGCGACACCGGCGGTCTGCATCATAGGCGGGCACCAGGCGGCCACGGCAGCGCGCTGCGCGTCCGTGAGCGTCGCGAAGGGCTCGGCGAAGAGCTTGTCGCAGAAGGCGACGATCTCCTTCTTGCTCGACGAGGCCAGCGTCACAGCCTCCTGGGCCAGACCCAGATCCTCGCCGAGGATCTTCAGGAGCCAGGCCTTCTTGAAGCGGTTGAAGAGTGCAGCGTTCGGCGTCCAGTGGGCGCGAATGTCGGGCATGATCTCGATCTCGAACGCATGCATCAGGCTGTCGCGCCGAGGATCCCGTGCGAAGCAGGACTGCGTGGTGCTGGCCGTGGCATAGGCCACGAGCTTGGCCTTCTCGCCGGCCTTCAGCGCGCGAAACGCCGCGAACTGATCGGCAGGGGACCGGGTGTCATCGAGCCAGGAGAGGTCCAGCGCATCATGCGCCGCCGCCACTTGCTCGAGCGAGGTCTCGTCGATCTCGTCCATCTTGGCATGGCTGCGGTATTCCTTGCGGGCATCGATCTTGATCGCCTGCGTGACACTCATGCCGCTGGCCAGAACGTCACTGACCAGCTTGAAGAGCGTCAGATCGAGCGTGGCTTCCGGATGCAGCGCCATCGCGGCGCCAAGGGCCATGGCCCGCTCGGTCTTGAGGTCCTCAGCCAGCGAGGCTGGGTAGGTGATTTCGTCGGCGTCAAGGGCTTCTTCCCCGGTCGGGCTAGCCGAGGAGCCGCGCGCGCCGTCCTCTTTGACGGTGTCTTCCGGGCGGACGAGGCCAACATGGAGCGTGATCTGCCCACCCTGCCACGACGCAATCACCCCAGACCGCGCGAGGTCCTCGGCGCTGTAGGCCTCCTGCAGATCGCGCGCTTCCTCTTCCAAGGCGTCCACGCGCTCGTAAAGGGCATTGTAGGCACCGTCCTCGAGCCCCTCATCCTCCATCTCGAGCTGCAATTTCTCAAGCTCGGCGGTGATCTCATCGATGCGCAT
>NZ_LJAL01000029.1 GCF_001419985.1 Loktanella sp. 5RATIMAR09 | reverse complement strand
AACGAATCTGGTCGCCCTTGCCCAGCTTGAGCTGTTTGCGCACACCCGCTGGCACGGTCGTCTGATACCGATCCGTGAGTTTCGAGACATCTTGTGCGAGGGCTGTCATGGCTGTCTCCTGAAGAAAAGGGTCTTTGCTGCCCGCGATAGGTAATGCATTTGCATTGCCTTGTCAAGACAAGCCGCAGGATCTGCTGTCGCCGGGCAGGTCGATGAACCGTTCGGCGCAGGACCTAATCTCGCCCCGCGAGATACTCCGCCAGCACTGGGCTGGCCGCACCCTTCGCGGAACTGAGCAGCTCCGAGCCCGCGAGCGTCGCTTTCGACAGGCGCACGAGCCCGCCGGTTTCCTCGATGCGGTAGCAGCGGCGTTTTTGCCGACCCCGCCTGTAGTGGGTCGCGGTGACGATCTGGCATGTACTGCCATCGGTGAGCGTCACTGGGGCCGCGAGCCTGATCTTGTCGCCTTCCTCGTAGTCCGGGATCGAAGTCCAGTCCCGGCAGCGCTGACGCCAGTCCTGGGCGTAGCTGTCCGGGTCTTTCAGGTCAGAGAGGAGATCGATCAGCCCAAGGGGAGCACGAGACTCGTTCGGGCCAGCACTTTCCTCCATGTCCTTGTAGCCCCAGCAGCCGTCATCGTATCGGGTGAGGAAGACAGCCCCGAAAGTGATGGAGCCATCCGCATCGGTGAAATAGGTCGTGTCTTCGACAGGGGTGCCGTCGAGATTGGTGACCTTTGCCGCCGCATACCAGGTTGAGCCCACCTTGCAGGCCTTGACCAGTTCGGTTCTGCGCCTTTCGCCCTCGAAGGTGCAGAGCCGGGCAATCTCCGCTTTCTCATCCGCGTAGGTCTGGACGCGGCCGTCGGTGTAGAAAAGCCAACCCATTTCAGAGTCCTTTCTCTCGTTTGGGAAAATTGTTGTCGCCAATGTCCCGAGAGGGCCGCAGGCCCGGCAGGGTATTGGCGATGCTTGTTTGAGAATGGGCGCGTTACGCCACCCTCCGGCCATCGATTTCCATCAGGGCATCGAGCGGCACGCGGTAGGGCTGCATGGCGTCAAAATCCTCGCAATTGCCGCAGTTCTGCACGATCGCGAAGGTGTCGCAGGCATCCTTGAGAATGACCCGGAAGGTGCCCCCGAGGCCCGAGGGCACTTCGTAGGTCCCGCCGATGAGATAGTCCGAGGCCCGGCGTTTGAGGACGCGGATGCTGTGGCCATCGGTGGCGAGCCGGATGGCCCCCCGCCTCCGGTCGATGAGCACCTGCACGTCATCCAGGATGTCGGTGTAGAACTGGCCTGTCAGATCGCGAAACGCCATGCGGCGCTGCGCCATCCAGTCGGTGTCCCGAAACGGGTTCATGCCGTCGGCGAAGGCAAAGGACGGATCGGCCTGCTCGGTGGTGACGATACGGGTGGTCGTGCCATCGATGCCGTTTGAGCGCAGATGCACACCATTGCCGACGATGAGGATCAGGGCGGGCCTGTCCACGGGCCCGTTCCAGTTGGGCAGGAAGGTCTTGCAGGCGCGCGCATGCGCGATTTGCGCCGCAACAGCGGAGGCAGAGAACTTGAGAATAGCCATGGGGATGTCTTTCCGTTGGGTGTGGGAGGGGTCGACCCGCGCGGGGAATGCCTCGCGCGGGTCGCGTGACGACTCAGGCCGCTTGCGCGACCTCGCTGTCAGGCTCCGGAGATTCCGCGATAGGCTCCGCCTCATCAAAGGCGACACCGTTGGTCTGCATCATCGGCGGGCACCAGGCGGCCACGGCAGTGCGCTGCGCGTCCGTGAGCGTGGCGAAGGGCTCGGCGAAGAGCTTGTCACAAAAGGCGACGATCTCCTTCTTGCTCGACGAGGCCAGCGTCACCGCCTCCTGGGCCAGACCTAGATCCTCGCCGAGGATCTTCAGGAGCCAGGCCTTTTTAAAGCGGTTGAAGAGCGCCGCATTCGGCGTCCAATGCGCGCGAATGTCGGGCATGATCTCAATCTCGAAATCATGCATCAGGCTGTCGCGCTGTCGGTCCCGAGCGAAGCAGGACTGCGTGGTGCTAGCGGTTGCAAAGGCGACGAGCTTGGCCTTCTCCCCTGCCTCCAGCGCGCGAAACGCCGCGAACTGATCGGCGGGCGCGCGGGTGTCATCGAGCCACGAAAGGTCAAGCGCATCATGCGCCGCCCCCACCTGCTCGAGCGAGGTCTCGTCGATCTCGTCCATCTTAGCGTGGGTGCGGTATTCCTTGCGGGCATCGATCTTGATCGCCTGCGTGACACTCATGCCGCTGGCCAGAACGTCGCTGACCAGCTTGAAGAGCGTCAGATCGAGCGTGGCCTCTGGATGCAGCGCCATCGCGGCCCCGAGCGCCATGGCGCGTTCGGTCTTGAGGTCCTCGGCCAGTGAGGCTGGATAGGTGATTTCGCCGGCGTCCGGTGCCTCCTCCCCCGTCGGGTTACTTGAGGAGCCGCGTGCGCCCTCCTCTTTGACGGTGTCCTCGGGGCGGACGAGGCCAACATGGAGCGTGATCTGCCCACCCTGCCACGACGCGATCACCCCGGACCGCGCGAGGTCCTCGGTGCTGTAGGCCTCCTGCAGGTCGCGGGCTTCCTCTTCCAGAGCGTCGACGCGGTCGTAAAGGGCATTGTAGGCACCGTCCTCGAGCCCCTCATTCTCCATCTCGAGCTGCAATTTCTCAAGCTCGGCGGTAATCTCATCAATGCGCTT
>NZ_LJAL01000028.1 GCF_001419985.1 Loktanella sp. 5RATIMAR09 | reverse complement strand
AGTCTTTGGTTGGGTGGCCTGCGAGCAAGTCATCCAGCAAATATGGGACGAATTCTTGATTGGAGATCAAGACGTTTACGGCACGGAAAAGCGAAGGAAGGGCCTTAAAGCAACGAGAAATGTCGCGCCAATGCTGGAGCTTTTGGCGTTGGCTAAGATAATCTCAGAAGATGCCTATGAGACGCTAGCCGTCGCGCGGAAAGCTAGAAATGATTTTGCCCACCAGGGCGGGGCAGTAACTTTCGAAAGCGCTTTTGAATGCGTATCGGGCCTAATCCTGTTGATACAAGAATTCGCTGACCTTAAGGGAGTTTCCACAGGTACCTCGCACCTATTAGAAATCTTCAATGCAAGTGAAGAAAAAGATGCAAAACACTCAGCCAAGGAGGCAACCAAAGCGGAAAATGTCGACTGGAAAAACGTCAAGTATTGGCGTGAGATGTATAAGTTTCCAGGCGATGAAAACTGGGAGGGAGACGCTAGTCTTTTGGATGGCATCGAGCTCATGGATGCAACTGAGGAAGCAAACGGGAAGGATGATTGATGGTTTGATAGCTGCTCAACCGACCCGTGAAATCATTCCGACCATTATCTGAGATTTGGCAAGGCACCTATATCCTACCTTGGAGCGTCTCTCAACGAATGCCTGCTCCCCGCCCTTTGCGTCGGAGCCAAGCGTTGATGCTGCACTTGGTAGGAATGTCAAAGAAGGGCTGGAAGCCATCGTTAGTCGCGTTTCGTAGGAACGGCAGCAATAGGCCGAGGAGTGCCGAAGAGTTTGTCGAGATCAAGCGCGTCGTACCGCGAGGCCAGATGGCTGATCCGAGGCCATGAGGATGTAATCCTGTACCGTGCACGAATGAAACTTTCCCAGCTCTTGACGTAGAATGCCGTAATTAGTTCGACCAACGTTGTGTCACCTTTAAGATCGAGGCACCGCGTCCGATCCGCGGCCAGCCGCGGATCGCTTCTCTCCTTTGTTGCGCGCAGATCAATTCAGACTGCACCCGAACTGGCTGAAGTGTTGGCGTGCACTCAGCAAACACTGAAGGTGAAAATCCATGGGGTCGGGATTGAGATCCACGAGTACCGGCCTCTTTGGCCGTACCCAGCCTAGACCGCGTAAGGGCAGAGCGATCAGGAGCCTGTGCAACAAGGCCTATGCCTCCTCAATGAAGTAGTCGAGCTGCTCAAGAAAGCCGTACTTGCGCATAAGGGCATCACCTTCCGGTGTTCGGCTGATGCGACGTAGTTCCTCAAGGTCGTGCACCTCGCCGACGACGGCTCCGAGGGTGTCGTCAGTGGGGGAGCTCAAGAACCGCGGGACATCGGCGCAGGCGCCGAAAACCTCTTGATGGGCAGCCTTGTAGGCCTCCATCTCTTCCTGGCTGCGAGGGCCTGTGCGGCGGACGACTGATACCAAAAGTGTCATAGTGTTCCTTCCTGATGAAAGCCTGAACCGGGACGGTTCGGCGATACTGAAACGATGGCACATTTGCTATTGCTGCATAATATGCGCATTGTTGGATTCACAGTCTCATGAGATCGAACAATGATCGACCAGCTTCGAAATATGGCCATCTTCCAATGCGTGGCGGAACTCGGTACGTTCCGCAAAGCGGCCGACCGGCTCAATTTGTCACCGTCTGTGGTTAGCCACCACGTATCGAAACTTGAAGAACAACTGGGAACCCCGTTGCTCTATCGCTCGACGCGCCGCATTTCATTGACGGAGGCCGGTGCAAAGCTGCTCGAGGCGGCACAGAGTATGTCAATGGCCGCTGCGGATGGGCTTTCCGCCATACAGAGGCAGGCCGACCGGCCCTCGGGCACGTTGAAGATCACCGCAGCCACGCCAACGGCGCACAGCCCGCTCGTCGAGAATTACATGCGATTTTCGGCGGCCTACCCGGATGTGCATCTGGACATTCATCTGACCGACAGGAACGTGCCGCTGGAGGGATCAGGATTTGACGTGGCCATCAGGGGCCGGGTGCAGGATCTGGACGACAGCAGCTACAAGGCGCGCAAAATCGGGCAGCTTCAACTGTGCCTCTTTGCGGCGCCGTCATACGCGGCCGCGCGACCTCGTGCGACGTCTTTCGCCGATCTATCTAACTGGGACTGGGTGCGCGCCCGACCAATCCCATGGTCTCGAGTTGTGGGCACTGAGACGGCGCAGGAGCCACGGATCGTGGTCACCGCAGACAATTACACACTCGCCCGCAGATACGTGGAAAACGGGTTGGGTTTCATGGTGGAAGCCTATGAGCTTGTGGCGGAGGACATCGGCGTGGGGCGGCTTGTGCAGCTTCTGCCGGACATCAAACTCCCACAGATCGACATTTATGCGATCTATCCAGCCAATAGCCCGAAGGACAGTCTGGCACATCTGTTCGTGGACCACATTTCAGCCAATCGTGGATTCCGGCTGGAGCAGATTTAGGCGATCTCGCGCCCACGGCGAATGTCCGCAACACAGGCTGCCGTTGCAGCATGTCGGCATTGTTCCAACGTCCGCTCCGGGCCGATAGCGTTCATCTCAACGCAAACTGACGCATCTCTTTCGTGCAGTGTGGTGTGGTGTGTGAGGCCAGCACGGCCGGCGCGTCCCGATGGGCGAATGGGTAAAATAAAAGAAAAGAAGAGTTAGAAGAAGGTAAGGGTAACGGGCGTCACAATCCGACGTAGTTGTGCGGAGCTGCCCACCCCCCCACTCGCAGTCCCGCAAAGCGCGCTGGGCGCAGGAAGTGGCGATCACGAGCTCGTTGTCGCGACGAAAAGCCGACGGAGAGCAAAAGCCCGGGGACCCATGGGGGGTATCAGGTGGGGGCAGTAGCCATCCAGAGGTGTCTGTTGACGCTTGCAATGTGAACTTTCGGATTTCACATTCACATTCACATTCACATTCACATTCACATTCACATTCACATTCACATTCACATTCACATTCACATCTCGGCGACATTTTTTTCTTGTGCTCGGTTGTGTGAAAGAAATTTCCCAAAAACGCGGGTTTCTATCGAAATTCATGGGCTTAGCGAGCACCATATGAATAGCAAATTACATCAACAAAAAAACTTCTCTCAAGCTAAAAAAATATATCTATATCAATGGGTTGACTCAATTTTCACAGCTCTCTATATCGGCGGTGTCGAACAGCATTTTATGTCAAAAATTGAGCCTGCAAAGCTCGATAGGCTTGGCATCTGAACGCTGTGTGCAACGCCGGATACGTTACGGCTCGACGAGAACAACGAAAGGAAACGCAGCGGATGCTGCATTTTTTGCAACGGAGCAGGCGCTTCCGCTGACCCTAGCGGCATGCCCTCTGCTCAAATGAGACGGAGGGTATTATGCCCATCAGACTTACAGGT
>NZ_LJAL01000027.1 GCF_001419985.1 Loktanella sp. 5RATIMAR09 | reverse complement strand
GGGGTAGGTTGAAAGTACGTGTAAAAAGTTCACTCGGTCGATGGTTCTGTCGCTCGAACACGTTTCACAATTTCGCCGACACGGCCACGGCTCGCCTTTCCACCTATTTTTTCATGGATTTGTCGGACACTGAGAGAAGTGGTGGCCGCAAACTTTTCGATGTTGGCTATCAGCCGGGGAGCAAGCGGCGGGCGCCCGAGATGCTTGCCGCGGGCAGCAGCAGCTTTCATTCCAGCGGTGACACGCTCACTGACCAGTGACGACTCTAATTCAGCCATCGCGCCGATGATGGTGAACATGGCGCGGCCCATCGGGCTTGCGGTGTCAATCTGATCCTGAACGCTGATGAAGCGCACGCCGAGGTGATCGAATTCCTCGAGCGCGGTCAAAAGGTGACGGGTAGAGCGTGCGAAGCGATCGAATTTCCAGACCAAGACGCAATCGATCTCACGATTACGAGCGCTCGTCATCAGAGCGTTGAGCCGGGGGCGCCCTTCGCGGCGACCTGAAACAGCGATGTCGCAGTAATCTCCGACGATTTGCAGTCCGGCGCGATCAGCATAGCCGTGCAAGCCATCATATTGCAGATCTGGTTTTTGGTCCGGCGTGGAGACGCGCAGATAGAGAGCTGTGCGATTTTGTAGCTCACGCCGTCCATTAATGTATTCCTTTCTGGACATCGAAACGCTATCCCCTAACGCCTTCAACTTACGCATGTTTTGCCAGGCCTCTGGCGAACCCTTTTCCGGACACCTCATGACCGCAATTGACCGCACAGCCTATCCGCGTCCAGGCTCCCCTCTGACGGTCGAGGAATTGGAAGCTCGCTACCACCTGAATGACGCTGATCTGTTCTTTGTTCATGGCAAGGCGTCCAGTGACGCCGGTCGTCTGACACTGGCGGTTCTGTTGAAATGTCGTCAGGACTTGGGCTATTTTCCGGCGCTCTGCGCCATTCATATAGGCACGATCACACATCTGGCGGCGCAACTGGATCTGGCGAGCGTAACGCCGCTGCTCGATGAAGCTCGTCAAAAGACGATGCTCCACCGCTATCGAACTGCGGTGCGCAGCCATCTCGGTGTGTTGCCATTTTCTGAGACGGCAGAGCAAATGATTTCGGCAACCGTGCTTGCAGCAGCTGAAATGATGAGCGATCCGGCGGACTTGATCAATCGAGCCATCGAAACCCTTGGTAAAGCCTCGATCGATTTGCCCGCCTTCAGCACGCTGGACCGACTGGTCAATCATCTGCGGACTCAGGTCCATACACGCATGTACATGCAGGTCACCGCGCGGGTGACATCGGATACCGCCATGGTTCTTGATGAACTTTTGGCAGTTCCGGAAGGGTCGACGACAACACCATTTAACCGGTTGAAGCAAGCGCCGGGCACCGCGCGCCCAGAAACGATCAGGCTGTGGACAGAACGCCTCGAATGGCTGGCGAGCCTGGTTGACCCTGATCCACTTCTGGATGGCATCAGCCACACCAAGCTCCGGCAATTTGCCTCTGAAGCCCGCGCCCTGGAGGTAAGCGAACTGCGGGCCATAACCCAGCCAGGTCGGTGCTATACTCTGGTCCTGAGCCTTCTGCGACAGGTCCGTGCGCAATGTCGTGACGAACTGATCGAAATGTTGTTGCGCCGCGTGCGCAAGACACAGGTCGCCGCAAAGGAAAAACTCAAATCGCTCCAAGAACAGCACCGAGGTATCGAAGAGAAACTGGTGGGCGTTTTGGGGAAGGTGCTGGAAACCGCGAAAGACAGCGAGAGCGACACCGATGTTGGGAAACGCATTCGCGCTCTGCTGGCCAAGCAGGGTGGCATCGAGACGCTGTCGGAACAATGCGAAACGGTCAGCGCCTGGCACAACAACAATGATCTGCCGTTGCTGTGGCCAATCCACGCCAAAACCCGCAGTCTTCTGTTTCGCTTGCTCGAACTGATGGATATCCATTCGGCGAACCAGGATCGCAGCCTGCTCGAAGCGTTGTCGGTTGTCATCGAACATCGCTCTGCACGCCGTAATGAATTGGACGGACAGCTTAACCTGAGCTTTGCCTCGCAGCGCTGGCAAAACTTCGTGACAAAGCGCCGCAGAGATGGTGTCGTGATGGACCGTCGCGCACTCGAGGTTTGTGTTTTCATTCATCTGGCTGCTGCCTTGCAGGCCGGTGATCTCTTCGTCATTGGCGCCGATACCTTCGATGATTACCGAACGCAGCTCCTGCCCTGGCCGGATTGCGAAGCGCGGCTGGCACATTATTGTGAAGCCCTCGATCTTCCCAAATCCGGAGAGCAGCTTGTCACGCAGTTGCGGCACGAACTGGCAGCGACCGCGGCGGCGGTAGACGTCGGCTTTCCTTCCAACGCCGAGCTGACCATTGACGCTGACGGCGTGCCTCATCTGAAGAAACTCGAGGCCAATTCCGCGCCCAAGGGGCTGTCGGCGTTCGAGATGGAAGTGCAAGCCCGCATGCGCGAGCGCCACCTGCTCGATATTCTCAGGGACGGAACCTCCTGGACTAACTTCACACGCCACTTCGGCCCCCCGTCCGGAGCCGATCCAAAGCTGGCAAGAGCCGACCAGCGCTATGTATTCACCACATTCGGATACGGCTGCAATCTCGGCCCGGTACAAGCCGCCCGCCATGCTCCCGCAATCGCCAGCGCCAATACGTTGCGTCGGCTCAACGCCCAACACATCAGCACGCCCAAGCTGGAAGCGGCGATGACGGACCTGATCAACGCTTACAATCGCTTCGCCTTGCCGAAACTGTGGGGTGCCGGTCGCGCCGCGATTGCCGACGGAACCCATATCCCGTTGCGCGAAAACAATCTGCTGGGAGCCCAGCATATCCGTTACGGCGCCTATGGCGGCATCGCCTATCACCACGTCGCGGACAACTATATCGCGCTGTTTACCACCTTCATTCCCTGCGGTGTATGGGAAGCTGTCCATATCCTCGACGGCCTCATGAAAAACCGTTCCACGATCCAGCCGGATACCCTCCATGCCGACACCCAAGGTCAAAGTGAACCTGTGTTTGGCCTGTCCCGTCTTCTGGGCATCATGCTGATGCCGAGGATGCGTAATTGGGGTGACGCTACTTTCTATCGACCTGAAAAATCGGCGCGCTACCAGCACATCGACAGGCTTTTCACCCGCGAAATCGACTGGCGTCTTATCGCAATGCATTGGCAGGATATGATGCAGGTGGTCCTCTCCATCCAGGCCGGGTTTGTCCTGCCCTCCATGTTGCTGCGCAAACTTGGATCCTACAACCGCAAAAGCCGTTTATATCAGGCCTTCCGCGAACTCGGCCGCGTCGAGCGCACATTGTTTCTGCTACGCTACGTCGCCAATCCCGAGATCCGGCGCACGATCCGCGCGGAGACCACAAAGATCGAATCCTTCAATGATTTCCTCGATTGGATCACTTTCGGAAGCCCCGTAATCAAGAGTGGCGATCCGGTTGAACAAGAAAAGCAGGTCAAATATGCCAGCTTGGTGGCCAACGCCATCATGCTCTCCAATGTCGCCGACCTAACCGAGACGTTGGAATCCATGGACCGAGACAACCTTCCTGTTACGCCGGAGCTTGCCGCTGCTCTCAGCCCCTACACTCGCAGGCATATTCGTCGGTTCGGAAAATATGAACTCAACATGGACGATCAGCCGGCGCCGCTCATGCCCAAACCGCTACCCTTCGATGTGCCGTAGTGAACTTTTTACACGTACTTTCAACCTACCCC
>NZ_LJAL01000026.1 GCF_001419985.1 Loktanella sp. 5RATIMAR09 | reverse complement strand
TGACATCGCCATCCAGTTGGAGGCGCGGGCCAAGATGTCCGAACGCAGCCCGGATTTTGACGTGACGGCAGTCAACAAATCAGGCCGCAAGGTGCGCATTGGCACGGCCTGGAACGAGACCGGCAATACAAGCGGCAACCCCTACATCTCGATGCAGATCGATGTCGGCTTGGGTCCGTTCCGGGTCAACGCGGTGCAGACGAAAGAGGCGCGCGCGGCCCAAAGCGGCGAATTCGAGATCATCCCGCTGGTCTCGAACGGCCTGATGAAATCCGGCTCGATCTCGGGCGAGCTCACCGCCATGGACGCTGACAACGCCTTCACCGGCTACATCGCCAACATGATGTTCGATCTGGAGTTCATGCTGATCGAGAACAGCTATAAATCTGAGGAGACCCACCCCGATTACCGGATCGAGGTCAGCTCGCCCCGCGGCACACCGATCCGCGTCGGCTCGGCGTGGATGGCCAAAAGCAGCCGCACGGGCAATGACTACTTGTCACTGCTGATCAACACGCCTGATGGCGACTTGCGCGTGAACGCCGTGCAGAACGAAGAACAGCGCGGTGGGCAGACCTTCTCGATCATCCCGTTCATCGACAGCGGTGAGCAGCCGCAGGACGCAGGCACGGGGCTGTCGCTGGTTGCCTGATCAGCGCGTGAGATTAGACGATCTGAACCGAAAGGGGAGCCGTGGGATCACGGTTCCCCTTTTTCTGTACTGGTGTGGTTGAATGAACCCGGCGTACATTGCTGACGTTCGTGTCGCCCGCAGCTAATGCAACCGAAGAGCCCTCTTTGACCGATGCTGCATCTCGTTCGAATGGTGGCTTTCTGGTTTTATCGTAGCGGCTGTCTACGCACATGACCGTGGTCAACTGGTCCATATTTGCCGAATTTCCTTCGTGCTCCGTTTGGGCGGTGGCGGCATTTGTGCAAGATCGATCATGTAGGTATCATTCCGAGTTTTCTGGCACACTCCAGTTGCGCTTCTATCGCAGCCACGATGTTGTCAGCCTGATCATCTCCGAACAAGTAAATCGGCATCACGACCGCGTCTTTGAATTTGTGAAGACGTGCGTAGCGGCTACCCACTTTGTGTATCACCCGGTTGCGGTCACGCCGTCCCAGATCTGCAACCGCTCCCCGTGCAAAAAAAATGGCTATGGGTTTCTTATCGTCACGTGGCCTGACTGCGACGATCCCAGTGATACCTGTAAACGGGATTTTGTGCAGACCACGCCCGAAATCAACGTCGATGCCGCGGTGAGAAATAGCGAGAAACCCGCGCCCTGCATCTTTGGGTGCCTTTCTGCGCTCCAACAGCACCAGCCCACCGAGTATTGCGTATACTCCGACGATTGATCCGTAGAACATTGCCTTCACGACGGGGGGCGAAGCGGCTTCTCCCGCGAAGTCGTATCTGAAAATGACCAGGGCTGAGAACAGCCCGATGACAATTGCCGGTGCCAAGTATGACCTTTGCATCGCCCGTGCGCGGTCCGCATTCAGCGCAAAATGAATAATATCTGCTGAGGCTTTAGAATTCATTCGGAGGAGCCTGTATTTGAGTAACGAGATTCAAGGTTGGTTGAAACGCAATTTCCGCATCCAATATTTTACACAACATTCCCCTCCCTCTGCGTAATGGAATGCTCATCAATCACACCCAGAGAGGCTAGCAGTATGGTTCATAAGTTTTTTTCCTTTGACAACCTTCATGATGCTGAACTTCTTGGCGTGTAAAACCACTCGGGACCTTTTGAAGCGGACTTTGGTGCACTTGCAACGAAAGTCGGCTTTGTCCCGCGTCTTTTCAGTTCATGCGCCACGCAGCTAATGGCGCTGTTTCCCGAACCGGTCGCTCGCGACCAGCGCGGCGAAGGTGTCAGGAGAGCCCTTATTGCATTGTTTTCGCAGTGCAGCCAAAGTCAGCTTTAGCTTACTTGTTCTGAGGACCTATCTATGGGTGAAATAAAGCAACTTAATCGGCGGACCGCTTACGAAAACCGGTGGATGAAAGTCCATGAAGACGCTGTTCAGTTTCCCGACGGGTCCAAAGGTATTTATGGGATTGTCGATAAAGAGGATTTCGTGCTGATTATCCCTCGCCATGATGATGGACGTTTTCAGCTGGTACAGCAGTTTCGCTATCCAGTTTCAGGTCGCTTTTGGGAGTTTCCGCAAGGTTCATGGGAGACCAAACCCGGATCAGACCCAGAAAAAGTTGCTATGGGCGAACTCGAAGAAGAAACCGGATTTCGGGCAGCATCGCTTGAAAGACTTGGCCATTTATACGAAGCGTATGGGTTCTCCAATCAGGGCTTTCATGTGTTTTTGGCCGATAAGTTGGCTCAAGGAACGCTGCAACGGGATCATGAAGAACAAGACATGCGCACAGCATCTTTCAGCAAAAGTGAGGTCACCGAAATGATCATGTCCGGAAAGATCAAAGACGCTCCAACAATTTCCGCACTCAGTCTTCTGTGGATCTCAGAAAGCCGTTAGCGGCCCTTCGCTCTCATGCAGTGATTTGATGCTTTGTCCGCATCCTACCAGTTCGCGCACGGCGCAGCGAAGGTTCAGTCTACAACTTCTTGGCTACTCCATGGCTACAAGGCTAGTCAGCGAACACCTGCCTCGCTGACGCCAGTCGCATCCAATCGCGGCCGCCGAAAGCGACAAGAGCGAGATAAATCTGCCCGGCGTCTGCATCCGTTTTGAATACGATGGTCAGTCGCTGACCGGCGCCGCCATGGCGCACGAGCCATCCATCCAGTTTGCCGCTGAGCCGAGCACCAGATGTTGGGTTTGCAGAAATTTCTTGGATAAGGGCATCGATTTCAACCAGGCGACGGCTTGCTGCTGCAACGTTACCTTCGGTCACCTCGACAATATGATCAACGATACCGATAACGTCCCGTTCGAAGAACGGATGCCTGACAAAACGCATCAGGACTTTTTGGCCAGCGCGGCAAGATGGGCTCGTGCGCCTGCAGTGACGTCGGAGGCTTCGCCGACGGGTTCCCATTGGTCGAGTGGCAGGGACAGTCGGCGCTCCAGTTCTGCCTCAAGCAAAGTACGCTCACGGTCACGTTCAGCCTTAGCCTTCGCCAATTCACCCGAAACTGCGGCGCTCACATTGGGGTACTCGCCTGCTTCGACCAGTTCCCTTGCGAAGGTGTAGGCGGTGTCGGTAAAACTGACGGATTGCTTTTGAACGCTCATGGCAAACTCCTCGGTGCTCCAATAGACTACCAAGTATTGCTATACTTGGCAAGCCGGGCAGGCCGACCACGAGAAATGCGTCAACAGCCTTGCGGCCTCCCCTGCTCGGCAGCCATGTCGCAGGGGAGAACGGCCCTTCGGTCCGTCGCGCATTCGGCCATGCGGCCTCACCGCGGCGTCGCGACTGGCATCCCGGTTTGCCCGCCTCGCGAGCACGTCCCTCCCCGGCCGCTCCGCCGGATTGCGCTCTGGTCTGTTTTGCGGGGCAAAACGATCCCGCCGCTCCATCCGTCTCCCGCGCCCGGTCGGGCCGTTTGCCTGCTCGGGTCGGGCAAACCTACCGTCAAAACACACACACATGAGTGCGGAAGCATATCCTCCGGATGGCCCCCAAATCAGCCCGCGTCAAGGATCGCAAAACTTTTCGGCGAGGGCGGGGCCGGTGGCTTGGGGTGAACCCGTGCGTGAGCGCGCGCATGTGTCGGGTGTTGCGCACGGAAAACTCTTGCGCCCGGCAAGCCGGCGGCTGCGCCGTCCCTGACCCGGGCAGATTCGGAAACCAGACATTCGGCCATGCCCCCACACTCACGTGGTGGCTCCTCAACCGAATATTGGAGACCAGACATGGCTTACGACACCGCAAACACCTACGAGACCATCGAACTTTTCGGGCTGACCGAGAAGGACGCGCAGCTGCCGATCCCGGAAGATCACATCCTGACCGATCGCATCATTCGCGAGAGCTTCGAGGCTTTGCTCGGCCAGCTGCGCGGGACCGGGCTTGAAGCAGAAATCGAACCGCTGGCCCATGGGCTCGCGACGATCCTGCAGCGCCGCAAGGTGGCGCTTGGCAAGGAGGTCGACCGCACCGCCGACAAGATCGGCGCGCTGGCAAAATCCCACGACGGATCGGAAATCGCCGAGACCGCACTCGAAGAGGCGCAGGCGCGCTTTGTGCAGCTGCGCGAGATCGTCGGCGCCATCGAGGTGATGAGCGAGGCGGCAGCGGAATGCTACGAGGTCGAGACGGGCCACGCCTTCATCCCGGCAGCCGGGTCGCGCGCGAGCGTCCGGGCGCAGGAGACCGGGGCGGTCTTCGAGGCGCGGCAGCTCCTGGAGCAGCACGACCGCGAGACTGCCGAGAAATCGAAAGTCGAGGGGGTGCCCCTGATCGTCTCAGGCGCCACCGACTGGACCGATGTCGATGTGATCTTCAACACGCTCGACAAGGTTCGCGAACGGATCAAGCAGAACCGCAATCAGGAGATCTTCCTCTGCCATAAGGGTGGCAAGCACGGGGCGGAGATGATTGCGGCTCGGTGGGCCCGGGCACGCGGGGTCGCACAAGCGCGCTTCGATCCGCGCTGGTCCGCGCATGGCCGGGCGGCACCGTTCAAGTGCAACGACGAAATGCTGGACGACAAGTTCGCGGCGACGGGGGTTGTTCTCTTC
>NZ_LJAL01000025.1 GCF_001419985.1 Loktanella sp. 5RATIMAR09 | reverse complement strand
CGATATCGCCATCCAGCTTGAAACCCGCCCGAAGATGTCCGCGCGCAGCCCGGATTTTGACGTGACGGCAGTCAACAAATCAGGCCGCAAGGTGCGCATCGGCACGGCCTGGAACGAGACCGGCAATACCAGCGGCAACCCCTACATCTCGATGCAGATCGATGTTGGCTTGGGCCCGTTCCGTGTCAACGCGGTGCAAACCAAAGAGGTGCGCGCGGCCCAAAGCGGCGCGTTCGAGATCATCCCGCTGGTCTCGAACGGCCTGATGAAATCCGGCTCGATCTCGGGCGAGCTCACCGCCATGGACGCCGACAACGCCTTCACGGGCTATATCGCCAACATGATGTTCGATCTGGAGTTCATGCTGATCGAGAACAGCTACAAATCGGAGGAAACCCACCCCGATTACCGTATCGAGGTCAGCTCGCCCCGGGGCACACCGATCCGCGTCGGCTCGGCCTGGATGGCGAAAAGCAGCCGCACGGGCAATGACTACCTGTCGTTGCTGATCAACACGCCCGATGGCGACCTGCGTGTGAACGCCGTGCAGAACGAAGAGCAGCGCGGCGGGCAGACCTTCTCGATCATCCCGTTCATCGACAGCGGTGAGCAGCCGCAGGACGCAGGCGCGGGGTTGTCGCTGGTCGCATGACATAGGCATGAGGCCAAAAGATCTGAAACGATTGGGGAGCCGTGGGACGACGGTTCCCCTTTTGCTGTGCTGGTGTGGTTGAATGAACCCGGCCTACATTGCAGACGTTCGTGTCGCCGGCAGCTAATGCAACCGAAGAGCCCACTTTGACCGATGCTGCGTAAAGCATGTATCGCTGCTTTTGAGGGCGGTAGGAAACCTGCTTGATCGCAGCCGCGATGCGGAAGGAAAGCAGCGCCGAGTTGTCGGAACGCGTGCACCAAAAGGCGATCTAATCGAAAGATTCAGTACTTCACCCCGTCTGCGGCTGCCTCTCAAATACTGCGCGGTGCCCAGAGAATGATACCCGCACCGACAAGGCAAATGACGGCTCCAACAACATCCCATTGATCCGGGCGATGCCCTTCCACACCCCATAGCCACAGCAGGGACGATACGATGTAAACGCCACCGTAGACTGCATAGGCGCGGCCCGCTTGATCGGCGGGGCTGAGCGCCAGTAGCCAGGCGAAAGCGGCAAGGGACAGCATGCCCGGTGCCAACCAAAACACGCTCTTGTCCAGCCGGAACCACGCCCAGAAAGCAAAGCATCCGGCAATTTCGGCCAGCGCAGCGGCGAAGTAGATAAGAACCGTCTTCATCGGGCCAGACATACGTTCCGAGGAGGATCGGGTCTATTGCGAAAAATTTTCAGATTCAAAGAAGCGACCCCAAATCCGATCCAACACTTGGATAGGCCGCCGTCATCGACTTAAGCTGCTTGGCCGCCAGGCCCAGCTTGATTGCCAGCCCGAAGAAATTGATCAGTTCGCCGTATTCCGGGCCGAACAGGTGCGCGCCGAGGATCTTGCCGTTCGACCTGTCCACGAGGATCTTCGCGGCGGCGGAGGTCTCGCCGATCCTGTAGTTCGAGTACCAACCGCTCGTGTCGGTGAACCGGACATCTACGTCATGCCCGGCGTCCCTTGCCTCACTTTCCAACATGCCGACACGCGCCACTTCCGGAACGGTGAAGACGGCTGTCGGAATACCGGCATAGTCCGGTACGGTCTGCGCGTCCTTGAGCATGTTGGAGGCTGCGACCTTCCCTTCGATCACCGCGACCGGCGTCAGCAGCATACCATCGGTGTCGGCGGAATCTCCGGCGGCATAGACCGCGCTGCTTGTCGTGCTTTGCAGATGGGGGGCTACAACGATGCCCTTGTCGCTGTAGTCAACACCGGCCGCCTCAAGATTCAGATCGGCCAGGGCTGCAACCCGGCCCGCGCCATGCACGACCAGATCGGTTTCGATTGTTCGGGTTTCATCGCCTGACTTCACTTCAACACTTAATGCTCCGCTGGCTTCCGAGACCGACACGATTTCGGTCTCGCGCATCAGGTCCACGCCGATACCGGCGCCGCGCTCGATCAGCATTTCGACCAGATCGGGATCGAAGCCGCGTAAGGGCCGGGCGCCACGATCCACGATGATCGGGTTGGCTCCGGCCCGTGCGGCGATATGCGCAAACTCGAAGGACACGAAGCCGCCGCCGATAAAAAGAACCCGTTTGGGAAGGGCCTCCAGGTTTAGGAAATCCGTGCTGTCGGTCACGAGATCGGCCCCTGTGAAGCTCAGCGGCCTGGGCATGGCACCGGCGGCCACGAGGAACCGTTCCGACTGATATGCCGTTCCATCGACCTCCAGCGTGTTGTCTCCCGTGAAGCGGGCAGCTCCATGCAGGGTTTCGACGCCGTTGCCCGACAGGCCCTTTTCCATCTTGTCCGGCACGGGATCGGTGAAGCCACGCTTGTGTGCCATCAGATCGGCCCAGTTGATCGACAGATCACCGGGATCGATCCCCTTGCCCTGCATGAGCCGTGCCGCGTCCATGATTTCCGCACCGCGCCGCAGGATTTTCTTTGGATCGCAGCCGCGCAATGCGCAGGTGCCGCCGTAGGGCAGCGCATCGACAATGGCCACACGCCATCCTGCTGCGCCACACTTGTTCGCCGCGGCCACGCCTGCCATGCCAGCCCCGATGACGATCAGGTCGTAGTCTTCGCTCATTCTCCGGTCCTTGTCCTGATCTTCATCCGGCGCAGCAGCTCAACTTTGCCACGTCCATATCGAAGGTTTGCGCCGCCAGCTTCAACCCTTCTACCGTTGTCAGATAGGGGAAGACCGTCTCGCCAAGTGCCTTGGTGGTCATGCCGAACTTCAGCGCCATAACGAGGGTCTGGATCGTATCGGACCCCTCGGGCGCGATGATCTGGCCGCCAAGCAGCCGGTCGGACTTTCTGTCCGCCACCAGCTTGATCAATCCGCGCGTGTCGCGTGCGGCTAGCGCGCGCGGCACCTGATCGAGCGGCACGATGGACGTCTTTACGTCGAAGCCCGTGTCCCGAGCCTGGGCTTCACCGAGACCGACGCCCGCGACTTGAGGGTCGGAAAACACCACCCAGGGCATCGCGGCGTTGTCGTAGCGATGGTCTTCGCCGAGAACCGCGTTTTTGGCGGCGAGCTTTGCACCGTAGGCCGCCATATAGACAAACTGGTCACGGTCGGTCACATCGCCCGCCGCATAGATGCCTCGCACCGATGTCTGCATGTCCTCGCCGACGACGATGGACCCACGCGCGTCTGTTTCAACGCCGATTGCGTCCAGGCCCATATCTTCGGTATTGGCCCGCCTGCCAGCGGTCGAAACGAGGTGATCCGCTGTCACTTCGACAGGCTTTCCGTTCTGGATCACGCGTAGCGTCACGCCTGCGTCGTCGCGGCGCACAGTGTCGTAGCTTAACCCGGTCAGAAGGGTGATGCCTTCGGCCTCGAACGCCGCCGCCAATGCCTCCGAGACCTCTGGTTCCGCGCCGGGCAACAGATGCGAACGGGCGACAAGCGTGACCTTCACGCCCATGCGGCTAATCATCTGGGCCAGTTCCGCGCCGATGTAACCCGCGCCGATGAAGATCAGGCTTTTCGGCAGTACTTCGAGCTCCAGAAGACTGGTGCTGTCGAGCGCGCCGATTTCCTCGATGCCGTCGATGGTCGGCAGGACGGGACGCCCGCCCGTGGCGATGATGGTCCTCGGTGCTTTCAGGGTTCGCTCACCGACTGTCACGCCACCTTCGATCAGCCGCGCGGGACCGGCGTCGATGTAATCGACACCCTCATATTCCGGCAGAAGGTCCGCGTATTTCTTCTGGCGCAGGGTCTCGACCAGATCGTCCTTGGACTGAACGAGCGTCTGCCAGTCATCGACTTGCGCGTGGCCTGATAGACCGGGGAACCGTTTGGCAGCTCCCGCACCGTGCACGGCCTCTGCCGCGCGGATCATCGCCTTGGACGGCACGCATCCCACGTTGACGCAGGTTCCGCCGATGGTGCCATGTCCCACGAGAGCGACGCGCTTTCCGGCATCCGCGCCGGTAATTGCGGCGGAGAACCCCGCCGACCCCGCCCCGAGGACGATCAGGTCATAGCCGCCCTGTCCATCGTCGTTTTTGTTCAGGTCTTTCATCTCAGCGCGCCTCACCATACTCGGGGTTGTTCGATTTGGCAGCGAACAGATAAATGACCGCGCCGATTGCGATCAGCGGTGTGAGCATGCCGAGAAGACCGAAGAACATACCGGTGGCGGTGCAACATCCCATCATCATGAGAGCGTTCCTTTCTTTTGCGCACGGTTCAGCAGAACCGCGTAGAGTGCTGTGGCGGCGAAAACGCCGATTGTGATCCGTATTGCGAACCTGAATTCGAGAAGAATGATCAGGATCGACAGGGCCACCGCGAGGCCGGTGGCCCAAAGTTTCGGGGCCGGTCCCGGTTTGCCAGCGCGCAGCCAAAGGGCCTGTGCCACCACGGCGAGGCTGAAAAACAGCAGCGGGAACAGGGCGTAATCGAGCCAACCCGTTAGGGCCGACAATCCGACGCCAGCGACGATGACGACCAGAAGCGGCGTAAAGCAGCAGAGCGCGGCGAACAGCGCACCGCCAAGCCCCCATTTCAGCAGTCGGTCGGGATTTTCTGGTGTGTCAGTCAATGGGCCGTCTTTCTTCGTGATGGTTCGGTGCTGGAGGCCCGTTTCATGTGTGAACGACGCAGTGCGCGGAGGATCAGGTAGGTCAGACCCGCCAAAACCAGCATGGCAATGCCACTCATTCCAGAGAGCCAAGCCCCAACGCCGCTGAACAACGCTGCAAGCACGGCAGTTCCGCCGCCGCAGCAGACGACCACGACCGGAGCCGCTATTCCGAAGGCCAGCAGGCCACCCATCAGATTGTCACGCATTGCAGGCGGCTCAGGAAGCTGTGTCGGGCAGCACCTGCGCCGGATAGCCATTGGCTGTCACCGCGCCAATGATGCTTTCGATGGAAGTCTCTGCGTCATCGTAGGTCACGCTGTAAACACCCTGTCCGTATTCGGGGCCGTCCTCGAATGCGGCGATCTCGACCGACGGAACACCGCGCATCGAGCTGGCGACGATGAATGAACAGGACGGGCATGTCAGTTCGCTGACGGCGATCTCGACCTGGCGCTCTTCAGCGAGGGCCGGAGTCGAGAGTGCGGCGATGGTCAGGGCGGATAGTAGAAGATGCTTCATGGTCTTGGTCCTCGTTCAGAATTTCAGGATGAAGGGGGTGATGTAGGGAAAGATCATGGCGACAGCGACAATCGCGGAAGCGGCCCAGAGGGTTGCGCGCATGAAGCGGCGGTCGATGGGGCGGGCGCAGGTGCCATCGGCACAGGCCTCGGCATCTACAGGCTTGTAAGCCTTGTAGAAGCCGTATCCCAAAAACGCGGCGCTCAGCGCGAAGGTGTACCATTTGTAGGCATAGAGCGCTCCGAGCTGCGCGATGAACACGCCTGTCACGCCAAAGCTGACCAGCACCAATGGAAGGATGCAGCAAGAAGTCATCGCCAGCGCACCGAGGACGCCGAGGCCGGTCACGCCCCATCCCTTGGTGGTTTCGTCGCCAATTTTCTGCGACCGAGATTGCGGAAGTTCCGCCAAATTTTGTTCCATCGAATCTTCCTTGAACAGATGTTTCCACCGTTCTAAGGTCTGTAGTTGATACAGGCTCAAGGGGTTTTTTTGCGAAATGAGTAACACAAGCGTGAGATCAATTCGGCGGGGTGATTTGGCACGCGCAACGGGCTGCAACCTGGAAACCATTCGCTACTACGAGAAAATCGGGATCATGCCGGACCCGCCGCGCAGTACGAAGGGTTACCGAAGCTACGACAATGCCCACGTCAAGCGGCTGAAATTCGTCATGCGGTCCCGCGATCTAGGCTTTTCTCTCGAAGAGGTTCGCGGGCTGCTTGGGCTGGTCGATGACCGATCCCGGACATGCGCCGATGTGCAGTTGATCGCTGAAGATCATCTGACAGACGTTCAGGCCAAGATTGCCGATCTGCAGCGTATCGAGCGCGTCCTGTCGGACACTGTTGCGCGATGCACCGGTGATGCTGCCCCAGAATGCGCGGTGATCGATGCGTTGCTTGATGCTTAGTCCAGCTTGAAGAAGGGGGGCAACGGACCTTCTTGAATGGCGTAGCGAAAGCCCGAAAAGCCCTACATGTTTCCTATTCAAGTCGAGCGCAGCGAAGGTCCAGTTTCGGACTTTAATGTTGAGGTTGGCTCCAATATTAGTCCGCGAATACCCGTCTTGCTGACGCCAGCTTTATCCAATCTCTGCCTCCAAAGGCGGCGAGTGCAAGATAGATGACCTCAGTATCCATGTCCGGTTTGAATACGATGGTCAGTCGGTGACTGGTGCCGCCGTGGCGCACGAGCCATCTATCCAGTTTGCCGTTCAGCTTGACACCTGAATTTGGATTTGAGGCAATCGCTTCTAAGAGCGTGTCTACTTCATCCAGGCGACGGCTCGCGGCTGTAACGTCACCGTCGGTCACCTCGACAATATGATTAACGATACCGATAAGGTCACGTTCGAAGAACGGATGCCTGATAAATCGCATCAGGTCTTTTTGGCCATCGCGGCAAGATGGGCCCGTGCGCCTTTAGTGACGTCGGCGGCATCGCCGACGGGTTCCCATTGATCGAGAGGCAGAGACAGACGGCGCTCCAATTCTGCTTCGAGCAGAGACCGTTCACGATCTCGCTCTGCCTTGGCCTTCGCCAATTCACCCGAAACCGCTGCACTCATATTCGGATACTCGCCAGCCTCTACCAGCTCCCTGGCGAAGGCGTAGGCAGCATCGGTGAAGCTGACGGATTGCTTTTGAACGCTCATTGCGGACTCCTTGGTGCTCCAATAGACTACCGAATTCTGCCGCTTCTGGCAAGCAAGTCAGGCCGACCGAGCGAATTACTTCAACAGCCTTGCGGCCTCCCCAGCTCGGCAGCCATGTCGCAGGGGAGAACGGCCCTTCGGTCCGTCGCGCATTCGGCCATGCGGCCTCACCGCGGCGCAGCACCCGGCATCCCGGTTTGCCCGCCTCGCGAGCACGTCCCTCCCCGGCCGCTCCGCCGGATTGCGCTCTGGTCTGTTTTGGCCCGAGGCCAAAACGATCCCGCCGCTCCATCCGTCTCCCGCGTCCCGTCGGGCCGTTTGCCTGCTCGTGTCGGGCAAACCTACCGTCAAAACACACACACATGAGCGTGGAAGCATATCCTCCGGATGGCCCCCAAATCAGCCCGCGTCAAGGATCGCAAAACTTTTCGGCGGGGGCGGGGCATGTGGCGCGGGATGGTCCCGTGCGTGAGGGCGCGCATGTGTCCGGTGCCGCGCGCGGAAAACTTTTGCGCCCGGCAAGCCGGCGGCTGCGCCGTCCCTGACCCGGGCAGATTCGGAAACCAGGCATTCGGCCATGCCCCCACACTCACGTGGTGGCCTTGGAACCGAACACTGGAGACCAGACATGGCTTATGACACCGCGAACACCTACGAGACCATCGAGCTTTTTGGACTGACCGAGAAGGACGCCCACCTGCCGATCCCGGAGGATCACGTCCTGACCGACCACATCATCCGCGAGAGCTTCGAGGCTTTGCTCGGGCAGTTGCGCGGGACCGGGCTTGAAGCGGAAATCGAACCGCTGGCGCATGGGCTCGCCACGATCCTGCAGCGCCGCAAGGTGGCGCTCGGCAAGGAGGTCGACCGTACTGCGGACAAGATCGGCGCGCTGGCAAAATCCCACGACGGGTCGGAGATCGCCGAGACCGCACTCGAAGAGGCGCAGGCGCGCTTTCTGCAGCTGCGCGAGATCGTCGGCGCGATCGAGGTGATGAGCGAGGCCGCAGCGGAATGCTACGAGGTCGAGACGGGTCACGCTTTCATCCCGGCAGCCGGGTCGCGGGCGAGCGTCCGGGCGCAAGAGACCGGGGCGGTCTTCGAGGCCCGGCAGCTCCTCGATCAGCATGATCGGGAAACCGCCGAGAAGTCGAAAGTCGAGGGGGTGCCCCTGATCGTTTCGGGTGCCACCGACTGGACCGATGTCGATGTGATCTTCAATACGCTCGACAAGGTTCGCGAACGGATCAAGCAGAACCGCAACCAGGAGATCTTCCTCTGCCACAAGGGTGGCAAGCACGGGGCGGAGATGATTGCGGCCCGGTGGGCCCGAGCACGCGGGGTCGCGCAAGCGCGCTTCGATCCGCGCTGGTCCGCGCATGGGCGTGCGGCACCGTTCAAGTGCAACGACGAGATGCTAGACGACAAGTTCGCGGCGACGGGGGTTGTGCTCTTC
>NZ_LJAL01000024.1 GCF_001419985.1 Loktanella sp. 5RATIMAR09 | reverse complement strand
GATAAGAACTGCTAAGGCTCTGACTTGGCAGTGCCCGAACCGCACAAACGGCGCGGGCGCTTCGCGCCTACCCTTCCGTTCCGGCGCGAAGCCTATTTGGCGCTTTAGCTATTTGCCTTTTCCGCCTGAGGACGAGCCATTTGAACGGCCTCCGCCTGATGGATTACCTGTTTGGCTTGGCCAGCCGCCACCATTTCCTTGACCTTTTCCCATCTTCATTCCTTTCGGGGTTCAGTTTCAATACACGTCAAAGTGGTGTGTTCAAGATCCAATTTCAATTCTTGGGAAGAAGGAATAACAAGAACAGTTTGTTTCCAGCGATAGGCCATTTTCGCACTCTAGCGTCCACAATGTGGTCGGATGATCCTGCCGCGCAGGTATTGGCGGCGCGGGCATTCACCCACCCAAAACCTCCCGCCACCCATCCTCATCCACCGCCTTCAACCGCGCGAGCGCCGCTTCCGCCTCCGCCCGCAGCGCCTCTTTCGCCTCGGCCTTCACCGTCTCGACCTCTGCCACCAGCGTGTCGATCTCGGGCAGGGGCGTGTCCGTCGCGGCCGAGAGCATCTGCAACGCCTCCAGCACTTTGCCCAACTGTTTGCCGTAGCTCGCGACCTCGCGCACGACCTTTTCCTCGATCGCGGGGCTGCCTTTGATGTCGGACGACAGAAAGCGCGGCGTGATCTCTTGGGTCACGTCACCGGAAAACGGCGCGCGGAAGATGGGGGACCAGATGTCGAAGGGGGTCAGCATGGCAATCTCCTGTTTTCAAATGCCATGAGTGTCGCTGCGATGCAGCATCGCCGTCAAGCCCTTGGGCATGCGGGGCTGTTCCGCCGCAAACCCATCCGCATTTGATATGTATCAAAGACGCCGCGCGCCGCCGGTTGCTAAGACCACCGCATAATATTTACCGGAGAGATCCACATGCTGCGTCTTGCATCCATGCTTTATTCCATCATCGGCACAACAATGGCCGGTACCCTGATTATCGCCGCGCTGACGGCTGGCTATGACACGCTGATCCCGATCCTGATTGCTGCGGGTATCGGTGCCGTTGCGGGTATCCCGATCAGCTATCTGGTGGCGCAGGCGATCACCAAAAACAAGATCTGACGCCTTAGAGCGAGCGGTCGATGGCGGCCCCGGCATTGGTAATATCACGGCCCACGCCTTGCACGGTTTCGCAGGCGGACAGGCCAAGAATGGCGATGATGAGGGCGATACGGGTCATGGGCGTGTCCTTGTTTCTGGGTATTGCCCGAAACTAGCGGGCCGTCCGCACAAGGGCAAGATGGCGCATGCCGTATGTACAGGTTGTGTACGCGGTGTGTACAGGATGTTTACGCCAGAAATGCGCTCACCGCCGCTTCAAACTCGCGCGGTTTTTCCGCATGGAGCCAGTGCCCCGCACCGGGAATTTTGGCGAACATCGCATTCGGGAATAGCGCCTTGATCTGGGGCCGCGCGTCGCGTTGGACATAGGGCGAATTGGCCCCTGACAAAAACAGCGTTGGCCCGTCGAACTGTCCCATGATAGCGGGAAATCCGATGATTTTATCCATTTCCGCGGCAAGCACATCCAGATTAAGCCGCCAGCGTTTCTCTTTTATATCAAGGCTTTGCAGCAGAAACTCCGCCACTCCCGGTTCCAGTCCCGTCAGTTGCGCCTTGGCGTCACTCCGGCTCTCGATGCGTGCCAGATCAACCTGCCGCATCGCCGCAATCGGGCCCATTTGGCTATGAGTATAGGCCACGGGCGCGATGTCGGCGACAACCAACCGGTTCACCAGCGCAGGCTGCGTCAGCGCCAGCACCATCGCAGCCTTACCCCCCATGGAATGCCCAATAACATCAGCGGGTTGTGTGATCACCTGCGCCAGATCCGCCGCCAGATCAGGATAGCTGTGGCTGTCAAACCAATCGCTGCCCCCGTGGTTGCGCATATCTACCGTAATCACGGGTCGCGTCGCCGAAAGCCGTTTCGCAATCACCCCCCAATTGCGCGCCGACCCAAACAGCCCATGCGCTATCAAAAGCGGCGTCCCCGCAGGCCCGTCATATGTCACCGTGTTCAACATGCATCTACTGCTACCTGTCTGTGCGATCGGGTGCCAGAGGGATTGAGCAAATTTCCGACACGGACTAACCGTTGCCCATGGCAGAGACGATGCGTCAAATGGTGGATGAGGTGCGTGCCGCGTTGCAAGACAAGCTGCGCGTGCGCGGCCGCACGCTAGAGGCGCAGATCCGCAGGGCAGGGCGTCAACTGCCGCGCCGCGTCCGCCATGATGCCACCTATCTGGCGCAGGCTGTGACACTGGCCGACAACCCCAAACTTGCGCGTATGATTGATATGGCCAAAGCCCAAAGGGCGCACCGCAATATATTGGCCCATCTGAATGCGGTTGATATTGGCGCGCAAAGACGCAATGCCGCACTGAACATGCTGGCATCGATCATGTTTGCATTGCTGGTGACGGGAATTCTGCTGCTTTGCGTGCTGTGGATACGCGGCTTTATCTAGGCAGCGGGGGGCGCCCGGCGTTGCCGCCGGGCTGCCAGAACTCTTACAGGTTCGGATAAATCGGGAAGCGGTCGCAGAGCGCTTCGACTTCGGCGCGCACTTTGGCTTCGACGTCGCCGTTGCCGTCCTCACCATTGGCGGCCAGACCTTCGGTGACTTCTACGATCCAATCCGCAATCTGGCGGAACTCGGGCTCGCCAAAGCCGCGTGTCGTGCCGGCGGGCGATCCCAGACGGATACCGGATGTCACCATCGGGCTTTCGGAATCAAACGGGATGCCGTTCTTGTTGCAGGTGATATGTGCGCGTTCCAATGCCTTCTCGGTCGCGTTGCCCTTGACGCCTTTGGGGCGCAAATCAACCAGCATCAGGTGCGTGTCGGTACCACCGGTGACAATATCGAGGCCGCCTTTTATCAGCTGGTCGGCCAGCGCTTGGGCGTTTTTGACAACCTGTGCCTGATAGGTCTTGAACTCAGGGCGCAGTGCTTCGCCAAAGGCGACAGCCTTGCCTGCGATGACATGCATCAGGGGGCCGCCCTGAATGCCCGGGAAGATCGCCGAGTTGAACTTTTTCGCCAGCGCCTCATCGTTGGTCAGGATCATACCGCCGCGGGGGCCGCGCAGCGTCTTGTGCGTGGTCGTTGTCGCGACATGTGCGTGCGGGAAAGGCGAGGGATAAAGGCCCGCAGCCACAAGACCTGCGAAATGCGCCATATCCACCAGAAGGTAGGCCCCGACGCTGTCCGCGATTTCGCGCATTCTTGCAAAGTCGATGATGCGCGGAATGGCCGAGCCACCGGCGATGATCATCTTGGGCTGATGTTCGGTTGCCAGTTCCTGCACCTGATCATAATCCAGCAGGCTGTCCTGCTGACGCACACCGTATTGGACTGCGTTATAAATCTTGCCTGACTGGTTCGGTTTTGCACCGTGTGTCAGGTGGCCACCTGCATCAAGCGACATGCCAAGGATGGTATCGCCCGGTTTGATCAGCGCCTGAAACACACCCTGGTTGGCCTGAGAGCCAGAATTGGGCTGCACATTGGCAAAGCTGCAACCGAAGAGTTCGCAAGCGCGCTCAATGGCAAGGTTCTCGGCCACATCAACGTGTTCGCAGCCGCCATAATAGCGCCGGCCGGGGTAGCCTTCGGCGTATTTATTCGTCATCACGCCGCCTTGTGCCTCCATGACGGCGGCGCTGACGATGTTTTCTGACGCGATCAGCTCGATCTCTTTGCGTTGGCGTTTCAGCTCTGCTTGCATCGCGGCGTGCAGCGCCGGATCGCGCGTTTCCAGTGTCTCCGTGAAAAACCCGTTGTCGCGGACAGTGATGTTCATGGGTGCATCCCCCCTAAAGGTGCCAAAAAATAACAGACTTGCGCCCTCTTACCCTAGGTCGTGCCGCGCCAAAAGCATCAAAACGACCAAGATGTTTATGAGCGCGCCAAAACGGGTTTCGTATCGGCGGCTTGCGTTTCGGGTCCGATCACCGCACAACTTATCGGAACTGAAAGGTTTTTACGTTATGCCGCGCCCCAAGATCGCCTTTGTCGCCAGTCCTGTGCCGATTGCACAAAATGCCTTGCGCGCATTGGCCGCAAAGCATGGGGACGTGCCGCAGAGTGAGGCAGATGTGATTGTTGCCCTCGGGGGGGATGGTTTTATGCTCCAGACCCTGCACGCCACGCAGGGACTGGATGTGCCGGTTTACGGAATGAATCGCGGCACTGTCGGCTTCTTGATGAATGAATATCACGCGGATGATCTGCAGACGCGGCTGGATGAGGCCGAGGAAGAGGTGATCAACCCGCTGACCATGACCGCACTGACCGTTGATGGGGCAATGCATGAGGCGCTGGCCATCAACGAGGTCAGCCTGCTGCGCGCGGGCCCGCAGGCGGCGAAACTGCGGATCACTGTGGATGGCAAACTGCGCATGAACGAGCTTGTTTGCGATGGCGCGCTGGTGGCAACTCCTGCGGGGTCAACGGCCTATAACTATTCCGCGCATGGCCCGATCCTGCCAATCGGATCGGACGTTCTGGCGCTGACGGCGATGGCCGCCTTTCGTCCGCGCCGCTGGCGCGGGGCGCTGTTGCCGAAAAGGGCTGTGGTGCGGTTTGACGTGATTGATCCGGGCAAACGCCCCGTCATGGCCGATGCCGACGGGAAATCGGTGCGCGATGTAGTGAGTGTGGAAATTCATTCAGAGCCGAGCATCCGCCACCGGATCCTGTTCGATCCGGGGCACGGGCTGGAAGAGCGGCTGATCAGGGAACAGTTCGCCTAGGAATTTTCCTGCGGCTGTGCAGCTAGCCTGCGGAAAATCTGCAAGACGTCGTCTTCGGAGGCAGAATTCACCGCACCGCAGTCGACCTCTGCGCGGGTCCACATCCATGTTTGCACCGGATCGTCCCGCATGGCCCATGCGCCGAACATCCGCTCGGAGACCGGTTTGTTCACAAGCTGGGTAACCTCGACATGGCGGTCGTCGTGCGTAATCTTGTCATAGATGCGCTGCACATTCTCGGCGGGACCTTCAAGCAACTGCAGGTAAAGATCATCGCGGCAGATCAGGCAACCTGTGACATCGGCAGCGGCGTTCGTGGCGCGCGCCTTGAACAGGATATCCAGCAGGGTTCCCGCATCAAAACCGAATGGACGCGAGGCATAGATGAGTTGAAGCAAGGGCATGACGCAGAGCACTTATGCTGAAACAGGGTGTCCACCCCCTCTGATCGCAGGACGCCGAGACGCGAATGCTGCCTTGTTTGCGGGGTGATGTCCAGATGCCCTAGGACGATCCGCCCGCATACCCCAGCGGCTTCAATGCCTCTTTGATCTCGTTCAGAATCGCCGGATCATCAATGGTCGCGGGCATTTTGAAGTCTGCGCCATCTGCAATCTTGACCATTGTCGCGCGCAGGATCTTGCCCGACCGTGTTTTTGGCAGACGGTCAACCACAGCAACCAGTTTGAACGCAGCCACAGGGCCGATCGTGTCGCGCACCCGCTTGATGCAGTCTTTCACAATCTGTTCCGGCGTCGTTTCGCAGCCCTTGTTCAGACAGACAAACCCCATGGGCAGCTGCCCTTTCAGCTCATCCGTCACACCGATCACCGCGCATTCGCCAACGTCGGGATGCCCCGCCAGCACTTCCTCCATCGCCCCCGTCGAAAGCCGGTGGCCTGCCACGTTGATTACGTCATCGGTGCGCGCCATGATATAGAGGTATCCGTCCTCATCAATCATCCCAGCATCGCCGGTTTCATAGTAACCCGGGAAGGTGGTGAGATAGGATTTCAAAAACCTGTCTTCGGCGTTCCAAAGCGTCGGCAATGTCCCGGGGGGCAGGGGCAGTTTGACCGCAATGGCCCCCAATTCGCCCGCTTTCATCTGATGGCCCGCTTCGTCCAGAATTTGCACATCATAACCCGGCATCGCCACGGTGGGTGAGCCGATCTTGACCGGCAGCGCCTCGATCCCTGCGGGGTTGCCTGCGATGGTGTAGCCGGTTTCGGTTTGCCACCAATGGTCATAGACCGGCACGCCCATGATGCGCTGCGCCCATTCAATCGTGTCCGGGTCCGCCCGTTCGCCAGCCAGATACAGGGCGCGTAGGCCCGAAATGTCATAGTTCTTGATCAATTCCCCCTTTGGGTCTTCGCGTTTGATTGCGCGAAAGGCGGTGGGGGCGGTAAAGAAGGATTTGACGTTATATTCTTCGATCACGCGCCAGAAGGTGCCTGCGTCGGGCGTGCCAACCGGCTTGCCCTCGAACACCACGGTCGTATTGCCGTGGATCAGGGGCGCGTAGCAGATATAGGAGTGGCCCACGACCCAGCCCACATCGGATGCGGCCCAGAACACATCGCCGGGGTCCACATCATAGATGGCTTTCATCGTCCAGTTCAGCGCGACCAGATGGCCCGCCGTGGGGCGCACAACCCCTTTGGGCGCGCCGGTGGTGCCTGAAGTATAGAGGATATAGGCGGGGTGATCGCCTTTGACGGGCACACATTCAGCAGGCTCAACACCGGCTTGGAAGCCGTGCCAGTCGTAGTCGCGGCCGGGGGTAAGTGCCGCGACTTCCTGTTCGCGTTGAAAGATCACGCAGAAATCGGGCTTGTGCGTCGCCATCTCAATGGCCCCGTCCAGCAGCGGTTTGTAATGCACGACACGCCCTGGTTCGATCCCGCAAGAGCCTGCGATAATGGCCTTCGGGGTGGCGTCATCAATCCGCACGGCCAGTTCGTTTGCGGCAAAGCCCCCAAAAACAACCGAATGGATGGCCCCCAGACGTGCGCAAGCCAGCATCGCTTCGAGTGCCTCGGGGATCATCGGCATATAGATGATGACGCGATCACCTTTTTCGACGCCTTTGGCGCGTAAGGCACCTGCGAGCGAGGCGACACGCGTCTGCAATTCCGCGTAGGTGATGGTGTGTTTGGTATGGGTGACGGGGCTGTCATAGATAATGGCCAGTTGTTCGCCGCGCCCGTTTTCGACATGGCGGTCTACGGCGTTATAACAGGTGTTGACCTCGGCATCGGTGAACCAGCGATAAAGCGGGGCCTTGCTGTCATCGAGCGCCTTTGTCGGGGGTGTGACCCAGTCGATTGACTTGGCCTGTTCCATCCAGAAACCCTCTGGATCGTTCTGCCACGCGCCGTAAACCTCAGCATATCCCATGTCGTCCTCCCAAACGTGTTGGCAGGATTGTTACGGTTCGGGTCGAGCCTCTGCAAGCATCGCAGCGGTGCAAGCAACCGATCTAGTCAAAAACTTAACTAGCCATAATGCGCCACGGGTGTTCCGGCGATGGCGGACATGTTCAAAAGGCCGCGTGCCGTGATGGATGGTGTCACGATATGACAGCGGTTCCCCATCCCCATCAGGATCGGTCCTACTTCGAGCCCGCCACCCTTCATCTTCAGGATATTGCGCACGCCAGAGGCCGCATCTGTGTTGGCAAACACAAGCGTATTCGCCGCACCCGGCAGGTGGGCCGCAGGGAAAACGCGGTTGCGCAGTTCCACGTCCAGAGCGGCATCAACATGCATTTCGCCCTCATAGGCGAAATCGCGTGGTGCGCTGTCAAGAATTTCCATTGCCGCACGCATGCGGCGTCCGCTGTCGCTTTCAAGGTTGCCGAACTGGCTATGGGAACACAGCGCGATTTTCGGATCAACACCAAAGCGGCGCACATGCCGTGCCGCTCCGATCACCGTCTCGGCGATTTGTGCAGGCGTCGGTTCGGGGTGTACTTGGGTGTCGGCAATAAAGAGCGGACCATCCTCAAGGATCATCAGCGACAGACCCGCGATGGGGTGACACCCCTCGGTGCCCAGCACCTGACTGACATAGTTGAGGTGCCAGAGATACTGGCCAAAGGTGCCACAGATCATGCTGTCGGCCTCGCCGCGTTGCACCATGACGGCGGCAATTGCGGTGCTGTTGGTGCGCATCACGGCCTTGGCCAGATCAGGGGTCACCCCCCTGCGGGCCATCAGATCGTGATAGGTGCCCCAATAATCCCGATAACGGGGGTCGTCCTGTGGGTTCACGATGCTGAAATCCACACCCGGTCTGATCTTCAGGCCCGCGCGTTCGCAGCGTGCCGCGATCACCTCGGGACGGCCGATCAGGATGGGTGTGTCGGTGGTTTCTTCCATAATCGCCTGAGAGGCACGCAGCACGCGCTCGTCCTCGCCTTCGGCAAAGACGATCTGGCGGGTGACTGTGCGCGCGGCCTCGAACACAGGGCGCATGATCATCGCGGATTTGAAGACGGAACCATCAAGCGCAGCCTTGTAGGCTTGCATATCGTCGACGGGACGTGTGGCAACACCTGTTTCGATCGCGGCACCAGCCACGGCGCTGGCGACAACACCCATCAGGCGCGGATCAAAAGGTTTCGGAATCAGATAATCGGCCCCGAACGTCAGTTTCTCGCCCTGATAGGCCGCCGCTGCCTCGGCGCTTGTTGTGGCGCGGGCAAGTGCTGCGATGCCTTCAACGCAGGCGATTTTCATCTCGTCGTTGATCTCGGTGGCGCCGACATCCAGCGCCCCGCGGAAGATGAAGGGAAAACACAAGACGTTGTTGACCTGATTGGGAAAGTCGCTGCGCCCCGTGGCGATAATTGCGTCTGGATTGACCGCGCGCGCTGCGTCGGGGTCGATTTCAGGGTTCGGATTGGCCAGCGCGAAAATGATGGGACGGTCCGCCATTTTGGCAACCATCTCGGGCTTGAGAACGCCGGGACCAGAGAGGCCAAGAAACAGGTCCGCACCTGCGATCACATCGCCCAGTGTCGCGGCCGTTGTGCCTTGGGCGTATTCGGCCTTTTGCGGCGTCATGTCCTTTTCGCGGCCCTCGTAGACAAGGCCCTCGATATCGCACAGATAGACGTTCTCACGCTTCACGCCCAGTTTCAGCAGCATATTCAGGCAGGCAATGCCCGCCGCACCGCCGCCCGTGCTGACGATTTTGATGTCTTCGAACTTTTTGCCCGCGATCCGCAAGGCGTTGGTGGCAGCAGCACCCACAACAATCGCGGTGCCATGCTGGTCATCGTGGAATACGGGGATGTTCATCCGCTCGCGGCAGATTTTTTCAACGATAAAGCAGTCAGGTGCTTTGATGTCTTCAAGGTTGATTGCGCCGAATGTTGGCTCGAGGGCGCAAACGATATCAGCAAGCTTTTCTGGGTCGGGTTCGTTCAGTTCGATATCGAAACAGTCGATGTTGGCGAATTTCTTGAACAGAACCGCCTTGCCTTCCATCACCGGTTTTGAGGCCAGCGCGCCGATGTTGCCAAGCCCCAGAACGGCCGTGCCATTGGTGACAACAGCCACCAGATTGCCGCGCGAGGTGTAATCACGGGCGGTGTCGGGGTCATTCTTGATTTCGATACAGGCCTCGGCCACGCCGGGCGAATAGGCGCGCGCAAGATCGCGGCCTGTCGCCAGCGGTTTCGTTGCGCGGATTTCCAGTTTTCCGGGCTTGGGGTACTTATGATAGTGAAGTGCGGCCTCTCGCAGGCTGTCTTTTGCATCGTCTGTCATAACGTCCTCCCAATATGGTTTAATGTTAAACCATTTTTCTTGTCCCTACGGAAAGCACGGCGTGGGGTCAATTGCGTTGCGCCTACTCTTGCAAATATTTTGCGGCAGGGACAGTGTGCAAAACATGACAGAGACGAATGAAATACGGGCTGAAGTGTGCCTGCCGACAACAGATTTGCGCGCTGACCTCGGGTTTTTCGGTGGCACCTTGGGGATGCGGCTGGATATGATCTGTCCTGCCGATGACCCTTCGGTGGCGGTCTATTCCGGTCATGGCCTGCGCGTGCAATTGGACCAAAATGCCGGGGAAAACCCCGGCCTGCTGCGTATCTTGACCGATGATGCGGGGTTCGCGGACGGGCAAACGGCCATGACATCTCCGGGCGGCACACGGGTAGAGGTACATCCGCTGAACCCGCCTTTGGAATTGCCGCAGACCGATCACGCCTTTGTTGTACACCGCCTGGCCGATCAGGCCCCTAGGGTGATTGGCCGCGCGGGCATGCAATACCGTGATTTGATCCCCAGCCGCTTGGGCGGGTCGATCATCGCCAGCCACATTCGTATCCCCGACGGTGGCCCCGTCCCTGACATGGTGCATTTCCATAGAGTCGGTTTTCAGCTCATCTTTTGCTATCGCGGTTGGGTTGATGTGGTCTATGAGGACCAAGGCCCGCCCATTCGCCTGACTGCGGGCGATTGCTTTATCCAGCCCCCCGAAATCCGCCACCGCGTGCTGGAAGCTTCGGACGGGATCGAAGTGATCGAAATCGGTGTCCCCGCCGAGCATATCACCGAGATTGACCACGACATGGCGTTGCCCACCCCGCACCTGCGGCCTGATCGGGAATGGCAGGGACAGAAGTTTGTCTTCAACGAAGGGGCCAAGGCCGAATGGCACCCCGCCCGTCTGCCCGGCTTTGTATCGCGCGACACAACCATCGCAACGAACACCAAGGGCGTTGCGGGCGTGAATGTGATCCGCAAAGGGGCGGGTGATCCGGTGTGGTCCAGCCATGATGCCGACATCCATTTTACTTTTGTCATGGAAGGCACGATGACATTGGAAGGGGAGGGCAAAGACCCCTTTACCCTGTCACCCGGTGATGCCTTTGTGATCCCGCCGGGGATGCAGACGCGCTATGCCGATCCATCGGATGATCTGGAACTGCTCGAAGTGACTTTGCCGGGCGTCGTTGCCACGACC
>NZ_LJAL01000023.1 GCF_001419985.1 Loktanella sp. 5RATIMAR09 | reverse complement strand
AATGAGTTCCCAAAACCACCGTTCCTTGAGCGGCTGGCCTAAGCGGACCTTGGCGCACATCGAACTAAGGTCTAAAAGGTCCGATTAGGAGACATCGGCGCAGGCCGCAGCGAATGTCTGCAATCCGCCGATTCTGTGGAAAAACACCGTGTTGCTGGCGCAGAAAATGACGATCCAAACTGAGCGCGTGCGCCTTTCCTGTCAGGCTTTGCGCGTTCGCTGCGGTGCAGGAAAGATCTTGGCGAGTTTGCGCAGGTTTTGGGCGGTTGCGGCGAGGAGGAATTCGTCATTCGCGCCGCATGGTCCTCGTAATCGGAGCCGACCGAGGCCGAGAATTCGTTTCAGATGTGCGAAGAGCATTTCGACCTTCTTTCGGAGCTTCATCGCCATCACGTATTCATCAGTTTTGGCCAAATCCCTGGCAACTTGGCGGGCATCTTCGTGTTCTTCACGGGTGATAGACCTCGCGTCGGCGTCGGGGCAGCACGTCGGTTTGGATGGGCAAACTTGGCAGATCAGTTTCAGAGCACGATACTTCGCGGTGCCTTTGCCGGTCGGGCCCCGGCTCGGATCGGAATAATTCCGGCGGAACTGCTTGAGCGCGTGGCCCTCAGGGCAGGTGTATTGATCATTCTCTGCATCCCAGTCGAAACCTGTACGTGTCCAAGTTCCATCGGGGCGTCCCGCCTTGTCGATAACCGGGATGTAAGGATCGATCTTGCGATCTACGAGCCAGCCAAGCATTGGGCCTGAGCCATAGGCGGTGTCGGCGATCATCCAGTCTGGAACCAAGCCGAACTTGTCTTTCACCCGCGTCAGCATGGTTTTTGTCGATCCAACCTCGGCTTGCCGGATGGATCTGGTGGGTTCAACATCCAAGATAACACCGTGATCCGTGTCGATCAGGTAGTTGTCGGAATAGCTAAAGAAAGCAGGCCCTTTCTGCGCCGCCGTCCACTGGCTGGCCGGGTCCGAATGCGAGGTGAACTTGGGCTGGACCTCGCTGGCGGCGCCAAAGGCGGCCTCGTCCAGCGTGTCGAGATACTCGCGCACCGCGCGGGGTGCGTCGGTCGGGTCGATCGTCGATGCATCCCAGTCTTCTTTCGGCGTCGAGTTCTGCTTGTTCGCGTCCGCCTCGATCAGGCTGGCGTCGACCGCCATGCGCTGGCCGCTGACCAGGCCTTCGGCGATGCATCGAGCGACGGTCGTTTCGAACAGATGCCGCAGCAGTTCGCTCTCGCGAAAACGACCGTGCCGGTTCTTGGAAAATGTCGAGTGATCAGGGACCCGATCACTCAGGTCGAGGCGGCAGAACCACCGGTAAGCAAGGTTCAGATGCACCTCTTCGCAGAGCCGTCGCTCAGACCGGATGCCGAAGCAATAGCCGACCAACAGCATACGGATCAGCAGTTCGGGATCGACGGATGGCCGCCCCGTGTGGCTGTAGAACTCCGCGAGGTAGGCCCGGATTTCGGTCAAATCAACAAAACGGTCGATGGAGCGCAGCAGGTGGTCCTGCGGAACGTGATCCTCAATTGAGAACTCATAGAACAGTGCGCCTTGCGCCTCTTGCTTCGGTCCCAACATCGCAGTTCCCCCCAGAATAAGGGGAATTGAATCAGCGACTGGCGCTCAAATCAACAAGAGTTTTTCAACAAAAGACGCCCCTTGAGTCGGTTGTCACTTCCGGCCCAAAGCAGTCATTGAACCAGGTCGCAGCCTAGGTCTGCTGTGAGCCCATTTTTACCAATGCTGCACGGTTCACAAATGACTGTTTTGGAGACCTTCTTTGCTCTACTTTGTCTGGGCTGTTGCAGTTGCGTTCCGGCGGCAACTTTGGAACCCGCAAAGCGTGCTAGAGGACAGTCACACAATCATTCTGGCAGTCGCAATACGACCTGCACGGCTTGAATTGCACTGTCATCTGGCGGTGGCGCGGGCAGTCCCGTTTCCCGCAAGCCTCTCAAAAGCGTGATTGCAACCGGTGAGGTCGCCGGGATCAAATGGTTCTGGTCACCATTTCCATCGATCTCGGTCAAGTCCAGCACGGTTATCGGATATTGCGCAAGCCTGCGAACATCATCAAGTGACCCAAGCCGACGGGTTTGGCCGCTTAAGCGTGCAGACAGGCGTAAGGCCCGATCACGTTGTGAGACGACAAGAATAAACGGGTCTGGCAAGGGCTCTATCCGGTTGAGCTGGGTCTGGAACAGATCAATGTCAATATCGGGGGATATCAGGATAACGCCTTCGAATGCGGTCGCAGTCGCTCGGTTTCGCCCGATAGACATTTGCCGTAGTGTTTCTGTGACCAAATGACCGCCCATTGAATGTCCCACCACCAGAATGCGCCGGTTCTGTGATTGTGCAAGATCCGTCAGCACCTGTTCTAACCCGTCACGGGCAAACATCGCGCTGTCGCGGTCCTGGATATACCCAAGCGGTTGTGCCGCAGAAGGCCATGCAAACAGAACCTGCGGCCCCGTCATGGCGTAGTCATGTGCGATCTGAGCTTGTCGAAATGTCGCCTCGGCCATTGTCATGTTGTAGCCGGGGACAAAGACCATAATTGCGCTATCAGATTGCGCCGCGTGGTTGCTAATGTCTTTTTGAAAAATCACCTCAGATGCATATGAATGGGTCTCAGCAACACCGAAACCCTTGCCATCCCGCTGCCATTCGATCTGGCCGGGTTCATGATCTTGAGGGATCGTCACATTGATCTGGCCATAGCGTAGATCCTGTCTGCGCTCCCCTGTCAGGGAAAGCAGGGATGCACCATCGCGCTGTGTCGCAACAAATATCGTCTGAGTTGCATCTATAGATGTCGCAGGACCGAAGCTTTCAAACGTACCGCGCGGCGTGCATGCGGCAAGCAGCACAACCAGCATCATCGCTATGCGTGTCATTGCTACTTGGCCTTGCGCAACGCTTTGGCGGTCGTTTCCAACCCAGCACCCATTGCGCGATAAAAGGCTGCGTAGTCGGCAACGCGTTCTCTCGGACCAGCTTCTGAGGCGGGGATATCTCGCAGCGTTTCTTCGATATCCTCTGCGGCGCGCCGAACCCGCATTGCCGATGCTTCGACCATATGCGCAAAGGCATTATCCACCACCTGAAAATAATCCTGTCGGTCCCCCGGTTTGGCTACACGTTTGATCAACTGCTGACTTTCGAGCATCCGCACGCTTGAACTGACACTGCCCCGACTAACCTGAAGAGCCTCGGCCAATTGCCCAAACGACACCCGCTCGCCATCATAAAGCAACATCGCCAATACGCGGCCCGCGATGCGTGGTAAGCCTTCCGACTGTGCGATCACGCCGATCTTTTCGATAAAATCAGTACGCACTGCCTCAGCGGCATTCATCTGTTCAGTCTTCGTCAATTCGCGCTCTCCTTTGGGCAGGCGATGTTGACAACATACCTATCATCACCCTATTTGTCTAGTAAGTTCAATCAAAACTGAACGCATTACAGTGAGTTTTGCATGACAAAGAATGCATTTTCAACCAAGGGCGTCACCAAGGTTTATGGTGAGGGCCGATCCGCTGTGCATGCGTTGCGTGGAGTTGATTTGGACATTCCTGAGGGTGAGATTGTGGTCCTGCTGGGCCCCTCGGGCAGCGGCAAGTCCACTTTGCTGAATATCATTGGCGGGTTGGATCGTGCCACGGACGGCGATGCGTTTTTTCAGGACCAGAACCTGAGCGATATGTCCGACCGGCAATTGACCATGTACCGGCGTGATCATGTGGGCTTTGTATTTCAGTTCTATAATCTGATGCCCAGCTTGACCGCCCGTGAAAACGTCGAACTGGTGACCGAGATTGCCCGTGATCCGATGGACCCGGATGAGGCGCTCGCCATGGTGGGACTGCGCGAACGGGTCGATCATTTCCCTGCGCAGCTTTCGGGCGGCGAGCAACAGCGGGTGGCGATTGCTCGGGCTGTGGCGAAGAACCCTACTGTCTTGTTTTGTGATGAACCGACAGGTGCGCTGGATAGTCAAACAGGACGCGCTGTGTTGAATGTGCTCAAGGATGTGAACGAAAAGCTGGGGGCTACGGTATTGATCGTAACACATGCTGCGTCGCAAGCGGCAATGGCCGACCGTGTGATCCATTTTGCCGATGGCGGCATCCGCGAAGTTATCGTGAACGACAAGAAACTCACCCCCGAAGAGATTGAGTGGTGAGCCCACTCGCACATAAACTCTTGCGCGATCTGTGGCGCATGAAGGGGCAGGCCATGGCCATCGGTATGGTAATTGCCGTGGGCGTAGGCATGCTGGTGATGATGCAGGGGCTGGTCACATCGCTGAATGATACCCGGTCTACTTATTACGAACGCTACCGCTTGGCTGAGGTGTTTGCCCCTGTTACCCGCGCGCCAGAGCGGCTGGTCACACGGTTGGCGGCCATTGAGGGTGTCAGCGCGGTGGAACCGCGTGTGGTTGGTGCCGCCCTGATTGATGTGGCTGATTTCGATCTGCCGGTGCAGGCGCAGGCAGTGTCCTTGCCTGATCTGCGCGCGCCGCGTCTGAACGATGTGTTCCTGACCGACGGACGGATGATCGACAGTGACCATTCTGATGAAATCCTGCTGTTGCAAGCCTTCGCCAAGGCCCATGACCTAAACCCCGGAGACAGGATTAACGCGACGATGAACGGGGCGCGGCGCAACTTTCAGATCGTCGGCCTCGCGCAGTCGCCTGAGTTCCTCTACACCACCGCCCCGGGCGAGCTGATCCCCGATGATGCCCGCTTTGGCGTGATCTGGATGAGCCGCTCTGCCCTTGCTGCCGCCTATGATATGGATGGAGCGTTCAACGAAGCGCTCTTGTCACTGTCCCGTGGCGCGAACGACGCGGCTGTGCTCGATGCCGTGGATCGCATCCTTGATCCTTACGGCGGCACGGGTGCCTATCCATTGGCAGACCAGTCCTCGAACCAGTTGGTCAGCGAGGAAATCAGCGGGCTAGAAGCGGCGGCGGTGGGTGTGCCGCCTATCTTCCTCGCCGTGGCCGCGTTCCTGCTCTACATCGTTATCAACCGCATGGTGCAATCCGAGCGCGAAGAAATCGGACTGATGAAGGCGTTTGGTTATACCAATGGCGAGGTCGGGGCGCATTACTTCAAACTTGTCATGGCGATTGCGGCGGGTGGCGCGTTAGCGGGCTGTCTGATGGGCATCGCGGGCGGGCGGGCCCTGATCCAGGTCTACGTGGCCTATTTCAAGTTCCCGTTTTTGGTGTTCGGGCTTGATCCGGCGTCTTTTGTAATCGGCGTCAGCGTCAGTATCCTCGCGGCCTCTGCGGGTGGCCTGTTCGTATTGCGGAGCGTCTTTGTGTTGACCCCAGCGGCTGCTATGCGCGCGCCGGCCCCCGCTGATTACAGCCGGACAGGTGCGATCGGCCACACCATCAACCGCATGCTTGATCAGCCGTCACGCATGGTCCTGCGCCGGATTACGCGCCAACCGGGGCGTATGGCGGGCGCGATGATCGGCATTGCCTGCGGCATGGCGCTGAGCGTGTCGATGATCACGATCTATGCGGGCTTTGATCGGACGATTGATCTGACCTTCAACGTGGTCGATCGCAGCGATGTGACGGTGAGTTTCACCCATGCCGCGTCAGAGGCCACAATCTTCGAGTTGCGCCGGATGGAAGGTGTCACGCTGGTCGAACCTGTGCGCCATGTGCCTGCGGTGCTGCGCAACGGCCTTGCAACCCATCGCGGTGTGGTCAGCGGGCTCGCCCCTGATCAGCGATTGAGCCGTGCCTTGGATAGTGATCTGCGGCCCATTGCGCTGGATGGGGGCGGTATCGTGCTCTCCACTGCGCTGGCAACGAAACTGGATATTGCGCCTGGTGATATGCTGACCGTCGAGGTGCGTACAGGCCGTCAACCGGTCTTGGAAATCCCTGTGACTTCCGTGGCCGAAAGCCTGCTGGGCGCGCCATCCTACATGGACCTGACGGCGCTCAACCGCGCCTTGCGCGAACCCAATCGTGTATCCGGGGCTTATTTGTCCATTGATGAGGCCTATGCGACGGACATCTACACCGCCCTGCAAAACATGCCGAGCGTGGCAGGTGTCAGCCTCAAAAGCCAAGCCGAGGTGGCGTTTCAAACCCTGATGAACACTGGCGCAGGGGCGATCCGCTATGTCATGGGGGCCATCGCTTTCGTGATTACGTTTGGCATTGTCTACAACGCCGCGCGCATCGCCTATGCCGAACGGTCCCGTGATCTGGCCAGCCTGCGCGTGATCGGCTTTACGCGCGGCGAGGCCGCGTTCGTGCTGCTTGGCGAACTGGCCATTGTGACGCTGATCGCGCTGCCGATTGGCAGTATTTTCGGGTATTACCTGTCCTTCGGCATTGCAGATGGATTTTCCACAGAACTTTACCAGATCCCTGCGATCTTTGATCCCGCCAGCTATGGTTTTGCCGCTATGGTTGTGATCGGGGCGGCTGTTGCCTCGGGGTGGCTGGTGAAGCGTGATATCGACCGGGCCGAGCTTGTCTCTGCCCTGAAAACGAGGGAGTAGCCGCAATGGCGAAAGCAAAGAAACGATCCCGTTTGATACTGACCACTGGCGCTGTTGTGTTAGTCGCAGGCGCACTAACCGTCGCCTTCTGGCCGCAACCGACCTTGGTCGATATGGGCACTGTGACGCGCGGCACGATGCAACTGACCATTGATGAAGAAGGCCGCACGCGGGTCAGCGACGCCTATGTCGTCTCGACCCCGGTCGCGGGCCAATTGCAACGCGTCAGCGTGCAACCTGGTGATCCGGTCGTGCGCGGTGAAACGATTGTTGCCCATATGCGCCCGACGAACCCGGCGGCCTTGGACGTGCGCACACGCGAACAGGCGCAAGCGGCGGTGACGGCGGCACAGGCTGCTTTGCGTGTCGCGCGTGCTGATCTGAACGCGGCCCTAGCCAGCCGCGATTTAGCGCAGACCCAGTTGGGCCGGACCGAACAGCTTGTGGAACGGGGGATCTCCAGCGAAGCCGCACTCGACAATGCGCAGCAAACTGCCCGCGTGGCGCAGGCAAGTGTGGACACCGCAGAGGCCGCCATCGCCATGCGCGAGGCAGAGATCACCAATGCGCAGGCCCAGTTGATCGGGTTTGATGATCGTGGGCTTGCCGCCGCTATGGGCAACACATCCGATGATATCCCCATCCATGCCCCCGCTGAAGGACGCATCCTACGGGTCATACAGCAGAGTGAAACTACCCTGCCCGCAGGGGCACCGATCATGGAAATTGGCAACATCGAAAACGATCTCGAAATCGTCGTGGAACTGCTCTCGACCGATGCAGTGCAAGTCGACGTCGGCGATCCAGTGATCATCGCCGATTGGGGCGGGCCAAAGGAACTGTATGGCGAAGTGACCCGCGTGGACCCCTTCGGGGTTACGCAATTCTCGTCCCTTGGCGTCGAAGAACAGCGCGTAAATGCGGTGATTGCCTTTAACAGCCCATCGTCTGATTACGCAGGTCTCGGCCATGGTTTCCGCGTTGAAACACAAATCGTGGTTTGGCAAGCCGAAGACACGCTGATCGTGCCCGCCAGCGCATTGTTTCGCAATCAGGGCAATTGGGCCGTCTTTGTGGTCGATGATGGTACCGCGCAAATGCGCACCATCGAAATTGGCCCTAACAACGGCATTGAAGCGCAGGTCACAAGCGGTCTGACTGAAGATGAGAGCGTCATCCTTTATCCGTCATCGGGCCTCAGCGCGGGGATGAGTGTCGCAGAGCGTGTGATAAACTAAGCGCGATCGCTCAGCCTCATGGAAATTACCTCACGTATTGTTCAGAAAATACTGAACGAACTTGACGTGATTGTCCGATGTGCTCTATGCGTCCTTTATCGCAAGGGCATCTCTCAAGTCGGACCATGCATCTCTCTGCTGGATCGACCTGATCGCACCGCGCGTGACACCGCACGATCCTTGAGAGGAATTGAGACATGGCCAAAGACGGAAATACGACACCTGCTGACGACAAGACTGTCATGCTTGACGCGTCTGCCGGTCAGCCGCAACAGCTGACCTTTCAATCAGATCAGGGTGCGTCGCGCTCATTCTGGATTGCGCTGCTCTTGGTGGTTCTCATCGTCTGTTGGATGGGAAGCGGATTTGTCATTGCGTCCGAGGACACAACGCCCGCAATAGCGCGCGAACAGCCAAAACCTGTCGCCGTCGCTGTGACAACATCTGTCGCCGAGCAAGTCACCCAATTCTACCAGGCCGAGGGTCAAGCCCTGCCGGATCGCGATACGATATTGCGTGCCGAGACGACAGGGGATGTGGCCGAAGTATTTGTGCGCAAGGGTCAAGATGTGCAGGCAGGCGCGGAAATCGCCCGCCTTGATCCAACCAGCAGCAACGCGGAAATCGCACGCGCGCAAGAGGAATTGGCACGCACGCGGCGTGATTACGACAACGCGCGTGAACTTCTGGATCGGGGTGTTGCCACGGCAGACCGCGTGTCCCAGACGCAAGCGGCCTTCGTCGCAGCACAAGCGCAGCTGACGCAGGTCCAGGAGGCCGCAAAATCGCTTGTGATCACCGCACCTTTTGCCGGACGCATTGAAACCCTGAACCTTGATGAAGGGGAATATGTGTCAGCAGGCTCTGAAGTGGGGCGCCTTGTCGATATCACGCCCTTGACCGTAGCCATTCAAGTGCCTCAACAGTCCTTGACCCTCTTGTCAGTGGATCAGCCTGCAACAGTGCAGTTCATTACCGGTGAAGAACGTAAGGGCATCGTGACTTTTGTCGGCACATCCGCAGCCTCCGAGACACGCACCTTTCTCGCAGAAATCGAAGTCGCCAATGACGATGGCGCAATCCCGGCGGGCATTTCGGCAGAGGTCATCATCCCAACCGGTGAAGCCACCGCGCATTTTCTGCCGCCGTCCATTGTATCCCTGAACACCGAAGGTGATTTGGGCATCAAGACTGTCGATGCTGATGCCATTGTCACATTCTACCCCATTCAAGTCGTCAAGGCGCAGATCGACGGCATTTGGGTCACGGGGCTACCCGATAAGGTTGATGTGATCACTGTCGGCCAAGGTTTTGTGAATGAAGGTGAAACCGTCATCCCCAGCGCAGGGGAGCAGAACTAATGCACAGCATTATTGACGCCGCATTTTCACGGTCCCGCATTGTCGTCATGGCGCTTATCGCTGTCCTCAGCGTAGGCGCATATGCCTACACATCCATCCCCAAAGAGGCGAACCCAGAGGTGCCGTTGCCTTTGTTCTACGTCTCAACAGGTCTCGACGGGATCAGCCCTGCTGATGCGGAAAGGCTGTTGCTGGAACCGATGGAGACGGAGTTTGGGTCGATTTCCGGCCTCGACAGCATGAAATCCGACGCATCCGAAGGCTTTGCCAGCATCCAGTTGGAGTTTACCCCCGGCGGAGACAACGACGAGGCGCTCGACAAGGTACGCGAAGCCGCCGACCGCGTCCAAAGTGATCTGCCCGAGGACGCGCGCGACATCACAATCACCGAGATTAACACAGCCCTGTTTCCGATCATCACCGCGATCCTGTCTGGTCCGGTGCCTGAGCGGACGTTGAATGATCTGGCTGAAACCATGCAGACCGAAATCGAAGGCCTACCCGGCGTTCTTGAGGTCGATATCGGCGGGCAGCGTTTCGAATTCCTAGAAGTGCTGATCGACCCGACCGTGTTCCAGACCTACAACCTGTCGTTTGATGAGTTGATCGGCCAGATCCAACGCAATAACCGCTTGATTGCCGCAGGTGCGATTGAAACGGAAACCGGGCGCATCGTGCTCAAAGTGCCGGGCTTGATCGAAGATCTTGAGGACGTGATGGCGATGCCGGTCAAGGTGCGCGGTGATGCCGTTGTAACCTTTGGCGATGTCGCCACTATCCGGCGCACATTCGAAGACCCCACATCCTTCGCACGGATTAACGGTCAGCCCGCGCTTGCGCTTGAGGTCACCAAGCGGTCCGGGGCCAACATCATCGAAACCGTAGATGAGGTGAAGGCGCTGGTTGAAGAACTGCGTGTGGATTGGCCCGACAGCATCGAAATCACCTATCTGCAAGACCAGTCCAAACAGGTCAAAGACCTGCTGAGCGATCTGGAAGCAAACGTGATGGCCGCCGTCATCCTTGTGATGATCGTCATCGTGCTGGCGCTCGGGTTTCGGTCCGCCGTGCTCGTCGGCCTATCAATCCCCGGTGCGTTTCTGGCCGGCGTGATAGCACTTTGGGCCATGGGCTATACGATGAACATCGTCGTCCTGTTCTCGCTGATCCTCGTGGTGGGCATGTTGGTCGACGGGGCGATTGTGACCACCGAACTGGCTGACCGAAAGCTGCAAGAAGGGGTGCCCCCGAAAGAAGCCTACGCCTTTGCCGCCAAGCGGATGGCGTGGCCGATCATCGCCTCGACCGCCACAACACTTAGCGTGTTTTTCCCGCTGCTGTTCTGGACAGGCATGGTCGGTGAGTTCATGAAATTCCTGCCCATTACCGTGATCCTGACCCTGTTTGCCTCCTTGTTCATGGCGCTGATCTTTATCCCCGTCATGGGAGGGTTGATCGGCAGGCGGCAGCCGCAATCGGCCAAAGCAAAGGCCGCTCTTCATGCCGCTGAACTGGGCGATCCGCGCGAGATGGGCGGGTTCACAGGCCGCTATGTGCGCTTTCTGGAATGGGCGATTTTGCGTCCGGGTACCACGCTCTTGCTGGCCATCGCCCTGCTGCTTGGTGGCTTCAGCCTCTATGGGCAATTCGGCAAAGGTGTGAGTTTTTTCCCTTCGGTCGAGCCTGACTTTATGCAGGTTCAGGTGCGCGCGCGCGATAATTTTTCCATCTATGAACGCGATGCATTGGTGCGCGCCGTCGAGGGCCGGATCATGGGGTACGACGAAATCGCCAGCATTTATGCGCGCTCGATGATGAGCGCAGGTCAAGGCGATGAAGAAACCATCGGCACGCTCCAACTGGAATTGACCCCATGGGATACGCGGCGCACGGCAGCCGAAATTGGCGAAGACATCCGCGTGTCCGTCGCCGATATTGCGGGCGTTGATGTGCAGGTTCAAACCGAAAGCGGCGGGCCAACAGCGGGCAAGCCTGTGAACCTTCAGGTGACGGGCAAAGACCCTGTGGCGCAGACACAGGCCGTGCAACAAATTCGCGACATCATGGACCGATTAGGTGACTTCACGGATGTGACAGACACGCGACCTGTGCCGGGTGTTGAGGTGTCGATCCTTGTGAACCGGGCCGAGGCTGCGCGCTTTGGCGCTGATGTCAGCCTCTTGGGGCAAGCGGTGCAGCTTTTGACCCAAGGAATTACCGTGGCGGATTACCGCCCGGACGATATTGATGGATCACTGGACATCCGCGTGCGGTTCCCCCGCGAGGAACGCTCACTCGCAGAGCTCGGCGGATTACGGGTGCCTACATCATCGGGACTTGTTCCGATCTCGAACTTCGTGACGTTTGAACCGTCCGAGCGTACCGGTGTTATCCGCCGCATAGACGAACAACGGGTGACAACGATTGAGGCGAATGTGGCACCCGGTCTGCTGGTAAACGATCAGGTGCTGGCCCTGACCGCCGCCTTAAATGACGCAGATCTGCCCGAAGACGTGAACTTTAGCTTTGCGGGTGAGGCCGAGGATCAACAAGAAAGTATGATCTTTCTGGTTGGGGCCTTCATTACGGCGATCTTCTTGATGTTCGTGATCCTTGTATTGCAGTTTAACAACTTCTTTCAGGCTTTCGTGGTGATGAGCGCGATCATCTTTTCCATCGCCGGTGTCTTGCTTGGGCTGATCGTGACTGGCCGTCCCTTTGGCATCGTGATGGGTGGGATCGGCGTCATCGCGCTCGCGGGGATCGTGGTGAACAACAACATTGTTCTTATCGACACCTACAACGATCTTAAGAAATCAGGGCAGTCTCCATTAGAAGCGGCCTTGCGCACCGGCGCACAGCGTTTTCGCCCGGTGATCCTGACCTCTGTGACGACAGCTTTGGGCCTGATGCCCATGGTGATCGGGTTGAACCTGAACTTCTTCACGCGCGAAATCGTCTATGGCGCACCATCCACGCAGTGGTGGACAGAGCTCTCTTCGGCCATCGCAGGTGGTCTTGTGATTGCAACTGTCCTGACGTTGGTGGTGACACCTGCGATGCTGATGCTTGGTGAAAAGCGAACGCGTCTGGGGATGCCAACTGCAGCAGTTCCTGCGGAATGAACTTCTTAGAGGACACTCGGTTTGAATGACCGGGTGTCCATTTTGTCCCACTTGGCAGACCTCTGTGCAACTTGCAGCGAATGTCAGGTTCCCGCCCTTTCTGTTGAAGAACGCAGGTTGAGGCACTTGGATTAAACTCAAATGATTTCGCCCTAGCAGACTTTCTAGCTCGAACCTTTGCCTTACTGACCTGCAGCTATCAGCCTCACGTCCAATCGCAATGAAGCGCACAACACCACATCGCGCATGCCCCGGCGCACGGCCATTGACCACCACGCCATCGCCCGCACACTGACCCCGCAACACAACTCCGCTATCAAACCTGCAGCGACGCTGCTTGCCATGCGACGCGCGGATCGGCCTGTGTCTCTTGCGCGTGGACGGATTGCAGACCGCGCCAAAGTGCGATCACTGCCCACCTTTACAGTGGACTTCGCGTGTGCGGCAAGCGGTAGTGTGCATGCCTTGTTTTGAGATGCCCGCCTTATCGCGCGGGTTTTGCGCAGTACCGGGGGCACGATGCCCACGGATTTTGAGCAAAGGACGATCACCATGGCTGAACCAACGACATCTGGCCCCACGACCGCAACGTTCACCTCGACCCGCAAACCGCGGGTGCAAAGTCGCAAACAGGCCTTGATTGACGCTTTGTCAAAGCGCAAAGCCCCGACGGTCGCAGCCCTCGCGCAGTCGCTATCCTTGCAACCGCATTCGGTGCGCGCGGCGATCAGCGGGCTGCGCAAGGCAGGACATGCTGTTGAAACGGTAAAGTCGCCGACAGGCGGGGCCGCCACTTACCGGATTGAACAACAGTCCACAGGCGCTGCACCGTGCGCACCCAATAAGGCGGACGCCTGATGGCGGGACACTGCGGAACAACACCCGTAGCCGTGATGCTTGCGAAGATTGCGACGGCGGATCGTGCCGCGCTTTTGGATCAGTGGACCGGCATCCATGGTAAACCACCCCCCAAGAGCCTGTCTGTCAGCTTCCTGCGCATTGCGCTGAGTTATGACGTGCAGGCGGCTGCGAGCAAAGGCCCCTCCGCACGGGTTCTGCGCGACCTCAAGCGGCAAACGACAGGCAACGCGGTGGCAACTGCATCGGGTAACCTGTGTGCACCAGGCCTCAAGCCGGGGGACCAGCTCTTGCGGACATGGAACGGGTATACCTACCGCGTCACAGTGACGGAGGCAGGGTTTGACCTTGAGGGGCGGGTGTGGACCTCGCTCTCGGGGCTGGCACGCCACATCACGGGTGCGCATTGGTCTGGGCCGCGGTTCTTTGGACTGACGGGCAGGCGGCAAGAACCGCGCACGCGGCCTGCAGTGCAGGATCAGCCCGCGGTGTCAGCATGACACATGCGTCGACACCGCCCTCCCGCCGCAAGATCCGCTGCGCGATCTATACGCGTAAATCAACGGACGAAGTGCTTGAGCAAGGGTTCAACTCTCTGGATGCGCAATACGAGGCCTGTGAAGCATTCATAAAGAGCCAGAAAGCTGAAGGCTGGGTTCTGGTGCCCGACCGGTTTGATGATGGTGGGCTGTCAGGGGGAACATTGCAGCGGCCAGCCTTGCAGCGATTGCTGACGGCAATTGCGGACCGCCACATTGATCAAATCATTGTCTACAAGATTGACCGGTTGACGCGATCACTGTCCGACTTTTCCAAGATTGTGGATCGCCTTGATGCTGTGGCGGCGACGTTTGTGTCGGTCACCCAATCATTCAATACAGCAACAAGCATGGGACGCCTGACCCTGAACATGCTGCTGAGCTTTGCGCAGTTCGAGCGCGAGGTTACAGCAGAGCGGATCCGCGACAAGATCGCTGCCTCCAAGAAAAAGGGGCTTTGGATGGGGGGATCGGTGCCATTGGGATACAGTGCAAACGGGCGCACCCTTGTAGTGGATGCACAGACAGCCCCGACAGTGTCACGGCTTGTGGCGCTGTACGAAGCGCACCAGAGCATCACCGCCGTCGCGCATGCCGCCAAGACCGAAGGCCTGCACACCCGCATCACACAAGATAGCAAAAC
>NZ_LJAL01000022.1:2500-14810 GCF_001419985.1 Loktanella sp. 5RATIMAR09 | reverse complement strand
CCAGCAAGGTCTTTGGCTTGGGTTTGTCGGCTTCGGGCACTTTCAGCTTATTGGCGTCGGACAGGTGGATAGTGCGATCGCTGGATCGCCGCTTGCAGCAGGGCCATCGCGGACACCGTGCTTGCGACAGAGATTGACAGCTGTCGGGTGGGCCTGATGCTCTTTCAACATGCCGATGCTCTGTTCATGACTGAAGCGGCTTTGATGATCTGTTGCTTTGGTTGGGGTTGTGCTGACCTCAAGGACCGGACTTTTCGGGGCGTGAGGTTATTTGCAGCGGGGATTTGGCAACGCAAACGGCCACCCGGGGGTGGCTGTCAGCGTATTGGTCTGTCTGTTAAAGTTGGTTGCGGGAGTAGGATTTGAACCTACGACCTTCAGGTTATGAGTCTAACGGGCTAGTGTTTGCCCATGTTTGCTATAAGTATTTTATATTATATATATCAATATATTAGTTAGTATATGACTTTGCTCTGTCACTCTCTGGATTGTCCATTTTTGCGCTTCAGTGTAGCACCGGTGTAGCACCGTGCACGGGAGGGACGAATGGCCAGCTTTGAGATCAACTTCACCAAGGCGGCGCTGACAGCGGCTGGTGCAGCCGCGAAGGGCAAGCGGGATTATTACTACGATGCACGGGAAAAGGGCCTCGTGCTGGCAGTGACGCCAGCGGGTGGGAAGTCCTTCTATCTTTACAAGAGGATCGACGGTCGCCCGGAACGGCTCTTGCTGGGCAAGTTCCCTGATCTGACGGTTGAGAACGCTCGAAAGCTGGCTGCCAGCGCCAAGGGTGAGATCGCAATGGGGGAAAACCCGCAAAAGGCCAAGCGGTCAATCCGCGATGAAATGACCTTTGGCGCGCTCTTTAAGGAATATCTCGAAAAGCATTCCAAGGTGCATAAACGATCTTGGGCTTATGACGAGCGCGAAGTGAACAAGTTCCTCAAGCATTGGTTCAAGCGCAAAATTTTCAGCATCGAAAAGGCAGAGGTGGAGCGACTTCACGCCAAGGTTGGCAAAGACAACGGGCTTTATCAGGCCAACCGCCTCTTGGAGCGCATACGGTCGATCTTTAACAAGGCGATTGATTGGGGTTGGGGTGGCGTGAACCCCGCAGCGGGAATCAAGAAGTTCCGTGAAAAGAGCCGTGATCGGTTCTTGCAGCCTGAGGAACTGCCCCGCTTCTTTGAGGCGCTAGCAAACGAGCCTAATGAGGCAGCACGGGATTTCTTTATGATATCTCTGCTGGCAGGCGCGCGCAAATCCAACACTCTTGCCATGCGCTGGGATGAAATCGACTTCCACCGCGCAACATGGCGGATTGCCCTCACTAAGAATGATGATCCGCAGATTGTGCATCTGTCGCCACAAGCCATGGAAATACTGAAAGAGCGCAAACTGCACTCCCTTAGCCCGTGGGTGTTTCCCGGTGGCGGGGCCTCGGGTCACTTGGCGGACCCGAAGAAGGCTTGGATGCGGATATTGAAAGAGGCTGGGATTGCTGATCTGCGCATTCACGACCTGCGTCGCACTTTGGGAAGCTGGCAGGCCGCGACCGGGGCCAACAGCTACATCATTGGTAAGTCTTTGGGCCATCGCAGCCAGCAATCCACTGCCGTTTATGCTCGGCTCAACCTTGATCCGGTGCGGGAGTCAGTGAACAAGGCCACGGACGCAATGTTTGGCTATGCCAAAGAGCCTGCAACCAAAGGGGATCAAAGTGCCTGATAGCGACTTCGTTTCAAAATACCGCGAAGCAATTACCTGTTATTCAGATGCAGATTTCGAAACGATCTTCGAGCGTGCAGGAATTGAGGGGCAAGAACTTCAGAACTTGGGAAAAGACTTTCTGGGGATAGCTGGAGCATTGTACTTGTCAGCGATTGAGCGGCAGTCTCGGCAGACCGCACGGAACGAGACACTCAAGCATTTGGCTCATGCACAGCGTTCAAGTAGAAATCTTGTAGAAAGCCTGAGCAAAGCATTGCAGGACAAATCAATGATTGGCGCACTTACAGAAGCCAGCTTAGCTGCCAGAGTTGCCTACCCTGACGAGAAGTCTCAAGAACTTGATTCCTACAAAATCCTTGATTCAATATTTCCGCTTTCGGGTACTGGAAAAGGCTTTCGATATGACGGGTTAAACCAAGCTTTGACGATTCTGGCTGAGTGCATAGCTCGGGTGGAAGCCGACGCCATAGTAAAACCTGTCCGTGGACGAAAGCACGCGATGCGGCCTTGGATGCTGCTAATGTTCATGTATTGGGTTCATGCCAAAAATGAACCACCGCGAAGTGGTCACTACGACCCAGAGACAGCAGAATACGACTCGCCAGCAATGGCAAGTTTAGCCCTCGCGGCTGAACGCTTAGACCCAGAGCTGACCAGTCGAACACTTGCTAGTATTTTTGGCGATATGTCGAAGACATTTACGGCCAAGCCAGAGGAACCGGCGATCATAGCCACAATAGGGTTTTCGGAAATCATCGCAGCCAAAGCGTCCGTTTCCAGTAGCGCAGCATTGGAGCGCTACCTTGAAATGCCCGAGGGATTTATCCCCGCAATGCAAGAAGTGACCGACAGCGCGCTGCCTTCGCCGAATTCCATCTCGGAAAAGTCAATCATTTCAAAGGAAGAGTTTTTTGAAACACTCAAATCGTCAAATGAGGGATTAATCCTGTTACGGTCGATGATGGCGATACGTGAGGATTGACGCGATTACAGCTCCATAGCTGAAAACCAATGGAGCCCTACCAACATGCCTCAATTAAGTACAAACCTTCTAACCCCCCAAGATGTTGCAGCACGCCTTGGGGTCTCAATCACTACGCTTGCCACGTGGCGTTGCACCAAACGCTATGCGCTGACCTACGTCAAAATCGGACGATTGGTGCGCTATCGCCTGTCAGATGTTGAAGCCTTCGAGGCCGCACGGTCGCACGAGGTGGCAGGGCTATGAGCATGTATCCAGTGTCCCGCAGCGTCTTCTTCCACTCAATCAATTTGGCTTGCCGCGCACGTCTTCCCAGTCTGTTGGCGGCTTGGCTACCTGACGGGCGGAAACAAGGGCAGGAATGGGTCGCTTTGAACCCGACGCGCTCAGACCGTCACGCTGGCTCGTTCAAGATCAATATGATCACGGGACAATGGGCTGACTTTGCGACGGGCGATAAGGGGGGCGATCCTGTCAGTCTTTACGCCTACCTCAAGGGAATGCGCCAAGGCGATGCCGCCCGCGCTCTCAGCCAAGAATGGGGGCTGAAATGAACCGTTCTAAAATCAAAGCCCTGCGCCATCCCAAAGCTGGCACACCTACGGCACAATATCCGTATCGCGATGAAAAGGGCGAGGTTGTTCTCCTTGCCAATCGCTTTGATCGTGCCGGTGGAAGGAAGTCTTTTCTGCCCTACACTGTTGCGACCCAAAGCTGGACAGCACCTGACACCCGTCCACTCTATCGTTTGCCAGAGTTGCTGGCCGCGAAACCCGATAGTCTGGTGATCATCACGGAAGGTGAAAAATGCGCTGATGCACTGGCAAGCCTTGGCTACATCACGACAACCACGTTCGGTGGCGCGAATGCGGCGCACAAAACTGATCTTTCCCCCGTGCAAGGTCATCGCGCCATTATCTGGCCCGACAATGATGAGGCTGGGCGCAAGTACGCAGACCAGATTGCCACTGCATTAAGCACGGGGTTTTCGACATCTGTGCATGTTCTGCAAGTTGCCGATTTCCCCGTGCAAATCATGGAATTCTACAAACAGAGTGGCGCTGATCAAAAATTGGCAAATATCCAAGAAAACCCCGTGCAAATCTGCAAAGGATGGGATGCTGCAGACGCCATTTCCAACGGTTGGGGCGTTGCCGAGATTGATGCACTGATTGCCAGCGCCCTAAACATCGATGAAAACCCCGTGCTTTCGGGCGAACCGGCACCAATCAGTAATCAAGCCGATATCGATGTTTGGAAAACTCCAGACGGTGAAGCCTACGCCACGCTCCGCTTGGACGGTCATTTTGAACACTGGCCGATTGCCTCTGCGACATTCAAAAAGTTCCTGTCGTACCAGCACTATCAATCGACCGAAAAGATGTTGCCGCAATCGGCGCTGGATGATCAGCGACGGACCTATGAGGGCCAAGCTCTATTTGGTGGCGAAGAATATCCCGTGTTCAATCGGATCGGCGCACTTGGGCGAACGCTCTATCTTGATCTTGGAGGGACGGACTGGAAAGCCGTGGCAATCAATGCGGAAGGCTGGCAAGTCATCGATCACCCCCCTGCCCGCTTTACACGTGCAAAGTCTATGCAAGCCTTGCCTCTGCCTGCCAGCAACGGCGGTGACATCAACCTGCTACGTCCATTCCTGAACACGGGGAATGAGGCAGACTTTCAAATGCTGGTGGCTTGGCTGATCGGGTGCTTCCACCCCAAAGGGCCTTATCCAATCTTGATCCTCAACGGTGAACAAGGCAGCGCCAAAAGCACAACGGCACGTGTCCTGCGCAACCTCATCGATCCTGCTAACCCGATTGCCCGCAGTGCGCCCAACTCAGAGCAGGATTTGGTCATCGCAGCCAAGCACAATCACGTGCTGGCCTTCGACAATCTTTCCACCATCAAGCCAATGATGGCGGATGCATTTTGCCGGATCGCCACCGGTGGCGGGTTTGGCACGCGCAAACTGCACACCGACGCGGATGAAATACTCTTTAGTGCAACGCGCCCCTGTTTGCTCAACGGCATTCCTGACCTTGCTGGCCGTCCCGACTTGGCAGATCGGGCGATTGTGGTCAGCCTGCCAGTCATTCCACCAACGGAGAGGGCCTTTGAGGGAGAGTTCAACAAAGCGCTGGACGCTGCCATGCCGCGCATATTGGCAGGCTTGCTGGACGCTGTATCCGCAGCACTTGGCAACCTGAGCTCTGTGCGACTCTCAGAGCGGCCTAGGATGGCCGACTTCGCCAAATGGGTCTCTGCTGCCGAACCTGCACTTGGTTGGGCTGAGGGGGCGTTTTTGACGGCCTACACGGCGAACCGTGACAGTGGCGACCGTGCAACCGTCGAAAGCAACCCGGTGGGACTGTCTATCCTGAAACTGGTGCAGGATGAGGTGCGCTGGTCCGGGACCATGACCGAGCTGAAAACCACGCTCCGCAATCGGTATCCTTTGCTTACGGATGACGCCTACACATTCCCACGTCAGGAAAACAAACTGTCCGCTGCAATCCGCAGGATCATTCCGCCGCTGCGGCGGATGGGCGTAGAGATCAGCTTTGCCCGCCAAGGCCAGTCAGGTGAGCGCATTCTCAGATTGGAAAGGGCGTAATTGATCGTCAGCATTGTCAGTGAAGCTCACCACTGACGATGCTGACGATGGAAGCGGCGGCTAAAACTGTCAGTAACTAAATTCGTAATGTGGCTTCAGAATGCTAAGCCCCGTGCTACAAGGGCGCTCCAACAATTTATCGATATTGGAGCAGGGTGCGGCTCTATCGAACGAACAGCAACATTGCTTTTCCCAAGCTGCATGGCTTGCGCCCTCAGCGCGTCGATTGCGCGCGGAGCAGTAGGTACCGGATCCCACATCTTGTTTCGGCAGTCGATACCTGAGATGGCAATAGCCGAGGCTGGCGCGGTATCAACGATTGTTACACTGCTAACATCTTGTGATGTCGTACCTGCAATATTTATCGGCGCGCTGGCATTTGTATTTGGTGCAAAGGATCCACACCCTGCCAAACCCATTAGCAAAATACAACTATAAGTCCTTACAAACATTCCAGCATTCTTCCTTTGGTTATTCTTTCAACGCTAGCACTCTATAGCGTGCCTAAATGTTATCAACCGACATTCCAAACGAGCGCAAAAGTCTAAGGCCCAGCCAAGGCAAGCGTTTGACGTTGGCAGATATCGGCCCATTTCACTACTCGAACACTTCGAAGTTTTTGCGGTCGCAGCCCGCATTGCTGCCATTCAAGGCAGGCCACAGGTATGGCAAACACCTTGATGCTGCTCAGTCGTCCCAAGTACATTCCCTTTACAATCATCCTCCGGACAATCGAGACGGTTGACAGCGAACTGCTCGTCACAAAGGTGGCAATGAAGTGTAGTCTGATTTAGAAGATAGGCTGTACGAAAGGAGCTGGGGTGACCACCGGCGTTTTCAATTGCTTCGTCGCTAAAGCATCGGAGGCAAACGTATCGTCTTTTGTTCTTTGGGTAACCAGTCAAAGATTCGATCTGACTGCTGGTCAATGCGCTAAAAAATACATCAAGCATTTCCACCAATTCCATCCCCGCTGAAGACCATTTGCCGTCATGAAAGAACGAAAATCTTGTGGAAGATATGTATTCGAACCAGTCATTAAGGAAACGTTTTTGTGGCCAGAGATCTGCATATTGAGCGGTAAGAAGCAAAATCAGTTCGTTGGGTTTGAAGCCAATGCCAGCGGCTCCTTGGTGGATTATCCGGTTTCGTAGTTTCCTAATCTTTGAATATCGCTGGTGGAACTCGATCGGCAGTCGATTATTGCTGACTGTGTTCACAACCGCTGGAAGGTCTACCGCATCTATTGTGCGGAAGTCCGTAAAGTCTAAGTCTTCTTGCGTAATTTTGAACTTTGGCTCATTCCCTAGAATCAGCAAGTATGGACTTACTTCACAAACTCTGGACTTAAGAGCGAGCTCATTTGCTTGAGCCGTGAACGAAATAATATTTTGAAATTCGGCCTGACAGCTTTGGTAATAGTCCTCCCGTTCATCCTTCCAAGAATCAACACCATCTTCATCTGGTGGAAACGAGATTTCGAAATCGGCAAGCAAATGCATCAGCTCATTCCAACCAGCAAAAAACGACGCCTTGGCGGAATGATCAAATTGGGCAGAATTAGGTATGTTCTCAATCACCAAACGTGCACCAGATTAGAAGTTTAGCCCCGAGGTCATTGTGAAGAAGATCCTCGGGGTTCCATTATGCAGCTTCCACCGCCAGTAAATGTTCGCCAATCTGCTGAACAGAACCAAGCGCACGCAGGCGCAGCTCTTCTTGGTCTGCCTGACGCTCGAGAGCTTCGAATGCTTCATCAAGATTCGCTTGCTGTTTTTCCGTAACTTGCGGGTCATCTTTTGGCGGCCGTTGCAAAATCATCTCATGTTTGCGGGTGAATTCACTGCCAGGCTCCCGGTCGCGTTCGACCTTTAAGTCCCACAGGCGGCGCTTTATCAAATTTACTGAAACGGTGAGCGATCCGGCTTTCAGCGTGCCGAAATTCGCCACAAGTTTCGAACCGGAAAAGTCGATTATGACCTTGTGGCTCGATCCCTTCATCCTCCGCTGCTTACCCTCACGCAGATCCGCACGGAAATAGGCAGAAAATCCTTCTCGCTGCGACTTCACATAGTCGCAAACCATAAATGGCAAGCGGTCTCCAGAGCCTTGGCTAGCGTCGGCGATAGCGTCTAGCGCAGGACGTGCAACAGAAACCATCTCAGTCGTCGGTTCAACGTAGAGTGATGAAAGGGCTGACATCCAGCTTCGCGCAACGCATTCAAGGCTTCTGCCCTCGGCCTCCCGCAGATCGCCAAAGGCAATGCCAGTAACGGCTGGGTCCGGCTTCGTGAATGCTTCCGCAGCTCTTTTGGCCAAGTCAGCTTCAAGGTATTCACCCGCAATTTCGATAGCGCTGACAGCGCCGATTGCGTCCAAGCCGTAGAAACACTTTAGGCGGTCAAGCTGATTTGCCCATTCCAGATGGAAACTGTCTTTGTTGAAAGCAGCGACTCCGACGACAAATCGTTCATAAGAGCCGGATATGGGCTCGAAAAACACAGGTGCCCAGTGAGCGCGAACACCGTCGCGCAGCTTGGGGAATATGTCTGTATCTATCGTAATATCTATCATATAATTACCGGCACGCCGAGCGCTTTGCTTGCATGAACAGGCACGTTAGCGGTTCTTTTCTCAAGAAATCCTTTCAGTGAGTTCACGTTTTGTAGCGGCAGAAGATCGGTTATGCGACTGTTTTTTGAGGTTTCAGTCGCGTCAAATCCGTCTATGTCGGCACCGAACTTGCGTACCTCAGAGGCGCGCTGCTTCTTTTGATCAAGGGAAAGATGCATTGTTAGCCACTCGCTTAAACGGTTTCGATACTCAACATCAGGGTCAAGCTGATTAGCCTGCCAGTTTGGTCCCGTGAAGCAATGGCCATGGTCGATCAGCCAGAACTCATTCTCGCCGCCAAAAAGCAAGTTACCTCTGTGGCGATCCACATTCGCTATCCATGCATCAAAGGCATACAGGTGTCCAAGATCACCCCATTTTGTGATCTGTTCTAGCAGCGCCTTGCGGCCTGCGGCATCCGAACCCGTCCAGCGATAGGTGACGTTTGGAACTTTCACGTCGACACTGACAAACACCAGCCGCGAGCCGTCCGCTGTAGCCGGCGCCTGCGATACTGTCAAAACGTTTGACCGCGCAAGGCCAAGGTAGCAATCTGGTATAGGCAAACCAACTTCACGCGCCAAACTATGAGCGACAAGCTCATTGCAGAGTTGGACAAGATTGAGGTCTTTGATAATCGCTTGGCGAGTTTCGTTGTCCGATGTCAAAACTTGCCCGCGAAAGGTGTCGTTGACGTTGTTTTCTTTAAACCCGGTCGCACCAAGTAGTACGGTCGCTAATCCAACAGTTGGCATCAAATACTCTAAATAGATGAACAATACTCAACCTTAGCGGGGTATCCGCTGATTTTGCAACCCCTTGCCAGCAGACCCAGATATACACCTGACATAGTTGAATGTCCGCTCTCAATGACCTCAAATAGCGGTCTTGCTGCAGCGAAGTCCCGCTTTTCGCCCTTCGTGCGGACTTAGGAGCGTAGCCGACTGACTGCCCATAAATCGCCGCAAACGTAGCACCGCTGTAGCACCGCGCTTCGTAGCCCAAGCGCAAAAAGCGCCCCATAGGGCACTAGCGCGTTGTAATCATTGGTAATATTTGGTTGCGGGAGTAGGATTTGAACCTACGACCTTCAGGTTATGAGCCTGACGAGCTACCGGGCTGCTCCATCCCGCGCCAAGGGCGCACCTCGTATTGTGTTTGAGGTGCATCGTTAGAGAGATATTGTGCTTCTTATTAGGTTTGGCAATGACTTACTCTCCCACGTCTTAAGACGCAGTACCATCAGCGCTGCGGCACTTAACTGCCGAGTTCGGGATGGGATCGGGTGTTTTGCTCGCGCTATGATCACCAAACCAAAAAAGAAGCACAAAACATCAGTCGGGCAGTTTTCACTACCACCATTGTTCCATTGATCATCGTATACTGATGATTGTGTGTGTATGAACTTTGATTTTTTCCAGTCTTACTATTACTGGATCAAATCAAGCCTATCGAGCAATTAGTACCAGTCAACTGAACGGCTTACACCGCTTACATCTCTGGCCTATCGACGAGGTGGTCTACCTCGGCTCTCAGGGATATCTTGTTTTGAAGGGGGCTTCCCGCTTAGATGCCTTCAGCGGTTATCCTGTCCGATCATAGCTACTCTGCACTGCCGTTGGCACGACAACAGATCCACCAGTGGATCGTTCACCCCGGTCCTCTCGTACTAGGGGCAACTCTTCTCAAATATCCTACACCCACGGAAGATAGGGACCGAACTGTCTCACGACGTTCTAAACCCAGCTCACGTACCTCTTTAAACGGCGAACAGCCGTACCCTTGGGACCTGCTCCAGCCCCAGGATGAGATGAGCCGACATCGAGGTGCCAAACGGTGCCGTCGATATGGACTCTTGGGCACCATCAGCCTGTTATCCCCAGCGTACCTTTTATCCGTTGAGCGATGGCCCTTCCACTCGGGACCACCGGATCACTATGGCCGTCTTTCGACTCTGCTCGACTTGTCAGTCTCGCAGTCAGGCTGGCTTCTGCCATTGCACTCAACGAGCGATTTCCGACCGCTCTGAGCCAACCTTCGCGCGCCTCCGTTACAATTTGGGAGGCGACCGCCCCAGTCAAACTACCCACCACGCAGGGTCCCGGACCCGGATAACGGGCCGCGGTTAGACATCAAGCAGAATAAGGGTGGTATCTCAAGGGAGGCTCCACAGAGACTGGCGTCCCTGCTTCAAAGCCTACCACCTATCCTGCACATACTGTGCCTGATGCCAATGCGAAGCTATAGTAAAGGTGCATGGGGTCTTTCCGTCTAACCGCGGGTATCCTGCATCTTGACAGGAAATTCAATTTCGCTGAGTCCACATTTGAGACAGCGGGGAAGTCGTTACGCCATTCGTGCAGGTCGGAACTTACCCGACAAGGAATTTCGCTACCTTAGGACCGTTATAGTTACGGCCGCCGTTTACCTGGGCTTCAATTCGGAGCTTGCACTCCTCCTTTTAACCTTCAGGCACCGGGCAGGCGTCAGACCCTATACGTCGTCTTGCGACTTCGCAGAGCCCTGTGTTTTTAGTAAACAGTCGCCACCCCCTGGTTTGTGCCCCCGCCCACTAGTTGCCTAATGAACGGGCCTCCTTCTCGCGAACTTACGGAGGTATTTTGCCGAGTTCCTTAAATGTGGTTCTCTCAAGCGCCTTGGTATTCTCTACCAGTCCACCTGTGTCGGTTTAGGGTACGATCTAGCGGAGGGCTATTTCCAGGAACCTCTCAACGGCCTCCCCAATCCGATAAGGGGAAACAATCTTCGAGATCCGTCACATCCTCCTGGCCCAGGAATATTAACCTGGTTCCCATCGACTACGCCTTTCGGCCTCGCCTTAGGGGTCGGCTTACCCTGCTCAGATTAGCTTTAAGCAGGAACCCTTGGACTTTCGGCGAGGGAGTCTCTCACTCCCTTTGTCGCTACTCATGTCATCATTCTCACTAGTGATCTCTCCACCGGATCCCTCACAGGCCGGCTTCACAGAAAGCTCCTTGCGTCCAATATCCCCGAAGGGATTAAGGACGCATGGAACTATGTCACACTACGCTCTGCTACCATGCAATAAATTGCATCCTAGACTTCGGCTCATGGCTTGAGCCCCGTTACATCTTCGCCGCAGGACAACTTATTTAGACCAGTGAGCTGTTACGCTATCTTTAAAGGATGGCTGCTTCTAAGCCAACCTCCTGGTTGTTTTGGTCGTCCCACCTGCTTTCCCACTTAGCCATGAATTAGGGGCCTTAGTCGTAGGTCAGGGTTGTTTCCCTCTCCACAACGGACGTTAGCACCCGCTGTGTGTCTGCCGGATATTACTCCTCGGTATTCGGAGTTTGATTAGGATCAGTAAGGCTGTGGGCCCCCATTACCCATTCAGTGCTCTACCCCCGAGGGTATTCGTCCGACGCTCTACCTAAATAGATTTCGCAGAGAACCAGCTATCTCCGAGTTTGATTGGCCTTTCACCCCTAGGCACACCTCATCCCGACCTTTTTCAACAGGTGTGGGTTCGGACCTCCAGTAAGTGTTACCTTACCTTCATCCTGGACATGCCTAGATCACTCGGTTTCGGGTCTAATGCATCTAACTCAGTCGCCCTATTAAGACTCGCTTTCGCTGCGCCTACACCTAACGGCTTAAGCTTGCTAGATACACTAAGTCGATGACCCATTATACAAAAGGTACGCTGTCAGGCCGCATGGGCCCTCCAACTGATTGTAGGCGTTCGGTTTCAGGTACTGTTTCACTCCCCTCGTCGGGGTGCTTTTCACCTTTCCCTCACGGTACTGGTTCGCTATCGGTCAGTAAGGAGTACTTAGCCTTCGAAGGTGGTCCTCCGATGTTCAGACAGAATTTCACGTGTTCCGCCCTACTTAATACGTCCAATCATGCTTCATATACGGGGCTGTCACCCACTATGGCTGTGCTTTCCAACACATTCTATTCACACTCATGGCTCGGCTGGTCCCCGTTCGCTCGCCGCTACTAGGGGAGTATCTATTGATTTCCTTTCCTCCGGGTACTTAGATGTTTCAGTTCCCCGGGTTTGCTTTTGTAAACCTATGTATTCAGTCTACAAATACCTGGTTTACCTCATTATTAATTGCCCCGAAGAGCAATAATAACAAAGTATCAGGTGGGTTGCCCCATTCAGAAATCCATGGATCAAAGCTTATTCTCAGCTCCCCATGGCTTATCGCAGAGTATCACGTCTTTCATCGCCTCTTACTGCCAAGGCATCCACCAAACGCCCTTTTCGCGCTTGATTTGATCCAGAAACAGTCAGACTGCTTCTGTGGGCCCTCCCTTTTGTATATTCAAAAGGGCCCTTAATCAAAATGCATACATTGCAGTGCTTGCCG
>NZ_LJAL01000021.1 GCF_001419985.1 Loktanella sp. 5RATIMAR09 | reverse complement strand
TTGTTCTACCGGTTCAACAGCGATGCGAAGGTCATCGTGGTGGCTTGGGTGAACGACGACAAGACCCTGCGCGCCTACGGCAGCAAGACGGATGCCTATGCGACGTTCAAAGGGATGCTGGCAGATCGCAACAAACCTGACAATTTCGACGCGCTTTTGAAAGAAGCAGCGGCGGCGAACAAGCGGTTCGAAACCTCCCTTGAAGCGGCTCCAGATCGGTAGGTGAAGTCGAATGCCAGAGGGGGGTAGGTCACCTACATTTAGGCTGTCTATAAGGGGGGGTCTTCGTTACAATCTCCCGTCACCTTTGAGCCGAGTGAAATGGGCGATATTGGTGTGCAAGATGGCTGGTACGATGAAATTCTCAGAAGTCCCACCATATCCGTACACCTGCCGTTCGCTGCGTCGTGTACGAACTGGTAAGATGCGGGACAAACCGGACTTGTGCACGCGCAGCTATTGCTGATGCAGCATTTGCTCGCAGTTGCAGTGTCGTCTATTTGGCAGTGCAGCATATTTCGCCAAACCAGTCGTTTAAACAGATCGAATTCGGCCGATCGCCAACCGGCTCTTCAATCAGGTGATTTCCGATCATTGCACCTGGAACGAGTTCGTCTTCCGACCTGTTTACCCAGCCAGCCTGTGCCTAGATATTGCCAAATACGCCTCACCGAAACTCTAGTCCTTCGTGATAGCTGCAACGAAGTGGTTGCCCATCCAATCTTAAGGGCCTGTCTTAAACTCCAGCACGTAGATGCATTGCATGAGATTGCCTTAGCTCGACGCGTAAATGGCAAGAAAAGCGTTTGTTGCACTTTTGGCTCTTGTGGAAATCGTGGATTTATCAATGCGTTTTTGGACGCCGAACAATCGGTCATTCAAAATGCCGGTGAAAGACAGTTGAATAAATTGATCTGCAGCGAGATCAGAGTCGGCGACTGTAAGATCCCCCATCTGGCACCGCTCCGTCAAGTAACGCGCGAGGATGCGCCTTACCCGTGCTGGTCCCGATTTGAAGAAAAGTTCCCCGATCTCAGGGAATCTGCCAGCCTCGGCAACGCAAATTCGGTAAAGCCGAATATAAGCGTTCGAGAACACGAGACCGATCAAAGAGTTGCTGAACATCTGCAAGGTTTCCTCTACGGGTCCCTGCTTTCGCAATAGCTTTTCTAGGTCTTCGGCGAGCATCTCGCATTCTCTCGACACGACTTCGGTAAAAAGATCTGTCTTGCTCGGAAAATAGGCATACAGTGTTGCTTTCGAGACACCAGCAGCATCTGCAATCTGATCCACACGTGCACCTGCAAGCCCGTGCTCAAAGAAGACCTCGCGCGCGCCATCGACGATATTGCCAAGCTTTTCTTCACGCAACACACCTCTCCCCAGATCAACTCCCGTCGCTTCAGCCTATGTTGCAAACTGCGCAACGGCAATGATCACGCACATATTGCGCATGGCAAGAAGCGGAACGGTGTGCAGTTTTTTTGCGATGGTTGCGCTGCACGCAACCATCGCAGATTTAGGCAGGTGAGACTTCGCCAGAGATCGCTTTTTCGCGCTTGGGTGGGCGAATTCGGAAAAGCAGCGCATAAAGGACCGGGACCAGTACGAGGGTCAGGATCGATGCAAACGCCAGACCGCCCATGATCGTGACAGCCATCGACGCAAAGAATGCATCAGGTAACAACGGCAACATACCAAAGATCGTCGTTCCTGCCGCCAAAACCACTGGTCGTAGCCTGCTGACAGAGCCATCCATGATCGCCTTGTAATCCGCGATTCCTTTGGCGCGTTGCGCGTCAATCTCTTCGACCAGAACAATCGCGTTTTTCATCAACATGCCCGACAGCGACAGAAAGCCAAGCAAGGCTGTGAAGGTGAATGGAAGCCCCGTGAACAAAAGCCCCAGAACCATGCCGGTGACCGACATCGGCACCACAAGCCAAAGGATCAGCGGTTGGCGCAGTTTGTTGAACATCAGGATCGAAATTGTCAGCATCACAAGGAAACCCAAGGGCAATTGTTTGCCAAGTGAGGCCTGAGCATCAGATGCGCTTTCAAACTCCCCGCCCCATGCCATTGCATAGCCAGGTGGCATCGTGATGGCCTCAATTTCTGCGCGCACGCTTCGGAACGCTTCATCTGCGGTGAGGTCACCACGTGCGCCGCCCAAAGCGGTGATCGTGCGTTCACGGTCCCGGCGCAGGATCAATGCCTCGGAGAGATGCGTCTCAAAGCTTTCTACGAGGCCAGACATTGGCACGTATTGCCCACCGCCGTCCGACCACACTTCAAGGTCACGCAGCCCTTCAACGCCATTGCGCTCGTTTTCGGGAAGGCGCAGGATTAGTGGAACTTCTGTGTCACCCTCCCGCAGGGTGCCGACCCGCAGTCCCGAGGTGCCGTATTCAATCGTATCAGCGATGGCCTGCCGACTGGCACCCGCAAGGCGCATGCGCGCTTCGTCGACGACCGGATTGATGGTAATTTCGCGTTGGCGCCAATCTGTGCGCGGATCTGTGATCGTGCCAGCGTCACGGTAAACCGCGATCGCTTCATCTGCCAATGCACGCAGGACAAGAGGGTCTGGCCCCGAAAAGCGCACGGCCACGTCCGCACCTGCCGGGGGACCAAAGACCAGTTCATCGACCCGCACCAAGGCATTGGGGAATTGTGGTGGCAAGGACTGGCGAAGATTCTCGGCCAAAGCAGGGATTTCAGCAGCATCAGCGACACGCACGATCAGCTGACCGTATGATGCAGTCGCCTGTTCGGGATTATAGGTCAACATAAAGCGGCTGGCACCGCGGCCGACCAATGTGGCAACATCTTGCACGCCTTCTGTCCCAAGCAGGATTGTTTCCAGCCGTTTCATATCTTGATCCGTGGTTCCGATATCGGTCCCTTGCGGCAACTGATACTGGACATAAAACAGCGGTGTCGTGGATGCGGGGAAAAATGCCTGCTTGACCTGACCGAACGCCATCAATGACACAACGGTGATGCCGACGACGGTCATGACAACGAACAACCGTGACCTGAGCGCAGCCCAAAGAATACCGCGATAAACCGAATAGAACGCACCCTTGTAAGGATCGTCAGAGATGTTCTTTGGCGCGCGCAGCAACAGCGCACCCAGGTAAGGTGTGACCGTGACGGCAAGAATCCAGCTCAAGACCAAAGAAATGCCAATGACAGCAAAAAGAGAGAACAAAAACTCGCCCGTTGCGTCCGGCGACAGCCCGATACCCGAAAACGCCATAATGCCAATGATCGTTGCACCGAGCAACGGGATCGACGTGGCGGTTTCGGTCTCTGACGCCGCCTGTTGCGCGGACTTGCCCCGTGCCATGCCGATCACCATACCTTCGGTGATGACGATTGCATTATCGACCAGCATCCCCATTGCGATGATCAATGCACCAAGGCTGATGCGTTCCATTGGAATGCCGAAAATCGACATGAAAAACATCGTCGCAAGCACCGTCAGCGCCAAAGTAGACCCCACGACGATGCCCGCGCGCCATCCCATTGTCAGCATCAGCGCACCAATAACGATAGCAACGGATTGTCCGAGACCCACCAAGAAATTCGAAACAGCGGCATCCACAACCTTGTGTTGCTCGTAGATTGGCGCAACATCGACCCCCTCTGGAAGCTCCGCGATCAGAACAGCCAACCGTTCATCGACAAGATTTCCGACTTCGACCACGTTACGGTTCGTCAAAGCTGACACACCCAAGGTAAAGGCACGTTCACCATTGTGGCGGATGATTTGATCAGGTTGCTCTTTCTCGGCGCGCGTCACGCTGGCGATATCGGCCACAGCGATCTGGCCGACCTCTCCCGGGGCACCGAGGCGAAGCGCCTCAATGCCGGTCACTGTTGCGTAGCCTTGCGGCACGGACACGCCGACACGTGCTGGGCCTTCCGTGATTTCACCGTCCGCGAAAACACGGTTCTCGTCAGCAATAGCGGCCAAAATCTGGTTTGGTGGCAGTCCGAGACTGGTGAGACGCGATGACGGAATCGCGACGGTGATTTCCTCTTCGGTCAAACCTTGGATTTCGACTTTCGCCACCCCGTCCACAGACACAAGACCGCGCCGCAGAAAACGTGCTATTTCGCGCTGCTCTGATGGGGAATAACCGTTGGTGGCGACTGCATAGAACATGCCGTAAACATCACCAAAATCATCGTTGATGATGGGTTCACGCGCACCTGCGGGCAAGTCGCCGCTTAGGTCGCTTAATCGTCGTCGCATCTCGTCCCAGACCTGCGGCATCTCATCTGCGCCAAAAGTATCTTCGATTTCGACAGTTATCTGGGACATGCCGGGCGTCGATTTGGATTCGATCCGGCGCAGTTGCTTCATTTGCTGCAACGCACCCTCAATGACTTCCGAGACCTGCTCTTCGACCTCTTCGGCGGTCGCACCCGGGTAAGGAACAAACACCAGCGCGGTTTTGAGGGTAAAGCTCGGGTCTTCAAGTCTGCCAACGGTACCCAGACCCCATATTCCGCCAAAGACGCAAAAGAGTATGGCCAACCAAACGGTGACAGGGCGGCTGATTGAGCCTGCTGCGAGAGACATTGCCATTTTGATATCCTATGATGCGTCTGGACGGACGATCATGCCGTCGATCAGTTTCCACCAGCCGCCTGAAACAACGCGCTCACCCGCCGTAAGCCCTTCAAGCACCATGATCGCATTTTCGCGGGGAAGCCCCAGACGCACCATGCGCGGTGCGACTGTTTGCGTAGACCCGTCAAAAATCCAGACCCGCGGTTCTGGCGCGCTGGTCGTATCAACCGCTGACACCGGTACAAGGACGCCGCCTGTTTCGCCTGATACCTCAAGCCCTGCGGTCACGTTTGCCGTCATTCCGGGCAGAAGGCGCGGGTCGGGTTCACCCGCGATTGCGAATTCAACCACATAGGTCTGGGCAATCGGATCCGCTTCGGTCACGAACTCGCGCAGGATTAACCCCGCCTCATATCCGGGTGCCGCAGGGAATGTCGCCGTGATGCTGAAATCTGCCGCGCGGGTGCGCGCCAAAGCGGCGACCTCTTCGGGCAGCGAGATATAAACGCGCATCTCGCTGACGTCCTGCAACCGGACGATCGGCGCTGCCGGTGTCGTATTGGAAAAAGCCTCGGCAAAAATGCGACCGACCAACGCGTCAAACGGCGCTTCAATCATGGTCTGTGCCAACCGGCGTTCCGCTTCGCGCAAGGCGACCTCAGCCTGCGCAAGCTGCGCCTTGGCAGAGTCGAGCCGCGCTTCCGATCCCGCGCCGCGATTAGCAAGCTCTTCGGCCCGTTTGAATTCACTCGTTGCCAAATCGAAAGAGGCCTGCGCACGCGCAACTGCCAATTCAAAATCAGCGACATCAAGGCTGGCGATCAATGCGCCTTTCTCCAGCCGGTCTCCGGCGGAAACCGGGAGTTCCAGAATTTGTCCCGGAACTTGGAATGCCAGATCAACCACTCTCAGCGGTTCCAACCGGCCCACAAAGACACGCTGCACGTTTGCGCTCGCAGAAACGGCTTCCGTCAGGGGCACTGTCACTGCTTCGGGAAAAGCGGTGTTTGCCGCCTGTTCCTGCGCTATGGACACAGTTCCAATGCATCCTAAGAGTACCGCCATCAGTCCCAAAGAACGGGTGGTACGCATGAAGGTCTTAGCGTAATTCATTGATCATACTCTCAAGTCGGTGTTGCATTTTTTCTCGTGTGTCGTTGTCATACGGTGGCATCCCCAAAAGGTTTTGAAAACGCAGCCCGTCCAATGCGGCAAGGATAATGTGGGCACCGATGGGATCAGTGGTTTCAGAGGTGATCTTGCTCTGGTCACCCTCAATCACAGTGCGCAGCGGATCGAGAAATTCTGGGCTTTCAGCAGCCGCCGCAAGGATGGCCATTGACAGGTTTTCCTTGAGATCACTGCATGCAGCCAGCGAATGCAAATGGCCACGCAAGGTTGGGTGCGGTCTATCCTGGTCAACGTCGCGCATATTTACGAGGTGCTCGTCGATCATATCACGAAGAAGGGCCGAAAGCAGTGCCTGCTTTGAGGGAAAATTATAGAGCACGCCGCCCTTGCTCATCCCGATCTGACGCGCAACGGACTCAATTGTGAGCTTGCCCGCACCCTCGCGCGCCGTCACTTCGCGCGCGGCAGTCAGGATCTCAGAAGATGCGTTACGGGATCGTTTCAATTTAAATCCTCTGACCAAATGGTCGGTTTCTGTACTGAAGGGTCAGTTAACCCAGTATGTAAGAGTGTCAAGTGACAGAAAGCTAAACTCGCTCACATTTGTTTGTCGGGGCGGTGGACGGCAGAGAGTCTTGGCTCGCGCAAACTAGATGATGTTAGTTATACGGCCAATTAGACTTTTGGGATCACACCAACAGAAAGTGGAAGAGGCCCTTTGCGACGGGTTTTCCCTCATCATCAAGCCAAGCGGTGGTTTCGACGCTCGCGATGCGCCGCCCCCTGCGCAAGATCGAGGCGCGCGCGTTCAATGTGCCCGGCAACCCGGGCCGTAGATAGTCAACGGTTAGATTGACTGGTTTTGGTGGCGGTGAATTCAGATCGCCCAACACGGTCAGCGAGGCGATAGCTTCCATAAAGCTGGCGATTATTCCGCCATGATATGTATCAAGCATGGGGTTACCTATATGCCGCTGTTCGAAAGGCATGATTGCCAAGATCTGCATGTCATTCACTTCGGTCACCGAAAAGCCCAAGTGACGAAAGAATGGTACACGATCGCAACGCGCCTGTATGTCCAAAAGCTTCATGCGCTGGGGCCTGCTTTCTTCATTGTGTCGAACAAACTGCCTTTGCCGCGCGTTATGGCAAAGGTCGCTGATCCGCGGGCGACCTCTTCGCAATCGCCGTTGTCAAACCAGACTTTCCCGCTGCCAAACGCGATGTGACGGGTTTTCCGGTAACATTCCGCAAAAACGACGACATCGGCACGCGAACTTGCCGGGCGCAGATAGTCGACACGCAAATCCAGGGTTGCCATCGTCTGGATGTCGTCAACGGCCAGAAAATTGGCCAACCCGAAGGTACTATCCAGCAGTGCAGTCAGGATGCCACCGTGCAGTATCGTTTTTGCTTCATCCACACAGAAATCTGGATTGAACGGCATCCTGAGCTGAACGCCTTTCTGGTCGGCGCGTTCGATTACCAAGCCCATTTCGGATATTAATCCTTTGGCTTGCGAAACCCACATTCTCGCGATCATAGCTGACTTTTCTACATCTTTTGTCGAAGTCATCCGAAGCACGCCTCTCTTAGTCGCAGGGAACGTCCTGTGCAGCCAAAGGTGCATCTGGAACAATCACGCGGGCCGGGCTGGCCTTTTCTACGGCGGTGCGCAGGCGAGACATGATTGCAATCGCTTGCGACGCGTCGTCTGCGGATATCCCGAGGTCCGCAAAATTCTGCATGACAACCTGATCAGCGGCTTTGAGAATTTCGAGACCGTACGTGGTGGGACGCAAGACGATGCGGCGCTCATCCTCGGGATCACGCACCCGCTCTATCACACCAAACCCAGCCATTTTCTTGGCGAGCGGCGACAGGGTGTTGGGTTCTACACCCAGACATGCTGAGAGGTCAGACAGCGACATACCTTTCTGCGCAGCAAGGGCCTTCAGCATCACGTATTTTGCGTAGGTCAGCCCCGTATCCGCAAAGGCCGCCTGATAATACCGGCCAAAAGCATGGTGGAGTTGGTAGACCTGAAAACAGGCCATGTTGTCTAAATCGGAGATCTTTTTCATACACTCTATGTACCGCATGGGTTGACAATGGAAAGCAGAACACGACATTAACGCCTCACTGCTTCGTATCCGAAATATTCTAATCCGAAAGGAAATACAATGACCCAGTTCAATCGACGTAACCTTCTTAAAGGTGCAGCAGCACTGCCCGCAGCCGCGCTTGTTACGGGTGCAGCTCCTGCACTGGCGGCGGGCCACAGCGCAACCGCTGGCGCCGCGCTTTATTCAGCGCCCGTTGGAAACTATCGCATCACCGCTTTGCTGGATGGCATTGCACCACTAGGGCGGGGTTTCTTCTTTGGCAGCGACGCAATTGATCCGCTGATGGCAGAAGTCGGGATTGGCCCCGATGCCTTGCCTGCACCTGTTTCTGCGTTCTTGCTGCAATCTGATGACCGCACAATTCTGATCGACGCCGGAATGGGCGAACAGGAACTGCTGGGTCCGGGCTTTGGCGGTGTCACACCAGGCCTGGCGGCCGCAGGTGTCGCTCCAGAGGATGTTGACCTTGTTATCCTGACCCACGCGCACCCCGATCACCTCGGTGGTCTGATCCGTGATGGCTCTGCAGTCTTTGCGAATGCTGAACTGGCCGTTGGAGAGGTCGAAGCAGGCTTCTGGACGGACGCTGGCATGATGGCGCAAGCACCGGAAGAATCGCAGGGGTTATTCCAATTGGCCCAGACTGTATTTGACGCCTATGGCACACGGATGACACGCATCGCCGACGGGGCCGAGGCCGCGCCCGGTTTGTCCATGATGCTGTCCCCGGGCCACACGCCGGGGCATTCGATCGTGCGGATTGATGGGGGTGACCGTCAACTTATGATGATTGCTGACACATTGCATTCGGCAGATGTTCATACAGCGCTGCCCGATGTTGGCTTCGGTTTCGACAGCGATCCAGTTCAAGCGGCAGCGTCGCGTCGTCGCATCTTTGACATGGTCGCAGCTGACAAAATGCTTGTCGCTGGCAGCCACGTCCACTTCCCCGGCTTTGGCCGTATCTTGACGGATGGCGATGCCTATCGCTACGTCCCTGCAACCTGGATGTGATTTGAATGGACCAAGGGTTCCGGTTGGTGCTCTTGGACCGTCTCATTCTTGTGGCGCGCCCGAACGCAAACGGGCGCGCTTCTTTCATCCTGCGATATGTTATGTGGAACCACGCAACCGTTGTATTCCGGCAAGCTCTGCGGCGAGGTCGGCGTGTCCCGGCTTAATATCTTGGCCCTAGCCGCAGCGCCCTGAAGCTACCCTAGTGGTCGCTATCTGTGGCCATTTGAGAAACAGAACCTAATAGGTAAGAGGCGTAGGCTAAGAAAATCCGCCTGGACGACTTAACTTGCGCGACGCCTCTCAATGCCTTCACGTTCGTAGAATACTGCACGCGCGCGGCCTGTAGACTTTGCCCTATAGAGTGCCTCATCTGCATGACGGATCAACTCAGTAAGGCTCTGACCGGGCAATGCCATAATGCCGCCCACGGACATCGTCAGATCAAAGCTGGGCGGGTCTTCGTCAAGGTCTCCTGCGGTGTCAATCGTTATTGGACCGCAAATGCGGGCAGACACGGCCTCTGCTTTCTTTCTGTCTGCATTTCTTAACAGCACTGCGAATTCTTCACCACCAAGCCTTCCGACAATGTCTTCAGCGCGCACATTATCAGACAAATGATTGCTTACGGTGCGTAAACTGATGTCTCCTGCAAAATGGCCGTAAGTGTCATTTACAGCCTTGAAGTGGTCGACATCAATCATCAAGACCGTCGAATGAGGGTGTTCAGCGAGCGCTTTGCTCGCGCGTTCCAAAAAAGTCTGTCTGTTTGCCAAACCTGTCAACTGGTCAGTTTCGGCAAGGTATTGAAGTCTTTCCTTCAACTTACGTTGGACGCCCATCGTACTCATGACGAAGAAGACAAAGGGTGCCCCAAGGACAATCGTCATCAGGGGATCGATCAAAGGGTGGTCGCGTATCAAGTCTTGCATCGCGTTACCGACAGTTTGATCAATCGCAATATATGCCAACAGCAATATCGCAACCTTAAGAATGAGATCAATAACGCTTCGCGGCGCAACGATGTCGACAATTTTTTCCATGCAGTACCCTTCGGCCTGCGGTTCTACTGCCCAATCATTAGAAAAGGCCTAAGGGCTTGGATGTCATTAGACGAGATATTCGATCTGATGATGGCAAAGCGGCAATGAATTGATTCAAGCGAGATGTCGCATTGTTCCGGCCTGCAAGAATCTGGACTTGAGTTTCTCGCAACATCTTGCGTGAATGTCCGATTTCGTCGCCGCATCGCGGCGCGTACAATCTTACGCCGGCAGCATTTTTCTTGCTGCGAGCGCTCGCAGCAAAAAATCATCGCTTCTGCAATGGGCTCCTAGCGGTCGATCGCCGCGCGCTGCCTCAATGTCGGCTCTATTGATCAACAAGTTCGGCGGTTTTGCTGCGTGGCTTTCTCTTTGTTGCTGAGGAAGGCGGACCGCGTTGACGGCCCGCCCTTGTTAATAGCTTTCGGGCCCGTCACCCTGAAAAGCGAAAGCGGGCTTTTTGTCCTTTGGAACTCAGACCCTGATCCAAAGGAAAATCCCCATGTCCAAACCCAGAACGGCCAACCCGGCTCTCTCGATCTCCCACCCTGATCTCGCCTCTGCGCTGACGCAGATCTGCGCGGAGATCGTCCACCAGCCCCTGCGCAGTTCAGCGCTGGCGCGCATCATGCGCGAGACGTTTCATGGCAGCGATGCCGGGGGCGCCTGGGACTGGCGCATAGCCTATGACCTGATGCAGGCCGCGGCTGTCCAAGTGCTGCTGCGTGGGAACGGCGTGGCAGATGACATCGCCGCTGCAAAGCTCCTTGCCTCACGGCTTCTCACGGAAACGCGCCGGTCAGAGCAGCAGATCCGGCTGCAGCAGTTTTCCACGCCGTTGCCTTTCGCGGCAATGGTCGTGCGGGCGGCAGCCGTTCGCAAGGGCGAGACTTTGCTGGAGCCCTCGGCTGGCACCGGTGCCCTGGCTACTTTCGCCGCCCGGGCCGGTGCCACGCTTTTGCTCAACGAGATCGACTCTTTTCGCCAGCGCCTCCTGCGCGCGGTTTTCGGCGGCGAGGTGACGGGCCATGACGGCGAGCATATCGACGATCTGCTGCAGACGCCGGTTCTACCCGACGTCGTGGTGATGAATCCGCCCTTCGCCTCCTCGGTCGACCGATCCCGCGACAAGCACATCGCTGCCAAACATCTCATTGCGGCTGCAAAGCGCCTGGCACCAGGTGGGCGCCTGGTGGCGATCATGCCGCCGGGGTTCACGCCCGAACGCGATGCCGCGCATTGGTCCCGCGCCTGCGGTCTCCTGACGCCACGATTGGCGCTGACGATGCCGGGGCAGGTCTACCGCAAGCTCGGCACCTCTGTCGAAACCCAGCTCATGGTCTTCGACAAGGTGCTTGAGGACGGCGAGATGATCCGCGCCAGCGTCCGGGATCTGGATGAAGCCTTGGCATATGTCGATGCTGTGGCCTCAACCCGGACCGAGATGCGCCCCGTACAACAGGCAGCGGCGATCCCTAACGGGCGGCTGACCGTTCCATCCTCTGCTCCGCGCAAGACCGCCGCTGCGCCTGTCGCCGCCTCCAGACCCCGGGCCAATGCCGTTGTCCCGCTAGTTTTCACGAGCCTTGATATCCCGCGCGACAACACGCCGATCTCGGACATCTATGCGCGCTACCGTCCGCAGCGGATCGAGATCGCGGGTGGGCAGGAACATCCCACCCCGCTCGTCGAAAGCATCGCCATGGCCTCGGTTGCCCCGCCCATGCCCTCAAACACGGGCAGTGATGACTTGCGGCTGCCCGCACGGTTGATCGGGGAGGGACATCTCTCCGAGGCGCAGCTGGAAACCATCATCATGGCGCATGATGCCCATGGGCGCGATCTGCCCGGTCGGTTTACCATCGATGACGACCAGACCAAGCTGACGCGCGCCGATGATGACCCTAATGCACGGGCCTATCGCCTCGGCTATTTCCTCGGAGATGGCACCGGTTGCGGCAAGGGGCGCGAATGCGCGGGGCTCATTTTCGTGAACTGGCTTTCCGGGCGCAGGAAGGCGATCTGGGTCTCCAAATCCGCCACGCTCATCGAGGACGCCATCCGCGACTGGACCGATCTCGGCGGCTCGCCAGCCGACATCCAGCCGCTCTCCAAATGGAAACCGGATCAGCCCGTCCCGATGGGCGACGGAATCCTCTTCGTCACCTACGCCACGCTGCGGTCCGCGGGCAAATGCGGTACCACGCGACTGAGCCAGATTCTCGACTGGATGGGTGAAGACTTCGAAGGCGTCCTCGCTTTTGATGAGGCCCATGCCATGCAGAACGCGGCAGGGTCTGAGCAGGGCAGGGGGGTCAAACCCTCCCAGCAGGGCCTTGCTGGCCTGCGGCTGCAACTGGCAGCACCCCGCGCTCGCGTCTTCTACATCTCGGCCACGGGCGCCACGAGCGTGCACAACCTGGCCTATGCCGCGCGTCTCGGTCTCTGGGGACAAGGCCCCGAATACCCCTTCCCGAGCCGCGAGAGTTTCGTGTCGGCGATGGAAGCTGGCGGTGTCGCCGCCATGGAGGTGGTCGCCCGTGATCTCAAAACGCTCGGCCTCTATACCGCCCGCGCCCTCAGCTTTGATGGCGTGGAGTATGACGTGCTCGAACACGCGCTCACCCCGGCCCAGATCGAGGTCTACGACGCCTATGCGGGCGCGTTTCGTACGGTCCACCACAATCTCGAGGCCGCGCTGACAGCGACCGGCGTCAACGATGCCTCGGGGGAGACTAATGCCTCGGCCGCACGCGCCTCGGCCAAGTCCCGCTTCGAGAGCACGAAACAGCGCTTCTTCAACCATCTCCTGATGGGCATGAAAGCCCCGACCATCATCCGCGCCATCGAGGACGATCTCGCGGCAGGCAACGCTTGCGTCATTCAGGTGGTCTCGACAGGTGAGAGCCTGCTGAAACGCAGACTTGAGACGATGGACCCGGAGGATGAACTCGTCGAGGGTGCGCTAACGCCGCGCGACTACGTCCTGGGCTATCTCGAACAGGCCTTCCCGATTCATGCGCAAAAGCTGGTCGAGATCGACGGCAATATGGTGGCGGAACCCTTGCGGGATGAGACCGGCGCGCTGGTTGTCTCGCGCGAGGCGCTCGCCCTGCGCGATGCGGCCATGTTGGAGTTGATGACGCTCGCCCCGATCCCTTCGGCGCTCGATCAGATCCTCTGGGCTTTTGGCGACGAGGCCGTCGCAGAGGTCACGGGGCGGTCCATCCGGCCCCTCAAGGCCGAGGATGGCCATCTCTTCATCGAGAAGCGCAGCGCCAGTAGCAATTCGTCCGAGACCCAAGCCTTTATGGATGGTGAGAAGGATATCCTGATCTTCTCCGATGCGGGCGGGACGGGCCGGTCCTATCACGCGGCGCAAACGGCGAAGAACCAGAAACGGCGGCGGCACTACCTGCTGGAGCCCGGCTGGCGCGCCGATGCGGCCATCCAGGGGCTGGGCCGCACGCATCGCTCGGCTCAGGTCAGCGCGCCCTTCTTCCGGGTCTGCACCTCAGATGTGCATGGCGAAAAACGTTTCACCTCGACGATCGCCAAGCGCCTCGACCAGCTGGGGGCCTTGACCAAGGGCCAGCGCGAGACCGGCTCGCAAGGCATGTTCCGCGAGGAGGACAATCTCGAAAGCCCGATCGCGCGGGCGGCATTGCGTGGCTACTATGCCGATCTTGCCGCCGGGCGCGCTGAGGCGATGAGCTACGAGAGCTTCACCGACTGGACGGCCCTGCGGCTGATCGACAAGGATGGGGTGCTCCTTGAGGAGCTTCCCCCGATCCAGCGGTTTCTCAACCGGGTGCTTGCCCTGCCCATCCACATGCAGAACGCACTCTTTGCCGAGTTCATGCGCCGGATTGCTGATCAGACGGAACGGGCGCGCGCGGCGGGCACGCTCGATCTCGGCGTGGAAACCCTGCGCGGCGAAAAGATCGAACAGGTCTCCACAGAGGATCTCTGGACCTGCCCGAAATCCGGCGCCGTGACGCGGATCATCGGGCTGGAGGTGACCGACCCGGTCCACGTCCTTGGGGCCGAAGAGGCCATGTCGCGCAATCCCGACAAGCTGCCGATGGTCAACCGAGCGTCTGGCCGCGCGGCGCTCATCTCGGCGCGGCCCATGCAGATGTATGACGAGGATATCGTCACGCTGATGCGCAAGGTGGTGCGGCCAAACGGGTTGAGCTATCTGGAAGAGACGCGGTTCGAGTCCTCGGCTTGGGAAGAGATCAGCAGGCCCGAGTTTGCAGGACTTTGGGATACCGAGGCTGCATCCCTGCCAAAAACCACCACGACCAAGCTTTACCTGCTGACCGGGCTCTTGTTGCCGATCTGGAAGGACATTCCGACCACCAATGAGCGCATCTACCGCGTCACGCCCGACGGGGCGACCGCCATGATCGGGCGCACGCTGAGCGAGGAAGGGGCGGCAGCGTTGCGCGCCCGCTTCCTCGTCTCCAATCCGCAAACGCCGCAGGAGATGCTGACCGCCGCCCTCGGCACCACCGCACCTGTCGATCTGGGCCGGGGTCTGACCCTGACCCGTCGCCGGGTCGCAGGCGAGATGCGTCTCGAGCTTGGCGGTGCGGATCGGGGCATGATTGATGGTCTCAAGGCCATGGGGTGTTTCACGGAGATCATTGCCTTCCAGTTGCGGGTGTTCCTGCCGCATGGGGATGGGATCGACACATTGGGCATCCTCTCCCGGATTGTTGGAACCGGACCAGACGCCACGCGGGACGTAACTTCAGTGGCAGCAGAATAGGCGAGGGGACGATCATGACACTCGAAGAGATCAAAGCCGCCATCGATGCCGGTCGGACCGTGCATTGGGCCAACACCGGCTACCGCGTGCACAAGGACAGCCTCGGCCAATACCTGATTACGTTTGAGCCGAACGGCAGCACCATCGGGCTGACCGACCGGAGCGGGCAGCGGTTGAACGGGGAGGAAGCAGAGTTCTTTATCGCTGGACCGGAGGGTGGCGACGAGAAGAGCCAGGACAGCCAACTGAGAGCAGACGGGCAGGGGAGGGGCGTCGTACCCGGCGGGGAGGTGGCACAATCTCTCAGGCGACAGCGCTGAACTGAAGGTTGGG
>NZ_LJAL01000020.1 GCF_001419985.1 Loktanella sp. 5RATIMAR09 | reverse complement strand
CTGTTCTATCGGTTCAACAGCGATGCGAAGGTCATCGTGGTGGCCTGGGTGAACGACGACAAGACCCTGCGCGCCTACGGCAGCAAGACGGACGCCTATGCGACGTTCAAAGGAATGCTGGAAGATGGCAATCCACCTGACAATTTCGACGCGCTCTTGAAAGAAGCTGCAGCGGCGGGCAAGCGGTTCGAGACGTCCCTTGAAGCAGCGCCCGATCGGTAAGTGGGGTCGAATGCCCGAAGGGGCGGAATCCCACGCTAAGGCTGCCAGTGAGTGGGCATTATGCGATTCAATCTGCCGTCACCCTTGGGCCAAGTGAAATAGGCGACATTGGTGTGTCATATGGCTGGTACGATGAAATTCTCAGAAGTCCCCCCCTATCCGTACACCTGCCGTTCGCTGCATCGTGTACGAGCTGGAAAGATGCGGGACGAAGGGTGCATTCGCTGTGGCTGCCCGAAGGACTGCTTTCAGCGAATACCAAAACAATCGTTACTAGATCTATTGAGAAATGATCGCGGACCAATCGGCAAACCACGACCGAAGAAGCGCAGCAAGCCACCAAGATAACCAGAGTGCTGCGAGCTGGAGCACAAGACCGAATGCAACGATTCTTCGGAAAGTGACGTTCTTCCCGCGCCATGCAATCAAGAGGCGAGCAATGGTATTTGCGCTCAGCGCAGCAGCCAGCGGCAGCGCTCCATCAACGGCCGAGATTTGCCCGGCTGCTACAAGCGAAGCAAGAGCGACAGTTGCGGAATTTGTGCTAACCAGTCCGGCAAGAGCGACAGTCGCGAGCACTGCTGTATTCCCGAACACATCATTGAGCGTCGCAGAGGTTAGCATGACAACCGCAACGATGAGCGCGAAACCGGCTGCTGCTTTGATCGAGAAGACCTGCGACGGCAGTTCCAGCACTGCTGGCTCTACTTTCCGGCGCAAGGCTAGAAAAAAAATCGCAGCACCGTGTAGTGCGGCTGCGACACCCGCACCAAACAACAAAGGAAGACCCATTGTAAACATGGCAGGGCTCAGTGCCAGCAAGATAATTCCGATCTGGATAAGTGACGATACCGATGAAAGCGTCGCCCCCGCAGCGGCGCTTCGGGCGTCCTCCGGCTTTTCGGTGGCGCGTTGACCAAGTGCTACAATTGTCGATGTGCTTGACACGAAGCCGGACAGGAACCCGCTGACCGGCAAGCCGAGGCGCGCCCCGATGACGCGTGTTGCAATGTGACCCGCTGCGCCAATCAGCATAATGACGACAACGATGATGAAAAGGTTGCGTGGATTGAGTGCTCCGCCGGGACCGATCTCAAGGCTGGGCAGGATTGGGAGGATCACTAGGATCGACACACCAAGGATGAGACCGTCCCGCAGCTCAGCGGCCGTCAGAATCGAGCGGCTGAATCCCTGCAACATCTCACGCGCTGCAAGCAATGACGCGATGACCACAGCCGCACCTGCCGCAAGCATTGTCTTTTCCGTTGCGAAGCCCCCGAGAAGTACGACAGAAACGAGCGCCAGACTGGTCGTGAGGCCAATATTCGGGTCAGATTGTTGGGCAACCGATACGATCCGAATGATCGCAACAGTAGCTACAGCGACCATCAGCAGGGGAACACCACCCGTCATCATACTGATTGCGCCAATAAGTGATGCCAAAGCGAAAGTCCGAACACCTGTCGATGCACCGTCGCTTGGTTTGTGAGTGCTGCGTTCACGTTCAATGCCGATCAGGAGCCCAATTCCGAGGGCTTCGATCAATACATAGAATGCCTCCGGATCTGTTTCCATCAAAGAACCCTGACTGTCGATTTCCTGCGTCGCAGCACGAACCAACAGGCTTGAACTGAACGATCTATTTTGTTACATGTAACAAGAAAGGAACCGCTATGCCAACCCCTGTTTCTCAACGTGTCAAGAAGCGCCGCGATGCCTTGCGAGCCGCCGGTCTGCGTCCTGTTCAAATCTGGGTGCCAGATACCCGCCGCCCCGGTTTCGAAACCGAGTGTCGCCGTCAGGCGGCGCTTGTAGCCCAAGCAGATCGCGCCGACGTCGGCTTGAATGGCTTCATAGATGCCGCCTTGATTGATATGGACGGATGGGATTGAGACGCGGTGAATTGGTGACGGTCGCCCTTCAAGGCGACCACGGAAAGCCGCGTCCCGCGCTTGTGATTCAGTCCGACCGGTTTCCGGACACGGCCACCACGACCATCCTTATGGTGACGTCCACGCTCGTCAATGCGCCGCTGATCCGGCTGACGGTTGAGCCCGCGTCGGAAAACGGATTGCGCGCCACGTCGCAAATCATGATCGACAAAGCCATGACTGTCCGAACGGACAAACTTCGGGGGGCTTTCGGCCAGCTCGATGATACCGCTATGCTCGAAGTAAATCGGGCGCTGGCGTTGTTTTTGGGTGTGGCGGGGTAATGGGAGAGATAGCGCCTGACCTGCCCTATATGGCGGGAAAGGCGCGGGCAACGGAGACGACCAAGATGGACACCGACGGCCCTTGTCGCCGAAATGGGACCGAGTTGCGATGCAGCAATAGAGGCAACGAAGCCATTCCTGAGGTCAGGGGAATGAGAAATCCTGTCTCATCGAGTTGATATGAGAGCATTTGCTTGGGGCTTTACCCGATAGACGGTTTTGACGAGCACAGCACCCATATTCGGAGTGGGATCAGTGAGAATGACAATTCTCAGGCCGTCGCGTTCCCTCCATACGACACCCATCCCGTCCTGACCATCTGGCCGGACTGGATTGAGAAGTACTCTTTCAAAATTCTCCTGAGTTATACCGTCGTCAGCCATACGTGCCTGAGCATGGCGGCTAACGGCAACATTGCCCAAACCTTTGACGTCCGCATAGTAGTGTTTCATCGACCTCCTACGCTTTCCGGCTGCCCCGCTCGAAGGCCCAATGCGCCTTCGAGCAAAGCCCGTTTTCATTGATGGATCATCGTCAGATGCCCGCCGAACCGATTGGCCAGTTCGCCGACCGTCTCCGCGCCCTTCAGTGCTTCCAACGCAATCTTGGCCTTGAGCGCCGGATGATGTTGCTTCCGTTTCGACCTCTTCAATTTCTTTCGCGTTGAAGATTGGCAGACTACAAATCGTAGCTTACGTCAGCGTCCCGTTTCCGGTGAGTAGCTGAGAAGACGCCTCAATTGTGAAACGACGCGCATCAGTTGTCTTCACTTTCGTCTTCGGTTGCATCGTCTTCCTCGTCGTCAGTTTCCTGATCCTCGTCGGTATCCGACCCTTCGATTGCAGCAGGCTCACTAATGGAACCATCTGCGTTGTCATCGCCTGTAAGGAAAAACCATCCGCCGAGCACGACGATGGCCACGGCTCCGACGATGATCCAGATTTTGTTACTTCCCAATTGCCACACTCCTCGTAGCTAAACCCATCAAGTGTAAAACATAGCGCACTACGCCGCCTCTTTTCGGAAGCTGTTTACGTATGCGGTTAGTCGAAAAACTCCGAGAAGATCGATTTTTTCCTTCTCCGCTTGTCGTACCTCTCGTCGTAGCGATCATCGTCATCCCGACCACGGCGATGGTCATCATCATCTTTCAACAAGGCTGATGCCATTCCCATGAGACCGCCGCCGTCTCCACGCCGGTCAGGGCTGTTTCGGGTATCCATATCCCGTGGTGGCGGTACTGGTGCGGTGGAGCGCTCGATGATCTTGTCGAGTTCGCCCCGATCAAGCCAGACGCCCCGACATGACTGGCAGTAGTCGATCTCTACGCCGCTTCGGTCCGACATCGTCAGGCCGGTATGGCAGACGGGGCACAACATGGCCGAGACAGTTTCTTGAGTTCGCATGATGCTTTATCCTTCCTGCCGCTGGCCGAACAAGCTCAGCAGCATTTGAAACAGGTTGATGAGATTGAGATAAAGGGAGAGCGCCCCCATTATTTGAAGTTTGCCGAGGTTTGCTTGGGTAGCGACGCCACCTTGCTCACAATGTGCCAGGTACTCATTCCGCAGGCGTTGCATGTCCCATGCTGTGAGGCCGGTAAAGACAATCACCCCGATCACAGAGACGGCCATTGCCAGTGCACCCGATGCCAGGAACAGGTTGACGATAGAGGCACCGATGACGCCGATCAGGCCGATCATCAGGAAACTGCCCCAGCCCGACAGGTCGCGTTTCGTTGTGGAGCCCCACAGCGCCATTGTCAGAAAAATGATGGACGCGCTCAGGAATGCCTGAACGATGCTTGTGCCTGTGAAAACCAGCAGCGCGCTGGCGAGCGACACGCCCATGAGGGCCGCGAATCCCCAGAAGAGACCTTGCAGAGCACCTACGGAAAGTCGCTCAAAACGGAAAGACGCGAACATCACCAACGCCAGTGGCGCGAAGATTGCGACCCACTTGAGAGGTGTTCCAAAGATGAGCGCCGTGACAGGCGCAACATTTGCCACAGCAGAGGCCACCAGTGCCGATAGCACCAGCCCGCCGCCCATATAGGCAAATACGCCTGTCAGGTACTTACGCAATCCGACATCGTACTGAAGCCCTTCGGGAGATACATAGTCGCGTGGTTGAACAGTTTTTTCCATATAAAACTCCTTCGGTGTGACCCCGAAGGAAAGCGGCTTTCTGATGCTTTGGGTGACGAGCATCGGTGGGTCCACTCCCCTTCGGGGGAGCGATCCGACATCACGGCAGATGCTTTCTATACATCATCCGTCAGAGGGGCCCGGCTCGCACACTTGAAGTGGTTGTAGCCCAGATCATTTTCAATAGCTCTTGCGCCTCGTTCGGCAGATATTTGCGCACCTTCCCTAGGATGACACTGCGCTGTCATATGACGTGGATTACCAACCAAAGAGGTCCCAGATAAAGAGCAAGCCCGAGCAAGACAAACAGCCCGTCGCGGGCCAACATACCAAACGCGAGAAGAGCAACGGCACTCCCGACCAACGAGGATGAAAACGGGACGAATTCCAGAAATGGCATGATGAGGCCGGACAAAACACACAGAGTTTGGGGGATGAAGATCAGCGGACGATGCACAAAGGCCGTCAGTCTGGCGTATGTATGCGCATCCAGCCACGCCATTGCAGGGCGAAGCCGTATGAACACAGACCGTACGCGGGCACCATTTGTTTTGCGCCTTAAAAGCCACCTTGGCAGCCAGAGCCGGTCACGGCGCAACAGCATCTGCACAGACACCAGAAAGATAAGCATTCCCATCATAGCTGAAAACAGAGGTATGCCGCTGAGCGGCGTGGCGACGGCAATCGCCGGGATCAGCAGAACGGGTGTAAAGCTGGCGTGACCTATCGCCCGCACCAGATCGTCAACACCGACCTGTTCGCGGTCCGTTGCCTCAACGATCCGATCCACGATCCCGACCAGGACTGCTGTTTGTTCTGACACGATTTTTCCTTGTAGAGAATTTCCAATGTGCAATCGACAAATCTGTTCGTGCGGGTTTTCACCCCGCACGACATTCTGAACGGCACATCGGTAGGTGATTATGAGCATGCACTGGCTATGAGGTCGCTCCGGTCGAGAAAAGGAAGACCATATAGGCGGCATAGGCTGTCAACATGAGCACACCCCACGTCCGCCCGATCGAGCGGGTTGCGAACAAAAGCCCCAGCAAAAGCAGACTTGCCGCGACCATGATGGGGGTATCAATCTCGCGGAACCGTGCGGCCACATCCATCGGCTGGATCGCAACCGTGATGCCAAGTATGGCGAGGATATTGAATATGTTGGACCCGATCACGTTACCCAGAACGACGTCGGACTGCCGTTTGATCGCAGCCACGACAGCTGTGGCAAGCTCTGGCAGGGATGTCCCGATTGCAACCAGCGACAATCCGATCACAGCATCCGAGACGCCGTAGGCGCGCGCAATCGAAACCGAGCCCTGAACTAACAAGTCAGCCCCGAACACAAGGGCCGCGATACCAGCGACCACGAAAAGCGGAGCCTGCCAAGGGCGGGTTATCGGGATATCTTCGAATGCTTCGGCCTCATGCGCGAAGGTTTGGGATTGCCGGTTTCGCCGTTCCAGCCAGTACGTCGAGACCAGATAGGCCGCGAGAACCGCGAGCATTACGGTCCCGTGCAAGCGGCTGATCACGTCTGCCTGAACAAGCCCTAGAGTGGCCAAAGCCACAAGCGTGGCAACAAACGCTTCACGCAACGCGCCACGATCCCAACCCGTGACCGGCGTGATTGCAGCAGCTATACCAATAATGAGCATAATGTTCGCGATGTTCGATCCAACCACATTGCCAAGGGCAATTTCCGGAGCGCCATCCAATGCGGCATTGACCGAAACCAGAAGCTCGGGCGTCGAGGTTCCAAAACCGACGATCACCAGTCCGATCAGAAGTTTAGATATGCCAAAACGCTCGGCGATGGCTACGGCACCACGCACAAGCCCCTCACCCCCCACAAACAAAAGAACAAGGCCCACCGCGACAAGGAGAAGATCGTATCCCATTTTTTATTCCAGATTGAGTGCCAAAGGATTGGCGATAATGTGAGGTGCAGACGTGGCTGGTGGTTTTATCAGCCGGAGTTAGTGCAGAGGCCGATAGGCCCGCCACGCGGATGGGCAGATTATGATCAATTACATTCAGTGCTATCGGTTGTGTCATCTGGAAGCTGCGTATTGCACGAAATCCCGCGTCCAATGTCAGTGTCTTCCAGAATGGCCGCGTCGAAAACAGCCGCTTTAAGGATGGTATTCTCGAACGACACATTGATAAGCCGCGCGCCGACGAAGCTCGCCCCTGTCAAATTGGCCGATGCGAAAGAGACATTTTCAAGTGTTGCGTCATCAAATAGTGCGATGTTGAGGTTTGCACCCGAGAAATCGACGTCGCGAATTGTGGATTCCGAAAGGTCGACACCGGTCAACCGGCGACCTGACAGGTCCAGCCCCTCGACGACGCAGCCACTACACCGTCCAAGCATGCGCAACTGCTCGGGTTCGGCGACGTCTTGTGCTATTGCCGCACTTGAAAGCAGTAGCCCGAGGCCAACAAGGAAGCCTAAGCCTGCGGAGGGTGTCGTATGCCGGTCCAATGAAGTGGTCCTTTTTGGAGTGCCCTCGAGGTTGCGATAAGCGCCCCAGTTGAACCCGTGTTTCTGATGTAGACAATTAGCCGAAGTGTAGCTTCCTGTTGGATAATCATTTTCTTCGCGTTCCAGCGTATCCCGATAGTGCTGATATTTTACAGTCGACTGAATGCTGCATTATTTGGGCGCTTTCATAAAAGACATCTAATTTCAGGCATGTAAGCAGTGGCAAGTCGTTTACAATAGCGGTCCTGTTGGCAGATTATGAGGGAGAGCTACCTCAAGCGCTAAAGCGCCAATAGGCGACTTCAGTTGCCTTATCACATTGTCTTATCCTCTACGGCTGACCAGTAATTTGTCGATCCGTCTTCCATCCAGATCAACAACCTCGATGGTCATACTTTCGAACGCGACCTGTTCGCCCAGTGCAGGCAGATGGCCTATCTGTTCTAGAACAAGGCCAGCGACAGTTTCAAAGTCGCGGTCGGGATCAATTTCTATCGAGAAGTGCTCCGCAAACTCGTCCACAGGCATCCAGCCCGCGACAAGGTACGACCCATCCGCCCGCTTGACCATCTTGGGCTCGTCCTCGCCTTCATCGGGAAATTCTCCTGCAATGGCTTCGAGAATGTCCATCGGAGTGACGATCCCGACGAAATGTCCGAATTCATCGTAGACTAGCACCATATGGGCCGGTGCGGTGCGCAGGCGCTCAATGACGAGCAACGCGCTTTGCCCTTCCTGAACGATTGGTGCCTCGCGCAATAAGGCACGCAGACTCAAGGGGCCATCATTCAAAACGGGACCAAGAAGATCACGCGTCGTCAATACCCCGATGATATTGTCGACATCCCCTTCCCAGACCGGCAATCTGGAACGGCCAAAATCTTTCAAGTTCTGCAGAATTTGTGACTTTGAGTCACAAATTTCCAAGGTTTCCACTTCTAGCCGGGGTGTCATCAGGCCACGCGCGGTCCGGTCTGCGATGCGCATGACACCCGCAATCATCTGACTTTCGGCGGAGTTCATCACGCCAGCGCTTTCGGCCTCTGCGATGATGAGGCGGACTTCGTCGTCGCTGACTGTTGCGGATTGCTTGCCCGATTGGCCCAGAAGGGTCAGGATGACCTTGCCAGATCGGTCAAGCAACCAAATCAACGGGGCTGCCACCCGTGCGACAGCGTGCATCATGGGGGCCATACGTGCCGCGACCTGTTCCGGCGCGCGCAGTGCAATCTGCTTGGGGACGAGTTCACCGATGATCAAAGAGAGGTAGGTGATTACGATGACGACGGTCCCAACCCCTATAGGTTGCGCCCAATCGGTAGGCATACCTGCTTCGACCAATGTTGCTGACAGACGTGCGCCCAGCGTGGCACCCGAAAAGGCACCGGCCAAAACGCCCACCAGAGTAATACCGATCTGAACGCTTGACAGAAACTTGCCGGGATCTGCTGCAAGCCTGATCGCCGTTGCTGCACCTTTGCTGCCTTTGTCCGCCAGTAATTTCAGCCGTGCAGGCCGGGCCGAGACGATGGCCAGTTCGGACATTGCAAGAAGACCGTTAATCAGCGTCAACAGAACGACGATAGTGATTTCGAAATACATTTTTTCCAACTTTTGCCGGTGCTGCGGCTGATTATTTGATGTGTGGTTTGGAAGGGAGGAGGGTGTAATTCCGCTGTCCGCTAAATACAACAGGATCAGTTACGAAAAACCCGCAGAAGGCTCGCACCGGCGTCCCAAAGATCAAAAGCCCTGGCGTAGTAGTGTTCGCGCGCCACGAAAGGCTTCTCGCCAGCGCCGTCAAGTTCCACTTCGATGGTGTCAATTAGGCGCAAAAGACGGCGACGGTGTATGCCCAGACGGCTTTGAACAGGGTCTGCAAGAATGCCCACAAACGCCGCAAAGATCGATCCAAGCATAACAAGCACCGCAAGCGTGGCTACCACCAGCCAGGGCGACGTATCGGTTGCAAAGACACCATACCAAGCACCGCCGATTGTTTGTCCAAGCGGAAAATCGGTAATTGCTGTGGTACGTGCCATCGCTTCTGCAACACCCGGTGCCATCGATATCATCCCTGGTGTCAATGCCTGAAAGACGACGGCCCCTGTCAGGAGCGTAAACAGTACGGTTGTAATCTCGGACACAGCAGATCGCGTCCCTGCATATTCTGACACCGCGCCCAGCACGCGATGGCTCAGGGCTCGTACATCATCTGCATTTTCGCACCGACGAAGTGTTTCGCGGAATTGAGGTGCAGCAAGGACAGCATGTTCCAGTGTCGTTTGATCGAAAGCGGTTTTACCAGCAGTGACCGGCAGACCAAGCAGGTCGGCGATGATGCAGGTTTCGACCCTTCTCGCGACTGACGTGCGTAATAAAATATGACGACGGGCCAGCCACCCCCCCCCACGACGCAACCCGAGGCGCTTGCAGAGATAAGCGACGATGCGGGTCAGCACGAAAACCGGCGACAAAATAATATTCACCGGAGCCCGAAAAATATCCCAGCCCAGTGCATTGCGATGAAGGCGTAGAGTTCCCCTCCAGCTGAAATGCTCAGCCACGAAAGGGTCAACGGCGTGCCGGAGTGTCTGGATGTAATCTGGTAAGTCGAGCGTCTCAGGTGTTCTGGGTGCGGCCTCAGTTGGCGATGATGTGATCATGATGGTGACACACCATCTCCTTTTTATCTAATATAGGGCGCTGTTAACTCTGTCATTTAAGATGTGTCACGCTCATATGGTTGCAAGATTACCGATAGCCTGATCTCCACAGATTTTTTGTATCAGGCGCTTTCTTGCCGTCTCAGTACAGAACTGGAATACGTCTTCAGCTCGGCTTCAAACCATTTCGTTTTCCAGAAAACACTGAGCGTGAACTTCAGGCGTACGATGGCCTATTTTTCTTCCATCACTTCCCCGAGTAGAAGGAACGGGTCAATTCCGCGTTGTTCGGCGCTTGCGCGCACCGCGTTCTGCAAAACGGCGCTTTGCGCCAGCATTTGCCGAAAGCGGGCAACGTCCAACACTAGCAGCGTGGAGGGCGCGATGGCCCGGACTTCTGCACGACGGGCATTTCTTGTCAAAGCGGCGACTTGTCCAAACATATCTCCCCTGCCCAAACGCCACGATTGCCCCAAACTTTCAAGCTCAACAGCGCCCGAGGCGATGAAGTAGACGTTCTTCACCTCGTTATTTTTGTGAACAATGACGTTGCCTGCGTTGACGTATTGAGTAAGTAATGCCCGGCCCAGTTTTTTGAGGGCGGCTTCATCCAGGTCAGCAAACAGGGGAAACAGCTTGATGAGCTCTTTCCGCTTCAACGCGATATCAAGTGTCGGCCGTCCCTCTGCTGCCGTTCGCCGCACCGCGAGGCCTTGCATCAGGGTTGCATAAACCTCAGCACCGATCAGGCCGTCTTCTCGCATGGCTGCATATTCCCGCTCTTCCAGTCGAAGCGACGTGCGCCGGATGAAACGCCGTTCCAGTTCCTCGGCATAGCCCGGATACTGCAATCTCAGGCCCTCCAGCGCTGTTTCAACTGTTTCGATCCGCCGCGCGAGGAGTTCGTGAAGGAGGTCTGCCACACGTCTGCTGTGAATGCGACGAATGCGTCCGTCGATGAATGCATCCAGATCGCGCATGATCAGCCTTTGCGACAGCAACAGCTCGAAGCGATCAGACGTCATGCGTACCAAAGGCGCAGACAGGCCCAATCTGTTGTGCAACGCCACAACCGTCCTGAACGCGCGACCATAGGCAACCGACCGGCGGGCGGCCTGCTGATATCCGCTGCGCCCGCCTGCCCGTGCAGCCTCGATAAGCCGGTCAGCGTCGGACAGGATCTGTTCAGCCATTCGCGCCGAAATTGTCCGTTCCCTGACCCGCGCGAGGATTGTGTCACGCTCGAACCCTGCAAGGGCGATAAGCCCCAAAGTGATCCGGTCGCGATCAAGGATTTCATCGCTGTCTTCGGCTGTTCTGACCGCCGCTTCCAGTCTTTCGCCGAAAACCTTTGCTTCGGCGCGCACGATATCATGCGTGAGTGCGTAATCCTCGGTGGTGCGTGCAATATCTTCGCGCACGGTTTGGAGGGCTACCGCAACCACCTGCCGCGACATCGCCTCGTCGATAGGTGACAGGCGGTCCAGACCCATCCAGCCAATAACGGACCGCAGCGTGGTGCCCTGCACGATCAGCGTGAAAAGCGTAAAACCAGTTGCAAGGATACCGACGAGGCGTTTGACCTCGACGGGAACACGGAAACTTTCCGTGACGGCCAGCGCAAGCGCAAGTGTGACCGCGCCACGCAGCCCGCCCCAAAGAATTGCCACACGGTAGGGACGTTCAACTGGCGGTGAGAGTCGCAAGATCGCCAGTAACGGCAGAAGTCCGAACAAAATTACGGCCCGTGCCGCAATCGCGGCAACAATAACCACACCGATCAGAATGAAATCGCTTACTCTGACATCTTCCAGCAGTCGCGGAATAAGGAGCGCGGCAAGAATGAAGATCAATGCACCAGCCCAGTGGGCCAGCAGATCCCAGACTTCGCGCAGGTTGGCCCAGGCTTGGGGTGGAAGACGTCCGGGACCACTCAAGTTCAGGGTCAACCCCGCAGCGACAACAGCAATCACGCCAGACGCGCCGATACTTTGTTCCGCGCCAATATAGGCGAGATACGGGAGAGCGACCGACACCGAAATAAGCGCAAGTTCATGCGCGTGAAAAGACGCCATTATCCAGATCGCGATGCGCGCGGCCAGCCAGCCAGTGAGTGCGCCTCCGGCGATCAAAACCGGAAAGCGGGCCAGCGCATCGCTCAATTCCGGGTTGGGTACACCCAGCATAACAAACCCCATGAACAGCCCAAAAAGTGCGATAGCGGCAGCATCGTTCAAAAGGCTTTCGCCTTCAATGATCCGCGCAAGCCTGCGGGGTGCCGAAATTGACCGGAAGATCGAGACAACAGCAGACGGGTCGGTCGTTGATACAATGGCACCTATCAAAAGGCATGCGGCCAAAGGTAGGGTGGTGGCCCACGACAACGCATAACCGACGCTGAGTGTGGCAACGACCACTGCGACAACCGCCAACACCATGATTGGAACCCAGTCATCAAGCATCCGGCGCAAGTTCATGCCCAATGTCGCCTGAAATAGAAGCGTCGGTAGAAAGACATAAAGAAAGACGTTGGATCTGATCGGCAGGCCAAGGATGGCCTCGGCCACAGGATTGAGCGCATCGGTCAAATCCGTGCGCAAAAAGAAGATCGCGCCTGAAGCGATAATGATTCCCAGACCAGCCAGAATGACGCTGTAGGGAAGCCTCAGACGGGCCGCAAGCGGCTCTGCCGCACCGATGACAAGAAAAAGCGATGCGATAACCGCCGTGATCAGAACTATATCCATAAAGCAGGAGTATCTGAAATTTAACATGTCAGAAACTGTTCTAGCACTGCGGTGTTTTTCGTAGGTTATTTCCCCAAGCAAGAATGGAGCTATTACCAAAAACGGCCACTTTTTTGGAGCGCTGGCAAAAGCCTCGTTTCAAATTGCCACAAAACCTGTTCAAAACCCTATAAGTTGTTGAAGGTTTTTGCCCCCGTCGTGGTAGCGGACTTTCGAACTCGATGCAGCATCTGTTGCTTTGGGCTCGTTTGAGACCTTCGCGGCATCCCGCCCCAACGTCGGCAATGGTGTGAAGGGGCGTCTGTGCGCAGATGTTTTGGTCATCCCCATAATGTAGAGATCTCAAGAGTCTTATCGTCCGGGAAGTTTTGCTGTAACGTTCGATCATCGCGTGAACGGGGAATCCGAGTTGAAACAGCCTTCAGACCGCAAACAGGCTTGCGACAAAGTCAATCTGTCCAAGGTCCATTCTCCCTACCGCCGATCTCGGGTCGCTCTGAGCGTTGCAGCTATGCCGAGAGACCTAGGCGAGCTTCTGGATAGGCGCCTCGAGGACCATCGCCGTGACCGGTGAGATGACGTCCCATGATGCCTGGTTTCGGTCCAAGGTGAAGGAGGCACTGAATGACCAGCAGGCCGCGACACCGCATTCCAACGTGATGAACCTTGTGCAGGCGGTGATTGATGAGAAGCGCCGCCAACAGTCTTGAACAGTGCGTTCTGTTCTTACCTGGTACCTTCGTGCGTTTCGGGGTGTTTTGGTGGGTTGCCGCCGCTTCTTCTGTCAAAAAATTGTTTGCCGATCGGCTGCGTGACTTAGCCTTTGATTCCGACAAGGGCGGGTCGCGCTCGTGATCTGAAATTCTGCACTCACTCTCGTTGCCCAACCTCCGTCATAGCTTTCGGCGGAAACCCCAAAAAGTGTAGAGCGGGCTTTTTGTCCTTTGGAACTCAGACCCTGATCCAAAGGAAAATCCCATGTCCAAGCCCAATCCGGCAAGCCCGGCTCTCTCAACCTCCGACGGTCATCTCGCCTCTGCGCTGGCGCAAGTCGGCGCGGAGATCGACCACCAGCCCCTACGCAGCTCAGCGCTCGCGCGCATAATGCGCGAGACCTTTCTTGGTAGCGATGCTGGTGGCGCCTGGGACTGGCGCATGGCCTACGACCTAATGCAGGCCGCGGCCATCCAGATGCTGCTGCGTGGGGACGGCGCGGCAGGTGACATCGCCGCTGCAAGGCTGCTTGCCTCACGGCTCCTCACGGAAACACGCCGCTCCGAGCAACAGATCCGGCTGCAGCAGTTTTCCACGCCGTTGCCTTTCGCGGCAATGGTCGTGCGGGCGGCAGCCATTCGCAAGGGCGAGACCGTGCTGGAGCCCTCGGCTGGCACCGGTGCCCTGGCTGCTTTCGCCGCCCGGGCCGGTGCCACGCTTCTGCTCAACGAGATCGACCCCTTTCGCCAGCGCCTCCTGCGCGCGGTTTTCGGCGGCGAGGTCACAGGCCATGACGGCGAGCATATCGATGATCTGCTGCAGACGCCGGTTCTACCCGACGTCGTGGTGATGAATCCGCCCTTCGCCTCCTCGGTCGATCGGTCGCGGGACAAGCACATCGCCGCCAAACATCTCATCGCGGCTGCAAAGCGTCTCGCGCCCGGTGGGCGGCTGGTGGCGATCATGCCGCCGGGATTCACGCCCGAACGCGATGCCGCGCATTGGTCACGCGCCTGCGGTCTCCTGACGCCACGCTTGGCGCTGACGATGCCGGGGCAGGTCTACCGCAAGCTCGGCACCTCTGTCGAAACCCAGCTGATGGTCTTCGACAAGGTGCAGGAGGACGGCGAAATGATCCGCGTCCCTGTGCGGGATCTGGATGAAGCCTTGGCATATGTCGATGCCGTGGCCGCAACACGGACCGAGATGCGCCCGGCCCAACGGGTTGAAGCGATCCCTCACGGGCGGCCGGTTCGTCCAGTAGCTGCCCCACGCAAGACCGCCGGTGCGCCTTTCGCCGCCTCCAAACCCCGCGCCAATGCTGCCATCCCGCTCAGCTTCACAAGCTTCGATGTCCCGCGCGACAACACGCCTGTCTCGGACATCTATGCGCGCTACCGTCCGCAGCGGATCGAGATCGCGGGTGCGCAGGAACATCCCACCCCGCTCGTCGAGAGCATCGCCATGGCCTCGGTTGCCCCGCCGATGCCCTCAAACACGGTCAGTGATGACTTGCGCCTGCCCGCACGGTTGATCGAGGAGGGAGACCTATCCGAGGCGCAGCTGGAAACCATCATCATGGCGCATGATGCCCATGGGCGTGATCTGCCGGGGCGGTTCACGATCGATGACGACCAGACCAAGCTCACCCGTGCCGATGATGACCCGGACGCCAATGCTTATCGCCTTGGCTACTTCCTCGGTGACGGCACGGGCTGCGGCAAGGGGCGCGAATGCGCCGGGCTCATCCTGGTGAACTGGCTCGCTGGGCGCAGGAAGGCGATCTGGGTCTCCAAATCCGCCACGCTCATCGAGGACGCGATCCGCGACTGGACCGATCTCGGCGGCTCGCCCGCCGACATTCAGCCGCTCTCCAAATGGAAACCGGACCAGTCCATCCCGATGGGCGACGGTATCCTTTTTGTCACCTACGCCACGCTGCGGTCCGCGGGCAAATGCGGCACCACGCGGTTGAGCCAGATTCTCGACTGGATGGGCGAAGACTTCGACGGCGTGCTGGCTTTTGATGAGGCCCATGCCATGCAGAACGCGGCAGGGTCCGAGCAGGGCAGGGGGGTCAAACCCTCCCAGCAGGGCCTTGCTGGCCTGCGGCTGCAACTGGCCGCCCCGCGCGCTCGTGTCTTCTACATCTCGGCTACGGGGGCCACGAGCGTCTCGAACCTCGCCTATGCCGCGCGTCTCGGTCTCTGGGGGCAGGGCCCCGAATACCCCTTCCCAAGCCGCGAGAGCTTCGTTTCTGCGATGGAAGCCGGCGGTGTCGCTGCCATGGAGGTGGTCGCGCGCGATCTCAAGACGCTCGGGCTCTACACGGCCCGCGCCCTCAGCTTCGACGGCGTGGAGTATGACGTGCTCGAACACGCGCTCACCCCGGCCCAGATCGAGATCTACGACGCATACGCGGGTGCTTTTCGGATGATCCACCACAATCTCGAAGCGGCGCTGACTGCGACCGGCGTCAACGACGCCTCGGGCGAGACCAATGCGTCGGCTGCTCACGCCTCGGCCAAGTCCCGCTTCGAGAGCACGAAACAGCGCTTCTTCAACCATCTCCTGATGGGCATGAAAGCCCCGACCATCATCCGCGCGATCAAGGACGATCTGGCGGCGGGCAAGGCTTGCGTCATCCAGGTGGTTTCGACAGGCGAGAGCCTGCTGAAACGCCGGCTTGAGACGATGGACCCCGAGGATGAACTCGTCGAGGGTGCCTTGACGCCGCGCGATTACGTCCTGGGCTACCTCGAACAGGCCTTCCCGATCCATGCGCAAAAGCTGGTCGAGGTCGACGGCAATATGGTGGCGGAACCCTTGCGGGATGAGACCGGCGCGCTCGTCGTCTCGCGCGAGGCGCTCGCCCTGCGCGATGCGGCCATGATGGAGTTGATGACGCTGGCGCCGATCCCCTCGGCGCTCGATCAGATCCTCTGGGCTTTTGGCGACGAGGCCGTCGCAGAGGTCACGGGTCGGTCCATCCGCCCTTTGAAGGCCGAGGATGGTCATCTCTTCATCGAGAAGCGCGCCGCCAGCAGCAATTCATCCGAGACCCAAGCCTTCATGGACGGCGAGAAGGATATCCTTATCTTTTCCGATGCGGGCGGGACGGGCCGGTCCTATCACGCGGCGCAAACGGCGAAGAACCAGAAGCGACGGCGGCACTATCTTCTGGAGCCCGGCTGGCGCGCGGATGCGGCCATCCAGGGGCTCGGGCGCACGCATCGCTCGGCTCAGGTCAGCGCGCCCTTCTTCCGGGTCTGCACCTCGGATGTGCATGGCGAAAAGCGTTTCACCTCGACTATAGCCAAGCGCCTCGACCAGCTAGGGGCCTTGACCAAGGGTCAGCGCGAGACCGGCTCGCAAGGCATGTTCCGGGAGGAGGACAATCTCGAAAGCCCGATCGCGCGGGCCGCACTACGTGGGTATTTCGCCGATCTTGCCGCCGGGCGCGCTGAGGCGATGAGCTACGAGAGCTTCACCGACTGGACAGCCCTGCGACTAATCGACAAGGACGGGGTGCTTCTTGAGGAGCTTCCCCCGATCCAGCGGTTTCTCAACCGGGTTCTGGCCCTGCCCATCCACATGCAGAACGCGCTCTTTGCCGAGTTCATGAGGCGGATTGCCGATCAGTCTGAGCGCGCGCGCGCGGCGGGCACGCTCGATCTCGGCGTGGAAACCCTGCGTGGCCAAAAGATCGAACAGGTCTCCACAGAAGATCTCTGGACCTGCCCGAAATCCGGCGCCGTGACGCGGATCATCGGGCTTGAGGTGACGGACCCGGTGCACGTGCTGTCGGCGGATGACGCGCTGTCGCGCAATCCCGACAAGCTGCCCATGGTCAACCGCGCTTCCGGCCGCGCGGCGCTGATCTCGGCGCGGCCCATGCAGATGTATGACGAGGACATTGTCACGCTGATGCGCAAGGTGGTGCGGCCAAACGGGTCGAGCTATCTGGAGGAGGCGCGGTTCGAGTCCTCGGCCTGGGAAGAGATCAGCAGGCCCGAGTTTGCAGGACTTTGGGATGCCGAGGCTGCATCCCTGCCAAAAACCACCACGACCAAGCTCTACCTGCTGACCGGGCTTCTGCTGCCGATCTGGAAGGATATTCCGACCACCAATGAGCGCATCTACCGGGTCACGCCGGACGGGGCGGCCGCCATGATCGGGCGCACGCTGAGCGAGGAAGGTGCGGCCGCGCTGCGCGCCCGCTTCCTCGTCTCCAATCCGCAAACGCCACAGGAGATGTTGACCGCCGCCCTCGGCACCACCGCACCTGTCGATCTGGGCCGGGGTCTCACCCTGACCCGTCGCCGGGTCGCAGGCGAGATGCGTCTCGAGCTGGGCGGTGCGGATCGGGGCATGATTGAACGTCTCAAGGCCATGGGGTGTTTCACCGAGATCATCGCCTTCCAGCTGCGGGTGTTCCTGCCGCACGGGGACGGAATCGACGCGGGAAGCATTCTGGCCCGGATCGTGGGGCAGCGAGCCGCCATAGCAGCAGAACAAGCCGCCTGAAAAGTCAAAGAGGGCTGTGGGCCGGGCGTCGCGGATCTGGATTTCACCGGTCTGCGTTTTCCGGGCGCGGGCAGACCAATGCCACGCCCGGCCCCCCAAATTCAGATAAGAGGACAGACCCATGACCAATCCCCAGATCGACTATGCCGCAATGGCGGCTCAGTGGCGTGCAGAGCGCGAAACCACCTTGAAGGCATCCAGAGTGGAGCTGCTCGCGCAACTACGTGCGCTTGGCATCAGCGAGGTCGCTGTCGAATACGAAGGCTATGGCGACTCCGGCAATGTCGAGGATGTGACGGTGCAGCCTGCAGAGGTCAAACTGCCGGAGCCGCTTGCCACAGAGGTTGGCGATTTCGCCTGGTCGCTCGCCTATCACCATCACCCAGGGTTCGAAAACAACGAAGGCGGATATGGCACGCTGACCTGGGACATCACCGCCGACAGTATCACCTTGGATCATGCCGACCGCTATGTCGAATGCTCGCACAGCTATGACGAGGGGCTGTGAGATGGCCCATCCGCTTCATCATGCTGAAAGCTCTGCCCGGAAATTCGGCGGGGTGCCGTCTGACTATCAGTCTGTGCACGATTGGTTTGACGCCTCGAAAGAGCACCTCGCGCTCTTCACGCACAGAGCTTTGCGCCATCACGCCCTTGGCCTGTTTGAAGCCGAACGTGTCTTCGGCCTGACCCTGACCAATAGCGCAGGTCGGGACATTCCCGTGCGCTGGATCGGCGAGCAGCATATCCGGGAAGACTGCCAGGGCCGCATCCCGAGCATGGCGGACTGGCTGCGGCGGATCCAGCCCGAGCCATGGATGGCCAATGGCCATATCGAGCAGTATGTCGGAGGGAAGCCTTGCGGCGATCCAAGGGCGGCCTGGGTGTCCGAGGTTGCGGCCGGAAGAACGGTTCTCGGCCTGAAGGATTGGATGGCGGCGCGCGCGACGCAAGCCACGCAAGGTGCCTGACAGAACCCGGCCTTTTGCCAAATGAATGGCGCACGGAAGCCCGGTTGGACGACCGGGCTTCTTGCATTGTTTCCCCACCATTCTTTTTGAGGAGGATCGTATGACACGCGATGAAATCAAGGCCGCCGTCGATGCCGGCCAGACCGTGCATTGGGCCAATACCGGCTACGTTGTCCACAAGGACCGGCTCGGGCAGTACCTCATCACCTATCTGCCGAACGGCAGCTGCATCGGCCTGACCGACCGGGAAGGGCAACGGTTGAACGGCAAAGAGGCGGAGTTTTTCATCGCGCGCTCGGAGGACAGCGTTGAAAATCCGGGCAGCCAATCAAGACCAGACGGGCAGGGGAGGGGCGTAGCACCCGGAGGCGCGGGGGCATTCCCACTTGGACGGCAGCTCTGACCCATGGGCGGGGC
>NZ_LJAL01000019.1 GCF_001419985.1 Loktanella sp. 5RATIMAR09 | reverse complement strand
GGGGATCTCCTTTGAGAGGTTTGAAACACCCTTCTCAAAGCCCGCTTTTTCTTTTCTGCTTGGCGGAGGAACCCAGACAAACTCTACCTGTCCAGAACAGTTACAAAAGTCCGCTCAGCGGACTGAAACAGACATTGACTCAGCCACTCATCAGCTTCTTGATGCCGTGAATGAAATCGGCGTCATCCTGGCTCTTTCGTTCGTCCAAAAGCCTCTCCGCATCCTGTCCCGCACGAAATCGCAGGCGGTCTCCAGTCTCATTGGCAGCGTTCCAGATGACCTCGGCCACCGTTTCGGGCGCGGAGGGATTTGATGCCAGCTTACCGAACAGGCGGCCCATGGCTTCGGCGGTTGGTGCATAGTCTGACAGGTTTTCATCCATAGCGAAATCGAACGAGCTGCCACCGAAATTCGTCTTGATCATCCCAGGTTCCACGATCCGAACCCGAATGCCGAGTGGTTCAAGCTCGTAATGCAACGCCTCTGACAGGCCTTCGACCGCGAACTTGGTGCCGTGGTAGAGCGTGCCGAGAGGAAAGGTGATCCGCCCGCCGATGGACGAGATGTTGATGATCGTGCCCGAGCGGTTCCCCCGCATATGGGGCAGAACCGCCTTTGTCACCTCCAGCAGCCCGATCACGTTGGTGTCGAACTGGCGGCGGATACGTTCCATCGTGAACGCCTCAAGCGCGCCATAGGCACCGTAGCCTGCGTTGTTCAGCAGCACGTCAATCTCGCCGAAACGGTCGATGCCTGCCGACACAGCCGCCGGGATTGACGCCGCATCCGTCACGTCGAGCCGGACCACGGCCACATTGTCCAGTGCGGCCAAGCCAGCGTCTTTGGATGGGTCTCGCATCGTGGCGATGACGTTCCAACCGTTTGCCTGAAAATGCCGGGCCGTCGCTTCGCCGATGCCGGAGGATGCCCCTGTGATCAGAATGGTTTTCATGTCTGTCTCCTTAAGCGTTCAGGTCGAGCATCTCAGCGATACCGAAGTTGGTCAGGATGGTGCGCGTGACATCATGGAGCACATCGTTGTAGCGCTCGATCTCGGGGCCGACGCCGACATGATCCACGACCGTGCGAAAGGGCTTTTGCCCAAACGGCATGTCCAGAAGGGCTACGACCGTTTCCGCGATCCGCTCTGGCCGCTGCATTGGCGTCGCTTCGAGCATCTGGGCCAGCCCGGCGTTCGACATCGCGGGCACGGCGGCAAAGTCGCCGTATTCGGCCTCGCGCGCTACGTCGTTCGGGGCCACCAGGCCGTCGAAGAACGCTGTCGGCATGGCCCCAGGTTCGATGATGCAGGACTCGATTCCGAAACCGGAAAGCTCGGTCCGATAGCATTCGACGATGGCTTCCAGCGCCCATTTCGACGCCGAATAGGTGCCGTAAAACGGGGTCGCAATCCGCCCAATGAGGCTGGAGGTATAGAGCACGGTCCCCCGGCCTTGCGCCCGCATGTGCGGAAGGGCTGCCCGCATAACCCGCTGCACACCCATGACATTCACATCGAAAACCCGCGTCATGTCCTCGGGCGACATCAGCTCCTGAATGCCGTATGAGCCGATCCCGGCGTTGTTGAACAGGATGTCGAGCCCGCCCAGTTGCGAGATCGCATCTGCTACACCGCGCTCGGTGCTGGCCGCGTCAGTCACATCCATCTCGACGATTTTTGCGCCTGCGGCTTCAAGCTCGGCGACAGTCGCGGCGTTCTTTCCACTGCGGCTGCGCACACTTCCGGCAACGTCGTAGCCCTTTGCCAGCAGAGCCAACGCGGTCGGCTTGCCGAAGCCACCAGCGATCCCGGTAATCATGACTTTTTTCATCTTAGCGATCCCTTTATGTCGTTATGGACACGATATTCAGGACAGGCATGGTAATCTTTCTGATTTGTCCGCTTTTCTTGCACAATCCTCCGGGGATTGCATTTATCGGTAAATCATCACTCCTTTAAGTGCTAGAGCTTAGGAGCCGAAACAACGGAGGCGGCCATGAGGTCCAAAACACTGCTGACCTGTGTGTCGCAGGTCCTCGACCAGTCGGGATTGCAGCAGGGCGCGCTGTTTCACGAGGGTAGCGGGACGCATCTGTTGCGCCATGACGCCACGACAAGCCAGAGCGCGACAGTCTACCGCCCGCTGCTGTGTCTCGTCTTGCAAGGCGCCAAGGAAGTCGGGAGCAGCGCGAGAACGCTGCAGGTCCAAGCCGGGCAGTCCCTGATCGTTAGCCATGCCTTGCCGGTCCTGTCCCGGATCACCCAAGCGACGCCCGAGACCCCTTACATCGCGCTCGTCTTCCCGCTTGATCTGGACCTGCTCCGCTCTCTGGCACCTGCGGTCTTGCCCACATCGGACAGCAGACCGTCGGACCCGTTTTCGATTCATCTGTGCGAGACGGATGAAGAGATCGAAGATGCTCTGCGGCGCTACTTTGGCCAATGCGAAACCGACGCCGCGCGGCGTCTGTTGGCCCCAATCACTGCCCGCGAGATCCACGCCAGACTGTTGTTGGGGCCGCATGGCGAGACGCTGCACAAGCTGCTTTGGCACGAAAGCACGGCTAGTCGCATTTTTCAGGCCACGCGGGACATCCAAGGCCATCTCGCCAAGACGATTGTCATCACTGACCTCGCCCGAGGCGTCGGCATGAGCAGCTCGGCCTTTTTCGAACAATTTAAGGCTGTGACCGGCACCTCTCCGCTGCAATATCAGAAGGACCTGCGCCTGCTGCGTGCCCGCGATGCGCTGCAGACATCCAGCGCAAAAGTGTCAGAGATTGCATTCAGCGTCGGATACGAAAGCTCGGCGCAGTTTTCGAGGGAATACGCCCGCAAGTTCGGCCGGTCGCCGCGGCAAGACCGTGATTTCGCGGCTGTTGAGTAAGCTGTTTGCCGTCGGCGCTTTGCTCAGTTTGCCATCGAATGGATTTCATCCGACGTCGGCGGACTGCGACCGCAGTCTCGGTATGTTGGGCTCATATCTGCCATTCCCCAATTCGCTGGACAGAGTATTCAGGCGGCCTCCGCGCTGCCCCCTGCCCTGCCCGCCTCTGATCGGGCGTTCAGGTAGTCGCAAGCGCGCTGCGCGTCAGCCGCATGTCTGAAGATCGCAGACTTGTCGGAGCGCAGAACGCGCAGCCAGTTGTAGAGATACGCCGCGTTCATCTCGAGCGTATGCGCCGTGAAGCCGAGCGTCTGGCCCAGAAACACAGAGGTCAGCTCGGCCACGATCTCTTCGCGCGCATAAGAGGTATTGCCGAATTTCGAGAGTCCGAAATCGCGGTTCAGTCGATGGGGGGCTTTTGTGGCATGGGCCAGTTCATGCGCCCAGACCCCATAGAAATGTCGCGGGTCCTGGAACCTCTCGATAGAAGGCATGAAAACCTTGTCCACGGGGGGCAAATAGTACGCTTCCGTCCCCGTGAAGACGGTCGTGATGTCGATGGCGTCGAAAAACGCCTGCATGTGAGGGATGGGCTCGGACGGCGGATGCTCGGGCGTGGGCTCCGTGTCGGGGTAGAAACTGTCGGGCAGACCTTCGATCTGGCAGGCATTGAACACGCGGTAGGATTTCTGGAAGCGGAAGATGCGGGCTTCGTCGGAGCGATCATCCCCATCGCTGCGGTCGTCCTCGCCACCTGCGTCTTTCCGGCTTTGACCGTAATAAACGACGACAGAAGACTTCTCGCCCTTGCGGACCTTTGCATCCAATGCATTGGCTTGCGGCAGCGTCATCCAGAAGGGAGAGCTGTGGCCCGCCATCACGGTTCGCATCGTCAGCAGGAAGTTGTTCACTCCCTGGTAAGGTTCACCGCCCACACGCAGGGGACGAGAGCTGCCACCTGCGGTCCAGGGCTTGCGCCATGGCAGGACGCCGCGCTCGATGATACGGATGATTTCGTTTGTGATGACCTCGGAGGCATCGAATTTGGGCGTGCGAGATCGGGCCATGGCTGGCCTCCTTTCGAGTGTTGGTGAGAATGTTGGGGATTAGGTTGACTGACGGGGCCGCGGATCGTTGGCGATCCTCGCGCCGAGCTTTTCGACCATGTCGATGAAGGTGGTCAGTGAAACGGACCTGCCGGCACCCGAAGGGTCAGGGGTGACCGATCCGTCCCACATCACCGCGGCAGGTTCGCGAAGGCGATGACATCAGTGACGGGTCGGATATCGATGAACGGGGTCCCTCGTGCGACCGCAAGAGTGGCCAAGGGAAAGCGCTCGATCGGCGCGAAGGTCGAAACGGTGGTCCAACCAAGATGGATGAATGTCCCGCCCTCTCCGCAGATCACATGCGCGTTTGGCAATAACGCCGCCTGCTTCAGATAGTCGAGGTCACGCAGGACAGTCTCGCGCTCACGCCGTTGTGCCTGCCCCGTCTGGCCGGTTCGGCGTAGTTCCTTGTGTCGCCACCACGAGGCAGCGGTCGCGCGCAACACGCGCAAGACACCTGTTTGCATGGGAATACCCTTCATCAGGAACGGCAGACCGGAACCCGGCCCGGACCCATCTGGGGGATCCCAAAGGCCCTCATCCGTCAGTCACAAAACCCGAAGGACACTTTCACTTTCTGCAAGCCAGTTGGACCGAGGTAACAGCCGAGGGTCCCTCACAACTGCGGTTCCCGATGATTTCATGCAGTAAGTTCCGGTTGGGTTTCAAGATCGGCAAGCCATATCGGCAATCCCGGCCCGACTGCCACAGGCTTTCTCATACTATCAATAACTTATCTGGTGCTTTGGATCGGCAAAAAACCCGCCTCCAGCCATGTTGCAGGCCCAAAAATCAGGACTTCCGATGTTCAGAACAATGCAAGGTTACGGACAAAAATGGGAAACGGAGGCGCAAATCCTCCTGCCAACTTGAATTTCAGCAATATTACCGCTATATACCGTCAGTATCACTGTAGGAGTGCGAGACATGCATATCACTCACTTTGCTGAAGCTGGGCAGTTCGAACCGCGCAAGATCGCCGCAACCTTGCGCACTTCGGCTGAGGAAATCGCATTGACCGTGGGTTTGGGCAAAGACGCGTTACAGAGGCGAGCCCGCATCAGTTCGGACAAGACACAGCGCCGCCTGCGCGAACTGGTAGAGGTACTGAACAAAGTCGAACCGCGTTTTGGGTCGGAATTGATGGCCTATGCGTGGTACCGGTCAGAGCCACTGCCCGGCTTTGATGGCCGGACTGCCATGCAACTCGTTCAGGAAGGCAAAGCACAGCAAGTTCTGGAATATATCGACGCAGTCGACGCAGGCGTCTTCGCCTAATGCCTCTGAAAGATGGCCGCTACACAGGACCGCTCTATCGGGCCCTAAATCCGGTCTATGCGCGAGAGCCTCTCTCGGGACGTGGCGCTGAACTCTATGGAGGACGCTTTAACGCCAAGGGCACCCCTGCACTCTACACGGCGCTTGATCCCACGACGGCTCTCCGAGAGGCCAACCAGGTCGGTAGTCTGCAACCCACGATCCTCGTGTCCTACACCGCTGATCTCGGCCCAATTTTCGATACCCGCGATCAGGTCGGACTAGAGCAATACGGAATGACAGAGGCCATGCTTGCCGACTCAGCATGGCGCATGAAGATGCTCGACAGCCTATCGGTGCCGACGCAGGATTTCGCCGGCAGCCTCATCGCTGACGGGTTCGCAGGACTTCTGATCCGGAGTTTTGCGAAGGGCGCGTCGGCATCGGACTTCAACATCGTGCTGTGGAACTGGATCACCGAAGGTTGCGTCCTAACTGTAGTGGACGACGAAGACCGTCTGTCAAGGATGTGAACTGATCTTCCAGTCGTGTCATTGCTCCAAGCATCCGAAAGGTAGATCGCATTTGCAGCGTAGCATTATTGTAGCACTTGCACCAAAATACGGCGGCGCGGTCCGAGTGTGGCTTCCACAGCCTCATTTACGAAGGGGATCAAATGGGTCTGCACATAGTGCGCGACAAACTGGTTGCGCGCATTAAGTACAACTGTTTCATGGTCATCGTTGCCGAAGGTCAGCAGCGAAATCCAGTTGCGGTAGTGTTCGGGGTGCAGTTCGCGCATCCGCTTGCAGGCTGCACGCCACGACAGATTTTCTGTCGCGGGGATATCATCGGTTTGGTCGTTTGCTGTAGCCTTGGTTCGGAAATCAACTGCGACAACCTTGGTTTCTTTCACGGGATGGGTTTCAGCCATGCGCTCAGAGAAGTCAGGACCGACATGATCCCAATAAGGTTCCGACATACGATAGATTTCAGGATAGTTCAAACGGTAGGCCCCTACCCTGCCCCGCACACCTTGCCGCTTACAGATCACCACACGCCTTTCTATCCAAAACTTGATCTCGCGCTTGACCGTACGTTCGGTCACGTTCCACATGCGGGCAAGATCACGTTGGCCAACACAGAATTCATCCAGTCGCCAATTGTAACGCGCCGTGATCAACAGCAACAAACGCGAAAGCGATATCTGGTGACGCGTATCCAGATGCAGCCCGGCAACCGATAACGCAGTCAATAAGTCATACTTTAATGAACTGGCTTTGACACCAGTTAGCCGTTTCGCATCCATTGCGTTATCTCACTGTCTTGCCTCAAGCGCCGACGTTGTTGCCGATTCTGCTTAAGTTGTAGAAAGACACAAATTCCCGTTTTCTGTCAAGGACCTGCTAAGAGCGCGATTTTTTGACCCCTTCAATTATTTTAATAAAGAATAGGTTAAAATGGTTAAGGGGGACAGCTTAGTGTCACCCTATCGGACGCCGTATGTCACCATATCTCGGAAAATGCCAATTTTATGACACCAAATATGGGCTGAAACTTTGCACTTTATCCCGTTTTAGTGGCGAGCGCCGCAAAAAACTAAAATTCCAAATTTCTATTTTGCAGATTTTCCCAATTCCCGTTATTCACGACATTATAGTCAAAAACAAGAGCATGCCATGAGAACCCATTCAGACCTCCAAGCCATGAACGAGCGTAGCCTGACCCAGCAAGCTGCGGTGCGCCGCGCGACCTTTTCTCCGGGCGAGGTGAAAACTCTGCGTCCTTTCTCGATCTGGGAGATCAGCCAGTTCATGTTTGATGTGCCTGCCGACACCTTGCGGAAGAAGTTGGCTGATGATCCCTCTCTGCCCCAGGGCGAAACCGAGGAAGATGGCCGCCAGCGCTGGTTCACGCTTGAAGAGATCAACGAGTTGCGCCGCCGGATCAAGTTTCGTGGCAAGACCTTGCTGCCCCGACGTCCCAAAGGTCGCGCGGTGCGCGTTGCTGTCAGCAACTTTAAAGGCGGTGTTGGTAAGACCGTTGTTGCACAACATCTGGCCAATGCGGCCGCCCTCGATGGCTACCGTGTGCTTTGTGTGGATTTCGACCCACAGGCCACTCTCACTCACTCGATGGGGATCGTCGAGGTGAAAGAGTGGAACACCGTCTGGGGTATCATGTGCCGTGATCTGTGCCGCGAAGCGGACCGGATTACTGAAAGCTATGATGATCCTGACGACTGTCCCTACCCTTCTTCGAATGAATTGCCTGAGGATGTGCAATCCATTGGTGCGCAGCGGTTTCAGGACTTCATCCAACCAACCTGCTGGCCTACCATTGATATCATCCCTTCTTGCGCCAACGCGGCCTTTGTTGAATTCGCGAGCGCCCAGTATCGCAGCCTTCACAAGGCGTGGAGCTTTTTTGGCTGTGTGGCCCGCTATCTCGATGAATTACCCGATGACCAGTATGACCTGATCATCTTTGATTGCCCGCCTGCGATTGGCTACCAGTCGCTGAATGCGGCTTTTGCATCTGACATTCTCTATATCCCGTCAGGCCCCGGCTATTGGGAGTATGACAGCACGACCAGCTATCTGGGCCAATTAGGTGATGCGATGGAGGATATCTCGGAAGGGTTCGGCGGGCTTGCCGATGACGCCGGGCTGACTTTGCCGAAATCCTTTATGGATGTGCGTTTGCTTATGACGAGGTTTGAGAGCAACAATCCGCTCCACAGCGCGATGATGGAGGCGTTCCGTAATGTATTTGGTGCCGATGTCTGCTTGAACCCGATCGAGATGACCCGCGCTGTCGAACAATCAGGGCGGTTCCAGATGAGCGTCTATGAACAGGACTATCGCCAGATGACCCGCGAGACATGGAAGCGTGCAAGGCAGAGCTTCGACCGCGCCTATAATGAATTCAAAACAACTGTGTTGAAGGCTTGGGATCAGGAAAACGCAAAACCGGAGGTAGATAAATGAGTAGCAAGAACAAATTCGGTTTCGATCCGGTTGATCCGCCCGCAAGCTCTAAGCCACGCGAACGCAGTGTTGGACCGATGGGAGCGGCGGTGCGCGATGCGGCGGAAAACCTGCAAGAAACCACTGAGGCCAAGGTGGAACAGCGGCGTCAGAATGCCAGCGACGCCAAGGCTTACCGCGAGGCACAAGAGGCAGGGCGTCTTCTGTCAGCAGTGCCGCTCGCGGAGGTGCTGACAAGCGATCTGCCGCGTGACAGGCTTGATCTTGAGGGCGTTGCTGCCTCGGTGGAAATGGAAGAGTTAAAAGCTTCGATCAAGGAACGCGGCCAGAAAGAGCCGGTGGAGCTTTACCGTGATGCAGCAGGGAATCTGCAGCTGAAAAAAGGCTGGCGGCGCTATACCGCCTTGTCGCAGCTTTTCGCCGAAACTGGTCATGCGGCGTTTGCCACTGTGATTGCGCGGATTGATGTGGGGCATGGAGACCGGCTCACGCGTTATATCGACATGGTCGAGGAAAATGTGGTGCGCGAAGACCTGAGCTTTGCAGAGATGGCACAGGTGGCCATCCTTGCGGCGCGGGATGCCGAAACGGATGAGCTTGACCCTGATGCGATGGTACCGCGGCTTTACGCGTCGCTGCATAAGGTGAAGCGGTCCTATATTCGTAGCTTTGTTTTTCTGCTGTGCGCGCTGGAGGATGATTTGAAGTGGCCCAAGGCGGTGCCACGTAACCTTGGTGTTGATGTGGCGCGCGCGCTTAAGTCGCTTGATAGTGCAGCGGCGCTGAGAGCCCGATTGCGGGTTTGTGACAATGCTGATGAGCAGAATGCGCTGCTCGCCAAGTTTCTGGAAGCCAAGCCGAAGACCTTGGCGACGTCGCAGCCCGTCGAGCGGAAAGAAAAGCGCGAATTTCACGTGGGTGATATGAAGGTGACGGCGCGTAAAGGGGAATGCCGGATCGTTGCGGACGATGATTTTGCTGGCCTACCGAAGGCGCAGCTTGAACGTGCGGTGGAGGCGTTTCGGCGAGCCTTGCGCGAGCAAGACCCGAGGGTGTCATCTCTTTGAGAGGGCAGGGGTTACCCGCGGGTAACCCCTATACCAGCGGTTTATGAATGAAGACGGCGGTTACCCACGGGTAACCGCCGTTCTATTTCGGTGGCTTCTTATAATAATATCATCAGCGGCTACGATAGAAAAACCGCACTGTCAGCGCCTAGATGAACCGATCGCGCCAAGTTGTGCAATTCCCTGTTTGAGGGGTATGGCTCTGATGTCTGCGGATACCGGGACATCACGCTCTTCAGCGTAGATCAGCAACTTTCGGTCGGCTTTGACGTCTTCTGCGCCGGTGTGGAAACCACGAGAAACCTTCGGCGCAGTCGTGCGCTTGATCTCGACGGCCCAGATGTCGCCACCCGGCAGGCGCAGGACTAAATCAATTTCAGCGCCAGCAGAGGTGCGGTAGAAGAAAGGCTCAGTGCCGGCGGGTGCCGCTGCAAGAATGGCCTCAATGCAGAACCCTTCCCAGCTGCCGCCGACGACGGGATGCCCGAGCAAACCCTCATTAGTACCAATACTTAACAGCGCATGCACGATCCCGCTGTCCCTCACATAGACCTTTGGCGATTTGACGAGGCGTTTGCCAACATTCTCGTGCCAAGGCTGCAGTCGCCGCACCAGCATGAGATCGACGAGCAGGTCGAGGTAGCGTCCAATCGTTTGGCCTGATACTCCGAGCCCTTCAGCAAGGGCGGTGGCGTTCAATAGACCACCTTGCACATGCGCGAGCATGGTCCAGAAGCGCCGTAAGGTTGCGGCCGGGATGCGCGGTCCGAGGGCAGGGATGTCGCGTTCCAGATAGGTGCGCAGGAAATCCAGACGCCAGTCCATGCTGGCCTGATCGCTCGTTGCCAGGAAACTGTCAGGAAAGCCGCCGCGCAGCCAAAGTTTGTTCAATTCGTTCGCACCGACCTCTACGAGTTGCAGAGGGGGCAATTCAATATACCGGACACGGCCAGCCAGAGATTCTGCCGATTGTTGCAGAAGAACATCGGAGGCCGAGCCAAGCAGCAGGAATTGTCCCGTCCGAAACCCGGACCGCCTGCGGCTGTCGATCTGGCCACGCAGGCTTCTGAACAAACCTGGCATCTGCTGAACCTCATCGAGAATTACGAGCTTGCCGACTTGTTCGTCCAGATACAGATCCGGTTCGGTCAGGATTTGCCTGTCGGCTTCACGCTCCAGATCAAGGTATACCGATGGCCGCTCCGAAGCGATGTCGAGAGCAAGTGTGGTCTTCCCAACCTGTCGGGGTCCAAGAAGGACAACAGCGGCTTGGTTCTCTAGCGCGGATTGGACAAGTTGGTGAGTTTGGCGCATATACATACCTTGCAATTACTCCATAAGGTGGAAGATTTACAAGGTTAAATTATGGTGCGGCTAACGTTCCAGCCCAATTTGTGAATTAGCCTGAAGTGACAAACAGGCTTTGCGCCAAAACTCACTCCAACAACCCAATTTGCTCCGCCCGTTCCAGCAGCATCCTCACGGACGATGGCTGCCAGCTCATGCGTCCACGCGGCGTGCGCTCACGCATGGATTCCAGCCGGTCACAGATCGCCTGCAGCGTGATGCCGGGATCGGCGCCTTTGATCGCAGCGACAATCGCAGGCAGGCGGTCGTCTGCTTCGCGGCGTCCGGCACGGTCCAGCACCTCTGCGGGTAGGAACCCGTCACGCACATAGGCTTTCACGGCACGCAGCAAGCGACTCTGGGTCCAGCGGCGGTCGTGGGACAGGGGACCATTGATGATCCGCAGCACGTCTTCCCAAGCCATATCGGGCCGGAGGCGGCGCACATGCGGCACCCAGTCTTGAGCCGTCTCGTTCAGCCGCTCCATGTAGCCGTCTTGCCGCGCGAGCCGCACCTTGCGTAGCGCCGCTGGATCGCGGGCGCGTAGGCCCGGGTTCCCGCCGACCCGGCCCTTAGTACGGGCACTCGCCAGCCCCGCCTTGGTACGTTCGCGGATCAGCGCCCGCTCAAACTCGGCCGCGGCGCCCAGAACCTGAAGCGTGAACTTGCCTTGCGGGGATCCGGTGTCGATCGGGTCCTGAATGGAACGAAAGAACGCCCCCTTGGCCTCCAGCCGTTCGATCACCTCAAGCAGATGTGAGAGAGACCGCGCCAGCCGGTCGATCCGAACGACAACCAGCGTGTCGCCCTTGCTAATGCGCTCCAGCAAGCGGGCAAGCACCGGCCGGGCACGATTGCCGCCTGAGGCGTGCTCTTCGAAGATCTCGACGCATCCCGCAGTTTGCAGGGCCTCAGACTGGGGCAGGGGGGTCTGATCCTCTGTCGATACGCGGGCATAGCCTATCAGGGGCATGAAAATCGGCCGTTTGCAATTTCATATACCGTTACTAAACGACCGTTTGTAAACGAATGCAAGTGGGCGCTCTCTCGTCGTGCTCGTCCAAAAACCCTTGGTTTCCTTGCGCTGAGCGCGAACTGAGAGGTTCCGCCGGCAGTCGCGCGCGCATACTATATAAAGAGCGAAGGCAACCGCCACAAAATCACTTGGGTAATCTGCAAAACAACAGTATTTTGCACATATGAAGACCCAAGCATCCGCTTTAAAAGATGATTTCAATGACCCCCTCATCAACATCGAGGAGGATGAAGAGGCTCACGAAGAGGATCTCTGGTTGTCGCGTTTAGTTCCCGATTTCAATTGAAGCAGTAAGCTGAAACTGAAGCGCTGGAATTTCACCTTAGCGCTTCACCAATGGGTCAAGAATCCTGAGCTTCACAGCCCTGCGGCTTTGGTCAGGTTCACCCGGAACCTGTCGCGCCTGCGCTGATAGCGCCGGGTCATCTCGGCCGACGCATGTCCGAGTTGCTTTTGAACATAGCGCTCATCAACCTCTGCCGACGAGGCGAGCCCGGCACGCAAGGAATGCCCCGAGAACATTGCCAACCGTTTGGCTTCCGGCAAATCGGATCTGATGCCACTCTTCATAACGGTTGCCTTGATCAGTCGCGCTATGTGCTTGTCGGAAAGGCGGGACTCGAGGGCACGCTTGCCGTCCCGCGAGGTGCGCACGAAGACCGGCCCAAAGTCGATCTTCGCAAAGTGTAGCCATTGCTCAAGCGCGTGGACGGGACAGGTCTGGCCGCTTGAGCCACGCCCGACCTCAACCTCGCGCCATCCGGTCTTGGCATTGAGGGTGAGCAGGGCGCCGCCGTCGAAGACTTCGACCCAGCCGCCGGAGTCCGGTGTATCGTCCTTATGCACATCGAGGCAGACCACCTCCGACCGGCGCAGGCCACCTGCATAGCCCAAAAGCAAGATCGCCCGGTCTCGGAGCCCGCGGAGATCGTAGGAAAGGGTGGCCACCATGGCCTGGATGTCCTCAGGCAGGATCGCTTCCTTCTGGACCGGCGGGCGCGCATGCTTGCGTTTGATCCCGGCCAGAACGGTGGCGATATGCCGGTCCTTGCGATCAAGAGTGAACCCGCGCTGTCTGTAGTTCCAGGCAAGCCCCGAGAGACGGCGCTCGATCGTGGAGACCGAAAGGGTAGGGGCCTTCCCGGTTGGTGCAGCCAGATCAGCCACATAAAGTCCAATCATCTCGGGCGCGGGGGGCAGAGGTTCCGTGCCTTTCAACCGGCACCAGCGGCTGAAGTGTTTCCAGTCGGCCGCATAGGCCTTGTTCGTGTTCCCGGCTGTCGAGGCCTCGGCGTAGCCACGGGCGGTATCGATCAGCCGGTCGAGTGCGCCGGAGCCGGCCACATTGGCGGGCAGGGCGATTGAGGCTCGGTCCCGAGAGGTTCTCTTGTCGTGTTCGTCACCGTTCAACGAGTCATAGGACGCTGAGCTCGAAATCTCTGCGCCAGACGCGTCGGAATCCTCGATTTTGGTGCTGTTATTCGTAGGACTGCTCATGTTTTCGAGCATATCATTTTTACGTCCGATAACGCAAGGTTATCGGACATTATGGCAAAAGATAGAGTGAGGCGTTTTCTGTGCTATTTTCTGGAGAAAAGCGCCGCGATGGTTTAGGCTTCAGTCATGACATTTGCCCGACCGGAACACTCCATCGACACAGACACTCTACCCCGGATGCCCGCCTGGGTCACCTCGGCACGGGTTGAAACCCTTGAAGATGTGGCGTTTTTGTCGGGCGCTGCGTTGAACCACTTGCATGTTGTGCTGGGATGCGCGGAGGTGCCCCAAGCCTTGTTGCGGGAGCGGCTCGCGCTGTGCGCAGCTGAGGCTTGTGTTGCGTTTTCTGGCCGACGGGAGCGGGCAGGGGAACTGCGCGATGCAGCGCACCTTCTGCGTCCCGGCGATCTACCCGGACCGGCAGGTGAAACCTATCTGATCTGGCGGCGCGCGGTGGAGCGGCCGGTGGCGGTCAAGGCTCTGGGCCGAGCCTTGTCGGCCTTCGAGCCGGGCCAGATCGCGACGTGGCTCGATGCGGGGGTGGGGGCGCCGGTCAAACGAGCAGCACTGGTGCTGGAAGCTGTTCTGCGCGAGGCGCCACGTGCTGACGAAGCTGCGCTGATCCTCGCGGATGCTGCACTCGCCCAGGCGCTTGGTTGGGATCATGTCGTGCCGCTGCTGGCGGCTGGCCTGAAACGTGCCGACCTGCGCAAGCAAGGCGACGAATTGAAGCTCGCCTGTCATCGGGCGCTCGTGTCATCGGCGGCCGAGGCCGTGCGTCTCTCCACCAACCTCGCGCGCCGGGCGGCGCATCTGAAGGCGGTCGCACCAAAGCTTCGGGCCAAGGGGGCGGCCGACGCCGTCGAGATATTCCTGAAACAGGACGCGGTCGCTCCCTCAGTCTTGCCTTTGCCGGACCGCGCGGCGCGGCGGCTCTGCGACCGGCTGGTCGATCTCGGCGCTGTGCGCGAACTGACTGGCCGCGACACCTTCCGGCTCTACGGGGTGTAACGATGGCCAAGGATCGCTCCGAGCCTGAATTTGACCGCGAGTTGTCCGACCTGCCGCCGGAGCTGCGCTGGCGCGAATGGATGCGGCGGATCGAGGCGGTACTGTTTGCCTCTGCCTCGCCTGTACCGCGCGAGGATCTGGCGCGCATAGTGGGGCAGGCGACCTCGGTTGATCTGCTGATCGAGGATCTTGCCGCCGATCTAGAAGGGCGGGCGTTCGAGATTGCCATGGTCGCAGGGGGGTGGATGTTCCGGACGCGGTCTGTTTACGCGCCTGCGATCCGCTCCGCAGCGGATGTCGGGGACCAGTTGCTGGACCTGAACGAGTTCGACGTCGCGATTTTGGCGGCCATCGCCTACCATCAGCCAATCACGCGCGATGGGCTGAAGGACATCTTCGGCAAGGAGATCGGTCGGGACCTGATCGGGCGGCTCCATGCACACGGTCTGATTGGAACTGGGCCGCGCGCGCCGCGTCGTGGTGCCCCCTATACCTTCGTCACCACAGACGCGTTCCTCGCGGCCTTCGGGTTGGAGAGCTTGCGGGACCTACCGGATCCTGAACAGCTGAATGATGCCGGGCTGGCCGCGAGCGCCTGAAACTCACCGGGAATTTTTACAGCGCTTGCCGCTGCTGATCGAGCCGCGCGGCCGCCTGAACGAGATCCGCCAAATTCGGGCCAGCGGTGTTAGAGCAAGGCCCAGCTTTGGGCCGAGGCAGGACGGCATCGCTGAAAGATGTGACCAGTCCGCCCCAAGCTGGCGCAACCTGAGCGACGCGTTTCCAATAAATGATCGCGGAACTTCTTCGCGTTCCGAACGGCGTCGATTGCCCGTCCGTCAATTGCCGAAACAGCTGATAGCGATCCCGATGAGAGAGGCGCGCGATGGAGATTGGCCGTCGACTAAATTGAAAGCAGGCTGATCCAAGAAGGTCCGGGAGTGATCGCCCCTCTGCCATTCGATGCCCTGATGCCTGCAGACGAAGCAGATCGTCGATCAGACGCTCAAGACGCCGAACCCCATTGGTGGCAGGACGGGTGCGTTTGCAGAGGGCCGCGCCGCACCAGGCGCAGATCTGATGCGGCACAAGACGCTTCTGGCTGAACGGAGCCAATCCTTGTCCGCAGGATGGGCACCTGTCCCGAAGTCGGCAGCCGTGGCGAAAGCAAGAAACGCGTGTCGCGAGGCGCCAGTCTCGGCGAAAATAGGGCGTTTCGTCTTCCGCCAGACAGGCCGGGCAGAATTGCAGCCAGGTCGCCTGCGTCTTTGGTGCGCAACTCTGCTGAGGCGATGCCCGCAGGGGCAAACGCAGCACGGCCAAAGGGTCGGGAGCATTAGTCAGAGCCGTTATGTCTTCCAGAGGTATGTGGGTATGCTCTTCCAAAAGCTGCAGGATGCGACCGGGCAATGCCCGATCAAGCCGCGCCGACCAGTTCTCACCCGGCGCTTCGAGAAGCGCACCAAAATAGTGCGGAGGTATGCCGTTTGCGTAAGCGAGGCGGTGCAGCCAACTCGACAGAAGTTCACCTGGTGCGGGCATGATGCTCATGGGCCAACGGTTTCCCGCCGCACTTTCATACCGCTCTGCAGGTGTGACGGAGATCCCGGTCGGCCCAAACCTCATGTCATCTCGTGACGCAAAGCCGAATTGCGGCGCCTCGAGAGAGGCACATAGCCAAGGTCCGACAGGGTTGCGCCCGTGATCCGGTCCTCACCGCGCGAGATGGCCGCAACTGCGGCCCGGGTGACGATCTCGACAACCTCGCCGATCAGCCCCTCTGACAGATCGTGGATGATCTTCGCCAAGGGTTCGCGCGACAGATCGGAGGTGTCGGCGAGCGGCAGACTGGCTTCCAGGCTGTCGAGAAGCGTCGCGAACTCCTCGTCATACGCCCATCGTGGAATGGGGATCGTATCGAAACGTGAGCCCATTTCGTCGGTGTCATGCACCGCATCGTAGATCGCGATCTCGCCGACAAGGACGGGTGAGATGTCATGCACCCGTGCGATCCGCCGCAAGAACGAGAAGATGGCCTTCACATCCTGGCGCCGCCCACGCAACGCGCTGTGGAACTCGTCGAAGATCAAAAGGCGCGGCTTCAGGCGCTCGAGAAGATGATCGACCTGATCGCCGGCGCGGGACAGGCTGCGCCAGCCCGCGGCTTGTGGCGCGCGCAATCCGGACAGGATGCTGGCGTAGAAATGCGACAGGCCCGCACCTTCCCGGGTCTGGATCACCCACACCTTTTGCTGGTCGGCGGCACGCAGATGTTCGACGGCGAAGCGTTCGGCGATCATGGTCTTGCCGTTATGGTAGGGTCCGGCAAGCAGCAAACCGCGTGGGCGCAGCGATGGCGGTCGCTCAAGCAGCAGTCGCATCGCGTCATGCGCCGCGCCGGCCGCCGGATGGCTGATCCAGCGCGGCGCGCGCACATGGGCGATCCGCACTGCGTCATCGGCCTGCAAGAGTGGCACTATGGCGGGCATGAGGTGGTCCGGCACCTTACCAATCCTCGACAGGGAAGACCCGCCGCGGACGATCCGGGTCGAGCTTTGCCTGGGCCGAGGCGGAAGGCGCAGCGAAGTCGGCATAAGGCTTCTTTGCCTCGGTGGCATGCCGGGCGCGGGTCATCTCCTTCAACCGGCTTTTGGGGGTTTTGGCGGCGGCAACAGTTGCGGCGATTTCGCGTCGGATGGCTGATGCCTCCTGCACAGGGCGCCGCTGGATTTCGCGCCGCCGCTGTCGATCCGCCTGGTGCTGCCAGAGCGTGATCGGCTCGGCAAGTCCGTCCCGTCGCCTGACCGGCCGCCAAGCCTGGGTATCCGGATCCTTGACGTAGACATGGCTGATGTCGCGAGGATCATAGCACAGATCGAGCGGGTTCAGCCGGTCACGACGCGCGACCAGCGGGCCCAGCCAGGGCTCGAAATAGTCGATGGCGAAGAGACTGATGCCCTGAGGTGAAATCTTCCGCGTCTTGCGCGGCAGGAAATTCAGCAGCACATCGACAGGTGCATCGATCGGCTGGTCTTTCGGCTGGAACCGATCTTCCCACTCTTTCGCCGGAACGGTCAGCTTGCGCGCATTCTGACTCAGGTTGTGGTCGATGATCGCGAGCGCGATGCAGCGTTCAAGATCCGCGAAGCTGAGCCGTGCCCGCGCTTCCGAGGCATAGTCGCCCCGATCCGCGATGGAACGCCCCGTCTTGCCCGGCAAAGCCCGCAGCGCCGTGTTCACTTTCCCCAGCAGGCGTTCGACGACTCCGCCCCGATGCACGGTGCCCTTGTTCCGCATGCGTATGGCGATGCCATAGTCCGCGCATCCTCTGCTGAAGGTGCTGCTTTGGAACTCCTTGGCGGAATCGACGACGATCTGCTTCGGGCGACCATGCATTGGCCAGGCATGATCGATGTCGCGTTCTGCCAGCCAGGCAGTCTTGCAGCACATCGCGTGCGCCAGACAAAGCGCGACAGATAGTCGTGACGGCCCCTCGAGGGTCAGGCAGAAGCCGATGATCGCGCTCGTGGCCACATCTGCAGCGATGGTCAGATAGGGGCGACCAACGAAGACGCCGTGGTCATCAATCACCTCGACAAACTGGATGTCTGCCGGCGTGTGATCGATCTGGACAACGTCGAGCGCGTGGTTAGCCCGGATGTAGCCGGGTCGCGGCTTCAGCCGGTTCAGGTGTTTACTATCTGACAGGCGGCGGCGGGCAATTTCTTCCGGGGCGAACAGGATGGTGATCCGCCGGGCGACAGTGACATAGGCGGGCGGAGAGTGCCCCTCCTCTGCGCAGCGGGCGCGGATCTCTTCAACAATCGGCGCAAGATCCGGCTGCTCCGGGCGCAACCACATCTCCCGCAGGGTCATCGCGATGATGCTCTCGACCGTGGGGCTGATCCTTGGTTTCCTTGTCCCACTCGTTCGCGGCAGCAGGGACGATACCCTGCGCTCTTCCCGATACCGCGCCAGATAGTTGTAGACTTGGCGTGTCGAAAGCCGCAGCTCGGATGCCGCGCGCATCACGGCCTCACGCACGGGCGCCGCCCCGTCAAGAATCCGGTCCAACTCGCGCGCGATCCGCGTCGCCTTGGCCCAAGCTTCATCCGAGGCATGCGCTCCGCCGGACGTCATCGATATGAAACTTTCGAAACCGGCTGGGCAGTGCGCCAACAGGGCGGCCACTTGCTGAAATACGGAACCAAAATTGAAACCTTAAGCTGAAAAATGATGTGCAATATCGCGGTATCTTCCAGAAATCACGTAATAATCATGTGCTGAAATGGTGAAGAAAATGCGACAATGGGACGTTCGCGCGAAGAGTGCGATGGCGCAACTATCGGGTCGTACACCTGTAGCATTGCGCAAAGTCCTCACGGAATGGCCTTTGATCTCGGCTCCTATGGCCGAGGCCTTGACGGGTGCGAGCCGGGCTGCTGTGCAACGCAATCTGGTCAGGCTGGAAGATTGGGGCTTGATTCGTGAGATGACAGGGCAGGGGCGCTTTAGGATGTGGCGGATCGACATCTAGTTGCTTGACAAATCCTGCGTCAACACGGCCTTGCGGGCAAGCTGCACTCTATTGGCGGGATCGTCAAGCGCAGGGCTCATACTCCCGCGCCAGGCTTTCAACACTGCGCCCGGTTCGCATCAGTGCGACCATCTGCTCCTTGAGAGGAGCAAAGACGATGACGATTTCAAACGAACTGCTGGACCGAGAAATCTTCTACTAGCTGAGAGAAGCACAGATCATCATTGAAGGATGGCGGAAGTACGACAACTCAAAGCGGCCTCACAGCGCATTGAGTTATCGGCCGCCAGCCCCGGAAACCATCGTCCAGATGGACCAATGGCCAGCGATGCACAAACAATCAAACCGGACCAGTCAGATCAAGTAAGCAAGGACCATTCCGCAAACCACACCCGAAGAACTTCTGCCAACCACCAGAATACCCACAGTGCCAAGAGCTGTAGCAGAAGACCGAACGCTACGGTTCTTCGGAAAGTGACGTTCTTGCCGCGCCAGGCGATAAAGAGTCGGACGATTGTATTCGCACTCAGCGCAGCTGCAAGTGGAAGCGCCCCATCCACCGCGGGGATCTGCCCAGCCGCAACGAGTGAGGCCAGAGCGACGGTTGCGGAGTTTGTACTGACCAGCCCGGCCAGCGCCACAGTCGCGAGGACGGCTGCGTTCCCGAAAACGTCATTGAGGGTCGCTGAGATTAGCATAACGGTTGCAACAATCAGTGCGAACTGGATGGCTGCTTTCACTGAAAAAACCTGCGACGGCAATTCAAGCACCGCAGGCTTCGCTTTGCGGCGCAACACCAGTACGAAGAGAGCAACTCCGTGCAGGGCGGCAACAAGACCGGCGCCGACCAGCAAGGGAAGCCCCACTGTGAACATGGCGGGACTCAGCGCCAGCAGGATGATGCCGGTCTGCACAAGTGACGAAACCGACGAAAGCGTTGCACCAGTCGCCGCGCTCCAGGCATCTTCGGGCTTTTCAGCCGAACGCTGACCGAGCGCCACGATTGTCGATGTGCTTGAGACAAAGCCGGACAGAAACCCGCTGATCGGCAAGCCAAGGCGCGCTCCAACAACGCGCGTCGCGATATGGCCCGCAGCGCCGATCAACATGATGATGACGATGATGATGAAAAGGGCGCGGGGATTAAGGGCTCCGCCGGGACCGATTTCGAGGTTTGGCAGGACGGGCATGATGACCAGGATCGACACGCCAAGGATGAGGCCGTCACGTAGCTCAACCTCGGTCAGAATAGACCGGCTGAAGCCGCGCAGTAAGTCGCGTGCAGCAAGCAAGGACGCGATGACCACAGCGGCGCCCGCCGCAAGCAACGCCGTTTCCGTGGCCATGGCTCCCAGAAGCACGACGGAAACCAACGCAAGACTGGTTGTCAGGCCAATTCTCCGGTCGGCTTGCTGAGCGACGGATACCACACGCATTGTCGCAACGGCTGCGACGGCGATCATCAGAAGCGGGACACCTCCCGCTATCATGCTGATTGCGCCGATCAGCGATGCCAAAGCAAAGGTACGCACGCCTGACGTCGCTTCCTCGCTTAGCGTATGTGTGCTGCGTTCGCGTTCAATACCGATCAACAGCCCAACTCCGAGGGCTTCGATCAACGCGTAGAACGTCTCCGGGTCCGTTTCCATTCAGCAACCGTAGCTGTTGATTTGCTTCGTCGCAGCACGAAGAAATGCCGGGTATAGCATGATGCTTTCCTCAACAGTGTTGAAACGAATGGCCCACCTTGTCACATGTAACAAGAAAGGAGCCGCCATGCCAACTCCTGTTTCCCAGCGTGTCCGGAAGCGCCGTGATGCCTTGCGGGCCGCTGGCCTGCGTCCCGTCCAGATCTGGGTGCCGGATACCCGCCGCCCCGGTTTCGAAACCGAGTGTCGTCGTCAGGCAGCGCTTGTGGCCCAGGCCGATCACGGCGAAGACGGCCTGAACGACTTTATGGATGCCGCCCTGGTCGAAGTGGACGGCTGGGAGTGAGACGTGGGGAGCTGGTGACGGTCGCCCTCCCAGGCGACCACGGCAAGCCGCGTCCCGCGCTTGTAATCCAGTCCGACCGGTTCCCGGATACGGCCACCACGACCGTTCTTCTGATCACGTCCACGCTGGTCGATGCGCCGCTGATCCGGCTGACGGTCGAACCCTCGCCGGAAAACGGAATGCGGGCCACGTCGCAGGTCATGATTGACAAGGCCATGACGGTCCGAACGAACAAGCTCGGAGGCGGTTTCGGCCAGCTCGACGATACTGCTATGCTCGAAGTCAATCGGGCGCTGGCGCTGTTTCTGGGTGTGGCAGGGTAAGAGAGGGCTGGACTACAGGTCTTCTGGAAACGGAAAGGGCCGGGCGAGGAGGGAGACCGATGATAAACCCGAACGATCGGATCGACCCGACCACGGTTTTCGCGGCACGGCAGGAAGCCCACCTGCAAGCGCAGTTGGACCGCAGCTGGGCGAGGGCGGCATCCTGATCCAACGGCGCGCTGACGTCGACTGGTTCAACAGCCGTCGCCTCCTCGAACCGATCGGAAACATCCCGCCCGCAGAAGCCGAGGCCAACTTCTTTGCAGCTCTGGAAACTGAAGCCATGGCCGCGTAACTAACCGCAACCAGCCTCCGGCAAACCCGGCGCGGTTCAATCAGTGGAATGAAAGCACTGTGTTATCGAGTTGATTTGAGAGCATTAGCTTGAGGTATTATCCTATAGACGGTCTTGACGAGAACAGCACCCACATTCGGAGTTGGATCAGTTAGAATGACAACTCTCAAGCCATCACGCTCTCTCCAAACGACGTCTATCCCGTCCTTAACATCTGGCCGAATTGGGTTGAGAAGGACTCTTTCGAAATTCTCCTGAGATATACCGGCGTCAGCCATACGAGCCTGAGCATGACGGCTAACGGCAACATTGCCCAAACCTCTGACGTCCGCATAGTAGTGTTTGATCGCTATTCTCCTTCAAAAAGCTAATTGCTCAAGTCTATCGTGGGTGTACGACAATGCAGCACACCGCCTCCTGTCGAAGACGGTGTGCATAGGGCGGTTAGTCAAAAAATTCCGAGAAGATCGATTGTTTCCGCCGTCGTTTGTCATAGCGGTCATCGTCGTCATACCGATCATCCCGGCGTCGATCACCGTATCGGTCATCGTCGCCTTTCAGGAGGGACGACGCCATTCCCATAAACCCGCTGCCCCCTCCGCGCCGATCGGAGCCCCTTTGAGGTTCCTTGTCCAACGCTACCGGCGCGGTGGAGCGTTCGATGATCTTGTCCAGTTCGCCCCTGTCGAGCCATACGCCCCGGCACGACGGACAGAAGTCGATTTCAACTCCGCTCCGGTCGGACATCGACAGACCGGTATGGCAAACGGGGCACAGCATGGCTGATACAGCTTCTTGAGTTCGCATGGTCCTTTATCCTTCCTGCCGCTGGCCGAAGAGGCTCAGCAGCATCTGAAACAGGTTGATGAGGTTGAGGTAAAGGGAGAGGGCTCCCATGACCTGAAGTTTTCCGAGGTGTTCCTGGCCCGCATGTCCCTGCGCGCCGCGATGCTCCAGGTATTCGCCCTTGAGCCGCTGCATGTCCCACGCCGTCAAACCGGTAAAGACGATCACACCGACGACCGAGACGACCATGGACAGCGTGCCGGAACCAAGGAACAGGTTGATAATCGAGGCACCGATCACACCGATCAGGCCCACCATCAGGAAGCTGCCCCAGCCCGACAGATCGCGCTTTGTCGTATAGCCCCAGAGCGCCATCGTCAGGAAAACGATAGATGCGCTCAGGAAGGCCTGGACGATGCTCGTGCCGGTAAAGACGAGCAATGCGCTGGCCAGAGACACGCCCATGAGCGCCGCAAAGCCCCAGAAGAGGCCGTGCAGTGTGCCAAGCGACAGACGATCAAACCGGAACGATGCGAACATCACCAGTGCCAGGGGCGCGAAGATCGCGACCCACTTGAGCGGTGTGCCGAAGACGAGGGCAGTAACAGGAGCGATGTTTGCCACGGCAAATGCAACTAGTGCAGACAACACTAGCGCACCGCCCATATAGGCGAAAACACCACTCAGATATCTGCGCAAGCCCATGTCATATTGGCTGCTTGCGTATGATCCGGTGCCATGGCCGGGAACAGTTTTTTCCATCGCTAAAATCCTTCTTCGTTAGCGCGAAGGAGAGCAGCGGTTCCTGGATGTCTGACTAGCAAGCATCGGTGGCCCACCCCCCCCCTTCAGGGGAGCGATCCGACATCACGGGGGTTGTCACATTGACAGCACCGTCAGAGGGGCCCGGCTCGCTATATTGAAATGGCCCTGCACCCCATGCGTTTCAATAGGGAGAACAGAAGATTCGGAGCCTCAGGCGATGCCTTGAAGCAACGAACACCCGGCTTAGAAAAAGCGCATCATGGCAAAGGCCCCGGCAGCGAAAAGGCCTGCCACGAAAGCGAACGAGGCGAAACTGAGGGCGAACCCGCCAAGAAGCCACAGCCCATCGCGCTCGCTGAGGCTGAGTGCCATCATGATGACCGACAGGGCCGGTACCGTATTGCCGAACGGTATTGGCAGGAACATGAACACCGACATCACAAGGCAGGCAAGTCCGACGGTCAGATCCGCTGCTCTACGCGACAGAATCCAGTATCGGGGGTGGACGAGCCGCTCAACCCATTCGATCCACGGCAAGGCGCGTGTCAGGATTCTCGCGAAGGCCTGATGTTCGATTGATCTTTTGCCGAGAAAATCCGGGAGCCATACGGCGGTGCGACCGAGAACGAGCTGCATTGCGACAAAGATCAGGGGCGGTCCGGTGATGACGGACGAGCCTGGCACAAAAAGGAACAGGTTCGGGAGCGCGAATATGACTAGCAGCGGCACGAAACTGCGATATCCAAGCGACGTGATCAGGAGATTGAGCGAAACGCATTCCAAGGGACTGTCCCGGAGGTCGCGCAGAACAACCGACAGTTTCCTGTCGACTGTTAGGTCATCATGGGGCAGATGCACGTCCTTCCTATTCATTCGCAATCCGAACGGTCCATCAAGTCGCCGGGTGTCTGGGTGTTACAAAGCAGTGCCGATTGAAGATCGGTGCGATCCAGCAAAGCACCTTCAAACACGGCCCCGGTCAGATTCGCATCATCGAAGATGACGTTCTCAAGCTGCGCGCCAACAAAGCTGGCACCTTTGAGGTTTGCGCCAGCAAAGCTGACATCGCGCAGAACTGCGCCATCGAAGATTGCGATGTTCATGACTGCACCATCGAACATGATGCTGCTGAGCTGAGCAGATGACAGATTGACGCCCATCAGCCTCTGGCCCGAAAAGTCATGGCCATCGAAGACGCAACCCTCGCAGTCGCCAAGTGCTCTGACATCAGCCAACCTGCCTTCGTCTTCGGCATAGGCGGCACCACCAAAGGCGAAAGTCAGAACGATTGCAGCCAACAGCGAGACGTTAAGACCGTTCAGAACGCCGCCGAAAAGTCTGACCGGGGAGCCGCAAAGCGGTCTGTCCTTGCCCGGAAAGGGGATGAGGTGACGATTAAACACCGGCAACCAGCCACGCTGTATAGGCCGCATAAGCTCCGAGGAAAGCGAGACCGACCCCGCGCCCTATCCGTTGCCAGGCAACGACGGCCATGATCAGCAGGATAGTTGCTGCCGTCATGACCCAGACATCGAGTTGCGCGATCTGCGGCGGAATGGGGATTGGCTGAACAAGCGCGGTGACGCCCAGAATACCGAGGATATTGTAAATGTTCGATCCGATCACGTTGCCGAAGGCGATGCCGGATTCGCGCCGCAGTGCTGCCATGACGGATGTCACAAGTTCGGGCAGTGACGTGCCGACCGCGACAACCGTCAGCCCGACAACGGTCTCGCTCATCCCCCAAAGGAGTGCGAGAGTGACTGCGGCATCGACGGTCAGTCGCGCGCCGAAGATCGTCAGGGCAATGCCGCCGACTGCCAGACCAAGTGCCACCCAAACGAAACCGTAGGCAGGAGCCACCCCCGGCACTTCCGAAGATGGTAATGCAACGCCATCGGTCTTGTAAGCGACCCAGATGTAGGCAAGCAAAGCCATTACCAGAACGCCACCCATCCAGCGCTCAAGCGTTCCAAGTAAGATCACAGCGACGGCCAGTGCGGTTGCGATGGCAAGTGCGGCCCCATCGCGGCGAAAAGCCTGGGCATCGACCGTCATGGGCATGATGACCGCCGCAACCCCGACGATCAGCAGGATGTTCGCGATGTTAGAGCCGATCACGTTTCCGACCGCGATACCGGGAAAGCCGCCCAAAGCAGCCTGAAGGCTTGTCACCAGTTCTGGTGTAGAGGTGCCAAAACCGACAAGCGTCAGGCCAATCAACAATGGGGATACGCCGAACCGGGTCGCGGCGGACACGGCTCCTCGCACCAGTGCCTCGCCACCGGCAACCAAAAGGGCCAACCCAAGGATAAGCTGAAGATATTCCATGAGCGGACCGTCTTTAGATGCAAGGTTGGCGAGCGCATGGGATATGCAATTCGGTGGCCTCCATAGTGGAAATAGGGAGCGATGACACTCGATTTCAAGTGGTCGAAAACTTTTGCGAGTGAGAGCGCTGCTCCGACACTTTGAACGTTCTCAGCGGAGCCATTGTTCGCTTCTGACAACTGCCACAATCGGTGGATGCCGGTTGAGCGGCAGGCCTATTTCTGCGATCCGGAGTTTTCTCCATAATGGACGTACCAAGCGATTTTCCATCCAAGAAGGAGAGGACCATAGTTATGCTTTGGAACCTTCTCAATGGACCTTCTGAACCTCTCCCCCAGTCCGAGTCACTACATTTGAGAGCCGCACATGGCTTGCAAAAAGCGGCAGTCGTTATTGCTTCAATCCTCCTCAAAACAAGGGGTGAGGTGACTTCAGCCTAGCGACGGCAAAGGGTGCAGGGTATTTTATCGGCCGCCTCATGGAGCACTTGAATGCCGGCAAGGGAATGCTGATTTCAGTTGTACTCGAGGGAATTGGTCCTTCGAAGTTTTCAGGAGAAAACGAATATGCGTCGTGCAGCAGTTGGTACTATGATGGCCGCTCTGATCGCGGCTCCGGCCTTCGCCCTCACGGTTTCGGACGTCGATACCGATGGCAACAGCCTGATTTCCTTCACCGAAATGGCGGTGATGTATCCCGACCTGACCGAAGAAGCCTTCGGCGCAGTCGACACCAGCGGTGACACTTTCGTGGACGAAACGGAACTCGCTGCCGCTCTCGAAACCGGAATGATCGAGGAGCCGGCCGAGTAACCCTTCTCGGTCAGGTTTTTCGCATTCAATCAAAGGATTGATGAGATGGAAGAGAACATGCATGCGCCCAAGGCGACCAACTGGTGGGTCTGGGGCGGAGCCGCAGTGGCCGCGATCGTCGTGATCGCCGCTCTGGGCTACGGGTATGATTGGTTCGGCGGCGGGGCCGCCGATGAGGTGATCCCTGCGATCGAACAGACCGCGCCAGCAACTGAGTAGGCGCCAGAAGCTTAGAAACATGCCTCTGGTGGACAGAAATTCGCCAGAGGCCTGTTTCACTCGACGATGTCGTTATTTCGGGACTCCATCGTTCTAATGCCCGGGAACCCTGCAATTACTACCGTGGTGATTGAAACGCGGTATGGAAAACAGTGGTGCCGGGTAACGTCTGCGGCCTGGCA
>NZ_LJAL01000018.1 GCF_001419985.1 Loktanella sp. 5RATIMAR09 | reverse complement strand
TGACAGCCCCCACCATCAAACCGGTCGGGCACCAGAACCCGGCCGTTGGCTATTGGTAATGACCCGTCGGCTTATAATTATTAAGGGGAATGAGCCAACACCGATAGATTATTCTCAATGCAACAGTTTCGAAAAAATACGTCGGACTGACCGGCGACTGCTTGGTTGTCTGGGAAGTGCCTGCTTTACTTTGACACATTCTGCCAAAAACGAGCTCTGAACGACGATGTCCCGTGACTCCGCCACCACAATGAACAGCCTGATTGATGCAGCGGATATTCTGGAGGGTGAACTCTTATCGGATCAAGCGTGGCTGAGCTCCGTCGCTCTGATGGAGGCAAATGGATTTAATGCTCTCAACATCATGGAGTTTGACCGTCAATCGATGCAACCACTGTGGTTCCGTAGCTCGATGAACCCGTTGTGGCTTGCAGACTATCTTGAACAGGATTTTATGGCGCTCGACCCGGTGCTTCTAGCGGCGTTCAACGGGCAGACCGAGGTGCAAGTGTCAGAAGGGAAAATCTTAGGTGACGGCGAAATCAGTACTCAGAGGAAGAGTTTTATCGACCAGCTTATCAGCTGGGAATACGGGTCACTCGATGCCCAAATTTTTGAGGTGGCTGGCCAACTAAGCTTTAAGGGTGTGTTGGTTTCACGTGCTGATGGCGAACAAAAAATAGATACGCAGCATCGGCTCATTTGCGCGGTCATCAGCGCCGCCGTAAGTGCACCGCGTTCATTCGATAGCCCCGGTGCCACCATTCTTCCTGCCAACTTGCTTTCTCCACGCGAAATCGACGTGCTCAGTTTCCTTGCGTCCGGACTTCGCAACGATGCCATTGCATGGAAAATGAACATTGCAGAGGTCACGGTGCGGATACACTTGGCGTCTGCACGTCGCAAACTTGGTGCTGCGACGCGGGAAGAGGTCGTTGCTTTGGCGATACGCTCAGGTCAATTGCCACTTTAAACCTATCGGATTCGATAGGTTCCCAAACAGATTGCTGGACGTCTATTCTTGATAGGGAAGCTTCTTCCGAAGGTTTGTGAGTAAAAGTAGTTATTCTTGATCGATCTATTCTGGTCTGGCTGGCTGCGTCATACAATTGGCGTTGCCAGCTATTTTTCTGCTCGTATCTCTTTCGGACGTCGCTCTCTCACTGCAACAACGAAAGAAACGTCCGATGAAACTGATCTATATCTCTGCACTTCTGGCAACACTTGCCGGCTACATGACAGCAACCGATGACATGGCCGATGCCGCGATGCCGGGGGCGGATGCCTCGCAGGCCATCACAACCGAAGCGCAGTTCCGCGAAGCCGTCGTCGGCAAAACGCTGACCTTCCAGGGCAACACATTTGCCTTCAACGACAACGGTACGTTGTCCGGTCCGTGGGACGGGCGAGGAATTACGGGAAATTGGACTTGGGAAAACGGGGCTGCCTGTCGTCGCGGTGCCATTGGATCACGCGTTCTGGAATTAGATTGCCAAGTTTGGGTTGTCGAAGGATCGACTGCGACCGTGACACGAGATCGCCGGAACGGTGCCAGCTTTGTTTATGAGATCAACTAACTGCCCATCTTGGCACAGTTCACTTCCGCCAGTCGCGACCGATCTTGAGTTGCGGCTGGTTAACAATCAACATGGCAGACTGGAAAATTAAAGCGTGTGGATGCCTCTTCCCTTTCGACTTGCGCCAAAATTTATTTTGTTCGGTTTTGCACTCCTCTTGGGTGGCTGTATGGCGAACGAAAACAGCTACAACAGCATTTTGATTGCTGATGCAGCGGGGCGATATGAACCGAACGACCGCAATGTCAATTCTGAGAATGCGTTCGATTTAGTTGAACTTGATGGGCGGACTGCCGGACGTATTTCGCTTTCCTTGTCTGATGGCGGTCATCCGGGTGATTGGCAGCGAAATGGCAGACCAGGCTATGGTCAAAGGGTTGAGTTCAGCGAAACGATTGCGGGTTCGCAACGTTTGGATCGAGACTACTGGACGCATGCTGCCATTTACATCCCGCAAGGTACAACGTCTCGAGATCAGCTTTCTCTACTCAATTGGAAAGAAGTGATTGGCAACGGTACCCGTGGGTCTCTTCACACACTGGGCATCAGGAGGGACAACGGTGTTGTTTCATTGAAGTTCAATCATGTCATGAACGAGCCTTGGCGCTGCGTCGACATGATTGATGCAAGTGGACAGGGGAACTCTGCATGCGAAGGGGATGATGTCAGCATGATCCTTGGACCTATAGGGAGTTTTACTGGCCGTTGGCTGGAGATCGTGACGCTTGCCAATTGGAACAACGATGGGACCGGCGAATTTCATATGTGGGTGGATGGGCGCAAAATGATGGGGCTTGTCGGAAATACTTCGCACGAAGCGGAGGCAATTCTATTCAAATTCGGGGCATACCGCATTGGTTTGAACGAAGGTCCCTCACCCAGCGAAGTATCTATTTATTATAGTAATGTGGGAACTGCCAGAGACTGCGAAAGCGTAGTGCAAACGGCTTGCCAGCAATATCGATCCCAGCGTTCAATCATCGGGTACCCGAATGCCCAAAGCGTGTACACCTATACCGGTAATCGTAACGCTATATCAGACTTGGTTGCCGACGGGTGGGAGATCAGCAGGCGCAACAACTGAGCACCCGTAATTCACATTGCAGTAACCAAGTAGAGAGGACAAATGCGCATGGAAATTCCCGAGACCTTCCTTGTCAGCAAGCGTCCGCCGAGCCCGACCTAATGGTCCGAGCTGGTGTCATTCAAGTGTAACGACCTGCAATCAAAATCCGTTCGGCTTGCCATCATCGCGTTCTTTGGCCCTAGTCATTTTCATCTATCGGCAGGGTCAAATCCACAGTATTTGCGAATGAACACAGATTACCTCGAACCAGCTTGCAATGACCGGACACGCAAACCCGCCTCAACGCCGCGCAGGACACCACTTTGACACACCGTTCCCAGCAAACAACACCACGATCCCGCCACCGCGCAACCACATCCCGGATAGCGACAACGGCTTCGCGTCGTCGCATACCAACGAGATAGCCCAAGCGGATCTCGTGTGCGCCAACGGACCATATGCATCGCTGGATTGTAGTGGCGGATCAAGGTGATGGCGTCCGTCATGCCTTCGCCATCATCCACGACCAACAGCTGGGCGCCGCAAGACCTCGTTGTCAACGATCCGGCGCCTGCGCTTCGGTTTGACCTTTTGGCCGATCCGGTCCACTGTAAGTCTGTTTAGTATATGGTTGTTACATGTTTTTTCTACGTTCTGCCGTTTGTGTTTCGGTTTTCGCTTTGTCATCAGGGTCTGTCGCAATGGCGCAGAGCTTGGATCGGGCAATGACGGCCTTTGATGCGGGCAATTATGACATTGCACTCGCAGAACTCCTTCCGCTGGCCCAAAGTGGCGATGTTCTCGCACTCTATAACGTCGGCATGACCTATGAGGACGGTTTCGGGGACTATGCCGAAGCCGCAAAATGGTACCGACTTGCCGCCAAGCAAGGCGATGCAGCAGCACAGACCAATCTGGGCCATATGTACGACAATGGCCAAGGCGTTCCCCGAGACGATGCGCAGGCCGTGCGGTGGTATCTCAAGGCTGCCGAACAGGGAAACGTCACGGCACAATTCAATCTTGGTGTGATGTACCGCAACGGTGAAGGTGTGCCGCAGGATCTGACGCAGGCGATTATGTGGTACGCCATGGCGGCCAAACAGGGCGATCCATTTGCCCAATCAACCCTTGGCGTCATGCACAAAAATGGCGAGGGCGTCCCACAAAATGATGTCAAAGCCTATATGTGGTACGCCATTGGTGATGTGAACGGGTTCGAAGGTGGCGATATCTTGCGCGCGTCGGTGGCGCAGAGCATGACAGTTGAAGATATTTCTCTTGCGCAACTGATGGCGCATGACTGCCTGAGCAGCGGTTACGCTGACTGCGACTGGTAGGTCAGAAATCTAGCGGTTGCGCGCCAGCTTCTGCCGGCATGCGTCACTGCATGTTTTCGCGTCAGCACGCGCATTGACCGGCAATTGCGCCCCGCAGGCAACGCAGCGCCTGACATGTTTCTTGCGCTTGCTTTCCCGCTCGACCCTGACCTTGGTCCGGCGCACCGCTTGGCGCTGACTGTCTGTTAGAGGGGCGCCGTCATTCTCGCGCCGGAAGTCTTCTTTCAATTCGCTTGCCGCTTCGTCTCCGGTCTTTTCTGCAACGGTCGTCTCCTTCAGCGCCGAAAGCACTTTGGTCAACTTGGTAAAAACAGGATCAGGTTTAACGGCCATAAATACAGACTAGCAACGGATCGCAAAACGGACAAGCGTGCCGATGTGCGGGGTTTTTGTGAGGCGTACACGTGACAGCCACCTCCGGTCCGTGATGGATAAGCGTGACGACCCGCGTATCAGGCCACTTTGTTCGCGGGGGTGATACCTGAAATGGCTTGGATCAGGTTGTCCTCGGTCACTTCTTCACTGGTGAAGGTCCGCATCACCTTGCCGCTGTACATCGCGACAATCCGGTCGCTGACATGCAGCACCTCGGGCATTTCGGAACTGATGACGATCACGGCATAGCCCTGTGCGGCCAATTCACGGATCAGATTGTGAATTTCGGACTTCGAGCCTACGTCAATGCCGCGCGTCGGTTCATCGACGATCAGCACGTTCGGGTGCATCGAAAGCCATTTGCCGATGACGATCTTTTGCTGGTTGCCGCCTGAGAGATTTCCCACCGTCTGTTTCCAACCGGGCGTGCGAATATCAAGTTTATCGCGGTATTGATCAAAAATCGCGATTTCGGCACCTTCGGCTACAAAAGGGCCTGCTGTCAGATCACTGACCTGTGGCAATGTCATGTTGTCACGACAGTTCATACCCAGCACAAGGCCCTGCCCCTTGCGGTCCTCGGGCACAAGCGAGATCCCCATCGCGATGGCATCAGCGGGCGAGTTGATCCGGATCTCGTTTCCATCCAGATGAATGGTCCCGCCGCTAGGATTGCGCAGACCAAACAGCGTCTCGGCAATCTCTGTGCGGCCTGCCCCCACCAGACCGTAGAAGCCCAGAACCTCACCCCTGCGCACCTGAAAGCTTACGTTTTCAAAGAGCTTTCCACAGGACAGATCACGCACCTCAAGTGCTATGTCACCCAACTCATGGGTGACGGCCGCACGGCTGAGGTCAAGCTTGCGCCCGATCATCATCTGCGTGACGCCTTCCTCATCCGTCTCTGCCGTGACGACCGTGCCTTGGTACTGTCCGTCGCGCAGGACAGAAATACGGTCTGTGATCTTGAATATCTCTTCCATACGGTGCGAGATATAGATGATCCCGACGCCTTGCGATTTCAGGTCGGCGATGACGTCAAACAGGACCACTTTTTCGGCATCCGTGAGCGACGCGGTCGGTTCGTCAAAGATTACGGCCTTGGCCTCCACGGTCAGCGCGCGGGCAATCTCGACCATCTGCTGGTTGGCAATAGACAGATCGCCAACACGTGTCTTGGCGTTAAAGCCGACCTTCAGCTTCTCAAGGATCGCGTTGGTTTGCGCATAAAGCTTGGCCCAATCCACACGGCCAAATGATTTCAGCGGCAATTCACCCAAATAGATATTCTCGGCCACGCTCAGTTCTTCGGCAAGGCTCAGTTCCTGATGGATAAAGACAATCCCTTTGGATTTCGCCTGCAACGGCGAGGTCATGACCGTTGGCACTTCACCGACGATAATCTGACCTTCGTTGGGCTGGTGGATGCCACCCAGCACCTTCATCAAGGTTGATTTGCCTGCACCGTTCTCGCCCATCAGCGCGTGCACCTCACCCGGCATGACCGCAAAGGACACATTGTCGAGCGCACGGACACCGGGGAAGGCTTTGACAATGCCTTCAAGCCGCAAGGCGGGGGTCTGGTCGGTCATGTCTTCAACTCCTCTTTGCCCTTCAGGTTCAGCTGGCGGTCAAGAAACAGCACCGCGATCAGGATCAGGCCGATCACAAGGTTCACGGTTTCGGTATCGGCGCCAATGTGGCCCAACCCTTTGCGCAACAGCTGGATTGCCAGAACACCGCCCAAAGTTCCCACGATGGACCCCGCCCCGCCGGTCAGTTTGGTGCCGCCAAGCACCACCGCCGTAATCACCCAAAGCTCATAAAGCTGGCCGTCGTTGGGGTTGACCGAACCGGATTCCGAATAAAACACCACGGCCGAGAGAGCGGCCAGAAAACCGATAATCATAAAGTTGATCATCATATGCGGCCCCACACGGATACCGGCGTTTACCGCTGCTTCGCGGTTGTTGCCAATGGCATAGGCGTTGCGGCCATGCACTGTCTTGGTCATCACATACCAGATCACGAGTGTCACAGCCGCAAGGAACCATGTGGCCGTGTGCAGGCCCAGGAACTGCGCTTCGGCAAAGTCCACGAGGGTCCAGTTCAGCTCGGACGTGGGGTTTTCGCCGTTGTACATGAACACCAACCCGCGAAAGCCCAGCATGGAGCCCAAGGTGACGATGAACGCATCAACGCCAGTTTTCCACACAATCAATCCGTTGACCGCGCCCAAGACCACACCGGTCAGCAGCGCCAGCGCCCAAGACACCGGGATGACCCAATCGCCAAGACCTGCAAAAATCGCCCAAGACATGCTATCCAGCAAAATCACAGCGGCCAGCGCAAAGATGGCACCGACGCTGAGGTCAATGTTGCCATTGATCATGATGATCGTCATGCCCATCGCGATGATCCCGATGGGTGCCGACTGTTTGAGCAACAACAGCATGTTGTCCAGATCCATGAACGCCTTGTCTGACAGGGACAGAAACTCGCCCGCGACGCTGAAAAAGATCAGCTCAAGCACAACAAAAGCCCAGATCGCGCCAGTCTTGATGAACGGTGTCATTTTTCCCGCCTGCATATCCCCGCCCCCTAAGCGATGTTCGACCAAAGCTTGCCGCGCTTGGCTGCGATATCGAGCCAGACAGCAAGGATGATGATGATCCAGGTCACAACAAACTGGACGTAGAATTGCAGACCCACCAAAAGCAGTCCGTTTTGGATAAATCCAAGGATCAGCACGCCGATGACGGTTTTAAAAATCGTCCCCGACCCGCCCAGCAGTGACGCACCGCCAAGGATCACGGCGGCCAGAACTTCCAGCTCAAGCCCCTGCCCCACGGTGTTTTGCGACCCCATTGACCGGCTGGCCTGAATAAGGCCCGCGGTCGCGACGCATCCCGCCGACATCAAGTAACATAAGAATACGGTCCGCGCGCGCTTGATCCCCGAGAACGTCGCCGCCGTGCCGTTGCCGCCCACAGCGTAGACCTTCCGGCCAAACGGTGTTTTTGCAAGGACAATGCCAAGCAGTGCTGCAAGCGCGAGAAATATCAGGATCGGCACAGGAATACCGAGCGCAGTGCCTTGTCCGAAGACATCGAACCAGGTCCCGTCCTTATCGGCGATATCCATGTTCTGACCGCCCGAGTAAGTGAGCGTCAGACCATGAATTGCCGATAACATGCCCAAGGTGACGATCAGAGAATTCAGTTTCAGATACCCGACCAGAAAGCCGATGAACGCCCCCAGACAGAGCGTCATGGCAAACATTGCAGGGATCGCCAGCGCGGGGCCTATTTTGTCATGCAGATCAAGCACCACGATGGTTGAAAACGACATCATTGATCCGACAGAGAGGTCAAGATTGCCGCTGATGACGACAAAGGTCACGCCCAAAGCCATCACACCCAGAATTGCCGAAGAGCGGATGACGCCCATCACATTGTCAGGGCTTAGAAAACGTCCGTTGGCCAGTGTAAAACCAATGATAAAGAACGCGAAGGCAATCAAAATACCCTGCCGCGCCAGTATCTTACCAATATCTTGTTTCGACAGTGTTGCCATTTCTTCCTCCCTGAAACCACATCTGTGGCTTGCTGACCCATATCCGGATCAGACGAGTACCATGCCCCCGTCGATCATAACGATCTGGCCGGTCATATAGTCGCTATCTGGCGCGGCCAGATAATTTGTCGTGCCGGTGATATCGGCAGGCGTTGCCACGCGGCCGCGCAGGATTTCGGATGAAAACTCTTCCATCGCCTGACCGGGGCGCTCGGCGGCACCGATATCCATCAGGTCTTTGTCGACCTGCTCCCACATTTCAGTGGCCACTACACCGGGTGCGAAACCATTGACGGTGATATTGTGTTTGGCAAGATCGCGGGCGCCCGACTGTGTCAATGACACGACCGCAAATTTGCTTGCACAATAAGGTGCCACGTTATCAAACCCTTGCCTGCTGGCAATTGACGCGGTGTTGACAATCTTGCCGCCGGTGCCTTGTGCAATCATTTGATTGGCGGCTTCCTGCATCCCGATCATGCACCCCAACCCGTTGACGCCCATGATAAAGTTCCAGTTGTCTTCTGTCACATCCAGAAAATTCATCGGCTTGTTCACACCCGCGTTGTTGAACATCACGTCGAGTTTTCCGAACGCGGAAACTGTCTTGGCAATCATCTCTTTGACGGCGTCGCGGTCTGTCACATCGACCTTCGCGTGCGTCACTTTGGCGCCAAGACCAGATGCCGTGGCTCGGTTTTGTTCCGCTATCTCTGCAACTTTATCTGCGTTGATATCCGCAAAACATACATCGGCACCTTCTTGAACAAGTGCCTCACCTATCGCGCGACCAATACCTTGTGCGGCACCGGTGACGATACAGGAACGACCAGATATCCGGGCCATCCTACCCCCCTTTTCATCGATTTTCTTATGAGGCGAAGACGGGAGGCCGAAGCCCCCCGCCCCCGTCGGGAGGGGTCTCTAGAAGACTGGCTTCGTAAACTCGCTCATGTTGTCCTGTGTGATCTTCGGTGTGTCGAAGTAGTTCAGGAACGGCAGCTCTTCACCATTCAGCAAGTCAATCGCTGTTTTTAGCGCAGCTTCTGCATCGTCGACTGGCGACTGATAGATCGAACCCCAGTACTCGCCACGCTCCATGGCCTCGTAACCGACCGCAAAGTTTGTCGCACCGACGAAGGTTATCCCCTCGGTCCGGCCCGCAGCATTCGCCGCGTTCAATGCGCCAACACCCATGTTGTCGTCACCAGCGTAGACACCATCAATGTCATCGTATTTGACAAGGAAAGCCTCCATCACCTGCTGCGATTTCTCGCGGTTCCAGTCACCCGGCTGTGTCTCAAGCAATGTCACGTTCGGGCAAACCTCGGGCAGACGGTCTTCAAAGCCTTTGGCGCGCTCAATCGCGGTGGTGTAACCGGGTTGGCCGGAAATCTGCACAACCTGCGCTTCGTTCTCGATGCCCAGCGCCTTGAACCGGTCGCACATGATCTCGGCTGAGCGCGATCCTTGTGTGATGTTGTCCGGGCCAGAGAAGGACGCGACAAAGTCGAAACCTGCTTCGGCAATGTTGGAGTTGGTCACAACGACGGGAATATCCGCCTGTGCAGCTTTGCGCACGGCTGGAATGACGGCCTCACCGTTGGTTGGCCAGATGATGATGGCATCAACTTCCTGCTGGATCAGGTCTTCCATCTGGGCGATCTGGCGGGCAACGTCGCCGCCGGCGTCAAGCACGACGACTTCTACGTTATCGTTTGCCTCGGCGGCTGCGATGAACGCTTGCTCGTATGTTGTCTGGTAGCTGTCAACGCCCACGTTGTTCTGTGTGATGCCGATGCGCATTGGGCTGTGGCCGTCTGCGAAGGCCGCTCCAGCAGTCGCGATTGCGGCTGTTGCAACGGTTGCAGTCAAAGTTGTTCGGATTGTCATGTTACGTTTCCTCCCTGAAATCGTCTGATGTTCTTTATCGCCCCACTCCTCCGGCGGGGAATCGCACTGCTCTCGTGAACAAGTGATGCAGACAAGGATGCGCGCCGACGCAACGGCAAACCTCACCATTAATATCCATTATGAATATCATTATATCCGTTTTGGATATTTTTGTGATACGATTCAACTCCCTCAACAATGATAGTGATCGGACGTGGAAAATGTCAGCCGACAAAATATCCAAAACGAACAAATTAGCCCGTAAGACAGCACTCCCGCGACGTCAGGGTCCTGTTGTAGCGCCCGGAAAGGGGCATTCAAGCGCAATGAACGCAATGACCGGAGATAACATGAGAAGGTTTGCTGCCCCAGAGGCAAAGACCGCCATGCTTCGCGCAATTGCCTTTGCCGAGGATCTGGGCGACGAGCTTGAAGATTTTGGCCATCTCTCTTCACCCAATCCCAATATCCGGATTATCGCGGCACTGATGCGCGGGCATATCGAGGGAAAGGTCGTCACGGCCACGTCCCTGATCGGCGCAAGTCGCGCACCCTATGCCACCGCCAGCCGCCGCTTGCAGGAAATGTTCGATGCAGGACTGATTGAAAAGCGTCCCCGCACCCGCACGGGCAAAAGCTATTCAATGCACCCCAGCGAGACGCTTTTGGAATACTGGATGCAGTTATCCAACCGGCTGGAGCGGCTGTCAGCCAAGCATTTCGGCGCCGCATCTGCGCCCCAAACCAACGCCGATTACTATTTCGGCGGCACTTATATGAACGTCAAATCCATTCCGCCGCTGCAGGTATTGCCTGTGCCGCTCAAGCTTGCGGGCGGGTTGCGGGTGCTGGTGCATGGCGACCCCACATTCATGGTGATGGACAACCTTAAACGGCAGTTTGAACAAACACTTGGCGCGCAAATTCACCAGCGTGCCTTTTCCATTGATCGCCTCCGCTCTGAGGCCAAGATCAACGCAGAGCGCAAGGCAAGCCGCTACGATATCATTGCGGTCGATCTTCCATGGGTAGGTGAATTTGCGGACAACGGCATTCTGATGCCGCTTGAAGAGGCCATGGACCTTGCACAGTTAGATCCGGCAGATTTTCATACGGCTGGCTGGCAGGCCGCGTATTGGGGCGGCAAGCTTTACGGTGTTCCGGCCCAGACGACACCAGAATTGCTTTTCTATCGCAAAGACCTGTTTGCAGAGAACGGGCTGATCCCACCCCGGACAACCGATGAATTGCTGACTGCGGCAGCGGCCCTGCACGACCCACAGCGTGGTCAGTACGGCATTGCATGGAACGCGGCACGCGGCACAGCCTTGGGTCACACGGTTCTGATGACTTTGGCTGATTTTGGTCAACCTATTCTTGATCTTCCTAAAATTGCAGGCGGGTTTGAGACGTCACATCTTGCGAAAGGGGCGTACCGCATCACGATTGATACCGATGCGGGGCTCAAGGCAGCCGAATTCCTGTTGGAGCTTTTGAAATACTCTCCGCCTGAGATTCTTTCGATGTCTTGGTACGAACGGATCCGCCCTTATGCCAGCGGTCGTATTGCCATGGCGTACGGTTACACGCTTCTGGCTCCCTATTTTGAGCTGGACGATTCATCGCCCGCGCAATCGCAAACGGGCTATTTACCGCATCCTGCCGGACCAAACGCAACCCCTGTGGCCCCTGTCGGCGGCTATATGATGGGTATTCCTGCGAACCTGCCGCCCGAGCGCATCGCCGATGCTGTCGCGGCCCTTAAGGTGTTCACGTCGCCCGAAGCGCAGAAACTTTATGTGCAGAACGGTAGCCGGACGAACCCGCGCTATTCCGTTGCGGCCGACCCCGACGTGCGGCGCATGTCGCCCATTTTTGAAGCCGTTGATGCCATGTCATGGCGTGACGAACTGCAATTCTGGCCGCGCCCGCCGATCCCCGAAATCAACCAGATTATCCAGATTTGCGGTGAAGAATTCCACGACATGCTGCGTGGAATTGTCAGCCCCAAAGAAGCATTGCGTCGCGCACAAGGGAGAGCCGACGCCATCATCTAACGCACGGGTTTACGTGATAACAGGAGGAGAGAACTATGGACCCCAATCGCCTGAAAGGTAAGAATATTTTGATCACCGGTGCCGCACGCGGCATGGGGGAAGCCAACGCCAAGGCCTTTGCCGCCCAAGGTGCCAATGTCTGCATCGGCGATCTGGACGCAGATCAGGCACAGGTTGTGGCCGATGCCATTAACGCCGAAGGCAACGGCAAAGCCGTCGCTGTGAAAATGGACGTGACCAAGCGCGAAGACAACGCCGCCGCAGTCGCCGCCACGGTCGCGGCGTTCGGGTCCATCAACGTCGGTGTCTTCAACGCTGGCCTGAACAAGCCCCGTTTCTTCATGGATATTGATGAAGACAACTGGGACATGATCATGAACGTCAATACCAAGGCCATGTGGCTGGGCATGCAGGAAACCGCCCGTCAGATGATTGCCCAAGGTCCGATGGAAGATCACCCCTATAAGCTGATCAACGTAGGCTCGATCGCGTCGCGCAAACCGCTGGTCGACGTGACGGTCTATTGCACATCCAAGTATGGGTGCCTTGCCCTGACCCACTGCGGTGCGATCGGTCTGGCCGAGCACAACATCACCGTCAACGGCTATGCCCCCGGCGTTGTCGTGACCCCGCTTTGGGAACAGCTCGACAAGGATCTGGTCGATATCGGCTTTAAGGAAAAAGAAGGTCAGGCCTACGACGACATCGTGCGCGATGCCTTGCAGATCAAGCGCGTGTCCTACCCCAAGGACATTGTCGGCACTGCCTCTTTCCTCGCGTCAGACGACAGCGATTACATGACCGGCCAGATGATCCACATCGATGGCGGCTGGTGCATCCAGTAACGCACCACCCTTTCAAATTTCAAAAATCAGACGGGGCCATGCGCCCCGAAGGAGACCCCCATGTCAGAACGTCCGGGCAATGCCCTTATGCCAAACCTGCTCACCCCCATGGACCTGGAACCCAACTGGGAATGGCGCGACAAGCTGCCGGCCCATGGCCACATGTCGGTGGATTTCGAACGCCGCATCGACCACGACCGCCTGCGCCGCTACCGTCTTGCGCGCACGCGCCAGTCTTTGCAAAACTCGAACGCTGGCACGCTGCTTTTGTTCGATGTAAACAACATCCGGTATGTGTCGGCCACCAAGATCGGCGAGTGGGAACGCGACAAGATGTGTCGCTTCTGTCTGCTGACAGGCGACGACAGCCCCTATGTCTGGGATTTCGGATCAGCCGCCGAACACCACAAGCGGCATTCCGACTGGCTTGAGCCCAGCCACTGCCTTGCTGGTGTTGTCGGCATGCGCGGCACGATCCCGCCGGAATTCGGCCTGATGAAAAAATACGCCAAACAGATCGCCGGATTGATCCGCGATGCGGGGATGGCTGATATGCCCGTGGGTGTCGATTACGCGGAAACGGCGATGTTCCACGCCCTGCAAGAAGAAGGCCTGAATGTCGTCGATGGTCAGCAAATCATGCTGGCGGCGCGTGAAATCAAGAACACCGATGAAATCCAGCTTTTGACCCAAGCCGCCGCGATGGTCGATGGCGTCTATCACATGATCTATGAAGAGCTGAAACCGGGCGTGCGCGAAAACGATATCGTCGCGCTATCCAACAAGATGCTCTATGAGATGGGGTCAGACGATGTCGAGGCGATCAACGCCATTTCCGGCGAACGCTGCAACCCGCATCCGCATAACTTTACCGACCGTTTGATCCGGCCGGGCGATCAGGCCTTCTTTGATATCCTGCAATCCTATCAGGGCTATCGCACCTGTTACTACCGCACCTTCAACGTGGGCCGCGCGACCCCGTCGCAGAATGACGCCTACACCAAGGCGCGCGAATGGATCGACGCGTCCATCGCGATGATCAAACCGGGTGTGTCCACCGATAAGGTGGCCGAGGTCTGGCCAACGGCCCAAGAGCTGGGTTTCGCAAGCGAAGATCAGGCCTTTGGTCTGCAATTCGGTCACGGGCTTGGGCTTGCTCTGCATGAACGGCCCATCATCAGCCGCGCCGTGTCAATGGATCACCCGATGGAGATCAAGACCGGCATGGTCTTTGCGCTGGAAACCTACTGCCCTGCGACTGACGGCTATTCCGCTGCGCGGATCGAGGAAGAGGTGGTTGTCACCGAGAACGGTTGCGAGGTGATCAGCCTCTTCCCTGCCGAAGAGCTGCCAATCGCGAACCGCTACTAAACACAGCCGTCGGGCCGCTGCGCAAAAGCGGCGGCCCGCACACACGCTTTATCACGTCGCCGATCCGGCAAGGGGGAGCCCGCAATGGCCAAGACCAAGACAAATTCCGAGGACTACCTGCGCATGTACCGCCAGATGGTCCGTATCCGCAGCTTTGAAGACAACGCAAACCAGCTCTACCTCTCGGCCAAAATGCCGGGCCTGACCCATATGTATTCAGGCGAAGAAGCCGTTGCTGTCGGCATTTGTGAGGCGTTGAAAACCACTGATAAGATTACCTCCACACACCGTGGTCACGGGCACTGTGTGGCCAAGGGGGCGGAGTTCAAGGAAATGTTCTGCGAACTTCTGGGCAAGGAAGAGGGCTATTGCCGTGGCAAGGGCGGGTCGATGCATATCGCCGATCAGTCCAACGGCAATCTAGGGGCCAACGCCATTGTCGGCGGGTCCATGGGGATCGCTACGGGATCTGCTTTCACGGCCAAGATGCTGGGCAAAGACGACGTCACCGTCTGTTTCTTTGGCGATGGCGCCACCGCACAGGGCCTGATGTACGAGGTCATGAATATGGCTGCCTTGTGGAACCTACCCGTCATCTATGCCTGCGAAAACAACGGCTATTCCGAGTATACCAAAACCGAGGAAATCGCCGCCGGGTCGATCACCGCCCGCGCCGAAGCCTTCGGGATCGAGGCCCATCAGGTCGATGGCCAAGATGTGCTGGCGGTCAACAAACTGGCCACCGATCTGGTCGCGCGTGCGCGCAAAGGCGAAGGGCCGTTCTTTGTGGAACTGATGACCTACCGCTACCACGGCCACCATGTGGGCGACATCAACCGCGAATATTACCGGACCAAGGACGAAGAGAAAGACTGGAAGGAAAACCGCGATCCGATCATCCGCTTCCGCGCGCATCTGGTCAGCGAGGGCCTTGCCACCGAGGACGAGCTGGACGCGTTGAACGCCGAAATCGCCAAGGACGCCGAGGATGCCGTGAAATACGCGCTGGATGCCAAATACCCCGATGTGTCCGAAGTCGACATGCACGTCTTTTCAGACATCAAACACGCGCTGGCATAAGGAGCACGACCGATGAGAGAGATTACCCTATCCCAAGCCGTGAACGAAGCACTGGCCGAAGAAATGCGCCGCGACGACACCGTGTTCATCATCGGTGAGGACGTGGCCGAAGCTGGCACACCGTTCAAAGTCCTGTCCGGTCTGGTCGAGGAATTCGGTACGCGCCGTGTTGTCGACACCCCCATCGCCGAACCCGGCTTTATGGGGATCGCCGTGGGTGCCGCCATGACCGGCGCTCGCCCTGTTGTCGATCTGATGTTTGGCGACTTCATTTTTCTGATCATGGACCAGCTTTGCAATCAGGCCGCCAAAACGCATTACATGTCGGGCGGCAAGCTTAGCGTGCCACTGGTCCTGCGCACCAATATGGGGGCCACCCGTCGTTCGGCAGCGCAACACAGCCAATCCCTGCACGCCCTTGTCGCGCATATTCCGGGCCTGAAGGTCGCGATGCCGTCGTCCGCTTATGAGGCGAAAGGCCTGATGAAAACCGCGATCCGCGACAACAACCCGGTCGTGATCTTCGAAGACAAGCTGATGTATCAGGATAAGGCCCCTGTGCCCGAAGAAGAATTCCTGATCCCCTTTGGCGAGGCGAACATCAAGCGCGAAGGCTCTGACATTACCCTGATCGGCACCTCTTCAATGGTGCAGGTTTGCGAGAAAGCCGCCGAGATTCTGGCCGCCGAGGGGATCAGCGCCGAAGTCATCGACCCGCGCACGATTGTGCCGCTTGACGAAAAAACATTGCTGGAATCTGCCCGCAAGACCAGCCGCGTGATTGTGGTGGATGAGGGCCACCAAAGTTTTGGTGTGACCAGCGAAATTGCCAGCCGGATTAATGAAAAGGCGTTCTATCATCTGGATGCCCCCGTGCTGCGCATGGGTGCGATGGATGTGCCGATCCCGTTCAGCCCCGCTCTGGAAGACATCACCGTGCCCACGCCCGAAGGTGTCGCCGAAAAAGCGCGGATGCTGTGCGGCGGGGAGATGATCAATGCCGCTTGACGTCATCATGCCAGCACTCGGCATGGCTCAGGAAACGGGCCAGATCGTTGCGTGGCACAAACAACCCGGTGATCCGGTCAGCAAGGGCGATGTCCTGTTCGAGGTCGAAACCGACAAAGCAACGATGGAGGTCGAGGCCGCAGGAGACGGTTTTTTGACAGATGTTGTGGCCGGTGAAGGTGACGATGTGCCTGTGGGCGATGTGATAGCCAAAATTTCCGACAGCGCCGAGAGCGCGGCACCGTCGCCAAAGGCCGAGGAACCCGCCCCGTCAGACGATCTGCCCGACGGCAAGGCGGTCATCATGCCAACGCTGGGCATGGCGCAGGATTCAGGTCTGTTGGTCGCATGGCATAAAGAGCCCGGCGATGCGGTCAGTGCCGATGACGTGCTGTTCGAAGTCGAAACCGACAAAAGCGTCAATGAAGTGAATGCAGGCTTTGATGGCTACCTTGGCGCGACACTTGCCGAAGCGGGCGAAGATGTGCCCACCGGCCAGACCATCGCCATCATCACAGCCGAAAAACCCGCAAATCCCGTTGCGCGCAAAAGCGCAGGGGTTGCCGCACCGCAAGCAAAGGTGGAAGAGGCCAAACCAGAACCGGTGGCCAAACCAGCACCTGCCAAACAGGCCCCTACCCCCGCCACAAACGGACGCGTCCTTGCGTCCCCCAAACTGCGGCGGCTGGCCCTTGAACAAGGGCTGGATTTGCAGCGGTTGGTCGATGCGGGGCACTCACAGCCCTTCCATGTCAAAGACCTCGACGCCCTGCGCGCTCTGCCGCAAACCTCTAGTGATACGGGCACGGCCACGGCGCAGGCCTCTGGCCGTTTGACGGCCAAGATTGCATGCGAAGGTTTCACGGATTTCGCAGCCTGGGCCGCGACCACAGCAAAGCTAACGGATATGTCCGCCCTGCTGGCAGGCCTTTGCGCCGCAAGCCACGGCAGCGATACAACAGTGGCCGTGGAAAGCTTTGGCGCAACAACGATCTACGCCGCCTCTGCCCAACTGAGCGCAACACAGCCCACCGAAGACGCCGCAAAACTGCGTGTCCGAGATCTACGCTTTACCGCCATCTCAGGTGTCGCAGTCGGTGCCGAAGATGTGCCGACACTCACGCTTACGCGTAACGGGGCGGGTCTGACGATCACGCTTGAATTTGCGCCCGCGCAATTGGCGGCAACGGACGCCATCACCCTTCTTTCAAACTTCGCAGGCCGGATGGAGCAACCGCTCCGTCACCTGCTCTGACCACATCGGAGATCACAATGGACTTTACCGATCTTTATATCGACGGCGCATGGCACAAAGGTGCCGCCAACGAACGGTTTGACGTACTTAACCCCGCAACAGAAGAGGTGATCGCCTCGGTCGCCTCTGCCGAAATTGCAGATGCGGATGCGGCAATGGATGCCGCCGAAGCTGCGATGAAGGAATGGGCCGCCCAAACGCCGCGCCACCGCTCTGAGGTGTTGCGCAAAGCGTGGGAGCTGATGACCGCTCGCCTTGACCATTTCGCACATTTGATCACGCTGGAAAATGGCAAGGCTGGCACGGACGCGAAGGGCGAAGCGACCTATGCCGCCGAATTCTTCCGCTGGTTTGCCGAAGAGGCGGTGCGCGCCGACGGGATGCTGACCCATGCCCCCGCCTCTGGTGCGCGCATCATGGTCCAGCACAAACCGGCAGGTCTGGCCGTGTTGGTGACCCCTTGGAACTATCCCGCCGCGATGGGTACCCGCAAAATCGCGCCCGCTTTGGCGGCTGGTTGTGCTGTGATCATCAAACCTGCCTCGGAAACGCCGCTGACGATGCTTGCCCTGATGCCGCTTCTGGAAGAGGCAGGTGTGCCGAAAGGGTTGGTCAATGTGCTGCCCTCCAAGCGCACCGGCGCTTTGGTCGATCACATGCTGCATGACCCCCGCGTGCGTGTTGTATCATTCACCGGCTCGACCGGTGTGGGCCGCAAACTGCTGCATTCTGCGGCCGATCAGGTGCTGAAACCCGCGATGGAGTTGGGCGGCAACGCGCCCCTGTTGGTGTTCGAAGATGCCGATCTCGACGTCGCCGTCGAAGGCGCAATGCTGGCCAAGATGCGCAATCTGGGCGAGGCCTGCACCGCCGCCAACCGCATTTATGTGCATGAGGACGTGGCAGAAGCCTTTACCGCCAAGTTCACCGCAGCCATGTCTGCGCTGAAGGTCGGCGACGGCACCGACCCGTCCGTTGATGTGGGCCCCTTGGTGAACGCAGACACGCGCGACAAGGTTGCCGCTTTCGTGGCCGATGCCGTGGCCAAAGGCGCCAAGATCGAATGTGGCGGCACGACACCCAATGGCACAGGGTTCTTCTATCCGCCCACGGTCATGTCCAACGTCCCCGAGAATGCAGACTGCGTGCACGACGAAATCTTCGGCCCCGTCGCCGCGATCCAGACATTTACCGATCAGGATGATGTCATCCGCCGCGCCAATGACACCGAATACGGGCTGGTGGCCTACGTTTTCTCCGAAAACATGAAGCGCGCCTTGCAGGTCTGCGAGCGGCTGGAATACGGCATGGTCGGTCTGAACCGTGGGCTTGTCTCTGATCCCGCAGCGCCCTTTGGTGGTGTGAAACAGTCGGGACTGGGCCGCGAAGGCGGGCATGAGGGCATGCTCGAATTCATGGAAACGCAATATATCTCGGCCAGCTGGTGAATGTGATGACAGATGTTATCGCCTCTCCTTCCGTCCGCACCCTTGCAGGTCAAAAAGGTATTGATCTGGAAAAACTGGCCCGCGATCTGGGCCGGACCACCATCGCCCGCGAGGATCTGACGGGCGATGCCAAACCCGCATCACCCCAAAGCGATCACAGCAAGTATTGGGATGTGGATCACAGCCAGTTCGGCCCTGTGACCGAAGAACCGCTAAGCCGGTTTGCCCAAGTCGCGGCAGGGAACCTTGGTGCTGCAAACACCATGATCCCGCAGGTGACCCACCACGACCGCGCCGATGTCTCGGCGATTGAGACGCTGCGCACAGAACTGAAACCGGAGGCGCAAGCGCGCGGTGTCAAGCTCACTGCACTTGCCTTTCAGGTCAAAGCACTGGCCCGGGCATTGCGTGAGTTCCCACGTTTCAATGCGTCGCTGACGCCAGATGGCAAGACGCTGATCCTCAAAGATTATGTCCATATCGGGATTGCCGTTGATACCGCCCACGGCCTGATGGTGCCTGTGATCCGCGACGCGGACCGCAAGGGGCTTTGGCAGATTGCAGCCGAAATCACCGATCTGGCGACGCGCGCACAAGCCCGCAAGGTAGGCCCTGATGAAATGGGTGGCGCGTCCATGTCTATCAGCAATCTGGGCGGCATCGGCGGCACAGCCTTCACCCCCATTGTGAACCCGCCCGAAGTGGCGATCCTCGGTCTGACGCGCACCGAAATCACACCCGTCTGGGATGGCGCGGCGTTTCAGCCCAAACCGATGGTCCCGCTTGATCTGAGCTATGATCATCGCGTCATCAACGGGGCCGAGGCGGCACGCTTTGTCAGCTATCTTGCCGGACTGCTGGGCGATCCGCGCAGAATTATGATCTAGCGGACACACTACCGGTCCTTACGCTGTCTGGCGCAAACATTTGATCCCGCAGGTTTTCGCAAACCGGCATTTCCACTTTGATAAAAGCGCTCTAGGGTGCGGCTATGCAGGATCAACTGACGCAGATTTTTATACTCCTTGGCATCGTTTTTGCGCTGCTTGTCTGGGGGCGTATCCGGTACGATCTGGTGGCGTTTGGTGCTCTCATCATCGCGGCGACAATCGGGCTTGTTCCTACCGAAGAGGTCTTTTCGGGGTTCGGGCACGCGGCCGTGGCCATTATTGCGCTCGTCCTGATTGTCAGCCGTGGTCTGTCGTCGTCAGGGGCGGTGGAACTGATCGCATCGCGGCTGATCAACCCTGACCGGCCCGTCCAGTTGCATATCGCTGTTGTCGGCGCGCTGGCTGCGGGATTGTCCGCGATCATCAATAATGTGGCCGCCCTCGCACTTCTCATGCCGCTTGACGTTGAAGCCGCAAAAAAGGCCAAGCGTGCAGCAGGGCAAACGCTGATGCCGCTCTCTTTTGCGACCATTCTGGGCGGCATGATCACCTTGATCGGGACACCCCCGAATATTGTTATATCCGAATACCGGCAAACTGCCCTTGGCGAACCTTACGGCATGTTCGATTTCGCCCCGGTCGGTCTTGCTGTGGCTGTCGCAGGCATTGCGTTTGTATCGCTGTTCGGGTGGCGGCTCTTGCCGTCACGAACCTCGGTCATGGACCAGAAAAAAGAAGTCAGTCAGGGACGTTATGTGGCGGAACTGCGGATTGGTGAACAATCCTTGGAAGAGGGGATGTTGGTCGCTGATCTTTACCCCAAAGCGAATGATGCTGACGTTAATATTCTGGGCCTCATCCGGCGCGGCAAACGCATCCGCGGTCTTGCGCGACGTGTTGAATTACAGGCGGGTGATTTTCTTGTAGTCGAGGGTGATCCCAAGGCAATCGAGGCTTTCATGGGCCAAGCCGGGCTTGATTTTGCAGGGTCCGAAAAGCACGAGGGCGGCGTGGTCGCACCCGGTCTCACGCTGACCGAGGCGATCGTGCCCGAAGGGGCACGGATTGACGGGCGCACGGCGCGCAACCTTAACCTGCTGCAACGGCATGCGGTCACGCTCTTGGGTGTGGCGCGGGGCGGGCGGAATTTTCAGGACCGTGTGCGTCTTTTGCCGATCCGTGCCGGCGATGTGCTGCTGCTTCTGGGGCCGCCGGACCGCGTGGCGGACGCCATTGACTGGCTTGGCGTGTTTCCCCTTGAGGGACGCCAGACCGAGGTTGTCCAGCGCAGCAAGGCGGGCCTGTCCATCGCAGTCTTTCTGGTCGCTGTCGGATTGGCGGTTGTGGGGCTTGTGCCGTTGTCGGTCGCGCTAGGGGGGGCTGTGATCGCCTATGTCGCGTTCGGCCTTGTCAGCGCGCGCGAAGTCTATGCGTCGGTGGAATGGAAAGTCATTGTCCTGCTGGCCAGCCTGATCCCGCTGGCAGAGGCGTTCGACCATTTCGGTGGTGCCGATCTGATCGCAAGAGAGATTGTCAATCTGAGCGCAGGATACCCCGCGTGGGTGTCGCTGGTCGCGCTGATGATCGTGACCATGACCCTGTCGGATTTCCTCAACAACGTCGCAACCACATTGATCGCGGCCCCGATCTCGATGTCGATCGCGACGGCGACGGGCACAAACCCCGATACCTATCTGATGACCGTCGCCGTTGCCGCATCCTGCGCGTTCCTGACCCCCATCGGGCACAAGAACAACACCCTCATTCTGGGCCCCGGCGGGTATCGTTTCGGCGACTACTGGCGTATGGGGCTGCCGCTGGAAATCATCGTGATCTGCGTTGCGGTACCGACAATCCTTGTGGTCTGGCCTTTGTGAACAAGGGTTGTTTCCGGTCGTGTCGGTCATCCTGCTTACCGTAGATGCGCGGATCCTTACTTCGCAGACCTAACGCTTGCGGTCCTGCCGTAGGGGATCAAGCCTGAAAATCAGCGGAACAATCGCGATGACGCAGACCGCCGCCATGAGGAAGGGCGCACCCGGCAGATATAGCCCTTCTTCATTGACTGATCGTTCAAACACACCTGTCAGAAACAGCGGTGCGGTGACGGCCGCGACAGACGACAAGGAGGCGATCACACCCTGCACCAGCCCTTGCTGGTCTTCATCCACCCGATTGGCCGCAAAGGCAGTAATCAAAGGGGGTGCCATATCCGACAAGGCGGCAATAGGCAGGAACAAAAACACCGCCCAGACCGCGGTTGTTGCGCCGAACCCCGCCAGTCCGATGATGGCTGCAGAGGTCGCGATCAACAGTGTCTGGTAGTCACCAAAGCGCCCCGTCAGACGCGGCAGAATACCCGCCTGCACGAGTGCGATCAGAATGCCATAGCCGGACAATGTCAGCCCGATGGTGAAACCGTCCCAGCTGAACACCTCGCGTCCCCAGAACGCCCAGAGCGTCGGGTAGACCATATTGGCAAACTCGAACACGAAAATGCAAACCAGCGGCACGGCAAGCCCCGGAATGAAAAAGGCACGCATAATGGTGCCGAAGGGGTTCAGATCACGCCGCCCGAAGGGGCGCCTGTTTTCGGGCTTGAGTGATTCAGGCAACAAGAAGAACCCGAACGCGACATTGAGTGCCGACAAACCGGCTGCGATCCAGAACGGCGCCGTGATGTGCCAGCCCGATGCCAAACCGCCAAGTGCAGGGCCCATGACAAACCCCACACCGAAAGCGGCGCCGATCATCCCAAAGGCCGCCCCCCGCTCCTCGGGTTTTGCAATATCCGCGATATAGGCTGTGGCCGTGATATAGGTCGCACCCGCCATCCCGGCGAGGACACGGCCTACAAGCAAAACCCAATAGGTCTCTGCCAGCGCCATGATCACGTAGTCGATCGAGAGCGTCACCATTGCGAAAATGAGAACGGGTCTGCGGCCATAAGCATCTGACAAGCTGCCGATGACGGGGCCGAAAAGAAACATGGCGGCGGCATAGGCCGACATCATGATACCGCCCAATAACGCGCCTTCTGCGGTGCTGGTGGCGCCCACACGGTCCATCAGATCGGGCATAATAGGAAAGACGATACCCACCCCGATGGCATCAATCACAAGCGTCATCAAAATGAAAAGAAAAGGGCCGTTCAATTTCATGCCACACCGGACACGCTAAACGTGAGTGGGACAACCCTTAAAACGTAAATCCGCCAAAAAGAGACGGAGCCACGTGTCATGCCGTGACGGGGGACACATCCGAAATCAGAATATACCCTGCGCCATAGATCGTTTTGATGATCTTTGGGTCTTTGGTGCTGTCCTTAAGCTTGGCACGCAGGCGGGACAGGCGCACATCAATCGCTCGATCAAAGGATTCCGCGTCACTTTTCTCGTTCAACTCGTCGCGAAGCTGATCGCGGGTGACCAACCTGTTGGGACGGGTCAGGAAGATGCGCAAAAGCATCGCCTCACTGGCCGATACGCGCGTGCTGTTGCCTTCTGCATCAGTCAGGTTGAATTGCGCAAAGTCTATCGTCCAACCCGAGAATGTCAGCTTCTCGGCTTCTTGCTTGGCGGCTGTCGGGGACTTGCGCCGCAAAAGCGCACGCACGCGTGCGATAACTTCGCGGATCTCGAAGGGTTTGGCGAGATAATCATCTGCCCCCAGTTCAAGGCCCACGATTTTGTCCTGCAGGGTCGAGCGGCCCGAAATCACCAAGGTCGCCGTCGCACTATTTGCCAATGCCGCGACAATGCTCAGCCCGTCCTTGTCCGGCAGGCCCAGATCCACCACGCAGACCTCGGGCTGTTTGGTCGCGAGCGCGCGTTCAAAATCCGCAGCACGGGCAAAGCTTTGTGTTGTGAAACCCGCATCGGTCAACGCCGCTGACAGCATATGCCGGATATCGGGATTGTCGTCGATAATGGCCACATAGCCTTGTGTGCTCATGTACTTGCCCTCAGGAATGCGGCCTCGAAGGTGGCGAAATCAAATGGTTTCGGCAGGACGGGATGCGCGGCTTTGGCTTTTTGATGCAGCGCGTCCGACGGCGGCAAACCGGTTACGATCAGGACCGGTACTCCGGCCGGCACGTTCGCTGCGACATCAAGCCCTGATCCCTCACCGATTGCAAGGTCGGTCACAACATGTGTCAGACCCTCAAGCGCCATAAGCTTTTGCGCCTCTTCCACCGAGGCCGCCTCAACCACAGCATGACCCGAGCGGCGCAGGAAATTGCGCATCGTCTGGCGCACATCAAGCGTGTCATCCACCAAAAGCACCAGCCCTGCCTCAACTGTGCGTGCCGGCATGTAGGGGATGCGCAGGGTCACAATGGCACCGCCGGTTTCCTGATTGCGCAGACGCAAGGTGCCACCACTGGATTTGGCGAAATCGAACGCCGTGGTCAGGCCAAGCCCGCGCCCGATCTTGCCACTTTTGGTGGAATAAAACGGTGCCAAAGCATTGGCGAGCGCATCTTCCGAAAATCCGGGGCCATTGTCGGCGACAGTAATTTCAAGCATTCCGTCCGCCGCATGACGCAACCGTGCGGTAATAATGGCAGGTGCATTCTGCGCCTCTGCGGCATTCAGGACGAGGTTGAGAATAGCATCCTGCGCAAAGCCCGGATCGAAGGTTAGCGCTTCATCGGGGATGTCACAGGTAATCGTGAGGTTCGTGTCATCAGGCACGGCGGCACGCGCCAGTTGGCGCACATTCGTCAAGAAATCCGCGACCTTCACAGAAACAGGGTTCAGGCTGCGGTGCGCTTCGATCCGCGACAGGTTTTCGATCAACTCGCCCCCGCGTTTTGCTGCTGAATTGATCGTGGCTGACACCTCGGCCAAGGCCGGATGCAACGATGCAAGTTCATCCAGCTTGGCCTGTTGGCCCAGAATGATCGTCAGAAGATTGGCAAAATCATGGGCCATCCCGCTGGTCAGCTGGGTTGCCAGCTCCTTGCGTCGCGCATGCGCAAGGGCCGCACGGGCCGACACCTCTTCGGTCACATCAACTGTCAGGATATAGGCCCCCTGCACAGTGCCATCCCATGCCATGTCGGGGGTCATCGCAAGACGCATGAAACGTCCCGAGGCCTCGTCGCGGATTTCCGATGTGGTCGGGCTGCCTTGCAGCACCCGCGCGAATTGCGGAGCAACCTGCGCCCAGACAAAAGGGCCCAGCACATTTTCAAACGACTGGCCGACGATCTTGCGCTCGCCCACAGGCAGGATTGTCGGCAGGTTGCCGTTCGAGTGGGTATAGACGCCCGCCGCATTCACATGCGCGATATGGCCCGGCGTCATCGTGTTCATCAGTGCCAGATGTTCGCGGCTGTCTGTGACCTCTTGCTTGGCAACCTCCAACGCGTTGACGGTCGCCGACAACGCCCTGTTGGCCCGCGCAAGGTCTTCTGAACGCTGCAAAAGCTTTTCAGAAAGAGTTTCCGTATGCGAGCGAAAGAAATCCTCTTGGCGCTTGGTTTCGGTGATGTCGGTGTAGACGGAAATCCAGCCACCCTGTTGAAACGGGCTGCCTTCGACCGAGATTGCCGTGCCATTGGAACGGGTCCGTTCGAAATAATGCGGCTCGAACGTAAAAGCGAGACGGACCTTTTCATCGACAAACCCCGCAACGTCATCAACCTGCCCGTATTCGCCCTTTTCCGTCAGATACATCACGATGTCACGAAACTCGGCCCCCGGTGCGACAAGCGCATCGGGCAGCGAAAACATCTGTTGAAAACGGCGGTTAGCCACGACAAGGCGCAATTCCTCGTCATGCAAGGAAATCGCCTGTTTGATCAGGTTCAGCCCCGACAGGATCATGTCGTGGCGCGATATGTCGGTTACTCCCATGACAGAATTTCTAGCAGCAAAGCCTTGCGATGCGACAGCGGAAAACGCGCTGTAAGAATTCGTTAGGATTGAGAAGAAAACTAGCAAGGATCACAGATTACCCCTAGTCTCGTCAGGAGGGGGGAATTTCATGACAACAGATGTGTCGCGTGATGCACCGCAATCCGTGCCGGCCTTGCTGGCCCGCAACGTTGCACGATTTCCCGACAAACCCGCCTTTCGTGAGAAGGAATTCGGCATCTGGCAAAGCTGGACATGGGCCGAAACAGAGAAAGAAATTGATGCCTTTGCCCTTGGCTTGCTGACGCTTGGTGCAAGTGAGGGCGATCATATCGCCATCGTCGGGCGCAACCGCCCTGCCCTTTACTGGGCGATGGTTGCCGCGCAAAAAGTGGGCTGTATTCCCGTTCCCCTCTATCAAGATGCCGCCGCAGAAGAGATCGCCTATGCGCTGAACCACTGTGGTGCGCGCTATGCGGTGGTGGGTGATCAGGAACAGGTGGACAAGATCGCCGATGTCCGCGCCGATGTGGAAGCACTTGAGCATGTGATCTATCTCGACGGGCGCGGCCTGCGCAAATATGACCACAGCCATATGACATCCTACGCCGAGATTGCCGCCAAAGGCGGAGACCGTGCCGAGATGGAGCGGCGCACAAACGCCCTGACCTACGATCATACCAGCGTGATGCTTTATACTTCGGGCACCACCGGCCGCCCGAAGGGTGTGGTGCTGTCCAATCGCAACGTGATCGAGACCGCCAAGAATTCATCACAGTTTGACCACCTCCTCCCGGAAGATGAGGTTCTTGCCTATTTGCCAATGGCTTGGGTCGGGGACTTCATCTTCTCGGTGGGACAAGCGATGTGGACGGGCTTTTGTGTCAACTGCCCTGAGTCTGAGCACACCATGCTGACCGATTTGCGTGAGATCGGGCCGACGTATTTCTTTGCCCCGCCCCGCGTTTTCGAGAACCAACTGACCTCGGTTATGATCCGGATGGAGGACGCGGGCCGGTTCAAGAAGTGGCTGTTTGATCATTTCATGAATGTGGCGCGCAGGGTGGGTCCGGCGATGCTGGATGGCAAACCCGTCAGTTTCGGTGACAAGCTGTCTTATGCGATTGGCAACACCTTGGTTTATGGCCCGCTCAAGAACACGCTCGGGCTCAGCCGTATTCGCATCGGCTATACCGCCGGTGAGGCGATCGGCCCCGAGATTTTTGATTTCTACCGCGCGCTGGGGATTAACCTCAAACAGCTTTACGGCCAGACCGAAGCGACTGTCTACATCACCCAGCAACCTGATGGCGAGGTGCGCTCGGATACCGTGGGCGTGCCGTCACCGGGTGTGGAATTGAGGATCGCCGACAATGGCGAGGTGTTCTACCGCTCACCCGGCGTTTTTGTGGAATACTACAAAAACCCCGAAAGCACCGCATCGACCAAAGACGCCGAAGGCTGGGTTGCCACCGGCGATGCGGGGTTCATTGAGGAAAGCACCGGACATTTGCGGATCATCGACCGCGCGAAAGATGTAGGCAAAATGGCGGATGGATCGCTTTTCGCACCCAAGTACGTTGAAAACAAACTGAAATTCTATCCCAACATCCTAGAGGCTGTCGTGTTTGGCGCAGACCGCGACCGCTGCTGCGCCTTTATCAATATCGACCTGACGGCGGTAGGCAACTGGGCGGAACGCAACAACATCGCCTATTCCTCCTATCAGGAACTGTCCCAGCACCCCCGCGTGCTGGAGATGATCGACGGGCATGTGGCCGAGGTGAACGCATCGGTGGCACAGGACGAAATGCTGGCGGGCTGCCAGATTCACCGCTTCCTCGTGCTGCACAAGGAACTGGACGCCGACGATGGCGAAATGACCCGTACCCGCAAAGTGCGCCGTGCTGTTGTGGGCGAAAAATTCGATGATCTTGTCACCGCGCTCTACAGTGATGTGTCCGAGATTTATACCGAAACCGAAGTCACCTATGAGGACGGCCGCAAAGGCAAGATCAAAGCGACGCTGAATATCCGTGATGCGATCGTCGCCCCCACGATGAAGGTGGCTGCGGAATGAAAGATATGCTGACACCCTATGTGACCGACGATGGCCGCCAGATTGGCGAAACCCTGATGGATATGCGCAATATCACGCTGCGTTTTGGCGGGGTTGAGGCGATCAAGGATATCTCGTTCAATATCCAAGAAGGCGAAATTCGCGCCATCATCGGCCCGAACGGCGCCGGCAAATCGTCCATGCTGAATGTGATTTCGGGTTTCTATAACCCGCAAGAAGGCGAGGTCTGGTTTCGCGGCAAGAAACGCCCGCCGATGAAGCCGTTTCAGGTGGCCCGCCTTGGGATCGCGCGGACCTTCCAGAACATCGCGCTGTTCGAGGGCATGTCGGTGCTGGATAACGTGATGACGGGCCGGTTGAACCACATGAACGCAAGCATGTTTTCACAAGCCCTCTGGAAAGGGCGCGCGGAACGTGAAGAGACCGAAAACCGCGAAGCCGTGGAACGGGTCATTGATTTTCTGGAAATTCAGGCGATCCGTAAAACACCAGTGGGCCGTCTGCCTTACGGGTTGAAAAAACGGGTCGAACTGGCGCGCGCGCTGGCGGCGGAACCCAAGCTGTTGCTGCTGGATGAGCCGATGGCGGGCATGAACGTTGAGGAAAAAGAGGACATGAGCCGCTTTATTCTGGACGTGAACGATGAATTCGGCACCACGATTGCGCTGATCGAACATGACATGGGCGTTGTGATGGACCTGTCCGACCGCGTGATCGTGATGGATTACGGCCGCAAGATCGGCGACGGCACGCCCCATGAGGTGCGCAACAATCAAGAGGTGATCGATGCCTATCTAGGGGTGTCACATGACTAGAGAGGGCGGTCGCGATGTCAGCTGATTTTCTTTACGGCATTGAAGTTATCATCAACGGGCTGATGGCCGGCGTGCTTTATGCGCTGGTGGCGCTCGGGTTCGTGCTGATCTTCAAGGCATCCGGGATTTTCAATTATGCCCAAGGGGTTATGGCGCTTTTTGCAGCCCTGACACTCGTCGGCATCATGGAAGGCGAAGTGCCGTTCTCGCATCTGATCAACGCGATCTTTGGCACCGAGATTCACCATTTCGGGTGGGAGGTTCCTGCCCTGCTGGCCATCCTGTTGACGCTGGTGGTGATGATCTTCTTTGCATGGGCCGTGCAGCATTTCGTGTTCCGGCATCTCGTGGGCCAAGAGCCGATCATCCTCTTTATGGCGACCATCGGCTTGGCCTATTTCCTTGAAGGTATCGGCGATCTGATGTGGGGCTCGGACATTAAGACGCTGGCCCTTGGATTGCCGCAAGGTGGGTCGCTCTGGGTTGAGGACATGACATCGGGCTTGGGCGGCGATGATTTCTATGGCTTCTTTATTGACAAGCTCGACATGGTGGCGACGGTCGTCGCGATTGTGCTGGTCACGGGCCTGATCCTGTTTGCGCAATACACCAAGCAAGGCCGCGCGATGCGTGCGGTGGCCGATGACCATCAGGCGGCGCTGTCGGTTGGTATTTCGCTGAACTTCATCTGGGTGCTGGTCTGGTCGCTGGCGGGGCTTGTCGCCCTTGTCGCGGGGATCATGTGGGGTGCCAAATCGGGCGTTCAGTTCTCGCTCTCGCTGATTGCGCTCAAGGCGCTGCCGGTGCTGATGCTGGGCGGTTTCACCTCGATCCCCGGTGCGATTGTCGGCGGTCTGATCATCGGCGTGGGTGAAAAGCTCTTTGAATATATGATCGGCCCGTTGGTCGGTGGTGCGACCGAGAACTGGTTTGCCTATGTGCTCGCGCTGATCTTTCTAGTGTTCCGCCCGCAGGGCCTCTTCGGGGAGAAAATCATTGAACGGGTTTGATCCACGCAAGGCCACAGAGGCAAAATTGACCAAACGGGAGGCCCAATATGCTTTATCGTGAGGCCGGAGACTTCAAGACCTCCTATGAGGAAGATAGCCAGACTTTCCCGATTGCCTTTGACCGGTACCGGTACTGGGTCGTACTGGCCTTCGCCTTTCTGGTCGTTCCTTTCATTATCAATGACTATTGGGCCAATGCGATTGTCGTGCCGTTTCTGATCTATGCGATTGCGGCGATCGGTTTGAACATTCTGACCGGCTATTGTGGACAGGTCAGCCTTGGTACCGGTGGTTTCATGGCGGTGGGGGCCTACGCTTGTTACAAGCTGATGACCTCTTTTCCCGATGTCAGCATCGTTATCCATATCATTCTGGCGGGCGGCATTACGGCGGCGGTCGGGGCGGCCTTTGGCCTGCCCTCTTTGCGGATCAAGGGGTTCTATCTGGCGGTTGCCACACTGGCCGCACAGTTCTTTCTTGTCTGGCTCTTCAACAAGGTCAGCTGGTTTTACAACTACTCTGCCTCGGGCCAGATCAATGCGCCCGAACGCACCGTGTTCGGCGTGCCTGTCACCGGCCCCAATACCGAAGCCTGGGCGCAATACCTGATATGTCTGGTCTTTGTGACCGTTTGTGCCATCGTCGCGCGCAATCTGACACGCGGATCATTGGGCCGTACGTGGATGTCGATCCGCGATATGGATATTGCCGCCGAAATCATCGGGGTGAACCCCCTCAAGGCCAAACTGACGGCCTTTGCCGTATCGTCCTTTTTCATCGGTATCGCAGGGGCGCTGTTTTTCGCGGTCTATCTGGGTGCGGTGGAAGTGGGCGAAGCCTTTGGCATCCAGAAATCATTCCTCGTGCTTTTCATGATCATCATTGGCGGGCTTGGATCGATCTTTGGCAGCTTTGCTGGGGCCGCTTTTCTGGTGGTCCTGCCTGTTGTGCTGAAAGTCATCGGCGTTGATCTGCTGGGCTGGCCCACCGATCTGGTGGCACATTTCCAACTGGTGATTGTGGGCGCGCTGATCATGTTCTTTCTGATCAAGGAACCACACGGGCTGGCCCAGCTATGGCGGCTGGCAAAAGAGAAACTGCGGCTTTGGCCGTTTCCTTATTAAATCCGGCGCGTGTTAGGCACGCACCGAAAGATCGGGGCAAACCCCGGCACGACAATCGGACCAATCATGGGAGGAGAAACCCGATGAAGATGAAACAACTGGCCGCAATGGCCGTGACCGCAACACTGGCCGCTGGGGTGGCCAGCGCAGAACTCGTCATTCCTGATCTCAGCTATCGCACAGGCCCTTACGCGGCAGGTGGTACGCCGTTCTCGGATGGCTATCAGGATTATTTCAACATGCTGAACGCCCGTGACGGCGGGATCGGTGGCGAAAGCATCCGTATTCTGGAATGCGAGACCGGCTACAACACCGAAAAAGGTGTGGAATGCTATGAGGCCACCAAGGGCGAAGGTGCGCTGATCTATCAACCGCTGTCCACAGGCATCACCTATCAGTTGATCCCCAAAGCCACCGCTGACGGCATCCCGCTTCACACCATGGGCTATGGCCGCACATCTGCTGCGAATGGTGAGGTATTCAACTGGGTCTTCAACTACCCTGCGAACTATTGGGACGCCGCGTCGGTGATGGTGAACTACCTTCTGGAGGAGAACGGTGGCGATCTGTCAGACAAAAAGATCGCGCTGATCTACCACAACTCGGCCTATGGCAAGGAACCGATCCGCACGCTGGAAGAACTGTCAGCAATGCATGGTTTCGAATTCACCCAACTGGCCGTGGACCACCCCGGACAAGAGCAGAAATCGCAGTGGCTGCAAATTCGCCGTGAACGTCCTGACTATGTCCTGATGTGGGGCTGGGGCGTGATGAACCAGGTTGCGGTGCAGGAAGCGGCCAACATTGGTTTCCCGATGGAGAACTTTATTGGTAACTGGTGGGCCGGTGCCGAACATGACGTGACCCCTGCGGGTGCGGCGGCAAACGGCTACAAGTCACTGAACATGAACCGGATCGACGCCAGTTTGCCTGTCTTTGATGACATCCGCACATTGGTCCACGACGCGGGCAATGCGGCAGGTGACGGTTCAAACATGGGATCCGTGCTTTATACGCGTGGCATGTACGCCGCCATGCTGGCTGCCGAAGCCATCGCCAAGGCGCAGGAAATTCACGGCGTGTCCGATGTGACCGCCGCCATGGTGCGTGACGGGATGGAAGCGCTGGAAATCACCGATGCGCGCATGGAAGAACTGGGCATGGCCCGTGTCGGTCCTGCGTTCAGCGTGAACTGCCAGAACCACGGCGGCTCCGGTTTGGGGATCGTGCAGCAGTGGGATGCATCCGCTGGCAACTGGGTTGCCCTGACCGACTATATCGCGCCCGACATGAGCGTGATCCAGCCATTGGTTGCAGAGGATTCAGCCGCATTCGCGGCTGAGGCCGGTATCGAGCCGGGCTGCCTCTGAGCCAGAAAAAACGGGGCGGCCCATCTCCGGGCCGTCCACCACGATGAACACAAACGGAGCCCTTCATGTTGGATGACAAACCGGTTGAGACCCTGCTTGAGGTCAACAACATCGAAGTGATCTACAATCACGTGATCCTTGTGCTCAAGGGCGTGTCCCTGACCGTGCCCAAGGGCGGGATCACCGCCTTGCTGGGTGGCAATGGCGCGGGCAAGACCACAACGCTGAAGGCGATTTCAAACCTGCTGCACTCCGAACGCGGCGAGGTGACCAAAGGGGCCATCACCTATCGCGGTGAGCCGGTGCAGGATCTGTCGCCCGAGGCACTGGTCAAGCGCGGCGTCGTGCAGGTCATGGAAGGCCGTCATTGTTTTGAACACCTGACCGTTGAAGAAAATCTGCTGACCGGTGCGTATACGCGCAGCGATGGCAGTGCGGCCGTGCAGGCCGACCTTGAGATGGTCTATAATTATTTCCCCCGCTTGCGCGAACGGCGCAAATCACAGGCGGGCTATACCTCGGGCGGTGAACAGCAGATGTGCGCGATTGGCCGCGCCCTGATGTCCCGGCCTGAAACGATTTTGCTGGATGAACCCTCAATGGGGCTTGCGCCGCAACTGGTGGAAGAGATTTTCGGCATCGTCAAATCCCTGAATGAAAACGAGGGCGTGTCCTTTCTGCTGGCCGAGCAGAACACCAACGTCGCCCTGCGGTTCGCCCATCGCGGCTATATCCTGGAATCGGGGCGCGTTGTGATGGAGGGCCCCGCGGCCGAACTGCGCGAAAACCCCGACGTGAAAGAGTTTTATCTGGGCCTCTCTGACGAGGGGCGTAAATCATTCCGTGATGTGCGCAGCTACCGGCGGCGCAAAAGGTGGTTGGCATGAGCAAGAACACCCTCGAAACCCGTTCTCAGGACGAAAGACTGGCCGCGCAACTCAAAGCGGCACAAGAGATTTTTCCGGAGGCGGGCCTTGCCTCTTTGACGGATCTGGCGCGTCTGCCGGTCATGCGCAAAGACGCCCTCTGCCGTGGGCAGGCCGAAAACCCGCCGTTCGGCGCGGTGCAGGCGCGCAATGTCAGCCATATCTTCCAGTCACCCGGACCAATCTATGAACCCGGCGGCACACGACCCGATTTCTGGCGGATGGGGCGGTTTCTGACCGCCATGGGTTTTGACGCGTCCGACGTGGCACAGAACACATTCGCCTATCATTTCACCCCTGCGGGCATGATGTTTGAAAGTGCCGCGCGCGCAATCGGGATGGTGGTCTTCCCCGCAGGCCCCGGCCAGACCCTGCAACAGGCCGAAGTCGCCGCCGCAATTGGGACAACCGCTTATATCGGGACACCCGATTACCTTGCCACGATCCTGGCCAAAGGCGAGGAAATGGGGCTTGATCTGAGCCGGATCACCAAAGCGGCGGTCTCTGCCGGTCCGCTCTTTCCGCAAATGCGGGCCGCCTATGAGGCGCGTGGCATCCTTTGCCGGCAATGCTATGGCACCGCCGATGCGGGGCTGATCGCCTATGAGACGGCTGAAAGCGCCAACGGCATGATTGTAGATGAAGACGTGATCGTCGAGATCGTGACCCCCGGCACCGGTGATCCGGTTGCGATGGGCGAGATTGGCGAGGTTCTGGTCACGGTGCTGAACCCCGACTACCCGCTTTTGCGGTTCTCCACCGGTGATTTAAGCGCTGTTTTACCCGGTCAGAGCCCCTGTGGGCGGACCAATACACGCATTGTTGGCTGGCGCGGACGGGCGGATCAGGCGACCAAGGTCAAGGGCATGTTCATCCGTCCCGAACAAGTGGCGACCCTCGTTGCGCGCCATGCAGACGTAGCCAAGGCCCGTGTCGAAGTGCACCGCGGTGCTGCTGGTGACGAGATCACCGTGCAGCTTGAAACGGACGCGACCGATCCTGCCGCGTTTCAGGTATCGGTTTCCGAGATACTGAAACTGCGTGCCAAGATTGATCTTGTCGCCATCGGCGCCCTGCCCCGCGACGGGGTCGTCGTATCGGACCAACGCCCCGCACTTGAGCAGGCGGTCGCAGGCGCATAGACTGGTCAGGCAATCAGTTCTCAAAGAAATTTCCCGGCAAAAAGCGATCCCACAAGTGGCCAACAGCTTGCGTTATCGGGCGTTTGCTGAGTAGCTGTACGCGACGGGATGACTTGCGGGTCAAGGCAGGACGAAGATGAGAACATGTTGAAAAAAGACAACTCGCCACTCCAGTTGATCCTGCTGTGTGCTGTTGTCATGTCTTCGCTCCCACTCCTCGCCTTTGGGCTCAATCCAGAGCCGGGGCCAGTTGAAATCATGCAGGTTCCAACAACGGTCGCGCAGATCGCATTCATATTTGCTGTGGCGCTGCAGGTTGGATTTAGTAATCTGTTCGCCCCGATGACAGGTATTCAGCGTAGTCTCATCGGAACGCTGGTTCTCTACGTGCTTTTCGTATCTTACACGTCATCCGTGCCCTCGTCTGCTATTTTGGCCCCCTCCTGGGTCGTCCATATCTTCTTTTTTGTGGCTCTCGTCTCTTACTTCAGTCATGCGGATCCGGGTCAGACCGAAATTATCTGGACTGTTTTGGGCGTAACTGCACTTCTTCATGTCTGCGCTTTTTTGTTCGCTTGGGGCGTCTGGCCTGAAGAAATCCGCCAAAGAAGGTTACCAGCCTTCGACAATATCCGGCACTTGGGCTACTTTCTGGCGCCAGCAGCCGCCATGGCAGCCCTGCAGTTTGTTGTGCGTCGAGATAAAGTGCTTTGTCCCCTCCTCTGCTTTGCTGCCGCCGTTCTTTATATTCTGTACACTGGCTCACGCGGAGGCGCGGTCGCTGTTGCTGCGGGATTGACGGTCGCCGGGGTATTTATGGCTTGGCATCGTCAGCAGGTTCAACTCTCCAGAGTTGTGACAGTAGTAGCTGTGACCTGCATTGCGATAGTCATTTCTGAACTGCTCCCTTCTCTACCTTGGAAGCCAGTCTTTGGGAGAGGCGTCGACGCTATCAGCCAAACCGGGACTCAGATGCTATCTGGTCGCCGCGAGGTTTGGACCTTCGCTGCAATTGCCATCGAGCAGAACTGGCTTTGGGGATACGGCCCTGCATTTATGGGTCAAATTCCAGAGTATCAAGGTCTGCCGTACCGGCACCCTCACAATATTGGCCTTCAGGTTCTCCTGCATTGGGGTGTAATCGGGACGATGCTTATACTGGGTGCCGTCATGTCGTTCATCCCCAATGTGATGAGGGCGCTACGCAAACAACCAGCTTTAGCGCTTGTTCCACTCTCACTAATAGCGACGATGTGTATTCACGCCATTGTGGATGGCGGCCTCTTTTATCCGTTTTCAACTGCGATTGCGATTATCGCTTTCGCACGGCTAGAGCTCATCGGAAGGCACCACCGGCAAAACGACGTCGGTCAATCAGAGACCGAGATGAGTCAATCAGCCAGCGGTGGTTGTTCGGATACGGGCTGGCATTCGTGACACACGTTTTCCAATTCGCACTCGATCCTGCAGATATTCAATACCCAAGAATTGAAATAAGAAACACGCATAATATTGTCCTGCAACTCCTTTTGAACTGGGGTTTGATCGGGAACTTCCTAATCATTGGGATCGCCTTCGCATTTGTACGGAATTTCTGCGCCGCTATGACACAAATGCCGGACCGTGCAATTTTTCCTTTGGTTGTGCTCGCCACTATGCTGGTACACTCACTCGTTTCGGGCGTATTCTTCTATCCCTACTCAACAATCGTCGGCATCATCGCCTTCGCCAGTCTGACTGCAGGTGGTAGACAAGAAAACAGTTTGTATCCGAACAGGTGATCAAAAAACTGCGTCAAATAGGGGTATAGCTGTGACTTAGCGTACTCCTGCTCGGACGAAAAAAATGTCGACAAGGCGCTAATCGGTGAACTGATGGAAGTGCGAGAGTATAAACCATTACGGTTGATGAACATAATCAAGTTGAATACTCGTCGATCATCAACCCGAGGTTTGCCATATGACTTGGAAACGTAGGGACCAAACGTTCGATCTACGCGTCAATCAGCCAATATAGGTCACTAATATCACCACTCGATTTTTGCCCGGTGAGACAAGCAGTATGGAAGAAATCTATGGGTCCCGGCCGCAGTGAATTAAAGTACCT
>NZ_LJAL01000017.1 GCF_001419985.1 Loktanella sp. 5RATIMAR09 | reverse complement strand
ACCAAAACCTGCAACGACAACGTCACCGAATGCCGCGATGAACGATGTCACAACCGCGATCCCGATGGGATTGACCGCGTTGCCCAGCGATGCGGGCAGGCCGACGCCCAGCACACGCTTCCACGAATTTGCCAACACGCTGAACGCGGGCCACGTCAGGTCCAGCATCTTTTCACGCAGCGCGACAAGGGCGAAGGCACCGAACACCGTGACCAGCCACGCGATAAGCGTGCCAATCGCGGCCCCCTCGATCCCGAATGCGGGCACAGGCCCGAGCCCGAAGATAAATACAGGTGTGATCGCGATATTCGTCACAGCAGAGCTGACCATCACAACACTTGGCCAGAATGTATCGCCGACGGCGCGGACAATGGAATTGGCGACAATCGGCACCACAAGCAGCGGGATCGCCAGAAACCAGATGCGCATGTAGCGCCCGATCAGCGCCAGCGTTTCGCCGGTCGCCCCCAACAGGGTGAACAGCGGATCAATAAGCAAAAAGCCGATGACCGCCACGGTCATGACCAGCACCAGCGCCAGCACAAGACTGTCTGTCGCCAGCCGCCTGGCATCATCGCGCGCGCCTGCTCCGACGGCGCGCGACACCACAGAAGACGCCCCCGCCCCAAGCCCGATTGCAAGGCTTGAAACCGTCAGCGTCACCGGAAAGGTAAAGGAAAGCGCGGTCAGTTCCTGCGTGCCCAATTGCCCGACATAATACGTGTCAACCAACGACACCGAGATAACGGCGATGATGCCGAACACCATCGGCCCCGCCAGTTGCACGAGTTTTTGCCACGTTGGTCCGGCGGTCAGATCACGTTTGTCAGCCACAGTTTATCCTTTCAAAGGGTCACGAGAGAACGCCGCTGACGGCAAAAGGTTCAGATATCTTGCAAAAATCCGAGCAACTGCTGCTCGGCCACGCGCAAACCGCTTGTGGTGACGGGCGCGAAATCGGGCGCGGGCCGCCCTGCCAGATCAATGACGGCGGGGTGAATATAGCTGTTGCGCGCGATGGTTGGTGTGTTGTGCAAAACCTCAGCGGCGGCAGCAGCCATTTGCGTGATCGTCGCAGACCCGTCGCAGGCGACCGCGAAGGCGGCACAACTGCCGATCCATGTGCGGAACGATTTGGCCGTCGCCCCCTCAAGCGCGGCGGCCTCGGCGATATAGCTGTTCAATGCGCCCGATGTCAGTGTTTGCGCCGCCCCCGCATCATCCACCCATGTCAGCACGGTACGCCCGGGCAGGTCTGTCATGTCTTCCAGAATACTTGCCAGTTTGGGGTCTTTCATCTGCTGGTGCACCTGCTGGCCGCCTTTGGCATCATAACGCAATTCGATCTCGCTCCCCGCGACATCAAGATGTTTTTCACGCAAGGTCAGCGCGCCGTAACTGCCGTTATCCGCCGCATATTGCGGGCTGCCCAGACGCATGGCCGTGCGGTCAATCAGTGTCACCGCCGCGGCAAGCGCATAGTCGCGTGTGCCCGGCTCTGCGCCCAGATCGCGCTGCGACCTGCGGCGCAGGCGTGGCAGGCAGGCGCCGAATTCCGCAAGGCCGTCAAATTTTGCGCGCGCTTGGGTCGCGGTCCACGCCGGATGGTAAAGGTATTGCTTGCGCGCCCTCGCATCGCGCCCTGTCGCCTGCAAATGGCCAAGCGGATCGGGACAGTACCACACATCTGAATACGCAGGGGGCACAGCGAGGGATTTGAGCCGCGCGCGAATATCGTCATCGCGCAGGACTGTGCCGTCCAGATCAAGATAGCTGAACCCCCGACCACAGCGGCGGCGGCCATAGCCCGGCTGCGTATCGGGATAATAGACAAGTGCTGCGGCACTCACGCCTTGCGCACCTCCGAGGACAGCTTGAGCACTTTGGTCCCGTCCTCCTGGCTGATCTCAAGCGCGGGATCGTCGCTTGATCCGTTGCGGGTGACTTCGGATCCTTTGAGTGTGCGGGTGATCGAAGACTGGTGCGTTGCATCGACTTTGCCTGTCGCCGTTCCGTCACCCCAATCCCATTCCACCTTATCGCCCGATTGATAGCCCATGTTCGACGCTCCTTTTCAATGATCCAAAGGTGAACGTGAAACGGCCCCTCTTGGTTCCCTAGGTGTCGGACGTCAGCATCGCGATCTCGTCGCGGATGACCTCACGGTCCTCATTGCGGACCACATCGGCCAGATTGTTCAGCAATGTCAGCGCGTGGTCCAGCACCATTGCGTCAGGTTTGATATATTGCCGGCACAGCGGAAAACTTGCGGCGAACAGGCGCGAAAACGTCAGCGCCTTGAATGTGATACGCGGCAATGACCGGTCGTTGATGCCGCCGTTGTAGGTGCTGGCGACGGTCAAAGCAGCGGCAAGCCGGTTCAGACAGTCCTTGGCGGTGTAGGGGTCGTTCACACCCGGCGACAGCGCGCGCGCGATCATCTCGACCAGCTGTTCGGCCAGAAACGTGGGGTTCTGGTTCTCTGTCCGGCTGGCCCCGATGGCAAAACACTCAAGGACGGCGTCCGCGTCGATGTCGGCGCCGTTCGCTCCGGCCCAGACTTCGAACACGGGGGTTTTTTCGGTGACAAAGGCACCGATCGAGGTTGTGAGGTTCACGCGCAGATCGCAGCTGTCCGCCAGATTTGCGAGTTGTGAAAAATTGACGGTCTGGATGTAGCCCGAGGTGCCGGCGGTCAGGGTCATGTCGGGCGCGCGGTCGGGCGGCGACACATAGCGGTCTTTGTCGTCCTGTTCATCAATCAACCCGCGCACACGGCGTTCCAACGCCGCGCCAATGCTGGCCGAAATGCGCGAGACGTTGATTGTCTCGGGCACGTGGTGGATGAAATAGATCAGGGTGAACACGCACAGCAAGGTCAGGCCAAGCGCAAGCAGCAGTGAATAATGCGGCACGAATTGCGCGGCCCCGCCTTCGATATCATCCTGAACGGTGCGCAAGACAACCAGCGCGTAGACAAAGGTTGCGATCAGTATGCCAAGGCTCCACTGGTTGCCCCGGTCGCGCATGAAGTTACCGATCAATCGCGGCCCGAAGTTACCCGAGGCAAAGGACACAGCGACCAGCGTCATTGAAAACATCACACCGGTCACGCCGATGATGGACTGGGCAATGACCGACAGCATGGATCTTGCGCCGTCGGCCTGCGTATCCAGCAACGCGCCCGGCAGTTCAACGGGCATGACAGAAGGGTTGCCGTCCACCCAGACCATGACACTCGCCAGCAGCAGGCCCACCAGCACCAGCAGAGACGGCAAAAACCAATAGCTGGCGCGGATATCCTGCAGCAGCTTGAACAGATATGCCCGTTTTCCCATTTTCCATGCCTTTGATGCTATTGGTGGTGTATGTGACAAACGCTGATGGAACCAAAAGCGTTCCGCAAGGGTTATGGTTCGGATATCAAAAAGGACGATGAATATGGGACATGACCCCGTTGTAGACGACGCCGAAAAACTGTCTTCCAAGGACATCTTCGAGGTTATTCGCCACGAAGGGATCGAAGAACTCGAACGGCCCAAGGCATCCTTGTTCTGGTCGGGCATCGCTGCGGGCATGATGATTTCCCTGTCGGTGCTGGGCGAGGCGATCTTTCGGACATACCTGCCCGACACGCCGTGGCGCTATCTGCTGGAAAACCTCGGGTACAGTCTGGGGTTTATTGTCGTGATCCTTGGCAGCATGCAGTTGTTTACCGAAAACACGATCACCACCGTGTTGCCGGTGATGCGTGACCCCTCGCCTGCCATGTTCCAGCGCGTCGGCGTGCTTTGGGCGATTGTCCTGTTCGCCAATGTCATCGGCGCATTTATTGCAGCCGCCGCTTTTGCCTATGGGTCGTTCATTCCGGCCGAACTGGTGCCCGCAATTACCGCACTGTCCGAACACGCGACCGGTTTTGCCCCCACCGAGGCATTCCACCGCGCCATTCCGGCGGGCGTTATCATTGCGGCGATCGTCTGGATGCTGCCCAAGTCGGAAGGGTTCGAACTGTTCCTGATCATGATTTTCACATGGCTTATCGCTGCGGGTGATTTCACGCATATCGTGGCCGGCAGCGTCGAAATGGCGTTTTTGATGGTGCAGGGCGCCCTGCCCTTCCCGACAGCCATGTGGAACTTTTTCCTGCCCGTACTGGCCGGCAATATCCTTGGCGGCACCGTGATCTTTGCGTTGTTGTCCTTCGGACAGGTCCGGCACGAGCTACCCGACGAGAAATAATGGAACCAATCGTCATCAGGGCGGTTGGGTAGATGAGAACACCATAACAGTCGGAGGAAAGACAAATGGAATATGCTGGTTTAGGCGGACTTATTGTTCTGGCCCTCAACATCTGGGCGATCATCTCGATATTCGGATCGGGCGCTTCGACAGGAAGCAAAGTGCTTTGGACGCTTCTGGTGCTGGTGCTGCCGGTGATCGGTTTCATCATCTGGCTGATCGCAGGACCACGCGCCGCGACAGCACGCGTATAACGAACAAGAAAAAGGCGTCCCGATATTCCGGGACGCCTTTTTTCATTGGATTTTGATCAAAAAAAGCGCGCTTCGAAAAGCGCGCGTTTTTTTTATTCTACGACGTAAGCTGCCGGACTTTCCGCTGTGGGGTTATCGCCCTGATATGCGATCCAGATCATGAAGCCCGCAAAAAGAACGGCGGCCCAGAACAGGGCGAACGCGATACCGGCAAGCGCGCCACGGTGACGCTTTTTCTGCTTTTCGATATTGGTGTTGGAAGCTGACATTGTCGTCTCCTTTTTTATGTCCGTTGCCAACCCAACGCCGCAACCGCCGGAAAGTTCCATTTGCGCGGAACCAATCCCCCGCTCAAAGGTTCGTGTCTAAGGGAGATCAGTGAGATGCGATCCACAATCAACACGCTGTGTCTGGTGATATTGACGATCATTGCCGTGTTCATCGTGCTCTATCAGGCCAAGGCGCTCTTTGCGCCGCTGTTGGCGGCCGTCCTGCTCGGGATCGTGCTGACCCCGCTGTCCGAGCTTTGGGAAAGACTGCGTGTGCCTGACGCGGTGGCGGCGTTTTTGTCGGTGCTTCTGGCCCTTGCATCAATCTTTTTCATCGTGCTGCTGCTTGAACCCTATATCACCCAAGCCATCAGTCAGGGGCCGGTCATTCAGGCCGAACTGCGCGAAACCGTGGAAGAAGTCCGGCTTCTGTTGCGCGGTCTGGAGGACATTTCCGATGATGTCGCGGCGGCCATCGAACCCTCGGCGGGGGCGAACGGGGAAGCGGCCGAAGGCATGACAATGCCGACGCTGACCGATGCCTTGTTCTACGCCCCCCAATTTGCCGCGCAGTTCCTGATCTTTACTGGCACGCTCTATTTTTTCCTGCTGGCGCGACACGCGGTCTATGACTGGCTGAGTGCGACAACCGCGCCAATCGGCCAGCGCGACCTGCGCCGCGCGGCATCACAGGTGTCACGCTATGTTCTGACGATTTCGGCAATCAACTTCAGCTTTGGCGCGGTGGTCGCGGTGGTCATGTACTGGATCGGGATGCCGTCCCCGATTGTCTGGGGGCTGCTGGCATGTCTTTTGAACTTTGTTCTCTACCTCGGGCCAGCGGCCCTGATCGCGATGCTGACCGTGACCGGCATTGTCGTTTTTGAAGGTGCGGCCAGTTTCCTGCCGCCCGCGATCTATATCGCCATGAACGCCATCGAGGCCCAGTTCGTCACCCCCACGCTGGTCGGCAAAAGCCTGTCGGTCAATCCGCTTTTGGTGTTTGTGTCGCTGGTGTTCTGGCTTTGGCTGTGGGGGCCGATCGGCGGCATCATCGCGATTCCGCTTTTGATCTGGACCCTGACGGTCGTGCAGGGGTTCAGCGATCAGGTCATCTCTGACGGCACACCGGGCAACATCTGAGCATCCTCGCGCGCCGCTTCGAGCTTGTAGGGCAGGACAAACCCCTCACGGTCCTCGGGTGACAGCCGGGCGTTTTGTTCCGCACGCGCCGCCCAAGCGTCACGGGCTGTTGCGTTTTCGTAAAACGCGTCATCCGCATCCGCACCCAGCCAATGCGCAAAGCAGCGCCGCTTGAGTTGCGCGACCTCTGCCTGTGTCTGTGTCGCGACACCGGCCTCGGTGTCCCAACGCATGCTGCGTCCGTTCAGATTGGCCGATGAGACGATACCGAGGGTGTCGTCAAAGATCGATACTTTGGCATGCAGATACACCAAAGGTGCCCCGAAATGTGCATCCCTGTCCTTTGATGATGACGAACACGGCTGCGCGGGCGAACCGATAAAGACCCTGTCGCCAAAGCTGTCGTTGACCAGATCCACACATTTGACCTGCATATGTTCGCCATAAGCTGCATCAGGCCCCCAGTCGTCGCTAAAGGCGATATCCTCGGGTGCGGCGGGCAGCATCATGACAAGTGTCAGCCCGCGCTGCTGTTTTGCACGCATGGCCAGCGCCTGTGCGATGGCTTCATCGCGGAAGAACTGTGTCTCGAAATAGATAAGTTCCTCTGCCTTGCGGATCGCGTCCAGATGGGCATCTTCAAGTTCGGACACCACCGGAACCGGCGACATGTAAGGCAGGGCCATTTTGCGTTTCGCCGACATCGTCCGCAAAAGCGCAGTGGTATGGCGCGCGGTCCCGCCGGAAAAAACGTCTTCCATATCAAGCAGATGCTGGCGTGCTTCTGTCGCGACCTCTCCGGTGACGACGACTTGCACGTCGTGCCAGGTATCATCCGACGCGCGCTTATGGCGGGGGGTGTCATAGCGGCGGTCGTTCACATCCAGACCACCGATATACAGCGTTTCGGCGTCAAAAACCGCCAGTTTCTGGTGGTGGGTCACAGGCACCAGCGGCGGGGGCGGAAATTTGCGGGGCTGCAAGGTATCGCCGCGCTGCACGGCAAGCGCGGGCAGATAAGGGGTGCCTTTCAGATAGGCACCCACATCCGCCTCGACCTTGCGCAATTGCGCGCCGACCTCTTTGAAAGATCGCGGCCACAGCAATGTGCGCGGCAAAAGACCAACCCGCGCAGGATGCATCGCAACCCGTGCTTTCAGGTTCTCCGGCTGGTCCGAGGCCTCGGCTGCGGCAAACAACCCGCGCAGGCATTGCCACGCGTAGCGGTGTTCCTGCATCCGCACGACAGGGTCGAAATCCGTCAGGATGATATTCAGCGCCACACCGCGATTGAGCGTGTGAACGATCAGGTCAAACCACGTCTCGCCAATGGCCCGCGCCGCGTCAGAGCGCAGTTTGGTCCACGGATCAAAGATACGAAAGCCCGCGACCACTTCCTTTTCGGCCGCCAGAAAGGCGGATTCCAGCCGTGGATACGCCTCTTGTGCTGTGACAAGGACCTCGAAATTGCGTGCGTCGGTTTCGGTCAATAGTCCCGTGCCTCCGGTTGAAAGTCGTCAGCATTGAATTGAAGCGTCAAGGAATAGCGGTCGTCCGTGTCGTCGATGTCGATTGTTCCACCAAGCTGCATGGCAAAGGCTTTCATCAGCTTGCTGCCAAGGCCGGTGCTGTCCCGGCTTCGTTTCACACCGACAGAATTTGTCATGACCAGCGTGCAGGTCGTGCCGTCCTGCGTCAAACGGACCTCGAATGTACCGCCTCTGCCGGACTGGGCGCCGATATGCTTTAACGCATTCGTCGCAGCCTCCGAGACGACAAGCGACAAAGGCACCGCCTGATCGGGATAAAGCAACACCGGATCAATCTGCATCTGCAGGTCCAGATCACGCCCCTCGCCGGTGACAAGCTCGGCAGATTTTTCAACGATCTCGGTCAAAAGATTGCCTGCGTTCACGCGCCCGCCATCTTGCGACTGATAAAGATCGCGGTGGATTGTCGCCAGACTGAGAACGCGGTCCTGAATGCGCCGCAAGACGGTTTTCGTCTCATCCGCCTCGGCATTGCGAATTTGCATATTGATGATGGATGAAATCAGCTGAAGGTTGTTTTTGACCCGATGATGGATTTCCTTGACCAGAACCCCCTTCTCGCGCACGGCGTTTTCCATGCCCGCTTCGTCGCGCAGGATCTCTTCGCTCATGCGGGCAAAGTTTTCTTCCAGCATTTCAATTTCGATCGGGAACAGCGTAGTGGGTGCATAGGCCCGGTGCGTGTTGCGGTCATCCGCAAATGCATCCATCTTGCGCCGGATCCGCGACAGGTGGCGGATCACCAGCGTATTCATCGCCAACATCGCCACGCCCATGCTGGCAAGCCACATCAACAACGGAAAAATCGCCGGTGAAATCTTGGCCGGCAGGCTGACTGCGTTGTCTAATTCCCAGATCGCCAGAACCGACGTGGGGCTGCCGGGAATGGGAACAACGCTGTAGCGCCGCTCAAGCCCGCGCCTGTTGTCCGCGCGAAACGTCTGCGATTGTGTCGAAAACAGACCGGCAAGTTCCAGTCCCGCAGGCAATTCCGGTGTTGCCGCGTCCAAGCCACCCCGCGCCGTCAGGACAGTGCCCGCTTGGTTGAATGTCATCAATTCAACCAAGCCCTCATACTGGTCGTTGTTTTCGATGTACGCAGGCAAACTGCGATGGGGAATCGAGACAGACACAAAACCCGCAAACGCGCCGTCCAGTTCAAGGGGTTCGGACACGACGAAGACGGATTCGCCGCTTGCGTGGCCGTTGCGGTCCACGACAATTGCGGGTTCCTGTGTGGACATCAGCTCGGCGAAGGTATCGACGCCGTTGAGATTGATGATTTCACCGGATGACGAACATTCAACGATACCGGACTGCGGGATCACGGCAATAAAGCTGTACTGCGGGTTTGTCTCTATGAACGGGGCAAGTTGAGAGGCGCAGTTTTCCGGCTCCTCCAGAAAAGCGGGGGCAATCGACCGGAACAGACGCGCGGTACCGATCGCGCGTTCGATCAATATCTGTTCGCGGCGCGCGGCAGCCTCGGTCAGGCTCAGCAGGGCAAGACCCGCATTCGCGTCGGTTTCTGCGGCCACGCGATTTGTCTGGAAAATTGCAACGGCTCCGAGCGGCAGCAATGCGAGCGTCAGAAGCGCAATCAGTTGAACGCTCAGTTTCTTGTACCACGGCCCCGGCGTCATGACGGGACATTCGGACTCCCGACCACTGCCATCGTGGCGCGATCGGTCAATTCAAGGGCCTCGTCATCGTTGAGTTGCAACATCTCGGTCAGTTTGGCGCGGGCACGGTTCACCCGGCTTTTCATTGTTCCGGTGGCCACACCGCACATCTCGGCTGCGTCATCATAGGAAAAACCGGAGGCCCCGACGAGGATCAGGGCTTCGCGGTGTTCGTCCGCCAATTGTGCAAAGGCCGCCTTGAAATCCATCATCTGCAGGCGTCCGTCATGATCGGGTTTGACCGACAGGGTGTCGGAAAAGGCATTGTCCACATCGGCCACTTCGCGGTTCAGCTTGCGACGGGACGAATAGTAATTGTTGCGCAGGATCGTGAACAACCAGGCGCGCATGTTGGTGCCGGCCTGAAATTTATCCATATTTGTCCATGCTTTCAGAACCGCATCCTGCATCATATCATCCGCAGTGGCGCGGTTGCGGGTCAGGCTGAGCGCAAAGGCACGCAGGGCCGGCAAATGCGTTACCAGCTCGTCTCTGGGGTCTGGATGACTCATTTTTTGCCTTTCAACTCTTGGTCTTGGGCACGCAGGACAGACAAAAGATCAATGATCTCGGACGGCATATCGTCATTTTCCAGATCCGAAAAAACCTTCTTCAGATTCTGGTCGATATACCGGTCGATCTTGTCCTGCTTTGCGTCTTCTTTACTTGCCATCGCTCTTTGCTGCCTCATCTAAAAAAATTGCCACCTGCCGGGAACGAACTGATAACCTCAGCGTTGGTTCCCACATTACTACAAAAAAGGTCAAAAAAATGAACGACACGGCACCGGAGCAAAGTTTTTCCGATCTGATCGCGGCTGAGTTGCCATATTTGCGGCGTTACGCACGTGCCCTGACAGGGTCGCAATCGCGGGGTGACAAATACACCGTTGCAACACTTGAGGCGATCCTGAAGGACCGCAGTGATTTTGAAAACGACAACGCCATGAAGGTGAATTTGTTCCGTTGCTTTCATGCGATCTGGTCGTCGTCGGGCCAGATGTTTCAGGATGAAGGAAGCGACCCGCGCGCGCGCGCCCATGGCCTGTTGTCGAAATTGACCGCCAATTCCCGCGAGGCGCTGTTGCTGCGCACGATCGAGGAATTCAACATCAAGGATGTCGCGACGATCATGGACGTCGACGCAGACGAGGTCCGCCGCCTGATCAAGGCCGCCAACAGTGAACTGACCGCCAGCGTGCAGGGCCGCGTGATGATTATCGAAGACGAACCGATCATCGCCGCAGATATCACCGATATCGTGACATCGCTTGGCCATACGGTCACAGGCGTGGCCCGCACCCACGCCGAAGCCGTCGAGCTGGGCAGGAACGAACCGGCGGATCTGATCCTTGCCGATATCCAGCTGGCCGATAATTCCTCGGGGATTGATGCGGTCAACGACCTGTTGAAAACCAACGATGTGCCCGTGATCTTTATCACAGCCTTCCCCGAGCGGCTTTTGACAGGCGACCGCCCCGAACCCGCCTTCCTGATTTCCAAACCCTTCCAGGAGGCACAGGTCCAGTCCGCCGTCAGTCAGGCGATGTTCTTTGCGTCAACAGCGACATTGAAAGCCTGAAATGAGGGATAACCAATTGCATCGGGCGGATCACATGCCTGATGCACCTCCGGTTATGCGGGGTTTGACCGAAATCATCAGTCAGGTGATTGATCTTGCCGCAGCGGACCGGATTTCCCTGCGCGAGGTGCTGCGCACAATCGGCGGTGCAGGCTTTGCGCCCATCCTGTTGTTGCCTGCGCTGGCCGTCGCCACCCCGCTCAGCGGTATTCCGTTTTTTTCCACGACAATGGGCGTCCTGATCTTTCTGGTTGCGGGGCAGATGTTGTTGCAACGCAGGCATCTGTGGTTTCCGGATTGGGTGTTGCGCCGCGAGGTGCAGGGCCATCTTGTGCGCAACGCGTTTCGCAAACTCTACCCTGTGGCCCGCTGGATCGACGCCCGGACACAGACGCGCATGCGTATCTTTGCGCATCGCCCGCTGGTTTTTGTCCCGCAAATCCTGTGCCTTGTGTCGGGTCTGCTCATGCCGGTGCTGGAATTCGTGCCGTTCAGCTCGTCCATCCTCGGCGTCGGCGTGGCCTTGCTTGCCTTGGGGATGCTGACGCGCGACGGGTTGCTGACCATCATCGGCATGTTGCCCTACGGGGTTGTCGCATTGTTGATCGTCAGGGCGGCAACCTGAAAGAAAAAACCCCCCGGCCTGTTCGGGCGGGGGGCTTTGTTTTATTCCGCGACGAGTGCTTTGAGCATCCATGCGGCCTGTTCGTGAAACGCGGACCGCGCTGTCGCCAGATCCTCGGTCACGGGATCGTTGTGATCGCCCGAGATCTTGATCAATGCGTGCAGGCGGTGCGCGATGCGCTCGTGATCGGTGGCCAGCGCCTTGCACATGTCACCGGCTGAAATCTTTTCGGGGCTGTCTTCGACAACAGACCTGTCGCGGATATCGCCCATCGACATCGGCGCCATCCGGCCCACGGCGCGGATCCGCTCGGCCAGTTCGTCAGCGGCGGCGAACATGTCCTCGTATTGCCCTTCGGTCAGGTTGTGGATCGCATAGAACAGCGGCCCTTCAACGTTCCAGTGGTAGGCGTGTGTCTTGTAGGTCAGCATATAGGTGTCGGCCAACACATCGGCTAAACCGCCAGCGACCGTATCAGGTTCGCGCACACCGGATGAAACCGTGCGGGGTTCTGTGACAACATTCAATGACTGTGTCATATCGTACTCCTTTCGTGGGTTAACTGCGGACAGCGCGCGCAATCAGCGTCACGATGAACAGGACAAGGAAGATAAAGAACAGGATTTGCGCGATGCCCGCCGAGGCCGAGGCGATCCCGCCAAATCCGAATACGGCCGCGACGATGGCAACCAGTAGAAACGCAAGTGCATAGTACAGCATGGTGAACTCCTTTGGTTTGTTGTCGCGCAAATCATGATGCGCGAATTTCACAAACCAAACGTCCCGAATGCGGCTTTGGTTCCATCTTTGGGGATGAAACGATTTGCCGATCTCTGCGTTGATCACTCGGGAACGCGGCGATACGGGGGGAGAAGAGAGATGCTGATCCAACGAAAACCTGCCCGCACCAGCAGTCATCTGCGCGCAAGGTGCAACAGCCGTTACGACGCGGGCGGCCTGTCCTGTGTCATCACGGCCAGCATCATGTCAGAGCTGAAAGGCAGTTCGATGAATGTTGCGGCGAAATCAAACTCAAAGGGGCCGCCGATGACAACGATCCGTGACTTGCGAACGGCGGCACCGGCCACAACACGCCTGAGGTCATCGTCGTCCGCGACGATTGACCCCTTCACAACAAAGGTCGTTTCAGGGCCGCAGCCGTCAACGGCAGGGCCAATGTCGGCAAGCGACGCACCCGCAGCGATGCGCGCGCGGGGGAACTGAGCGGTCAATAACCCCTCGATGTCCATCACCACGATCGGGTCAGGTTCGATAATGATAAAGCTCTCGGTCACATTCACCCCCGTGGACACGTCTTTCTACATGGCCGTGCAGAACGCTGCATTAATCTATGACATAGGATAGGGAAAATAAATTGGCGACGAAATGTAAACAGTGCCCGCTGCGGTTGCAGCACCAATTTCTGCCGATGTCGCAGGACGAAGTGAACGCGATGCAACGGTTCAAAGTCGGCGAACTTGTGGTTGACGCCGGTGCGCCGATCCTGATGCAGGGCTCGAACAGCCCGCAGTTGTTCACCGCGCTGCACGGAATGGGACTGCGGTATAAATACCTCGAAAACGGGCAACGACAGGTCGTGAACTTCATTCTGCCGGGTGATTTCATCGGCTTGCAGGCCGGTGTCATGGGCGAAATGGGCCATTCGGTCGAAGCAACGACCAAGATGACACTTTGCGTTTTCAACCGCTCGGCGATCTGGAATTTTTTCAAGGACAACCCCGAACGGGCGTTTTCGGTCACATGGCTGGCCGCGATCGAGGAACATTTCCTCGGCGATGCACTGGCAACCGTCGGCCAGCGTGACGCGCTTCAATCGGTGGCCTGGGCGCTGGCCAAGGTTTACCTGCGCGGGCAGCAGTTGAATATGGTCTCGAAAAGCCAGATGCCCCTGCCCTTCCGCCAGCAGGATCTTGCGGATGCGTTGGGGCTGTCGCTTGTGCACACCAACAAAACGCTTGCGAAACTGCGCAATCGGCAGTTGGCGCAGTGGTCCGATGGTGTGTTGAGCATCGCCGATATTGATAAGCTGGCGGCGGTCGCCATGATCGAGGACACCACCCTTCCGCCACGGCCGCTGTTGTAAGCGCAGGCCTTTTTACAGAAACCTTGGAACGGAAGTGCGGGCCGGTTGTTGTCTCTGTGTAACCTCAATGAAGGAGAGAGAGTATGAAAACCGCATCAGTTCTCGCAGTCGTCGTCGCCGCCGTTGCCATCGGTTTTGGCATCTACATGGTCGATATCAACCAGACCGAAGAGGCAAGTTTGCCCGATGTGGATGTGACCGTTGAAGAGGGCAACATGCCCGAATTCAACGCCGAAGTCGGCGATATCGAAACTGGCACCGAAGAGATCACTCTGGAAGTGCCGACAGTCGACATCGAAAGCCCCGAAGAAGACGACAGCTAACCGTCAGATCAAAGCCCCCGACCACCGCGTCGGGGGGATTTGGCCACAGACAAAAGGAGATTTGCAATGACATCGACAACAACAATCGAAAAAGGCCTTGAAAACGGGTCGGGCAGCAAAGCCGCCGCAATCAAGGAACGTGCAACCAAGACCGTCGAAAAAGGCGTCGAGGCCGCACAGGACACCTATGAGCAGGCCGCATTCCAGGCAGAGCTTGCCACCGAACAGGCAGGCGAAGAGCTGCGTAAACTGACCGCAAGCGGGACGAAATTCGTGCGCGACAATCCAGGCACCGCCGTTGTCGGCGCGGTCGGTCTTGGTATCCTCGTGGGGCTGGCCCTGCGCGGTCGCGACTGATCCCACACCACTTACCCTCGTGCGAAAAGCCCGCCGTAGCGATACGGCGGGTTTTTTGTATCAAAGGGCCGCGTCCTGACCGATCGTGACCACCAGTTGACCGTCGGCGGTCTTTGTCACCGTCACCGCCTCTGGCGGTGTTTCCCCGAATTCACCTGCAACTGTCTTGATTAGGACGTTCTGGGTATGCGCTAAGCCCTCATCCAGCAGCATATCCGCCACGTGACCGATATCGGCCACATGCGCACGCACCGGGTGGTCGCGCAGCTCGGTCATCCAGACACCGTCGAGGTCGCCGGGGATGTCCGGTTTGCCGCCATCAACGCGGGCGTTGAACAGGGCGGCAATCATGCTCAGCGACAGGGTGTTCCCGAACGGTCCGACAACTGTACTGGGCAGTTCTGCGGGGTCCACAGGCACCGCCGTGCGGTTCATCGAGGCGTCATGCCGCGCCAGAATATCATCCGCAAGGGCCGTGGTGACGATGCCCTCTGCGTCAAGGGCCAGAACCACCGGGCTGAACAGAACCGGCGCTGTGCCTCTGGGTGTGGTGATATCGGCCAGAATGAAACGGGCCTCTTTCAATGAGATATCAAAAAACACATCGGTAATTTTGCCGGTGATGTCCTTTGCCGTGGCATGGTGCAGGTCGCGCCCGATAAGATCTGTGGTTTTCATTTGTATGTCCTCTGTTTTCGCGCATGCAAACGGGCCCGCCTGCGACAGCGGGCCCGGTGACGATCAGCCGTTTCCGATGTGATGAAACCGCAGCGCGCCGCAATTGGCGACGGCGGCAGACCCCATCACTCCGGCAGGCCGGATCAGCGCTGGTTGACCCATTCATCAAGTTCCTTCTGGACCTCGAATTTCGCCTTGCCGTATTTTTCACTGATCAGGCCGACAAGCTTCTCGCGCTCGCCCTCTGCCTGTTCCACTTCGTCATCGGTCAGTTCGCCGTATTTCGCGCGCAACTCACCCTTCATCTGTGTCCAGTTTCCTTTGACCTGTTCCCAGTTCATGGCAATCTCCTTTGCTGTCTGCGGTGTCGGTTGTGTTCGGGGTAACAGGGGGACACCAAAGACCCCTGCCCTCTGCGCCGGCTGCGCGTCAGGTGGATGGCGCTGCGGTATCCGCCAGCCCCATCCGCCCATATTCGTCGCGCAGCACGGCCACGTTCTTTTTGTGGCTCTTGAACGCCACGTCGAACAGATCACCCACAAGCGGAACCGACCCCAGGGTCAGATCCAGACCTGTGTTCCAGACCATCCGGCCAAGGGCGCGTTTGCGAATGCCGCGGCGGTAGCCTGCGTTGATCATGATCGCGGCAGGCACCACTGTCACGGCATCACCTACCCCCGGCACAAGGCCAAGGATGGAATCCCACCCGACCGGCAGGCCAAAGAGGCTGAACCTGCTGTCCAGCGCCTTGGACCAGCGTTCGAATTTTCGCAGCTCTGTCGCCATATCAGCGGCGTGCGATGATATAGACGGCATGCACGATCCCGGGGATGTAGCCCAGCAGGGTCAGCAGAATATTCAGCCAGAAATGCTTGGACAGGCCGACTTCCAGAAAGACGCCCAGCGGGGGCAGGATCACGGCAAAAATGATGCGAATGAGGTCCATAATCTGAACTCCTTGTGAAAAGTTGTGTTGCCCAACCAACCCCCCGGCCCCGCACTTCGTTCCACGGGGCGAGCGAATATACGTGGGAACGATTTGGCGGATGGCGTGTTGGTCCAGCGAAGAGAGATACGGAAAGGAGACACAAGATGTCCGATACATCCGAGCCGGGCCGCACAGCACGTGCACACGCCGAAGATCTGGCCGCGCAGGGAAAAGCCGCCGCCACACAAGAGGCCGCAGCGCAGGCCGATAAGGTCAAAGATGCAACCGCCGAGAAGGTGCAGCAGGCCGCCGACGCAGCAGACGCTGCCGCCAGCCAGCTGGACCCCGCGTCACCGCAGGCCGAAGCTATCGGGCACGTCGCCGACCACATCGAAGGGTTCGCATCGCAGCTGCGCCATGCGGATGTGCGCGAACTGGCGGCGCAGGCCACAGATATGGCCCGCCGCAACCCGATGTTGTTTATCGGTGGTGCCGCAATCGCAGGCTTTGCCGCCGCGCGCGGTTACAGGCCGCAAGACGCGGGTATGAACGGGGGCCGCACCGATGTCTAAACACACCATCCAAGACGCCCCGTCACTGCTGGTGGACACGTTGCGCCAGTTCTCGTCGCTCGTGCAGGGCGAAGTGCAACTGGCCAAGGCAGAAATGTCGCGCATCGTGACGCGCGCCGGTACGGGCATCGCGTTTCTTGCCGTCGCATTCCTGCTGGCGCTTGTGGCGCTCAATGTCCTTGCGTCCGCTGCTGTCGCTTATATCGCGGCCAACGGGCTGTCAGTGGGCACCGCCGCATTGATTGTCGGCGGTATTCTGATCGTCGCCGCAACCGGCTTTGTTCTGGCGGGCAGGTCACGCCTCAGTGCTGACGCCCTGACACCGGACAAAACCGCCGAAAGCATCCGCGACGACATCACAGCTATCAGGGAGGCATCAAATGTCTGATCTTAAACAAATATCCGACCGCGTCCAAGCGAACCGCGCAGAGCTTGCGTCGTCCCTTGACGCGCTGACCGAGACCGTACAGCCGCAAAAGCTGGCGCAGGATTTCACATCTGCGGCCAATGATATCGGCGCCGATCTTGCACAAAAGGCGTGGGGCACCCTGCGCGGCAACCCCGCAGGCGGATTGCTTGTCGCCATCGGGCTTGGCCTTTTGGCTAACGGCCAGCAGCGCAGGCCGGCACCGCAGACAGACCCCACGGCGGTTCCGCCCAAGGCCGCGCTGTCAGGGTTTGACGCCCGCGTGGCCCAGGCAGACGCAGAACTGCGCGCCGGAATGACCGGTGAGATGGACCAGCGCCCCGAGGCATCCCGCCTGAGGGCCGCGTTGAACAGCGGGCTGGATCATCTGCCACCCAAAGCGCGCCAGCGCGTCGTCAAGGCCCGCGAGGCGGCCCTGTCAGCGCAGGAAGCGATTGAACGCAAGTCACGCAAGGCGCTGCGCAAAACACAGGGTTTCGCCTATGAACAGCCGTTGACCGTGGGCGCGCTCGCGCTGGGGTTCGGTGTGCTTGCTGGCACGCTCTTGCCCGGCACGCGCCGCGAAGACGATCTGTTGGGCCGCCGCCGCGATGCGCTGATGGCCGAGGCGCGCAATGCGCTCGCGGAAGAAATGCACAAGGCCAAGGCGCAAGCGGAAGAGACGATCGCCCGCAAAACCGGTGCCGATGTGCATGAGCTGCGCGCCTGATCCGGGCCAATTCACCACCAACAAAGGGGCGGCAGTTTTGCCGCCCCTTTTTTATGGCGCGATGTCGGGCAATAAAGACCGGTAATCGTGGTCAAGCATCACAGCAACGCCCGCCGCTTCTATTTTTGCCACATCATCCTTCGTCCGGCGCGACAGGGCAGCCGCACTTGGCCGCCGCAAAACCACCTGCGTCACGCGGTCGGGATGGCGCGCCACGATATCTGCGTAGATATGCGGATCGTGCTGGCCGGTATCGCCCACAAGTGTGAACTGCAAATGCGGATTGGCGGCAAGGATCGTCTCGATCGCGTCGGTCTTGTGGTCGCCATGGGTGCCTGTGATGAACTGGGTGCGTGATATCCCCAGATCGCGCAAAAAGAATGGCCCCAGCGGCAGGCCGGTACGCACGAAAACCGCCTGTAGATAATCATAAAGGTTCCAGGGCGACGAACTGACATAAAAACACGCAGCCCCCTGCCCTTTCAGATCCCGCAGCAAGGCAACCGCATCCGCGAAAACCTCGCGTTGGTGGACATTGCCTGTGGCCGATGTCCACAGGTTGCGCGCCAGCGAATAGGCACCGGTGCGCAAGAGCGTGTCATCAATGTCGGATATCACGCCGAAACGGGCGGTGCGGGCGTTGAACACGGGGGGCGGGTGGACCTCATCCGCGCCTGCCGCCTGAATATTCACATAAAGGGGAACGGCATCGCCGACGGGTATCAGCAGGGTAAAAAAACCCTCTTCGTCGGTTTGGGTGGCCAGATCGCTGTCAGCTGCGGTGATCGTCAGATCGCGCAGTTCGTCAGTCATGAAAAGGCTCAGGAAATCCTTGAAATTGCGCCACTTCGATTGTGGCCCTTCCGCGCTGATCGCGCGGGCTTTGGCAAGAACGCGGCCCCGCAGCACGATATGATCCTGCGCGGTATAACCACCGTAGCAGTCGATGATCGGATCGTGCCTTGCGGGGCCGCGTCTTATTTTCTCGAACCCGCGTTCAAGACGATGTGCAACACGGGCAAGGGCAAGCTTTACAGCCATCGGGTGTCCTTTGATCTAGACGTCGGCCGGTTTGCCTGTGGATGATTTATCCTCGGCCAGCGTTGATTTTGTGGCCGACGGGTCATCCATACGCTTTTCTGTCTTCCGCTTGCTCATAATGGCCACCACGGTGAAGGCCAGCAGCGTAAACAGCGCAAGCATGATAACGATAAATCCGCTTTCCATGGGTCTACTCCTCTCATTGGTTTGTGTGTGGACAAACGCGTCACCTGCGGGCCGGTTCCATCGCGTTTCATGGAACCATCGGCGCGGGCAGGTGTTGGGTCAGTGACGCAACCATTCGCAACGAAGGGAGATACCAACATGACAATGTCACATCTCAAAGACGTATATCACGACCAACTCCAGGACCTGTGGAGCGCGAACACGCAAGCCGTCGATGCGGTGACCAAGCTGGGCCGCGCCGCGGCGGACAAGGATCTGTCCGAAGCGCTGATCGCGGGCGTGAACGGGATGAACGACGGTCTGCAAAAGATCGCCGAGATTTGTAACCGCCACGATATCGACCCCAACGGCGAACACTGCAAAGGCATGGAAGGCCTTGTCGCAGAGGCGCATGCCCATGTGCTGGACGCCGAATTCGGCGACGCGGACGTGCGCGACGCCATGATTATCACGCAGTATCAGCGCATGGTGCATTACGCGCTGGCGGGCTACGGTTGCCTTGTCGCTTTTGCCAACCGTCTGGAGCAGGACGAAGACGGCGCGATCCTGCAGGAATGTCTGGACAACACCTATGGCGGCGACCGCACGATGACGGCGCTTGCCACGGGCGGCATCAACAAAGCCGCCGCCTGAACCACGCAACGCAGGAGCCCGGACATGACACGCGGACGCCACGCCGACAGCCCGACCGACATTCCCGCCAAAGGCTGGAAAGACATCGCATTTCGTCTCAAGGATGAAATCGGCGAAGACAGGGTCGGGCTGATTGCGGCGGGTGTGGCGTTCTACGGGCTTCTGGCGCTGTTTCCGGCCATTACCGCCCTTCTCGCGATTGGCGGTCTGTTGGTCGAACCGAACCAGATCATCAACCAGCTTTCCGCCCTGTCGGGCATCGTGCCAGAGGCGGCGATGAACATCATCACCGAACAGGCAACCGAGGTCGCGGGTTCACGCGAAGGCGGGCTCGGGCTGGCGGCGGTGTTCGGGATCGGCCTTGCCGTCTATTCGGCGTCCAAGGGTATGGGCAGTCTGATGGACGGCATGAACGTCGCCTATGACGAAACAGAAGAGCGCGGTTTCATCCGTCTCAAGCTTGAAACGCTGGGCCTGACGCTTTTCCTGATTTTCGGATTGCTTGTCGCGGTTGCCGCGATGATCGCTATTCCGGTTTTGCTGAATATACTCAACTTTGGCGCATTTGCCGAAACTGCAGCGACCGTCATAATTGTGGCGCTTATCCTTGCCCTGTCGATGCTGGGGCTGGCGGTGCTCTACCGCTATGGCCCGTCGCGTGACGCGCCCGAATTCAGATGGGTCAGCCCCGGCGCGGTGGCCGCCTGCATCATCTGGCTGATCGGATCCGCCGGTTTCGCCTTTTATGTCGCGAATTTCGGCGCCTACAACGAAAGCTTTGGCGCGTTGGGCGGTGTTGTCGTCTTGCTGATGTGGCTGTGGATTTCGGCCTTTATCGTGATGCTGGGCGCAGAGTTGAACGCCGAGATGGAGGCGCAAACCAGATATGACACAACCGTTGGCCGCGATCAGCCGATGGGCGACCGCGACGCCGAAAAAGCCGACCGGCTGGGCCAGCCGCAACACGGCGCATAAGAAAGGAAGATCAGATGAAACATGTCAGACCGGAATTTGACCGCCCTTGCGACGCGATGGTGATGCACGCCACACGCCCGCAAGACACGCATACCGGCGATCGGCGCGGCGCGCTTGATCTGCAAAAGGATGCATCGCAACACCGCCGCTTTTGCGTGCTTTATCAGGACTTGATGAACTAGGCGGAAGGCGCGGACCACAGAGATGGAAAGGACAAGACAATGGATCGTTTAAGTATTATTCTGACATTGATGACGGGTGCGGTGCTGACCGGTGGTCTGCTCACCGTGGCATTGTCACTCGGCATGATGAACTGGTGGGCCATCGGGGCCTGTGCCGTGGTGGGCTTTGCCCTGTCGTGGCCAAGTGCCTATATGATTTCGCGGGCAATCAAGAAAAGGGATCCGGCATGGCCGCACAAGAAAGTAAAAGACGTGGACGGGTTTGTGCCAAAGAAGGACGCACCCGAGGTATGAACGCTCACAAGATGCACCGCCCTGTCAGGGGACTTCTGTGCGCTGGCGCCCTGTTGTCTGCGGCCGCCTGTGCAACCGCGCCCGCGTCAACCACACAAGCGCCGGAAGTGACCATTCCGCAAGAGGTCGTTGCCATGGCCGATCCGCGGCAAAACCTGTTCACCGCAAGACTGCGCGCGGAAGATAACTGCTACTGGTACGCACACAGCAACCCGCTCGAGACAACGCTGTTGCCGTTGCGCACGACCGATGGCCGCCCCATTTGCGCAGGCTAGTGTGGGGGGCGATTGCGGTAGAGGGCAGGAACGTTCAACGTAACAGCGCTTCACCGCATCTCTTTACACGTCCGACGCCGAATTTGGCGTCTCGGATAGATGGGACGGGAGAAGTCTCGAATACCGGGCCTTATGGGTACGCCTGCCGTTGGATGCTAAGCCCGTTGAAGGTGCACGATGCGGACGGAGCATCACTTCGCTAAAAACTATCGAATGCCAGCTTTGGAAAAAATGCAGAAATAATAGAAAGCAGTGCCATACTTTTGTTGAAGCTCGTTTACCTAAAGGTACCAAATATGCGGCACTCGTAGATGCCTGCCGTCTCATTTGCGGACACGACCCGCACAATCGACTCTTCGGATCTAGCGGTTGTGTCACGCTCACATGTTTCGATGGCCGCTATGCGAGCGTCTGAAGCATTGCCGAAGTCCCATGCGAAACCAGACGCGCCCGCCTTATTTGTAGCTATGGCGATATAATTCCCAGGCTGAGTTTCTCGAATGGCTTTTTGCCAATTGTCTCTATTTTGATCTGGAATGAGCACTTCACCATCAGGCTCTGCGGCAGGTCCGAGTGTAGCATAGAGTACGCAGGCTCGCTGAATGAAGGCCTCACAATCGACTTGAGCCGCAGCCATTGCATCTTCGACGGAGAATCTACGCGACCGCCACGAGAATGCGCGCCCATTCTCTGTGACAAACATTGCACCGTACACCCCACCCGTTTCTCGGAACCCGTTGAACTCTGCTTGGACATCGCGTGCGAGCTTGATCTCTGAATGTAACGTCACCTTCGTTTCGTTAGTGAAGCCCACAAGCTGTTTGTTGACAGGTGTTGTTACGGATCTTTCAGCTAACTGACTATTAGGCACGCAAGCAGCACTCAGGCTTGTGCAGATCACCAAAAAGACTGCGTTTAACTTCATGGATGCATGTCCTTACCCTTACCATCTCTTTGTAATGAGAGTTGAAGTCGTCCTGCTCGTCAAGACAAGCTTGCCGCTCAGCCAAGACAACTCAATGACGACGTGCAAGTAGACGTGTTCCAGATTGAGGGATATCCAGAGTCGTTCCATCCTAATTCTTTAAATTCATTATCTGCCAAAACAGCAGCAAGGTCCGAAACCAATAGTTTAGAGTGTTCAAAAACCACCGTGATTGAGGCTCACACAAAGTCCGTTCACAACCCAGGTAGTTGTTGAAAGGGCATTGCCTTTACCATCATAGCAGACATCCGCCGCCTTGCAGAAAATCCGTAAAGTGCGCGCGTAGTCAGAGTTCGCCGCGTGGACGGTCAATGACCGCTTGAGATACGGTCCTGCCTCTACCGGAATCGACCTTTGGCAGACTGACCCCCGTCAGCTTGTCGCGGTGACGACGTCGTTTGTGCTGTAAAGATGCGCGCGCTTGCCGGTGCGTACCTGCCCGTACATGTCGTTGATATGCGCCATGACCATCCGCACACAGCCGGAGCTGGCCCGCCCGCCGATTGACCGTGGCTCTGGGGTGCCGTGGATGCGCAGGTAGGTGTCCCTGTTGCCTTCGAAAAGATAAAGCGCGCGGGATCCCAGCGGGTTGGTCGGCCCGCCCGGCATGCCGTCGGCGAATTGGGCGTAAAGATGCGGATCGCGCGCGATCATCTCTGCGGTCGGGGTCCAACGCGGCCAGCGCGCCTTGCGGCGGATGGTGTAGACCCCCGGTTCATAAAGGTTACCGCGCGCAATGGCGACGCCGTAGCGCATCGCAAAACCGCCCTCTTCGACATGGTAAAGGTAGCGCGCCACCGGATCGACATGGATGTCGCCCGGTTCCAGCCCCGCGTTCACCACAACCCGTTGCGGCATGAACCGCGGATGCAGCCCCCAGGGGTTGGTGAGCGTCGGGATATAGTCTGGCGGCGTGACCATGGCATCCCACGTGTCCCACTGGTCACGCGCGGCATGTGCTGGACCGCTTGGCAAAGCGGTCGCTGCGAAAAGCGCGGTCGACGTTTGTATGAAATGGCGGCGTGTCAGCATGGTATCCTCTTTCGGTCAGCGGGGGCGGCACCGCGGAAGGCGCAACGCTTTCCAAAATGTGTCCTGCACCACAGGTCTTGTTTCTTCACAATCCTTGCCACCTAACGCGGCATATCGGCATTGGTTCCTGCAAAAACAACGGATGCAGCGCGTTGGGTGGTCTTTCGTGCTACTGTGAAACAGGCTGGCGTGCGGTTCCGGCCTCTGCGTCCCCGTTGGCCTCGATATCGGCGATGTAGCGCTTCATTTCCGCAATCTCGGCCCGCTGTGCCGCGATGATGGCGTCAGCAAGCTCGCGCACGCGCGGATCGGAAATATTGGCGCGTTCACTGGTCAAAAGCGCGATTGAATGGTGTGGGATCATGGCCTTCATCCACGCCACGTCACCGACTGTGTCCTGCGACCGCACGAGATAAAGACTTGTTGCGAAAGCGATCGCCGCGCCTGCGAAAATCGCAATGTTCATTGTCCGGTTGCGATACATCCCAAGCATGAAAGCCAGCATCACAACGGCCATCGCCCCGCCCATATAAAGCGCCATCCACATCCGCGTTTGCGAGAAAAAGACATGATCGGCGGCATAGGTATTGAGGTACATCAGCCCGTACATGACAATTGTCGATGTGGCGATCATGGCAAAGAAGCGCGCATACCCGCCACCGCCACCGGCGTGGTTGTTGTGGGGTTTTTGATCTGTGCGCTGTGCGTTGTTTGTCACGTCGGTCATCGGAAACCTCCTGCTTGTGGCTGTGACAGGATAACGAATAGCTCTGGCGTGCGTTCCATGAACACAGCGTATGCCCGACCCTGATCCGCGCAACGACGCCACGAGACGCGTTCGTGTTTGCGCAGGTCTCCCGCCGCCAGAAAAATAATTTGGAACCATCTGCGGGCATGTGCGTTTCACCTACACATCAAAGACGGCTGTCCCTGTCTTTGATCCAACAGTCCCCAGTTGGATAAGGCCCGCCATTTCGTCCCCGCGGTGGCGGGCCTTCTTTGCGTCGCCAGTGGCGCTGTTAACAGCTGTTAACCCGCGCGCCTGTCGTTCCACATTTTGGGTGAGTCCCGCAGAAGCGGACAAGCTGTAGATATTTTTTCTTGACTTAGCACGGTGAATCATCGCTTAACTGAAATCAAGTTGCGCAAATAAGCAACATTGAGCGGGAAATGAGCAACCATGTTTCAGACAGCACCGATCTCGGCCGCGTCCCAGTCCGAAGTCACCGAACAAATGGCGGCGCGGCTGAAGACCGCCCTGACCACGCATCTACAACAAGTTTACGCGCCGGATCAACGCAAGTCTTTGCGGCTGTTCAGCGCCACCGAAACGGCCGACCTGCTGGGCGTGTCCGGCCAATTCCTGCGCAAGTGCCACAGCGACGGATCCCTGCCGGAACCTGCGGTGAACACAGGCGGGCGCCGGTCCTATTCGGGGGATGAAATCTGGGCGATGCGTCAGGCGCTCGAGGCGGGATCGCGCAGCCCCGGCAAATATGTGCCCGGCCGCCGTGAAGGTGACAAGCTGCAGGTCATCCAGTTGATGAATTTCAAGGGGGGGTCGGCCAAATCGACGGCGACGATCCATCTGTGCCACTACCTCGCGCTCAGCGGCTACCGTGTGCTGGCGATTGATCTGGACCCGCAGGGTAGCCTGACGGGGTTTTGCGGGCTACAGACCGAATTGGAATTCGACGGGCCGACGATCTATGACGCGCTGCGCTACGAAGATCCCCTGCCCCTGTCGGACGTGATTGTTGATACTTATTTTCCCGGTCTTGATCTGGCCCCTGCCCGTCTGATCCTGAGCGAATTCGAGACCGAAACAGCCGTGAACGCCGGACGCGGTGCCGCGTTTTTCGAGCGTTTGTCGAACGCGCTTGCGCCTGTCGAGGGCAACTATGACATCGTCATCATCGACAGCCCCCCTGCCCTCGGGTTTCTGACCCTGACGGGTTTGTTTGCCGCAACATCGGTGCTGGTGCCGATGACGCCCAGCATGCTTGATCTGGCGTCAACCCAGCAGTTTATCGAAATGACCTCGGCCTATCTGGGCGTGATCGAAGACACGGGCGTGCGCATGGACCATGATTTTTTCAGTTTCCTGATCACCCGCGACGACCCCAGCGACATTCCCAGCCAGCAGATTGTTTCGTTGATGCGGGCCTTGTTTCAGGAACGGATTATCCCTTCCACCGCGCTGCGCAGTACCGCCATTGCGGATGCGTCGATGCTCAAGATGTCGATCTACGAGGTCGCCCGCGCTGACATGACCCGCAGCACGTATGACCGCGCGCGCTCCAGTATGGATTCGGTAGGATCTGATATTGCAAACTTGGTGCAGAAAGCATGGGGGCGTCGCTGATGGCACTGAACAAGAACAAAACCGGGATCATGGCCGCGATTTCCGCGGCGACCGAAGGGCAGGCCCCGATCGGGCAAAACCGTGCCCACCGATCATTGCCCAAGGGGACAGTGGGGTCGGTGCGGGCCGGTCTGGGCGGTATTCAAGAGATTGATACCGCGTTGATCCTGCCGTGGGGTCCGCAGGACAGGCTTGCGTTAACAGCTGTTAACAGCACTGAGGGCGATGTTCTGGACCTTATGGAAAGCATCCAGCAAAGCGGCCAGCAAGTGCCTGTCCTGCTGCGACCGGCAGGTAAACACGACGGCAGGTTCGAGGTTGTCTATGGCCGGCGGCGTATTCTGGCGTGCCAGCAACTTGGCGTGCCGGTCAAGGCGCTGATCCGCACATTGGACGACAGCGAGGCGCTGATTGCCAAAGGGCTCGAGAACGCCAGCCGTCAGGATCTGAGCTTTTACGAGCGTGCCCGCTTTGCGCAGGCCATTCTGGAACAGGGGCATTCGCGTGAACAGGCGCAGCAGGCTTTGTCGATCAGCAAGAACACCTTGTCCCAACTGGAACGCGTGGCCCGGTTGATCCCGGACCGTGTGGGGCAGGCGATTGGTCCGGCACATGGGGCAGGGCGCCCCAAATGGATGGCGCTTGCCGCGGCATTTGAAAGTGGCGCGCTGACCAACACGGACGCGATGAAGCTCTTGCAAAAGGCACCCGAGGACGCAGGTTCGGATGCGCGTCTGCAAGCGGTGCTGGGCGGTTTGGGCAAACGCGGAGCCAAAGACAGCCGTCCCGCGCAGCGCGCGCCGGTGGATGGTGCGGTTGTGAAATCCACAAAGTCATCCGTCACCGTGACCGTCAAGCGGGCAGGGGACACCACAGCATTTGCAGACTGGTTCGATGAAAACATCGACCGTCTGATCGCAGAATCCTACCGGTCATTTCAAAACGGGTCGGGGGGTAAGGGCAGTTAACATCTGTTAACGGCTTCAGTGAGGACATGAGCAGACAAGGAGGATAACGCAAAAAGAAACCCTCGAAACCGGAGTTCCGAGGGCTGCAACGCCAGATAAAACAAGGCGCAGATTGTCTTCGCACTTCAATCTTAGCAGTCCCCGAATCACCGCACAACAAAAAACGCCTTCGGGCGAACGGGTATCTGCGGCGTTCTGAAAAAACATGGATGATTTTATGCAATCGCCCTACGGGGCAACCGGACCGCGCGCGGTCCGGACCGGTCACGCTACGCCAAATGGATGGCGGCGGGTGTCACCTGCGCTGATGCAGGCGGATAAGCTGGCGCAAAAAGGGGCCGGTCTTGCCGTTGAGAAGGGCAGGGCCTTTGTCGCGGTCAAACGTGTCGGCGCCCATATCGGCCTGAAGGCGGGTGATCTGCTGCTGCTTGATACGCTGGGGGCCTTTACGCAGTCACAGGACTGGCAAGAGGGCAGGCGGCCGATTGTCTGGGCCTCGAACGCCTATCTGATGGAACAGACGGGATTTTCGCTCTCTGCGCTGAAACGCCATGCGCGCCGTTTGGCCGAGGCAGGCGTGATCGCCTTCAAGGACAGCCCCAACGGAAAGCGCTGGGGCCACAGGGACGCACAGGGCGTCATTATCGAGGCTTACGGCTTTGATCTGGCGCCATTATCGGCCCGTGCCGCAGAGTTCGAGCAGTTGCATGCCGAACTGCAGGCCGAACGTGCGCTCTGCCAGCGGCTCAAGCGCCAGATCACGGTGACACGCCGCATGATCCGCGCGCGGATCGATGCAGCCCTCAGCAGCGCGCTGAAAGGCCCCTGGGCGCAGCTGACCACCCTCTTCGAAGAGCTTCTGGGCCGTCTGCCGCGCCGCAATGTGGCCTCCGAGACGCTGGAACGGCTCCTGGGCTGGTTCAGCGAGCTTCAGGGGCGTGTCGAGTCCGCCTATCTGCGGGCAGTGCGGGCGGATGCGGTTGTGGACAACACCCCTGAGGTCGGTGGGGAAGCCATTGAACAGACTCAGAAAATGGCCCCCAGGGAGGTCATTTCCGACCCTCATATACGAACTACAACCCAACTTGATCCTGTAACCTGTAAGTCCTCAGAAAAAGAGAACGTCGCAGGCGTGGTGCCAGATGCCCCACCCCAAAAGCAGGTGGATAGCGCGTTGGAGGATTGGGTCGCCGAGACGCGCAAAAAGCGTGGTGCGGCGCTTGATTTGACCACGGTGATGCAGGCCTGTCCGGAATTCGCGTCATGGGCCCGCGGAATGGGCGGGTATCTGAAAGACTGGGGCGATCTGCACCGTGTTGCAGGGCAACTGCGGCCGATGATCGGCATTTCGGAACATGCCTGGAACCTCGCACAGGACCGGCTCGGGCCGCAGATCGCGACGGCGGCGCTGGTTTTGGTCTTTGACAAACACGCCGCAGGCGAAGTGGCATCGCCGGGCGGATATCTGCGGGGGATGGTCGAAAAAGCCGGCGCAGGTGAGCTGCATCTCGAGCGCAGTTTCTACGGCAGGCTGAGCGGGCAGGCGGCGTGATGGCTGTGTGTGCGCGGCGCGGCGGGGCAGGGGGCTTGCGTCGTGGGTCAGGGCGCGCAGACCGGTGCAAGCGTTGCCCAGATATCGTTGACAACATCGACAAGGTCCACGCCCGCGATTTCGGTCGCCCCGGCGTAGGCGTGCCACTGCGCAGACTTTGCGGCGTCGGTAGCGAAGGCCACGCTCAGGCCCGGTGGCCGCGTTTGCGGCACGTCTGTTTGACGCCGCGCAAAGGTCTTTGCGATGCTGCTCCGCAGGTCGTCCGCGTTGAGCGCAACAGCCTTTGGCAGCGCCCAAAGGTCATAGTAATCCTTCATCCGCCCATTGATGATACCAAGCGCCACAATGGCCTGAAACTTTTCGGCGATCACCGTTTCGGGGGAATAGGCGCGCACCGACGCGGGCGGAAAGTCGAGCAGGGAGCCGTAGTTGAGCGTGTAGTCGGGCGTGCCAAGCGCATCGCCGAAGCCGACATCAATCGTGATCGGGATCCGCGTCTTGCCCAGAAAGGCAACCGTCCTGAGGCGCATGCCGCCATAGACCTGATCGTCCCGGATCGGTGCCGCCGTGATGGCTGCGTCGTCAAAGATCAGGCCGTCATCTGCGTCGATGACCAGTATTTCGGCCAGAACCGCCGTCAGGGTTTCCGCGTCTTCGGCACCGAACGACAAAAAATCCACGTCGCGGGTAAACCGGCCTGTGTCCTTGGTCCAAAGGGTCACGAGCATACCGCCTTTCAGGACAAAACGGTCGCGATGTGCAGATACGGACAGACGGTAAATGAGCCGTTCAAGGCCAAAGGCCACCAGCACGACGTCAAAGGCCTGACCCTGTGCGCGGGCAAGGTTCAAAAGCCTCTGGCGCACCGAAGCCGCGATGTTTGCGCCTGTATCAGCCATTTGATGTCACCGCCTCGAGGTAGGGCCGCATCTGGTTCCAGGCACCATAGGTTTGCGCGGCATCGGCAATCGCGGATGGCGTTGCCTGACGCTGTGCGATTGCGACCTTGAGCGCCTCGATCGCGACCGACCGGTCCACAAGGCGGCGGTTGCGGAAGGCGTCCGCAAGCGTCTTGGGAATTGTGTACATCCTGAGCGTGGCACCCCCCACCGCATGCGCCGCGACGTCGCCGGAGAAATAGGGTTCGCGGAACCGGACTGTGCGGATCCTGGGATATGTGATCTTCGGCGCCCAGTCTTTGGCGCCGATCGCAATCCAGACGCTGCGTGGCATTTGATCGGTCAGACCGTGGAATGCCAGCACCGATGTCAGACAGATCACGGCTTTCGGTGCGCGTTTGGCAACTTCGATCAGGGCTTCATATGTGTCGGGCGCGCTGTCGGGCAGGGCGTAAAGCCCCCGACCAAGACGGCAGATTTCGCCCGCCTGGACCGACCGGGAGATCGTTGCCGCCGAGACGCCGATATCCTCAAGATCCCGCGCGCGGGCCGGCGCATGGGATTGCAGATGGTCAAGAAGGCGCTGCCGCTGTGTCGGATCATGGGCCACTGATAGGAAACCTCGGACATTTTTGAACTTTGTCTGAGGTTTTCTAACACACACCGGCCCCCGCTGCCAAGACCGCAGCGCGTTTCAGTCCTGTACCCTGTTTTCCACAAGGCGCGTGCCGAGGAAATTTCCGAATGTCCCCAGAACCGCGACATGGTCACAGACCACCTTGACAAGCACCAGAATTGGCACCGCCATAAGCGCCCCCGGTATGCCCCACAGCCAGCCCCAGAATATGACGGTTATGAATACCGCCACGATGTTGAGCTGCAGACGTTTACCCAGCAGATACGGTGTCACGAACTGGGCCTCGATCGAGGTCAGAAGCAGATAGGTGATTGGCGCCAGAGCGGCATAGGACAGGCTGTCAAAGCTGACAATCGAGAACGCAGCGACGCCAAGTGTGCCGATAACCCCACCGATAAACGGCAAATAGTTCAAAAAGAGCGCGGCCACGCCCCAGACAAACGCATAGGGCACACCGATGGCAAACATCGCAAGCCCGACCGCAAGGCCCAGACCCGCGTTGATGAGTGTGATTGCGAGCAGGTAATGCGAGATGCTGCGTTCGATCTCGTAGACCGCCTTGAGTGCGGCTTTCTTGCCGCTGAGGTTGGGGAAGGCTTCGATGAGTTTCTCGTAAAACAGGTTACCGGACGACAGCAGGAACAGCGCAAGGATCAATCCGACAACCGAAGACGTCACAAAACTGGCCAGATTGCTGACAGCGGCGGTAATCAGGCCGGGTTGCTGTAACACGACGGTCTGCACATTGTCCGCCTCACCGCTGGCGATCTCCTCGACCTGCTCGGCGGCTTCCTGCACTTTTTCGACAGAATCGGTCAGCCCGCGCAGTTTCTGGCGCATCTCTGCCTCGATCCGCGGAATATCATCGAACCAGTTTGATGCCGACCCGCCAAGCAGCGCAACACCGGTGCCGATAATCCCGCAAAAGCCGACAATCAGAATGGCGGATGAAACCACGGCGGGGACACCCAGCCGCCCCAGCTTGCGCACAATGGGGCCAAGTGTCAGCGACACCAGCACACCGATCACGACAGGAAGCACGACATCCTTGGCAAAAAAGATCGTCGCAAAGATCATGAGTAGCAAAATGGCAGCAAGCAGCCGGTTTGTTATCTTTTGCTCGTCCACTTGATGCCCTGACTCTGATTTCTTTGAAACCGCGCAATCTGCGGTGGTATGGCCCCGCGCGCAGGGCGGATCACGACGCGTTTAGTTTTGTTGGCGGTTGTTTGACGCAAAGTTCCTTGGTGACATGCACCTGAAACCCTACCGCAGACCCAAAAGGCCCAGGACAAACAAAACGACGACAACAAGACCGACAATATAAATGATACGGTTCATTGGATCTTCTCCTTGTGACATGCGCACAGGCGCGGCAGGGCAAATGTAATAAGCCGCCCTGACGGGCGGCTTTTACATTCAAAGCGTGTCGATAAACGCATCGACTTCTTTTTTGGCTTCTTCCTTGGACTTACCGTACTTGGCCTGAATTTTGCCTTCCAGTGCCTCTCGGTTGCCGTCGACTTCGGCGATGTCGTCTTCTGTCAGTTCGCCCCACTTGGCTTTCACAGAGCCGGACATTTCTTTCCATTTACCTTCGATCTGGTCCCAATTCATGCTGGTACTCCTTTCGGGTTTGACGGGTGGCTGGTGCCAACCCGCGTTAAGGTAATCGCAATCGCGACAAGACACAGAGGCCCGTCCTTGCGATTGCTTGCGTTCCGGATAGTCAACGCGCCAGCACCGGTTTGGTTCCGGTTTCGTGCAAATCAGCCATGAGGCGATATGCAATGGATTGCCTGCATTATCTGTTTATAAGGGCGGCTGTAGAGAGTGGTGTCGATGACATGAATGCGCCCGTTGCGCAGACCGCATGGCCGCGCAGGTTGCCGACACATGCGGCGTGTCCGTTCATTGATCTGTGCGATTGACTTGCACATTTGCATGGTAAAAAAATAATTCTGCCGATCCCGGCACCACCTATAGGGGAAACCAGTGATCCAGACCGTTGACTCAGGCCTTGCGGAGCGTGGCGGCGTTTCCGCAGAAAGCGCCTTTCTGGCATTCCACGAGGTGACGCCCGACGGCTTCATGATGTTTGACCCCGTGCGCGGCGAAGCGGGTGATATTGTCGATCTTGAATGGACCTTTGCCAACCGCGCGGCGGGCAAGATCATCGGTCGCGATCCCGCAACGCTGACCGGGAAGCATTTGCTGGTCGAGATGCCGGGAAACAGGGACGAAGGCCTGTTTGATGCCTATGTCAATGTGCTGGAAACCGGCAAGACATGGCAAAATGAATTCCGCTACGATCACGGCGGCATCACCGCGTGGTTCCGCGCCACTGCCACGCGGTCCGGCGGTGGATTGGCGCTGTCATTTGCGGATATCTCGGAGGCGCGCGCAGGCGAGGAAAGGCTCAAGAACCTGATCGACGGTGTGCTTGCCTTTGTCGGTGTCCTTTCGGTTGACGGGATCTTGCTGGAGGCGAACGAACCGGCCATTGCTGCGGCAGGGGGCGAGCGTGCGCAGGTGATCGGTCGCCCTTTTTGGGATTGTTTCTGGTGGGATGTCGATCAGGCAACGAAGGACCAGCTCAAACAGGCGGTTGCCACAGCGGCCAGCGGCGAACGGATCCGGTATGACGTTCAAATTCAGGTTGTGGGTGACCAGCGGCTCTGGATCGATTTCCAGATCGCGCCGGTGTTCAATGCCGCCGGAGAGGTCGTCGAGCTTATTCCGTCCGGTGTCGACATCAGCGAACGCAAGGCCGCCGATACGCACCGCGAGCTTTTGATCAGGGAACTGAGCCACAGGGTCAAGAATACACTGGCGACGATCCAGTCTATCGCGGGGCAGTCCGTCCGCGCCGCCGAGACGATCGACGATTTCCGGTCGTCGTTCAACGCACGCCTGCGCGCGATTGCTGCGTCGCATGACCTGTTGGTCCGGTTCGATCATGACGTGGTTCCGGTCAAGGCGCTGTTGCAGGGGCAGGTCCTGCAATATGCGGCAAACGAAAAGCAACTTGTCGTGGAAGGCAAGAACATTCACCTGCCCGGCGATGTCGCGCACGCGCTGGGGCTGGTTCTGCACGAGCTGGCGACGAATGCGGCCAAATATGGTGCGCTGTCCTCTGAAACCGGCACCGTGACAGTGTCGTGGCATGTCGCGGTGGATGAGGGCAAAAAAAGGCTGTTCATGTCATGGTGTGAACGTGGCGGCCCTGAAGTAAAGATGCCAACCCGCAAGGGGTTTGGTAGCCGGCTGATCGAACGAAGCCTTGCACCCACGGGTGACACTGCGGTGATTGATTATGATCCGAAGGGGCTTTCGTGCGAAATATTTATGGATCTTGAATGAAGATATTGATTGTTGAAGACGACCCGCTCATCGCGATGGACCTCGAGGACGAGCTTTCTGACCGCGGATTTGACGCTGTGAGTGCCACAACTGTGGCGGATGCGCAGCGTATGGTGGCGCAGCAGGCGCCGTCTTTCGCATTCCTTGATATGCATCTGAGGACAGACACCAGTTTCGATCTGGCAAGAGAGCTGCGCGCGCAGGGCGTGTCGTTTGCTTTTGTTTCGGGTAACGATGCATCCGCGCTGCCCGAGGATTTGCGCAGCAGTCAAATTCTGACAAAGCCGATCAATTTCGATGATCTGGTGCGCATGATCGCCGAAGCGGAAAAGAGCAGCTGACGCGAAATGGTGGCACGTCCGGCTGCGGTCTTGCGGAAAAGCAAGGCAGGAGGGGTGTCGCGGTGAATACGCATAAGCAAAGTTATGTTAAATTGTGACGTAACGTGTCTGCCCCGCATCCCGCTGCGCACAAGGCCTGTCCCTTGCAGAGACAGGCCTTGGGGCTTTTTGCGCGTTACTGGGGGATCGTGATGACGATTTTCCCGACGGCATGGCCGTCTTTCAAAGACGCATAAGCGGCGTCCACATCTGCCATTTCATAGGTGCTATCAATGACGGTTTTCACATGTCCGTCCGCAATCAGCTTGCCAAGGTCGGCCAGCATCGCACCGTCGGGTTCCATAAAGAACCATTCGAAATGCACATCGTGCTCGGGCGCAAGATTATCAGTATCCTGCCCTTTGATCGAGATCAGCGTGCCGCCTTTCCTGAGAACCTTGAACGACCGGTTAAGCGTTTCGCCCCCGATCATGTCAAACACGATATCATAGTCTGACACTTCGTCCTCAAAGGTCTGGTTTTTGTAGTCAATCACGACATCCGCCCCGAGATCACGCAGAAGATCGGCGTTGCGCGCGCTACATGTGGTCGCCACATGCGCGCCGAAATATTTTGCGATCTGAATTGCCAAGGTCCCGACACCGCCCGAACCGGCATGGATCAGCACCTTGTCGCCTTTTTTCAACTTTGCCCTCGTGATCAGGGCCTGCCAGGCCGTCAGACCGGCCAAGGGTACCGATGCCGCCTCAGCATGGCTGATGTTGGCGGGTTTCAGGGCCATTTCACTGGCTTTGAGGCGCGCAACCTGTGCGATGGCACCTGCGTCTTGCTGGTTGGCACGGGCATAGACCGCGTCACCCACGCGAAAACCGGTCACGTCCTTGCCGATCTCGGTGATCTCGCCGGCGACGTCAAAGCCCATGACATGGGGGAATTCCAACGGAATGTTATCTTTCATCACGCCTGACTGCAGAATGTAGTCGATGGGGTTGATGCTTGCGGCATGCACGTTGATGAGGACGGAATCGTCGCTGAGTGCAGGTGCGTCGATGTCGGCGATTTCGATGTCGGTGTCGTAGTCGCGGATAATAGCGGCTTTCATAGGGGTCGTCCTTTTGGTCGGTATTGGGGGTGTCATGCGTCTGCGGAACACGCGCCCGCAGACTGGGTCAGGTCGTCGCTGTGACTGTGGATTTCAAGGAGGAACCCAAAGTTATCTGCGACTTGACCCATGCGTCACGACCGGTCCTTCCGGTCGTGACGGGTGTGATCGCGGTGGCAAGGATCAGGCAGACTGCATCAGCAGGGTTTTGCCCGCCCATTCCGCGCTCATGGCGGCATCGGCCAGCGCTTTGGCCACGTCACCGCGCGCTGCCTTGGCTTTGGGGTCAACGTCATCACCGAAAACCATGGCACCCTCGCCATCTTCCTCCGTCAGGGCGACGGGGCGCAAAATGGCATATGGCAGGCCGGACGCCTTGAGGTGTTCGTCTGCGTCATGTTTGGCTTGCAGGTAATGGCCCATCTCTGTGTCGGGATCAGGGTTTTCCGCGCCCACGCTGCTGAGCATCACAAACCGCGACACGCCTGATTTTGCGGCTTGATCGATCAGGGCAATCGCCCCGTCACGGTCAATCTTGTCGGTCATGTCAGCGCTGGTATCGCCCCCCGACCCCGCCGCAAAAATAACGGCATCACAGCCCTCGCAAACGCCATCCTGCAAATCGGCAAGATCGCCTTTGCGCTGTTCGGACTGCGCGGGCAGTTGACTGGTGTCCGAGCTGTCGCGGACCAGCGCCACGGTATCGTGGCCTCGCGCAACAAGTTCATTCATAAGACGTGTTCCGGTTTTGCCGGTTGCTCCGGCGACGAGGATTTTCATGGTCATTTCCTTTTTGGTTGGGGTCGGGAAGTGTCGGTTCCGACCTAGTGTTCGGGGGCCATTGGCCCTGCGGCTTTCGTTGCGGCCAGATAGCCGGGCTGTTTTTGCAGGTCTTCCCAGTAGGTTCTGACCCTTGGCGCGGCATCCAGAAATCCCAGCGCATTCAGGTTCGCCAGAAGATATGAAAACTGGATGTCCGCCATGTACGCCCGAGCGCCAAAGAGCAGTCCGGTCCCGGGCAGGTGGCTTGCGACGTAATCAAGGTGCGTTTGCAGCGACCGGCGCGCCTCATCCGGCGGGTCGCCCCCTTGCATCGCGGGCAGAAGAACCGCCATGCAAGCCCCCGCAAAGGTGCTTTCGACATAGTCGAGCAATTCTTCATGGCGGATGAATTCCCGCGTATGCGGGTCCGGACGGTGCGTTTCATCGCCGAATTTGTCGGTGATGTAGCGCAGGCAGGTGGCGGATTCCGCCAGTTTCAGATCACCGTCCTCGATCACGGGTGATTTGCCCAAAGGGTGCACGTCCCGCAAGGCATCCGGCGCGCGAAACTGGTCGGTGCGGTCATAGGGGATCAGATCATAGGGTTGCCCCAGATCCTCTAATAGCCAGAGCAGACGGATGGCGCGGGAATAGGCAAGACAATGCACTTTAATCATCAGATCAGCTTTCTTTCAGGGCGTGTTTGCGGGGTGTCGTGGTCAAGCGGCGCTTCAGGGCAGATAGATGGCTTTGGCGTTGACGAATTCCTTCATCCCGAAACCGCCGTGTTCGCGCCCGAAACCGGAATCCTTGACACCGCCGAACGGCATGTTCGGATCGGCCGCACCAAACGAATTGATACGCACCATACCAGTGTCAAAGTGGTCCCGTGCAAGGCGCAACGCCTTGTCTTCGTCTTTGCTGAAGATGCCGCCGCCCAGTCCGTAACGGCTGTCATTTGCGATCCGCATGGCGTCGTCATCGTCTTTCGCCCTGATGATGGCCGCGACAGGTCCGAAGATTTCATCGTCATAGGCCGGCGTGCCCGGCTGACAGTTCACAAGCACGGTGGCGGGGTAATAATGGCCGGTGCGGTCCGGTGCGGACCCGCCGCACAAGACCTCTGCGCCGCCATCGACGCTTTTTGTGACCTGTTCGCTTACCGTATCGAACTGTTCGGCGCTGGACAGCGGCCCCAGTTGGGTGTCCTCGTCTTTGGGGTCACCCAGACGGATCGCTTTCATTTGTTCAACAAAGGCGCTGGTGAAGGCGTCATAGACGGCGTCCGTCACCACGAAGCGTTTGGCGGATACGCATGTTTCGCCGTTGTTATACAACCGGCCCTGAACAGATGTTTTTACCGCCAGTTCGATATCGGCATCCTCAAGCACCAGATAGGCGTCATTTGATCCCAGTTCGAGAACGGATTTCTTCAGGTTCTTGGTGGCGGCCTGACCGATATGGCGCCCGCCGCCGTCGCTGCCTGTCATGGTGACGCCACGGATATGTTTGTGTTCGATGATCGCATCGGATGTATCGTGATCGACGATCACAACATCGAACAACCCTTCGGGCAGTCCGGCTTTCAGGCAGATATCGCGCAGCATCAGGCCGCTGCCCGTGCAGATCGACGCATGTTTGAGGATGACACCGTTCCCGGCCATCAGGTTCGCCGCGAGCACGCGCACGGGCTGGTACACCGGAAAGTTCCACGGCTGGATGCTGTAGATCACGCCGATCGGCGCATAGGTGACCAGACCGCGCTTTTCGCCGCCGCTGTGCTTGCGCTCTTCATCCGCCAGAAGGTCCGGCCCGTGTTCGGCGGTATATTCGAAGATCTGCGCGCAAAGTGCGACCTCGGTCTGGCCGTCGCGCAGCAGTTTGCCGGTTTCTTCGGTCATCAGCGTAGCAAAGTCATCCGCGTTGTCCCGCAACGCCGCCGCAATCTTGCGCAGGTAGGGCGCGCGTTCCTTGTGGGTTTTGGTGCGCCAGTCACGGAACGCCGCATGGCATTTTTCGATTTTGTCGAACGCCGTTTCGGGTGTCATCACATCATAGGTTGCGATCTTTTTCTCGGTTGCGGGGTTCGTTGTGGATATCTGTGTCATGCGCGGCACCTTTCATATGAAGTTATGAAACAAACCCGCGCCGCGCCCGATGGTTCCGTCAGCCCCGCGTATAACCCCGCGTCAAACGGCAGATGGACAAAAGGGGCCCGCACAAAGCAGGCCCCTTTTCGGTCGTTTCAATCTCATGCGTGCCTAGAATACGTAGGATACGCGCAGGGTGGCGGTTGTCGCGTCAATGTCCAGACCGTCATTGCCGTCGAAATCCTCGAACTGGTGTTGCAGCACTTCCCAGCCGAGACGCCAGTTGTCGTCTCTTTTGTATTCAATGCCGAGACCTGCAAAATTGCCGGTATCATCCGCGTCCAGATCGCCGGATGTCGTCGCTTGGGCGACGCCTGCGGTGACGTATGGCAACCAGCTACCCGCGTCATAGCCCATGCGGACCTTGGCGCGCGCCAAGCTATCGAAATCGGCTTCGTCTCCGGCGGATTCACCTGTGATTGACGTTCCGTCATAATCGACTTCGGCACCGATCACGAGGCTGCCGAAGTCATAGAGGTAGCCCCCGTGCACACCGTAGATTGCGCCGTCTGCGTCATCGTCGAAGTCATCGCTGTCGACGCGGCCATAGCCCAGCTGTGCACCGGCGTAGAAGCCTGTCCAGTCTGTGCTTGCAGGTGCCACTGGCACCATCACGGGTGCAGGGGCTGCGACCGGCTCGCTCAGACCGCCGGCGAGTGCGCCGGATGCGGCCATGCCCAGGGGTGCGGCGACCAGAAGGCTTGCAAGAAAGTTTTTTGAATGTGTCATTTGTTTCTCCTTCAGAGATGGGTTCCGTGTGACCAACGCGCAGGCAACATCACGGTTCCATCTGATCCGGAATTGTTTTTCACAGGGGTGCAGAAAGACGGCAGGGACACGTCACGTCACCATGGCCAAAGCGCATCAGGTCAAACGTCAGTCGGCATCCGGGCGGTCGTCTGCACCGCGGTATTCCATGAACCTGCTTGCCGCGAGCAGGCTTGCCGCGAGGATCGCGCAGATCAGCGCGAAAAGGCCCAGACCAACGCCGGACGCCAGTCCAAGCGCGCCTGCGACCCAGAGACTTGCTGCTGTTGCCATGCCGCCGACATTCTTGTCGCCCTGGATGATCGCGCCTGCGCCCAGAAACCCGAGCCCCCCGATCAGGCCCTGAATGACCCGAGACGGATCGGCGGCGAGTTCGGCTGTTCCCATGCTGCGCGACATTTCAATCGCGGTGATCGTAAAAATGGCAGAGCCGAGCGACACCATCATATAGGTGCGCACGCCCACGCGCCGCCGCCTGACTTCGCGGTCAAGACCGATGATACCCCCCGCGACAAGCGCAAAGATCAGCCGCGAAAACCAGTCCGCTTCGGTCATGCCAATGTTCATGGCGTCCAGTATCTCGGTCATGGCAAATCCTGTGGGGCACGTAACAAGGGGAATGAGCACCTATTTTTGTCGGTTTGTCAAAAAACGGTCATGCGGCGCAAGCGCAACAGCCGCTTTTCACGATTTCCACAGACACGCGCGGAACCAACGGGCGTTTGGCACGTTGCCCTTTCATCCGGCGTCTCGCGCCAAGAAACAACATAAGGAACCGAGCCATGCGTATTACAACCCTCATCATCGCGACCCTGTCTGCTATGACACTTGCGGCCTGTGAAACCGTTCAGGGCGCTGGCGAAGATATTTCCAACGCAGGTGACGCGATCTCAGAAGAGAGCCGCGATGTGCAGGCCGATCTGTAAACACCTGCGCCATTATCGCTAGAAAATGGGCCGCATTGCGCGGCCCATTTTGTTTTCCGTCCCCCGCTTCATGCCGCGATACCGCAGCTTTGCCGGCGGAACCAAGACCGCATTTGCGGGTTTGCCCTACTCACGCAATCCAAAAAACGCGAGGTCGCTATGACATATTTCAACCACGGTTCTATCCAGCAAATTCCCACAGACACCGATACTGTTTTCGCATTTCAAATCCACGGCCACATCGATGATGACACGTCAGAGGCGCTGGCCGAATTCATGAACGATGCCTTTGACAAACACCCCAAGGTGAACATGCTGCTTGATATGGCGAAATTCACCGGCAGCGACTGGGACAGCATGCTTGACGGTGACGTCATCAAATCACGGTTCAGATCACTGCAACATGTCGGGCGCTACGCGGTCGTGGGTGCGCCGGAGAGCGCAGCCAAGATGATTGCGCTGATGGACAAGGTGATCCCCGTTGAGGCACGCGCCTTTGACACCAATGAAATCACCCAAGCATGGGACTTTGTCGGCGCGCGGCCCATCGCCGCCTGATCCACAACAGAGCGAAACCGCAAGACCCGCGCCGCGCTTGCATCTATCCCTGGCGTGGCGCAACTGTATTCTTGCCGCGCTGCAAGGGGTGGCGGGCGTAAGCGCGTGGTTCACGCTATGTCCCGCGCCAACGCCAGAAACAGCCGCGCGCAAATGCCGACAAAGGCAAAGGCGATCAAACCGAGGTAGCGCTCATAAATCCCGTCGATCCCTGTCGGCAGGAAAAAGAAAAACGGCGCGGATATCGTCCAGATGATCGACACCGCAATCAGGCCATGACCATAGCCGCGCCCCGCGCGATATGCGCCGCCTGACATCAACCAGGGCGCAAGGGTCATGATCAACCCCAGCGCGTAGACCAGATAGACGTGTATCACCACGCCTTCGCTGTCGTTGTCGCCATATTCATTGCGCGCACCGATCAGAAAAATGATGAGCGCCATGAACCCGACCCCGATCAGGCCAAAGCTCCACCTTGGGCCGCCAAGATGCAGATGCGCGGCGCACAGGGCGATTGCCAGCAACGACCCCGAAAAGGCGTAGATGCCGATATCGACGATGAATTCATAGCGCCCTGCCCCCAGATCGCTGATGGTATCGGCCAGCAAGTCATGATCCGGCACGACAAAATCCGCGATCAGAATGGACAGTGCAAAGATGATGCAGCCGCCAATCGCCACATAGCTGAGGGAGATCAGCAGATCGGGCCGCAGCTGACTGCGCCATGATGTATCAAACGCCACATTGTTCACGGTTTATCCTTTTTTTGACGGGCAATAAGGATCCCAACGTTTCGCGGCACGGTCGGTTCCACGACGGCAATCTATCGCCGATTTGGCGAAACCTGCGGAACGTTCCGACAGGCGCGGTGTTGGTCCGACATCAAGGCCGGCACGTCCGGCACAACGCAAACAGGAGGAAACAATGAAACACTTTCTCAGCACAACAGCCGCCGCACTTGCACTGACAACAGCCGCATATGCAGATGGTCACACATCCGTCTTTTCGGATTTGCAGTTTGACGAAACAATGAACATCAATGCCACCGAAATGGTCGGCATGCGGGTCTATGCCTCGGAGGCGAGCATCGCAAATGGCATGACAATTCCCGCTGATGGCGAAACCGAATGGGATGACATCGGTGAAATCAACGAGATTTTGCTGACCCGCGACGGTGAGGTACAATCAGTGATTGTCGGCGTCGGCGGTTTTCTGGGCATTGGCGAAAAAGATGTCGCCATCAACATGTCTGATGTCCGCTTTGTTGACGAAGAAGGCGATACAAGCGACTTTTTCCTCGTGATCGAAGCGACCGAAGTGGGCGTACAGGATGCCCCGGCCTATGAGTACAGCCAGTTGACCAACACGATGGGCGACGGTGAAGAAATGGGCGCATGGACCGGCCCCGCTGTTTCGCTCGACGGGTTTGACCGCGTCACACCCCAAGAGTTGACGACAGAGGATCTGACCGGTGCACCCGTGATGGGTGTCAACGATGAAGAAGTCGGCGAGATCGGCGAACTGCTCTTGACCGGCGACGGCACGCTTGACCGTGCAGTGATTGACGTGGGCGGTTTCCTTGGTCTGGGCGAACGCGAAGTTGCGGTATCGCTGAACGAGCTGACGATCATGCGCATGGGCGACAGCGATGAATTCCGTGTCTACATCGACGCTTCGCAAGACGCGCTTGAGCAACAGCCGGAATACGAAGGCTAACCGACACTCCCCCAAGGGCAAGGCGTCACGCCTTGCCCTTTTGCCTCTACTCGGGTCCCTGCGGCCCCTTTTTTTGAAAGATGCACCCCATGCCTGCCAAATTCCGCCTGACCGCCCTGATGAGTGCGTTCCTCGTCGCGTCACCCGCGATGTCCGAACAGGTCGGCAATGTCGATGTTGACTGGCTGGGCAATGATATCGTGATCGAGGCCTTTGCCGATCCCGAGGTCGCGGGCGTCACCTGTCACGTCGCCTATTTCGAACGTGGGCTGATTGACCGTTTGCAAAAGGGTGACTGGTTCGAGGACCCGTCAAACTCTGCGATTTCGTGCCGCCAGACCGGACCGATCAGCATCGGCGATATCGACCGCAGCGACGAGGGCGAGAGCATCTTTGCCGAGCGCCGCTCGATCATCTGGAAATCACTGTCCGTCAAACGCATTTTCGACGCGGCAAACCAGACGCTGATCTACGTTGCACATGCGCGCGACGTGCAGGACGGCAGTGCAAAAATGTCGCTCTCCACCATCCCGCTTTATCAGGCGCCCGACAGATAGCTTTGCGTCCACTGCGCGCTTGCGCCATTTCACCCACATCATGCGGATTGACGAAAACCTGCACGACGTGTTCGTCGGCAGGTGTGTCCTGAACATACAGGGCAAGATCGCGGCCCGCATCGCCAGCACCGATGCAGGCTGCCTTGTGCGTCAGTCGCCGTCGGGCTCTTGTGCGTCGTCGTTCAGATCTTTGTCCTTGGTGTGATCGGGTTTCCCTTTCTTGCCGGGATCGTTTTTCAGATCGTGATGCTGTTCCGATCCGTCAAGTTCGGGGTATTGCGGGCGTTCCGGCGTGGCCATTGTCATGCTCCTTCGGGGTTGGTCGGGGTGAGGGCAGCCGGGGTTATTCGGCTGCATGGCGCTGGTTGTCGCCGTCCTGGACGACCTCCAGCATGGGGTTTTGATGCACCACGGTCCGTGTGGGGAACGGGATGTTGATATCGGCGGCGTCCAGCGCTTCCTTGACCTTGCGTTTCATGTCGGCCTGATACTGGAAATAGACATCGCTATCGCACCAGACACGCACCAGAAAATCGACGCTGCTGCTGTTGAGGTTGTTGACCTGAATAAACGGCTCGGGGTCGCTGTGGGACCGCGCATCGGCCATGATCGTGTCACGGATCACATTTTCCGCATCATTCAGGTTCACGCCATAGCCCACACCAAAGGTCCACTGTGCGCGGCGTTTGGGATAGTCGGAATAGTTCTTGATCGTATTGCCCCACACCTCGGAGTTGGGCACGATCACCTTGACGTTGGTCAGGTTGGCAAGCTCTGTGTAGTTCAGCGTGATGTCCTTGACGGTGCCGACCGTGTCGTTGATCTCGACAAAATCGCCAAGCTTGAGCGGGCGGAAAAGCACGATCATGATGCCCGCGGCAAGGTTCGAGAGCGTCCCCTGCAGGGCCAGACCCACGGCCAGACCGGCGGCACCGATCACGGCGATCACGGATGTTGTTTGCACACCAAAGGTGTTGAGAACGAACAGGCCTGTAAAGCCCAGGACAATGTAGCGGGCGATGTTGCCCAGAAATCCGAACAACGTGTCATCAAGGCTGGCATGGTTTTCACCGATGCCGTGAATGCGCCGGCTGACGAAACCCGCAATGATAAAGCCCACAATTATGATAAATACCGCCGCCAGCGTGTTGCCGAACAGGCTGATCAGGGCATCAAGTGTCAGATAGTCGGCAAGGGATCTGCCGCCGTAAATTTCGGTTGTCATGAGGTTTTCACCCCAGGAAATGATCGTATCCATAGGTAACGTCCTGTCGGTCTTGTGACTTGTTTAGCGGTGGGAAAAAATGGCCGGATCGGTGTCGGACATACGCTTGGCCTGGGCGGCCATGCGCGCCTGCACCTCGTCGGGTGACATATCCATCGGGCCTTCGACAGCGCAGGGGTAGCGGAACGATTTGCCCTTGCGGGTGATGTCGATGCGGCCTTCGAATGCGCTGGTTGCCGGATTGTACCAGATGTTCTTGATCTCGGTTGCCATTGTAAATCTCCTGAATATTACAGGATTAACAAACACCTGACCAAATGGTTCCATCGGGTCAGGCCGTGGCGGGCTCTGGTGCGGGGTGGTTGGACAGCCAGTAAAGCGCAAAGCCGCCCACCGCGATGCCCGCCAATGCGTTGGCTGCGGCAATGGCATAGAACACCGCGTCCGAGGTGGCGAGTTGTGCGGCCACAAACGACAGCGGCACATAAAGCACGGCGGTGCGCACCAGATAAAGCCCCAGCCCGTAATGCGACCGCCCCAAGGCGTTGAATGCGCCCGCGCTGATAATCACGACACCGTAGCCCCAGATACTCAGCGGCACGATCGTCAGATAAGTGGTTGCCGCACTGATGACCTCTGCATCCTGCGAGAAAACGCCGATGATCGGTTCGGCGGCGACCCAGAAAAACAGGCCCAGAACGCCCGCCCAGATGGCACAGACCGTATAGCTAAAGCGCAGCGCCTCAGCCACGCGGCCACATTTGCCGGCCCCCCAGTTCTGGCCCGCAAACGGGCCGATGGCCGACGACAGGGCAAGCATGGGGATCACCGCCAGCGATTCAATCCGCGTGGCGACACC
>NZ_LJAL01000016.1 GCF_001419985.1 Loktanella sp. 5RATIMAR09 | reverse complement strand
AGCAAGATTGCAAACAGCTATGGTGTCCATTTCACGCTAGAATACCATGAACTCAGTGTGGTCTGCGACCAATTAGTCATTGAGCACAAAAGTATTTGATAACTTAGCAGAGTCGGGCAAACTTATATGTGCCACCGAAGTCAGCCTAAGGAAACAGAGCGATCGGATGTGGCAACTGCGGGGCGAGGACCGGCATGCAGAACGAGATAGTGAATGCTCATCAAGCATTGTGGTCAGCGGAGACCACCACCGCCCGTTGGCAGGTGGCGCAAGGACTATTAGAAAATCTTGGCAGCGATTGGTTGACGGCAGGCACTGCCCCGCGCGAAGCATTACATTCTGTGAGTGTAGCATCGACGACACCCAGGGGTTTGATGTCCGAATATGTCGGTGCAAAGGTTTATGCATCCGACCCTTGGATGTCCCATTGTGCCGCAAATACAGCCGTCGACGAGATTGATTTGCAGGATGCGCGGCAGAACGGGCTGCTATCTGACAGCGATCAATTGCCTGCTTTGCTGGCTGAGCATCAGGTCAAGCATGTCATGCTTGTGCCCGCATGGAATGGTACGCGCCCGGGTGGGATAGTACTTTATGCAACTTCAGCTGAGGCTGCCTCGGCGTTGCGTGCGCCTGACCAGCGCGCAGCACTTATGGCCTGCGTCAGCGCCGTGGCGGCGTGGGTCCGGCCTGAAGGGCTGGGCTATCAAGACTCTACGACATATCTCATCCGACCCTTGCTCAATCCGCGCGAAATAGAAGTCCTGCAATGGTTATCGACAGGGCTCCAAACCAGCGAAATTGCTTGGCGTATGGGTATTGCAAGCGTCACCGTCAGCAAGCACCTTCAATCAGCTCGCAGACGTCTGGGCGCACGCACGCGGGAACAGGCTCTAGCGATGGCAATCCGTCACGGGCTTGTCCAGCTCTGACTATCAATATTGATACCTATCCTGATGTGGCAGAGCAAAATAGCCTTTGACTTGTTGCGGCTGTGCTGAGCGGGTGTCGCGGCCAGAAACCATTCGCGACTTTGCGCTCTGAACAAAGGACTATCATGCTCGACCGACGCGCCGTTCTTACCGTGATGCCATTTGCCTTTGCGGGCTGCATGGAAGATGCTGGCACTGCAATCCAAACGCCCGTAGCGACAAGTCCCGGCACTGCTGTTCCAAGTAGTACACAGGGTGTGCCCTCGGTGCCTGGCAACCGAGTTCTTTCGCCGCAGATAGCTTTTGGCTCACCGTCAGCTCCTGCCTTCAGCGAGGTGGCGGTTTCCCTGCACTGCGGTGCAACGCGTGCCTTTACAGTGACGACGTTGCGCAACCGAATGGCTGCCGCACGTGCTGGACAACGTGTCGTTGTTCTGACCCATTACGTGCGTACAGAAAATGAAATCCCGCTCGGGGTTTCGTTGCTACAGACAGGTGAGCGCTATCCCGAGGCATTGATGGCACTTTTGGGCCTGTCCGCGCGATTGAACCGTGCCCTTTCGGCGGCAGAAGCAAACCAATTTCTGATCGGCGCTGGATTTGCGCGCGATCCACGCATCGCCGAAGCTGATGCGCGTCTGGCGCTGGGTCTGGCGCGGGTCACCTATGACAGTGCCGGTGTGACCCAAACACCGTTCATAAGGGAAGGTTAGATCAATGACGAATTCACGCCGTGTGGCGATGCTGCTCTTCTTTTCGGCACTTGTGACGCCCGCTCAGGCGATGGCGAACTGCCCATCTGACCGTATTGATATACCCCGCAACTTTGGGCGTGACCTAAGCACGAGCGTGATTCGTCAAGTCTTTGTAGGCGCTGTAGTTGCGGTGGGTGCCGCATCTGTTCTGCCCATTGGTGCGGTCGGCGCGGTTGGGATTTTCACCACAATTGTTCTTTACGGTGCCGTTATTCCTGCGATGCGCCGGGCCTCTGACAATGCCTTTAACGCGTTTGACAATGCATTCGAGATATAGGTGCTCCCTCATGATCCTTCGTTCAAAAATTGGCGTCACACTCATCATTGTTTTTTGGGGCAGTTCAGTTTCTGCCCTGACGCATTGCGAAAGTCCTGCGCCAAGCCGTTTCGACTCGCGTGTTTTTGGTGGCGGTGGGGCCACTGTCTTTGACATGGCGTCCCAATATCAGGCACGGCGATCTGGCCGCACCTCATCCGGTGGCAGCGTTTTCGTCGCAAGCGGCAACCAACCGGTAGCGGGCGGCATTACGGCAGGTGATCTGCTGGGTGGACTGACGGCAGCTGCTGGAGTTGCGTCGGCTATTCAGGGAAGCGCTGCTACCAGTCGTGCGCCGTCCGGTTCGCAAGGAGGTAGCTCATGTCCACCGGAATGGGGCGTGGGTCCTGGCAGTCAAATTGTTTGTTGATCATAGATGGAGAAACGCGTGCGGAGAGAAAAAAACCTGACGACCACAAGACCAACGCTTTTAGGAGTGTTTTTGCTGTCTGCCTGCTCACAAGCAGGCTTTGAAGGGTATGGCCCACTTGGAGAGGGTTTCGTAGGCAGTGCCTATGGCTACACGGACCGTCAGGTTGGCACAGGCGTCTGGCAGGTGGAGTATGTTGGCGCTGACTCTGCGGAGGCCCGCCAAGGTGCAATCAGGCGCGCAAACGAACTTTGTCAGCAGAACGGCTTCGGCGCCGCCAATTTCACACCCTCAGTTGCGCCAAGAAGTGATCTCATCGTCGCGTCCGGTACATCACGATGCCTCCCCGCCGGACAGGGTTTTGTATCCACAGGTCGCACACGCGCAGATAGGATAGCCGAAATAGATGCCGAGATCGCTGCCTTGCGCATTGAGCTTGTTACGAGCCAAGCTCCTGGTTCAAGGACCGGTATGGGAACTTTGGACATTCTTGCCGCAGGCATGAACCAAGTCAGCACTTCGTCGATCAACCGGCAGATCGCTGAACTAGAGGCAGAACGGGCAGCATTGTTGCGATAATCAAACCAAACAGATGAGCCAAACTCTCTCTTGGGTTGGGCCGCTCTTGGTCCCAAAAACCCTGACGACGGACAAGATCAATCCAATGTCGTCGCAGCTATGCCGTTAATGTATATCCGCGGCCATGAATGGTCTTGATGCGTTCTTTCGCAACGGCATCATCGTACAGTTTCTTCCTGAGGCGACTTATCAATCCGTCAACAAGTCGTCCGGGATCGCCCGTTCGAAACGCTGCACTCCTATAGATTTCCTCTCTTGAGAAGACAGTGTTGGGGTTTGAAACGAGTTTGGCAAGTACATCGAACTCTAATGTCGTGAGGTCGACGCTCTCTCCCGTCAGTGTCCTGACCACGCGGGTTGCGGGATTTAGCGCGTAACCGTGAAAATGGATGGTTCTTGGTTCACGCGCGGTATCGTTCTTCGCAACGGACTGGCTGTGATTATACCGCCTTAGCACCGCACGGGCACGGGCGAGGAGTTCTCTTTGCAAAAACGGTTTCTGAATGTAGTCGTCAGCACCCAGTTCCAATCCAAGGATACGATCCGTTTCATCGCCAGCGCCCGTAATAACTATCACCGCCGATCCACTAGAGGCGCGCAGCTGTTGTGAAAAAGTAACGCCATTTCCATCGGGCAGATTCATGTCAACAATCATCAGATCGAAAGCAGATGAATCGAGTAACCTCCGCGCGGCCGCAATGCTGCCTACCGCTTCAACGTCCAAGTTCGAAGCTCGCAGATTGTTTTCAATCAGTTCGCGGAGATCGACCTCATCTTCGACAATGAGTACCCGTGCTCGATGATCAGAATCGTTACCCATATGACCTTCCCACTCAGTCATAACTGCATCGTAATTACTGTCGTATCATGAATGCGCACTACAATCTCGGCGGAATTGTGGCAAGGCCAATATTTATGTGCCTCCACAATGCGGAGCAGGAGCGGTCATCGAATGTGGCGATCAGCGCTCGTCTCATGCACCCGAGATAATCCTTAAGTCCTAGACGGTGTAATTATGCTGAAAGAACCGCAATAAACATAGTCCTCGCCAGCCATTCAATGTGTTTCGCGGATCGATTTTGATGTGCCGTGAACGACGCGAGATAACCTGTGCCTACACCCCATACGGTTGTACGAAATTCTCACCTTTTAAAAGATTTTATACAAAAAGGCCCAACTAAAACAGAAATTGAACTGCCAACTCGGGGAAAGAAACCGTTCTGGGAGCATTCGATGGGAATTCATTCTTATTTTCCGTGGCAGGCTAAGGCTAATCGGGTTCAGATCCCGTTTGCCAAGCGCAAGACCAACGCATGGCAGCCTCGGGTGGGTGATATCTTTCCAAATTTCGGTGCGCCCACAACGCAGGGAAACCTCGATTTTTGGGAGTGGGCTGAAGGGAGCTGGGTTCATGTCTTCAATCAACCAGATTTGCCTAACTCTGTCTGCAGCGGTGAGCTTGTTTCGTTCGCGAGAAAGTCCGAGGCATGGGCCAAGCGAGGAATAAAGGTGCTCGCCCTGAGCAATATGAGCTTGATCGCGCAAGTTGCGTGGCAGCGGGACGTCAAGGAACGTTGTGGTTGCGAAGTGCGATTTCCTATTGTGGCTGATGAGGCGGGGCTCATCACTCAAGCACTTGGCATGCGGCAAGAGCACGGATCCGTCCCACAAACGCTGCGTCGCAGCTTCATTCTCGCTCCAAACCTCAAGATTCGTATGATGTTGGATTACCCGGAGATTGTTGATCGCAGTCCAGACGAAATCCTGCGGGTCATCAATGTATTGCAAGCGACGGAACAGCAGATGAACGCAGTGCCGACTTACCTTCCCATAAACTAATAAATAACCGCGACATGCCACATTAACTGCGCTGTCGCCGGTTGTTTGCCCACGTTCCATCATTACGCCGAAACACAGAACAAACCGACCTGCAAAGAAAGAGAAACGCGATCCCACTGTCCAAAGATTGATTTAACAGGTATATAAAATGAGCAACATGAGATCTGATCCCATCGTTGTTACGAGTATCCAAGTACCAGTTCACCACATGACTTCCGATATGTTTGGCGCGATTGGCGTCAACAATTACGGCTACCACTTTTTCGAAGAACACACTGATCTCTTGGGGCTGACGAATGTCCGCTTCCCCGGCGGAACGGTTTCAGAGCATGGCTATGTTGTTGACGGCAGGATCCGTCTTGACGGCGGCGAAATCTCGTTGGAGACACTGGAGGGCGACAGGTCGCATTTTGCATTTGACCTTACCCATCCCGAGCTGATTAGCCCCCTCGCGCTTGAATACGATGAAAACAATCATCTGAACCGCGATGATGTAGGAACCTTGAGCCAAGCAATGGCACTAGCGGTTGAGCGTGATGTGACCTTGGGGATCATTATACCGGTCGAACGCTATTTCTCTGGTGCTGACTTCACAGACGAAGACGTTCGTGCGCGCGCCATCGAAATTGCCAAGTCCGATGTGACGGTCTTCCTCGATCGCCTTAAGGCGGGGGCCTTCAACGACGGCGTTTATCCGGAAACCATCACTTTTGACATAGGGAACGAAGCCTACGCAAACCCGATCGAGTATGCTGTCATTGCAAACGCTATGATCGAGGAAATCGCGCAATCGCTGGCCGACAGTGACATCAACTTCGAAATAGCTTTCCAGATGGGGCGCGGCAGCTACGAGTTTATTAACCTAGTCGAAGCAGGTTACTTCACGCCCTTCTTTGATGGGTCGGGAGATCCCATCGAGGGCCTTGATGAACTCGGGTTTACTCCGAACGCCGACATGCCTTTCCTCGATAGGCAGGTTGCAATCGACGAAATGATGATAAGCATCCTCGGAGATACGATCGTCCATATTGATGTCGTGAGGCATCACGTTCTCTCTTTCAATTCCCATACCTATGCCAATGCTGGTTCAACACTGCATCAGCGAGATCTGATTTTTGATCATTGGGTCGCTGAATTTGCAGAACACGGGATCAGCCGAGAGGAAGTCGATTATTATGTGTCTGCGTGGTCGACCAATAGCGCTGATGGCAGTTCGATGCCATATGAGCTTTCTGCCGCAGCAAATACTGTCGAACTCTTTGCGTACTTCATGGAAGCAGGTGTTGACCGTGCTGCCGTCTGGGGGGTCGTAGGATCGTTTCGTTATCAAGATGACATGGCGACGACAACGGTGACAGACCGTTCTTCTGATTATCTGTCACCGCAGGCTGCGATCATACAGCTCATGAGCGAAAACATAATGGAGAGTATGTTTCTGGGGTCATCGGGAACGATTACAAGCGAATACAGCTCGTATACATATGAGAGCGACACAAACTACACGATCTTCTTTGTCGCAGGAGATATTGGTGGTGATGCGTTGTCGGTCGACGTTGATCTTGGCCTGTTCGGCGATCTGCAATTCGTTTCTGTCGTCAACCTTGATGTTGAATCAGGGGAGCTGAGCGGTGCTTCGCGTTTCAGCCACGATGAGGCGTCAGTGATTGATGGAATGATGACGATAACGTTCGACCAATCTCATGAAATCATCATGCTGACACTTGATAAAGATGAAAGCCTTGTGTTCCAGACCGTTGAAGCGATTGAAGCAATCACGGGCGAGCCGATCGCTAGCTCGGCAATATTCCATACTGTCGTTGGCGGCGAAGACGATGAAACGTTATCTGGCGGTAACGACACCGACATCATCTATGGAGGAAGCGGTAACGACCGTCTTGACGGTGGTGGTGGTCGATCAACGTTCTTGGGTGGCGATGCCACTTTTGATGATCAAGTTTCCAAACTGGGAAATGATAATGGTGACTTCATCTTCGGGGGCGATGGCGACGACATCATCCACGGATATGCAGGCAACGATCTGCTTTCAGGGGATGCCGGAAATGATGAGCTTTGGGGCGGCAGCGGATTTGATACATTCGTGTTCACAAGCGGGAATGATACGATCCATGATTTTGCGTCAGGGGTAGACACCCTTGCCATCGCTGAAACACTTCTGGGTGGGTTGCCCCTTGAAATCTGGCTGCAGAGTGCCGCGACAACCACTGACGAAGGTGTTTTTCTGGCTTGTCCAACCGGCGATTCATTGATGTTGCACGGGATTGATGACCTGGAGGATTTGCTGCTGGATATCCAGGTTTTCGATGGTGCAGATGTCTTCCAGTTTTGATATACTTACAGGATAGACGCACTGTATCATTGACACATGTTGGTACTGACGCGTGGCAAAAGCTCCCGCGTCAGTGACATGGTTCAGCCATTAGGGTAGATCTTTTTCAGAGATAAAAATGCCTGCAAGGTCCTCGGATGCGCCCCCGTTTACGACGACACTTCCATTCACGTCACCACCAATTGCGATCGCTCCTGTACCAAGGAAGTCGCCGGAAAAAGTCAGCTGGATATCAAGTGTGTTTTCGCTTGCATCAGTAAGGCTGCCTTCCCCGTCAAACCTGAACGTGGCATCCATGTTTTGATCGTCGCCGGTCAACGTTCCGCCTGACAACGTCAGCGTTCCATCCAGTCGAGCACTTTCCTCGTCGATGAAGTCATAGGCTGATCCGGTGACCATTTCTGGTGAACTGTCGAAGCTCACATGGATCTCCATCGCGCCTACAAGTCTAGAGGCGTTATCGCCAGAGGTTTGGCCATATTGCGTAGAAAGATAACCGCGATAGGTGGAGTTTCCACCTGACGCCAGCTGCTCAAGGGGCGTAAAACCGCCCGCAGGGTAGGTTGCCAGTAAAGTTCCAATGGCAGCATCCATGTCGTCTAGTTGGCTGACGACGTCTTGTCCGCCAGCTGATCCGCCACCTGACCCGCCACAGGCTGTGATCATGCCGGCGACAACCAGTGCACAACTCTTTCTGGCTAAAGGCCAACTGTGAAATGAAAGCATAGTCTTCAATCCCGAAAATCCCGACAGATAACGTCTTTGCGAATGTTTACAGTGACAAGACCGCATCTATGCCGTCATTCTGCGGACGAATTGTGTCAAACTTGTCTAATATTTTGTAGAATGGCTCGTCTTGTTGATAATTTTAAAAAACTGCCCCAACGATCATGAATTTCGTGAAGCAGATCGAATTAAGTGTCAAAAGAACCGAGAATTGCGTTATCAGTCGGAACTTTGTCGGAGGATAAGAAACGAAATTACTCTCAAAAGTCGGCACAATCAGGTGTTGAGGGGGCAATCGTTTAATTCTGCAAAGATCGCGCATGGGGATGGTTTTAAGAGGATGCGCTTCTTTTGGAGCAGTTCAGCATAAAGCCGCAAACTTGGGACATCAGGTCGTCGGAAATGCAACTTGTTTGCTGAAAGACCGCCCCGAGTATTGGCTCGGAGCGGTCAGCTGAGGAAGGGTAGTGATTGTGAGGTGTTGTACGTCGGAGTGGGTGACTGTGGATAACTGCAAATGTGTGAGTGAGGCAGGGTGTGAGTGGTGGGGTAGGTGGGTCTTGGTTAGTCTGTGTTAGTTGCTGCAAAAAAAGGGGCTTCATAAAGCAGCATGAATATCGTCAGTGTATCCTTTATCGCCACAAATTTAGGTGAAATTGGGGTGTATATATTCAAAAAAGTGTAATAGATGTCGAAACTTGTGGCGCATATCTTGTTGCGACGAGGTTTTCGGAGAAGGCCGCCGTTCTGAGGTCACGAGTTCTCACACCGAGCACAAGTGCGATAAAGTCGCCTTTGTGCTGGGCTTGAGTCTGTTCGGGTTTTGCTCCTTTACTTCAAAGCCAGCGGCCGACAGCAAGCCGGCAATGACTATCCGGCGCTTCGCAGGCGATCACTCCTGGCTCGTCTCTCGAACGCTGCGGTCAGCGCCATTAGCCAATCTTTGCGACAATGAGTTGATTGCTCTGCCATAAAGCGCGCAGTGGGCAAAGAGCTTGATCTTCTCAGCCAACAGCGGCTGTATCCCAGTTGCCCGTTTTCCGGCCAATTGGCCTCCTCGGCACAATAATCGCACCTTGATCTCTATCGGGTGGACTTGGGGTAGAAACCTTGGGCCCGATGCGCGGATCTTGAAGTTGTCTGATCAGATTAAGAGCATCTTTGCTGCTTCGTGCCGCGTTAATCGGATATTCCATGATTGCGCGAACACACAGGTCGGGTCCTATCACGAAGGACCTGCGGATCATCATGTCCTGCGCTTCTTTGGGATGCAGTGCGCCAAAACACTTTGCCAGTTTAAGTTTGGGATCCGACGCACCGGGAAACTCGACTTTGACACCATGAGTGCCGGATATTTCTTTGCGCCAAGCTTGCTGGTCTTGAACGCTTGCTCCGGACAAAGACATCAACTGGATTCCGTGCTTTCGAAAGATGGGGGCAGCTTTCCCGAAGTCGATCAGCTCGGCGGTACATATTGGTGAGTATGCTGCTGGCTGGCTGAAGAAATAAGTCCAAGTGTCTTTGGCCCACTCCGCAAAATTCCTATCACCCTCGGTTGTCGCAACTGCAAATTTTGGAAAAGCGTCACCGATGCGCGGTTGCCAACGGGTTGTCTCACGATAAGCGCTTGGAATTTGCATTGGTCGATTATTCGGACCGCGTGGAGCGAAGAATTGCAGCATCTCGTAACCTCCTACCTTCTCTATTGACTAGGTAAGAAGTCGTACATGAACATGATTTGATTGAGCCGATACTGTACAAAATTGTCGAAACTGGCGGCAATCTTGCGGCAAAAGTATTTTAAAACAAGTGCAGGATATCTGTGAAACGCCGTTAAGTCTGAGGCCAAATTGATCCACTCCAACGGTCTCATCTTTTCGGAGAGTTTTGCAGTCTTTTTTCAGGTGCATCTGGATTAGGTTTCATGCCGCCTTCTGCTCAGCCAAGCTTGCCTGCTGCGCTTCGTCTGGCGTCTGCCGATCAACGGCAAAATGGGGACACTGTATGTTGTGGAAAACCATACAATGCTGATGATTCATCGGACTTGGAAGTCGCCGCTGGATACCAGATGATCTTTGTGATCACTGCGGTTTCGAAGCAAGAGCCAACACTTGATTGCCCTGCAGTTTGCGAACTTCCCCACCTTGTGTAAGCTGGCCCACAACGTTAGCTGCTGTCGAAACTGGAGAGTTACGCGCCGAATTTAAATAGCTCGCGAGCCCGATAGTTATGTCAGTTCTGCGGCAATGTTCTGTGAACCGGTTTGGGCGCAATTGCCTCTGGAGGCATTTCTTCACGAAAGGGTTGCGAATTGAAGACAACGAATGAAAGCCTGTATCAGTCACACCCCGATCCGATGTGGATTTACGATCTGGACACGCTCAGGTTTCTAAGCGTTAACGAAGCCGCTGTCGCAAAATATGGGTATTCCCGCGACGAATTTCTTGCGATGACCATCGCTGAAATCCGCCCCAGCGAAGACAAGCCTGCCCTTGTTGCCAACGTTGCGGCTGTCACCCCAGGTCGAAACGAAGCCGGGGTGTGGCGGCACCGGCTGAAGTCCGGCGAGATCATCCATGTTGACATCACCAGCCACATTATTGATCACGAAGGGCGAAACGCTCGGTTAACCGCGGCGCGGGATGTCACTGAAAGAGTGGAGGCTGAAAGAGCTCTTGCGCAGGCGAAACGGATGCTCGAGATCGCGGGCCATTCGGCAAAGTTCGGGGCCTGGCGCTATGACGTGAGGCGCGACCGGTTGAAATGGTCCGCCGAGAGCGCCCGTATTCACGGTGAACCTGATGGATTTTCGCCAACAGTTGATAGCGGAATTGCTTATTATGTGCCGGAACACCGCGAGCGTGTTACGGCGCTCTTCCAGGCCTGCCGCGACCACGGCACGCCGTGGAGCGAAACCTTTCAAATAATCACGGCACAGGGCCGCAAGCTTTGGGTTCGAACGACCGGGGAAGCGGAATACGACACCGCAGGCGATATCATTTTCGTTCAGGGAGCTATTCAAGACATTTCCGAACTGGTGACAGTGCGCGAGCGGGCAGAAGAAGCAGAAAGACTGCTGGAAATTGCCGGGCGCGTGGTCAAGCTTGGTGGATGGCGCGTTGATCTGCAAAGTGACGAGGTCACTTGGACTGACGGAACAGCTGCCATTCACGAACTTCCGCCTGGCACGGCACCGACGCTCAAAGGAGGTATCGATTATTTCGCACCCGAAGAGCGCGACGCAGCGTGGAAGGCCTTTCAGGAGTGCGTCCAACACGGCACTACATTTGATGATGTTCGCGAAGTGATCACTGCAAAAGGAAATCGGGTCCAGGTCCGTTCCATCGGGGTGGCCGTAAGAAATGACATGGGCCAGATCGTTGCAGTGCAAGGCGCGATGCAGGACATTACTGATTTGACAAGCGCTCGACGGAAAGCGGATGAGCTTAGCATGCGTCTGGCCGAGACGCTGGAGAGCATCGGCGATGCTTTTTTCGTCATCGACCATGGTTGGAGATATACCTATCTGAACTCCAAGGCGGAAGAACTTATGAGACGCTCACGGAGTGAGTTGATCGGCTGCCACGTCATGGAGGCATTTCCAGACCTTGAGGGTAGCAATGCAGAAATGGAATATGCTCTTGCGTTTGATACCGGAAGGACTGTTCGGTTCGAGCAATTCTTTGCCCCCTTTAACCGCACGTTTCGGATCAGCGCCCATCCGATACCAGAGGGGCTGGCTGTCTATTTTTCAGACATCACTGAAGAGCGGCGCCGGACAGAACAGTTGCGGCTTCTTGAGGGTGCCGTGTCAAAAATTAACGACATCGTCCTCATCACGGACGCAAAGCCGGATGAAGCAGGAAACACCACGATCACTTTTGTCAACGATGCCTTCGAACGCATCACGGGGTTTACGCGGGAAGAAGCGATAGGTCGGACACCTCACTTTCTGCAAGGTCCCAAGACACAGCGATCCGAGCTGGACAGGATACGGCATGCCATGGAAACCCAATCACCGGTGCGCGCCGAAATGGTCAACTACACGAAAAGTGGACAAGAATACTGGCTGGCACTCGATATCGTCCCGCTTTCAAACGAAGCTGGAGACGTAACTCACTTCGTTTCAGTCCAGCGCGAGATTACCGATCGTCGAAGGGCCGAGGAAACATTGCGCATGTCCGAGGCGCGGTTTCGCCTGATCGCCGAGGCAACCGAAAGCACGGTTTGGGACTGGGACATTATCGCAGGTCGCTGGTGGTGGAGTGACGGAATGGCTCTGCAGTTCGGCCATCACCCCGAGACCGATGCCAAGGAGCCGACCTTGTGGCGCGAAAACGTGCACCAAGACGATGTGGTACGGATCGAGGAATCATTCGAGAAGCTGCTTCTCGGCGAGATCAATGCAGCCCATGAGCGGTATCGCTTCCGACGGGCCGACGGCACTTGGGCCCATGTGGAAGACCATGCCTATCCGATCCGCGATAGTGAGGGTCGTATCATCCGGATTATCGGAAGCATGGCGGATATCTCGGATCGGCTGGGCATGGAGGAGCGGTTGCGCCAGTCGCAAAAGCTGGAAGCCATGGGTCAGCTGACAGGCGGTGTTGCGCATGATTTCAACAACTTGCTGACGATCATCATGGGCAACACGGAGATGATTCTAGATAGTATTGAAGAAGAGAGCCCATTGCGGCGGTTTGCCGGCGCGACCGCTGCTGCGACGGATCGTGCGGCGGAGCTGACTAATCGGTTGTTGTCATTCTCGCGCAAACAGATGCTTCAACCCCGGGTGCTTGACGTCAATTCAGTCATTACTGGCTTCGAGGACATGCTGCGCCGCACGTTGGGTGAGGGTACCGACATTGAGATTCACCTCGGCGATGAGATATGGCCCTCAGAGATCGATCCGGCTCAGATCGAAGCTGCGCTTTTGAATCTTGCGATCAATGCGCGTGATGCAATGCCGTCTGGTGGTTCACTGATTATCGAGACGGCCAATGTAGTTGCCGACGACGTCTTGGTCGCGAATGAATCTGATTTGCCTGCTGGACATTACATCGTCATCGCGGTCAGCGACACGGGGCATGGCATTCCTAAGGATCAGATCAATCAGGTATTCCAACCGTTTTTCACCACGAAAGCGGTCGGTAAAGGAACGGGGCTGGGTTTGAGCATGGTGCACGGCTTCGTCAAACAGACGGGTGGTCATATTCAAATCTATTCGGAAGTGAACGAAGGCACGACCGTTAAACTGTATTTTCCCCGGTCTTTCGGGGACCACGAAGAGGAGAGGAAAACATCGCACGAAAGATCTTTGCAAGGTGGTCAGGAGACCATTCTGGTCATAGACGACGACGTGCTGATCTTGCAGCAAGTGATGGCCCAATTAACCGCGCTGGGTTACCGGGTTGTCACGGCTTCGGCCGGCCCCTCGGCACTGGAAATCCTTCGTACAGAATCAGACATCGACTTGCTCTTGACCGATGTGATCCTGCCCGGCGGCATGAACGGACGTCAAATTGCCGACGCCGCACTTGCGATCTATCCAAGCCTGAAGATCCTGTACTCGTCAGGGTATTCGGAGAACGCGATTATGCCCGACGGGCGGCTGGAAGCAGACGTCAACTTTCTGGGCAAGCCCTATCGACGGACCGAACTCGCCGCGATGGTTCGCAAAGCCCTGGATACTTGAACATCAAAGACTGACGCCTGCGAGTCAGGTTTTTCGGCTAGAACATGGATTGAGCCATCATCACGTCGAGGGTTGCCACAGGGCAATTCAATCTGAAACGGCATGACGTCATTTTTGAAGAGGTGTTCCAAAGGGTCCGGTCGTCGCCGCTTTCACGTCTGCGGCGTCTGAAAAGCAAGGCGCGGATCCTGTGCAACTATACCCGCGAGCACATCCACCATATACTGACCAATCCGCTTTGCGCAGGCCGCATCCGGCATCGCTAAGCGGTCCATAAGAGCCAGCATCCGGCGATCATCGCACCGGAGCGATGGGAGAGGGTACAGCAATTGCGACAACACTGTGCTGCCCGGGCGCGCGGAATGAGGCCTTCGCACCTTTGCGATAAACTCTTCGATGAGACCGGTGACTGGCTCACGCCGTCTCATTCGAAAATAAGAGCCGTCCCAACCGGGCAGGACGAGACATTCATTCGCAATATTGCAAAAGCGCATCACTGGTTGAGGCAGCTCACCTCTGGTAACGCCTTCGATGGGATTGCGGTAGGTGAGGGCACCTCAAAGCGACGGGTTCATCAAATGATGGATCTGGCCTTCCTGGCGCCTGACATCCTGCGGGATGTCCTCGACGGCAAACAACCGACCGGGTTTACCTCGGACTGGTGCAAGGGACACAGCCTGCCATCTGACTGGAACATGCAACGCCGATTGATCGCGTCGCTCTGATCCAGGAAGCACTCAGCCTCACAATCTGACATTGGCTGAAGTTGAGACCGATAAGTTGCGTTCGAATTTCTCAAGAGTTTACTGAAGGCTAGCATCAGCAAAACGCAACCTGCTACCGTGGAAACGGGGAGCGTAGACTGTGGGGCATCTCAGGGCTGAGCTTTGCAGTCTATATGGTCTGCGCAAACCAACATCTCGCAGAAGCCTTTGAACTTGTCGGATGAAGGCAAAGCAAGTGCGATAGGACTGGCTCAGGGGAATACGCTGGCTGGGATGGTAGGATTCGAACCTACGGTACACTGTACCAAAAACAGTTGCCTTACCACTTGGCTACATCCCATCAGCGTGGGGCTAGATACTGCGAAGGCGGGATTGGTTCAAGCCCCGTTTGCAAAGAAATGTGCTATTCTTTCAGGCTGTCCTGACGCAGCAAATCTTCGGTGATTTCTTCCTGCCTTTCAGCGTCCACAATCCGGTCCAAAGCGGCGTCTTCGCTGGCCTCGACGGTTTCCACCTGCGTGCTTTCCTGAAGCTCTTGCAGGGGCGCTTTGGTCTCACGTGTTAGCTGGATGGCTTGCGTTGCATCTGGAATCACGATGCCAGCGGCCTGTATGGCAAGCTTTACCTGCCGCAGAGCTTCGCCTTTTGCGCGCACGATAGACGTCTCGTTCTGGTCAACCCAGCCTGTCACCACAAGCTCGATACCTGACGCATGTAACGCTTCGATCCATGTTTGCGCAGCGGGCTCAGCCAGAATGAACGGAAGCTCCTGCACCGTCTGTTCCACCATTGCGCGCGCCGCCTGCAGGTCTGTATCGCGCTCGACCATGATCGAGAACATGAACCTGCGCTCCGCGTTCTGGGTGTAATTGATGATCCGGCTTTTGAAGACGGACGAATTGGGAATACGGATGTGGTTGCCGTCAAAAGATAAAAGAATCGTCGCGCGGCTGGTCAGGCGAATGACTTTGCCGATATCGCCGTTGATCTCGACCGTGTCGTTGGGACGGAAAGGTTGGCGGAAGGATAACATGACCGAGGCGATAAAATTTTCCACCGTGTCACGCACCGCAAAGCCCAATGCCAGGCCGATGATACCCGCAGCGCCCAGAATCGTACTCAAGAGCGCGGTGGCGTTGAGAATATCCAGCGCGATGACGATGCCAAAGATCACAAAAGCGATGCGCAATAGCTGGCGGTAAATCTCGGCGATAAAGGTATTGGGCGCGAGCCGTTCCCACGGCTGGCGCATCCGCGCCAGCGCAAAGCCCAAAAATACAACGAAGGCAAAGGCAACACCAGCGATCAGCGCGAGCGGTACAAAGGCAATAAACTGGTCCAGACGCGCCCTGAACCGTTCGATTGCAGGGTTCAGCCTGTCACCGATATCGGTTGTTTCGGTCACTTGGTTGCGCACCGCGACGACACCCGCAACACGCGCAGCAAGCGGATCAAGAGCAACCGCCTCGACGGTCGAGGTGGTTGTGCCCCGCAGGGTTACCACACCTTCGTTGACCGTGACGGTCACGTCTTCATAGTTTCCCAATTCGCCAAGGATTTCGCGGATACGCAGGGCGATGGCCGCGTCCTGTTGTGCAGAGGTTTCGGTGGCGATCGTTCCGCCTGCCTCTTGCGCCGCTGCAGGCAGCGCTACAGCAAAAAACAGTGCAAAGAGGAGGAAAAGGCGCATGTGATTATTCCAGCTGACAATGTGCTCTTATAGCAAGGAAAATCACCCTGTCACACGCGCAGAGGGTCCGCCTTGGCCAGCGCGTCAAACGCCATCAGGCTTTTGATCACGCTGTCCATTTGATCCAGCGGGATCATGTTTGGTCCATCCGACGGGGCATTGTCCGGGTCTTCATGTGTTTCGATAAAGACCGCCGCAATCCCCAGAGACACGGCCGCCCGCGCCATCACAGGGGCAAATTCGCGTTGGCCGCCCGATGATCCACCCATGCCACCAGGCTGCTGGACCGAATGGGTCGCATCCATGACAACCGGATAGCCGGTGCGTGCCATAATCGGCAAAGACCGCATATCCGCCACCAGCGTGTTGTATCCAAAAGATGCCCCGCGTTCGGTCAGCAAGATCCGTTTGTTGCCTGTGCTTTCGATCTTGGAGACAACATTGGGCATATCCCAAGGTGCGAGGAATTGACCCTTCTTGATATTGATGACCGCACCGGTTTCACCGGCCGCCAGCAACAGATCGGTCTGGCGGCACAGGAATGCAGGGATTTGCATGACGTCGCATATTTCGGCGACTGTCGCGCATTGCTCGGGGCTGTGGATATCGGTCAGAACGGGGCAGCCGATACTGTCCTTGACTGACTGCATGACCTTCAGGCCTTCGTCCATCCCAAGACCGCGTTTGCCGCCAAGCGAGGTGCGGTTGGCTTTGTCGTAGGAGCCTTTGAAAATGAATTGCGCACCATGGGCAGCACAGATTTCGGCCATCTTGCCTGCAATCATCTGCGCGTGGTCTGTGTTTTCCAGCTGGCAGGGGCCGGCTATCACCAAAAGCGGGTTATCATTGCTGACCGAAAGATCGCCGATATTTACGTTATGCATCAAGAACTGACCTGTTCGCGGAGGATCGAAGCGGTAATCGAGATCATCAGGTAGATGCCCGAAAAGATCAAAAACGCCAGGACCGTGTTTTCAAAAGCACGTGGATAGCTGGCCTGATCGGGAATGACGGGCCGCACGCTTTGCGACAGGTAACGGACCTGACGGTTGGCTTCAATGCGGGCCGTTTCCATTTGTGTGAGTGCCTGCTGCACCATGGCGGTCTGGAATGTGTAATTCTCTTCGGCCGTGCGCAATTCTGTATTCCGTGCCGCCAAAGACACCTCTTCGCCAGCGCCACCGACTAGCTGGTCACGCAACTCAGCGATCAGGTTATCGATATTGGCGATTTGGTCGCGCAAGGACTGCACTTGTACTTCGCTGGGCCGGTCCACGTTCAAACGGGATTGCAGCACAAGCTCCAGACGCTGTTTTTCGCTCTCAAGCGAGTTGATCTGCCCCATGCGGGCCGCGCTTTCGCTTTGCGGGTCAATCTGGCGCACATCCTCTTGGATCGCGAGCCACTCCGCAAGCGCATCCGCGCGGCGCTGTTCGGCCTCTTCATAGCTTTGCAGCGCACCGCGCATCTGGTCTTCGCGCAGTCGCCCCGTGAGCTGATCCACCTGTTCTTCGGCATATCCGATCAGCGCTTGGGAAAACTCATAGCTTTTGACCGGATCCGCGGCGATCACTTCCATGCGGATCAAACCTTCGGTGGGGTCATAGCTGATCTTCACATGATTGCTGTAAAGACCGAATGCCGCTTCGTTGGTGGCGCCTTCCTCCAGCCGTTGAATGGAATCAATCGCCGGATCAGAAAAATGCTCCTTGAACCCGTAATCAGCATCCAGCCGCAGCATCGCTTCGCGTGATGCCAAATAGGATTGCACCGCAATACTGTCCTGTTGGGTTGCCATCGACGTGCCCTGAAACAACGTCGCAAGACCCGTCGGTCCGCCGCCCTGCGGTTGTGCCTGCTGGATGACGATCTCGGAATTGGTGGCATACATCGGGGTTGCGATATTGTAGAAATACCACCCGACAAGGAATGTCGGCAAAAACACAAAGAACGACAGGCGCGTGACCAACAGGGCAAGCTTGCGCTTGCGGCGGCGCGCAATATCGCGCTGGATTTGGAGGATTTCGGACGCGTTGCGGTTCATCGCGGCAGCACTCGTGGTGGAAGGCAGGGAAACGCCGTCCTCCTGGGTGATATCGGGCAACTGGATGCGCCCGCTGCGGCCCGGTACTTTGGCGCCATCGGGCGTGACCAGTTCGAGAATGGAACTGCGCTGGAACGGGTCGATCCCGGCCGCACGCAGCTGCCGGACAGCATCGTAATCAGAAGAGGCCTGGAAACCGTTCTTCACCGCAACGCGCCGCGCCATCCTCAACTGCCGCCCCGTCAGACCTTCTTTGCTGATCGCGGCAATCTGTTCGGCTTGCGAAGGGGTCTTCACCTCTTCGGTTACTGTGACGCCGGGCTCTTCGCCTTGCGCGTCATCCGTCTTGCGCCGGATGCGGAATTTTTTAACCCTGGGTTTGGTAGTCATAAAGCACGCGCGCCTCTTCCAAGGTGTCAAACATATGCAACTGCCCGTTTTTGAGCACCGCTGCGGATTTACAAAGCCGTTCCAATGTGGCCGGCTGGTGCGAAACGATAATCACTGTCGCCTTTTCCAATCTTTGCCGCAGGATTTCACCGGCTTTGCGGTTGAATTCCGCATCGGTCGCACCGGGCATCCCTTCGTCGATCAGGTAGATATCAAAGTCCAGCGCCAAAAGCAGCGCAAAAGAGAAACGTTGCTTCATACCCGATGAATAGGTTCCGATCGGCATGTCAAAATACTCTTCCAGACCGCAAAGCCACCGGCAAAATGCTTCGACATAATCGGGATCCAGCCCATAGAGGCGGGCAATGAAGCGGCTGTTTTCGACAGCCGAAAGACTGTTGTCCGTGCCCCCCATAAAGCCCAAGGGAAACGAGATCCGGCAACCGCGGCGGATTGTGCCTTCGTCGGGTTTTTCCAGACCGGACATCATGTTGATCAGCGTTGTCTTGCCGGTGCCGTTGGGGGCCAGAATCCCCAGCGAATTGCCCAACTCCACGCGAAAGGAAGCGCGGTCAAGGATTACCTTGCGCTGCGTGCCTGTCCAAAAGGATTTGCTCACTTCTGCAAATTCAAGCATGTCGTTTCCGCTCTTGCCCGCTTACCGGTGCATATTTTTCTTACAGGCAAGGTATTAACATGCCTATGCCATTTCCGATACAGCGACTTTGTGGCATCAATATAGCGACATTTGCGTGAGCGGAATGCGCGCTGCACATCAGGCCGAGAGCGTACCTTGAGAAGTCTCCAGCACGAAATTTCTGCATGCCGTCTCTGCGCGGATCGTTTTGCACAAACGAAAACGCGGCACAGCCCGCGCCCCGTGGTCTGGTTTCAGAGCAGCCCCCGTATTTTGATTGCAGGTCAGGCACCGGGAATGCGTGTGCATGAAGCGGGAAGACCGTTTGCCGATCGTTCGGGTGATCGTTTGCGCGATTGGTTGGGCGTGGACAATGCCAGTTTCTATGACCGTGAAAAGGTTGCCATCGTCCCGATGGCTTTTTGCTTTCCCGGATATGATGCAAAAGGCGCAGATCTGCCGCCACCTGCCATCTGCGGCGCGACTTGGCACGATCGTGTGATGGCGGCCCTGGGCGATGTGCCCCTGACGATCCTTGTGGGTGGCTACGCGCATCGCTGGCATCTTGGGCCGCAAAAATCTGTCACTGCAACGGTGGCAGGGTGGCGCGGCCTTGCGCCGCGTGTCTTCCCCTTGCCACATCCGTCGTGGCGCAATACCGCTTGGCTCAAGAAAAATGCGTGGTTTGAAACGGACCTGCTGCCGTCATTACGCAAAGCTGTGAAAGATGAATTGCAATGACCGACCTCGATCTGGCCCATGCCGCAATGGAAGCGGCCCCCGACGACGACACTGTCCGTCTGCGGTTTTACGAACGCCTTGCCGATACCGAACTGTTCATGCTGCTGGGGGCCGAGGCGGAAGGCGACCAGATCACGCCGGAACTTTTCGACATCGAAGACCAGCGTTTCGCGCTTGTTTTCGACCGTGAAGAGCGACTTTCGCAATTTGTTGGCCGTGCTGCACCCTACGCAGGCATCCCGGGCCGCGCATTGGCGCAGATGCTGTCAGGGCAGGGGATCGGGCTGGCGCTCAATCTTGAAGTCGCGCCCTCTGCCATGCTGATCCCGGCCGAAGCGATTGACTGGCTGGTGCAAACGCTTTCGCACGGACCTGACGAGACCGAGGCCCGCCTGACCGAAGTCTCCGCCCCAAAAGGCCTGCCCGAAGCGGTCATCACAGGGCTTGATCGCAAACTGGCCATTGCCGCAGGGCTGGCGCGTTTTGCCTATCTTGCAGCGGCTACCTACGAAGACGGTGCGCGCGGTCACGTGCTGGCCTTCGTCGATGCGCTGGAAGGGGCGGAAAAGGCGCTGGCCTCTGCGGCAGGTGAGGCGCTGACCTTCTCGGGCATCGAGGCAGGCATGATGGATGTGCTCTTTGTGCGTGCCGCCGATCCGTTGGCCGCACATCTGGCACGCGTCGGATTGCGCTTTGATCTGCCCGTGCCGGAAACACCGCAGACCCCGGGCAGCGCACCGGGGATGGATCCGGCCAAGCCGCCGAAACTGCGCTAGTAGCCCCGCGCGCGATCCACCAGATAGTGAAACGGCTGGCCCGCTTCGCCGCGCACGATGTTGTCCACAATCACCCGTGCTGCTGTCTCGGGCCGTGTGGTGGATGCGATATGCGGCGTCACCGTCACCTGTGGATGTGCCCAATACGCATCCTCCGCCGGCAGCGGTTCGGTCCGGAATACATCCAGCGTTGCATGGGCGATCTGGCCCGCATCCAAAGCGGCCAGAAGTGCCGCATCATCAATCAGCGGACCACGGCCGGGGTTGATGACGAAACCGCCCTGCGCCATCAGCGCCAGGGTTTCGGCATTCAGGATATTGGTCGTCTCGGGCGTTTGCGGCAGTAAAAGAATAACGATCTCTGCGTCGGTGAGGGCCTCACGCAACCCGTCATCGCCATGCAAACAGCGCAGACCGGTGACATTCTTGGGATTGCGGCTCCACCCTGTCACCGGAAAGCCCAAAGCCGCGAGTGCCTGACCGCAGGCCGCCCCCAGGGCACCGATCCCGAGGATCGTCACCGGGCGTTTGGCGGCCACAGGCGGAAAGCTGTCATCGCGCCACACACCGTCCTGACCCAAGATATGCGTATCCATCCCCAGATGATGACGCAGCGCATGCCCTGTTACCCATTCCACCATCCCCGCTGTCAGGCTCTCATCCACCAATCGGCACAGTGGTTGGGTCAGGGTTTCGTTGTTCACGATCGTCTCGACCCCCGCCCAAAGACCCATCACCGCCTTCGTTTTTGTATAGGGGCGAAAGTCTGTCACAGGCCCGTTGGGGGCAAAGATAATATAGTCAACGTCCTGCGGCGCGTGCGCGCGCGACAGGTTTGCAGACAGGCCAGCCTCGGTCAGGGCCGCATTCAGCGGCGCCTCATATTCCTCCCAGGCGGCAGGTTTGGCAGAGAAAAGGATATTCAGCATTAGCGTGGCCTATGGATATGGGCGCTCTGAACAAGGCCGAAAGCCACCAGCAGGACCAGCATGGCGGATCCGCCGTAGCTGACCAGCGGCAAGGGCACGCCAACGACAGGGGCAAGGCCCATGACCATCGCCATGTTCACAGCAAAAAAGAGAAAGAAGGTCATTGCGACACCGAGCGTCAGCAATGAGGCAAAGCGGTCGCGGTTGCCCATCGCCGAAATGATGCAGAAAACGACGATCAGCAAATAGAGCACCAGCAAGGTGAAAGCACCGACAAAGCCGAATTCCTCGGCCAAGGTCGTAAAGATGAAATCGGTATGTTTTTCAGGCAGGAAATTCAGCCGCGACTGTGTGCCCTGCATGAATCCCCGTCCGGTCCACCCACCAGAGCCAAGCGCAATCTTGGCCTGCGTGATGTGATAGCCTGCCCCCAAGGGATCATTGGCAGGGTCCAGAAAGGTATCAATCCGGCGATACTGGTAATCCTGCAAAAGCTGCCACGGCGTGCCGCGGCTTTGAAGTGCGGCGACAACAGCTGCAATCCCGCCGCCGCCCACGGTTGCAAAATAGGCCCAATGGACCCCCGCAAGAAACATCACCGTCGCCCCACCGATGAGCAGCAAAAGCGCTGTCCCCAAATCCGGCTGACGCAGAACCAGCAGTGTCGGCACGACAATGATGACCACCGGCACGACGACCCAGAGCGGATGCGAGGTTTTCTTGTTGGGCAACCAGTCATAATAGGCGGCCAGAAACATCACCAAAGTGATCTTCATCAACTCGGATGGCTGCAAGCGCATGAAACCCAGATCAATCCAGCGCTGGGCACCCATGCGCACCTCGCCGAAAAACTCGACCCCCAAAAGCAGGACCAGTGATCCGCCGTATGCAAGAAACGCCATGTTGCGCCAGAACCAGATCGGGACCATCGCCACGACCAGCATCAGGACCATCCCAAGTGCGAAGCGCTGCATTTGCGGTTCGACCCAAGGCGTCATCGACCCGCCAGCGACCGAATAAAGCATGAGAAAACCGGCACTTGCGACCGCAATGAGCAACAGGATAATCGCCCAGTTCAGGTGCAGCACCTTGCGCAATCCTGTCGGGACATACTTGGTGTTATACTCAAGATAACTCATACGCGGCTGCGCCCTGTTGCACCTTGCGGAACACGAGCTTCAATCCGGCGTTGTTGCTCTGCGATGCGGTCACGCACAGCAGCAGGGTAGGCTTCCAACGGGGGCGGGCCACCATATTGGGCCTGCAAAAGAATATCGCGCGCAATAGGTGCCGCAGCCGCAGAGCCGCCGCCGCCGTGTTCCACGACGACAGACACTGCATAGCGCGGGTTATCATAGGGCGCATAGCCCACGAAAAGCGCGTGATCGCGGCGTTCCCACGGCAGGTCTTCGTTACGGACCACGCCGGCTGCGCGTTCTTCGGGCGTGATGCGGCGCACCTGGCTGGTGCCCGTCTTGCCCGCCATCTTGTGCGCCTCATCAATAATCCTTGACCCGTAGGCAGTCCCGCGACGGTGGTTGCACACATCCTCCATCGACGCGCGAATGCGGCGCAGGGTGTTCTCGTTCAGCCCGAGACTCTCACCCAAACCGGACGGCTGCTCGACACCGTCAATCAGCCGGATCAGGCGTGGTGTCACCACGCGGCCTGTCGCAAGCCGCGCTGTCATCACGGCAAGCTGCAACGGTGAGGACAGCACATACCCCTGTCCGATCGAGGCGTTCACGGTATCCCCGATCCGCCATTCTTCGCCGCGTACCCTTGCTTTCCATTCCTTATCGGGTGCCAGCCCTTCGGCCACGGCCGAGAGCGGCAGATCATGGCGCACCCCCAAACCCAGCTTGCGGGCCATCTCTGCCATTTTGTCGATGCCAACCCGCTGCGCAATCTCATAGTAATAGCAGTCGCAGCTTTGCTTGAGGCTTTCGTGCAGGTTGATATTGCCGTGCCCGCCACGTTTCCAGCAGTGAAAACGGATATTGAAAACATCGGTGTAGCCGGGACAATAAACGGTCTCGTCAGGGGTGACGAAACCCGCCTCCATCGCCGCCAGAACAGTGACCATCTTGAAGGTCGAACCAGGCGGGTAGGTGCCTTGCACCGCTTTCGCGGCCAGCGGGCGGTATTTGTCCTGGTTCAGCGCAGTCCAGTCCGCCACGGAAATGCCGCGCACAAAAAGATTGGGATCGAATGCGGGCGCCGAGGCGATGGCGCGCAAATCACCATTCTCGAGGTCGATCACCACGGCACCGGCGCTTTCATTGTCCAGCCGCGCCTGCACATAGCTTTGCAGCCGGCTGTCCAGCGTCAGTTGAACATCCTTGCCCGGATCACCCTCTTTACGGTCAAGCTCGCGCATGATGCGGCCTGCGGCATTCACTTCGATGCGGCGCGTGCCCGCAGTGCCGCGCAGCGTGCGTTCCAGCCGGTTTTCCGCGCCCGTCTTTCCGATCTGGAACTTCGGGATTTGCAGCAGGGGATCAGGATCATCAATCCGGCTCAGGTCATAGTCGCTGACCGGCCCGACATAGCCCACCACGTGGGCCAGATCGGCCCCCCACGGGTAAACGCGGCTCAGGCCGACTTCGGCCTGAATCCCGGGCAGGGCGGGGGTATTAAGGTTGATCTGTGCCACGTCTTCCCACGACAGACGGTCCGCAATCGTGACCGGCACAAAAGGCGAGCGACGGCGCATTTCCTCCATCGCCCGCGCAAGATCACGGGGGTCGATTTCGACAATCTCGGTCAGTTTGGCCAAGACCTCGCCCACATCGCCCGCATCTTCGCGCACCATGACCACGCGGTAATTCTGCTCATTGGCGGCGATCGGAATCCCGTTGCGGTCAAAGATCAAACCGCGCGACGGCGGCAGCAGGCGAATGTTGATCCGGTTTTCCTCGGCCAAGAGGCGGAACTGGTCAGCCTGTTCGACCTGCAAGGATTGCATGCGCCAGCCCAAGGCCCCCACGACACCAAGTTGAAGACCGCCCACGACCAGCGCGCGCCGACTGACGGTGCGTGCGCCTGCAACAACATCTTTGGGCGCGCGTTTCATAGAACCTGTCCTTTGCGTCCAACTTCGCCGGGTGACATGCGCGACACACCGAACATGAAATGCGCCGCAACCAGCACAAAAGGATAAACCAGTATTGTTGCGACCATTTCAACCAATGTCGGGGCAAGAGGTGCCTGTGGCGCCATCACCACGGCCAGAACGATACGGTTGATGACGGTAATGGCAACAATCCCGAAGGCAATCGTGCCCCATTCGACCAAGAAAGGCATCGTGCGGAATTCGCGATGCTGGCGGCGAATGGTCTCGGTAAGTACGACAACCAAGGCCGCCCAAAGTCCCGGCGGGCGCAGGAACAGAAAGTCTGTCAAAAGCATGATCACCGCAATGATAAACACAGGAGCATAGCTTGGCTTGCGCGCGACCCAGGCAAGGGTTGCAGCCAATAGCACATCCGGTGCTGCCCAAAGCGAAGGGCGCATGTCCAGCGGCACCAGATCAACGACAATCAGTACAAAGGCCAACGCAATAAAGACAAGCCTGTTGGTCCAGGTTTTGCTATCTGCCCACTCAGCCATCGCCAAGCTCCGACGCGCTCATTGCAGCAGGGTTGATCGCTGCCGGGCCAAAGAACTCGGCCTCGGGTGCAAGCAGATTTCCCGGATCATCAATGCGTTCGTGAGGTTGCGAGCGCAGGACACGCAAAAATTCCAGCCTTTGATAATCGGCGGCAAGACGGACCCGCAGCCGGTTGTCCGTGCCCAAAGCAACTTGGCCGACAAGCAGGTCTGCGGGAAACACACCGCCATCACCCGACGAAACAACCCTGTCTCCGGGGCGGACCAGCGCTGCATCCTCCAAGAACTCCAGCGGGGGGTTCAGGGAATTGTCTCCGGCAAGAATGGCGCGTTGGCCAGACGGTTGGATGGTGACGGGAATCCGGCTCGAGGTGTCTGTCAGCAGCATCACACGGCTGCTGTTTTGCCCGACGCCCGCAATTCGCCCCACCAACCCGATGGCATCCATCGTCGGCCAGCCATCAAGTATACCGTCGCGCGCGCCGACGTTCACCAAAACGGACTGACGAAAGGGTGAACCGCTGTCTGTAATGACAACCCCCGTCACAACCGTCAGTTTCGGATCCAGGCTCACGTTATTAAGATCAAGCAGCTTGGCGTTTTCCTGTTCAAGCTGTAGCGCCGCTTCGCGCCATGCGCGCATCTGCTGCAATTCGCGGCGCAAATCCTGATTTTGGGCACGGAGTTGCTGGTAGCTCTGGAAATCGCTGACCAGATTGGCAGCCCCCGTTACAGGGGCCATCGCCCAATCAAAGGACGGAATAACGGCATCAATCGCTGCGGCGCGCAGCCTTTCAACACGCGGGCTGTCAATTCGCCAGACCAGAAACAAACCGACAAGCGCCAAAACCAACACCCCAACCAGCAATCTGCGGATCGGGCCGATAAAGTCTTCGCTGTTCTTGTCGCGTGCCAAGGGCGGAGGTTCCCTCGCTCTTTGTTAGCTGTCGTAGTCTATCACATGCCGCAGCTGTTTTTCATATTCCAGTGCGCGGCCTGTGCCCAAGGCTACACAATTGAGTGACTCGTCAGCGACAGAAATCGCCAGCCCCGTCTGTTCACGCAGTGCCAGATCAAGCTGGCCCAGCAACGCACCACCCCCCGTCAGCATCACGCCTCGGTCAACGATGTCGGCTGCAAGGTCAGGCGGTGTCGCTTCCAGTGCGGTCATGACGGCTTCGCAGATCTGCTGGACAGGTTCCGCCAGCGCCTCGGCGACCTGCGCCTGGCTGATCTCGGTTTCCTTCGGCACACCGTTGAGCAGGTCACGCCCGCGGATATGCATCGACTGGCCGCGGCCATCGTCTGGCATCCGCGCGGTCCCGATGGATGTCTTGATCCGCTCTGCCGTGCTTTCACCGATCAGCAGGTTATGCTGGCGGCGCAGATAGTTGATAATCGCCTCATCCATCCGGTCGCCACCGACGCGGACCGAGCGTGCATAAACAATGTCACCCAACGACAGCACCGCGACTTCTGTTGTGCCGCCACCTATATCGACAACCATGTTTCCGGTCGGATCGGTGATGGGCATGCCGGCCCCGATGGCCGCGGCAATCGGTTCGGCAATCAGACCGGCGCGGCGCGCGCCAGCCGAAAGCACGGACTGGCGGATCGCGCGCTTTTCAACGGGGGTCGCACCGTGCGGGACACAGACGATGATCTTGGGTTTCGAAAAGGTGGAGCGGCGGTGGACCTTCCGGATGAAATATTTGATCATCTCTTCGGCGGTATCAAAATCCGCAATGACGCCGTCGCGCATCGGGCGGATCGCCTCGATGCTGCCTGGCGTGCGGCCCAGCATCAGCTTGGCGTCCTCGCCCACTGCCAAGACCTTCTTTACGCCGTCTTTTACATGGTAGGCGACCACGGATGGTTCAGACAAAACGATGCCCTTGCCTTTGACGTAGACCAGCGTGTTCGCTGTGCCGAGGTCGATCGCCATATCCGATGAAAACAATCCGCCGAAGCCTGCCATTTGAGTGGTTGTCCCGATAATAAAGTGGTTGTCCCGCTCCACTGCGCACTGGCGGGTTTCAACTGGTTATAAAGACACTCTTGCAGGGATAGAAGCCCTCCATTTTTGAAACGCGGCGGCAATCTGCCACTTATGATTTATCAATCTTAAAAGCGTTAAAACTGTCCAAAAACGCCCATTGATTATACTTTTGCAACATTGCGAGTGTTGTCGGGTTCTGTCATCGATATGGCCCTTACCGCCGAACGACAAACGGCGACCCAGGTCAATGGATCGCCGTTTGTTTATTGAGTCGGTGCAGATCGCCTCAGGTGTCTTTGTAACTGACACCCTTTACGTCATATCCGGGCTCGGATTGTTCGCGGCGCACAAGCAGCCGGTTGAGCGCGTTGATATAGGCTTTGGCGCTTGCCACAACGGTATCGGTATCGGCCGATTGCCCCGTCGCGATGCGCCCGTCTTCTTCCATCCGGACCGAGACTGTCGCCTGTGCATCGGTGCCTTCGGTCACGGCGCTGACTTGATACAGTTGCAGGCGCGCGCCATGCGGGAACAACGCTTTGACCGCGTTGAATGTGGCATCCACCGGACCGTCACCTGTGGCCGATGTTTCAACATCGGCGCCGTCAATCTCCATCACCATATCTGCTGTCTGGGGGCCTTGGGTGCCGCAGACGACACGCAGGGATTTCAGCTTCAGACGGTCCTCGGCGCTGTCATTTTGATAGACCAGCGCCATCAGGTCATCGTCAAAGACTTCCTTCTTGCGGTCTGCCAGATCCTTGAAGCGCACAAAGATATCGTTCAACTGGTTGTCCGCCAGATCGAACCCCAGCTCGGCCAGTTTCGCACGCAGCGCTGCACGGCCTGAGTGTTTGCCCAAGGGCAGGGATGTGCCCGCCAGACCCACATCCTCGGGTTTCATCACCTCGAATGTTTCGCGGTTCTTCAGCATGCCGTCCTGGTGAATGCCGCTTTCATGCGCAAAAGCGTTCTTGCCGACGATGGCTTTGTTGTACTGAACCGCAAAGCCGGACACCGTCGCCACACGGCGCGAGATATTGATGATCTTACGTGTGTCGATCTTGGTGGTATACGGCATGATATCGTTGCGCACTTTCAGCGCCATCACCACCTCTTCCAGTGCCGTATTGCCCGCACGTTCGCCCAGACCGTTGATCGTACACTCGATCTGGCGTGCGCCGCCTTCGACAGCAGCTAGCGAATTCGCCGTGGCCATCCCAAGGTCATTGTGGCAGTGGGTCGCGAAAATCACATCATCGGCACCCGGCACATTGGTAATCAACCTGCGGATCAGATCCGCACTCTCGACAGGGGCGGTGTAGCCCACCGTGTCAGGAATATTGATCGTGGTGGCACCCGCCTTGATCGCAATCTCGACGACGCGGCACAGGTAATCCCACTCGGTCCGTGTGGCATCCATCGGCGACCATTGCACGTTGTCACACAGGTTGCGCGCATGGGTGACCGTGTCGTGAATACGTTCGGCCATCTCGTCCATGGTCAGGTTGGGGATCGCACGGTGCAGCGGTGATGTGCCGATAAACGTGTGAATACGCGGGGATCTGGCATGCTTCACGGCTTCCCAGCAGCGGTCGATATCTTTGTAGTTCGCGCGCGAGAGGCCACAGATGGTGGCAGATTTCGACAGTTTCGCAATCTCGCTCACCGCCTGAAAATCACCCTCAGAGGCAATCGGAAAGCCTGCTTCGATAATATCAACGCCCATCTCGTCCAGCAGCTCGGCGATTTCGAGCTTTTCGTTATGGGTCATGGTCGCGCCCGGGGATTGTTCGCCGTCGCGCAGGGTTGTGTCGAAAATCAACACTTCGTTCGATGTGGTCATTTTGGTATTCCTTTTGTCCTTAGCATATCTTGGCGCGTTTCACCCTCTGAGCGGTCGCGCCGACAGGCACGCTCAGAGGCAGCTAAGGAGTAGGATGTCGCGCGAAAGCAGCCCCTTGGGGGCAGCGGGTGTGGTATGTGCGCGGTTCATCATAGGCGCGACTATAGCCACGATTTTCGTGATGAAAACCCCGAAACGCGCCCCAGAGCACGGAAAATCCGTCCTAAAACATCAGACAATCCGCATCCGGCGGCAGCGGGTCGGCTCCGGCGGGCAGGGTGGGCTGATAGTCAAAGGCCGCAATACTGGCCCCGACATCAAAGGCGATAAAGACTTGGTTTGAGCCGGGGCGGATCGCGATCCCCTCGGGATCTTGGCCATATGGCAGCAGCGATGTCGTCCCCAGCAACTCACCCTCAGCATTGAATTCATAAAGGCTATTGGTGCCTTCCATATCATCCACGATCAACAAATGCCCCGTGCGCGTATCCCGCGCGATCCCCTGCGCCTCGGACAGCGGCGGATTGAGGGACATGGTATTGATCTGCCGCTCGACTTGCCCCGTGGGCGACAGCCACGTCATGCGTTCTGGATCATCCTCGACCGTGATGATCATGCCGTCCGCATCAATCACCATCCCTTCGGTATCGGCCCAGCCTTGGCTGGATGCAAAGGGGGCCTCAAGCGCCACGCCATCCTTGCTAAGCCTTTGAAAATTCCCGAACCCGTCAGCCACCAGAAGGTGATTGTCCTCAACTGTGACCGCCTTGATCCGGCTCAGGTCACTGTCAAAACGGCGCAACTCGTCGCCTTGCAATGTCACAAGGACAATTTCGCGGCTTTCGTTGGCAATCCAAAGCCCACAAAAAGTGGGATCGTAATCAAGGCTGGACGGGCGCGCGAGGTCGTAACTGGTCTGAAACGTCAGTTCCAGCGCCGCTGCGGGAGTGGCCAGCAAAGCCAGCAGTGGAATTACCTTACGCATTGGTCTTCCTCCTTGTCCCTTTGATAGGTGGCGCTAGGTCGCCCCAAGTCAAAGGAGATAAACATGCGCGCATTGGTGATCGGGGCAACAGGCGGGATCGGGGCAGCTGTCACGGCCCAGTTGAAGGCGGACGGATGGGACGTCACTGGCCTTTCACGGTCGGTTGACGGCTTTGACGTGGGCGATCCCGCCGCGATAGAGCAGTGCATGGAGGCGCAAACCGGTCCCTTCGATCTGATATTCGTCGCACTTGGCATCCTTGCCCCCGTTCAGGGCGCGCCGGAAAAATCGCTCTCGGCGATCAAAGCCCGCGATATGGCAGCGGTCTATGCCGTGAACGCCATTGGCCCTGCGCTCATTCTGCGCCATGCGGCACGCCTGCTGCCCAAAGACGGGCGCGGGGTGATCGCCACGCTTTCAGCACGGGTCGGCTCGATCGGAGATAACAAAATCGGTGGCTGGTATTCCTACCGCGCGTCCAAGGCGGCGCTGAACCAGATCGTCCATGGTGCCGCAATTGAACTCGGGCGTTCGCACAAAGGGTCCATTTGCGTGGCCCTGCACCCCGGCACTGTCGCCACGCCATTCACGGCAGATTACGCAGGGCGTCACAAAACGGTTGAACCGCAAGACGCCGCCAAAAACCTGCTCAGTGTCATCGCCAATCTCACCACTGAAGACACCGGCGGCTTCTTTGACTACGCCGGCAAGGAGATCGTCTGGTGAGACTGCTTCTGGTTCTCGGCGATCAGCTCTCGCCCAATCTGTCGGTGCTGGTGAAAGCCGACAAATCCCAAGACGTTGTGGTCATGGCCGAAGTCGCGGATGAGGCTGCCTACGTTCCGCATCACCCCAAAAAAATCGCCTTCACCTTTACCGCCATGCGCAAATTTGCCCAAAGCCTGCGCGACGACGGCTGGACCGTGGCCTACACCACGCTGGATGACCCCGACAACAGCGGGTCCATCACCGGCGAGCTGATCCGCCGCGCGTCTGAATATGATGCCGCCGGTGTCGTCTATACCGAACCGGGTGAATGGCGGCTGATCGAAGCGCTGGGCGACATGCCCCTGAAAACCCACTCTCTGCCTGACACGCGGTTTATCGCCACCCATCAGGACTTTGATGATTGGGCCGAGGGGCGCAAACAGTTGCGGATGGAGTATTTTTACCGCGACATGCGCCGCAAAACCGATCTGTTGATGGACGGTGACAAGCCCGAGGGCGGCAAGTGGAACTACGACCACGACAACCGCAAACCGGCCCCCGATCAAGTGACCTTTAGCGGGCCGATGCAGTTCACGCCGGACGCGCAGACCAAAGAGGTTCTCGCACTGGTTGCCGACCGGTTCGGCGATAACTTTGGCGATCTTGAACCGTTCTGGTTCGCCACCGACACAGGGCAAGCGCGCCAGCATCTAGCCCATTGGATCAAAGGCGGTTTGCCCAGTTTTGGCGATTTTCAGGATGCCATGCTGGATGATAATCGCTTTCTTTATCATGCAGTGATTGGGCTTTATATCAACGCAGGGCTGCTGGACCCGCTGGAGGTGTGCCAGAAAGTCGAACAGGCCTACCGCGACGGGGACGCGCCGTTGAACGCGGTCGAAGGCTTCATCCGGCAAATCATCGGCTGGCGCGAATATGTGCGCGGCATCTATTTCCGCGAGGGGCCGGATTACACCGCCCGCAATGCGCTGGGCCATGACCGTGCGCTGCCCGCGATGTACTGGGGCGCGGACACAAAAATGAACTGCATGTCCAAGGCGGTCGCCCAAACGAAGCAAGAGGCCTACGCCCACCATATCCAGCGGCTTATGGTCACTGGCAACTTCGCGCTGCTGGCAGGGATCGACCCCGCGGAGGTCCATGAATGGTATCTGGCAGTCTATGCCGATGCCTACGAATGGGTCGAAGCCCCCAATGTCATCGGCATGAGCCAGTTTGCCGATGACGGTATTATCGCGTCCAAACCCTATATTTCATCGGGCAACTACATTCACAAAATGTCGGACCACTGCGGCGCCTGCGCCTACCGTGTGCAGGACAAGACAGGTGAAAAGGCCTGTCCTTTCAACCTGCTGTACTGGCATTTCCTTGACCGCCACCGCGAAAGGTTTGAGGGAAACCCCCGCATGGGCAACATGTACCGCGTCTGGGACAAGATGGACGAGGACCGCCGCGAAACTGTCCTGTCCGAAGCCGAAGGGTTCCTCAAAAAGCTGGACGCTGGAGAAAAGGTCTAGAGGCAGGGACAATCAAACGCGGCATCGCGCGCGGGTGTTTCAGAGAGCCGTGCGCCAAGCGAAGGTTTGGTTTGAGCCCAAAATTGACCAATGCTTTGCGATGCACGAATGTCCGCTTGCGCCCCGGATTTTGTGCTGCAAAGGCCGTACAACTGAGGTGATCGTGATCTCGCTAGAGCGCCTCCGTGGACAGGTAAGGTAATACATGACTGAATTCATTATCGGCTTTACCAAGTTCTCGGCTTTCTGCCTAGTTTTTAGCATGATTTGGCTAGCTCTTGTCTTCGACGTCATACTAAAAGAAAACAAAAAAGCCCCCAAAAAACAATCAGGACAATTTTCGATAGGGATCATGAAACAACGCAACGCAGCGATCGTGCTCATGTTTGTTGCGTCAGTCTATCTTGTTGCAAACGGCTCTATCGATAACACATTTTATGCTTTAGCAGCCGTAGGCATGCTGATTGGCTCAGTGGCTGTATGGCGCGCTGCAGACTTGCTCGGACATCAAACCTTTGCAACAAAAGTACTCTGGCGCAAAGCGCGTTCGAAATCCCAGTGGCAAGCATTAATCGGCACCATAATTCTCTATGCATTGAGCAACATATCGTCATACATAGATGTGCTTTTCAGCTAGCAGGAACTCAACTCACACCGATAAGCATCACCGCACGAAAGCGGCCATTGGCGCAAGCGCAGCAAACACTCGCTCCGTCCCGCTTAGCGGACGCACGCACAGAGCAAGCAATAACGGACCCGTACCGCCGCATTTTTCCTTCGTGAGCGTCATCATGCGTCACCCACTGCGGCTTTGGGCTTTCCATTCTGACCTGAACAAAAACAAAAAGGGCCAGAGAAACCTCTGACCCTTAGCCGTTCTTTGTCCGATATCTTTAGTTGCCGGTGCTTTCCGACACCAAAGCCCCGTCAGACCAGATGCCGATGCTTTCTTGCCCCGTCGCATAGCGCATGGTGCCTTCGCCTTCGCGGCGACCCCGCACAAAGTTGCCTTCATAAACGTCGCCGTTCGCATAGGTGGCCACACCTGTGCCGTTGATCACGCCGTCCTGCCACTGACCGACATAGGTAAAGCCATCGGGCAATGTGATCTCACCGTCGCCATTACGCTGCCCGTTCAGGAACTCGCCCACGTAAACTGCGCCATCGGCGTAGACCGCCCGGCCCAGACCGTTGCGCTGCCCTTCGGACCACTGGCCTTCGTAAACATAGCCGTCCGCATAGGTCATCTTGCCTTGGCCGTGGTTGCGAGCATTCAGGAATTCACCCTCATAGACCAGACCATTGCCAAGCGTCGCAACACCAACGCCGTTGATCACGCCTGCGTCCCATTCGCCTTCATAGGTGGACCCGTCGGTATAGGTGATCTTGCCGGTGCCATCCGCAAGGCTGTTGACAAAGGTGCCCGCGTAAATAGAGCCGTCCGGATAGGTCACTTCGCCTTCGCCCTCGATGCGGCCTTCAACCCACTCACCCACATAGACATAGCCATCGGTGCCGCGGAAAGTGCCTGTGCCGTGGCGCAGGTCGTTGACGAAAGTGCCCTCATAGACATCGCCGTTGGCATAGGTGGCCACGCCTTCACCTTCACGTTTGCCATCGACGAAATTTGCCACATAAACATCGCCATTGGGCTGGGTGAGTGTGCCTGCACCCTGAATGCGGCCATCGACCCACTCACCGCTATAAACGAGTCCGTCCGCCATCGTCATTGTGCCTGAGCCATCGCGTTCGCCAGCTCTGAGCGTGCCTTCATAGATTGCACCATCAGGATAGGTGATCTTGCCTTCACCTTCCTTTTCGCCATTCACCCATGCGCCTTCATAAATATAGCCGCCGGGGCTGGTCATGGTGCCGATGCCGTTGTGCATGGCGTTGCGGAATTCGCCCTCGTAGACGACACCGTTGGCATATTCGGCAATGCCTTGCCCGGTGATGTTGCCATCGACCCATTCACCCTCAAATGTGCCGCCATCCGCGAATGTGATTCGACCCTGACCTTCGGGTTTCCCTGCGACAAAAGCCCCCTCATAGACAGATCCGTTCGGGAATATTGCTCTGCCTTGGCCGCGAATTTCACCTGCGACCCACTGGCCGGTGTATTCATACCCGTTCGGAAGCCGGTAGGTGCCGGTGCCATCTTGCTTGCCGTCGACGAAGGTTCCTTCATAGACACCACCGTCATCATATTGTTTTGTCTGGACATCCTGAGCGAACCCGCCGGAAGCGATGGTTGCGGCCAATATCGCAATAGTCGCAGTCTTTGGTAGTACAAACATCGTCATCCGTCTCTCCGTTCACGTCCGTGTCCCTGCAGCTTATGAGAGGAGTTGCCACCTGACAACGGCTATGGCCGAAGTTGTCTAACGGCTTTCCCCCGGGCTGCTTTCTGCTACATGCATGCCAAGGCTTTTGGACAAAACTATGACACAACTTTTTCGCCTGACAATGGCGCAGCTGAACCCGACCGTGGGCGACATCGCAGGTAACGCCGCTCAGGCGCGCACAGCGTGGTTGGCGGGCAAAGACGCTGGCGCCGATCTTGTCGTGCTGCCCGAGATGTTTCTGGTTGGCTACCAGACCCAGGATCTGATCATGAAACCGGCCTTTGTTGCTGATGCAATGGCGCATCTGACAGAGCTTGCCAAAGACTGTGCCGACGGTCCCGCCCTGTCGATCGGCGGCCCCGCTATGGAAGGCGACCGGCTCTACAATGCCTATTTCACGCTGCGCGACGGCCAGATCGTTGCGCGGGCCCGCAAACACTTTCTGCCCAACTTCAACGTCTTTGATGAGGTGCGCCTGTTCAAGAGCGCCGATATCGCGGGTCCGTTCGCGCTGCCTGACGGCCCGCGCATCGGCCACCCGATTTGCGAAGATGCGTGGTACCCCGATGTCTGTGAAGCCATGGTCGAAAGCGGTGCCGAGATCCTCGTGGTCCCCAATGGCTCGCCTTATTTCCGCGATAAGTTCAACATTCGCATGCAGACCATGCTGAATCGCGTGATCGAGAACGATGTGCCGCTTGTTTATCTCAATATGGTCGGTGGACAGGATGACCAGTTGTTCGACGGCGGCTCCTTCGTGCTCAATCGTGGTGGCAAACTGGCGGTGCAACTGCCTGTGATGGATGCTGCCATAACCCACGTCGATTTCGAACGTACGGATGACGGTTGGGTGGCGAAAGAGGGCGAAAAAGCATCGCTGCCGGATACGCTTGAACAGGATTACCGCGTGATGGTCGAAGCCCTGCGCGACTACATGCGCAAGACCGGTTTCAAAAAGGTACTGTTGGGGCTATCGGGCGGTATCGACAGTGCGATCGTCGCGGCCATCGCGGTGGACGCGCTGGGCGCGGACAACGTGCGCTGCGTGATGCTGCCGTCGGAATACACCTCACAAGGCTCGCTTGACGACGCGGCGGCGGCGGCCAACGCGCTTGGCTGCACCTATGACACGATCAACATCGCAGGTCCGCGCGCGGCCGTGACCGAAGCCCTCGCGCCGCTCTTTGCAGGGCTGGCCCCCGACCTGACCGAAGAAAATATCCAGTCGCGCATCAGGGGCCTCTTGCTGATGGCGCAATCCAACAAATTCGGGGAAATGTTGCTGACCACCGGCAATAAATCCGAGGTCGCCGTTGGCTACGCCACGATCTACGGCGACATGGCGGGCGGCTATAACCCGATCAAGGACATGTACAAGACGCGCGTTTTTGCCGCCTGTCGCTGGCGCAATGCCAATCACCGCGACTGGATGTGTGGCCCTGCAGGCACTGTTATCCCCGAAGCAATCATCGACAAGCCCCCCTCGGCCGAACTGCGCCCTGACCAGAAAGACGAAGACAGCCTGCCGCCCTATGATGTGCTGGACGGGATACTTGCAATGCTGGTGGATCAAGAGGCCTCGGTCGCCGATTGCGTGGCGGCTGGTTACGCGCGCGAGACTGTCAAACGGGTCGAACACCTGATCTACATCAGTGAATACAAACGGTTCCAATCGGCCCCGGGTCCCCGGCTGTCAGCGCGTGCCTTCTGGCTTGACCGGCGCTACCCGATCGTGAACCGCTGGCGCGATGACAGCTGACACACGGATCAAGGACAGCTTTCGCATCAGGCGCGTGGCAGGCGGTGCTCTGCTCTTCATCAGCCTTCCCCTCAACCTCATTCTTGCACGGTTCGCATGGCCATCCGTGGCTGGTCCTTCCGATGCGCTCTTTCTACTCTTAGCGCTTCTGCCGGTGGGCTTGGGGTTTTGGGCGGCCTTCCCAAGGCGCAGGCCCGCCTTGCGCATGACGATCAGCGATCAGGCCGTGACGCTCCACAGCCCACCCAAAACGATCAACCTCGCAGCCCTCCAGAGCATCCGCTTGCACAGACCTGCCTTGGCCAGAACCGACCAGATCATCTTCAAGACAGACGAGGATTTCATCCCTTTCAACGTCATCCACCTGACACATGAGGCCCCCGATATCATTTCTCTCATCGGGATACGCCTCGAAAACAAGGGGCGCTACCTGTGCGAAACACGCTCTGACGTGCTGGGCGCGCGCACAGGTCTGTGGGAGGTGCAGATCGGCCCGGCCTTTGACAGCACGCCGTGATCCACGCGAAACCCGAAAACCACAACACCAAATCTCCTTCGTGCGGTCTTCTTTCCATGTCCGTTCAAACTTCGGGGTGAGGCGCAGCCGAGGGGCAGCGCCCCTCAAACCACCCCTCAACTGGACATCGCGCGCATCTCATGGTCAAAGCCCTCCAACAGGAGATGCACCCATGACCACCACCAGATTCGCCCCGTCACCCACCGGTTGGATCCATATCGGCAACCTGCGCGCCGCACTTTTCAACTACGCGATCGCGCGCCAGAACGGGGGCACCTTTATCCTGCGGATTGACGACACAGATGGTGAACGCTCCAAGCCCGAATATGTGGAGGGCCTGAAAGAAGACCTGCGCTGGCTCGGTTTCACATGGGACCGTGTAGAGCATCAGTCGGCGCGCATGGAGAACTATGTGGCAGCCAAACAAAAGCTGATCGACATGGGACGGCTCTATGAATGTTTCGAGACGCCGACCGAGCTTGATCTCAAGCGCAAGAAGCAGCTGAATATGGGCAAGCCGCCGGTTTACGACCGTGCGGCACTGGCGCTGTCCGAGGATGAAAAAAACACGTTGCGCGCTGAACGCGGCTCGCATTGGCGCTTCAAACTCGATCATAAACGCATCGAATGGACCGACGGCATTATCGGCGACATCTCGATAGACGCGGCCTCGGTCAGCGATCCCGTACTTTTCAAGAACGATGGCCAGATCCTCTACACGCTGGCCTCGGTTGTCGATGATACTGAAATGGGCATCACCGATGTCGTGCGCGGTTCTGACCACGTGACAAATACGGCCACCCAGATCCAGATGATCGAAGCACTGGGCGGCACCGTACCGACATTCGCGCACCACTCGCTCTTGACCGGCCCGCAAGGCGAGGCATTGTCGAAACGTCTCGGCACGCTGGCGCTGCGCGATCTGCGCAAACAGGGTATCGCGCCACAAGCGATCCTGTCGTTGATGGCGCGCCTTGGCTCGTCCGAACCTGTGGAACTGCGCGCGAATATCGACGAGGTTGTCGCCCATTTCGATCTGTCGAAATTCGGCTCTGCCCCCACAAAATTCGACGCGGCCGATCTGGTCCCGCTCACCGCCCGCCATCTGGCAACGCTCGGGTCCGGTGATGTGGCCGATGTCTTGACATCGGCTGGCGTGCCCGGCGATCTGGCTGATCCGTTCTGGCTACTTGTGCGCGACAACATCAATAGCCTGGATGAAGTCGCCGAATGGTGGGCGCTGATGCGCGATGGCGCGACACCTTTGGTCGAAGACGAGGACCGCGAATTCGTGGCCCAAGCCTTTGCCATGCTGCCGCCCTTGCCCTACACCTCCGATACCTGGGGCACGTGGACCGCGGCCGTGAAAGAGGCCACAGGCCGCAAAGGCAAAACCCTTTTCATGCCCCTGCGCAAAGCCGTCACCGGCCGCGCCCGCGGCCCTGAAATGGCCGACGTCATGCCGCTTTTGCAAAAGGCGCCGACGCTGGATAACGCATAGCGTGCGAAGGCTCGCGCGCCTATTGGCGCGCGGGGCCGCGTTTGCCCACTCTTTCATGCGGCGTAATCGGTGTTATTCGCGCGCCCGCAACACTTGCGCCGGTTTCGCCGCAAGCGGGCCCCACGCAAAGGCCAGCCCCGCCGACAGTGATGCCAGAACGCCGCCCCCGATAATCAACAATGCATTGGACCAGATCACGGTATAGCTCGTGTCCATGATAAAGGTCGACACAGCCCAGCCGCCCAGAATGCCTGCGCCAAGTGCGACGCTTCCTGCCGCCAATCCCAGCATTGCGGCACGCAATGCAAAGCTGAGCAAAATCCGCCCGCGCGAGGCGCCGAGCGTTTTCAGCACTGCCGCTTCAAAGGTGCGCGCCCGCTCACCAGCCGCAGCAGCCCCGATCAGCACCAGAAACCCTGTGACAAGCGTGATCAACGCGCCATAGCGCGTCGCCGCCGAGATGCCGCCCACCAGTTCAATCACTTGATCAATCGCATCACGAATACGGATCGCGGTGATATTGGGATAGGCGGTCGCCAGATCGCGCAGGATCGCGGCCTCGGCCTCGGGTGTGGCATAAACGGTTGAAATCCAGCTATGGGGTGCCCCCGCCAGAGCGCCCTCGTTCATCGCCAGCACAAAGCCGATCCCTGCATCTTCCCAACTGACATTGCGAAAACTCGTCACTTCTCCGGTGATATCACGACCCAGAATGTTCACAGTCATCATATCGCCCAGTTCCAGGCCGATCTCGGCTGCCTCTTCGGCGGCAAAGCTGATTTGGGGCGGTCCGTCATATCCCTCGGGCCACCATTCCCCCGCCGTAATCTCGGTGCCGCTGGGCTGCGCATCAGCATAGGTGATCCCGCGGTCCCCGCGCACGACCCAGTGACCACCGGCCACCTCTTCTGCGGGGCGGCCATTGATCTGTGTGATGATCCCGCGCAGCATGGGGGCTGTGTCATAGCGGCTCACGGCATCATCCGCATCAAGCCGCGCCCCAAAACCCGCGATCTGGTCAGGCTGGATATCCACAAAGAAATAGCTGGGTGCCACGGCAGGCAGATCATCCGAGAATGATGTGCGCAGGTTCCCGTCAATCTGGCCGACGGCCGCCAGCACCGTCAGGCCCAGTCCCAGTGACAGCACAACCGATGTTGCCTCCCCCCCGCGCGCGCCAATCGCACCAAAGGCCAGACGCAGGGCAGGGCGCCCGCGTGTAGGCTTGCGAAACCGCCGCGCAATCCAGCGGATGGCAATTGCGGCAAGCACCAGAATAGCGAGCGCCCCCGCAATCCCGCCGGCGGTCCAGAGCGTCAGGAACACGGTGCCGGAAAACACGATCGCAGCCCCGATCAGTGCAGACAGCAACACGGCAATCGCCACCAGATAGCGTCGCGCGGGCAGGGCGGCACCGCCTGCAAAGGCATCACGAAACAGGGTCGCGGCCCGAATATCCTCGGTCTTTGCCAGAGGCCAAAGGGTAAAGATCAGCGCCGCCAGCAGACCGTAGACCGCTGCCTCGAAAAGCGGTGCCGGATAAACAGTAAAGACCGCCGGAATAGGCAATTGCGCCTCGATCACAGGGCCAAGCAGCACAGGCAGTCCTGCACCAATCATCAGCCCCAGCAGAACGCCTGCAACGGTCAACACTCCGATCTGTATGAAATAGGTCTGAAAGATCACGGCACGGGTCGCCCCCAGCGTTTTCAGGGTGGCAATGACTTGCGTCTTGCCCGCAAGATAGGCCCGCACGGCCGCCGACACACCCACGCCGCCAACGGCCAGACCGGACAGTCCCACAAGGATCAGAAACGCGCCGATCCGGTCCACGAACTGCGCAACACCACCGGCACCACGGCGGCTATCGCGCCAACGCAAACCACTGTCACGGAATTGCGCCTCGGCACTGTCTTCCAGTGCTTGCAGGTTCGCATCCTCGGGCAGATCCAGCCGGTATTGCGTGGAAAACAACGTCCCCTCGACGATCAGACCCGAGTTTGCCAGATCGGCTGTCTTCACAATCGTGCGCGGCCCAAGGCCAAAACCACCCGCCGCATTATCCGGATAGCGATCCAGAATGGCCCGCAGGGTAAAGTCCTGTTCCCCCAACCTGAAACGATCACCGGGAGCAAGCGCCAGCCGATCGGCCAACACCCGCTCCATGACCCCGCCATAATCAGCGAGGGCTTCGGCCAGCTGGATCGGCGGATCAAGCGTCACCTGACCAATCAACGGATAGAGATCATCAACCGCGCGGATCTGCGTCAGCCCGCGCTCGGCTTCACCACCGCGTTCCACCACCGCCATCGAGCGGAAATCAACGGTTTCCGACACCCGTGTTGCAATGCTGTTCAGCCATGCCAGCTCCTCTGCGCGGGCAAAACGATAGGTGAATTCGACTTCGGCATCGCCGCCCAAGAGCGCCGCACCATCCCGTGCCAACCCCGCCTCGATGCCCGCACGCACGGTGCCAACAGCCGCGATTGCCGCGACACCCAGTGCCAGACAGGCCAGAAACACCCGAAATCCACGCAGGCCGCCGCGCAATTCGCGTGCGGCCAACCGCGATGCAATCGCAAGGCTCATTCCGCAGCCTTTGCGACAGGGCTGTCGATGCGCCCGTCACGCAGACGGATCACACGGTCGCAGCGCGCCGCCAATTCATTGGCGTGTGTCACCAGAATCAAGGTTGCGCCGTGGCGGTCACGCAGATCAAACAGCAGGTCGATGATTGCAGCGCCGTTTGTTTCATCCAGATTGCCCGTCGGTTCATCCGCGAGCAAAATCTTTGGGCGCGGGGCCGAGGCGCGCGCCAGTGCAACCCGCTGCTGCTCACCGCCCGACATCTGGTTGGGATAGTGATCCATGCGATTGCCAAGCCCCACTGCCTCCAATTCGGCGGCCGCCCGCGTGAATGCGTCCTTCGCGCCGGCCAGTTCCAGAGGGGTTGCGACATTTTCAAGCGCCGTCATCGTCGGGATCAGGTGGAAAGACTGGAACACGACCCCCATATAGTCCCTACGAAAGAGGGCAAGCTGGTCTTCGTTCATCGCCGTCAGATCCTGGCCTAGCGCCGTGATCGTGCCCGATGTCGCCTGTTCCAGCCCGCCCATCACCATAAGGAGCGATGATTTGCCCGACCCACTTGGCCCCACCAGCCCCAGCGTTTCGCCGCTGGCCACCTCAAGCGAGATGTCGTGCAGAATATCGACACGTCCTGCGTTTCCGTCCAGCGACAGGTTCGCATGGGAAATAGAGAGAACGGGATCGGTCATCACGGGCGCCTTTTGTCGTATCAATGCCTTTGCATATGGGGCCGTTTCGCGCTGCAGCAACCTTCTCGCAGCGGTTTTGCTGACCACAACGCTGGCGCAGGCCGAGACTGTCACAATCGCGGCCTTGGGTGACAGTCTGACACAAGGCTACGGGTTGCCGCAGGCTGATGGCTTTGTGCCGCAATTGCAGGCGTGGCTCACGGAGCAGGGCGCGGACGTGGACGTGATCAATGCAGGCGTATCCGGCGACACCACCGCAGGCGGGCTGAGCCGGGTCGGGTGGACGCTCACCCCCGAGGTTGACGCGATGATCGTGGCATTGGGCGGCAATGACTATCTGCGCGGTCTTGATCCGGCGATCAGCCGCGCGAACCTCGATGGTATTCTTGCAGCAGGGCAAGAGGCCGGTGTCGCAATGCTTTTGGTGGGGCTGACGGTCGGGGGCAACTATGGGCAGGCCTACAAGCAGGACTTCGAAGGCATGTACGTTGATCTTGCCGCAAAATACGACGTTCCCCTTTACCCCGACTTTCTGGGCGTGTTGCGCGCAGAGGGGGGCACGCAAGATGCTGCGCGCACATATTTGCAGGCTGACGGCATTCATCCCAACCGCGAAGGCGTTTCCCTGATCGCTGCCGCCATCGGGCCTTCTGTGCGCGCGCTGGCCGATGCTGTTCCCTAACCGTTCAGGGTGCAGCGATCCGTCACAAACAAGAATGGGCGCCAAATGAAGGCGCCCATCGGACCATAAAAACCGGTCGGCCTGCTTTAGTCGGCAAGCGTCAGGTTTACAGCGCTTTCACGTCCATCACGGCCTGCTTCGATGTCAAAGTTGACCTTCTGGTCATCCTTGAGGCCTGTCAGACCTGACCGCTCGACAGCTGAAATATGGACGAAAACATCCTTGCTGCCGCCATCGGGTGCGATGAAACCATAACCTTTGGTGGTGTTGAACCATTTGACAGTGCCTGAAGCCATGTCCTTGTTTCCTTATCTACTCCGCTCGCGGAAGTGCAGCGGACCGGCTCGGTCAAACGTGATCGAAGGACTGGGCCGGATAGGGAAACAGTGGTCGATTAGTCAACGTTGCGTTAAGATAATGCCACATTCGACGTATAAAATCAAGAATACTTGGTGATTGTGCACGCTTTGCGTACATATTGGTGGCGAGCGCGCGCGAGGGCGCGCGCTACAGCCGTCTTTTCAAAATTCGCTTATGCGAGTGCGAGGTTCACAGCAGATTCGCGACCATCACGGCCAGCTTCGATGTCAAAAGTAACCTTTTGATCATCCTGCAGGCCGGTCAGGCCCGAACGCTCAACAGCGGAGATGTGAACGAAAACGTCCTTGGATCCACCATCGGGAGCGATAAAGCCGAAGCCTTTAGTTGTGTTGAACCATTTCACGGTGCCAGTAGCCATCGTGTTTTTCCTTTAGTATCAATGCTGTCCGCGAGATTGCGACAGCTTGGCTTAGTCAGTGTCAAGATCGAGAGACTGTAGCCGAAAGGGAAAACAGTGGTCGAGTTGCATAACGTCTGCACGCCCCATGTGAGGGGTGTCGCCTCAAAAAGCAAGTGAATTCTAAAGAAAAACAGGTATGAGCGGAAAACCGTCGGCATATTGCCGCCAACAAAAGTGCCATGCTGTCCGGATGGACTGCATCGAACTGCTGGTGCGGCTTCAGCGGGAACCGTCGTGTCGCCTTTGATGGTGTGCCGCAGCCGGTGCGGTTTATGATTCACCGGATGGCCGCAGTACAGAGTGCAAGCCGCCGGTCATGAAATTACCTTATAGCGCCCTTCATTCGCGCTCGATGCTTCGCAATCATTGCATAAGTTAATTATAGTTTACCAAACGGCGACAGTATTGTGGCTTTTTTGGGTCTTTTGGCGTCGTTAACTTGCTTTGGCCGCCATTAAGGTGACAAATAGAAAGGGAGGGGACGCCCGCGTCTCTCGTAGGACCAGTTGGATCTGTTTGATCAAAGGATGATGTTATGACCGTGAAAGAGATTAACCAAGCGTTGGAAAGCTGCCTGACGAGCAAAAGCAACTATGCGGGCCTTGTGTATAACCTTTACGAACTGGAATGTTCTGACGAATTGATTGAAGCGATTGTCGTCGGCGCATTGGGTGAAACGGTCCGCAGCCGCATCGCACCCCTGATCACCATGGTGCGTGCCTATGAAAACCTGACGTCATCCGAGCAAATCGACATGCTCTACGCGATCGTCGACAAGCAGGACGCGCGTGCGCAGGGCGATACGCTTGAAAACCGCCTGACAGCTTAAACCACGCAAGCCGCATCCAGTTTTCCGTCTTTAAGCGGATCGGGGAAACTCTGGCCCGCTGGCCCGTTCAATATACCATGACATCCCGCGTTTGTTGCCACAGCGCTTGCAGACAAAGTCCTTGGCGACAGTCTCAAGCGGGAGATGTTCGTGAAAGCGCGCATAGATGACATGGGGTGCCACCCAATACGCCTTGTGGCAGGCAGGGCAGGATACCACCAGCACATCACGTCCGGTCAGGTGATGGACCCTGACGGCGAACTTCAATCCAAGCGTGACCGGTTCATATGGCATTCTGCAAAACTACAAGAATGTTCATGTTATGTTCTAGGCTAAATCTCGCACCCTCACGCAAAAAAGATCAGCCATCTGTCAGGTGTTGTCCGCATGGCCTGTGTGGCGCCGTCATCCTGCGTCACTATCCGCATTGACGGGGCGCAAAAACCCCACCATATCCCAGTTATGACAAACCTTTCACACATCCGTAATTTCTCGATCGTGGCCCATATCGATCACGGGAAATCGACACTCGCAGACCGCCTGATCCAGTCCACCAATACGGTGTCGGAACGGGATATGAAGGCGCAGCTTCTTGATAGCATGGATATCGAGCGCGAGCGCGGTATCACGATCAAGGCCAACACGGTGCGGATCGACTATGTCGCCGACGACGGCAAGAAATACGTGCTCAACCTGATTGACACCCCCGGTCACGTCGATTTCGCCTATGAGGTCTCCCGCTCGATGCGCGCGGTCGAAGGCTCGCTTCTGGTTGTGGACAGCACCCAAGGGGTCGAGGCACAGACCTTGGCCAACGTCTATCAGGCGATTGACGCAGACCACGAAATCGTGCCGGTCCTGAACAAGATCGACCTGCCAGCCGCAGAATGTGACCGCGTGGCAGCACAGATCGAAGACGTCATCGGCATCGACGCATCCGGCGCGATCCAGGTCAGTGCCAAGACCGGTATCGGGATCAAGGAAACGCTCGAAGCCATCGTCAACCTGCTGCCCGCGCCCAAGGGCGACCGCGACGCACCGCTCAAAGCGATGCTGGTCGATAGCTGGTACGACAGCTATCTGGGCGTCATCGTTCTGGTGCGCATCATCGACGGGGTGATGAAGAAAAACGACCGCGTGAAATTTATGTCGAACGGGGCCGTGCACGGCATCGACAAGATCGGCGTGTTCCGCCCCAAGATGCAGGACGTGACCGAACTGGGCCCGGGCGAGATCGGGTTTATCACCGGGTCAATCAAACAGGTGCGCGACACGCGCGTCGGTGACACGATCACATCCGAGAAAAAAGGTGTCGAAAAAGCACTCCCCGGCTTTAAACCCGCGCAACCCGTAGTTTTCTGCGGGCTCTTCCCCGTCGATAGCTCCGAATTCGAAGACCTGCGCGATGCCATCGACAAGCTTGCGCTTAACGACGCGTCTTTCAGCCACGAGATGGAAACATCCGCTGCCCTCGGCTTTGGCTTCCGCTGCGGTTTCCTTGGGCTTTTGCACCTTGAAGTCATCCGCGACCGGATCGAGCGGGAATATGACATCGACCTGATCACAACCGCGCCTTCGGTGGTCTATCACATCTATATGCGCGACGGCGAGATGATCGAACTGCACAACCCCGCCGACATGCCCGACTTGACCCATGTGGACCATATCGAAGAGCCGCGGATCAAGGCGACAATCCTCGTGCCCGACGACTACTTGGGCGACGTGCTCAAACTCTGCCAAGACCGGCGCGGCGTGCAATTGGACCTGACCTATGCAGGCTCACGCGCGATGGTGGTCTATGACCTGCCGCTGAACGAGGTGGTGTTTGATTTCTACGACCGCCTGAAATCCGTGACCAAAGGCTATGCGTCCTTCGACTACCAGATGACAGGGTACCAACAGGATAACCTTGTCAAAATGTCGGTGCTGGTGAACGACGAACCCGTCGATGCGCTCTCCATGATGGTGCACCGCGACCGCGCAGAGATGCGGGGGCGGGCGATGGTCGAAAAGCTCAAAGACCTGATCCCCCGCCACATGTTCAAAATCCCGATCCAGGCGGCCATCGGCGGCAAAGTCATCGCGCGTGAGACGCTATCCGCACTGCGCAAAGACGTGACGGCCAAATGCTACGGCGGCGACGCGACACGCAAACGCAAGCTGCTGGACAAGCAGAAGGCGGGTAAGAAAAAGATGCGGCAGTTCGGGAAAGTGGATATCCCGCAGGAAGCGTTTATTTCCGCGCTGAAGATGGATGGGTGAGGTTGCGCATTTTTAGCGCAAATGAAAAATGGTCCAGTGAAGCGCCTATCTCAGCCGAGCGTGGTTTAGAGAAAACTTGTATTTCTATTCTGTCTATGAGTACTTCTTCTTAATCTGTGCCGCAGATTTATCGATTTCAGGGTACAGTGTATTTTCAGAAATACCT
>NZ_LJAL01000015.1 GCF_001419985.1 Loktanella sp. 5RATIMAR09 | reverse complement strand
AGGGCGGCACGAAAGCGCGACAGGTCCAATCAGATCGAGCTCGCGAGGCAGGCCGATCTTGTGGTCGCCGTGGGGCCTCGGATTAAAAGAAGTTTTCTTTCAGAAGCTTCACTGTCGACGGTCACCATGTTGATTCCGGGGCTCAGCTCAGACCTCCTGAAGCTGACCCCCAACCACCTAAATTTGCACACCAATGCCTGTCTGATGTCCGGGCGGATGGAGGATGCCGGCGTCAAAGGCGGGCGGCTAGCTTGCGACATTATCAAGAAGGTCACCAACGACCGGATGTGGCGTTCAGGGCAGACGCCGAAGCTCGTTATGCGCGGCTTCTCGAAAGTAAAAGCCGAGGCCGAGTTCGCCAAAATCGGCGACTTTAAATCCTACGCACAGTTCGTCCAGCTTCGGTCGTTCTCGACCGATCGCGCAAAGCTTCACAATGAGCTCCTCAATTCGGCGCTGATTATCATGCCGTCGGTGGCGGAGGGCTTCGGGCTAACAGGGCTTGAAGCGATTGCCGCAGGCGTGCCGGTGATCTTTTCGGCGGAGAGCGGGCTCGCTGAATACCTGCGCGATCCCGATTTAAACGAGGGTCTCAATCTTCAGCTCGTCGAGCCTTGTGTCGCGCCAGTCGCGCAGGCGGATGGCGCCAATTGTGACGCATGGGCGGCGAAGGTCAACGCCGCGCTATTGGATCATGAGTCGGCCTTCACGCGCGCCGCCAAGCTGCGATCAGCGCTTCGGACTCAACTGACGTGGGAGAACGCCGCCCGTAAGCTTACGATCTAACGAAGGAGAACGCTTATCGTCGCGGTCATTCAAGGTGTATGACGGCTATTTTTGACCTGCCCACCCGGTCGATCCCTCATATATGACGAAAGTCTGCAGGTTGGCCGCTCGGGCCCATGTCTTGCAGCCGGCGACCGTCCGTTTGCTGCGCATTGCTTTCAACTCGGTCGCAATGACGAACGGCAGATATCTCCGGTTTCTGCGGAATAGATGCCGCAGCCTAACAGGCCGCTTTCCGCCCTCCTCGTCGGTCATGCCGCAAGCGCGAAGATCTTCTGCGCAGGTGCAGCGAATGACAGCAATGTCCGCATAGGGGCCATTGCCGCTGACCGCAGCGAAGGTCAGCTTTAAGTTAGTTCATAGGTCCTGACCCGGAGAAAAAGCCACTTTTCCAAGGTATATATTTGCACTGATCTCATAAATCGGCACATGCTAGCGCCCAATCAGTGGGGGATATTTTGGGGGATTTGGCTGAACCAATAATCGTTAAGTAACTGAATTAAATAGTAACAATCTAATATATTGGTGCGGTCGGGGGGACTCGAACCCCCACGAGTGTTACCTCACAGCGACCTCAACGCTGCGCGTCTACCAATTCCGCCACGACCGCAAGACCACTAGCTTGGTAAGTGCGGCACTCATAGACGAGGCGTTTTGCGATGCCAAGAGGGAAAACACCCCCTTTTCAACGCAACATGCGGACGTTACCTGACGTGCATGGTGGAATGGATCACAACAGAAGGGTTAACCGATTACCAAGAGGCGCTGTCCTTTATGGAAACCCGTGTGGCGGGTATCATCGATGGCACTGCGGATGAGTGTATCTGGCTTTTGGAGCATCCCCCGCTTTACACCTCTGGCACCTCGGCAAAACCGGCTGATCTGGTCGATCCGGACCGTTTTCCCGTCTATGAGGCGCGGCGCGGTGGCGAATACACCTACCACGGCCCCGGCCAACGGGTGGTTTATGTCATGCTGGACGTCGGCAAGCGTGGCCATGACGTGCGCCAGTTCGTCAAAGATCTGGAAGCATGGGTGATTGCCACGCTTGGTACCTTCAACATCAAGGGGGAAATCCGCGAGGGGCGTGTAGGCGTCTGGGTGGAAAGGCCCGAAAAGCCGCGCAACGCCGACGGCTCGTGCGCCGAAGATAAAATCGCGGCCCTTGGTATCCGCCTGCGCAAGTGGGTGTCGTTTCACGGCATGTCAATCAACGTGGAGCCGGATCTGAGCCACTTTGCGGGGATCATCCCCTGCGGAATTCGTGATCACGGCGTGACGTCGCTCGTTGACTTGGGGCTGCCGGTCACAATGGACGATGTGGACGTGGCGCTTAAGCAGACCTTCAACAGTCAATTTCGCCAGTAGCGCGCTTCTTCGCTGCCTGTGACGTAACGGCATTTCGGCCTCAACACGACGCCTTCGGGTGATCGCCACGACAATTTATTGCCGATTACGCTGCGACTTTCTGGCTTTCTTGCGGCAAACGCCTAGATTGTGTCATCATCTGGGCAAAGACTTGGTCGAAACGCCAAATTTGCTATAAATTTCTAACCTTTAGGATAGGTATATTTTTACACATGAACCATTTAAGCCACCTCCCAGAACAACGCTCGTGGATAAACCGTGGGCGTTACATAGTTGGAGTTTGGTAAATGTTTGAATTGGTTCTCATCACCCTTTTGGCCGTCGTCGCACTGATTGGTCCAGCATCAACGCGACCTGCGGCGGTCAAGAAACGTCAGTTCGCGCAGATCAGCGAGTAGCCCGATAAAACAGGCCTGCTGTAAACGGGCGCATTCCTGCAACAGGCAAGAAAATCACGACGCGGAGCGTTTACGGCAGTCAGCGCATCTGTTAACGACATATCAAATCCCTTTCCCAAAAAGTTTATTGGTATGACGATGTCGCGGTCAATCTATGAAAAATCGGCTTTCATGCTTTCACAGGCTATTTCAATGTTTGTGGGGGCGGTATTTCTAACGATCGGACTGAGCGGCAGTTTCGGGGTTTTCCTACAACCGATTTCCGAGATCTCTTTCCTGATCGAACCGATGGGTTTCGGTGCGTATTATGACTATCTCTACTGGAATCTTCTGACCACAGCCGGTCTGTGGCTGATCCTGTTTTTCTGGGTGAGGCCAGCGGCAGTGTTTTCAATTGCGCTTATCGTTTTCAAATGGGCAATGATGAAATTCGGGGTCGCCGCCTAGCGGTTTGCGTTGCAGACAAGCCTGCCGCCTGCGCTATAAATCAACACCGAATTCCGCCACCAATGATGCTGCGACGGCGGTGAGTGCTTCTTTGTCAGTTGCGCCTGCCTGCTTGGCCTCCGAAAAGACGGTGCGCTGATGGTCTGCGCTGGTGCCATTGGCCACGATGTCACGGGCAGCGTTCACTTCGGCCTCACACCCAAGGGCGACAGCATCTTCCGAGATCAATGCAAGGATCTCGTCCACGGCTTGCGCAAACGGAATCAACGCCTTGCGGCCAAAGTCGATCAGGCCCTCCGAAGTGCCGTAACGCTGCGCACGCCATCGGTTTTCACCGATCATGAAATTCTGGACCACCGGCCAGCCCTCGCCCGTATGCGATTTTCGCCACAACATGCGTGTCAGGCATTGGGTCAACGCCGCCAAAGTCAGCGTTACCTCCATACGCGGGGCGACATCGCAGATGCGCGATTCGATTGTGGGAAATTTCGACGATGGGCGCAGGTCCCACCATATCTTGGATGAATCCTCGATCAGCCCCAAATCAATCAATGTCGTCACAGTGGACGAAAACTCGGCCCAGTCCGCCATCGCTGGCGGAAGGCCGGTACGGGGCAGATTATCAAACACCGTAAGACGGTAGGAATTCATGCCTGTATCTTCGCCCTGCCAATAGGGCGAAGAGGTAGACAGCGCATGAAGATGGGGCAGAAAGTACTTGAGCTGATTGACCAAATTGATCCGCATATCCTGATCGGGGATGCCCACATGGACATGCATCCCGCAAATCAGCATCCGCCGTGCGACACCGCCAAGGTCACGGCGCAGTTGATGATACCGCTCCTTGTCGGTGTGGTGTTGTTCTTTCCAATCCGCAAACGGATGGCATGAGGCGGCGATGGGCGCCAACCCATAGTCCGCAGCATGGCGCGCCACGGTGCGGCGCAGGTGCGTCAGATCGCGCCGCGCCTCAGAGATCGTGCGGCAAACCCCTGTTCCGATCTCGATCTGGCATTGTAGGAACTCCGGGCTCACTTGCCCCTCGAGGTCTTTCTTGCAGGCCGCAATCAGACTGTCTGGCGCTTGCGCCAAAGCAAATGTCGTCTGATCGACCAGCAGGTATTCCTCTTCGATGCCAATCGTGAACGGCGGGGTTTTGTCTGTCATGCGTGACCTCCTGTTTCTACTTTAGCCTAGAGGGAATTGCTTCATCTGTCAGCGCAACAGATCAATTCTATGACGTGCCTGCGCCAAATTAACCCAGCCAAATAGGCGTATCCTTTGTTGCCCCTTTAGCATCAACCCATTAGAACCAACGCAAATGTGCGTCGGGCAACGACTCGGCGACATCAAAAGTAGCCAATACGAGGAGAGCCAAAATGGCAGACGCAGCCATCCACGGCGATGCACACGAAGACGAGCGTGGTTTCTTTACCCGCTGGTTTATGTCCACAAACCACAAAGATATCGGCATCTTGTACCTGTTTACCGCAGGTTTCTTGGGCTTTGTCTCGGTGGCGTTCACCGTCTACATGCGCATGGAGCTGATGGAGCCCGGCGTGCAGTACATGTGCCTCGAGGGCGCGCGCTTTACCGCGGCAGCCGCAGGTGAATGTACGCCAAACGGCCACCTTTGGAACGTTCTCATCACCTATCACGGTGTCCTGATGATGTTCTTCGTGGTTATTCCGGCCCTTTTCGGTGGTTTCGGTAACTACTTTATGCCGCTGCAGATCGGCGCGCCGGACATGGCGTTTCCCCGCCTGAACAACCTGTCCTACTGGATGTTTGTGGCCGGTGCGGCGCTTGGCATCGCGTCGATGCTGGCACCCGGTGGTAACGGTCAGGCCGGTTCCGGCGTGGGCTGGGTTATGTATGCCCCGCTGTCCACATCTGAGACCGGTATGTCGATGGACCTTGCGATCTTTGCGGTCCACCTGTCAGGCGCTTCTTCGATCCTTGGCGCGATCAACATGATCACGACCTTCCTGAACATGCGCGCACCGGGCATGACCCTGCACAAAGTGCCGCTTTTCGCATGGTCCATCTTTGTGACCGCATGGCTGATCCTTCTCGCCCTGCCCGTTCTGGCTGGCGCGATCACAATGCTGCTGACAGACCGGAACTTTGGCACGACCTTCTTCCAGCCTGAGGGCGGTGGTGATCCTGTTCTGTACCAGCACATTCTGTGGTTCTTCGGACACCCAGAGGTGTACATCATTATCATCCCCGGTTTTGGTATCATCAGCCACATTATCGCAACCTTCAGCCGCAAGCCGATCTTCGGCTACCTGCCGATGGTTTATGCGATGGTTGCAATCGGTGTTCTGGGCTTCGTTGTTTGGGCGCACCACATGTATACCGTGGGCATGTCACTGACACAGCAGTCCTACTTTATGCTGGCCACCATGGTCATCGCGGTGCCGACAGGCGTGAAGATCTTTAGCTGGATCGCCACCATGTGGGGTGGTTCGGTTGAATTCAGAACACCAATGCTTTGGGCGATGGGCTTCTTGTTCCTGTTCACCTTGGGCGGCGTGACCGGCATCGTTCTGTCGCAGGCCGGTGTGGACCGCGTGTACCACGATACCTACTATGTCGTGGCGCACTTCCACTATGTAATGAGCCTTGGTGCGGTCTTCTCGATCTTTGCAGGTATCTATTTCTACCTGCCAAAAATGTCGGGCCGCATGTATCCCGAGTGGGCAGGCAAGCTGCACTTCTGGGCGATGTTCATCGGTGCAAACCTGACATTCTTCCCGCAGCACTTCCTGGGTCGTCAGGGTATGCCACGTCGCTACATCGACTACCCCGAGGCATTTGCCTATTGGAACTATGTGTCAAGCTGGGGTGCGTTCCTGTCATTCGCGTCCTTCCTGTTCTTCATCGGTGTGATGGTCTGGACCCTGACAAAGGGCAAGCGCGTCACCGAGAACAACCCTTGGAACGAATATGCAGACACACTGGAGTGGACACTGCCAAGCCCACCACCAGAGCACACATTCGAGACGCTGCCAAAGCAGTCCGATTGGGATAAAAAGCACGCGCACTAAACGCGGCTTTGATAAAACAGAAAAGCCCTGCCATCTGGCGGGGCTTTTTTCATGCTGCGACACGCCCCGACAGCAGCCACCATGTCCTGCGGCATTCTATCGGTTTGACGACGGCGCAGTGCGCATTACAACTTCGTCATGCCTTACGAATGGACCCCGACCCCGCCCCATCATGATCGCCGTTGGCAACTGAGCCTCTGGCCCTACCGCTCGCTGCTACGAAAAGACTTCGTACTGTTCATCGGCGGCACTGCGGCACTCGTGTCGCTGCCCCTGCTCACGCTTTTGGGGCAAGCTGTGCTTTGGGGGCTTCTGCCGTTCTTTGGCATGATGCTGGCAGGGGTCTGGTATGCGCTTCACGTCAGCTACCGGCGTGGGGAGGTGCTGGAAGAACTTACTGTGGACGAGGCCCGCGCCCATCTGACACGGCACAATCCAAAAGGCGATGTGCAGGAATGGGAGGCGAACCGCTATTGGGTCACCGCGCACTTGCACCCCAAAGGCGGGCCGGTTGAGAACTATATCACCCTGCGCGGCGGTGACCGCGAAGTCGAGATTGGCGCGTTCCTCGATGCTGACGAACGCCTCGTGCTTTTTGATGAGTTGCAGGTCGCGCTTCGCGCAGGGCGAGAGCCGGTTACCCCAAGCGGTCTTTGACCATCGGGCCGGCCTTGCCGAAATCCATACGCCCTGTGTACTTGGCCTTGAGTGCGGCCATCACCTTGCCCATGTCGCGGATGCTCTCGGCGCCCACTTCGGTAATCGCTGTGTCAACGGCCGCTTCGGCTTCGTCATCGTTCAGCTGTTTGGGCAGGAATTCTTCGATGATCTTGATCTCTGACAGTTCTTTCTCCGCCAGTTCGAGCCGCCCGCCTTCTTCATAGGCGCGCGCGCTTTCCTGGCGCTGTTTTACCATCCGGCCCAAGATCGCCAGAATGCCTTCGTTCGACACTCCGCCCTCATCGTCGCCGGTGCCGCGTGCGGCAATATCTTTGTCCTTGATTGCGGCATTGATCAGCCGCAGCGTTGATAGGCGATCTGCTTCTTTCGCGCGCATCGCATCTTTGAGGGCCGCTGAGACCCTGTCACGCATATCCATAAATGTGTCCCGTACATCTGACGTCAAACGAACCCTCTACATAGTGTGAACCCGCCAGCGAGACAAGCGCCCAGCGCGCAACGTCACCCTTGTTTGCAAGGGAACAATCCGGCCTTGACCCGCGCCGTCGGCCTGCGTACACCCGCCCCAATTTGACATCTGGGGAGATCGATTATGGCACAGAAACCGACGGCCTGTTTGGCACTCGCGGACGGTACGATCTTTTACGGGATGGGCTTTGGCGCCACCGGCGAAACAGTGGCCGAACTTTGCTTTAACACAGCCATGACCGGCTATCAGGAAATCATGACAGACCCGTCATATGCAGGACAGGTCGTCACCTTTACCTTCCCGCATATCGGCAACACCGGCGTCAATCCCGAAGACGATGAAACCGCCGATCCAGTCGCCGAAGGCATGGTCGTCAAATGGGATCCGACGCAGGCGTCCAACTGGCGTTCGACCGATGAGCTGACGACATGGTTAGCCAAACGCAACCGGATCGGGATGGGCGGCGTGGATACACGGCGTCTGACACGGGCGATCCGGCAGCAAGGGGCACCACATGTGGCACTTGCCCATGACCCCGACGGAAACTTCGACATCGCGGCACTGGTCAAGAAAGCACGCGATTTCCAAGGGCTTGAAGGGCTAGATCTGGCCAAGGACGTGACCTGCGCGCAGTCCTATCAATGGAACGAAATGCGGTGGGCATGGCCCGAAGGCTATAAGCCGCAGACAGCGCCCAAGCACAAAGTTGTCGCGATTGATTTCGGTGCCAAACGCAACATCCTGCGCTGTCTGGCCAGCGCCGGGTGCGATGTCACCGTGTTGCCTGCAACGGCCACCGCCGAAGATGTATTGGCACTGAACCCTGATGGCGTGTTTTTATCCAACGGCCCCGGTGATCCTGCCGCGACAGGTGTCTACGCCGTCCCCATGATCAAAGGCGTGCTGGATGCCAACCTGCCGGTGTTTGGCATCTGTCTCGGGCACCAGATGCTGGCACTCGCCGTCGGCGCAAAGACCGTCAAGATGAACCACGGCCACCACGGCGCCAACCATCCGGTGAAAGACATGGAGACCGGCAAGGTCGAGATCACCTCGATGAACCACGGCTTTACCGTTGATAGCCAAACATTGCCTGCGGGCGTCGAGGAAACGCATGTGTCGCTGTTTGACGGCAGCAACTGCGGTATTCGCATCGCGAACAGGCCGGTTTTCAGCGTGCAATACCACCCAGAGGCCAGCCCTGGCCCGCAGGACAGCTATTATCTGTTCGAAAGATTTGCCGAGGCGATGAGCGCTTAACCTCCGATTAACTTGTTTCGTTCAAATTGCTCGGACGAAGTCGTCATGTGAGTCGACGGTGTTAAGTTTGCTTCGTGCACTATTTTGGTGTGGGCTGCAGTTTGGGGTTATTCTGCAGCTTCTACCGCCTCTGCATCCAGTTTCAGGCGCGTCACAAAGGCCTCTGAAATGTGGTCACGGAGCGCCTGATAGGCCGCATCACCATCACCGTTCTCGATTGCCCTGACAATGGCCGCATGTTCGCGCAGCGTCTCGGCCCCACGGCCCTCGGCCGCGATTGATGTGGTCGCCAAAAGCGCCATGGACCTATGTACCAAATCCAGTTGCTGCACCAGAAAACGGTTGTGCGAGGCCAAATGGATTTGCTTGTGAAAGCGGCGGTTCGCGCGGCTCATGGCCTTGGGATCACCGACAAGTTTCTGATCGGCCTCGAGCATATCGCGTAGCACCTTCACCTCTTCCGGGGCGGCGTGGCGGGCCGCAAGACGCGCGGCAAGCCCCTCCAGTTCACCGCGCACAACGTAAAGCTCGGACAGCTGCGAATGATCCAGCGACGCCACAATCAGCGACCGCCCGTCCCGCGTCAGCAGCGATTGCGTCTCAAGCCGTTGCAGCGCTTCACGGATCGGGGTGCGCGAGACACCAAAGCGATCGGCCAATTCGCTTTCAACAAGGCGGTCACCCGGCTTGTAGATATGGCTGTCGATCGCTTCGAGGATCAGGGCATAGGCGTCTTTCTGGGACACGCGGGTATCTTGCATCGGGTCGAACCTTTCGTAACTGTTTCACCATATGCCCCTGCCCGCCCCGCAATCAAGCCAAAGCGATTGAAGCGCGGCGCGGCGTGTCATAACGTGCGCCTATGGTAGCCATGCATTTTGCCCATGTAGACACATGGGTCTTTGATCTCGACAACACGCTTTATCCGCCTTCCGCTGATCTTTTCGGTCAGATGGATGCGCGTTTTGCCGCATATGTGGCCCGATTGACAGGGCACGATCAGGCGCGTGCGCTGGACCTGTGCAAACAATATTGGAACGATTACGGCTCGACGCTGCTGGGGTTGATCGACAATCACGATGTTGATCCGCACCATTTTCTGGCGGACGTGCATAACATCGACATTTCTCACCTCGAAGAAGACGGGGTGCTGGGCTTTGCGATTGCCGCACTGCCGGGCCGGAAAATTGTCTTTACCAACGGATCGGAAAACCACGCCAAACGTGTTCTCGCCGCGCGTGGCCTGACACGCCAGTTTGATGCCGTCTACGGTGTTGAGCACGCAGATTTCAAGGCGAAACCGGGGCAAGACGCCTTTTCGCGTGTGTTTGCAAAAGACGGGCTAACCCCGGCCAAAGCCGCCATGTTCGAAGACGAAGCCCGCAATCTTGCGGTGCCCCATGCCTTGGGCATGCGGACCGTGCATGTGCATCAAACGCCCCATCCCGCCCCCCATATCCACCATCACACCGATCATCTGACGGATTTCTTGTCGCAGCTTACGCGCTAACCCTTTCAGGGCGCGGCCAAGCGGCCTATGTCTGTCACATGGAACGCAAAACAACAGATATCTTGATCAGCGGCGGCGGTGTCGCAGGCCTGACCGCCGCGGCGGCTTTTGGCACCGCGGGATTTGACGTGACGATCGTTGACCCCACGCCCCCCGTGATCACAAGCGATGCGGAAGGGTCCGATCTGCGGACAACCGCATTCTTGCAACCCGCCCAGCAGTTTCTCGATGCGGCAGGACTATGGACGCGGCTTTCATCTTTTGCTGCGCCGCTGCAGGTCATGCGGATCGTCGATATCGGAACCGACAAACATGTCACCCGCGACTTCAACGCAGCCGATATCTCCGACCAGCCGTTCGGGTGGAACCTGCCGAACTGGCTTTTGCGGCGCGAAATGGTCGCGCGGCTGCGTGAGCTGGGCAATGTTGATTTCCGTGCAGGTGTCGGCTTTGCCCGCATGGTGGCGCGCAGTCATGAGGCGCTGGTGACGCTTTCTGACAACAGCCAGCTTTCCGCAAAGCTTGTCATCGGGGCCGACGGGCGTGGGTCTCCGGTGCGCGAAAGCGCCGGGATTGGCGTGAAAACAATGCGATACGGGCAAAAGGCGCTGACCTTTGCCGTCACCCATGATGCGCCGCACGACAATGTTTCCACCGAAATTCACCGCTCTGGCGGGCCATTCACGCTGGTGCCCTTGCCGGATCATGATGGCAAGCCCTGCTCTGCCGTGGTCTGGATGGAAGGCGGCGCAGAAGCCAACCGACTGCACGCCCTGCCTGAAACGGCGTTCGAGGCTGCTGCGAACGACCGCTCCGCTTATCTTTACGGGCCACTCAGGCTTGTCAGCAAGCGCACGCTTTGGCCCATCATTAGCCAGATCGCGGACCACCTGACAGCGCCGCGCACCGCTTTGGTGGCCGAAGCAGCACATGTGATGCCGCCGATTGGCGCACAGGGCCTGAACATGTCCTTGCGTGACCTGTCTTGTCTGCTTGATCTCGCATCAGCCACCCCCGGGCAACTGGGCGCGCCTGCGATGCTTGATGCCTATGCGCGCAAACGCCACCCTGACATCAAACTGCGCGTTACCGGCATCGACGCGCTGAACCGCGCATCGATCGCCGGAAGCCCGATGATGCAGTCACTGCGCACCAAAGGGATCGAGGCACTTTATGGTGTCACACCTGTCCGGCAGACGCTGATGCAGATGGGCCTCGGCGCGCGCTAAAGCACCTTGTCCAGCACAGGCACCAGACGCGCCAGCGTGGCGTCCACATCATAAAGCTTGTCCAAGCCGAACAGGCCCAGACGGAAGGTGCGAAAATCATCGGGTTCGTCACATTGGAGCGGGACGCCAGCGGCAATTTGCATACCTTCGGCAGCAAATTTTGAACCATTCTGGATGGCCGGATCATCGGTATAGCTGACGACAACCCCCGGTGCCCCGAACCCGTCAGCCGCGACCGATTTCACACCCTTCTCCGCCAGCACTTTGCGCACCGCATTGCCCAGGGCCCATTGCGCCTCTTTCAGTTTGCCAAACCCGAATTCACGGGTTTCCAGCATCGTATCGCGGAAGGCCCGCAAACCATCCGTCGGCATTGTCGCGTGATAGGCGTGACCACCGTTCAGGTAGGCCTGCATGATGCTGTGCCATTTTTTGAGGTCCACGGTGAAAGAGTTTGAGGTGGTTTCGGATATCCGGGCCTCGGCACGTGCCGACAGCATCACCAGTCCCGCAGAGGGCGTGGACGACCAGCCTTTCTGCGGCGCCGAAATCAGCACATCAACACCGGTGGCTTTCATATCCACCCATGCGCAGCCCGAGGCGATACAATCGAGCACCATCAGCGCACCCACGTCATGGGCCGCATCGGCAAGCGCTTTGATATAATCGTCCGGCAGAATGATCCCGGCAGAGGTTTCCACATGAGGGGCGAACACAACGTCAGGGCGCGCATCCCTGATCGCGGCTGTGACATCTTCAATCGGCGCCGGTGCAAATGGCGCGCGTGTATCATTGCCCGCCTGCCGCGCCTTCATTACCGTCGTCTTGGCCGTAAACTTGCCTGCGTCAAAGATCTGGCTCCAGCGATAGGAAAACCATCCGTTGCGGACCACAAAGGCATGGGCATCGGCACCAAACTGGCGCGCAACGGCCTCCATCGCATAGGTACCGCCACCCGGCACAATGGCCACGCTCTCGGCATTGTAGACTTCGCAGAGCATGTCCGAGATATCGGTCATCACACCCTGAAAGACCTTCGACATGTGGTTGAGTGACCGGTCGGTAAAAACCACCGAGAATTCCATCAACCCGTCGGGATCAACCCCTGAAATTGCACTGTCCATCACCATCTCCTTACTGCTTACCAGTATGGCTATGTGCAGAACCGGCACAAAGCAAGCTTCGCCTGACTAAATCGGTCCCGGCCTGCGTTCCTCCGACAAAAGAACGTTTGCCTCGACGTTACCAACACCCGGCATGGTCATAATGCGGCGGCGCAAGACACGTTCGAAATCGGCGAGATCGCGGGCCACAACGCGCAAACGGTAATCATAGAGACCCAGCACGTGATCGACCGTCTGCACCTCGGGAATAGCCCCTACCGCGCGCTCGAAATCCTCAAGGCTGACACGACCCTTGGTGGCAAGTTTCACGCCCAGAAACACGGTCACGCCAAACCCGAGCTTTTCAGCATCCAGCACAAGCCTGCGCCCTGCGATCACTCCGGCCTTTTGCAAGCGACGGATCCGCCGCCACGTGGCAGGCTGGCTGAGGCCGAGTTTCTGCCCCAGCTGTGTCGTCGATTGATCCGCATTTGCCCAAAGCGCGCGCAGGATCACAAAGTCGAGATCGTCTGGTGTCATAGAGGCAGGCTTTCGTCAGACTTGACCGATGCGACTGTCATCAGCGCCTCGATGTCCGCGATATGTGGCAAAGTCAGGACCTCTTCACGGTAAATGCGCTGATAATCAGAGAGATCCTTTGCGATCAACGAAAGACGGACATCGACACGGCCCAGAAAAGTCTGGATTTCGATCACTTCCGGCACTGCGCGTGCGGCAGAAATAAACTCGTCAAAGGCGCGCGCGACAGCTTTGTCCAGCGTGATACGCAAACTGACCGAAACAGCATAGCCCAAGGCGGGCCAGTGAATGATGGCATGGCTGCCCTGAAGGATCCGGTCCTCGCGCAAACGATCCACGCGCCGCGTCGCGCGCGCGGGTGTCAGCCCCGTTGCCTCGGCCAGTTCCGGCATCGCGGTCGCGGGGTCGGCCTGCAAGAGGCGCAGAATGCGGCGATCAACATCATCAAGCATGAAAATCACGTTAATCAAATATATCACGCATAACAATCATCATCTTGCCAAAAATACTCAAAGAGCAACACTACTTTCGCCCGAAAGATCCGTTATACCCACCCCCAGAAACCAAATAAAGGAAGACGACTATGCGCGTTTATTACGATCGCGATTGCGATGTGAACCTGATCAAAGACAAAAAAGTTGCCATTCTGGGCTATGGCAGTCAGGGCCACGCCCACGCGCTGAACCTGCGCGACAGCGGTGCAAAAAACCTTGTTGTGGCGCTGCGCGAAGGCTCGCCTTCTGCCGCCAAAGCCGAAGGCGAAGGCCTGACGGTTATGGGCATCGCCGAAGCCGCAGCATGGTGTGACCTGATCATGTTCACAATGCCCGACGAATTGCAGGCCGAGACCTACAAAAAATACGTCCATGACAACCTCAAGGAAGGCTCGGCGATCGCATTTGCCCACGGCCTGAACGTGCATTTCGGCCTGATCGAGCCCAAGGCAGGTGTCGATGTGATCATGATGGCGCCCAAAGGCCCCGGTCACACTGTGCGTGGTGAATACACCAAAGGCGGCGGCGTGCCTTGCCTTGTGGCTGTAGACCGTGACGCATCCGGCAAGGCGATGGAAATCGGCCTGTCCTATTGCTCGGCCATCGGTGGCGGTCGTTCCGGCATTATTGAGACAAACTTCCGTCAGGAATGCGAAACCGACCTCTTCGGCGAACAGGCTGTTCTATGTGGCGGTATTGTCGAGCTGATCCGCATGGGCTTTGAAACGCTGGTCGAGGCGGGCTACGAGCCTGAAATGGCCTACTTCGAGTGCCTGCACGAAACCAAGCTGATCGTGGACCTGATCTACGAAGGCGGCATTGCGAACATGAACTACTCGATCTCGAACACAGCAGAGTATGGCGAGTATGTCTCTGGCCCGCGCATCCTGCCCTACGCCGAAACGAAGCAGCGCATGAAAGACGTGCTGACCGACATCCAGACCGGTAAATTCGTGCGGGACTTCATGCAGGAAAACGCCGTTGGCCAGCCTTATTTCAAGGCAACACGCCGCATCAACGACGAACACCAGATCGAGCAAGTCGGTGAAAAACTGCGCGCTATGATGCCTTGGATTTCCGCAGGCAAAATGGTCGACAAAGCGAAAAACTGATCGACATGTAAGGTGGATCATGATCCACCTTACCCGTCGAAAGGCCCGGGCACTGTCCGGGCCTTTTGCATGGCAAAGGACCCTATGATGACCGCGCAACCCACACCGGCAAACTGGCTTTCCATCGCCCTTCTCGGATTGATCTGGGGGGCCACATTCATGGTCGTTGCAATCGCGCTGGAAGGCTACGGCCCGCTGACCGTCGCCTGCGCACGTACAACACTCGGGGCGATTGCGCTGCTTTTACTCATGCGCATCCTGAGCCGACCCTTGCCCCAATTCACACCCGTGATGACGCGCTATCTGGTCGCCATCGGTCTGATGAACACCGCACTGCCCTTTGCCTTGCTCAGCTGGGGGCAGCAATACGTGCCCTCTGCCTTTGCAGGGATCTCTATGGCTGCATTACCGCTTTTCGTTTTGCCTCTCGCGCATCTTTTCACCGATGAAAAAATGAGCCTGCGGAACACCTTGGGGGTCATCCTCGGTTTTGTCGGGGCCGCCGTTCTGATTGGTCCCGGCGTTCTGCGCATTGGTACGGGGTGGGAACCGCTGGGTCAGATTGCCTGCGTGGCTGCGTCAGTTTCCTATGCTGTCTCCAGCATTATGACCCGACGCTGCCCGTCCATTGATCCCATCACCATGGCGGCACTCTTGCTGACAGTTGGTTCCGTCGCCCTGATCCCTGCGATGTTGCTTATCGAAGGCGTCCCCACCATCGGGGGCATGCGCCCAACCATCGCAATCATTTTCCTCGGCTTCATCCCAACCGCACTTGCAGCCCTGATCCGCGTTGCGACGATCCGGTCCGCGGGCGCCATTTTCATGACGCTGGTCAACTATCAGGTGCCGCTCTGGTCGATGTTCTTTGGCGCGCTGGTGCTCAGCGAGGTGCTGCCGCTGCGGTTTTTTGTGGCCCTTGGCCTTATCCTCTTTGGCCTTGCCATCAGCCAATGGAGCAACCTGCGCAAGCTGCTGTTACGCTAGATCGCAGCCTCCACCTCGGCCACAATCCCGTCTACGACCTGCGCCAGAAGCGCATCATCTTCGCATTCCGCCATCACACGGATCAGCGGCTCTGTGCCCGACTTGCGGATCAAGAGCCGCCCCTTGCCCTGCAGCTTGAGCTGCGCATCTGCAATGGTTTTCTGCACAAGCTCTGCGCCGAGCGGGTCCTGCCCTGTCGTAAAGCGTACGTTCTTGAGCATTTGCGGCACGGTCTCGAAACTTTTGGTCAGGGCGCTGGCAGGCTGTCCGGTTTCGATCATTGCAGCCAGGAATTGCAGCCCCGCCAACAGACCATCGCCGGTGGTCGCGAAATCGGTCATGACGATGTGCCCCGACTGTTCACCGCCAAGGTTCCAACCGTTTGCGCGCATCGCCTCGACCACATAGCGGTCGCCAACAGCCGTGCGTTCAAGGCGCAAACCGCGCCCGTCCAGATACCGCTCAAGCCCCAGATTGGACATCACGGTTGCAACCAGCGTGCCCCCGTTCAGCCGCTCTTGATCCGCCCAGCGGCCCGCCATCAGCGCCATCAGCTGGTCCCCATCGGCCACTTCACCGTTTTCATCAAGGATCATCACGCGGTCCGCATCGCCATCAAGACAAATGCCCACATGTGCACCCTCGGACACCACTTTCGCAGCTGCCGCTGCGGTGTTGGTCGAACCGCAGCCTTCGTTGATATTGTACCCGTTGGGGTCAACACCCACAGGAATAACCGTGGCACCAAGTTCCCACAGTACCTCTGGGGCGACGCGGTAGGCGGCACCATTCGCGCAGTCAATCACAACCTTCAGACCATCAAGCCGCATACCTGACGGAAAGGTTGACTTGATCCGCTCGGCATAACGGAAGCGGCCATCGTCGATGCGCTTGGCGCGTCCGATATTCTGCGCCTTCGCCGGTTCAATGGACCCGCTGACAATCGCCTCGATCTCGGCCTCAGCCTCATCCGAAAGCTTGAAACCGTCAGGGCCGAAGAATTTGATCCCGTTATCATGGTGCGGGTTGTGGCTGGCGGAAATCATGATGCCCAGATCGGCGCGCATCGACGTGGTCAGCAATCCCACCGCTGGCGTCGGCACCGGCCCCAAGAGCAGCACATTCATGCCCGTACTGGTCAAACCGGCGGTCAGCGCGTTTTCAAACATATAGCCGGACAACCGCGTGTCCTTGCCAATCACCACGCGGTGCCCGTTAGAGCCGTCGTTGCGGAAGTAACGCCCCGCTGCGGCACCGATCTTGAGCGCCATTTCTGCGGTCATGGGATAGGTATTTGCCTTGCCGCGCACACCGTCCGTGCCAAAGAGTTTCCGTGTCATGTGATTGCCGCCCCGCCGATTGCCCATTCCAAGTCTAGTGCTTGCTTTGTTGCGAAGATATCGTGAACCCGCAAGATTTGCACGCCCCGCCTTGCGGCAAACAGGGCCACCGCCACAGATCCGCTCACGCGGTCTGACGCGTCCGTGCCACCGCCAATGGTGCCAATGAACCGCTTGCGCGACGCACCCAGCAGCACCGGACAGCCGAGGGCGTGGAAAAGCGCGATACCGCGCAGAAGCGTCAGGTTATGTTCGAGCGTTTTGCCAAATCCGATTCCGGGGTCCACAACGATCTGATCGCGTGCAATGCCTGCGGCCACGGCCGCCGCGATACGCGCGCTCAGGAAGTCATAGACATCAAGCAGCACATCATCATAGGTGGGATCGTTCTGCATCGTCTCGGGCGACCCTTTGGCATGCATAACGCAGACCGGAACTTTGGCTTCGGCTGCGACCGCCGCCAGTTTCGTATCAAAGGTAAAGGCCGCAACATCGTTGATCAGGGTCGCGCCCGCCTCGACTGCCGCCAGACCCACATCGGATTTGCGCGTATCAATCGAGATCGGCACGTTGCTCTGCGCGCGAATGGCTGCAATCACAGGGGCTGTCCGCGCGATTTCCGCGGCAATCTGCACCTCGGCCGCACCGGGACGTGTGCTTTCACCACCCACGTCGATGATATCAGCGCCCTCTTCTTGCATTGCCTGCGCATGTGCCAGTGCAAGTTCGGGCGCATTGAACTGTCCACCATCGGAAAAACTATCCGGTGTGACATTCAAAATGCCCATGATCCGCGGGCCGGTCATCGCCATACCTGCAATGGGCGGGCGGGCGCGTGTCAGGTTTTCCAGTATTTCTGCAGGCACGTCGCCCGCAGGAACAGACCGGACACGACTGCCCCGCGTGTGAACCGCAACGGTGTCAAACCAGCACAGACCACCTGCCAGTGGAAAGCTTTGCGATGTCGGCATTTCGCCAAAGCGCACGACAGGGCGATAGTATTTCGTCATGACAGGTCCGACGCCTCTGCGGGAACAGCACGCACAGGGATATCGGTCTGTGGCGCAGGCTGGCCGATGATCAACAATTCCTTTGCCTGCATTTCTTCGGCAAACCACGCCACAAGGGCCACGGCATCGCGCGGGCTGGCCGACGGGCCATCGACGGCATCAAGAACGATCTTCGAGGGGGCCCAGATACAAATCTGGCCATTCTTCATCGCCCAATCCAGTTCTGTACGCGAATTGACAACCATACAGCGGCGGTCACGTGCAGCCAAGCTCCATGCGTTTTGTTCAATTGCAAGCAGGTCAATCCGCCGCTGCGCAAGGGCGTTGTCGGCCTGCGGCGCGGCCACGTCAGCAGGGCCAACGCAAAGAATGAGGGGGGCATCCATTGCCGCCAACTGGTCAATCCAATTACTGATCTGCGGACTTTCGATCGCAGCATTCGACAGATAAACAATGCGCGGATGCGGAGCGGCCACATGGGTTTGCCCACCCGGATCGACACCATCGCGCGCGCGGACAATCTCGACCCCCAGCGAAAACGGACCCCGGTCCAGTTTCTCGATCCGCACAAAGACACGCTCTGCCTGCGGTTCCAGCAAAATACGTTCTGCCACACGTGCAGCCAGCGTTTCCAGCAGATTGATCCGCTCTGCTTCCAGCTCGCTGCTGATCGCTTCGGTCACTTTGTCGTAGGATAGAATACGGTCAACATCGTCGTCGATCGGGCCGCTTAGCGGCAATACCTCGACGACAACATTGAAACGCACCCGCTGTAAAGTGCCACGCTCTTGCTGAAACGCACCAATCTCGACCTCGACGACATAGTCGCGCAGTGAAATGCGATCATACGGGATGCTGCTGCTGGCCTCTGCCCTCTCGCTCGGGTGGGCAAAGGCAAGGCGGATCTCATCAGTCATGGGGCGTCCAACACGTCAAGTTACCCTTGTGGGATACAAGGGCGAACGCGGGGCGGCAAGCGTCAGGCGCGACGCTCATCCGCAATCATGCGACTTACATTGATGCCGTGCGTACAGGCTGGCGATAGAAGTAGTGGAACCCGATAGACGCCGTGCGCGGAAAACGCTGGGCCCAAGAGGGGCTGACGGCTTTGGTATGGTAATGTGTCGCGCCACCGGTCAATGCACGCGGTGCGCCATCAATCAACATGCGCGCAACCTTGCCAACACGCTCCCACGAACGGGGCTCTCCGATCACTTCGGGTTTGCCGTCACAGGTATAGGTGAATTGACAAGCGTAACGGCGCCCGGTGCCCTGATTGATCACGTCACAAAGCGAATCCGGATAGGCGCTGCTATCGACACGGTTCATGATGACTTCGCCAACTGCGAACATCCCGCGGATAGATTCGCCACGTGCTTCGAAGTAGAGAGCTTCGGCCAGGCACTGCCACTCTGATCCGCCATCTGCAGCGGGCAAGTCGGCCAGATAGTCACGATCATAGACCAGTCCGGTCTGTGTCTCGACGCCACGCTCTTCTGCCGGCGGCAAACTGGTCAACATGCTCAAACGGCTGTCAGGTACGACCGATAACGCCTGACGTTCTTGACCCAAGATGGCTTCCAGTCGGCTTGCCATCACTTCATCTGCAAAGGCTGATGTCGCCCCAACAGAAATACCAGCCGCACAACATGCGGCGATAATCGCCTTCAATACAGTCATTCTTCCCACCCAGGAAACGTCGCGGGTTAGCTCCGCGCCAGCGCGGCCGTCTTTAGGGGAAAGAGGCGGTCAGGTCTACCCCTTGGGCCGGACTGTTCCAAAACCGGCAAGAATACGCAGACAGGACCACCCCAGTGCCACAAATTGCAGTGGTTATTTGAAAGATACCCACCAGATATAGCGTTGCATTACAGTGACACCTTATCAGCCAAAGCAAGCTGCGCCGCTGTCAGGCGCGCGACCGGCACCCTGAACGGGGAACAGGAAATATAATCAAATTGCTGGGCACGGCAGAACGCGATCGCAGACCGATCACCCCCATGTTCGCCACAAAGCGACAGGACAACTTCGGAACGGCCCAGCCGGCCACGTGCTGCGCCAATGGAAATCAATTCGCCGACACCTTCGATATCCAGCGTGTGGAACGGGTCTTCTGCATAGACGCCCTGCTGCACGTAAGACGACATAAAGCGGCCCGCGTCATCGCGCGACAAACCATAGGTCATCTGCGTCAGGTCATTGGTACCAAAGGATAAAAATTCGGCGTGTTCGACAATATCCTGCGCGCGCAAGGCGGCACGCGGCGTTTCAACCATGACGCCAAGGCGATAGGCGAAATCCGCCTTGCTTTTCGCCCTTACCGCATTTGCAACCCCGTTGATCCGGGCCTTTTGCAACTCGACTTCGCGCATGGCGCTGACAAGGGGGATCATGATCTCGACATTGATCGAGATGCCTTTTTTCCCGACAGCGACCAATGCCTCAAAGATGGCGCGGGTCTGCATGTCGTAGATTTCGGGAATAGCGATTCCCAGACGCACACCCCGCATGCCCAGCATCGGGTTGTATTCTGCCAGTGCGTCAATCCGCTCAATCACATCCGGCAGCGGCAAGGCCACCTGTTCGGCCAGATCGCGCATGCCCGCTTTATCCGAGGGTAAAAACTCGTGTAGCGGCGGATCAAACAGACGCACGCAGACGTTCTTGCCAGCCATGATCTCGAACAGGGCCTGAAAATCGGCACGCTGCATCGGCAAAAGACGGTCAAGCACCTCTTTGCGGTCGTCGCTTTCCTCGGCAAAAATCATCTCGCGCATCACGCCAAGGCGGTCACCCTCAAAGAACATATGCTCGGTCCGGCACAGGCCGATCCCTTCGGCGGCAAAGTTGCGGGCGGTTTGCGCATCGGCGGGCGTATCGGCATTGGCGCGCACACCGATATCACGGAAATCATCAGCCCATTCCAGCAATGTCTGGAACGCGCCATCTAGGGCTGCTTCCAGCATAGGCGGCTCACCTGCCAGGACCTGACCACGGCTGCCATCCACAGTAATCACGTCACCGGCCTTGAACCGCCGCCCGTCAGGGGCGGTGATGACGCCATTCTTGCGGTCAATCGTCAGGTCCGACGCCCCCACAACGCAGGGCAGACCAATACCGCGCCCGATCACTGCCGCGTGGCTGGTCACACCGCCGCGCATCGTCAGCACCGCGCTGGCGGCATGCATGCCGCGAATATCCTCGGGCGTGGTTTCCCGCCGCACCAGAACGCAGGCCTCGCCACGTGCGGCACTGGCTTGTGCCTCGTGCGCCGTCAGGACAATCCGGCCCGTGGCCGCACCGGGGCTGGCGGCAATGCCACCCACGATCACATCGCGTTTTGCATCAGGATCGACCTGCCTGTGCAACAATTCCGACAGCGCCGAAGGCTGGACCCGCATCACCGCCTCTTCGCGTGGGATCACACCGTCCTCGGCCAAGGCCACGGCAATACGGACCGACGCACGCGAACTGCGCTGCACGCGCACGGCGTCCAATATCTGGAGCACTCCGTCTTTGAGCGTGAACTTGATCTCCATCTCTTCCCGCAAGCGGCGGCGGCAAATATCGCCGTATGACACAAGCTGGGCGTACTGATCGGGACAGATATCTTCAAGCGCCGGACCGCGCGCGTCGCGCGTCAGGTACAGCGCGCCCTCGGCATCGGGACCAAGATCATAGGCGTCGCTTCTGCTGGCGCTCAGGTAGCGGCCAATAATCCTGGGTGCGCCGGATGTGGACTCCACAAACTGCATCACACCCTGACCACATTCGCCCTGCCCCGTCCCCAAGGCCATGGCCTGCACGACAAGCCCGAGTCCCGCATCCGCAGGCGCCCCCTTGGCCTGCCGCAGCAAACGGGCCGTTGTGCCATCCCACGCCCGCGCCATTGACCGCAATACTTCGGCCAGTTGCACAGCAGGATCCTGGGGGAAGGGTTCATCGGTTTCAAACTCGAACGTGTCGAGCATGGTTTTCAGACTGGCAGCATCGGCCACATCGGGCAGATAGAATTCATCGGGATCAAGACGCGCCACATGGATCGCGTAGGATTGGACAAAACGCAGGTACAGCTTGGTGGCCGCCTCGGCCCCGATCGTTTGGGTCAATTCGGCCAGACGCGCATCGTTCATACCGACATTCAGGATCGCACTGGGGCCACCCCAATCGGGGTCTTGGCTCGACGGCCGCACGGACAACAGCGGTGCATCACCAAAAGGGGCGAGCAATTTTTGCATGTCGGGCAGATTGCCAATCGCCGCGTCGTGGACCGCATCAAAGGACAGGGCGACCGTCACCGGAACCGGCATTTCCAGCCGCACCAGCCGTTGCAGACATTTGGCCCGCCCACCGTGCACAGATGCCTTCATGGCAGCGGTCGGCGTGATGAGCGTCAGGGGCCCGTATGTTGTCTGTTGCTGCACTGCGGCACCGATCTATTGTTCAGGTGCAGCATAGAAGAGATATCGGCCAACTGTACACAGAAGTTTACAGTTTTTGAGCCTAGCCTTCGATTTTGGTCAGGTCCGCGACGCTGAGACAGATATTCCTGATCCGTGACAGCAGGTTAAGCCGGTTGCGGCGCAAAATCTCGCTGTCGGCGTTCACCTGCACATCGGTGAAAAATGCATCAATCGGGCCGCGCAGTGCTGCCATAGCGGTCATTGCGGTGCTGAAATCTTCCGCTTTCATCGCCGGCGCGATCTTTGCATCCGCAGCATCAAGGGCGGCGAAAAGCGCCTTTTCGGCGTCGTCTTCAGCAAATTTGATGTCCGCACCATAGGAATACTCCACCCCGTCTTTTTCCTCGGCCTGGGTCAGGATGTTGTTGGCGCGCTTGAAGCCCTGAATGAGGTTTTCACCGTCATCGGTGGCGAGCGTTTCGGCCAATGCCTCGGCCCGTTTGACCAGCAGCGTCAGGTCGTCATTGCCCGGCATCGCAATGCAGGCGTCGATGATGTCGTGGCGGATGCCTTTGTCGCGTAGGAAAACCTTGAGGCGGTCGTGGAAGAAGGAGAGGAGGTCATCGAGAATCTCGACCAGTCTTTTGATCTTAAAATGGGAATTCCCTTCTCCGTACCAATCACGAAAACGCTCAACGGCTTCAGTCAGATCATACTGAGCGAGAAAATCATGAACCACTGGCTTCAATGGAATTAGCGATTCCTTCGCTGAATCAACTTCACGCGCCACGAATGGCACAACCGCCCGCTCGACAAACACGGCCAAGGAGCTAGCGCGACCACTCACGTTATTCTCCAAAACCAACCGAATAACCCCCAACGCCGCTCTGCGCAGCGCAAAGGGGTCCTTGCTCCCTGTAGGCTTCTCATCAATCGCCCAGAAGCCTGTCAGGGTGTCTATTTTATCGGCCAGCGCTACAGCCACAGACACAGGCGCAGTAGGCACGTCATCGGACGGGCCAAGCGGTGAATAATGTTCTTTACAAGCGGCGGCGACCTCGGCCTCTAAGCCCGCCTCGTTGGCATAATACTGCCCCATCAGCCCCTGCAATTCAGGGAATTCATAAACCATTTCCGACGACAGATCGGACTTGGCGACGCGCGCGGCTTGTTCGGCCAGATCAGGGTCAGCCCCTACACTGGGCGCAATTTCCCGTGCCAGTGCTGCGATCCGTTCAATCCGGTCTTTCTGGCTGCCCAGTTTGTTGTGGAAGGTGACATTCGCAAGGCTATCAAGCCAAGGCTGCATCCCTTCTTTCGCAACGCGCAGGTCATTTTCCCAGAAGAATTTCGCATCTGCCAACCGCGCTGACAGCACCTTTTGGTTGCCCGCCAGAATGGTGGCACCCTGATCTGCGGTTTCCATGTTGGCGACGGTCACGAAGCGTTCGATCCGACCCGTCTTGGGGTTGCGCACGGAGAAGAATTTCTGGTGCTCTTTCATCGAAGTTTGCAGCACCTCGGGCGGCAGCCCAAGGAAGGCGTCATCAATCCGGCCCAGCAGGACCACAGGCCATTCCACCAGCCCCGCGACCTCGGCCAGCAGACCACGGTCCTCGACCACCTCAAGCCCCAGCGCAAAGGCCTGATGGGTGGCGTCATGCCAGATCGCCTCGGCCCGTTCATCGGCGCGCAGGACAACCTTGGCGCGCTTTAACTTTGCCTCATAATCATCAAAATTTGTGACAGAAAAAGCATCTGGCGCAAGAAAACGGTGGCCGCGCGTTGTGTTCCCGGATGTGATCCCGTCGACGTCAAGCGGGACGACCTGTGCCCCGCCTTCATCGCTGAGAATACACAGGATGCTATGCAGCGGGCGCACCCATTTCAGCGCGCCATCGCCCCAGCGCATCGACTTGGGCCAAGGGAAATTGCGCACGGTTTTTTCCAGTACTTCGGCGATGATATCGGCGGCCATACGCCCCGGTTTTTCGATCACCGCGAAATAGACCTGCCCCTTTTTGTCGTCGCGCACCTCAAGGTCTTCGCGCGCCACACCTGCCCCGCGCAGGAAGCCTTCAATCGCCTGATCCGGCGCGCCGACTTTGGGCCCCTTGCGCTCTTCGCGCACTGCCTTGCTTTCCGCCGTCAGACCTTCAATCGACAGTGTCAGGCGGCGCGGCGTCGAAAAGGCGGCCGCACCCGCATAGGTCAGCCCCGCCTCAACCAGTCCGTCCGTGACCAGCTTGCGCAGGTCATCGGCGGCGCGGGTTTGCATCCGCGCGGGAATTTCCTCGGAGAAGAGTTCAATCAGAAGATCAGGCATCACTCGGCGCTTTCTGGAATTGGGGGGCAGTCTTCGGGGGGGCGGTTGCCGTCAAAGACAACTTCACCACATTCATTGATCTGGTGCCACGCATAGCCACGCCCGTCAGGGTAGATGGCGACAATCCGGTCGATCCCGTATTCAATGTTTTCAACACCCATAAAGGCGACGGCATCGGTGCGCAGGTCCGCCCCGATCTGCGCTGCATCAAAGCAATCAAACCAGCGGGGGGCCACACGCGGTTCGGCGTTGTCGACGATTTCATAGGTTTCGGTCAACGTCGCAAGGCTCAGCGTGCTTTCAAAGCAGGCGCGATAGCGCAAAGGGCTGCTGATGGCATCAATGCCTTCGAACCCTTGCACGACAATCGGTTCGGCCTCACCGGTACTGACCGAGGTCAGCATCACTGCCGCTGCGTTCGACGGTACGTCGTCGTAATAGGCATAGACCTGCTGGTAGTAGAGCACACCACCCAGCACCGCCGCCGCCAAAAGCATGCCCACAATAAAGACCCTTGCTATCACGCTGCTGCTCCGCCTGCTTCGGTCTGCACAAAGGCATCGGCACAGGCCTTGGCCAGCGCGCGCACCCGTCCGATATAGGCCTGCCGTTCGGTTACGGAAATCACGCCGCGCGCATCAAGCAGGTTAAAGACGTGGGATGCCTTGATACATTGGTCATAGGCAGGGTGCGCCATGATGATCTTGCGCCCTGTTTTGGGGTCGTCGGCGGGGGCCTCAAGGATGCGCTGGCATTCGGCCTCGGCATCGACGAAATGCTGGAGCAGCACATCCGTGTCGGCCACATCAAAGTTCCAGCGCGCGTATTCCTGTTCGGTCTGCAAGAAGACATCACCGTAAGTCAGTGCGATGGGCGCGTCGGGATCATTGAAAGGCATATCCATCACGTGATCAATGTCGAGGACATACATCGCCAACCGTTCCAGCCCATAGGTCAACTCACCCGATACAGGTTTGCAGTCATGCCCGCCGACCTGCTGGAAATAGGTAAACTGGCTGACTTCCATGCCGTCACACCAGACCTCCCAGCCAAGCCCCCACGCACCCAGCGTCGGGCTTTCCCAGTCATCCTCGACAAAGCGGATATCGTGCACTGTGGCATCAATCCCGATGGCCTGTAGCGATCCAAGATAGAGGTCCTGCATATCAGGCGGCGATGGTTTGATCAGCACTTGATACTGGTAGTAGTGCTGCAAACGGTTGGGGTTTTCGCCATAGCGCCCGTCGGTGGGACGGCGCGAGGGCTGCACATAGGCGGCCGCCCATGGCTTGCTGCCCAACGCGCGCAGGGTTGTGGCGGGGTGAAATGTGCCAGCCCCGACTTCCATGTCGTAGGGTTGCAGGATCGCACAGCCTTTGCTGGCCCAATATGTCTGAAGCCGCAGGATAATTTCCTGAAAACTGCGTGGTTTTTCCGCCATCTCAAAACCCTCATGTGCTTTGGGCGTTCAATAGGGTGCTGGGCGGACAGGGTCAATTGGGCAACGCCTGCAGATTTTTCGCGCTTTGCCTCTACGTTTGAACAGGGTTTGACTTGCACAGCCGTTCAATGGCGGCCACGACATAGAAAATAGACTATTTTATCACCGAGGTTTTTCGATGCTCAGGGCTTTCGCCGCCGCACTTTTACTTTTCTTTTCCGCCCTGCAGGCCGAGGCACAGGACCGCTATTGGGTACAGATCGAGGCGCGCCAGACACTGACCGAGGCGACAGAGCGTGCGCGCTTTTACGCGCGGCGGTTCAGCGATGTTGAGGGGTATTATCTGGGGCGCGGTTTCTATGGCATTGTGCTGGGGCCTTACAGCGAAAGCCTTGCCCGCGCCGAGTTGTCCCGCCTGCTGGGCAGCGGACAGATCCCCTCTGACAGCTACCTGCAAAACGGACGCCGTTTCGAGCAGCAGTTCTGGCCAATTGGCGGCGCGCAAGCATCCACTGTGTCAACCGCACCGGACCCTGCACCAGAGCTACCCGCCTTGCCGCAGGTGGACCTGAACGCGCCCGAAGAGACACTCGGTCAGGCCCGCGCATCCGAGGCCGCTTTGCCGCGCGAAGCACGCGAGGAATTGCAAGTGGCGCTGCGTTGGGCGGGTTTCTACAATTCAACGATTGATGGCGCCTTCGGGCGCGGCACGCGCAGCGCGATGGCGGCTTGGCAGACTGCCTACAACCAAGAACCGACCGGTGTTTTGACAGCCCGCCAGCGTGCGCTGTTATTGTTGCAATACAATGCTGTGATCGCCGATCTGGATATGCAGCTGGTCCGCGACGAAACCGCAGGCATTCAAATGCAGCTTCCCACCGCTGCAGTCACTTTCACAGAATACCAGCCGCCCTTTGCCCAATACGATGGTCAGGGCGATCTTTCATCTGCGCGGGTCCTGATGATCTCGCAAAGGGGTGATGCGGGTCGTCTGACAGGGCTTTACGAGGTTTTGCAGGTGCTTGACATCATGCCGACCGAAGGACCACGCAGCTTGCAGGGCTCCAGCTTTACCATCGAAGGGCTCGGCGACGGTATACATTCTTACGCCACAGCCAGCTTGCAGGACGGCGAGATCAAGGGCTTTGTGCTGGTCTGGCCCGAAAGCGACGAGCGGCGTCGTGCGCGGGTGCTGGATCTGATGAATTCCAGTTTCGCACGTCTGAACGGCACACTTGATCCAAATCTTGTACCTGCCAGCGAAGATCAGGCCATTGACATGATCGCGGGGCTTTCGGTGCGGCAGCCCAAACTGTCACGGTCCGGGTTTTATGTGTCGCGCGATGGCCTGGTCGTGACCACCCCCGAAGCGGTGGACAGTTGCGCGCGGATCACCTTTGACCGCGAAACAGAGGCCGAAGTGCTGGCCACCGACCCGGCTCTTGGGATCACGCTCCTGCGGCCGCTTGCGGCCCTGTCCCCTATCGAGTTTGCAGCCTTCCAACCGCAGACACCGCGCCTGAAAGATCCGGTGGCCGTGGCGGGCTATCCTTTCAACGGCGCCCTGAATGCACCGACACTGACCTTTGGCACACTGGAAGATATCCGCGACCTGACGGGTGATGACCGGATCGCGCGTCTTTCTGTCGCCACCCGGCCCAGCAATGCAGGTGGCCCTGTGTTCGATCAGGGCGGTAATGTGCTGGGCATGTTGTTACCTCGCACTGGTGATGGCAGTCAGGCCCTGCCAGCAGATGTGCAATTCGCGCTGGATGCCGCAATGATCACAGCGACGCTTGAGACACTGAACATAGCGCCCGCGCGCGGTGACGCAGGCCCTGCCCTCTCAGCCCATGCGCTGACCGAAAAAGCCGCCAATGTCACCGTATTGGTCAGCTGCTGGTAAGCGCGATATCAGACATCACGCGAATGACCGTGGGGCCTTTGGTGGCAAGGGCCGTCTGTAGGGCCGCTTGGAACCCCTCCAGATCTGTGGGCTGGATTGCTGCGGCACCATAGGCCTCTGCCAGCTTGAGGAAATCGGGGTTGCGCTGAATGACCGCATTCGGCGCGATCTGCGCGCGCACCATGCTGTCCTCGATTTCACCCAACTTACCATTGTCCCAGATGATGATCGGCAGCGTCAATTCGAGTTCAACCGCAACGGCGAGTTCCTGCACGGTGTATTGGAAACCATAGTCGCCCAGAATGGCAACGACCGGTTGATCCCCGACCCCGATCTTGCCGCCAATGGCCGCAGGCAGCGCATAGCCCAGCGTGCCGAAACCGTAAGGGTGGTGCCAGTGTCCGGGCCGGTCCATCGGATAGACCTCTTTTGCGGCATAGGCGAATTGGGTCATGTCTGAGTAGAACATCGTATCCGCAGGCACCGCAGCCTTTAACGCATCCGCGACAGGCAATATGCCGGGCCGTTCCGCATCAAGCGCGGCCCGCCATCTGGCACGGGTGGATTTGACGTCTTCGACGGTCCATGTGGTGCTCTTGACGCCTTCCGTCTGGATCAGGCTTTCGGCCAAATGCGCGCTGGCATCCGCAAGGATGCGCGTATCAGCATTGTGGCGGTCCGAGAGGCTCTCTGGGTCCAGATCAATCCGGACCAGCGGTGCAGCATGGCCCAGATGATCGCGCCACAGATCGACCTCGCTCAGCCGCGTTCCGACGGCGACGACAAGATCAGCCGAGGCGATCACAGCCTCGCTTCCGGCGCGGGCGAGCGTTGCGCCAAAGTGCAGCGGGCTGTCATCAGGGATGATCCCGCGTCCGGCATAGGTCGTGAAAGAGGCCGCATTCAAGCGCTGGAAATGCGGGAACCAGCGGTCTACCCCATGCGCCGCACCACCACCAAAAATAAACAGCGGGCGCTTGGACGCGTTCAGCCGGTCGATCAGGGAAATTCGCTGCAGCGGTGCCGCTTCGGGGCGGCAGGGCCACTCATCCGCGCGCTGGGGTGCGGGTGCAGCATTGGCTTCGAGTTGTGCAATCGGGACCTGGATATGTTTGGGCAATGGCACACCGGTCGCAAGTTCGGTCAGTGCACGATCAATCAGCTGATAGCTCGCCTCGGCCGACCGGGCGGTGACAGACCAATCACAGACCGTTGCTGCCGCACCTTCCTGATCTTTCATCTGATGCAACTGGCCGCGTTTGGCCTCTGTCTCATCCAGCACCGAGGATATGACCAGCATCGGCACGCTGTCGGAATAGGCCTGCCCCATCGGGGTCATGATATTGCACAGCCCCGGTCCGGAAATGACGTAGGCCACGCCTACCTTGCCAGTCGCGCGGGCATAGCCATCGGCCATAAAGCCAGCGCCCTGTTCGTGGCGCGCCAGCACATGGGTGATTCCTGCCTCTTCGATCCCGCGATACATTTCCTGATTATGCACACCGGGAATGCCAAAAATGGTATCCACCCCGCGATCTTTCAGCATATGCGAGATTTGTGCGCCAAGGGGACGTGTTGTCATCGTCAGTTTCTCCAGAATTTGATTGTCAGGATCGTCAACACAACCATGATTTCCAAACGCCCCACAAACATGGCAATCGCCAGAATCCATTTCGCGGTATCATTGATATTGGCATAGTTGCCTGCCGGTCCAATCTCGGTCCCAAGACCCGGACCGATGTTGGCAATGGCTGCGGCAGCACCCGAAACCGACGTGATGAAATCAAGGCCTGTCAGCCCCAGCAGCACCGCAGTGGCACCCAAAGCAAGAATGAAAGCCACCAGAAAGGCAATCACCGAGTTCAGCACATCCTCGCTGATGGGGCGGCCGTCATAGCGGGGCGTGAACATACCGTGGGGGGAATGGATTTGGCGGATCTCGCTTTTGATCGCGGCAAAAACCAGCTGATAGCGGAACACTTTGACCGAACAAGAGGTCGAGCCCGCACACCCCCCGATCAGGCCAATAAAGAAGAACAGGACAACAGGGAAAGTGCCCCATGTCATGTAATCGGCACTGGAATAGCCGGTTCCGGACATGATTGACGTGATGTTAAATAGCGCCTCGCGAAAAGCGAACTCTGACATGACACCTTCGCGGCCCCAGACCCATGACGTCATCAGCAGAACCGTAACGAGCACAATCCATAAAAACGTATGTATCTGCGTATCACGCCAAAGCGGCTTTGCGGTGCCGGCGATCAGCTGAACGTAGCGCACAAACGGTAAGGCCGCGAGCAACATGAAGACTGTGCCGACATAATGCGCGCCTGCACCATAACCCCCGAACGAGGCATCCGAATTTGCCATGCCGCCGGTCGAGACCGTGGTCATCGCATGGACGATGGCATCGAACGGCACCATGCCGGTTGCGGAATAAGCCAGCGCGCAGGTGAAGGTCAAAATAATATAGATGACCGAAATCCGGCTTGCGATCTGGCCTGCACGGGGCAGGATTTTCCCCATCGTATCAAAGGCCTCTGACCGGAAAATCTGCATACCACCCACTCGCAGTTCGGGCAGGAATACCATCGCGACCACAATAATCCCGACCCCGCCCAGCCACTGCAGGATACCGCGCCAAAGCTTGATCCCGTCAGGCAGGTTTTCGATACCTGTAAAGACGGTAGCCCCCGTCGTGGTCAGGCCGGACATCGCCTCAAAAAAAGCATCTGTGAAACTCGCGTCCGGCGCCCCGAGCATGAAGGGCAGCGCCCCGAACACAGGCAGCATCAGCCAGACCAGCGACGTCAGCAGAAAAGTTTGCCGCAGGCTCAGCCCTTCGGAAACGCCGTTCGCACAGGCAAGCGCTATCAGGCCCCCGGTCACGATCGTGATGACCGCGCTTTCGAAGAAGACAAACCAATGTCCATTGCCTGCCATTAGATCAATCGCCAAAGGGACCAGCATGGTCAGGCCAAGCGATGCCACCAGCAGACCGATCACATATCCCACGGGGCGTAAATCAACCATGCGGGCAGCGTTGTCCTGCCCTTTCGCCGGTGTCAAGAACACCGCAGCGATATTCGCGACAGACTGTCGCTTGAAAGCCCGGACACGCGCCTTAGCTCAACTGCATGTTTGAACAAACTTATGCCGCAGGCCTGTCCCGTCTCAACGCCTTCGCCCCAAGGGCGGGCCGCGATTATGCGGGTAAACGCAATTATGACGACTTGGCACATGTGTCGGCCCTGTCGCCCTATATCCGGCATCGCATGATCACCGAAGAAGATGTGCTGAAAACCGTTCTGGCCCGCCACAGCGCGACAGCGGCGGAAAAGTTTATCCAAGAGGTCTATTGGCGCACCTATTGGAAAGGATGGCTGGAACTGCGCCCCGCCGTCTGGGAGATGTATCGTGCGGACCTGAACGCTGCACTGAACCGCGTCCAGACCGAAAGCGGCCTGCGGCAGGACTGGGAAGCGGCCTGCAAAGGCGAGACAGGCATTGATTGCTTTGATCATTGGGCGCGGCAGTTGGCCGACACCGGGTATCTGCATAATCACGCGCGCATGTGGTTTGCCTCGATCTGGATTTTCACCCTGCGCCTGCCGTGGGCCCTGGGGGCGGATTTCTTCATGCGCCACTTGCTAGATGGTGATCCGGCGTCGAACACGCTGTCGTGGCGCTGGGTTGGGGGCTTGCAGACGGTCGGCAAAACCTACCTTGCGCGGCCCGACAACATCGCAAAATACACTGAAGGGCGGTTTTCTCCCAAAGGCCTTGCAACCTTTGCGGCACCCTTGGAAGGGCCACCCGCACCGCCGCGCGGGGCTGTGCCTGTGTCAGACACCATTGATCCGGCCTTGCGCTCAGGGCTTTTGATTACCGAAGAAGATCTCTCGCCCGGATGGCTGGCGCAGCAGATCAACCCAAGCGCTGTTGCGATGGTACAGACCACCGCCCAGCGCAGCCCGCTGGCCGTCAGCGACCGTGTTACGGAATTCGTGGCTGGTGCGCAGAAAGATGCAGCGGCGCGCTATGCGGACAAGTTGGGGCAGATCACGCAGGTCAAACCCGAAACCGTGGCAGAGTGGGCAGACGCGCATGATATCGCACAAATCGTAACATCCTACATCCCGACCGGCCCGACACGTGATGCACTGAAAGATGTGCGCCTGTGCCAAGTGATCCGCCCCTATGACAGTGCCGCTTGGCCAAATGCCACGCACGGGTTTTTCCGCTTCAAAGATAAGATTCCCGCGCTTTTGGGTGACATCAAGGGGCTGCGTCTGGCGTGAGTGACGTGACGACACAGCCCATTGCACGGGATTAATATCTGACCTAAACTAAACTATCCAGTTCACATTTGGAGCAGTACCATGGCTACTCGCCTCACCATCAACGGCACCGCGCATGACGTGGACCTGCCTGAAAATGTTCCTTTATTATGGGTCTTGCGCGATGAAATCGGGCTGACAGGTACAAAGTTTGGATGTGGCGTGGCCGCCTGCGGCGCATGCACCGTGCATATCGACGGCGAGGCGGTGCGGTCATGTCAGGTGGCTTTGGCCGATGTCTGGGGTGAGGTGACGACGATCGAAGGGCTTGGAAGCCCCGATAACATGGCCACGATCCAGCAGGCCTGGGTTGATCATCAGGTGGCACAATGCGGATATTGCCAGTCGGGCCAGATCATGAACGCCGCCGCCCTTTTGGCGCAAACGCCCCAACCCACCGATCAGGACATTGACGACGCGATGCAGGGCAATCTGTGCCGCTGCGGCACCTACCCCCGCATCCGCGCCGCAATCAAAGACGCGGCCCAGCGCCTGTCCGAGGAGACATAAGATGGGTCGTATCAAGACAATTGCCCGCCGGACGTTCCTGATCGGCTCTGCCGCCATCGTAGGCGGTGCCGCATTTGGCATTTATCAGATCAACAAGGATGCGCCCAATCCGCTGGTGGCGGGGGATGGTGAAGCCATATTGAACCCCTTCGTGATGATTACCCGTGACGGCGTGACTCTGATCGCGCCGCGCGCGGAAATGGGTCAAGGAGTGCAAACCACGCTGGCCGCCCTTGCCGCCGAGGAATTGGACGTAGCATGGGAAGATATCACCGTGCTGCACGGCCCACCAGCGCAGGCCTATTACAACTCTGTTTTCCTTGGCATGGCGATCCCCGGGGCGCATTACAAAGACACCCCCTTTAAGCACAATATGCGCGAACAGGTAGGCAAAGTGGGCAAACTGCTCGACCTGCAAGCGACCGGCGGATCGACGTCGATGAAGGATTTCTATGAGCGGATGCGCCATGCGGGTGCGTCGGCGCGGGAAGCGCTGAAACTGGCCGCGAGCGCACAACTTGGCGTGCCTGTCAGCGACCTGCGGACCGAGAACAGTAACGTGATTGCGCCCGACGGCACAGCCATCGCATATAGTGAACTGGCCGAGGCGTTGCGCGACATCACGCCCCCTGACGTGGAATTGCGTGACCCTGCAACATGGAAATATCTGGGTAAATCCATGCCGCGCGTTGACATGGTGGAAAAGGTTACCGGAACGGCTAAGTTTGCGACCGACACCGCAATGGATGGCATGAAATTCGCGACCGTCCGGATGAGCCCGACGCGCGCAGGCATGGAAAGCTATGACGACACCGCCGCCCGCGACATGGACGGGGTCGAGGCGGTTGTCGATCTGGGTGATGGGATCGCGGTGATCGCCAGCAACACTTGGCTTGCGATGCAAGCGGCCGAGGCCGTGGATATCACGTGGACCCCAGCGAATTACCCTGCCAATACCGAGGGGCTGCGTGCTGCGATTGCCGCGTCTCTGGACGACGACGCCGACAGCATGGTGCGCGATGATGGCGACGTGACAAGCGCCGTGGAAGGTACTGAAATAACAGCAGACTACTATGTGCCTTGGCTTGCCCATGCGACGATGGAACCGATGAGCGCGACGGCGCTTTACACGGGTGACGCGCTTGAGGTCTGGTCAGGCAATCAGGCGCCGACGATGATCCGCGATGCCTGTGCAAAAGCTGTGGGCCTGACGCCGGAACAGGTGACGCTGCATACGACCTATCTGGGTGGCGGTTTTGGCCGTCGCGGGGAACAGGATTTCTCGGTCCTTGCCGCGCGCATCGCCGCCGCTGTGCCGGACACCCCCATCCGCATGATCTGGAGCCGTGAAGAAGACATGCGCCGCGACTTTTACCGCCCTGCCGCCATCGCGCAGTTCCGTGGCGTGGTGCAGGATGGCAAGGCGGTGCTGGTTGACGGCAAGATCGCAGCACCCTCGGTGTTTCACAGCTCTTCGCTGCGCCAGACCGGCGTCGTTCCCCCCGGCCCTGACCGGTTGCATGTGGAAGGTGCGGCGGACCAACCCTATGCGATCCCGCATTTCCGCATCGCAGGCCACCTGACAAACATCGACGTCCCGATCGGGTTCTGGCGCTCGGTGGGTGCCTCGATCAACGGCTTTATGCTGGATACCTTCATTGACGAGTTGGCCCATGCCGCTGGTACTGACCCGCTGCAATTCCGGCTTGATCTGGCGCGCACCGAACACGCCCCTTCGGCGGGTGTGATCGAAGCGGTGGGCGAGATGTCGGGCTGGACCGGCCAAACTCCGGCCAATATCGGGCGCGGCGTGGCCTTCAGCTTTTCGTTCGGTACGCCGGTGGCGCAGGTTGTCGAGGTCGAGGACACAGGACGCGGCATCAGGATCAACAAATGCTGGATCGCCGCCGATCTGGGCACCGTGCTTGACCCCGGCATTGTCGAGGCGCAAATGACATCGGGCGCGATCTACGGTTTCTCTGCGGCGATGCAGGAAGAGATCACCTTCGCGGATGGCATGGTCGAGCAAGGCAACTTCTATGACTATGACGCCATGCGGATGCATACCGTGCCGGAATTCGAAGTGCGCCTGCTGGAAACCAATCCGTTTATGGGCGGCGCCGGTGAACCCGGCACACCGCCGTCCATGCCTGCTTTGGGGAACGCGTTGTTCGATCTGACAGGCACGCGGGCGCGGGAACTGCCACTGATCAAGACATTCGACTTGATTCTTTAAGAACGCGGGCGGGATTCACCCGCCTGCAAGCCACCCATCCAGCGTCTTTTTCAGGGCCGCCCAATCGGTGTATTCCTTGTCCTCCCCCGGTTTCACCTCTTGGTCTTTTGTCGCGGCAATCCAGCGCATCGCCCATGATTTGAAGAAATCATATTCCGAGAAACGGAACGCCCCTGCGACATGCATCACGGTCGGGGGCGTCCAGCCCGTTTTCTCTGCAAAGCGGGTTACGCAATCCGACAGTCCTTGCCAATCATCAGGGTCGTCACCGGCAGCGGCCAATGAGACCGACAAAAAGGCGGATCGTAGATGCGCCAGATCACGGGCTTTGCGCTTGGCAAAGGCCACAAGTGGCTTTTGATACTTGCCTGCATGGACCGACCCTGCCAGCAAAACCGCGTCAAAACGCGCGAGTTCCGCATCTTTGGCGTCTGCTGCACCGCACAGTTCTACAGTGTGCCCCTGCCCGTTCAGATAATCAGCGGCGTAACGTGCGATTTTGCGGGTTTGCCCCTCGGTCGAGGCATAGGCGATCAGAATGTTCATTGTGATGCTCCTTGCTGTTCGTGGGACAATAGCAAAAAACACAATACGTTTGATTGATCGAAATCAGTCAGCCTGCTTTGCGCAGCCCACCGGATGCCCATGCGCGGCATGCATCACCAAAAGCTGTGAAGAGCGGCCGCGAAACTGGATCATCTACCGCATTCCATTCCGGATGCCATTGCACCGACATGGTGAACCCCGGCGCATCTTTGACGTAAATCGCCTCTGGCGTGCCATCGGGCGCGTGGCCGTCGATCACGATACGCGGCCCCGGTTCCTTGATACCCTGCCCATGCAAGGTGTTGGTCATGACTTTCTGACGGCCGAACAGACGGTGAAACGGCCCACCTTCGGTCAGCGTAACCTCGTGGCGCAGTTCGAACTTTTCTTCCAAGGTCCCGTCAGGCGGCATGCGGTGGTTATCGCGCCCCGGCAGATCGCGGATTTCGGGGTACAGCGAGCCCCCCATCGCGACATTCATTTCCTGAAAACCAAGGCAAACACCCATAACCGGTTGGCCACGGGCGACACAAGCGCGGATCAGCGGCAGGCTAAGCCGGTCACGGTTGCGCTCGAAAGTACCATGCGCCTCGGTCTCTTCTTCGCCGTATTCTTCGGGGTGCACGTTGGGCCGCCCGCCGGGGAAAAAGAACCCGTCGCAAGATCCCATAAGTTCTTCGATATGCACCAGATCAGGTTCGACCGGAATGATGACTGGCACGACGCCAGAAACACGCGACAACGCCTGTACGTTCATCGCACCGGCACCTTGCACCAGATACTGGTCGTTGATCAGATGCGAATTCGAAATAATGCCAACAACTGGACGCGCCATCAGGTTCCCTTTCCGTTGGCCGTGAAACTAGCGTCTCTCTGGCGGGTTTAAAAGATGGTCAGCGAGGTTGAAAAGCTTATTCCGGCGCATATGCCGCATATTTCAGCAGCATATGCGCATATTTGTGGGCTTTTGCGAAAATCAGGCTTCGCCGATCAGGCCTGCCGCCTCGATGCCCGCCATCGCGGCAATCACGTCGTTGTCCGAGGTATCGCCGGTGACGCCAACGGCGCCGATCACAGCACCGCGTTTGTCACGCACCAGAACGCCACCGGGCACAGGTACGACCTGCCCCCCGTAAACGCCGTTCACAGCTGCCATGAAATAGGCCTGCTGTTCGGCCCGTGCCATCTGTGCTGTGCCTGCCATGCCCAGCATGACCGATCCATATGCCTTGCCATGAGCGATCCCGAAACGGCCGGGTGCCGCACCATCGGCGCGTTCGAACGCTTTCACATGCCCGCCTGCATCAAGAATCACAACCGACAGAGGTTTGAACCCCATCTCGTCACCTTTCGCGAGGGCCTTACGGATGATCGTGCGCGCTTTATTTGCTGAAATCTCTGCCATTTCTTTCCCTTCCTCGTCGGGCGGTGAAATCCACCGGCCCTTAGTGATTGCGCTGCGCTTTGAGCTCTAACCGGCGCTGGTGCAGCACAGGCTCGGTATAGCCTGACGGCTGGACGCGGCCCTTGAACACCAGATCACAGGCAGCCTGAAATGCAATCCCGTTGAATTCGGGGGCCATCGGACGATAGGCAGGATCACCCGCGTTTTGTTCGTCAACAACTGCCGCCATCTTGCGCATCGCCTCCATGACCTGTGCTTCGCTGACAACATCGTGGTGGAGCCAGTTCGCCAGCGCCTGGCTGGAAATCCGGCAGGTGGCGCGGTCTTCCATCAGACCGACATTGTTGATGTCCGGCACTTTGGAACAACCCACACCCTGATCAATCCAACGCACAACATAGCCCAGAATACCCTGGGCATTGTTTTCAACTTCCTTGATCTTCTGCGCATCGGTCCAGCGCTGATACTGTGCCAGCGGAATGTCCAGAATAGAGGAGACATAGGCGCGGCGTCCGCCTTTGCGCAGTTTGTCCTGCAACGCCATCACATTGACTTTGTGGTAGTGCAGCGCGTGCAAGGTCGCCGCCGTCGGGCTGGGCACCCACGCGCAGTTCGCACCGGATTGCGGGTGGCCGATCTTTTGTTCCAGCATCGCGGCCATCATATCGGGCATGGCCCACATGCCTTTGCCGATCTGCGCCTTGCCAGAGAAACCACACTCCAGGCCGATATCGACGTTCTGGTCCTCATAGGCGCCAATCCACTGTTTGCGCTTGATAAAGTCCTTGCGACTGAACGGCCCCGCCTCCATCGAAGTGTGGATTTCGTCGCCCGTGCGATCAAGGAAACCTGTGTTGATAAAGGCCACACGTGATTTGGCCGCACGGATACATTCTTTCAGGTTCACCGTTGTCCGGCGTTCTTCGTCCATGATCCCGATCTTGACGGTATCACGCGGCAGGCCCAGCGCGTCTTCGACCATGGCAAAGATATCATTGGTCAGTGCCACTTCATCGGGTCCATGCATTTTGGGTTTGACGACGTAGACCGATCCTAGCGCCGAGTTGCCGCCATCGCGCTTGAGGTCATGCATCGCGATCATCACGGTGATCATCGCATCCATCAAACCCTCGAACACCTCATCGCCGTTGGCATCAAGGATCGCGGGGTTCGTCATCAGGTGACCCACGTTGCGGATCCACAAGAGCGCGCGGCCTTTGAGGGTCAGTTCGCCCCCGCCAGCGGCGGTGTAAGTGATGTCGTCAGCCAGACGACGGGTCATGGTCTTGCCGCCTTTTTCGAATTTGGACGTCAGGTTGCCCTGCATCAGGCCAAGCCAGTTGCTATAAGCCTCGACCTTGTCTTCGGCATCCACACAAGCGACACTGTCTTCGCAATCCATGATCGCGGACACCGCGCTTTCAAGGCGCACATCAGCCAGCAGCGCCTGATCGCGGCTGCCGATTGGATGCGCACGGTCAAAGACCAGTTCCACGTGCAGGCCGTTGTTGCGCAGCACAATCGCATCCGGTGCTTTGGGGTTGCCACGGTAGCCTGCGAATTTCTCGGGCTCGCGCAGCGGTTGGTCATCCACCAGCAACGCACCATCATGGACGTAGTAGCGCGACACATCCGCATGGCTCGTGCCGACAATCGGAAACGCCTCGTCAAGGAAAACACGGGCGCGGGCAACAACACGGGCACCATGCCCGCGGTCATAGGGGCCTTTGGGGGGCTGCACGCCCATCGCATCGGTGCCGTAAAACGCATCATAAAGACTACCCCAGCGGGCATTCGCGGCATTCAGCGCAAAGCGCGCGTTGGTGATCGGCACCACAAGCTGGGGACCGGGAACGGTCGCAATTTCGGGATCGACATTTTCGGTCTCGATCGTGAAATCATCGCCTTCCGGCACCAGATAGCCGATCTGCTGAAGAAAGGCTTCGTATTCGGTCCGATCAAGCTGCACGCCACGACGGGCCACATGCCACGCGTCGATGGTTTCTTGCAGTTCATCACGCTTGGCCAGTGCTGCCCGGTTGCGCGGGGTCATTTTCTCGACCAATCCGGCAAAGCCTTTCCAGAATTGGTCACTCGAGAGGCCCGTTCCTTCAAGCGCGCGTGCGTCAATAAAATCGGCAAGCTCTGCGGCCACCTTAAGCCCGTGCTTTTCAATACGGTCTGTCATAACAATCTCCCCTCAGCGGTCTGCATACGGCGGCACACACATGCCTGCGCGCAACGAGTTAGTGCGAAAGTTTCCGATAGGCAACAAACAGCGGCAAGATTTCTGCGCGCAAATCAGCGGGGCGCGGCCGCGCGCCCCGATTTGCAGCGATCCGAGCAATAGCGGACCTCGTCCCAGACTTTGGCCCATTTCTTGCGCCACGCAAACGGCCGGCCACAGGTGGCACAGGTTTTTTGGGGCAAGTCAGCTTTACGGCGCATTTTGGGCATGGAGCAAAGATATACCGTGACGCGGGATTATCAAAAGATTTGTTGGGCCCGATTGACTGTGGAACATCTGCCGTTGCCATCCTATTTTCGAACAAACCAGTAAGGACACGACCATGAGAAATCCGGCCCCGCAGACGATCTACCTGTCCGACTACACCCCGCCGGCCTATCTGGTCGACAGTGTTCATCTGACGTTCAGACTGGGGGCGACCGACACCCGCGTTATTTCGCGCATCGCATTCCGGCCAAACCCGGATGCCACCAGCAAGGAATTCTTTCTGCACGGTCAGGACCTGCGCTTTATCAGTGCGATGATTGACGGCGCACCTATTACCCCCGATCTCAGCGCAGACGGCCTGCGCCATGATGCACCTGACGCCCCCTTTGTGTTCGAGGCCGAGGTCGAGATCAGCCCCAGTACCAACACGTCACTTGAAGGGCTTTATATGTCGAACGGCATGTATTGCACCCAATGCGAGGCCGAGGGTTTTCGCAAGATTACCTACTATCCCGACCGCCCCGATGTGATGTCCGTCTTTACCGTGCGGATCGAGGGCGATCTGCCGGTGCTGCTCTCAAACGGGAACCCTGTCGCACAAGGTGAGGGTTGGGCCGAATGGCATGATCCCTGGCCGAAACCTGCGTATCTTTTTGCGCTTGTGGCTGGCGATCTGGTCGCTCTGTCAGACAGTTTTACCACCCGTACGGGCCGCAAGGTTGACCTGAATATCTGGGTCCGCCCCGGTGGTGATGAGGTCAAACGCGCGTTCGGGATGGAAGCGCTGAAAAAATCTATGGCGTGGGATGAAGAGGTCTATGGCCGCGAATACGATCTTGATCTGTTCAACATCGTCGCTGTCGACGATTTCAACATGGGCGCGATGGAGAATAAGGGGCTGAACATCTTCAACGCCTCTGCCGTGCTTGCCTCGCCGGAGACGGCGACAGATGCGGATTTCGAGCGCATCGAGGCGATCATTGCCCATGAATATTTCCACAACTGGACCGGCAACCGGATCACCTGCCGTGATTGGTTTCAGCTTTGTCTGAAAGAGGGTCTGACGGTGTTCCGTGACCAGCAGTTCACCGGCGACATGCGCAGTCACGCGGTCAAACGCATTGACGACGCCGTGGTCCTGCGCGCCCATCAATTCCGCGAAGACGACGGCCCGTTGGCGCATCCTGTCCGTCCGGACAGTTTTGTCGAGATCAACAACTTCTATACCGCCACCGTCTATGAAAAAGGCGCTGAGGTGATCGGGATGCTCAAGCTTTTGGTGGGTGATGCCGATTATGCCAAAGCACTTGATCTCTATTTCGACCGCCACGATGGGGATGCCGCGACGATTGAAGATTGGCTCAAGGTTTTTGAGGACGTCACCGGACGCGACCTGCGCCAGTTCGCCCTGTGGTACTCTCAGGCGGGCACCCCGCGTCTGACTGTGACCGAGACTTATGATAGTGGCACCTATCATCTGCATCTGCGCCAAGAAACACCCCCGACACCCGGCCAAGACACCAAAGAACCGCTCGTGCTGCCTGTCGCGGTGGGATTGTTGCATGAAAACGGCGCAGAGGTGGTGCCGACGACCGTGCTGGAGATGACGCAAAGCGCGCAAACCTTCAGCTTTGAGGGGCTGTCCAGCAAACCGACCGCTTCGATCCTGCGCAATTTCTCGGCCCCTGTGATTGTCAAACATGATAAATCAAATGCCGAACGTGCCTTCCTGTTGGCCCATGACACCGATCCGTTCAACCGCTGGGACGCGGGCCGCACTTTGGCGCAAGACCTGCTGATACGCATGGTCCGCGATGATGCGGCCCCTGATGCGGCTTTTCTGGACGGATTGGCCGCCGTGCTGCGCGACGATGCATTGGACCCCGCATTTCGTGCCTTGGTCCTGCGCCTGCCCAGCGAAGAGGACACGGCACAGGCGCTGTTTGACGCAGGCCACACACCCGATCCGTCTGCAATCAACGATGCTCATGAGACGCTGAAACTGCACATCGCCCAACACCTGCAAGACACCCTGCCCCGCATTTACGCCGATATGTCCGTGGATGGCCCCTATACGCCTGATGCGGAACCGGCGGGCAAACGCGCTTTGGGGAATGCTGTGCTGGCGCTGATCAGCAAACTGGATGGCGGCAAGGCGGCAACGCGTCAATTTGCCAGCGCTGACAACATGACCCAACAGTTGGGTGCATTGCGTGCGCTGCTGCAAATCTCGAAAGGGGCCGCAGAGCTGGCGGCGTTTGAGGACCAGTGGCGGCATGACCGGCTTGTCATGGACAAATGGTTTGCGCTTCAGGTCAGCCTTGCCCCCGCGGACCAAGCGGCGGCCACGGCAGAGAAGCTGACGACGCATCCGGATTTCGACCTCAAAAACCCCAACCGTTTCCGTGCGGTCTTTGGCGGGTTGCGGGGCAATACGGCAGGGTTTCATCATCCCTCTGGCGCGGGCTACGACCTGCTGGCCGGATGGCTGATCAAGCTTGATCCGCTGAACCCGCAAACGACAGCACGCATGACGACGGCCTTCGATACATGGAAACGCTATGACGCCGAACGGCAGGGCAAGATGCGCGCGGCGTTGCAACGGATTGCAGGAACATCGGGGCTGTCTGGCGACACAAATGAGATGGTGACACGTATCTTGGGCTGAATTTCGCCGAACACCGCTCGCAATTGACGCAAGGCTTTGCCGTTACACAGGCTTCGTAAAATTGTCATGGAACCGTCACTGCGGGCTGCGCATTTATGAAGCATGGAAGACCGCATTGACCCGTTGATCGCTGAACGCGCGCCGTGGCTGTATAGCGACAGGCTTGGCACAGGTATCGCCAAATGCTGCCTGCACCGGTTGCTGGGGTATGACAAGACCGTCGCAATCGCCACATCCCTGCAGGACGCGCCCGCCAGTAGGATCATGGACCAAATGGCTGCGCGCCTGTCGACAATGGTTGCGGCGAGCGGCCTTGGACACATTCCTACCCACGGGCCTGCGCTGATTGTGGCCAACCACCCCACAGGGATCGCCGACGGTATCATCCTGCATGGTCTGATCGCGGCAAAACGGCCTGACGCCTATTTCTTTGCCAACCGTGATATCCTGCGGGTATTTCCACAGATGGACACGATGATCGCGCCCGTCGAATGGCGCAAAGCGCAGCGCAGCCATGCCAAGACGCGCGAAACCATGACTTATGTACGCGATGCTACTGCTGCGGGTCGCCTTGGCATTATCTTCCCATCGGGCCGTCTGGCGAAACGGCGCGGCCTGCGCTTGCACGAGCGTCCGTGGATGGCGTCGGCTGCGATGCTGGCGCGCAAGTTTGATGTGCCCGTCATCCCGGTCAACATTCAGGCGCGCAATTCCGCGCTGTTTTATCTGTTCGATCTGATCCACCCGACACTGCGCGACATCACCTTGTTTCACGAGACCCTGAACAAAGCGCGACAACCCTTTGAAGTCACCGTAGGCGAGCCGATTTCCGCAGCAGCAATCCCACAGGATTCCGAAGACGGCATCGCAATGTTGCGCAAGGCGACGCTGGCCTTGGGTGGCAAAGACGCACCGGCGGTAAACCTGGTCTCCACCTCGCGCGCTTGGGCGCGCCGCTCGCAGCTTGATTAGCACCATCATGTTCTCTTGAAGCTGCCAGCGCCTTCTTTTACATGGAGTGAACCCAGATAAAAGGAAGCGCCTGATGCTCGACCTCACCTATGAAGCCCCGACCCCCAAAGTGATTGCTGGTGCCACCAGCGATTGGGAACTGGTGATCGGCCTTGAGGTCCACGCGCAGGTCGCGACCAAAGCCAAGCTTTTCTCGGGCGCATCCACCCTTTTCGGGGCCGAACCCAACAGCAATGTGGCATTCGTTGACGCAGGGATGCCGGGCATGTTGCCAGTGATTAACGAGGGCTGTGTCGCGCAAGCGGTGAAAACGGGTCTGGGGCTGAACGCACAGATCAATCTGGTCTCGGCCTTTGACCGCAAGAACTATTTCTACCCTGACCTGCCGCAAGGGTACCAGATTTCCCAACTGTACCACCCCATCGTGGGCGAAGGCGAAGTGCTGGTGGAAATGGGCAACGGACAGGCGCGCCGCGTGCGGATCGAACGTATCCACCTTGAACAGGACGCGGGTAAATCCATTCACGACATGGACCCGCATATGTCTTTTGTGGACCTCAACCGCACCGGTGTGGCGCTGATGGAGATCGTCAGCCGCCCCGACATTCGCGGCCCGGAAGAGGCCGCGGCCTATGTGCTGAAACTGCGCCAGATCCTGCGTTACTTGGGCACCTGCGACGGCAACATGCAAAACGGCAACCTGCGTGCGGATGTGAACGTATCGGTCTGCAAACCGGGCGATTACGAGAAATATCAGGCGACACAGGATTTCAGCCACCTTGGCACCCGCTGCGAGATCAAGAACATGAACTCGATGCGTTTTATCCAGATGGCGATAGATTACGAGGCCCGCCGCCAGATTGCGCTGATCGAGGATGGCAAGGAAGTGGTACAGGAAACCCGCCTTTATGATCCCGACAAGAACGAAACCCGTTCCATGCGGTCCAAGGAAGAAGCGCATGATTACCGCTACTTCCCCGATCCTGATCTGCTGCCGCTTGAGATCGAGCAGGCTTGGGTAGATGACATCAAGGCCGCCCTGCCCGAACTGCCTGACCAGAAAAAGGCACGTTTTATCAATGACTTTGGCCTGTCTGATTACGACGCATCGGTGCTGACTGCCGAAGTGGTGAATGCAGAATATTTTGAAAAGGTAGCCGAGGGGCGCGACGGCAAACTGGCGGCCAACTGGGTCATCAACGAACTGTTTGGGCGTCTGAAGAAAGAAGACCACAGCATTGAAGACAGCCCTGTGTCAGCGGCGCAATTGGGCGAGTTGATCGGGCTGATCAAAGCAGGCGACATCAGCGGCAAAATTGCCAAGGACGTGTTTGAAATCTGCTACACCTCGGGCCGCAACCCTGCCGAGATTGTCGAAACTGAAGGCATGAAGCAGGTGACTGATACGGGTGCGATCGAAGCTGCGGTGGATGAAATTATCGCCGCCAACCCCGCACAGGTGGAAAAAGCGCAGGCCAACCCGAAACTGGTAGGCTGGTTTGTGGGACAAGTCATGAAAGCAACCGGCGGCAAGGCAAACCCTGCGGCTGTGAACCAGATCGTATCGGCGAAATTGGGCATTTAATGCCCCAAAACGCGGAATGCGTTGGCAGCCTCTGCCAGTTTTGGTACATCCGTCAGGATATATTAAGGGTATTGCCATGACCTATGAATACAAAGTCGTTCCCGCGCCCCTGCGCGGGCTCAAAGCCAAAGGCGTGAAATCTGCAGAAGACAGGTTTGCGCTGGCGCTGGAAACCGCAATGAACGAGCTTGCCCGCGACGGCTGGGAATACCTGCGCGCAGATACGCTTCCGAGTGAACAGCGCGAGGGTTTGATGAGCAAGACGACTGTCTATCAAAACATGCTTGTGTTTCGCCGCACAAAAGAGATCGCCAAAGCGCCACGCCCTGCACCGGCAGTCAGCGCACCGCCCCCCACGCCAACAGTGCAAAAGAAGATCGTTGCGCCGGCAAAGCCCGAGGCCGAGAAACCTTTGCCACCCGCCCCCGACGTTGCGGCCCAGTAATTACTGAATATCGATGGCAAGGGCGTGGATGCGCCCGATAATATCCTGACCCAGTGCGCTGTGGATCGCGCGGTGGCGGGCAATACGCGACATATCGTCCAGACTTGCGGCTTTGATCACGATACGCCAATGGCTTTCGCCTGATCCGTCATCGCCGGAATGTCCGCTGTGCAAGGCACTTTCGTTGATCACGTCAAGATGCTCGGGCGCAAGCCCGCCAAGCGCTACGCGAATTTCTGTTTCAAGTGCCATTATTTTTCCTCTGCCCTCTTCAATCTTTTGCTGCAGAGTTTAATGTTACTTCTTCGAGTCGAAAAGGTAAGACAGAGAATGAAAAAAGATGATCCCTTTGGTTTCGACATGTCCGTGTCGAGTTCGAAGAAAAAGAACCCGCGCGGGCGGCGCGGGATGTCCGGTGCGTCCGAGACATCAACGCGGGTTTGTGATCATGAGGGCTGTGAAGAGGCGGGCAAGTATCGTGCACCGAAATCGCCCGATGTTCTGGATGACTACTTCTGGTTCTGCCAACAGCACGTGCGCGAGTACAATCTGAAGTGGAACTTTTTCGACACCACATCCGAGGCCGAACTGGCCGCACAGATGGACAGCGACCGCGTATGGGACCGCCCGACCAAGCCGTTCAAACGCACTGTCGAAGAGGCCGCATGGGCGCGTTTGGGTGTTGATGACCCGCATCAGGTGCTGGGCGAGAATGCAACGCGCAATCCGGGACGCGGTGCCGCTGTGGGCCGCAAGCTTCCTCCGACCGAGCGGCGCGCGGTCGAGATCCTTGATGCGAAGGACAACATGTCCAAGCAGGAAATCCGCAAAGCCTACAAGGCACTGATCAAGGTTCTGCACCCTGACATGAATGGCGGCGACCGCAGTCAGGAAGAACAACTGTCAGAAGTTGTCTGGGCGTGGGATCAGATCAAGGTCAGCCGCAACTTCCGCGACAAAGACTAAAGGCGCCCGCAGGCGCCTTTCATCATTGTTTCATTGCTGTTCAACAGATCAGTTGCGACGATACAAATTCGCACGTGACAATGCGCTCAGCTCTTCGGTCGCAAGCCGGCCAGTGGGCGGTGTGTAGCCGTAATCCTGATTTTCCTGCACGGATGCCATCAGGTAATGCCCGCCAAGCGTCCCCGCAAACCAGATCGCGGCAATCCATGGTTTCGCGATGAACGCCGACACCATCAGTAGCGGTGCGTAGATTGTACCACCAGCAGGTTCAATCAGCGTTCCGGCCACGATAGCGGCAATCACAGCTATCGCGAGGCTGCCCACGATGGCCCTTGCAAAACCCAGAGTGCCCAGCGCGCCCATCCAGCCACGCGCGAAATACAGTGCAACCGCACCACCAATCGCGCCCGCGCAGATCACCCAATAGGTGGCGTTCGATATTGTCAGTTGCAGCGTGTAAGGTGCATCAAGCCCCGTCATGACCAAAACAGTCACAAGCGCCGTTAATGCAACAATTGAAACGCAGCCCAAAGCATAGGGCCGTCGTTCCCGTGTAAGATATAATTGTTCCGTAAAACGCGCAAACATCGCGTTGACCCCCATACTCTTTATACGACGACTTTTTACACAGAAACTTAGGGCTGGCTCTGTGCAATTCGTCACAACCACAACATAATCTATAGGCATAAAACTGCCATAAAATGTCACAATCTTCAAGAACAAAGCAGAATTTATGGTAATTTTGCGAACAATATTATTATCATACGGATAATTAATCCCGTTCGTGGAAACAACTACGCATCCTTGATCTCTGCGATGTTAAGGTTCCATTTACTCTGCCTCGCAAAACACATCCGGCTTCGCGCCCCGAGGCGCGAATCAAGCGCACAGCGATCCGGCATGATCGTGGCCCCTGTCCCCAATCTGTCCAGTCTTGCGCCTCCAACAGACCAATGCGCCCTTTCCCTTGCAGCGGGGCGCGTTATGTTGCATCTCGGTCTGGAATGGATCTGACGCAGGATAAAGGCACCGAAAATGGCGGATGGTATGACTGACATGCAAGCAAAACCCACCGAAGAAATCTCGGTCCGTGAAGTTTTTGGTATCGACAGCGATATGCACATCAAAGGCTTTGCCGAGCGGACCGATCGCGTGCCTGAAATCGACAGTACCTACAAGTTTGATCCCGATACGACTTTGGCGATCCTTGCGGGTTTTGGCTATAACCGTCGCGTGATGATCCAGGGCTATCACGGCACAGGTAAGTCGACCCACATCGAACAGGTCGCGGCACGCCTGAACTGGCCCTGTGTGCGCGTGAACCTTGATAGCCACATCAGCCGGATCGACCTGATTGGTAAGGACGCGATCAAACTGCGCGACGGCGTGCAGGTGACGGAATTCCACGAAGGAATTCTGCCATGGGCGCTGCGCAACCCGGTTGCAATCGTGTTTGATGAATATGACGCTGGCCGTGCCGATGTGATGTTCGTGATCCAGCGTGTGCTGGAAACTGACGGTAAGCTGACGCTGATGGACCAGAACGAAATCATCACGCCAAACCCCTATTTCCGCCTTTTCGCCACGGCAAACACCGTTGGACTGGGCGACACAACCGGCCTTTACCACGGCACCCAACAGATCAACCAAGCGCAGATGGACCGCTGGTCGCTTGTCGCGACGCTGAACTATCTCAGCCACGACGCAGAGGCCGCGATCATCCTGTCCAAGTCTCCGCACTTCAACACCGAGAAGGGGCGCAAGACGATCAGCCAGATGGTGACCGTCGCCGATCTGACGCGCACCGCCTTTATGAACGGTGATTTGTCCACCGTCATGTCCCCACGGACCGTTCTGGCCTGGGCGGAAAATACGCGGATTTTCCAGAATGTGGGCTACGCCTTCCGCTTGTCGTTCCTCAACAAATGCGACGAGCTCGAGCGCCAGACCGTCGCCGAGTTTTATCAGCGCTGCTTCGACGAAGAGCTGCCTGAAAGCGCGGCGAGCCTCAGCCTCGGATAAATTCGGTTGCGCGCTTAGTCGCGCGCAACTGATGCAGAGTTTTTAAATTGCCCGATTGATAGGCAGTAAATTAACCGCCATGCTTGATGTATGAGCGGCATGAAAACTATTGCACATCGTTTGGCCCTTGTAGTGGCGCTCTTCAGCGCCTCCTCCCCCTCTGCGCAACCCCTTGATGTTGATGAGCAATTGAAGACATTTGCCACCTGCGTCGGCCGTCTATCTGCGGTCATGGAGCATCAGTGGATGTTTGATGGCCCCGCATCAGAACACACCGAAGAGTTGCGCGACGCGGTGCTTGAACTGGTCGAGGCGGTCATGCCCACAGCCCGCGGAGACGAAGTGTTGCAATGGCGCATCTCTGCAAAGGTAGCCCAAGCCGCCCTTTTGCGCCGCGCAACCTTTAACACTGACACCCGCGATGCGGCATGGGCGCATTCACATGCAGACCGCCTTGCGCGGGACTGTACGGGGCTGTTGCTCAGTTAATTGCGGGACAGAACCAAAAACAAAGGCTTGTCTTAACGAAGTGTCTTTTCTACCCATGATAGAGGGGCAACACGAAACAGACCGGAGCCAATCATGAAGATGAAAATCGGGGCAGACCTGCCAGCAGATTATGTGCCAAGCCATGAAGACCTTGCTGAATCCACGACAGCCCTGATGGCACAGGTGTTGCTGCCCCTCTTCGCAGAAAACATGCCCGAGGATATCGCAAAAGCGAACGTCGAAGGGATTTTGACCGAATTGGCCTATCTTTTTGATGAAGGCGAAATCGAGATTGGCGGAAAAACCTATCGCCCGCGCCTTGCTTTCGTCGATGATACGGGCGCTGTCTTGCCCGGTGTTGCTGAACTGGTCACGCTGCACGAGCTGGCCGAAGACCCTTTTGAAATCGCGCCCGAGGCGAAAATCACATTCGCGATCGACCCAGTCGAGTAGTTCCGACAAAGTTGTGGCGCAGGGCAGTTCATGATCCGCCCTGCGCCAGATATCTAGCCGCGTGCGGCCTTCGTGGCATTGGCCCACCAGACGACATCACCCAGCGTGGCGTCTACAGAGGCCGACAGGTGATCCGCGATTGTGTCGATTTCGGCGTTTGCACCCAGCGGGTGCACGGCAAAGAAATCACTGCCGCCAATGTGAACGGCATTGCGGGTTGGCACCATCTGCAATTCGACAGCGATGGTGCGCAGGTGTTCGACAGCGCGGGCCGCACCCAAGGCACCATAACCAATTGCCGCCATCGGCTTGCGGTTCCACTCCTTGTAGGCCTGATCCAGCGCGTTTTTCAGCGCTCCGGTGATCGAGCGGTTATATTCGGCCACGACAAAAATATAGCCGTCGAATTCACCGATCTCGTCCTGCCATTTGACAGCGCGGTCATCGCTGGATGGCATCCACAGATTGCTGGCCGCCTCATCAAAGAGCGGCAGGTCAAAGTCGCGCAGGTCGACAAGCTCGACCTCCATATCATCGCGCGCCTGCGCTTGCTTGAGCATCCAGGCGGCGGGTTTATCGGCGAAACGGGTCTGGCGTGTGGAACCGATAATCAGGGCAATTTTTGGTTTTACAGTCATGGTACTCTCTTGGAATTGCATTGTTGTGCGTGTGACCT
>NZ_LJAL01000014.1 GCF_001419985.1 Loktanella sp. 5RATIMAR09 | reverse complement strand
GGCAGGGCCCGGACTCCCAGAGCTGAACCTGTCGCTTCTTGCGACATCACTCCAACCACCCTCGAAAGGTACCACAATGAAAAACGATAAACACGGCAAGCGCGGCAACAAGGAAGCCAAGAAGCCGAAACAAGATAAACCGAAAGTTTCCGGGTCAGATAATCCGTTCGCGGGCAAGCCCGCAGTGGAGATTGCTAGAAAGAAGCTGAAGTAACTTTGGCTTGCCCTTGCGGTGACCAATCACCTCAGACTTCGCGGGCGATGTAGCGTTTGAGACTGCGAATGGCTTCCAGCTTCGAGTTGCCGGCAGCGATGCGTTTGGCAACATAGGCCTGGGTGCGTGAGTCCAGTCGCAACCGACCGATCGCGGTAATATGGATAGCGCTGTTGGCCGCGCGATCGCCGCCTCTGTTCAACCGGTGCCTGACAGTCTTGCCGGAAGATGCGGGTACCGGACTGACGCCGCAAAGGTCTGCAATGCTCGCTTCGGATTTGAGGCGCTCGGGATTATCGCCAGCCGTCAGCAATAGTTGCGCCGCGCTGTTCAGGCAGATCGCTGTCTGTTCGAGCAGCTCTGGGCAAGATCCTTGACGATGGCTTTGATCATGTCGTCCAGGTCGGCGATCTCATCATGCAGTTCGAGATAACGCCGTGCCAGCGATTTGAGCGAGATGCGATACGCTTCTTCGACCTCCCGATATGCCGTGAGATCGGGCCGCCAAGCTGCCAACGTGCGGATCAACTGCATGGGTGTCATCTGCCGCAACGGGTCTCGCAATCTGTCGGGTACGCAGACGATCGTTGTCTGGATCATCTGCAAGGCGATGCGGTGCGCCTGAACTGCGGTCTTGCGGCAAACCCTTAGTACACGGAGGCTTTCGACCATTCCATCACGGCTCATTGGTGTCACGGTGTGACGTTCGGCAAAGGCTGCATGAGCAGCGCTTTCCGCATCGAAGTGGTAGTTCTTTCCGCGGCGGTGTCGGTCATGCTTGTCAGGGGCAGTGACCTCCAGAACCTCGACACCAGCCGCCTGCATGTAACGCAGCAATCCTGCGCCATAGCTGCCCGAGCATTCGATGCCGAGGCGCTGCAGATCGCCGAAAGACCTCATCCAGGCGAGCATCAAGCGGTACCCATGTCGTGTCGTGGGAAAGCTTTCGACACCGAGAACGCGATCCCGGTGGTCGACAACGGCCGCCACGTGCAAATCCTTGTGGGTATCGACGCCTCCGACAACGCGAGATGCTTTGGTGTAATCGGCCATGTGATGATCCTTTCCTGCGGCGCGTGAACGAGAATCGCTTAGAAGACTGCAGGGACAGGACAGTCATGAGACCGGATGGTCAGGCCCTTCTTGGGTCACGGCGCACCTTTGAGACAAGCTCGCCGCAGGGCGTTCCCGGATGATCGACAAATCCAGAGAAAGACACGTGTCAGGTCGATCGGAGTGAGAGTCAGATCACGCCGGGAAGCCATGCGGCACCAACCCAGCGAATGGTCGATCGGTGTTTGAGTCAAACCACCCGAGAACTGGCACCGATCGTATGACTATCGGCGTTCATGATCTCTGACGGACCAAACTTGCCGATGGCTTCCTCCAACGCTTCGACGCAGAAGTCGGCATGCATGGTGTTCGACAGACGCCAGCTCAGCACCTTCCGCGTCGCCCAATCCATGATTGCCACGAGATAGAGGAAGCCGTGCCGAACAGGGATGAAGGTGATGTCCGCATACCAGACCTGGTTCGGGCGATCGATCACCATCTTCGCCTTCAGCCGCCGCACGCGGTTGCGACCAGCGATGATTTCGTCCCGACGCAGATACGCCACGATCTGATCGGCATGTTGAAGCACTCAAAGCTTGCGTTGAATGTCCCGTTCTTCGTTCGTCATGAATACTTCCTCCACCCGAGATTGGGTAATTTACAGGAAGTGTCCCGAGAGTCCGTACATATCTACAGAAGTCCCCGGGCGACGGTCGTCAGGTAAGCGCGGCGAACAGACCCAGCGCGATCAGGATCAGGCTGACCGAGGTAGCCGTGTGGTCGTTGATCAGCCGCTCCAGCCGTTCCAGCCCCTCCGCAAGTTCCGGCAAGGTCTGCCCGTTCTCAACCGGCTTTTCCGATGCGCGCACCGATGCGGCGGCTTGAGCCGCGGCGACCGCACGGGCGCTGACCCTCGAAACCACGCCGAGCAGGTCGCCTTCGGGCAGCGACGGGGCGCGCAGTCCAATTCCCAACGCGGCGATAACGAGAACCGCCGCGAGCCCAAGGGGCCAGGCGCTAACGCCGAGTGCCAAGAAGTCGATCGTCCCATAGGGTGCTTTGCCCGTTACCGCAGCATAAAGTGACCACGGCAGTGCGAGCGCAGCGGCGGCCAGCGCCACCATCGGCACAACCATCAGACCGGGCAGGCGATCTTCCTTTTCAGCCTTAGGCAGAGTAAATAGAAAACGCGCCAGCAGAAGCCCGGAGGTGAGCGCGGAAAGGCCGATTAACGTCGCACCAAAGTCCCCTGCGGAGCCCTTGATTGCCGATTTCGTAAGCGCCCCAGCGGTCAGCGGCAACCCCGCCACAGACAAGGCGACCATCGCCAGTGCCGCAATCACCAAGCCTCGCACCACACCCCGGGCCTTGCCGGCAACGCCGACACCCAGGAACAGTGCGCCCTTGGCCAGCCCGTGATGCAGCGCATAAAGCGCCACCGCCGGCAGAACCGAAGCCGCTGACAGGCCCGCCGCCAGCGCCGCGCCCATCACGCCCATCAGAAGCCCCATCTGACTGACGGTGGAATAGGCCAGCACGGTCTTTGGATTGCCCTGCATCGCCCCGTAAAGCGCCGCCGCGAAGAGCCCGCTGAACCCCGCCAGGGCCAGCAACGTTCCGCTGATCGGCCAAGCACTGCCCCAGGGCAGAAACGTGACCAGCCCGAAGATACCCGCCTTCACAATGGCGCCAGAAAGTACCGCCGAGGCCGGGACCGGCGCTGCCGGATGTGCCACCGGCAGCCAGACATGCAGCGGGACCAGACCCGCCTTGATGCCGAAACCCGCGATCATTAGCCACAGGACCAGCGGGTCGGCTCGTGGGGCGGCGAGGCTGTCGCGGATCTCGTCGATTAGGATCGTGCCGCCTGCCGCATGGGCGCCGATCATAAAACCGGCCAGCAGCGCGGTTTCGCCAATCACGGCAAGGATGATGTAGACGGCGCCGGCCCGCATCGACGCGGGTTTGCGATCGTGGATCACGAGCGGATAGGCGGCCAGAGACACCAGCGCGAAGAACACGTAGAAGCTCGCCAAATCCGCAGCCAGAAATACACCCAGGTTTCCCGCAAGAACAAGCATCCAGAACAGGGCGAAGGTCCGCGCACGCGGATCGCCGCGCATGTAGCGCAGGGCATAGACTCCGGCCCAGAACCACAGCACCGCGGCGCCGCTCAGAAAAAGCACTCCCGGTTCGGTCAGACGGAGCCCGCCGTCGAGAAGGACCCATGTCACGCTCAAAGTTTGGTCTCGCGGCGCCAGGAACACGGCGGCGAGTGCCGGCAGCGGCGCAAGCGGCAGCGCCAACAGCATCCTCGGCCCCAGCTTCGGTAACAGGCACAGAAGGGCGAGAAGGATCGGCCAGAGGATCACGACCGGCAGAAGAAGGCTGGGTGCGACTGTCATTTCAGGTAGCCACTCTCTGCGATCAGCTTGGCCCAGCTCAGAGGGCTGAACGGGAAGGTCGCAAACGCTCCGGCAGCGAGTGTGGCTAGGGCGGTTATCGCGGCGGGGAGAATCAACATCCGGTTCCAGGCGCCGTCCAGTTCCCGCACCGATGCCAGCTTCGCCGATGGCGGAAGCAGCCAAGCGCGGTAGAGCAGCGGCAGGAAGTAGAGCGCGTTCAGTAGAGATGATCCCGCCAGAACGGCGATGACCCAAGGCGCGTCGGATTGCAGCCCGCCCAACCCGAGGTGCCATTTCGAGATGAAGCCTGCCGTCGGCGGAACACCGATCATGCCGAGCGCGCCGATGCTGAATGCAGCCATTGTCACCGGCATCGCCCGCCCGGCACCGTCGAGATCCGCCACCGACTTGATCCCCATCCGGTTGTCCAGCGCGCCCGCGCACATGAAGAGAGTGATCTTCATGATCCCCTGATGCACCAGATGCACCAACGCGCCGATGATCGCGAAGGGACCGATCAGGCTGGCCCCGAGAATGATGTAGCTGACCTGGCTGACCGTCGAATAGGCCAGCCGCTTCTTGATGTCGGTCTGCATCACGGCGCGGAACGAACCGTAGAGGATCGTCGCTCCAGCCAACACGGCAAGCGGTGTGCCTAGGCCAAGCTCCGACACCGTGTCGATACCGTAGACGTCGTAGATCATCCTCACGATCCCGAACGCACCGGCCTTGACCACGGCCACAGCGTGCAGCAGTGCGCTGACCGGCGCAGGAGCGGCCATCGCCTCGGGCAACCACCCGTGGAACGGGATGAGCGCCGCCTTCACGCCGAGCCCGCCGATGCAAAGGATGAATATAAGCGTAAGTTCAAGCCGCGGGATGCCGGACAGATCAGGCGGTGCCGTAAACTCGATCGTGCCGACGAGCGACTTCAGCCAGACGATGCCCGCCAGAAAGGCGGCGCTGCCTGCCAGCGTATAGATCAGGTAGATGCGCCCCGCGCGCAGGGACTTCTCGTCACCCTTATGGACGACCAGCGGCCATGTCGCCAGCGTCAGGAGCTCGTAGAACAGGAAGAACGTGATCGTTGTGCCCGACATGGCCACGCCGGTCGCCGCGAGGACGCAGAGGTTGAAGAACCCGAAAAAGCGCGCCAGGTGAGGGCCGCGTCCGAAATAGGCGATCGCGTAGACGGTTGCAATCAGCCACAGGAAGGCCGAGAGGGTAATGAACAGCAACGCGAAAGCGTCGGTGCGAAGAATGAAATCGTGGCCCTGCAGGAATTCGTAACGCCATTCCGTGGTCACACCGTCTTCCACTGACAGCAGGAGAAATCCCACGAGCGCCAGCTTGGCCAGCGCGAAGCTGATGTTGATCACGTCGCGCCATACCGCCATGCGCTCGGGCAGGGCGAAGCTGATCAGTGCCGGAACGAAGGGCAGGAAGACCAGCAACAGGGGTAGGAATTCGTTCATTGGACGTCCTCCGCCTCAGTTGCCGGCGGCCCTGCCCAGGGCGACCCGGCAGTGATATCGACCATCGCCTGTCCGGCAAATCCCAGCGACACTGCCAGCAGCGCCAGCGCCAGCGGTGCGGCGGTGCGCAGCGGGGCCTTCGCCACGACCACCGGCGTGTCGCTTCCGGCGAAGGCCCAGGCCAGCGGCTTGAAAAGATAGACCGCGGCCAGCAACCCGCCGACAAGCAGCACCGCCGCCGCGAACACAGCGCCTTGCTCCACTGCGGCCTCGAGCAGGAGGAACTTGGCGAGAAAGCCGGCAGAAGGCGGCAGGCCCATCAGGGACACCGCCGCCAGCCCGAAGGCCGCAACGGTCAACGGCATAGCCCGCGCAAGCCCGTGAAGGTCTTTCAGGTGGTGGCCGTTCACGGCCTTGAGCATCAGCCCCGCGGCAAGGAACATCGCCGCCTTGGCTAGCATGTGGGCGGTCGCGTGGATCGTCATCCCGGCCCAGGCTCCGCCGGTCCCTGCCGCGGTCGCGACCAGAGGAAAGGCCAGCAGGAGATAGCCGATCTGCGCCACCGTCGAATAGGCCACCAGGGCTTTCAGGGTGTCCTGCCGGATCGCCTGGACCGAGCCGTAGAGAACCGCCAGCGCGCCAAGCCAGCCCAGCAGCTCCAGCCCCGCAGGGGCGATGATGGCCGGGAAGGCCTCGAACCAAAGGCGAAGCAGGATGACGAATCCCACCTTCACGACGATCGCGGAAAGCAGGGCGCTGGCGGGGGCGGGGGCGGCGGCATGGGCCGGCGGCAGCCAACCGTGCAGTGGAAAGACTGCAGCCTTGATCAGCAGTCCTGCCGTCATCACCGCGAGCGCTGTCTTGGTCGCAAGGTCAGGCCGCGCCATCTCCGCCAGGAGCGTCAGATCCACCGTCGCATAGTTCGAGAACAGGAGGGCCACGCCCAGCAGGTAGGCCAGTGATCCGACCAGAGCGATCACGAAATAGCGCAAAGCGGCCCGCAGCGATCCCATCGCCGCCATCGCCACCGCTGCCAGGCTGACCATCTCCAGCGCGATGTAGAGGTTAAAGAGATCGGTGGTCAGGAAACCGGCATTTGCTCCGCCCCACAACAGGTAGAAGAGCGGCCAGAAGGCAAAGCCGTGGGCGGTCTCCGAGCGGTCCGCACCGGGTGCGAATTCGTGAAGCGCATATAGCCCGACGATCGCAGCGCAGACGGCCGTGGCGGCCACCATCAGCTGTGCTACCCCATCAGCGCGCAATTGAACGCCCAGCGGCAGGGTCCAGCCGCCGACCACATGCCCCGAGCCCTCTGGCAGCAGCAGCAGCCAGACCGTCAGGCCCGCCATGACCGGGATTGCCGCCAACAGCCACCAGCGCCCCCAAGGGCCAGAGAGCAGTGCCGCGATCATGAAGGCGAGCGGCGCCGCGACAAGCAGGTCGAGCGGGCTCATGGGTGGTTCCCGTTTGTGTCGTCGGCGGCCGTGCCGTCCGGCGCGCGCTCGTCCTCGGCCACGCGCAGGATAAGCGCCGCGCCGAAGGCGGTGAGAGCAACGGCGACGACGATACCCGTGATCACCAGCGCCTGCGGGAACGGATCGGTCGAGTCGGCGCCGCGCCCAAGGCCTCCCAGGATCAGAAATATCCCGGCGCCTACCACGTTGACGGCAAGAAGCTGACGCAGCGGATGGCGCAGGGTCAGAAAGCCATAAAGACCAAGCCCAACCAGAACCGCGCCCGTGAGGGGGTAAAGATGCTCCACTATTGCCATGCGTCGGTCAACCTTTATGATCCGGCGTTACCGGCGGACCGGCCAGCTGGAGTGCCAGGGTAACGCCGATCGACAGCGCGAGGCTGTATTCGATTGCGACGATAAGTGCCTTCTCGAAGCCCGGAGGATAAAACAGAAACCGGCCCAGGGCGATGCCCGCCAGGCCGATAGTCAGGAAGACCGCCGGACCAAGCACCAGCGCCACGCGCAGGAGGCGATTGTCGCCGCGCGGCCACAAGACCGCGCCGCCGATCACGGCAATGATAAGACCGCCGGCAAGTACGGTTCCGGCCTGGAACGCTCCGCCCGGCAGGTCCGACCCGGTCCAGACCAGATAGGCCGCCATGACCAGCGCCAGGGGCAAGAGCAGCCGCCCGAAGGCCGCGGCCACGCCGTGGCCCTCACGCTCTGTCAATGCCAGCGTGGCGGGCGGGTGCGGCCAGGCAGTGCCCGGGGCAAGCGACCAGACCGCGACCAGGGCGCCCAGCAGGACAAAGGTTTCCAATAACGTATCGTAGGCGCGGAAGGCCAGAAGCACGCCGGTCACCGGGTTCTCGATGCCAAGCGACGGCATCAGCGCGGCGATCGGTCCGCCCAGGTCGTCGGATGGCGCGACGCTCAGAACAGCGGCCCCGACCAGCGCCGCGAAACCGGCGCAGGCCACCAATGCGCCAGCGCGGAGCCAGCCGGGCATCTCGTCGCACACAAGATCGTCGCCAAGCGCCATCAGCCGTTGCCGCGCCAGGATCAGCAAAACTCCGGTGACGCCCGCGCCGATGGCGATTTCCGCCATCGCGACATTGACCGCGTCCATCGCGAGCCATGCCAGACCGAGCAGATTGCCGAACACGATGAAGAAGACGATCGCTGCCAGCGCGTTGCGCATCAGCAGCGCCGAGGCGGCAGTGCCGATGATCATCAGACAGAGGATCAGATCGAAGGCCAGCGTCATTCGATCGTATCCTGTTCGGCGCCAGTCTTCGCGCGGCGCGCCATCAGCTGCGCGGTCACGCCCGCGGCCATGAGCGCGAACAGCCAGACGGCGGCGATTTTGACGGCGGCGGTGACCGAGCCCCAGTGCAAAGCGGCGGCGAGCGCCACGAAGCCCAGGCCGACATTGTCGGCTTTGGTGAGCGCGTGCAGCCTCGTCTCGGCATCTCGGAACCGAAGCAGCCCCAACGATCCGGCCGCATAGAAGAACACACCTGTATAAAGTAGCGTGGGAATAATGTAATCCGTGATGGTCATGGCTCTTTGTCTTTCGGCCCTTCGCCATCGCTGCGGCCATTCCGTACGAAGGCGAGAATTGCCACCGAGGCAAGCACCGTAGCCACCAGGGCTGCGTCCAGCATCGAGGCGTCGCCCTTTGCCGCGCCCAGCGTGAGCGCCACGCCGACACCGCTGGTTGCGACCAGCTGCGCAGCCATGACGTGGTCGACCGCCCGCGGTCCGAACCAGGCGCGAAAAAGGGCCAACGCCAGCGTGAGCAGCAACAGGACGGCGGCGATCATGAAATGGTCAACTGCTTCCATGGCGGCCTTCCGTACTCTCATGGGCGGGGACCGGGACACCGAACAGGCGCAGCACGCGGCGTTCCTCCGCCTCCAGGCTGCGCCTGTCGAAATCCTCGGTGTCAACCACGTGAACCTCCAGCGCACCGCTGCGGGTCCCCGCGGCCAACGAGCCAGGCAGAACGCTGACGACCCCGCCGAGAACGGCATTTACCTCGGCGATATTCGTCAAGAGCGGCACCCGGCGCCAATCGGGCCGAACGGGCAGACGCGGGTCAAGGACCCTCCGCGCGACATCCAGACCGCCCCAGAAGCCGCGGAGCAGAAGGTGGGGCACGTAGGGGACTGCCCACCACAGGCGAATCCCCGGTCGCCCCGCGGGGTACAGCACAAGGCTGATCCAGGTTGCCAGAAGAACCACCGGCAGCCCGTGGTAGAGCGCATCCACCGCCGCCCCCGTCAGTGCCAGCCAGAAGGCAGAGAACGCGACGAGGCGCGATGTTGTCGCAAGGGTTTTCATGTTCTCAAGCGTTCTCTTTTTTGATTTCCCAAGGTGACAAGACTGCGATGCACCACGCTCCCCTACGTTACAGAAATGATCATCCATGGTCAAACCCTTGAACTATTGAAAAATCTGCGAAATTGTTCTGGGCCGACATGGCTCCTGAGACTGCTCTGCTGTGCGCCTTCGAGAAGGGGTCGCGTCTGCTTGCTGCGGTTGATCATATGCGTAACGGCGTGCGAGATGCATAGGCGCAATTGTAGCGGAAGCTCGCCATTAAGGGAAAAGACTGTCGTCTACCCTGCCATTGAAGGCTTCGCCGTGATCATCGCGCAGCTTCGCTTTCACCCGCCTTTTCGGCGTCCTGTTCGTGAGCCGCATGCCCAACTCCCTGCAAATGCGATAGACCTTCTTGATGTTGATGCCAAGATCGCGGCAAGGCTCCGCGTTCGAAGTTTGCGATCGCTGCTATGTTGCTCGGATGGCGCACGTTGTCATGGCGCAGCCGTGATCACCACAACCGGCAAGCCGTGACAGATTCAGCCCCGCGAACAGACCCGGTTGCTAGAACGTGCCCAGGACGGTCCCGAGCAGGATCGCGACGACAAGTGCGAGGATAGGTCCCAGCACCGCAACCACAAAGATGTCGGCATAGGACTCGCGGTGGCTCAACCCGCAGATCGTCAGCAGCGAGATCACCGCGCCGTTATGCGGCAACGCATCCAGCCCGCCGGTCGCGATTGTCGTTACCCGGTGCAGCAATTCCGGCGAGATACCCGCGGCTGCCCCCATTTCCAGATAAGTATCGCCCAGCGTCTGCAGCGCGATGCCCATGCCGCCAGAGGCAGAACCGGTGATGCCGGCCAGAACATTGACCGAAATCGACAGCGAGATCAGGGGGTTGCCAGGTGCAACGCCAAGGATTGCGTCCCGGATCACGGCAAAGGCGGGCAGAGCGGCGATCACCGCGCCAAACCCCACCAGGGCCGCGGTGTTGAAGATCGGGACGACCGAGGCATTGGCCCCGTCCGACAGCGTCTTGCCGGGGGTCATCAGGCGCCGCGCGTTCAGCGCCCAGACTGCCAGGATCGAGGCCGTCAGCGCAGCGATGATCGCCCACATCCCCTTGACCGAGCCCAGCGTTGCGGGCCCGTAAGGTGGCTCGGCCAGGTAGGCGGTATCGAGCGCCGGGATGACAAGTTTGAGAAACGCGAAGTTCAGCGCGACGACCAGGATCACCGGCAGAACCGCCACTGCAAATCCGGGCCGGTCAGTGGCCTGGGGGGCAGTCAGTGGTGGCAATTCGGCGGTGTCGAACCCCTCGCCATGGGCACGTTCCCGGATCGCCTGGCGCACAGGCCCTGTTGCCTCGGGTTCTTCGGCGGCCATGAACCCCTCGCCCGCCGCCCGCGCGCGCGCCTCGCGCCAGCCCAGCCAGAGCAGACCGGTGCCCAGCATAACAACCCCGGCAATGATGCCGATCCCCGGTGCGGCAAAGGGCGTGGTGCCGAAGAACGGCATCGGAATGACGTTCTGGATCGCCGGCGTGCCGGGCAGGGCGGTCATGGTGAAGGTGAAGGCACCCAGCGCGATGGTGGCCGGAATCAGCCTTTTGGGCACGCCGGCCTCTCGAAACAGCGCCATGGCGATCGGAAAGACGGCAAAGGCCACGACGAAAAGCGACACGCCGCCATAGGTCAACAGCGCGCAGGCCAGCACGATGGCCAGCACCGCGCGGCTTTGCCCAAGCCATTCGGTCGTACGGTGCGCGATGGCGGCAGCCGATCCCGAGGCCTCCATCATCTTGCCAAAGACCGCGCCCAGCAGGAACAGCGGAAACAGGAGCGCGATGAAATTGCCCGCGGCCTTCATGAAGATCTGCGTGAAAGTCGCCAGTAGCGGCGCACCGGCGAACGCCGCTGCAAGAAGCGCCAGCACAGGTGCGAGGATCAGCACGCTCATCCCCCGGTAAGCGAGATAGATGAGCAGGCCAAGGGACAGGGCAATACCCAATATGTCCAGCATGGGAAGTCCTTTCAGCAATAGGTCGCGGCGATGTCGAGCGTGGCCCGGCGGCCGAGATCGCTCCGGTGTTCGGCCAGCCATGTGTCGGCAGCCCGGTAACCGATGCCGTGCAGCCGGATCAGGAACCGCCACTCGGCGTTCATCTTGCTATGAGATCCCTTGTCGGCCATCATGGCATCGTCGTGGATTCGGTGCGCGCGCAGCTTTTCGACCTGCCGGAACAGGGTCTGGCTGTAACGGTCGGGGGGCGTCCGGTCGGTTTCAAGCTGATGCTTCAGGATCGCGACCGAGCGCATCTGACTGACGAGGTTCGTGCTGAAGGTGATCTCGTTCAGCCGCGCGAGGATGTCCTGCGGCAGACGTGGCACCTCATCGCGCTGCGACGGGTTGACCGTGATAAGGATAAGATCCTCAGCCGGGCTTTCCTCAATCAGCGGCAGGACCGGCGGATTGGCCACATATCCGCCGTCCCAATAAGCGTCTTCGCCGATCTCGACGGCCTGGAACAGCATCGGCAGACAGGCCGAGGCCATCAGCGCATCGACCGTCAGATCGGCGTTGCGAAAGAGCCGCAGCCTGCCCGTGCGCACATCGGTGGCCGAAACGAAAAGCCGCGGCGCTTCGGGATCACGCAGCGCTTCAAAGTCAATCTGGTCCTGGATCACGCGGTGCAGCGGATTGTAGTTCAGCGGGTTGAACTGGTAGGGTGACAGTGCGGTCTGTCCGGCACCGAGAAAAGGCAGGACCGGGGGCTTCTGCAGCCACGGGGCAAACAGGTTCTGGAATGCCTGAAGCGGAAACGCGCCACCGCCGGCGGCGCGGCTGACCGATTTCCAGAACGCCCACAGCGCCCGCCTTGCGCCATCGCGCCCGCCAACCGACAGTCCATGGGCCAGGACAACCGCGTTCATGGCACCCGCGCTGGCGCCGCTGATACCGGCGATGTTGATGCAGTCTTCATCGAGCAGCCGTTCCAGCACGCCCCAGGTAAATGCACCGTGGGCGCCACCACCCTGGAGGGCGAGATCGACCGCGACCGGTTTGTCCGCTGCTTTTGCCACCTCTATTGCCCTTGTCCTGTTGACGGGATGCTTGCGTCCGCCCAATGCGATTTGCGCGCAACCAAATTCACCGGTCTGGCGCGTTTCGGCGTCAACTCGTGTGATCCGTGTACCCGCTAACGCTTTAGCGGGCCGTCAAGCGGGTGTCGAGGTCAATCGAACCACCAGGACGTGAGGTCACGAACCGCCTGTTCGCGAACGCCTGCCCTTGGGTTTCCGCGCTATGCGCAACAAACCACATGCTTGCCCGCAATCATGGACGTGATGGCATTTCATTATGCCAGCCATTCCAAGGTTGAAACAGGCACGCCAAAGCGGTGTTTTCCAATAGGCATTGTCGAAGCGTTGACCGGTCTCAGAGATCAACACAAGGTATCCGATCCAGTTCAGAGGGCGCAGAACGTTCGAAAACAGAAAGTCCGCTTGATCGAGGTATTCACAGCCATTTACCCAATCGCGCCGTTCCGCTGTGGATTTCCAACTGAATTAAATTCAAACCCGAGTGGAACAAGAAACAAGCAGTCTGTCGCTTGAAGCATTTGAAATTATGAGTACGACAATTGGCAATCCGAACTGAGCAAGGCTGCCCAGGCTTCACGGGCGGCGATCTCAAAACCGGTTTCGGATCATTCATCGCTGTCAAAGCTGTCGGGCGTGCGTTTCAGCTTAAATAACTGCGGATTGTGCCGAATGAACCGGACCACCATTCTTTCGATGAATGACACGGATCGGCTGCTCATGAACCACCAACCGTACACGCTGACGACGAACGCGCCCAAGGCGTCTGCCACCAGATCCAGCATCGTGTCGGTCAGGCCGGAAGGATCACCCAACCTGGGCTTCTGCATGTTCATGCCAAAGATCGTGTCCATGGCAAATTCGAAGAGCTCCCACAGCGCGCCGATCGAGAATGCAAAGAGAAAGGCGAAGATCGCCATGAAGGCCGGGCGCAACCGGAGGTCGATCCGGTCGTCCTCGTTCAGGACGTAGGCCATCAGGAAGCCGAGGATGCCAAGCAGAACTCCGGACGTGAAATGTAATGCGAGATCCCACCACCATTGGCGCTCATAGAAATCGCGTGTTTCGCCCAGATAAAGGGCCGCGAAGACAAACAATGTGGCAATCACCTGGAAATCCAGCGGAATATAGACCCGGAACATCCGGCCGACCCGGGTGGGTGAAAGGGTGGCGATGATGATCAGGAGCAGGACAAACACACTCAGCCATTGCCCTTGGACGATCAGAAGCACCGCTTCGACCAGCATCACCGCCGAAACGACCCCGACCACCAGACGGTGCAGCCAAACAGGGTGCCCTGGGTCGGCGTGACCGGTGCCTTCAGGGGTGCCGGCGTTTCGCTGGGCCCGTCCTTTCAATGCATTTGCCCCCTTGCGTTGCTGCGCCAAAGCGCATTGGTCCGGATCATTCTGGCAGGTTTTCGAAGCGTTGCGCCAGACCCTCATTGCCCGCCCAGCCGCTATCGCGCCCGGTGGTCGGGAGTTCGCCCTTCCCGACCTTGTCCAACACGAACGCCTTGGAAGTGAATTTCCCGGTCGCCGGGGCGATTAGAGCGACGCCGTCGTCGCCTTTGTCGGGGAGTGGAGCCGTTGCATCGTGTCCTTCGGCCGAATGAGACCCCAGGCGCCGACCAGCCCGAGAATGCCACCAATGATCGGAAAGGAAGACCGCGATTTCGCCTATCAGGGTCATGGCACTCTTGCCCTTTCCCCCTGGAACTGGGCCACTACACCGGCCGCAAGTGGGGATTGGGTATGGCGAGGAAGCGACACTCAGACGAAGACGCCTTGAAGCTGCTGCGTGAGATCGAGCTAAAGCTGCCGAAGATCAAGACCAGCAGGTCGCGGTTCAATTCTCTTCCTCCGTATTGCCGGTGCCGAGCAGCGACAGCACAGCATAGCGCGCGCCGTCACGATACGGTTGAAAGACAATATCCGCCCCGGCGTTGCGGTATTCCTCCAGCGCGCGCGGTGACAGTGCAGTTGCGGCGACACCGCCGCGATAGCCCATTTCCGACAGCGCGCGTGTCAGGGTCTCGAAGGCCGAGACATGACTCAGCCCGGTCTGGTGGTGCGGCAAGGCCGACACAACCCAGGTGGCTCCGGCAATCGGCAGATGGGCGAGGAATTCCGGATCGGTCGCGTCGCCATAGATCACTTCGAAACCATGCCCCCGTGCCTCGCGGACTGCCTCGGGGTCGAAATCGACCGCCAGAACGCGCTGGCCGGAATCGCAAAGCCCGTGGGCCAACGCCGATCCGAATCGGCCGATCCCGAAGACGATCACGTCGAATTCGGCCTTCGTTGCCGCACCGGACTTCTCTTCGGCATTCAGTACCCTTCGTTCGAACCGGGCCAGGAGGGGGTCCAGCCGGGCATGGATCTGATGCGAATAGGTGATCATGTAAGTCGAGGCCGCGATGGTGATCAGACCGACCAGCGTTACCATGCCCAGCACGTCGGGCATGACATGGCCCAGCGTCACGCCCATTGCCAGGAAGATCAGCGAAAATTCACTGATCTGGGCAACCGTCAGGCCCGCGAGAAACCCGGTTCGTTGGCGAAACCCCATCGCCGACATGATGACAAGCACGATCAGCGGGTTTCCGATCAGCACGAAAAGCGAAAAGATGATGGCCGCATCGACTTTGCCGCCGATGGCGGCAAGGTCCAGACCGGCCCCCAGCGCGATGAAGAAGAACAGCAGCAAGAAATCTCGCAGCGGTGCCAGCCGCGCCGAGATCGCCTCGCGTACCGGCGTCGAGGCCAATGAAAACCCCGCCAACAGGCCGCCCAGCTCCTTGCCCAGCCCCAAAAAGTGGCCCGCCGCGGCGAACAACGTTGCCCAGCCGATTGCGAAAGACACCAGCAATTCCGGCGACCGCGCAAGCCGATCGGTCAGCGGTCCGGCAAGATACCGGATGAAGACGGCGGTGGCGGCCAGCATCGCCAGGCTCGAAAGGAAGACCTGCAAGAGGCCGCTGCCTTCCCCGGCCTGGCCCACGCCGATGGTGGCCAGAACCACCATGGACACGACGACAACAATGTCCTGAACGATCAGAAATCCCAGGGCAACACGCCCGTGTAGCGAGTCAATCTCGCGCTTGTCCGACAGCAGCTTGACGATGATGATCGTCGACGAGAACGTGAGCGCGACGGCGACGTAGAGTGAGGTGACCGGGTCATAGCCCAGAGCAATACCGATCACGAACCCGATAGCCGAGGTGAAACCGACCTGCCCGAGACCGGTGACGACCGCGACCTTGCCCAGCGAGCGCACCAACCGCATGTCGAGCTTCAGCCCGACGAGAAACAACAGCACGGCAATGCCGAGTTGCGCAAGCAGGTTGATCTGGTCTTCTGATTGCGCGAGATTGAGCACCGACGGACCGGCCACGATCCCGACCGCAATAAAGCTTACGATAAGTGGCTGACGCAGCAGCAAACCGACAAAGCCGATACCGGCCGCGAGCATGAGAAGCGCCGCGATCTCGTAGAAGACATTGCTTGTAATGATCTCGTTCAATTCCGTCCCCGCGCCGTGATTTCTCGGCTTATATATACAGTCTCTTGAGTTTAGGAAGGCGGGAGCGGCATCTTGGTCAGTCTTGACGAAGAACCTCGATGTTCACACTGGGACTGCACTCAATTCACCGTTGCTGCAGCCTGCCATCCAGAGTCAGGTTGGCCTGGTTTCGGGTGTCCCACGACTTGCGGCGTGCCGTCACAAAGGCGCATGAATGGAGACGTCTGTCTTAGGGCCGATCTCCGGGCAAAGCGGGCGTCGCGCCTGTACTCGCCAGATCGGCAATACTGTCATGCAGGAGTTGCCCAGCGTAGCGCGCATTGTGGGACCAGGCGCTCGGATCGGTGGCAATGACCTGATAGTTATAGGCCGCCCGCAGGAGCCGTGGGGTAAAGCCTGAATAGGCATTCTCGCGGTTGCGCTCGGCCTCATCGACCAGGCCGTTTCCGTTGGAATCGTTGAAGAAGTACGGGAACCCCTTGGCATATGCGATGGCCCCGCCATAGGCGGCGGCATAGTCGGCGATGGCTGTGCCGAGCGCCGCATGCAGGGCGTGGATCTCGGCCGATACGCCTTCGGCGGTGTCTCCGTCACCGTCCATGTCGGGGCTGCCCAGCCGGATAGCGTCCAATGCGACATCGCCGTGACAGGCAGCACATGGCGCGGCGGAAACCTCAAGGGAATGCGGGTTGTGGCAGTCGGTGCAGGTGGTGAACCCTTCCACATGGGCGAAACGACCCGCATAGTCGCGTTCAGGATATTCAAAGCCGCCGCGCGCCTCGGAACCCAAAAGCACCGCCGCCGGCGCGTAGTGGATGTTGATGAAGCGCAGATCGGGCGAAACCGTGTCGTCACTCTCGATCGCCGCGGTCGCGGTCGCCACGGTATCGGCGGAGGTGCGACCCTGATGGCAGCTCAGGCAGCTGGCCGAGGCAAGGCCGTGGTCATATATCGCACCCGAAGGGAAGGCGACCGGCAGCATCTGCTCGGCAGTGGGAGTGTGACAGGCCGCGCAAGTCACCGTCTCGCCGATCGGCACGGGGTGCTCGACGGTTCCGCGTGCCGTACCGTCCGCGCCCATCCGGTCCAGAAAGCCGGATGTCGTGTGGCACCCGGCGCAGGTTGCCGAAACCTGGCCGTCCGCATTCCAACGCGTGAAAGACAATGAGGTTGCATCCGCGTGCGGAGACAGCGCGTGAAGCTGTTCGATGATGGCGTCCAGGTCGTTCGCTTCGACATTGTCCTGTGCCTTGGCGACTTGGGCCGTGCCGAAAAACGCCAACACCGAAAGAAACCCCGCCAGAACGGGCGATTGAATGTGCCGAAACATGAAAGACTCCTTTTGGAATCGTTTGCGGTTGCTATGGCCCAGTATTCTGAAGATAATTTCGGAAAGCAACATTGCGCTTCGAAATCACGCGCTTGACGTTGCCATGCGTCCAGGTTGCCCGTTCAGCAGGAGTGTCCCCGGTGGTTTCTAGAATCGACAGTGCGATGCCAGCGGAGATTATCCTCAGCGGATCGGACATGGTGGATCTGCGCCCCGAGATCCTGGTCGAAATCGGCGCGCGGGTGGAGCCGCGCCAGGCGCTGGTGCGCGACCGGCGTCATGGCTGGAAATGCCTGACCAGCCCGGTTGCGGGCGTAGTGACAGAGATCGCGCGCGGCGCGCGGCGCAGCCTCGACCGTGTCGTCATCGCCGCCGACGGGGCCGGGCAGCAAGTCGATATCGCGCCTCCCGATCTGCCCACCGATGCGACGGCGCTGCGCGCCGCACTGGTGGATGCCGGTCACTGGTGCGGCATCCGGGCGCGCCCGTTCGGCGGCATCGCCGATCCGCGCGCCGCGCCCGCGGCCATTCTCGTGACCGGGTTCTTCAGCGATCCGGCGGCACCCGAAATCGGCGGCATTCTGACGCCGGACGAAAAGACGGCGCTTGGCGAAGGGCTTGGCGTTCTGTCCCGCCTTGGGGATTGCGGCGTCACTCTGGCCTGCCAGGACGCGGCACCGGTAGCCGCGTCCGCGGGCCTGCGGATCGTGCCCTCCGGGCGCAGGGGGGCGGGGCATCTGGGCACGCTGGTGCGTCGGTTCGGCCCGGCCACCCCCGAACGGCCCGTCTGGCTTCTGGACTGGCAGGAGGCGCTGACGATCGGACGCTGGCAACTGGGCGACGCCGGGCCGCCGACCCGGCTGCTCTGGGCCGCGGAGGCGACCGGCGGCCCCACCGTGATCCGCGCGATCCTCGGCACGCCTGTTGACATGCTGACAGTCCCCGGATGCCGGGAACACGACCGCAAATGGCTGGGACCGCCGGGCGCCGGGCGCGCTGCCGCATCGGTGGGCCGATTCGATGACCGTCTCTCGGGCGAGCCGCCGCAGGCGCGGCGGAGCGCGCCCGGCGGCCCGATCATACCGCTGGCCCAGCTCGAGGCCGCGTTGCCCGCGCTGCCTGCGCCGGTGGCGTTCCTGCGGGCGCTCGCGGCCGGGGATGTCGCGGGCGCGACCGGGCTTGGTGCCTACAGTCTTGGCCCCGAGGATCTGACGGATGCCCGCCGCGTTTGTCTGTCGGGCCATGATTACCCGGCGCTTCTGTCGGATACGCTGCGGATGGCCGCGGAGGATTGGGACGCGGCATGATGAATGCGCTTGCCCTGCGACTACCACGCCCGCGCAGCCTGCGTCAGGCCGACGCCCTGCGGCTGGCGGCGCTGCTGCCGGTCTTCGTGGCGTTGGCGGTCTCGGACGGCTGGGCGGGTCTGCCAAGCGCTTTCCTGCACGCCGCTGCCGGTATCCTTGGCGCCCAGGCCGTCTTTGCGCTGATCCGGCGACGCAGGATGGAAACCGGCGGCGTCTTTGCCGCCGCGATCTTCGCTCTCTTGTTGCCCGAAGGCACGCCGGTCCTGCATCTGATGCTGGGTGCGGTCTTTGGCGCGGTGCTGGGCGAGGCGATTTTTGGCGGGCGCGGCCACAGCTTTCTGGATCCGGCTGTGGTGGGTCTGGCGTTCGTGCATTTCTCGGCCCCCGGCGCCGGCGTGCCGCCGGTCGAAATCCTGCCCGGGGCGGCGCTGGCCGGGGCGGCGCTGCTGCTGGTCACGGGGTTGTCGGATTTGCGCGTGGTGGCGGGCGGCGCGGCGGTGCTGGTAGCCGCCGCACTGTTGTCCGGCAGCGCGCCGGAGACCTATTGCTGGAATGGGCTTGTGATCCTCGCGCTCGGGTTTCTGGCCGCCGACGCCGCAACGGTTCCGCTGGCGCGGCACGCGCGGTGGGCCACCGGCGCGCTGGTCGCGGTGCTGGCGCTGTTGCTGGAACCGGGCGCGGCGGCGCCGGGTGCCCGCGCCATGGTCTTTGCGCTCATGCTGGGGGCGATCTTTGCACCTTTGGTCGATGCCGCCGCGATGGCGCTCCACGCCCGCATCGAAAGCCTGAGGCAGAAATGACCGAAACCGGGAACGAGACCACGCGCAACGATCGCCGCACGTTGAGTGTGGCGGGCGCCGTTGCATTGATCTGCGCACTGGCGGTGACGGCCGCCCATGTGACGCTGTCGCCGCGCATCGCCGAGCATCGGGACGCCGAGCGTCAGGCCCGGATGGCGGCGATGCTGCAGGCCATTCCGGGGCTCTCCGATCTTCTGGGAGAGGCCGGTGCCGCCGCGCTGGAGCCACGCCGGATCGTGCTTGCCACCGGGGCAGATGCCACGGGTGATGCGCTTGGCTTCGACGCCCTGGCCGCCGCCCAAGACCCCGAAACCAGCCGCGCATTGCCGCCCGACGAAGACATCGCCGGGATCGGCCGCATTGCCGATGACGGCGTGGTCTACCTGGTCTGGGACGAACATGGCGCGCTGCGCCTGGTGATCCTGCCGATCCACGCCCAGGGCTACCAGTCGGTGATCCGCGGTCTTCTGGCGATTGAGAGCGATCTGCGCAGCGTCGCAGCGCTGAACATCGTCGAGCAAGGCGAAACCCCGGGCCTGGGCGCGCGCATCCAGACGCCGCAATGGCAGGGGCTCTGGCCCGGCCGCCAGGTGGTGGACGACACCGGCGCGCTGGCGATCGCCGTAGTTCGCGGGCGCGCCGCCGCGGCGCATGAGGTTGACGGCCTCACCGGCGCGACCCGCTCGGCGCAGGCGGTGGGCTTTGCTGCCCGGTTCTGGCTGGGCCCTGCGGGCTACGGTCCGTTCCTCGAACGTCTTGCCCAAGAGGAGGGCAGCCGATGAGCACCCGTCGCCTGCTGACCGATCCGCTGGTTGACCAGAACCCCGTGACGCTCCATCTGCTGGGCATCTGCTCGGCGCTAGCGGTCACGACGAATCTGGACACCGCGCTGACCATGGCGGCGGCAATGACGGTGGTGCTGGTGCTGGCCAGCGTCATCATCTCGACGATCCGTCGACTGATTCCCCAGGAAATCCGGCTGATCGTGCAGATCACCATCATCGCCACGCTGGTGATGGTGATCGACCTGGCGCTGCAGGCCTTCCTGTTCGACATCAGCCAGCGCCTGTCGATCTTCGTCAGCCTGATCGTGACCAATTGCATCATCCTGGGCCGGGCCGAGGCCTTTGCCATGCGCAATCCGCCATGGCCCAGCCTTGTCGATGCGCTTGGCAACGCGGCGGGTTACAGCCTGGTGCTGGTGGTGGTGGCGATCCTGCGCGAAATCCTCGGCACCGGCGATCTGCTGGGCTACAGCGTCCTGCCCACGGTGGAAAACGGCGGCTGGTTCGAACCGCTGGGCTTCATGGCGCTGGCGCCCTCGGCCTTCATCGTGCTGGGGCTGCTGGTCTGGGCCTTGCGCGCGCTGCGTCCGTCGCAGATCGAGGCGCCGGACTATGCCGCACGCGGAACGGAGGGCCGGCCATGACCGATCTGTTCTTCCGCGCGATCCTGGCCGAAAACCTCGCGCTGTCGTTCTTTCTGGGCATGTGCACCTTCCTCGCGGTATCGCGCAAGGTCGGCACAGCGACGGGTCTGGGCATTGCGGTGGTCGCGGTGCAGATGGTGACGGTGCCGCTCAACAACCTGGTCCATGCTTTCCTGCTCGACGCGGGGGCCTGGGGCTGGATCGGGCTGGCCGAGGTTGATCTGCGGTTCCTGCGGCTGATCACCTTCATCGGCATCATCGCCGCCACGGTACAAATCCTGGAGATGGTGCTCGACCGGTTTTTCCCCGCCCTGTTCAGCGCGCTTGGCATCTACCTGCCGCTTCTGACGGTGAATTGCGCCATCCTCGGAGGCAGCCTGTTCATGGCCGACCGTGGTTACGGCTTTGGCGAAAGCGTGGTCTATGCGGCGGGTGGCGGGATCGGCTGGGCGCTGGCAGTGATGGTACTGGCGGCGATCCGCGAACGCCTGGTCTACGCCGATGTGCCGCCCGCCCTGCGCGGCGTCGGCATGGCCTTCGTGGTGACGGGGCTGATGTCGATGGGCTTTTCCGTCTTTGCCGGGATGGCGGCGCCATGACCACGATCCTGCTCGCCACGTTCCTGTTCGTTGCCCTGGTGCTGGCGCTGTCAGCGGCAGTGCTGGCGGTGCGCCGCCGGCTGATACCCGAAGGCGGGATCGAGATCGGCGTCAACGGTGGCCAGACGATCACCGGTGCCCCCGGCACGACGCTGCTGGATGCGCTGGTGGCCGAAGGCGTGGCCTTGCCCGCGGCCTGCGGCGGCAAGGGCACCTGCGGGCTGTGCCGGGTGCATCTGCGCAGCGGCGGCGGACCGGTCCTGGCGACCGAGTCGGGCCGGCTGTCGGCCGCCGATCTGCGCAAGGGCGCGCGGCTGGCCTGCCAGATCCGGCTGCGCGAGCCGCTCGAGGTTGAGGTCGACCCGGCCTTTCTGGATGCAAAGCCCCATGCCGCGCGCGTGGCATCCGTCAAGGCGCTTACACCGACGATCAAGGAAATCGTGTTCGATCTGCCCGACGGTTGGGATTTCGACTACGTGGCAGGCGATTTCGTGCTGGTCCACGCGCCCGCCTTCCGGCTGCCGCTCTCGGAAATCGACATGACGCCGATGGCGGAACCGGGCTGGGCGGCCTCGGGACTGGTGGCGCAATCGGCCGCGCCTGTTACCCGTGCCTATTCGGTTGCCAACCGCCCTGAAGACACCGGCCGCATCGTCTTCAACATTCGCCTCGCCCTGCCGCCGCCCGACGCCAAGGGCGCTCCGCCGGGTGTGGTCTCGTCCTGGCTCTTTGGCCTGAAACCCGGCGACATGGCCGATCTGTCCGGCCCCTTTGGCGAGTTTCGCGCGCAGGACACGGGCGCCGAGATGGTCTTTGTCGGCGGCGGGGTGGGCATGGCACCGCTCAGGGCCGTCGTGGCCGACGAACTGGCGCGCGGCTCGGGCCGCAGGATCACATATTTCTACGGCGCGCGTGGCCCGGGCGATCTGTTCTACGCCGAGGAACACGAGGCCATGGCGCAGGCGCATGACAGTTTCACCTGGATTCCCGTTCTGACAGAGGCGAACGCGGGTTGGGCAGGCGAGACCGGCTTCGTGCACGAGGCGCTGATCCGCCGGCATCTGGACATCCACCCTGCGCCCGAGACCTGCGAGTATTATCTTTGCGGCCCGCCGATGATGATCCGCGCCGTGACTGCGGCGCTGGACCGGACAGGGGTCGAACGGCGGCAGATTTTCTATGACGATTTCGGAGGCTGACCCATGACGGCGATCGGACGACGCGACTTTGCACTTGGCCTTGCGGCCCTGCCTGCGGCGCTTGGCGTCCCGGCGCTGGCACATGCGGGGACCGAGACGGGAGGCACGGCCTTCGGCACCTATTGGCGGCTGCTTGTGTCCGACCGAAGACAGGCGCTGCGGGCGCAAGCCGTGGCGGAGGCGGTCTTTGCCGATGTCACCGCCGCAATGTCGCCCTGGGACGACAGTTCGGAGCTTTCGCGGTTCAACGCTGCCTCCGCCGACAGGCCCTTTGTCCCCGGCACGTCCCTTACCCATGTGGCCGAGGCGGCGCTGAGCCTGGCGCGGCTGACCGATGGCGCCTTCGACCCCACTGTCGGGCCGCTGGTTGCGCGCTACGGGTTCGGGCCGGTGGCGGGGGACGGACCACCCGACTGGCGCGGCGTGACGCTGGAGGGGGGGGCGCTGCGCAAGGCGCGGAGCGGGTTGACGCTCGATCTTTGCGGCATTGCCAAGGGCCATGCGCTTGACCGCCTGGCCGAGAGCCTGAGGCACGAGGGCGTCGTGGATGCGTTCCTCGACCTCGGCGGTGAAATGCGCGGGCTTGGACGCCACCCCGCGGGGCGGAACTGGCGCAGCGCGGTCGCGCGGCCTTTCGCCGCCGATGGCGCGGCTCTTGCGGTGATCGAACCGGGCGGGCTGGCGGTGGCCACCTCGGGCGTGGCCGAGCAGTCCTATGTGCTGGCCGGGCGACGCATCAGCCACCTGATCGACCCGGTCGCGGCGGCACCGGTGGGCGACGGGCTGCTGTCGGTCACGGTTTTGGCGCCCACGGCCATGGCCGCCGACGGGCTGGCGACCGCGCTTGCGGCAATGGGGCCTTTGCGCGGACCGGCCTGGGCGCGGGGTCGCGGCATACCGGCATTCTTCGCCATCGGAGAGCCGGGGGCGGTCACGACCCGGCAAACCGGGCCCTTTGCGGCACACCGGATCGGATGAGGAGGACGCGATGACCTGGACAGTGATTCTTGCGCCGCTTGTGTTTCTTGCCGCCGTCGCGGCGCTGGCGCTTGGCACGCTGGGCCTCGGGCGGCGCCTCAGCGCATCCTGCGGCGGGGCGGGGGCCGGGTCCTGCGCGGGTTGCGCCAAACCCTGCGCGAAGGGGGCAGGCCGATGACGCTCCCGCCGACCCTGCCGTTGCTGCGCGATATCATGGTGCGCGACGTCGTCACATTGGACCCCGACCTGGAGATCCTGACCGCGATGGACATTCTGGTGACCCGCCGCCTGTCCGGGGCGCCGGTGCTGGGTCCGGGCGGGGCGCTTTTGGGGATTCTGACCAAGAAGGACTGTTTCCGCGCCGCGCTGAATGCCAGCTATTACCAGCAATGGGGCGGTGCGGTGCGTGATTACATGACCTCGCCGGTCAAAACCCTGCCACCCGACATGGATGTGGTCGAGGCGGCAGAGGCATTTCTTGACTCGTCCTTCCGACGGTTCCCGATTGTCGAGGACGGTGCCCTGGTCGGCCAGATCAGCCGCGCCGACCTTTTGGCGGCGATGACGCGGCTGTGGCGCTAGCCGCGTCCCGGCCATGTTCGCCCGCGATCAGAAATCGAACAGCTCGCCCAGCAAGGACTTCCGCTTGCTCCGGCGCGGATCGCGACCGCGGAAATCGTCATCGTCGCCGTCCCAGTCGCGGCCACCGCGCTGGTCGGGCTGCGGCATCGAGCGGACGGGCTGAGCCTGCTGCAGGGACAACTCGACGATCTTGTCCAGCTCTCCACGGTCAAGCCAGACGCCGCGGCAGGTTGGACAATAGTCGATCTCTACTCCCTGCCGCTCGGACATAACGAGCTGGGCGCCGTCTATGGGACATTTCATGGCAGAGTCCTTTCTGTTTCTCAGATGGATTTGGGCAGGGCGAAGATCGAATGCAAGCGCAGCCAATCGTCGGAACCGATTTTACGTCACGCCCATATCGCACTCGCTGGCTTGCCAATCGGTTGAAACCGGGCTGGCTCGTGCTTCAGGTTGCATGGGCGGGTTTCCGATGATCGGAGGCATTCCCTCGTTGTGGCGCCCGCGGAAAACCCGGTTCACCCAACATGGCCCGAAATCAAGGATTTCAGCACGTTAAGCGATACCTCATGGTTCAGATGCTCCGAAAGGCACTTTGGCGCGGCCCTGACCTGAGGTTCCTGGAGCAGATCAAGCCCGCGGCAGGAACGCAAACGAGAACCCGCGGATCAGGGAACCGCGGGTTCTTTGGTGTTGTTGTCGCCTGTGATCAGTTCAGGCGGGCCAAGGTTGCGGCGATGATGGCTTCCACTTCGGTGCCCGAGGCGGCCATCACCTCGGCGACCTCGCCGGGCATCATCTCGGCCATGGCGGCGGAATTCATCCGTGAGATGATGACGCGGTCATCGCTGGTCTGGTAAATTGCAACGCGGCAGGGGATCATCGATGCCACGAAACGGGTCTCGTCGCTGTCCAGAAGCGCTGCGCTGTATTTGCCCGAGCAGACCTCGAGGATCAGCACCGGATCAAGCGTGAAACCACGCGCCGACAGGACGCCGGCCATGTTGACCGTGTCGAGATGGCTCCAGCCGGCTGCCTTGACCTCTTCGAGGAAGACCGAAACGGTTGTGGGCAGGTTGGCCGGCGAAACTGTCTCGACGAACATCGGATGCGGCGAAACATTGGCATTGCCTTCGGCTTGGGCCTGCCCTGCCGCGAAAGCGAGGGCAACGGCGGCAAGGAGGGCTGCGAAATACATACGCAGATCGGCAAACGTACGGGTTGTGGCCGCCTGTATTCTGAATGCGGCGACTGCCGGGCGCACCCAGTCCGAGCCCGACTGGCAATGCGAAATGGCTGAGCTTTCGACCTATCTGGCACAAGTTGGCGGAGCCGATGTTTTCGCCACTCCCAACTCCCCCGGCGCGACCCCCGTCCAGGCAGAGGAAAGGGTCACGGGCACCTGCATCGCCTGCCACAGCAATGCAGGGTTTTTGATGGGCGCGGTCACTCCGCCCGAAGCGCCGCCCGAGGATGGCTGCGCCGCGGCGCCCAGCCGGCCTGCCTTTCTCAACGCCTTCGTGCGCCCCGGTTTTCCCGACAGCCTGCACGGGCAGATCGGCTGCGTGGCCTGCCATGGCGGCGACGACAGCGCGTCCGATGCAGCGGCGGCCCACTCAGGGATGACCGACGCGAATGCAACCTGCGCCTCCTGCCACGCCGATCAGGCGGAACGCCACGAAACCAGCCTGCACGGCACGCTGAGCGGCATGGCCCACGCCTTGCGCCTGCGCAGCGGTGACGAGAATTTTCACACCCTCGATCCCATGTGGCAGGCCGATTGCGCCTCTTGCCATGCTGATTGCTCGGACTGCCACGTAACCCTGCCGCAGGCCGTGGGTGGCGGGCTGTTGAGCGGTCACGAATTCTTTGGCCGCCCGCCGATGGACTTGACCTGCGCCTCCTGCCACGGCTCGCGCGCGGGCGCGGAATATCTGGGCCTCCACGAGGGGATCGCAGCGGATGTGCATTTCGAAGCCGGCATGCATTGCGTCGACTGCCACACCAACGACCTGCACGGCGATGGCACGCTTTACGAGACCCGCTGGCAGGTGGAAGGCCGCGCGCAGTGCACCGATTGTCATGCGGCACTGCCCAACCGCTCGGTTCCGGCCCACATGACCGGCCATGACGATGTCTCCTGCCAGGTCTGCCATGCCCAGCCCTACCAGGGTTGCTTTGACTGTCATTCCGGCGAGGAGGACGGCGCCTATTTCCGCCGTGCGGGGTCGAAGTCGCTCGATCTCACGATCGGCCGCAACACCGCCGAAGGATACCCCTATGGCTTCGTAACGCTGCGCAGCAACCCGGTGGCGCGCGACAGTTTCGACCATTTCGGCGCGGGGCTGCTCCCGCATTTTGACGACTATCCGACCTGGAAGACCGCGGCACCGCACAATATCCGCAGGGTCACCGAACAGAACCGGACCTGTGCGGGCTGCCACGACAACCCGGACCTCTATCTGTCACCCGCCGACCTCGATCCCGAAGGCGCGGCGGCCAATATCAACGCGACTGTTCCGCCGGATTGACCGGCGGGACCAACCAGAAAGGAAGAAATGATCATGGTTTCGATTCTCAGGCATTCACTTGCGGCGGCAGCCTGTGCCATCGCCTTGTCGACACCGGTTCAGGCCGATGGGACAGCGGTCGGGCTTTCCGAGAACGAACTCGCCCGCTGGCAGACCGCCTACAATGGGCTGTCCGCCATGACGCCGAAATGGGGTATTCAGCCCGTGGAAGCGTTCAAGACCACGATTGACGCCGGCGTGCCAATCGTCATGCTCGATGTGCGGGAACCAGCGGAATGGGCCGAAGGCGTCATCGAAAACGCTGTGCTGGTCAGCCTGACCGAATTGCCCACCGCAGAGGGGCTGGCGATGCTGCCCGAAGACAGGCAGACAGCGATGGGGGTGTATTGCAAGTCGGGCCACAGGTCGGCCCTGGCGCTCGCGCTACTGCACAATCTTGGCTACACCAATGTCATCAACATGGCAGGCGGTTTCCAAGCTTGGACAAAGGCGGAGTATCCCTTTGTCGTGCCGACGCGATAGAACGATTTGGTGAGGGGCACCTGACCGATCAGCACGTCTTACCAGATGAAAGTTTGGGACTTCAGGCGGTTTGTGTCGATGGCAAAACGCGGCGGCGCAAGTGGGCTTTGTGCCGTCGGCAACCACGGACACGGCTCAAAGCGGCCACAGCAAGGTGTCAGACGGCACCGGCAGGCGATGCGACCCGTTATTCGGGCTGCCGCCCAATAAGCGTGTCGCACGTCAGATGCGAAAGCAGCATGTAGGTATTTCCACCCTGCACCAGTTTGGCGAGGCCTTTTCTGTGGGTGCGCCCGAATGCGGCCAGGTCAACGTTCAGTTTCTCCACGACCTGTTTCATGGCATCGACAATCGCCTCGTCGGATGGCGCCAGTTCGAATTCGGCGGGCCGTTCCGCAAATTCCGCAAGAATTGAAGAAACGTGGCTGCGTATCCGGATTTCTGCATCGCTACGCGCGCTGGATCTGCTGTCGTCATGCGTAAGAACGATTGTCAGACGCGCCGTTGGCGCCACACGTAAAGCCATTCGCAGCGCTTCACTGGCTTCCGGCGACCCATCGAAGGCGACCGCGCAATGGCGGTAGGCGCCGGTCGGGCGCCTTTTGACGATCAGTATCGCTGGCGAGGCTCGTGCCACGATCCGGTCGACGGTGCTGCCGATCGCGAGCTTTGAAAGCGTGAATTCGCGGCCGGTTCCAACTATGATCAGGTCGGGACGTTTGTCCGCGATGTAGGTGACCAGCGAATCCGGCGCCGCGCCCCTCAGACCAACCCATTGCATGCGGATGGGATTCTTAATGGCCAATGCCGTGCGGAGATTGCCGTCATCGTCGGAAAACTGCGGTGCCTCGAGCTTCGCCGTAGCCTCGGCGAAATCACTGTCGGGATTGATGGCGTGCACAATGTCGAGGTCGGATGACAACTCATCTGCGATCAGTGCCGAACGGTCGAGTACGCGGTCGGATCTGGGGTGAAGATCAGTAAGTATAGAAATCATAGGCAATAAGATACTCCTTCCTTCCTTTGGGTGAGCGGGTTGTTCTCGCACTTTTCGGTGCGAGGCGAAATGCCAAGATGCTTGTCACAGCTGCCGTCCTTTCAACCCGTCTGCATAGTCGGTAAGCCGTAGGCGGATCTGTTTCTCCATTTCGACGATGGCGAAGAACGCCACGCCGATCGCGATCATGATGGCCCCATCCAACAAGGAGGCGGGTCTTGTGTCGAACACCGCCTGCATCGGCGGGGCGTAGGTCAGAAGCAACTGCGCTGCTGCAACGACCGTCACACTGATCCAGACAGCGCGGGTGCCACGTGCGGCCTCCCAGGTCAGGGAGGTCGTATAGATGTTTCGTATGTAGAAGAGATGGAATATTTTCAGAATGATCAGCGTGTTAACGGCGAGCGTTCGCGCCTCCTCAAGGCTGTCGCCGCGGTCGATCGCGTAGTTGAAAACTCCATAGATCGCGGCAAAAAAAAGACCTGAGACGAGAACCACATGCCAGACAAGATCTCGGTCGAGGACTGCTGCATTGACAGGGTGCGGAGGGCGGCGCATCGAGTCGATCTCGGAGCGCTCGAATGCCAGCGCAACGCCGAGCGTGCCAGCGCTGACAAGGTTGATCCACAGGATTTGCAATGGCGAGAAAGGAAGCGCGAGCCCCATGATCAGAGCCAGTATCACAACCGAGGCCTCACCCGCATTCGTCGGCAGCGTCCAGCTGATCGCTTTCCGGATATTGTCATAGACGGTGCGGCCCTCACGCACGGCGGCGGCGATCGAGGCGAAATTGTCGTCGGTCAGAACGAGGTCCGCAACCTCCTTGGCGGCGTCCGACCCGGTGATCCCCATGGCCACCCCCGCATCGGCACGCTTCAGCGCGGGCGCGTCATTCACCCCATCCCCGGTCATTGCGACAATTTGGTTCGCTGCCTGCAGCGCCTTGACCAGACGGAGCTTGTGCCCGGGCGTGGTGCGCGCGAAGACGTTTGTCATCCGGGCCTCCAGCATCAACATCGGATCATCGAGCCGGTCGATGTCCCGGCCGGTCAGCACCCGTTCGGGCGCCTCTAGACCGATCTTCGCCGCGATTGCCGAAGCTGTGGCGGCGTGATCTCCGGTGATCATCTTGACCTGAATGCCGGCGCGGCGGCATTCGGCGACGGATTCGATTGCTTCCGAACGGGGCGGATCGATCAGCCCGACCAGACCCAGAAAAACGAGGCCGTTCTCCAGATCGCCCTTTTCGAGTGCCCGGGCACCATCGGCGGCTCGCTTTCCTGCCAGCGCGATGACCCTTTGGCCATCGACCGCGATCCGGTCGACCTCGCCATGCCAGAAGTCCCGATCAAGCGGCTCATGGCCGCCGGTTGTGCTGGCCTGTTGGGTGCACAGTTCCAGCAAGGCTTCAGGCGCACCTTTGACATTGATACGCGCTTCACCAACCGCGTTCTGATCCAGTGTCGCCATAAAGCGGTGCGCCGCGTCAAAGGGAATGGTCGCAAGTCTGGTCCAATTGCCTTGTAACTCGGCGGGCCGTTCGCCAGCCTTTTCAGATAACACAAGAAGGGCACCCTCCATCGGGTCGCCTGAGACCACGCGTTCGTCGCCTTGCCCCGCAATCGCGCTGTCATTGCAAAGTGCACCAGCGATCAGCATTTCCCGAAGCGCCGGATTTTCCTTGCTCTCCGGACCGGTTTCTGAAGGTCTGATCTCGCCCTCCGGAAGATAGCCGTCTCCGGTCACACCGTAGCGTAGGCCCGCTGCGACCAGCGAGGCCACCATCATCTCGTTGCGGGTCAGTGTGCCGGTCTTGTCGGTACAGATGACGGTCAATGCGCCCAGCGTCTCAATCGCCGGCAGGCGGCGGACGATGGCGTGGCGGTCGGCCATTTTGCGCACGCCGATTGCAAGCGTGATGGTCAGAACCGCCGGCAACCCTTCCGGGATCGCTGCGACCGAAAGGCCGACAACGGTCATGAAAAGCTCTTCGAATTCGTAATGCTGGACAAAAAACCCATAGACCAGCAAGAGCCCGGCGCATGTAAGGATCAGCGCCGTGATCCATCGCGCAAAGGACGCCATCTTGCGCAGAAGCGGCGTGGTCAGGGGTTCGACGGCGGCGAGCATGCCGCTGATCCGGCCGATTTCCGTCCGCGCACCGGTTCCGGTAACGATCGCCCGGCCCTGCCCGGCAACGACAAGCGTGCTGCTGAAAGCCATGCAGGTCCGGTCGCCCAGGGGCGCGTCGGCCGCAACGGGATGCGTGGCTTTCTCGACCGCCACCGATTCCCCGGTCAGGATGGCCTCCTGTACCTTGAGGTGATGTGCCTCAATCAGCCGCGCATCCGCGGGAACCCTGTCCCCGGCCTCCAGAAAGATCACATCGCCGGGCATCAGAGCCTCGGCTTCGATCCGGGTCCGGCTGCCGTCTCTCAACACCGAGGCCATCGGTGCCAGCATCCGGTGCAGGGCAGATATCGCCGCTTCGGCGCGGCCCTCCTGGATGAACCCGATGGCGGCATTCACCAGAACCACCAGCAAGATTACGCTGGTGTCGATGAAATGACCCAACCCCGCAGTGATCGCAGCAGCGCCGATCAGGACATAGATCAAGAGGTTATGAAACTGCGCGAGGAGGCGCCGGACCGGTCCCGGCCGATGCGGCTCCGGCAACCTGTTAGGCCCAAAACGCGCTGCGCGGGCATTGGCCTCGCTCGTGTCGAGACCGCCAGCCGCTGCGTCCAACGCCGCAAACGCGTCAGTGACTGACAGGCTATGCCAGTTGTCTGCGGAACTGTCCGTCTGCGGCGACTTGAGATTGTGGGTGTCTTCCATCATCTGCCTTGAGGTTCAATCCATTCCCGGATTCGCCGTTCCTACCGCGAGTCCAGCACAACTCGAATGCGATGGATCATATCTGCAATCTAGGTGTGCGCCGGTGCCAACAGCAAATCTGTCGGCATCGAACTCATGAGTTCCTTGGCGACACTTCCCAGGAAAGCCTCCACGAGGCCGGACCGGCTGTGCTGTCCGATGGCCAGAAGATCGGCGTCGTTGCGGAGCACTATGTCCTCGAGCACGCGTATCGGCCCGCCTTCACGGATTTCTGACCTTACACGGTGAAGTTCTTGCGGCAAGGATTTGATCCATTCGCTCAGATCCTTCCGTATCGGGTCCTCCACTTGCTTACGTTCGCGCGCAGAGATGTCGCCCCGCCCATCCGTTCGCATGACCAACCCCTTGAATGGGATATGGTATGATTGAACAAATCTGAGCGCCTCCGGGTTGGAGAGCTTCAGTGCAAGCTCGGCGGCGGCCGCCGCGCTTTTTGAAAGGTCTGTACCGACAATCACGTTGCGGTAGTTACCTACCGGATCGCGCCTGACCGCCAGCACCGGTTTATCGATGGCCCGGGCCACGCGGTGTAGAGTGGTTCCGGCAAAAAGGTCGGCAATGCCGCGATTGCGATGGACGCCCATAACGACAAGGTCAGGCCCGCCTTCATTTGCAGCCTCGACGATGGTTTCCCACGGATGCCCGAACCGAACATCGACTTTTGCCGTCGTCGCCACGTTAGCGTCCAACGCCGCTATCTGTTCCCGCAGGAAGGATGCCGCATTGGACTTGACCTCTTTGGCAATTACACTTGGCAGCGTGTCATCAACGGCATGCAGCGCTCGAAGTTCCCCTCCGAGCTTTTTGCAAAGAAGGACGGCGCGGCGCAGAGCCCGGTCGCTGCGTTCGGAAAGATCTGTTGCCAAGAGTATTTTCATCGTCATTCCTCATTATTTTGGGTTCAAGCTAAGTCCGCTTAGCGGTCGCACGATGCCCCGTGCATATCTTTTTTTGGGGTAGCCTCGATCAGACTCCCGAAGTACCAGAATAAACGGAGCGATGACACTGTCGTAAATTCTGCAAGGCGAAAAGCGCCTTATAGACAGCCCAAGTATCCAGCAATCCAACACTCCATCCTTCCGGTGCCTGATCCGGTTGCGTTCGATGCGAATCCGTATTTTCCTCATTCAGAGGCGAACCGAAAACCAAGTTGAGCGATTTTCTTCCAGGGTTTCGTATTCTGCAGGCCTCGCGACCCCAGAGAATCGCAACTGGCTGAAATCACTCGGCCCCACTTTGACTGACGCAGTCAACGATACGCAAGCGACACCACGGATGAGGAATAGGCCTTGGTCGCGCCGTTCATGCCGCAAGCGTCGAAGGTTGGCCGACCACGAACGACGGACATGCGGGCGGTCTGGATCAGTCTCGCGGTGATCGTTCCGGCGCAGGTCATTGTCACCTATCTGCAGGCGGTGATGGGGACGGCCCCGGTCTCGGTGTTCGACGGCGCTGTGATACTGACCATCGGCGCGGTATTCTTCTCCACCATCGAAATCGAGGAACAAACGCCTGACTTTGCGCGGCAAGAACGGCACTTAGGACCGGGCGGGGTCACTGGGCTTCTTGGGGCCCTGATTCCTCCAGCGCCTTCCGCACACGCCGGATCAGAACGCCGCGCGCCGGACCGCCTGAGAGAGGAGACCCGCAAACGCCAGCAGCGCCTCAGCGAGGCCGTGAACGTCTTCCTCTCGGGCCTCACCGAGCTCAAACCGTGCCTGCTGTCAGCCGCATCGGGGGAGTTGGTGGGGTTTCTGGGCGCGCTCAACACAGGAACAGAGCTGCCGCTCTACCCGGCAAACACCTACGGCTTTTTGTCCTTCAACGTCGCCAATACCCGCGTGACGTTCCACGGCGATCATTTCGAGCTTTCCGAGGGCGTCGTGGGCCATCGCTACGGCAAGAGTTTCACCATCGGGGAATACTCCGAAGGCACCTCCTGCACCATGTTCGACATGCTGAACCTGCCGGTCGACATGATCGTCACCCATTCCTTCACGCCGATCAATTCGAACCTCATGGCGGGCCGCATCAAGCGGCAAAAGCGCCAGATGCAGGCCTCTCAGGACGCAGCCCTCTCGCTCATGGAAGCCCTCGACATCGCCGCCGATGATCTCGAAGCCAAGCGCCAGAGCTTCGGCGAGCACCACATGGTCGTGACGCTCTTCTGCGAAACGCTCGAAGAGCTGCAGACCCTCAGCGCGGAGATCGTGAACGCCGCCGCAACCGAAGGCGTGAAGATGATTGGCGAGCGGGTCGCCGCCAAGGCGCATTACCTCAGCCAGCATCCCGGCAACCAGCCCAAGCGCGTGCGTGCCAGCGCCGTCACCAATCGCAACTTCGCGGATTTTGCGGCCTTTCACCGGACGCAACTTGGCAAACCTGCAGCACTTACCCCTTGGGGCCGGGTCATCACCTATCTGCCCACCCCGGAGCAAAGCGCCTACCGGTTTTCCTATCACGAACAAGGCTCGCCCGACAAAGAACCGACAAGCGGCCATACCCTGATCATGGGGCGGCCCGGGTCAGGTAAGTCTGTGCTTTCGGCCTTCCTGATGACCCAGGCCCGTCGCGCGGGCGCCCGGGTCTTCGTCTTCGATTACCGTCTTGGTATGGAGATGGCGGTGCGCGCCAATGGCGGGCGCTACGCGTCCCTGAACGCCGGCCAGCCCACGGGTCTCAACCCGCTCTGGACAGAGACCGATGCGCGCGGCACCGCCTGGCTCTCGGATTGGCTCACAACCCTGCTCTACCGTGCCGACAAGCCGCTCACACCGGCACAGACCAACCGCATCCAGGAAGTGGTGCGCCAGAATGCCCAGGCCACCAATCCGGCCCTGCGGAACTGGCGGGATTTCGCATCGCTTTTTGTATCCACCGACGATGGCGGCGATCTGCACCAGCGCCTGCTCGAGTGGACCGAGGACGGCCGCTATGGCTGGATCTTCGGGCAGAGCCTCGAGGACACGTTCTCGCTCAAGGGCGATGTGGTGGGCTTCGATCTGACCGGTATTCTCGACAGCGAGGCCGACAAGGAGCGGATGGCGGTTCTCTCCTATCTTTTCCGCCGGGTCGAACGCGAGATCGAGGATCGCCGCCCCACCATCATCGTGATCGACGAGGCCTGGAAGGCCCTCGACAACGCGTATTTCGCCGAGCGGCTGTCGAACTGGCTGGTGACCGCGCGCAAGCAGAACACCGTCGCGGTGATGATGACACAATACGCAAGCCAGCTCGAGCGCACCCGGACCGGCAAGACCATCGTCGAGGCGGTGCCGACGCAGATCCTGCTGCCCAATATCCGCGCGCAGCCTGCGGATTACGCGATGCTGAACCTCACGGAGAAGGAGCTCGACGTCCTTCTCAACACGGGCAGCAACAGCCGCCTCGCGCTGATCCGCGACGATCAGGGCTCAATCGTCGTCGATGCCGATCTGAGCGCCCTTGGGCCCACGCTCACGATCCTCGGCGGCATGGAGAAAGGCGAGGCGCTCGTCGGCGCCGACTACCGCGAACGCCCAGACTTCTGGAGGCTTTCATGATCCGTATATGGCGTTTTGAGATTTCACCGAAAAATCTCGCATCGTTTTTCGCGTTCGAGCGCAGCGAGAGGCAGCGAACAAACGATTCAAGACAATCTCGAAACGCCAAACTGTTGCTCCTGGCTGCGCTCGGCGCGCTGGCCTCCTGCACCCAGTATCGGGAGCCGCAGGCGAACTGCTTCACCTTCCTTGCGTCCACGGCACCCGTCGCGCCTGATTGTGACTTCACGCCCCTTGGCACCCCGGAGGGCGACATTGAAGTCTAGCCTGCCTCATATCCTCGCGTTTTGCCTGCTGCCCGGTCTCGGCTTGTCTCAAGGCGTGCCGACCAATGACAGTGGGCTGACCGCGCGTGACATCGTCGAGACAGGCGATCGCGAGGCAGACTTGGCTGTTCAGGCCGACAAGCTTGCCGTGCGCGAACTCATCGCGGAGATCGAACGGGAGCAGCTGGAAACCCTGCAACGCATCCTCGATGCCCAGACCAGCTTCGGCGGCCAGGGCTTGCCCGCGATGGTCTCGGGACTGGAAAGCGGCAGCGGGGATCCGGCCCGGTCAGTCGAGGCGGTCTATGGCAATGCCGACATCGACCCCAATCCCGGCGGTGCGCAGATGTTCGGCGACGCCGCCGAGAACATCGAGCAGCTCATCATCCGGGTCGCCCAGGAGACCAGCGGCTTTGCGGGTGTTGGCCGCGCAGGACTCTCCCCCGTCCAATGGCGCGCGCTGCTGCAAGCGCTGATCTGGCAGGAAAGCCGGTTTACGATTGGGGCACGGTCTCCCGTCGGCGCCTATGGTCTCACACAGATCATGCCTGGCACCGCCAGCGATCTCGGCATCAACCCGGAATACTATGACAGCCCTTACTTGCAGGTACATGGCGGCGCGCGCTACCTCGCGACCCAGCTCAACACATTCGATGGCAACATCATCAACGCCCTCGCGGCCTATAACGCCGGACCCGGCCGGGTTTTCGAGTATGGCGGCGTCCCACCCTTTGCCGAAACCCAGCATTACGTTCAGGTCATTCCCGAACGCTACAATCTCTACCTGAGCCGTATCGGCGGGATCGAAGCGCTCGGCACGATTGATCCGGCACTTCTCGCCAATGCGAACCTCTCAATCACCGGGCACGGCGCGGCCTTCTATGGCAACAATTCCCCTGCGGCGATTAGGCAGGCCGCCTTGCGTATTGCGGACATCGTCGAGCGGATTTCCGAAACCGAGGACGTGCAGGAGAGCGTCGCGCTCAACACCTATGCCCGCGCCGAACTCGTGCGCCTCGTCGCTGCCCGCATCCGGCTTCAGGCTGCACGCACCCGAGTCCTCTCTGCCGAGGAGCTGGCCCAGGCCAGCGTCCGCATGGCCGAAGGCGCGTTCATGGATTTTACGATCAGGGAGATTGAATAATGGGACATCTGCTCTTGAGGACAGCTTTGGCCACGACACTTGGCGTTGGCTTGCAGTTCAGCGCCCTACCCCCTGCCGCAGCACAAGGCGTGCCCGTCGTCGATACCCAGAACATTGCACAAAACATCCAGCAGCTCCGGCAGATGATCGAGGACGAGATCCTGCAAAACGAGCAGCTGACGCAGCTCCGTGAACAGCTCGGCCTTCTCACGGACCAACTCGCGGAGCTGCAAAGAACCTATGAAGCGCTCACCCGCCTTGCCGAGCTTCCAGAAATCATCCGGACGGAAATGGAAGACGAGTTGAACGGTCTGCTCGACCAGGAGTTCGGGGACATCCTCGCCACGATTGAGGCGATCAAGACTGGGGATTTCTCTGGCCTGTCGGGCTCCGGCGCGGGCGAGATCGAAACCCAGATGGACCGGGTACTGACCGATCTCGGATTTGACGATGACACCCTCTCGGAAATGGCCACCAGCGGCAATCCCGGGGCCAACCGCGTGGCGACGCAGGCCACAACCGGCGCACTCGTCTCAGCCGCCGCCCAGAACAGCTATGAAGACGCAGGCCAATCGCTCGAGCGGGTCGACCGCCTTGTCGGACTCATCGACGACATGGACGAACTCAAGGAAAGCATCGATCTCAACACGCGCGTGACCGCGGAGCTCGCCATTGCGCTGGTCGCCATGTGGCAGCTCGAAGCCATCCAGACCGTGGGCGATGGCACGGGAGGCGTGATCGATGCCGCCACCATCGCCGAAGAGCAGCGCTTCATGGATTTCACCTTGCCGGACCTCCGGGCAGACTAAGGCGTTTCGAAATTGACCCACAATACGAAATATCGGTTTTCGCGTTCGAGCGCAGCGAGAGGCAGCGAAGAACCGATTCAGCTTATTTCGAAACGCCGAGCGGAGGCATGACGGGTGGCGACTGAACAAGAAATCATCGAGGAAGAACTGGTCTACGGTGCCTTGCGCCGCGAACGGCTCTGGCAACGCCTTGGCCTGATAGGCCTTGTATTCGGCATCATCGGCTGTCTGAGCGCAGCAGCAGTCGCGATCCTCGATGTCGACCCGCCGCCCGTGGTGGTCCCCTATGATCCCGCCACCGGCTTTGCGCTCCCTGAGGCCTCGGTGGGCGCTTCCTCGGTGACTGCCAACCAGGCGATCATCGAGGCGGAGGTCTTCCGCTACGTGACCGACCGCGAGGTCTACAACCAGCTCGACAACGATCTGCGCATCCGCAGCGTCCTGCGCCGCTCGGACGGGGCCGCCGAGAGCGGGCTGCGCCAGATCTGGAACAGCGCAAATGAGAACTATCCACCGACCGTCTATGGCCCCAATGCCAGGCTCGACGTGGAAATCCTCAGCATCAACCAGATCGGCACCAACCGCGCCACCGTGCGCCTGCGCAAGCGTCTGACATCTATCAACGGCACCCAGACCGGCCTCTTCACTGCGACGCTTCTCTTCGAGTTCCGCCCGGAGACCCGCCGCTCCATCGATGAGGTCTGGACCAATCCATTCGGCTTCACCGTCCTCGAATATTCCATCCGCTCCGACAGATTGGAGAATTAATGCGTTTCTGGAATTCAAATCAAAATACCTTGTCGCCAATGTCCCGAGAGCGCTTGAGCCGCGGGGGTATTGGCGAGGCTCCTCGTTCCGGAAACGCATGGTTGATCAATAAGTTCTTTGTTGCTGCCCTACTTGTTTTGCTGCCCGGCCTTGCCTTTGCCGAAGCCATCCCGCGCGGTGGTCCAAATGACAGTCGTGTGCGGCTGGCAACATATCAAGAAGGTCAGGTCTACCGCCTCAACGTCTCGCTCACCCACGTCACCACCATCGAGTTTGGAGAGGGTGAGAGCATCCGCTCGATTATCGCGGGCGACACGGAAGGGTTTGAGATCGATGGCGTGCCCGGTGGTCAGGCATTTGCAATCAAGCCCGTCGCGCGCGGTGTCCATACCAACGTGACCATTTACACGAACCGGCGGAGCTACTATTTCAACGTCGAGGAGGTCCGCAGCCCGACCTTCTACGTTGTGCAGTTCCGCTATCCGGAGGACGCTGCGCGCCCGACTCGAGCCATCGCCGCCCAAGCGCCGAACTACAATTACGGTGCCAGCGCGCGGACCGAGTTCACGCCAACGCGCATCTGGGATGACGGGACCTTCACGTATTTCGCGTTTCCGCGGAACGCGCCTGTGCCAGCGATCTTCCGCTACGCGGGAGGCCGTGAACGCACGGTCAACACGCAAACCCCTGAAGACGGCGTGATCCGCGTCAGCGGCGTAAACAGCCAATGGGTCCTGCGACTTGGCGAAGAGGTGGTCTGCATCGAGGCGATCCCGCCTGCGGAGGCCGCCTCATGAGCGATACTGAGAACACCGAGCTGGAAAAACGCCTCGCCGCCCTTGAGAAAGGCAGTGCCCGCGCCCCCACGGCTGCGCAGCCCCGGTCGCCCCTTCTCGCGCTGATCGTGGTCCTCGTCATCGGCGTGGGTGGTGCCCTGCTTTATCTCCTGTCACAGCCCGACGAAGAGGAAGCCTTGCCGACGGCCACCCCGGACGTCTTCCAAAACGAGGGGGACGGCTTTGGCGCCATCGAGACCTTGCCCCCGCCCGAGCCCGAGGTTGTGTTCGTCGGGCCAGACCCTGTTGAGCCCAATGCCGAGCTTCTGGCGCAGATCACCGCGCTGCAGGCCCAGATCGAAGAATTGCGCAACGCCCCCGAACCGGTCGTCGAGGAAGACACCGCCGCCGCAGAGGCGATCGACGCGCTCACCGTTCAGATCGCGGCGCTGCAAGCCGCCTCGGAAGCAGCACAGCAACGGTTCCAGGACGAACTGACGGCGCGGGATCGCAGCCTCGAGCAATTGCGCATGGATCTGGAGCTGGTCCAACTCGAAGCCAATCGCCCGCAACCCGCCCCAGCCGGGCCCTCGGAAGACGAATTGCGCGCACGCGAGCAAGAGCGACTGCGCCGCGAGGAAGAAGCCCGGCGTATGGCCGAGCTGGAGCGCCGCGCCGCGGAGGAACGCGCCTTCCAGGAGCGGCGCATCGCCTCGCCCACCATCGCGTTTGGCGGTGCCTCCGGAGCGAATGAAACGGCTCTGACCGAACGCACTTTTGGCGAGGTAACGGACTTCGTGCTGAACGGAGCGCGGCCCTCAACCGTGACGCAGGCCGAGGTGATCGCCAATCCCTCCAACACCATCATCCAGGGCACCATGATCCAGGCCGTCATGGAAACTGCCCTTGACAGCTCCCTGCCCGGCCAGACCCGCGCCGTGGTTTCCGAGGATGTCTACAGCGTCGATGGCGCAAGGCTTTTGATCCCCCGCGGATCCCGTCTCATCGGGCGCTACCGCGCCGGCGTCGATATCGCGCAGCGCCGCGTGACTATCGCCTGGGACCGGATCATCCTGCCCGCGGGCCAGACCGTCCAGATCAGCTCCTTCGGGGGCGATGAACTGGGTCGCTCCGGCGTCACCGGTCTCATAGACACGCGCTTTGCCGAGCGTTTCGGGTCGGCCGCCCTGATCTCGCTGATCTCGGCTGCGCCAAGTGCCGCCGCCGCCGAGGTTCAGGATGAGACTGCCGCCGACGTTCTCGAAGACGTTGGCGATGATCTGGCAGATGCGACGGACAGCGTCATTGGCGATTACCTCTCCATCGGCCCAGTCATCTATGTCGACCAGGGCGCCCGCGTCACGGTCATGGTCGACCGCGATCTGGAGATATTCTAAGCCCATGTCGCTGAGCTATCTCGAAACCTCCCTCGACCGGATCGACGCCGCCGCCCGCGACGATGTCATCGAGATCTGCATCAACCCCGACGGGACCTGTTGGGGCGAATTCCAGGGCGATCACTTCATGCGCGCGCTGGACCAGAGGCTGACGGGCGTTCAGGTCAGGGACCTCGGCAACCAGATCGCCTCCTCTGCCAATACCACGATGAGCAAGGACCGCCCCATCGTCTCGGTCTCGATCACCTACAAGGGTCGCCCGATCCGCGCACAGGTCATCACCCCGCCCGCAGTGCTCTCGGCCATGTCAATCAGCCTTCGGTTTTTCTCGAGCCTGCCTCTCGAAGGCATCGCACTCGATTTTCTCTATGGCAAAGAGCGCAAGCTCGAAGACCTGCGCGTCGAAAAAAAGCGCGCCTTGCGCGCAGTGGTGGCCGCGGGTTTGATTGATGATGCGCTGGCCTTCTGCGTCGAGAACAAACTCAACATGATCGTCTCGGGCGGCACCTCCACCGGCAAGACCGTCGCCGCGCGCAAGATCCTCGCCCATGTGCCGGCCGAGGAACGCATCGTCACCATCGAGGAAGCGGCCGAGCTTCTGCCGACCCAGCCCAATGCCGTGACCCTCATCGCCAATCGCGACGCAGAATTCCAGACCGCCGATGTGCTACTCACCGCCACGCTGCGCATGCGCCCCGACCGGATCATCCTGGGCGAGGTGCGTGGCAAGGAGGCCATGACGTTTCTGGAAGCCATCAACACCGGCCATGGCGGCTCCATGACCACGCTTCATGCCGAAACCCCGCAACTGGCCGTGCAGCGGCTTGCGATCGCAGCACTGAAGACCGAAATCCCGATGACCTATGCCGACATGATCCAGTACATCGAGAACTCCATCGACGTGATCATCCAGGCCGGCCGCCATGACGGCAAACGCGGCATCACAGAATTCTACCTCCCCGGCGCAACCGATATTGGAACTTCCCCATGAAGACATTTGAATACGACATCCTGTCCTTTCCCATGACCCGAAAAACCAGTCTCACCGACATGCAGGCCAGCCTGAACGCGAAGGGGGCCGAAGGCTGGGAGGTCGTGTCGATCAGCTCCTCGGAATTTGCCAATGTCGGGCACACGGTCTTCCTGAAGCGCGAAACAACAACCGTTGGAACCGCGGCATGAGAGTGACGCGGTTTCGCCTCGCCTCGGCCGCGCTCGCCCTCGGCCTCAGCATGACGTTCACCCCCGCGTTCGCCGAGCGCGACCTGGTGCCAACCCTCGATCGCAGCTTTGACGTCTGTCCGGACCGGCCCGCCGAACCCTTGTGGATGCAGGAGATCCCCCTGCGCCAAGCCTATCAGCGGGTTCTGGTTCAGGACATCTATCGCGCCCAGAATCTCGAGCGCATCGTCCAGACCGGCAGCTGCGATTGCGAGATCCGGTTCCCGTCCTGGGACGCGGCCGAGGCCGTGTTTCGGGAGAGCTACGCGAGCGACGAACGATGGGAAATGCTCGAAGCCTCGGATGGCTACAACCGCCGCGCCAACGCCGCCCGAACTGCCGCCAAGGCCATCTGCGACGCCGCAGGTAATTGGTAAGGCAGCCCCGCGATGAGTGTCGTCACCTACTTCGTTGAAACCTCCCAAGCCTATCTCGACATCGCCGCTGAGACCCAGTTTGGTGCGGTTGCGGCAACGGTCGGCACGCTCCTGGTTTTGGGGACAACGCTGGTAGTGATCCTCGTCGGAATCAACATGATCTATCAATACCGGGCCATGGATGGGCACACAGCCTTCTGGCTCGCGGTCAAGATCGGGCTCATCGGGATATTCGCGACCAATTGGATGCAGTTCAACGCGTTCTCGTCTGCCATTCTCTATGGGATCGACAGTATCGCGGGTGCGCTGGTGGCCTCCGTCGGCGGCGGCAGCCCGGGGCCTTCTGGAACTTTCGCTGAAGAATTCGACCGGCTGATCGCGGAGCTAGGCGACTATCTGAACGCTGCCGGGTCCGAGCTGAACTGGATGGCTGGCGCCATGCTCGACATCGTCGGTGTGCTTCTGCTCTCGATCCTTGGCGGGTTGGCCGCCTTCATCCTCGTGGCCTCCCGATTGATGATCGCGCTTCTGATCGGGATCGCCCCGGTGATGATTTTCCTGACCCTCTTCGAGGTCACCAAGGATTATTTCGCGCGCTGGTTATCCGCGCTCATCTCCTTCGCCATCTACCCTATCGTGGTCGCAGGGGTCTTCGCGACGATCACAGGCGTTTCCTCCGCGCTCATCGGTGAACTAGGCGATCCCGAAGGAGCCTCAAACATCGGCGCGCTCATCCCCTTCTTCATGATGGTGCTCATGGCCAAGGGCTTCATTATCGCAACGCCCTTTATCGTCCGCGCGATCTCCGGCAACATCATGATGCCTGCCCTCTCCGGGGGCCTCGGTGGCGGATACAGTTTCGCCCGCGCCGCCATGGGCAGCCAGCAAGCCTACAATCGCTACCTCATCGGTGGCGCGAGCGGTGCGGAATATGCAGCTCTTAGGGCGCGGCAATACCTAGGTGTGCAGCAGATGCCAGTCCGGCAGGGGATGGGGCAGACGGGTCAGGTAACTGGGTCGGGATCATCCGGGGCCGGGTCTCAGATGCTGGCGCAACTGGCACGTCTTGGAAGATTGGGGAGGCGGTGACGTCCCCATGCCAAAAACCTGCCAAAACTACAAAGGTTTTGCCGGGGGTTTTTGTCCTAGCTAAGCGGTTGATGCTGGGTAGGACAGAGCGTTCGGACAAAAACGGCCGTTTTTGGAAGGACCCGTAGGTCCGCTGTGCGGGACTTAACGGTCCTTGAGCAAAGCAGACCCGATGTCCGCTATCCCTTGGCTGTGTCCGGAGCGAAAAGGATTGGGGTGCCTTGTGCATCAAGAAAAAACACACTTGGGCGCATGAAGTCAGTTGTTCATAGCCGCCGCATTCTCCCGTTTACGACCATCAAAGCTCCGCCATGGGAGCCACACTGAGGCCACTGACCTTGTGCTTTGCGATTGCATCGGAGACGAAGCCTGAAGCTTTTAGGTCTTCGACGACCTCGGCAATCCAAGCGGCAGATGCCTGCCGGTCTCGCGGTGTGCCTACGGATTGCTGAACGGCGCTGAACTGACCCTCCAGAATGCGCGCACCGGGAAGGCGGGCTAAGTCTAATAGCAATCTGGGCCTTATCCCGGCTAAGGCATCTAGCTCTTGCTCGACAAAGGCGTCAAAAGACGCGTCAACAGTGGGCGTGCGAACAAGCTCAGCATGTCGCAGGTTGTTTTCCAGCCACAACCCATATGCCGCGAGCCCTTTGGAGGCGATCCGGATGTTGGCGCGATCCACTTCTTCGATGGTTTGTATTTTAGAACCTGCGGGGACGAGATAAGTCGAAGCAATCTCGCAATAAGCGTTCGAGAACGCGATTGTCTGGGCGCGCTGGGGTTCTGCGCCAATGTTGCCGATGTCCCATTCTCCAGCCGCCGCAGCATCGCCTAGGAGGCCCGGATCGGGATACAATACCAGCTTGAGCGGTGTTCCCAGACGGCGTGCGATTTCGGCTGCAACATCGGGGGAAACACCAGTTGGGTCACCACTGGCACCCTGCGCATTCACCAAGAGGAAATTGCCGGTGTAAATTGCAGCACGTAGGGTTCCGGTGGGGGCAAGTTCGGCCCTAATGGCCGGATCGACTTTATGTGCGGTCACGGGTGCATCCTTTTTGAACGATGGCCAAAAATAGTCCCAATTGCGAGTACTGACAAGTTAGACGGGCCACACCGGGGCATCCCAGCCGTTTCAATGGAAACATCAAGGCCAACGTATAGTTTCGTGGACCATTTTCTTTGGGCTAATGACGGCCACTAAAATGGCAGCGACTCAGCCCAGTGACGGCATCTCTACTTATCCAACTTATCAAATCATCACCCATAGCTGCCATTCGTGCATCGCGCAGCATCGGTAGAGATGGGCTCAAACCGGACCTTAGCTTCGCCTGCACGTGCCTTCCAAAAAGGAGCGTTTTTGGAAGGGTGCGTTATGCCTATTACACCCAATCTAACGATGCTCTTCGGGAACCCAATCTGCCGGTGCGGAATTCCAGAATCTGTTTGGATTATCTTCATCCAAACCTCGAATGTGCCGCGTCCGCAAACACGCCTCGACAAATACAACGGGCTCTTCGTAAGGATGAGCTGCGTAAATACTTTCTATGACCCTAGCCAGCAAAGCGTCATCGTCATCAAGGAAGAACGAAAGTTCGACACAAGGCACTTCAACGATGTCGTCAGTTGCAGCGTTTCGACCGCTTCCAAGTGATCTGAACTGTTGTACTCCCGCCACCGTTTTGAACGTCACACTATCGTAATCACCGTATTGAAGGTTGGTTTGCCGTAGGATTTCCTCAGCGACAGTTTTCGCGTTTTGATCGGGGACCTGAACAGTAATCCGGAAGCCACGCTCTGGGATGAACCGTTCAGTAGTAAGGTTTGGTAGAGTCATTGTGTTCTCCAGATGCTTCACGCAAGCAGTATCCGACTTTGAAATATCTGTGTGATCTAACGGTTCGTTAAAGACCGAACTCATAAGGATCATCGGTGCTGTCGATTAGGCTGCAAGGAATGCCAAAATCACGTTCGAAAACTTCGTAACCGACTTCGGTGACGACAAGGGCTCTACTGCCGGAGCGTCGTTCAATCCATTTCATTTGCAGCGCTTTGTTCATAAGTGCTGTCGCCAAAGGCCCTGACAGGTGGTGTTTGCGCTCCGTCCAGTCGAGGCACAGCTTTACTAAGGGCTTTGAAGGTTCATGTAGGCTTGCGATGTTGATTCCAAATTTATTGAAAAACGCTTCACCAGCAGCGTCAATCTCAATGGCCTCGCCCCTTAACCGTATTACGCCCAATGCGATCAGGTGGTTAGTAATCAACACGCCCAGCCTACCAGCAATATGGTTATAGCAACTGCGTGCCCGCATGATATTTGCCTCAGGCATTTTTCGACTTTTAGCGCGGTTCAGGTGATCTGTGGGGGATAGACCAGCCAACGCCTCAAGTACGCCTGCGACGTCTTCGCTTGCGATGCGATGGTAGACACAACGGCCACTCCGGATGGATGATGTTAATCCGGCAGCTTGAAGGTGCTTGAGATGCACACTTGCAGTTTGAGCCGAAATTTCTGCGGCGCAGGCCAGCTCTTTATTTGTAAATGCACGTCCATCCATCATTTCACAAAGGATACGAGAACGGCTTGGGTCTGCGAGCGCTGCGCCAATGATATCAAGTCTGGGTTCCATGGTCATAACCTCGATAGTAGCGCCAGACTTCTAAGGAATCGAGGAGTGTCGATCAGTTGGTAACCGAATGATTTGGACCTCATTCCGGTAATTAACCCCTCTCGCACATCCTCCCAAAAACGACCGTTTTTGGCACGTTGACCCGAAAGACCAACCCTAGTCAGGGAATGCTATGGAGTATCCTCGGCGATGTCCTCCAAGGACACATTTTGTTGCCCAAGACGCTTGAGGCCAAGAACTATTTTTTCGCACGTGACTTTTTGGACAGGTGTTTCGTTCAATACTTTTATTACTGTGGTGCGACTTAGATTCGACGCTGCTGCAAGTGCTGACACCGAGACTGCCACCTCAGCTCTCATTCGATCAGCATTTGGGAGAACAAATCTAGGTGCAATTCTGTACGCTTGTTCTCGGCCGCTTTCGTTAGCATCTTCGTGTGAACTTGAGTATTGAGCCGATTTTTCGCGCATTGCTTTGAGTCTCGGGGCGTTTTCTTCAAACCACTGTTGAGGAAAGTAGCGATAGCGAGAGCGACCAAGGTACGTGACCGGAGGCTGCGTTAAATATCCCCGCGATATGTAGTGCAAGAGAGTGTTCCGCGAGATTCCAAGCTTCTCGCATGCCTCCTTTACCGTGTCTTCCTCTTTCCCATCGACGTACGCGCCCATACTGCTTTCGACCCTAGTAAGTTGTACATTCTTGTTGCATAGGTTGCATAGGCAATATAAATATACAACACAAGGGAATCATGCAAGGGCTTCGACGTCCGATCCCGACACAACGCCAGCTGAGTTATGTCACCAAAGGAAAACAGATGTCATGGCAAGAGTTCTTTTCTACACTCGTAGGTGATGCAGAGATGAACTTCGGATTCGTCAGAGGAACCGGCCTCGGTGCCGTGCTTCTCGCAATTGTAATAATTGTTTTCCTATTGAGCCGAAAGGCGGGAACGCCAAGTTTGGTCGAACTTATAAAGGCGGCAAAACCAAGTCAGCTCAAATCAGTGGAGACGACGCAGCGGGTGCCCAGTCCAACCGATGAATCGAACGAAGAGGTCAAAGAGCGCGCGCCAGCAGAATGACAAATGCAACTACAAGTTTGGGATGATGCGTAATTGGTTTAGCCCAACTTTCTTCCTGATATGGATAAAATTTTCCTTTCAAAAAACGCCGTTTAGGCCATAAATACTGACCTAAATCGCCGCCCTCTTCTCAGCTTTGCGTTGTTTGTGCGAGGTTCTGCCCAAGGTTTGTGGCCGGGACAAAAACCACCGTTTGTGCCATCAGCGGAATCCACCGTTTTTTGACTGACATGCATGCAAGACCGTTGATCGTCATATCGACATGAGTCCTCGTGGCAGTCTCAATTGGAAATCGCTATAGTCCGAGATTTTTATACACAACAGTCCGAGATTTTTATACCCATATTCCGATATCGGCTCGTCAGAGTGGCTTTTAGCTGCCAACTTGGTGCCACCAGCACAAGGAAACCAAGCCATGATGACACAACATGCACTTCAACGATGCCAAGAGCGCGGCCTGCGCAACTCCTTCGTTCAAGCGATCCTGGATCATGCCGACTTGGATGAAGCTGCGGGTGATAATTGTCGCCGCCTGCGGGTTTCGTACACGCGAGCCCGACACCTCAATGTCGATGACAGCTTAGCTCGCTACGCGGTCATCTGGAGCGATGATAGCGCACGTATCGTGACCGTTCTCCCCATCACGCGCCGGTTGCGTTCCAACTCCAATCTGCGCAGCAACCGAGGAGGACGTGGCCGTGGATGATCGCGATGCAAAGAGAGCCGAAATAGCCGAACGTGATCTCGCCGCTCTTCGCTGGTGGCAGGCGGAAGCCGAGCGTGGCGCCAAACTTGGCAGGCGCACAGACCGGCTCCATGCCGCGCTGCACTTGGCTGAAGCTTGGCAGAAGGCCAAAGCGAAAGGCCTGAACAAAGAGCGGTTCCAGGACATGGTGCTGGAAACCATGCGCAGCACTCACGGCCGCACCGAGAGCTTCAAGCTCGCCAACTACACTCTACCAAGGAAGTTCTCCGAGGTAACCGAAGGCGTCATCAAGCAATACAAAACCCGCAGCGAGCCTTCGCAGCGGCTGGAACCCTACCTCATCGCCATTACTATTGCTGCAATCCACTGCGGGGCTGATCCCGAACAGTGGAAAATGGACATGCTCCGGCAAACCAGCCTTTGGCATAATAGCCGCAACAACACCAAGGCGCTGCCGGAAGACAACCGCGGCTACGAGAACCTTGCTGTTCTCCTGAATAGCCTTTGCGCCGAGATTGCGCGCCGACATGAACTCGACAACGCCTATGCGGCGATCAAAGCCATGAACTGTCGTTGGGAGATGATCCAGGACCGGTTGCTCGCCACGGATGTATCCTGCATGCAATGGCTGGATAGCCCGATCAGTCCTCACTACGCGAACTGCGAGTATTTCGAAGAGGCCGTGCCCTACCCGTCCGTGGAACTTCTGCGGATACCCTATCTCGTCGTTGAAACCGGATTCCGTCTCGCACCGGAGGGCGTCCTTCGTCCACTGGACGCTGCCGCGCTTGCCTCGGGCGATCACCTTCCTCCTGGCATGGGCATTACGAACCTTTCCAGCAAGACGGCTTACGGTGTGCCCGCCGGTTTTCCGGGCGTGTCCCGCGCCAGCGGACAGCTCACCTACTATCGTGAAATTCACCTTTGCGTCGTGCCGGATGGGAGGGGTGGCTTCGGCGCGGCACTCCAGTCCCGCCCGAGGGTCGAGGTTAGTTTCCCAGAAGGGGATATCTGGGCTGGAACACATCAAGTGAATGGCGCAATCGACCCCGCACTCGGAAATGGCTTATTCTACGCTCGCCATGCAGACGGTGGCCATGTCTGGCCTACGGTGACACTCAGTTCGGGCGAAGTTTGGCGGCTCCAGCCCGAGGAAGACACCTGGATACCCGAGAGTCTAACGCTTCGCGACCCGGGAGGGGCAGAGTGGGAATTCGACGCTGATCCTGTTGCCGCTCCAGGCGAGGTCGTGGCCGAACCGTGGTATCTCTCTTTCACGGGGGCTACGCCACTTCATCTGCGTCACTGGCTTGACGGAGAGTGGGCGCTCGGCGCTGTAAACGCCGTGAGTTGCTTCGCAAGAGAGAGGTTTGCCTCTGATCGCTACGACACCGATCTGCCACCTCGCCGCGAAATGCTGTTCCCACAGGGCGGCCCGTCTAGCGACCTGGAAATGAGTCTGCACAATGGCCTCATGGAAGAGGCGCTGGACACATCTGCCGCCCAACTTTCACGCCAAGTGGCCGAGCTTCAGAGCACACATAGAAGCGCCAGTGAACGCCACGTACAAACCCTTCTCAAGAAATGGCACGCCTAAAACTCGGCCCGTTACCATCTAGGATAAATTTATGAACCATATTCACACACACGGCCATGCTACCGAAGACCGGCAACTTCGCATCCGGGAGCGAGAAATAGATGACCTGTTCGCGAAGGCGTTTCAAACGTCGCCAGAGTTTTGCAACAGAGTCCGTGAATGTTTGGGACTGTCCGGCTCTGGCGTCGCAAATCACGTCGGCACCCAACAAGTTCACTTTGAGGATTCCGGCACAATCGACCTCGACGTAATCCTTTCCTCAGAGCGCCTGCTGATCGAAAACAAGATCAGTGCATATTGGTCGCATGTGAACGGTGTTGCTCAGCCAGAACGCTACGTGAGGTCAGGTGCCGGTTACAGTGGAACCACGGTCTTGCTGGCACCCAGGTCCTATCTCAGAAAATCGGTGAAGGCGGCGATGTTTGACAAAACTCTGTCCTACGAAAGCCTTCTGTCTGAATTCTCTGGGCCGGATTACGATTTGCTGGCGGCAGCGATAGATCAAGCAGAAGTCCCCCCTGAGAACCCAAGCGATGTACAAACCGCATTCTTTCAAAGCTTCGGCGCGCTACGTGCCAGAATTGCACCTCAGATCACAGAGAAGAAGCGCGACCGGAACAAGGGATCGCACACGGTTCACCTTGATGTTCCGAAGAGCCTTACTTTGCACGCCGGATTACCAAAACCGAAGGTATTTCTTCAATTCGTAGAGGCGAACGTAAAGCTGATGATACCCAAGTGGGGATGGCATATTACCGAAATCCAACGCGCGGGAGGACTCGAAAACACCGGGATCGCTCTACGGCAAGTGGGTCGAGTAGGAACGCTCGCCCTGCAACTTCCTACTCCGCCTATCAATTGCAAAGGTCCGTTCGAACCAGAGCGCGAACGTGCGGCTGAAGCCATTATGACGACTGCACGCTTGTGCAAGTGGTGGGATAATAATCCAGACATTCTGCAACACTGGCAACAGGTCGTGGAGCGCGTCAGTCATGACGCATGATGGTATCTTCATGCAGGGCATCGCATGCCCGTCCGCGCGAAGCGCCGGGCCTGTCGGCGGGTGGCCTTCAGGTTGCCCGCCGACAGGTCACCCTGAAACCGCCCCGCCCACGATCACCCCACGACGCAAAAAGGCCCCCGCCTGCTGACGGGGGCCTTGATCATTTCAACGGTACGGGCTGCTACTCTGCGGCCATCCGGTCGGCCTGCGCGGTGCGCTCCATGATGTAATCCACGGCCTTCTGCGCCTCGGACACAGCGCGGAATATCGCGCGGCTGTCTTCCTTCATCGCCTCAAGCCATCCTTCGATATAGGCCGCGCTCTGGTCGAATTCAGGCTCCACCCCGATCTGCGCACAAAGCATGCAGTTTCCGATTTCGGCGACCAGCTCTTCGAAGGCGTAGGCCTTGCGATCATTGAACCGGCCCAAACGGTCCAGTCGCTTTGTCGCCCCTGTCCAGTGGATTGTCTCATGGGCCAAGGTGCCAAAATATCCAGCCGCCCGATAAAACGTGCCAATCGGCGGCATATGAATGCGGTCAGTCTTGATGTTGTAGTAGGCGCGCGGCTCCTCGGTCACGTCGATCTGCGCGCCGGTCGCGGCAAAGAAGGCCTCCAACGTGGGATCGGCAACCGTGCCAAGATCGCGGGGCGGATCGGGCAGGATATAGAATTCGGCGGGCAAACCTTCGATCTGATCGGCATTGAAAACACGATAGGCACGGGCATAGGGAACCTGACGCTCCTCGCCGTTCTCATCCTCGCGCTCCACAGTGCCGTATTTCACGACCGTCGCGGATTTCTCACCCTTGCGGACATGGCCCCCCAATTGCTTAGCCTGATTGAACGTCATCCAACGAGCTGAGCTGTAGTCCATTGCCATCGCTGTCGCCCAAAGCATCAGGATGTTGATGCCCCGATAGGCTTCACCGTTGAACCGTTCCGGCAAGCTGACCCCTGCCCCTCCGCCGGTCCATGGCTTGCGCCAGGGCGGTGTTCCCGCCTCGATCTGCGCGACAATCTGATTGGTGACATGGGAATAAACATCAAACTTCTCTGCGGTCATTTGTGACCCTCCTTCGAGTGACGCGGGCCGGGTCTCTTCCCCCTTTTCCGCCAATGGGCGGGCCTTCCTGTTCTGTTGTTTGGAATGCCCATGCATTCCGGACGGCAGAGCAGGTAAGGGCAAAGCCCTGCCTGCGGCCTGGCGGGGCCGTGACATCCGGGTGGAGGGCGTGAATTTGGGAGGGAACCGCGCGGCTCGTCCGCGTGGGAGGAACCGGAATTCTCGACCGGAACCGACGCCTTGGGGCGGCGCTTGCCGGTTTTCTCGGACCTGCCAGGATGGCAGGCGGATCAATAAGAGTTTGAAACTGTCAGGGCTGGGGTGAGCGGGCGCCAGCCCGTCGATCTCCTGCGGTGGCGGAGCACTTGGCACTGTGTTTGATCGTCCTCACGACATAGTTGTATTGACCATGCAATCTCCCATCGTTCTTGGTGTGAGCGTCCCCACTAGCTGGCGCTGAACCTGGCCGATGCCTCGCATATGGGCCACCGCGTCCGCCGTCTTTCAACAGGGAGTCTTTAGGGACCAGTTTTGGCAAATCTCAACACCGCAGGAGTTGGCTTTGCATAAGTGCGCCCTTAGGGGCGCCAAGATCTCTGGCAGCGTTAAGTTTACATGACCCACAATGGCAGCGAGAACGGCCCTGTCCGGCCTTTCGGCGACTGGCCAGATTCTGCGTTGCAGCTTCACCGAACCAGCCATTCGACACGTTGTGCAGCATTTTAGTTGGCCGGCGGGCATGCGAAACGTGTCAATCGACCGCTTCCAGCCCACAGCAGCGGCATTAATTGGTATTTTCCTTTCCGCGAAACGTCGGTCCTTCTGGTATATCAAATCCCATCGAATATTATTTATCCTGAGTTGGATTATGACATGAATTCCCCCGACGACCCTACACCCGTCTACATAGACCAAAACATCCTTAGCCACCTACGCGAAGGTAAGAGCGCCAAAGAAGAACTGGTTGGAGTGCTGAGCAAGCTGCAAGAGAGGAACGCTGTCTTTGTATTTTCCATGACACACGTCGATGAATGCCGTGCCTCCTCCCAGCCAGAACAGTTTGTTGAGGTAATGGAGGAGTTGCCTGTGTATTTGATGGAGTTCGAGAATGCCTGTGATCAGCAATCCACCCTGTTACTGGGGAGGGCGCGGGAGTTATTATTGGAACCGGAGGACACGACCCATCACGCAAAACGGTTGATAGAGAATTTGCTCCACGTAATGCATTTCGCCAGCGGGTGGTTGGGTAAGACCGAGGCACAAAGGCTGAAAGCTGAGATGGCGGCCGAGATGGCGGATTTCTGGGAAACCATTCAACGTGATGTCGATTGGGATGTGCTTGGGTCGGAACTCGGAGGACAAGCGAAACATGCACTGTCCGCAGCTGAGGGCGAGATGGGCAGACTCATAGAGAGCATGTTTTTCGAGCAGTTCCGAGACGAATGGGAAACTGCTTGGATTAAATTGAAGGAACGCCTTCCCGCAAACTACGCGCAATTGGATGAAGTTCCAGACGAAAAGGCTGTTTCCTTCGTGCTCTCCTGCCTTGAGGATCGAGATAGGGAAGCCGTTCAGAGCCAGTATCCGAAAGGTTTCTGGAGTAACCCAGAGAGCCGCAAGACTGGCGAACTTGCCGGGTTGGCATTCATGCTATTCATGTGTGGGCTGGTTAGAGATCGGCGCGTTAAGAAAGGCAATACCGAAAGCCGGATGCAGTATTTTCGAGGGCAGTTCCGTGACGGGGTTCACATCGAGAACGCCGCACGCTGCCCAGTTTTTATTACTTGTGACAAAGGAGCTGCGCGGTTGGCGCGATCACTTTACGCCTACACCGGCATTGAAACGAAGGTGGTCGAATTGCAGATAAGAGACGCCGCCGCGCGATAGCCTCGTTCCAGTTACGCCCTAAGGGGCAAATATCTGCGCATGGCAGACATTTGTGCAAAGCGTCGCGAAAATCAGAAATCCGCCCCTCGTGAATGCTGCCGGTTCCGGCCCTAAGCGGACCTTGGCGGAGATAGTTTACGCTGCGGTGCAGCTTCTTCAAAGCAGACTTTGGCGTGCCGTACAGCATGCCCTCAGAACTTCGCCGCTGACATTCCAGCTATCTACGCCCAACGACTGCCGTTAAGCTTCAGATTTTCCATCTACTATTGCATCAAGGACCTTTCGGATAGGTTCTACTGGGTACACCAAAAATCGTTGAGGACGATCTGCGGTAACTTTACTAAGGCAACGGCCATGAGTGATGAAACCAACAAAAACGATCGAGAAAGTTTCAATTTCGGTTTGTAGTATTCCGAAGACAGGGGAACCGCTAAGACCATCAGGTTCAATTTGGTGATTTTTTGAAGAACCCGAAAGGCACATTGCAATGCGGTGCTCCAGATCCATTGGTTCTCCAACCACTGGTTCAAGGTAAAGAAACGAATATCGAAGCTTGTGCTCGGTATCATATGAGCAAGTTTCATCATCCCATTGCAGATCCATAGAGCGCTGATCCGTGGGTAAACCGACAGTGAAGTACCTAATGCACTTACTTTGATGGTCGGCGATGAGTTCAAAAGGGCCGAAGTGTTTCGTGACATCGACACCGTCACGTTCGTCTCGGTAAGTGGCCACGAAAATGTCAGATAGAGAGTCGGAACCCCCTGCAGAGACAAATTGCGCATCGTCGGGCGAATGTCCTAAGTTTTTAGTTCCTAACAACAGCGAAAAATGATCAGGAAGATCACCAGGGGCATTGTCATTCCTAAACTGATGGCGCGTACAGATTGCGTAGTTCAGCGACCTATATCTCAAAAGAAAAACCGTGCCTTTCGAATTTGAGTCTAGTCCGATGCCATCTGGGTCTTCTTGATAAAAGACTGCGGGTTGAACGAAACTTGAGACTTCTTCGAGGAAAGAATTGGTTTGAACCCGCAGATGCCCTATTCGGATGTGAACTTCCTGATCCATGTTGGCTCTCCCTTGTATCAGTGCTTCCTGACTATCGGCTCAATGTGGCAGTGTTACGCATCGCGTGTCGCAAAGAGCGGCCCATACCGGACCTTGGCGGCTGCAATCTCCGCCGCGCTGCAGCTTTCCCAAAGCGGACACTGGCAACGGAACGTAGCAATTTAGCTGAACCGATGACTGCATCCCAGACTAAGTCGGCACTAGCCCTCGCTACACTCCTATCGCAGTGCTTTATCAAATAGTGGTGGATCGATGAGGCGCATAACCGTCGAAGGTTGCTCAACGGAAGCTCGGTCGTCGTGTAAGGTTTTCGCGATTTGATCTAGCATGTGCACAACGTCTTTTGGGGATCCATTGTTGACAAGAATCCCTCTGAAATGGACATATGCCTGGTACCCGCATCGCTGTACTGCACATGACAGTGTCGATACTAATATGGAAGGTTCGCTGCCTTCCATCATTAATCGGAACGAAATTTGGATTGCATCCGTCCATGCTGCTGGATCGTTTTCCAATAGGTAGCTCAAAATTATCGACGCACAAAAGGCTTGCTCATAGTGCTCACCATCAAGCGCTTGCTGCATTACATTGGACCAGAACTCCGGTTTGGTTAGTAATACGTTTGGATCGTGATTGTTTTGCTTCAGGAACTCGACAAGCCAACTTGCAGCATGAGCCTTGATATTCCCCTCAGTGGCTTCGAATTGGTTGTCGGAGTTTGAAGCCTCATTATAGTATTCTTCGGCCTTTTCGGGTTGGCCCCTGAACAAGTAGGCGTCCCCTGCACAGATTGCAGTTTGCGCGCTTGCTTCAATCGCATGGGCCGCTTCGTAGATCGTTGATGAAAGACGATACCGCTGCAAGAAATAGAGCGTGGCCCCCAATTCTGCCAAAAAGTAACCCTTTCTGAGATACTCGGGGTACTTGCGTCGTGCTAAGTTATACTGCTTGAGCGCAGCCTGGTATTCGAATGCAACCCGCAGTGAATTTCCAAAAGAGTAGTGAATGACAGCCTGTTCGCGCACTGATCGAGTGGCGTGTGCATCGATGGCATCCTGATAGAAACGTTGCAATGCCGAAAGTTTTTTCTCGTGTGGTGCGGGGCAACTAAGTAGGGCATGGATGTAGCGAGAATAGTTATCGTCTTGCCTTTCATGAATCCCATTAATGCTTGCAAGGGTTGCAGCGATTTCACAATGGTCAACAACACTGGACGCAACAACAGAGGCAAGCTCCCTACTTTCACAAGAAAGTTTCTCACGTGCAAAAAAATCTGCCAAATCATGCAGATGCTCATTGAAGTTCGAACGATGCGCCATGCAAGCGATCACATAGCTGAGGATCTGCATCGTCTCATCTTGATCAGAGGGATCAATTGCAATGGAGATCGACGCGATGGAATCTATCGAAACCCGCAGGATTTCACCCTTCAACGAAATGCGCAGGGGCAAGCAGATTCCGGGGTTACAGTTGGTAGTAAAGCGGGATGAAATCCCTACAATTTCGCTGACTGCCACATTCAGTGCAAAAGCGGCGTTCGATTGAGTTGGATCACAGTGAACATCAAACCCGAAAGGAATGCTGCGAGAGCGTGTCCGCAAAGTGCGAAAGGTTCGTAGAGTCTCGGGAATTCCGTCCACCGTGTCGTCATCCCATCCATCCGTAAGCTTGAACCTGATAGTCATGGTGTCTGTCTTCGGTGGGGCATTACGTGCATAGATTTCTGGCAACCATAGCCAATGGAACGTCTTATTGGGTTCACAGTAGCGGACTACCATTGAAGGCGCATCCAAGGACGCCAAATACTCGAGACGGTCAACCTTCATCGGAACCGACTGCGCTTTGGTGATGTCGTCAGTAGCTTTGAGTTGTACGAAGAACATGAGCCCTGTAGACCTTCCATGGTCGTCGAAAACTTCGACCTCCAAGTCTACGCCGTAGTCTTTGTCTTTCCGGCGAAGTACCCATGCATCAGGCAACAAACGTTCGAATTCGCGGATTGATAAATCCTCTAACTGATGGCTTCTAGAACGCGTTGGCAAACTTCGTAACTCCACACGAGATTTCGAAAGAGAAACAGATTCGAAACTTTTAAGCAATGTGAACACTCTACGCGTTCGCTGTGTCTACACCGACCCTCTCGGTCGCGGCCCAGAGTCGACATTGACCGCCTCTTCAAGATGCTGCGGTCGCAGTCCGCATTGCCGCCACACGCTGCATGAGCGAGAACGAACGTCCGGAGGCTAACACTAGGTAGCCTTGGAGAAGCTCCGTCGCTCCGGGTCAGTTTTTTGGCTTCGGTATTCTTGATACCTTTTCGATGTTTTTCTCATGTACACGCGCCCTTCGACGACGAACCCGTCAATTTTGTGCTGTAAGGCATATGCTGAAAGATCAGACATCCTATTGATGAAGCCCTTAGTCTTAAAATTCAAAGACGTATTGCACAATACTCCATACCCGGTGAGATTTTTGAATGCAGTCAGCAACTCGTTAAGTCTCGGATTGCTTCGCTCCGACACCGTTTGAAGGCGCGCTGTTTGGTTCACGTGGGTCACCGCTGGAAGCTCATTTGTCAAAGCTCGGTAGGTGTAAAGCATGAAGGGGCTCGAGTGAGCGCACCCAAACCATCTTTTTGCGTCTTCTTCTAAACAAACAGGAGCGATTGGGCGGAACTGCTCCCGCTGCTTTATAACATTCAGCCGCTCCCTAGCGCTAGCTTTGAAAGGCGCCGCCAAGATCGATCGATTCCCAAGAGCGCGTGGGCCAATTTCGTATCTGCCGCTGACCCAGCCTAAAATCATATCATTGGCCAGCAGTGTGGCCACCGTCTCGACATTCGAATCTAACTGGTCGAACTCGGCGGTGTTCACACTTTCGTCGGTCACGAAATGTTGTCCAGAATAAACGCTCCACTCAATCTTTGGGTCGCCCGTGAGGTGGAACTGTGCATCGATGGCTGTACCAATTGCCGAACCGGAATCGTTCGCCACAGGCGGAACAAATACGTCACTGAACAGTCCAGTCTCTTTCCATTTGGTGTTCCAGTCGCAGTTCAGCCCGCAGCCGCCCACAATTAGTAGGGGCTTCTTTCTCTTAAGCTTGTCTTCTGCAAACTGAGCAAATCGGTTGAAAAGACGATCGCTGAAGATGCCAGCAAAGTTCCGAAATTCTTGGTCATCTAAACCCACGTTGTAGTGGCTCAGATCCTTCAACGCTTCGCAGTCTTTAGGTTTCAAATGCTCGCAGTCCTGCAACAAGAATGACACAATTTCCTCTTCTTCGCTCGAAGCTTGATCTCTGTTTGAAAATGATGCGAGTGCCATCAGTTTCCCTGCGTCGGATAGTCTGGAGTATTCGGCCATAGTCTTGTCGAAAGTCGGATCAGCCAATGCATAGAGCAAAGCATAACGATGGCCCGGCTCTGGTAGCACTTCCGCTATCTTCTTTATGTTGAGCTCGGCATCAATTTCGTAGAAAGCCCCAATGACTCCTTCCCAAAGCAGCACATAACAAGGACTACCCTTAGGTAAGTGCGACATTCCAAACGCGCAAAGGAGATGCGAACGTTCGTGAGACGATGAAAAGAAGTTTATGGGTCGTCCCAAAAAATGCTTCTGACTTAACGTCACTTCAGCGCTATTGTTGTCGCGATAGCCAGCGACGACTTCGCTAGCTCGCGGAGCGCCGTCAGGCCACCAACCGCCTTGGCAAAGTACGTCAGGGAACGAATTAAGTTCACTCATCACGTCGAAAGTATCGGGCACAGATATCGGTGAGTGCCGGAACCTGGAGTTTTTCTCCGCTTCGATCGAGAACCTTAAACGCCCGTCCTCAATGTATGCAAATGCGCCGTCATGGCCTGGATTGTAGGAAAGAATTTTCATCTTGAATCTCGACACTTATCTGAGTTTTGGGAGATCACCGGCGCATTGATTTTTTGGTCAAAAAACTTACTTCCACAAGGCTGCATTCGGATGGAGTCAATTTGGAACTTGGCGGGAAGTTGACGTGCTGAAAGCCGCCCTGCAAGTCGAGATGAACGCGGTGGCCAAGCATTTAGATGCAGCTTCATGGGTAAATGAGGGATAGGGGTCGGTTCCCAAAGCGCGCGTTGATGGACAAGTGTATCATCTACAAACCATCTGATCTCGTTGGGCGACCATTCGATCGCATACTTGTGCATCTGATTTGAAGCGTCGAACCCAAGCTCTATGTATCTCGGAGACCCTCGATAACCGTAGTCGAATTGGGACCCTGCGACGCCCGGATTGTAAAATACGTTGACGATCAAGCGGTGGGGCGCGTTGCCCGGAATTTCAATGTCAATTTCCTGATGTGGTGAGTTTCGGTGAAGAAAGAACCCGGTGACTGTCCCGGGCACTCTGGATGCCTGAAAAGTGGCTTCGAACCTTCCAAAGCAGAAATCAGCATTGCTTGTTATGGCACCGGCACTGTATCGCCGAACTCCCAGCTCTTCTTGCCGAACGAATAGCGTAACGTGTCCGTTATCATCTTCGATTACGTTCTCGGGGCGGAATAACGCTGCGTTTCCAGTGAACGTGTCTGACCGCTTGGACCAGTGTTTGGTGTCAAACGGGTCAACCACATCGGATGAAAGCAAACACCTTTCTATCGCCTTCTTACTCAGTGGTTTGACGCGAATCCCGGACCAGTTGCGCCTATCTGGTTCAATAACCCAAGGAGATCTATCCCACTTGGGTAGCGCGCGTGTTAGGAAAACGGTTGGCTTCTGAACGTTGTCGACGACAGGCCTCTGTCCTAGATCTTCCAAATTTGGGAAGGAGCAAAATGGCGGAACACACCTGAGGAATTCGCAGAGATCCCGCCATGCTGTTTCACTGTGAGTATCGAGTTCTAAAACATCCGCACCTTCAAGGCTCCGCAGAATGTCTTGAAGTTTTTCGCTGGCGGTAATTTCGGATTTTACAGTTAAGATGAACTTGGCATCGGGATACTTGGTGCGAATCTCTTGGATCATAGATTCGAGGTGCCCCACGTTGACGTAAGCGTTAAAGACGCGATCTTCACTTCCTTTGCGCAGATGCCTTAACTCATTGGTCGGCAGCACGTCGACATCGCTGCAGCAACGGTATCCAAGCATCGACAAAGCCATTGCAAGAGACGATTGGCCAGAGTTGGGAAGACCGAAAGAAAAAACAGGCTGCTGCGTTGGTCGAGAGTTGAACTGTGCAGCGCCTTCACTGTTGATCGCACCAATCGTAGTAAGGGCTGGGAGAATTGAGTAAGAGTTAGTTGAGAATGAGTCAGCTCTTTGACGAACAATGGGACTCTTGGTGGCGTACACGTCCAACGCGCCAAACTGTTGGTTGATCCAAAGGTCGACAGGACCTCGACAAGGCAGCGAGCGGAGCAGCTTGTCGGCTCCTTGCCGCGAAAGGATGTAACCGGACAGGAACCAAAGCCCACGATCCGGCCTGAACACGTTCCTAGATACAAACGTCTTGGGAGCTCCGTGCGTCGCCTCCTTGTACGAAACATAAAGTAGATCAAAGCCAGCAAGGCTATTCCCGTTTGATGCAATTTCCTTCCAAGCGGTGTCCAGATGACGGGCGAAGCTTGGATGAAACCAAACGTCGTCTTCCAGAACTAGGACACTATCTTCCGCACCTTTCGCGATTTTCTTCCAAACCTCGATGTGCGACTTTGCGACTGCTACTTCAGCCCGGCTCATTCGGATGGGTGCGTCGAGCTCAAACCGTGTCGGTAGTGTTTGAGGCTGCGGCTCTACAAATAGTTGATCTGCCAAAGTAAAAAACGGGTCCACTTCCAGATCTTTGGTTGGATCCTGTTGAAAACTTCTCGCATCCACCGCAGGGTATCTTTCAGTATGACTAAGTAAGTCATTGCCAAAAGTATCTCGAATCCGCTTAAGTTCCGTTCTAACTCGCGACCATCGTTCTGGTTCTCGGTCAAGGTTTATAACGTATATCTTTTCGATCTTCTTCGTCGATTTCCGCAGTTGTTGCCCGAAGGTACTTGATTTTTGCGGTGGAAGAATGGCGCGAAATCGATGACCCAATTGAAAGGCCAAACGAAGGACCGCAGACTGAGTGCGGTTAAGATTCATTTCAAATTCTTAGTGACGGATTGGCAAAAGGCTTGCTGATTGGACAGCCTCCAATTTCTTGAGTCGTTCCGATAGCTCAGTGGCCACTGACTTGTCGATGTCAGCTCCCAATCATGCAAAACCATCAGCGCGTCAGACGTACAGCCCTCGCAAATCACTTCGAAAATTGATCGAGTTAGATTTCCCGGTCCAGTTGTGGCTTGAACTTCTGGTAATCCGTTGGATATGTCCGCTTCTAAAGACAGGGTCGCGTTAATGAGCGCCCTTTCAACAATGGGATGATGCTTTGGCGCGATAAGAGGTGTCGTATTGAAGTAGAAAATCCACCCCTGACTATCAGTCCCGGGTCTAGTAAACTCTCCTGCGGGTACCATCTGGGCCGTTTCCACATCGTAGCAGAACGGCTGAAGTTTCATCCGCCTATCTTCAAATAAACTACCAATTGGCTCGCCGTGGTAGACATCATCGGCATCAATATAAAATCCACCTTCTGCGAGTACATAAGAATAGCGAAAATAGTCCGACATCATAGAAGGGTGATAGCACAGCTTGAACGCTTCCTCGTAACGCGCACCTAGCCGATTTCGGATAAATGTGCTCGCCGCTTGTTTGTCGTACACCTCAATCGTGAATCCTTCTTTTTCAAGTTGCCTCCATGAATTCATGCAGTCTGACACGTCGTCGGGAAGGTGCTGCTTATCGTCCCAAAATTGTACGATGTGTTTCGGTATTGGGCTGGGCGACACCCACGGGGAATTTGTCGTCGTCCCTTGCTGTTGCACCAAGTCGCGCACGAAGTTGGAGCGTTCTCGCTCAGCTGGCTCGAGTGGATCAGTTTTGAAAGTTTGGTTCACGCAGGTTTCTCGCATCTACAGAAGGATTTACTTGGCAGCATTCAATAGCACCCGGCAGTTGAGATCGCGCTGTCTTCTGATCTGGGCATCAGCGGAGGTTCAATCAAAAGGTTTTCCACAGGACTGTGCAAGGGGACAGAAAAAACATTTGCAAATGAAGCCTCGATAAAACTCAATCTAATAATGCAGCAACACTATCGGCTCACCGGATAGCGCTGCAACCCCTCGTCGTCGAACAGGTCTGCTTTTTTCGTGGAAGTTGTGGCAGTTTGCACCCGCATCGAACTTTCGCTTCCCGCCCACAGGCCATGCCCGCCACCCTATCGAGCAACCAGCTTTTCACCATTCCCCACTCGCAGCAGCGCTTCCATTTCGTCCAAGCCATCGACAGCGGAGCGCATCTGCGCCTCATCAACAACGCTCGCAGCTTCGGCATCCGCAACCTGACCGCCAAAATCCATTTCCATCTGGCGCTGTTCCTCGGCGATAACGGCTTGAATAACAGGCGCGGTCTTCTTTGGAGCGGCGTCGGCTTGGCCTGACGTTTGACCATCGCCAGCCTGGCTTGCCCTCTCCACATCGGCTTCTGTTCCCCCTGGCGCGTCCGAGGGCGGCGTCATTGGCATTGCGCGCACACTCAGTGGGAGATTCCCCTGCAACCCACCTCCCCCAGGCTTCGGAAACGGCAACTCGCCCGTCTGTGCCGCGTGGATCGCCTTGAACCGCCGATCGTCGAAGTACTGAATCCGCTTCGCACGGACCGGCATTTGCGCGTCGATGACCATGACGATCTCGTCGAGCGGCAGGCGGCGCGCTTCATCTTCAGGCAACAACGAGCTTTCTTCGGTCCGGGTCGACTGGCTGCGCCCTTCAAATGGGTTTTTGCCGATGGACTGAGACCGCGTGACGACGGTTTTCGTGGTCTTGCCGACAGCCTTGCTGAGCTCTTCGACGGTTTTTTCATCCGAGGGCGTGAGGTATAGCTTCACGCCCGCGTTGCCCTGCAGGGCGCGGCGGGTGTTCTCGCCGTAGATTTCATCGAGGGCAGGGATGGTTTGTGTCACGACGGCCAGGTGGCCGCGATAGGTGCGCAGTGTCTCGATGCTTTCGACCACGATGGGCATCTTGCCGAGGCGATTGAACTCGTCGAGCATGATCATCACGGGCCAGGGCTCATCCGGTCCGGGGTCCTTTTCCTGCATGGCGGAGAGAAGATCGGAAAAGAACAGCCGGATCAGGGGTGCCAGAGGCTTCACCATGAGAGGCTGGACCACGAGATAGACCGAGAAGGGCTTCTTGCGGATCGTCCGGAAATCAAAGTCCGAGACTGCCGTCGCCTCATCGATGGCCGGGTTCTGCCATTGATCGAGCCCCGAGGTCATCAGGAGCGAGACATAAGAGGTCAGCGTATCGTTGTTGGTCGAAGCGAGCCGCGTGAAGATCAGCTTGGCCGCCCGGTTGTCGACTTCGTGGCCGCGCGCGAAATACTCCTTCTGCTTGTTCCCGCCCGAGGCCGCGATGCGGTAGATCTCGCCCAAGGTCGGACGCTTGCGCTGGAACGCCAACAGGCCTGCCGCCACGAAGAGATCGATCCCGCCCTTGAGGAGACCCTGCACCCGGTCGTTGTCACTCTGCAAGAAGAGCGTCGCGAGGAGCTGCAATTCCATCTGCTGGCGTGCGGGATCTTTCAACTCAAAGATGCGCAAGAGCGGGTTGTAGCGATGCGTGCGCTTGCCCTCCCAATCGGTGGGGGCAAAGCGATAGACCTTGTCGCCTTGGGCGGCGCGGTGCCGGGCCGTGGCCTCGAAACACTCGCCCTTCACATCGAGCGTCACGGCGGAGCCTTGCCAGGTCAACAGGTTCGGAATGACGAAGCCCGTGGTCTTGCCGCGGCCCGTGGGCG
>NZ_LJAL01000013.1 GCF_001419985.1 Loktanella sp. 5RATIMAR09 | reverse complement strand
TGACCTGCTCCCCTAGGGACCCTGATTCATAACGAGAGTTTGCGGGTTTGGATTTCATATTCTTCGTCGTCAGTTTGGGCAAGCGCGTCGTGTGCGGAGCCCTCAAATTGCTCAAGCGCTCGACGCGCTTGGGCAGGTGTTTGGTTTGCCAGTGATGAGTGCGGTCTGACGTTGTTGTAGTCATAGCGCCAAAGGGCCAGTTGCGGCGAGCATCATCCAAAGTGTCGAAGATCTCCTCATTCAGCAGTTCGTCTCTCAGACTCCCATTGAAGCTTTCGATGAAGCCATTCTGCTGCGGTTTGTCGGGGTTGATGTAATGCCAGTCGACTTCGTTATCGCCAGCCCACTTCAGGATCGCGCGACTGGTAAACTCCGTTCCGTTGTCACTCACAATACAAGCAGGCTTTCCGTAGACACGCACAAGCGCGTCCAATTCGCGGGCTACACGTGCGCCAGATATGCTCGTGTCGGCCATCAAACACAGGTTCTCACGGCAGCAGTCATCATTTACGGCCAACATGCGGAACTTGCGAGACGCACCAAACGTGTCAAACACAAAATCCAACGACCAGCGCTCGCGTGGGCGCAAAGCCACAGGCATGGGCGTCACGCGCACGTTTACGGCGCCTGCGCCGTCTGACGCCCAGCTTTTCCTCGGTATAGAGACGATACAGCTTCTTGTGGTTCATGCCCTTGCGTTCCAACAGCACGCCGATCCGGCGGCAGCCGAACCGACGCCTTTTGCTGGCAATCGCCTTCATCTCTTCGCGAACTTCTGGATTATCCGGCGTTTGGACGCGCCGGACGGTCTTAGGATCGATACCGACAAGCCTGCACGCCCGACGTTGCGAGATATCATGATCCCGCATCGCCTTGCGTGCTGCAGCCCGTCGGACACTCGGTGTCGTCAGTTCTTTCCCAGCAAATCCTTCAACACGACATTGTCGAGCATCGTGTCTGCCAAAAGACGCTTTAGCTTTGCGTTCTCATCCTCCAGCGACTTAAGGCGATGGGTATCAGAAACGTTCATGCCACCATATTTGGCTTTGAATTTGTAAAACGATGCTGGGCTCAAGCCATGCCTGCGGCACACTTCAGCTGTAGGCATCCCAGCTTCTTGCTCTTTGATCATCCCAATAATCTGCGCCTCGGTAAAATGACTCTGTCGCTTTTGATTGCTCCTTCAAAGGTAGAGCAAACTCTACATTAAAGTGAAGGACGTTTCGGGGGGGCAGGTCACGTCTGACAGCACCCACGATTGGCGTTGGCTGTGTGCTGCTGGGGCTCCATCACCGTCAAGCACCAGCGACGCACAGGTGATCACTGCTCTCGGAAAGCGCGGTTCATACTATCAGAGATCGGCCGCATCAGATACTCAAAGAACGTCCGTTCTTCTGTTTGAATCATGATTTCCGCGGGCATCCCGGGCGTTGGGGTGAACCCGCGAACGCGCTCCAACTGGGATGGCGCGACCGACACACGAGCGACGTAGACCTCTTGTGGCAGTTCTTGAGTATTGTCCAAGATCGAGTCGGCAGAAACATAAAAGACCTGACCTTCCAAAATCGGTGTTGTGCGCGCGTTGAGGCCGGTCAGACGCACCGTTGCCTCTTGGCCCTGCTGCACCACGTCGACTTCAGTTCTGGGAATGCTGACTTCGATGATCAAAGGTTCCCCGGTTGGCAGAATTTCCGCAATGGCCTTGCCACTTTCGATGACCCCTCCTGCCGTATGGTAATGAAGCGTGACGATAGTTCCAGACACGGGCGCCACAACCTCGGACCGGCGAAGGATGCCTTCTGCTTTGCGGACCTGTTCGCGAACACTCTCAAGCTCGGATTGGACCAATTGGAGCTCATCAAGGGCGGCGCTTTGGCGTTCGCTGACCGTTTGTTGAATTTGTGCACGATAGCGCAGGGTCAACTCGGCGATTTCATCAATCTCAGCCGTCAGTCGGCCGAGCTGTCCTTCAGCTTCAGCGATAGCCCGGCGCAGCGTATTTACCTCGGTGCGCCGCACGAGCCCGCGATCCAACAATTGCTGTTTGCTTTCCAAGTCTTCAAACAGGATTTCAATCTGCGTCTGGGTCGAAGCAAGCTGGAGTTCATACCCGCGAGATCGCACTGTGAGGGCTTCAATGCTTTGCTCCAGCAAGGCCAGATCATCGCGTAACTGACGTGTTGCGGCGGCAAAGGTGATTGTCTGAGCATCCAGCATCGAGGCCACATCGTAATCAGCACGCAGCTGTTCGAATTTGGGTGGAAAGACCAGTTCCTCTGCCCCGGAATGCTCTGCCATAATCCGCGCCTCCATCGCTTCCAGACGGACCTGACGGAGAAACAATTCGCGTTCCGTCGCCAATGCCGAAGTTTCATCCAGCAGCAGGATCGGCTGACCGGCTTCGACCGTCTCACCTTCTTCCACCAAGATCGCGCTTATGATCCCTCCTTCAAGGTGTTGTACGATCTTGTTGCGGCCTGTGGCGACGAAGCTGCCCGGCGAAATCACGGCAGCGGCCAAGGGCGCATTCAGGGCCCAATAGCCAAAACCGCCAAATGTGATGATGAAAAGAAATATCCCGAACACGATATGTTTGGAGACCGAACGCGGAACTTCTGAATACCACTCCGCAGGTTCCACATAAACGGTGATATCAGACATTGTGTTGCCCCCCGTTTTCCCCCGCCGTCGGCGGCAGCTTTCCGCCAGATTGCGTTCGTTTCGCCAACTCCTGAAGCACTTGCTGGCGATGGCCAAACATTGCGATATTGCCGTCCGCCATCAGCATGATCTTGTCCACAACACTTAGCAGGGATGGCTTTTGCGTGATGACGACAACGGTAATGCCGTTTTCGCCTGCATGTTTGATGGCATTTGCCAGTGCGCGGTCGCCTGCGGTGTCAAGATTTGAGTTCGGCTCATCAAGTACAAGAAAACGCGGATTGCCAAAGAACGCGCGGGCTAGTGCAATGCGTTGTTTTTGACCACCTGAAAGCGGCGAACCATCGGCCTGAACCATTGTTTCATAGCCGTGAGGCAGCAGCGCGATCATGTCGTGGACATCGGCAAGGACTGCGGCGCGGTAGACATCCTCGTCACGCGCATCGGCGCGCATACGTGCGATATTTGCTTTGATGGAGCCGGGGAAGAGTTGCACGTCTTGCGGCAGGTATCCGATATTTTCGCCAAGCTGACGGGTATCCCAGTTGCGCAGGTCCATCAGATCAAGGCGGACATTGCCCGAGGTCGGCAGGATCGACCCCACCAGCATTTTACCCAGCGTGGTCTTGCCGGCACCAGAATTGCCGATGACACCCAAAGACTCGCCGGGCTCAAGGCCAAAGGTCAGGCCATTGAGGATCACTTGTTTTGTGCCCGACGGAACATACAACAGCCGCTCAACATTCAGCCGCCCCTCTGGCATAGGCAGAACCAGTTTTTCAAACCGCTGGACTGAGTTGTACATGAGGGCGCGCACCCGGTCGTAGGCGGAACGGGACAGAATGAATCCGTTCCAACCTTCGATGGACCCTTCGATCGGCGCCAGTGCACGACCAGCAATGATCGAGGCTGCAATGACCATACCGCCGGTGATCTCGCCCTGAATGGCGAGGAATGCGCCCCAACCCAGCATAGCGATTTGGGTCAGAAGCCGTGCTGCCCTGGACGCCGCAGCCCATGCGATGTTTCGATCCTGCGCCCGCACCTGCGCCCGCAAAGAATCTGCCGTGTCTCGCCCCCAAAGCGCGACCGCCTCGGGAACCATGGCCAGCGCATTGATGATCTGGCTGTTCCGCGACATTGAGTCCAAATGCATATTGGCCTTGCTTTGGGCGACGTTTGCTTCTGCAAAGGGTTTGGCCGTCACCTTCTGGTTAATGATCGCAATGACCATAAGGACCAGGGATGTCACAACAACGATCATTCCCAGATGCGGGTGCACCAGAAAGATCGCGAAAATAAAGAACGGGGCAAAAGGAACATCGAGAAACGAAATCAGCGTCCCGGAGGTCAGGAAGCCGCGCAGCTGGTTTAGATCGCCCAAGGTCTGATACTGGCGCCCGTTGTCCTGGAGCGAGGCATGTGCTGCCGCACTCAACACCGGAGCGCCCAGTCGCACAGCGACTTCGACTGCCGTCCGCATCAGAATAAAGCGGCGCACCGCATCGAATATCGCCTGCATCACCACCGCGCCAACAATCACGGCCGTCAGCATAATGAGAGTATCCAAGGACCGACTGGTCAAAACACGGTCGGAAATCTGGAAAAGATAGATCGGGATCGCCAGCACCAGAAGGTTCGTCGCACAGGTCAGAAGCATCACAAAGCTGAGGTTTCGCTTTACGACACGCGTGCCCGAGTGCAGCTGTTGAACGAACTGATCGGGGGCCGCGCGTTTGTGGAAATCCGACGATCCGTTTCCACCACCGCCACCGCCACCTCGGCCACCCCCTTCAACACGGGGCGGCTCACCGCCACCGCCTTGCTTGAGCATCGGCCCGGTGTCGCCTTCAATCCGGTGCCCACCCAACCCGGGGTCGGATTTCGACATCGGCGTGCGCTTACTTTTGAATACAGGATCGTCTTTCGGAGTAACGCGCATATCCGGCGTCAAAGGCATCGGAGTAGTGTGCCGTGCCGTCTCTTCCGTACCAATCTTGGTGTCAGGAGCCCGCGCGATATCACCGTCAGACCCTTTTGATTCAATTACCTTTTCAGCGAAACTCGTGATATTGGACACATTCATGATCTTTACTATCCTGTCAGGCCAACATCGTTTGCATCACGTCAGGTGTCGCGGTGCTTTCGGCTGAGGTTGCTATGATTGGCGCATCTGCGGGCCCGATATCGGGGCTCAGCATATCATCGGCCAGAAAGGCCACGGCCTCGGTCGCGAGTGCCGGCATATCAACGCCCAACGGATCCGCATCTGTGTCAATCAGCTCGGCCTGATAAAGAAGGGCGTCACTATAAACCTCTCCCTGAACGGCAACATGTGAATCCGTGCCGTACGCGTTGATCGTCGCAATGTTGATTGTTGAATTTGATCCGGTCGTCACAGTCGGAGACGCGCCCGTCGCCGCTTCAAAACCATCTAGGGCCAAATGCACCTGATCGTTGTCCCCCAACACGTTGATCTGTTCGATCCAGTTGATGGTTGTCAGGTCGCCCTCAATATAGAGAACCCGCAGGATTTCGATGCCTTCAAAAACGCTGTCATGGGCGACACTTTCGTCGATATTCCCCCGCCATTGGCCAGGTCTTCGCTGGCGGCAGCGAAGTTATCCTGCATCTTGCTGTAGCTATCCACACCGGTGGTGTTAATCGTTGCTGCGTTGAACAGAAGGTTATCGCTGCCACTGAAACCGGCCGAGGTGACACCGCTGAATGTCATCACGTCGTTGTCGATCACGACGTTGATCTGGCTGATCCAGTTGACAGAGATCATGCTGCCCCCGATCATGACCAAGTCGTAACCATACCCCAGTTCTGCCAGATCCGTGAGATTGACCAAAGTATTGTCGCCCATTCCGATGTAGGTGCTGGCGCTGCCAAAAACGATCTCGGCGCAGTCGTGATCGGTCACGAAATTGTACTGGCTGACCTGATTCATCTGGATCAAATCGCTATCAACCCTTGTGACAACCCAGTGGGCCGGCAGACCTGAACTGGCTTCGTCTGTCGCGTTGGTTTCAGCTTCGCCGTCTTCTGGAATTGGAGTGGTGGCCGTGACGGTTTGGGCTGCAGCGTTCATGGCAGACGATGCCATCTGTTCATCGAAGTTTCCGGTATCGCGATCAACAAGTACATTGATCTGTGAAATGACGCTGATATCGACAACATCGCCCATGACCGAAAATACCGGTGCATCGAGCCATGCCGATGAAATGACGACCTCGTTGACCAAAGTATTGGCCCCCATGACAACGCTGTGGCCATCAATTGGTTCAAACAGAGTGCTGTCAGCGTCGCCTTCGCCAAGGCCCTCGAACGCATTGGGGAAGTCTTGTTCTCCATCTTCTGGCTGATCGGTGCTGTCGTCATCAGTTGTGGCACCCGCATCGGCCGCTTCGTTGGTCCCATCGAGCTTGAAAGCGGGCCACATCTGCGCAACTGACGGGATATCTTCGGCGACTTCACCGTTGATATGCATGCCGTAGGCATCGGTCCCATGCATCATTTTCGCTGACACACCGGTGATTGTTGACGATTCAGCTTGTGAAATATGCAGATGAAGCGCGATCGCGTCTTGGGTCGCGTTTTCTCCGGGTATGATCATCTCTGCGGACACCGGCTGAGCGATTGCATTGGCAATAACTTCAAGCTGAAGTTGCTGAGCCAGATAAGTGCTGGGATCAGCGAATACCGTATCACCATCGCCAAGCAAGAGCATGTCGTTATCGCTCAGATATGAGCTTTGTTCGGTAATCACGACCACACTGGCTGCAGGCTCTAGTGTCAGTTCCGGGCGACCGGCGATCCAGCTTTGCGCAAAGAACGGCTCTGTCTGGGGTGCGACGGATACCATGGCAGAGAGTTTTGCGATCGGAGACGCGGCGGCCGCATAAAAGAGGCTGCTGGCGATGTCAGGGGCACTCTCGGGGGCCATATCTGTACCGCGAAAACTGGGGGTGAACCCCTCGAGGCTGTACTTCGCCTTAAACTCTATCCCGTCCGCTTTGAGAGGCTCGTTGTCGGGATCGGCAGCCTTTGTTGCTTTGAACTTCTGGTATGCGTCGCGCATACGTTCTTCTTCTAGAGTGGTCTGAAATATACCAATCATGTGTGCGACCATTTCGGTCATTTTATCCATCAACATCGCAGCCTCGCTTTGAGTTATATGGGTATTCGCCTCGGATCAGTTTCTTAATTTTTTACATAAAAACATGCAGTTGGTTCTGAAATTCCTAAACTTACGGTGTCGCAGCAAGGCCTGAGCCCAGTTGTCACCGGGCTCAGGGTAGATTGATGTGGTTTATGCGCCGTCGCTATCGTCGCCGATGTAGCTGGAGCTGAACGATCCGCCGACGACTGTCATGTCGACAGTGTTGCCCAGAACGTTGGCACCCTGAACGATGGTCTGGTTAAAGGCAGATGTTTCGATCTGCGATGCAGCAGAAGCAAAGCTCTCGCCAGTGACGTAACCGTCATCACCGTTGTTAGAACCCCACGTGCCAGCAAAGCCACCAGCGCCGCCACCGCCAGCAAAGGCATCACCACCGGCTCCTGCAGTGCCGCCACCGGCTTGGACACCACCGACCATGGCCTGACCACCAAAGGCATCTCCGGTGTCGCCACCCCATGCCTGACCACCGTAACCGTCGCCACCGGCACCACCGGTTGCGCCGTTATCGCCGCCGTATCCGGCTGTGGCGTTGTATGCACCGGATGATGCGCCGGCGTTGCCACCGTTACCTCCGGTTGCGTCACCTGATGCCGCAAGGCCCGCGCCTTGACCGTTGGCACCTGACATCGCATCGGCATTGCCAGCGTTGCCGCTCGCGCCAAGACCATTGCCTTGACCAGCGCCAAGTGCGGCGGCATCAGCTGCGCCACTATCACCAGCTTGTGCGGCACCAAGACCGAGACCCACGAGGCCAAGTCCAAGACCCACCGCTCCGGCATCTCCAGCGTCACCGCTGCTCGCACCGGCACCGGCCGCGCCCATCCCTGCGCCAATGCCACCGGCATCGCCAGAGTCGCCGCCTTCAGCGTTTGCACCAGACAAGCCAGCACCAATACCAAGACCAGCGGCTACGGATCCCGCATTACCAGCGTCTCCACCAGTTGCAGTTGCACCCGAGGACGCACCCCCAAGGCCAAGTCCAAGTCCGAGTGACGTCGCAGCGCCACCGGATCCACCGGTTCCACCAGTCGCACCGGCGTGTCCGCCGCTACCACTTGTGCCACCGCTTGCACCGGCATGGCCGCCGATACCAAGACCACCGAAAGCGCCGCCGCCATCAGCATAGGCTTGGCCGCTACCTTCACCACCGTCAGCGCCAGCGGAAATACCGTCATCGGCTTCGGCGTGGCCACCCACAGAGGTATTGATCTGTGTCATCGTGCCGTTGTTTGACACATTCTCCAACGTATCGTTGTCGACAAGCTTGTTGGATTGCGCATTCACGGTGGCAGAATCGTTGCCGGCACCATTCAGCGCATCATTGAGGATGTCATCGAGGTTCATGTCATCGCCAGGATTGTAGTCGATGTTGCCCTGAGCCATGATGAAGTCGCCAGCCGATGCCCCATTGGCCATATCAATGTCCGCAAAGTCGTCATCGGTCGGCATATAGCCATCAAGACCAATTGCGATGTCGACATCAACATCTGTCGCATTGTGGTTGAAGTTAGCGTTTCCGTTCAGGTTGCCGTTGGCGTTACCATTCAGGTTGCCGTTTGCACTGGCATTGGCATTCCCGTTGTGATTGCCGTTGTGATTGCCGTTGCCGTTACCATTGAGGTTCCCGTTGCCGTTCAGGTTGCCATTGCCATTCCCGTTGTGATTGCCGTTATCGTTGTCGTTATCACTGTTGGAATACTGATGCTGACCCTGACCCTGACCTTGCAGTTGGGCCTGAAGCTCCGCTTGCGCTTGTAACTGGGCCTGATCTTGCTCCTGGTCTTGGTCCTGATGACCGTCGTTACCAAATGGGAACATGAAATTTCTGTTAGCAGACATGATTGTATCTCCATAAAGAACATCCGTCGTGTCGCCAGTCTATCCAAAGCGACCATCGCGCAGATGTGGTTTTCGATCTGGTGGATATGATTATGGGTAGTTTGAGCGATAACTCGGCCCAAGCTTTCCCCGTGGTTTTGTCATGGATTCTTCGTTCGCACCCCCCCCTTTGCCAAATTGATTCTTGGCGGCCAGCATCAATGCGATTCGGAAAACTTTGCCGTTGAAGCTGCCTCGACGAACGTCAATCAATTCGTCTTCACCCAAATACAGGTGATGGCCTCAGTTTCACCGGACGCGAGGCGTTCGATAAGCTACACAAAGGAATAGGGCGGGACGCGTTTCGCTTAACGAGTTGTTAAACTGTGACAAAATCTCGGGTCGATACTCCAAAGGATTTAGTCTGACAGGCTTTATGCAACGAACGGTTAGGTAAGGTTTCTAAGACTTGCGGTCTTATGCCCGAAACCATACTCCAAAGGGACATTGGGGTTGGCTGACATCCGCTTAAAGGTGTGCTAACCTAAATATATTATTGACGTTTGGCCGCACATTTTGGGGCGTATGGCCAAAAGACATTGTCCTTATTTTTAGCCAAGGACGCATTGGATGGAACCAGCCTCAGGCAATTTTGAGAATTGGCGGGTTCCTGCTTTGAGGTTTTAAAGCCGATAAGAGCTAGAGCCAGACATTAGGTCTCCGCAGGTTTTACGGAACGGCAGCGAAAGTAGTTTTATGTCGAATGTGCAAATCTTGCGCGGCTAATTCGGTGTTTTTAGAAGGGTGCGAATTATGGTGATTTCGACGCCGCCGTCTGTAAAAACCGCCAGTGGACTGTTTGTTGGGGATCAGCTTGGTTTCTCGGACACTGTGATGAAGCTTGTTGGTGCTGAATTTCCAATGCTGGGCTTCGCACGTGTCACCTCCCTCAATGAATTGCTATTCATGAGCGATGAACGCACTGACGACGTCCGCATAATCGTCGTCGACGAAGCCATGCATAAGAACCTCAGAAACCTCATTCCCCAGTTTCTTGAGAAATTTCAATACGCGAATATAATTCTCGCATACCGAAAGCCGGACATTGCGCGCCGTCTTTTGGACGTCGGCAATACTGATAATTCAGCGGGACGGATCGGGTTCTTGCCGATGAATGTGCAGGTCGACAGTTGGCTATCTGCTTTGCGTCTCCTGCTCAGCGGCGAGTGCTTCGTTCCCAACGAATTGCTATCGCATGATGACCGCGTCGCGAGAGACACCCCGCTGTTCCCGCCTCAGGCAGCTCCGACTCCTATAGGCGCAGAGGATCGAACACCGCAACCGGCACCGAATGCTGACGTCGGCGCAATGAAAAACAAGGATGAGGTCTGCCTGACCGAGCGGGAGTTACAGGTTCTGCGCTCAGTAGCAGAAGGCAAACAAAACAAAATCATCGCCGACGAACTTAAGCTGTCGCAACACACGGTGAAGCTGCATTTGCATCACGTCATTTCCAAACTTGGCGTGCACAATCGCACAGAGGCCGCGATATGGTTCTTGGGATGCCGTGGCGAAACCAACGGGAGGTGATTGGATCCATGCTCACTGACCCCATCGATTTTGAAGCTTTCTTACTGTCAATCGGCAAACTGAACTACGCGTGGACCAATACCGAAAGCCTGCTGATCCATCTGATCGCGGGCCTATCGGGGATGGACAAGGAAATTGCCACGGTCGTCTTTCTGACGCTCAACACGACGCGGGCGCGTATCGATATGGTTGAACGCCTGGCCAAACTGGATCGAACTGATAGCGCCGAACGCAAACACATACTTGCCATAACCAAACGCATCAAAAACCAGTCCGCTTTGCGCAACCGCTATAACCATTGTATTTACGCCTTTGACAGCGACGGTGGGAATCCGCGGTCAATCCTTATGCGCATTGCTGACCGTAAGGACACGTTGAAGATGGGTCAGACCCACGATCTGGACAAGGCTGCTGCCGCAGATGTGGAAACGGCAATTGGCGAACTTGGTCAAATCAATCGCGACATCTGGATGGCCGTGCGGGATTTCAACTACCCCGGCTAGCGGTCTGACCCAATCACACGATTCATTTGCTGCGCGGCATGCAATAAAACGGCTGCGGGATACCGATGACGTTTGAACAGCGGCTTACTTGCCCCAATGATCTCCTTTTCACATCGTTCAATGCAAAAATATACGCGTCAACACAACAGCAGACGCTAATTCGTCTCGACTTGAGAGACCACCTGACCAGTCACGCTTGGCGTTGTCCACAACAGCCCTAGCGCAAATTGAAGCTGTGCCGTTTGCAGTGCGACATCGCGGCGTGCCGCGGCTTGTGCCGCTTGTGCTGCGGACAGGTCGCGCAACATCTCCACATAGTCTCGAACTGTCAAATCGCCTGTGGTCAATAGGTCTCGCTGGAACGCTGCGACTTCGTTGTTCAGTCTGACGGCGCGATTTGCCTGATGCAGGGTCTCTTGCGCTGCCCTAACAGAGGATAGCGCTGTTTCTGCTTCCTCTACAGCGCCCAAAACGGCTTGGCGCCAAGACAACAACGCGATTTGCGCGTCTGCCTCTTCGACAACGATTGCGCTTGTCAGTGCGCCTTGGTTGAAGATGGGCAAATTGATCGCCGCGCCGCCAGTCACAATATCAGAGTTTTGCCCCGACGTGTTAAGCGCGCCAAGCGTGCCATTCAGGCTCAGGCTGGGAAAGCGCGCTGCGCGTGCGGCATCCAGTTCATGTAGCGCACTGCGATAGCGCGCCTCTGCGGCTTGGATTTCCGGGCGGTTGCGCAATAAATCCGCAGGCACACCAGTCCCAAACATAAAATTAGGGTGTGGGATTTGTCCGGTTTTTTCATTCAGCATACCTGTCGGCGGTTGCGCCCGACCGATGAGGGTCGCAATTTGGTTCTTCCGCGACTCTATGCCGGATCTCACAGCTGGAATCGCCTGACGGGTCTCAATGACCGAAAGCTCTGCCTGCCGCAATTCAACCAAAGTCGCATCATTGACGTCGTGCCGTTGGCGCACAGCATCCAAACCATCTTGGCGAATGGATAGTTCTGACTGCAACTGGCGCTGCCGCACTTCAAGAAACCTCAGATCGATATATGTGGATAGCAGATTGCTGACCAAAAGCTGCCGAGCGGCCTCTGCATCAAGCTGGACAGCCAAGAGTTCATCAAGTGCCGCCTTCCTGCGTGCTGCGCGGCCCCCGAACAGATCAACCCCCAAATTCAATTGCGCGCGCGAGCTGTCCGTGCCAGCGTCGCCTGCGGCTTCCGTTGCTTCAAGAAGGCCGTCAATGCGTATGTAGGGTGAGGTTGATCCAGAGACGCCAGCGGCGCGGTCAATGCGCACTCTTGCCTGATTTAGCTGCAAATTTTGCGTTAGCGCGGTATCTACGAGGCGGGCCGCGACCGTATCATCGTAAAGCTGGCCAATCGGGATTGACGTGGCTGCACCGATTTGACCGCCAGTACGAAAACCATCAGCCAGATCGACGTTAAGCCGTTCCGCCACTTGACCCTGCGTACATCCAACCACGCCCACCAACGCAAATACGCTAAGCAAACGGGCACGTTGGAATATGACTTCCAATCTCGCCATCTTGCTGACCTGCTCAATTGTTTTTTATCTTTATCTGAACGTTACGTTAACTTTCATTCACAAGCCAATGATTTAAAGGACTTTACGTCCGTGGCAGTTCATATGTGGCAAATACCCAACACAGATAGGACGGTCAAATCTGGCGTCGGCGTGTGCACAAAACCGCGCTTGAGGTGGCATGTCTGCGCCAAACTATCAGCGAGAACAAAGAGCCGCTGATCAAAGCCATTGATGCCAGTATCGTGGCCCAGAGCGCAGCGCTGGCCAGTACAGTCTCTCGTAGATCAAGCAGAAGACCCCATATATATATCTGAAACTGTCCTGAAGCGCTTACCATCTCTGTCCGAGCGTCACGTTCTGATTTTCGCAGGTGCCGTAAAAACCCCAACTACATTCCGGATTGGGGGCGCTGTTCCAAAGCCAAACGACGATGGCACGTAGGCAAGTGATCTTTGGTATGTGCCCAAAGAGCCAAGGCTTAATTGGGGAATTAGGTCCCACGACCGCTTAGCGAAAGCTGCAGTGCAGCGAATGAAAGGCCTTCAAGGTCTGCTTACGGCTCAAACCGGACCTTGATGACGTCCGCAGCGAACGGCAAGATTGAGCCCATAGTTCCTGAATTGCTATGTCGTAGCGATCGTCTGCTATCGCGCGACAGCCAGAAACTTCAGAAACTGCTTCGGTTTTGAGCGGGTTCTTTGAAATAACTTGAAAGATGGCTGAGGCTGTTATTTGCGATGCTTCAGGTTAGGTTTGGTTTTGCACCGGAATGTTTTCCGGATAGTTCTAGTCGGCCATGCATAGGAACACCAAAATGACGCTGTTTTCTGGCTTGTCTGCATTTCCACTGACTCCCACTGACAATCGTGGGCGGCTGATGCCAGACCTAATGGCACAACACCTTGAGCGGCTCAGCCTCGCGGGCGTGGACTCTGTTGGGTTGCTTGGAAGCACGGGCAGCTACGCCTATCTTTCGCCAGAAGAACGTAAGCGCACGGTCCGCGCGGCAGTGGATGCGTTGGGCGGTCGGGTTCCGCTGATCGTCGGCGTTGGCGCTCTGCGGACCGATGAGGTGGAAGCACTGGCCCGCGATGCGGCGGAGGCTGGTGCCAACGGGCTTCTGCTGGCGCCGGTTTCCTATCAGAAACTGACCGAGGAAGAGGTGTATCAGCATTTCAAGGCCGTTGCAGCAGCGGGTCGACTACCCCTTTGTATCTACAACAATCCAGGCACGACAAATTTCATCTTCAGCCCAGACCTGATCGCCCGCCTGTCACAGGTGCCTCATATTGCGGGCGTGAAAATGCCTTTGCCTGGAAATGGCGATTTCGCGGGGGAACTGATCAATCTGCGATCCCAAACCCCAGAAGGCTTTGCCATTGGATACAGCGGTGATTGGGGCGCAAAGGATTCGCTGCTCGCTGGTGGGGATGCGTGGTTTAGCGTTGTGGCCGGTCTGCTGCCTGTTCCGGCGCTCCGGCTTGCACGTGCAGCAGCATCTTGGGATACGGAGAAAGCAACCCAACTTGATGAGGCGTTTGGTCCGCTCTGGGCGCTGTTCAAGGCGTTCGGTAGCTTCCGTGTTATGTACGCGCTCGCCAACCTCATTGACGAAAGTAGGATTGAACCAATGCGCCCCGTTCAGCCACTTGCGTCTGATGTTCGACTGAAGGTGCAAGCTGCGCTAGACACGCTTCACGAGAGTATCACTTCGCTAGAATAACTGGCCCGAGCCAAGAGCGCCCATGCCTCTTGGTTGCAGACAATTTGGAACATCCAACAGCCAATACGGAACTTCCTACTTAGCGCAGCAAACGGAACGTTTGAGCCCTTATTTACTCACTATGCAGGCGCAGCGTGTTAGGCTCGGCAGAAGCGCGAGTGACGGACGACCAAGCGGTGATGCCCGCGCAACTAACGGCTGAGCGGGCCGAATTTTGCAATTGCTTGAATCGTGGGCTTTATCATTTGCGGGGCATTTTGATTGTATTTGTGGCAGCCACACGGCCACTCGCCGTACTGCGGGCCGTTGTTGGGTGATTTTTGCGGGTTGGTCAGCAGATCCTGAAGTCGCTTGGTTCTATAGTTTCCCGACTTTGAAACCACGCGACAAATGATTGCGCATTGAAAACACCAGCACGGCGCCGGGGATCATGGATGCAACTGTGACGGCCATGACCAAACCGATGTCTGTTTGAAATCCAAAGAGGGCATTGATTGCCATGCTGATCGGCTTGCCATTGGTGGTTGTCAGTATCCGCGCGAAGACAACCTCGACCCAAGAAAACATGAAGCAGAAGAAGGCTGTAACTGCGATGCCGGGTGCGATTTGTGGCAGGAGAAACGTCCAGATAAAGCGCGGCCGAGAATAACCATCCAGAAATGCGGTCTCGTCCTGTTCCTTGGGGATGGCTGATATGAACCCCTGCAAGATCCAGATCGAAATGGGAAGATTGAAGAGACAGTGGGCCAGAGCGATCCCAAACACGGAATTGACGATCCCGAGTGCCGAAAAAAGCTGGAAGATTGGCAACGTCAGGACGACAGGAGGCGTGATCCGGAAAGCAATGAATGCAAAAAACAGGTGTTTGTCGCCCAGAAAAGACATCCGCGAAAAGGCATAGGCGGCAGGAATTGCGACCGGAACCGTTATGCAGATGTTGATCAGCACATAGGCGATCGAATTCCCGAAAGCCGAACGCAAGTTCGGGTCGCTTACGATATTGGCGTAGTTTCCAAAGGTCAGGCTGCCAACCTCTATTCCGGGCTGGGGCAGGGTGGCGATGAAACTGATCATCGTCATTTGCACAAGCGGCAGACACGCAAACCCGAAAAACAGGATAAGGCCCGTTGCCTTTATATAGGGAAGTGCGCGCAAAAACATGCTCAGGTAGTCCTTTTTGTTTCGTGCGCGTCAATCTTGTTCTGGGCCTTGGTAAAGAGCCACGCAACCGTCAAGACAATCAGGAAATACAGTACAGAGCGCGCGGCAGACGGGCCGTAGTTAAAGGCTTTGATCTCTTCCCCCAGATCAACGGCCAGAAACATCGTGGCGCCATCAGGCCCGCCCGCGTTGATCGGGAAGGCCTCTGTGTAGATCATGAAGGAATCCATGAACCGCAGCAGAACAGCCATCAACAGGACGTAGTGCAGCTTGGGTAGCTGGATATGACGAAAGACCTGCCAAGGGCTTGCCCCGTCAATTGCGGCGGCTTGGTAGTAGGACGCGGGGATCGTGGTCAGGGCAGAATAGCAAAGAAGCACCACAAGGCTGGTCCAGTGCCATGTGTCCATAATAATGATGACGGCCCAAGTTTGCACCGCCGACATTTTCCACTCGGCCGACCATCCGAATGCCGCCATTATGCGCCCTATGATCCCGGTGTCGGGGTTCAGCAAGCTGAGCCAGAGTGACGGGATCATATTCCACGGCACCAAGAGGGGAAGTGCGATACCGGCCAGCGCCAATCCGACCCAAAACTGCCTTTTGGGAATACAAAGCGCAATCGCGATGCCCAGCGGAATCTGAATGGCCAGTACAATTGACGAGAACAGCGTGCTGCGCCCGAAGTTGGCCCAGAAGCGCCCCGTGCTGATGATCTGGTCGTACCATTCCGTGCCGACCCAGAACCGCTTGTCCAAAATGAAGATTTCAAAGAACGAATAGTTGATGACCGTCATCAGCGGGATCAGCCCGACAAGGCCGAGAAGCAAAGCCGCAGGCAGCACAAAGAGCCAGCCGGTATTGTTGCGTTCCTTCATTGCACGGTCTTAGACATTCACGATGTCCGTGCCCCATTTTTGGCAGTCGCCGACCAATTTGTCCGGCAGTGCGCCATCCGTGAAAAGGACTGTTACATCGGCTAGCGAACAGATCGTAAGCGGCGCTTTGCGCTGGAACTTGTGATGGTCAGCGACGACCATGATATTGCGGGACCGTTGGATCGCGCTGCGGCTGACCAGAATTTCTTGTCCGTCAAAGTCCAGAAGGTCGCCGTCTTCGTCTATGGCCGAGCAGCCCAGAACGGAAAAATCAAATTTGAACTGCTTGACCATTTCAGCGGTCAACCCGCCCACAAGCCCCCCGTCGGCGCGGCGCAGGACGCCACCGGTCAGAATGATTTCGCAGCTATGATTGGCCGCCAGTGTATTTGCGATGTTCAGGTTGTTCGTGACCACAAGCAGGTTTTCATGGTCCAGCAGTTCGCGCGCGACCGCCTCTGTTGTGGTGCCGATGTTCATAAAGACCGATGCCCCATCCGGGATCGATGCGGCACATGCCGCGGCAATTGCACGTTTGCCATCCTCGTTCAGGCGTCGGCGTTCATTATAGACGATGTTCACGACGCCAGAGGGGATGACCGCGCCGCCATGGACGCGCTCAAGCCGTCCTGTCTCCGCAAGCTCAGAGAGATCACGTCGGATTGTCTGGACTGTGACATCGTAAATTTCAGCAAGCCCGTCGACCGTGACTTTGCCTTCTTTACGTGCCAGTTCAAGTATCTCTTGTTGTCGAAAATTCGAGACCAATGCGTTCTCCCTCCAAAGCCATGCTTGCCAGACGCCGTCGTTCCACAGGCCGCAATAAGCCCGTGAACAATCAACGACAGAATCTTCGCGTCAAGGGGTGATGCGCTCGTTTCGCAATGGTACGGAGGAAATACAATCACCGGCGAACTAAAAATTTCCATAAAAACAAGCAAACTTTCAAAAACGAACAAATACGAACATTCGTTCTTGACCTATCTCTCTTCGTGGTGCTTATTGTCAAAACGTCGCAGCCGGGGAGGGTTGGGCGTAACTTGGATGCGGGGGGGCGTCAGTGGTTCATACTCAACATCAAGACGTCGTCGACCTTTTCGTGATCGGTGGAGGCATCAACGGATGCGGTATCGCGCGCGATGCGGTTGGGCGTGGTCTGCGTGTTGAACTGGCTGAAATGAATGATCTGGCATCCGGCACATCCTCGGCATCGACCAAACTGTTTCACGGCGGTTTGCGGTATCTGGAATACTTTGAAGTCCGTCTTGTGCGCGAGGCGCTGATCGAGCGCGAAACCTTACTGCGCGCCATGCCCCATATCAGTTGGCCGATGCGCTTTGTGCTTCCGTACCATCAGGACATGCGTTTCGAGGGTAACACGCCGACATCAAAAGTGTTGAATATCGTGATGCCCTGGATGAAGGGGCGTCGTCCGGCGTGGCTCATTCGGTTTGGATTGTTTCTCTATGACAACCTCGGGGGGCGTCAGATCCTGAAGGGGACCACGTCCTTGCGGTTGGCAGGCTCGCCTGAGGGTGCGCCTTTGCAGGACCGTTTTGAGAAAGCCTATGAGTATTCAGATTGCTGGATTGAAGACAGCAGGCTGGTCGTTCTCAATGCACGCGATGCCGAGGCCCGTGGCGCGCGGATCAATGTCCGCACCAAAGTCGTATCCGCAGAGCAGGTAGACGGCCATTGGCACGTCACCGTTGAGGCGCAAGACAGCGGCGAACAGCGCCTGATTGTTGCACGGATGATCGTCAACGCGGGTGGGCCATGGGTCGAGAACGTCATTCGCAACACGGTGCGCATCAATGCGACCGAAGGTGTGCGGCTTGTCCGTGGTAGTCATATCGTGACCCACAAGCTTTATGAGCACGACAAATGCTATTTCTTCCAAGGTGAAGATGGTCGGATCATCTTTACCATTCCCTACGAGACGGATTTTACCCTGATCGGGACGACAGATGCGGATCATACCGATGTGGACGCCAAACCGGTCTGCACCCCCGAAGAGCAAGCCTATCTCTTGGATTTCGCGTCCAAATATCTCAAGAAACCAGTCACCAAAGATGATGTCGTCTGGACATATTCTGGTGTGCGCCCGCTTTATAATGACGGCGCTAGTTCGGCGACTGCGGCAACGCGTGACTATGTCCTGAAAGTAGATCAATCTGCAGGGGCGCCGATTCTCAACGTCTTCGGCGGCAAGATTACGACCTATCGAAAATTGGCTGAATCCGCGCTGGAAAAGATCGCGCCGTTCTTTCCGAGTTTGGGCGAACCCTGGACTGCGGGCGTGGCGCTGCCGGGTGGAGACTTTGCCGTTGACGGTGTGGGTGCGCTTAACGAACAGCTGATCTCGCAATATCCGTTCTTGTCTGAACGGTGGGCGTCCCGGCTGATCAAAGCCTACGGTGTCGACGCCGCTGAGATGCTTGAGGGTGCAAAAACCCAAGCGGATTTGGGGCGTGCTTTTGGTGCTGATCTGACCGAACGCGAAGTCATGTGGTTGGTTGAAAAAGAGTTTGCGCGCAACGCTGATGACATCGTCTGGCGCAGGTCAAAGCTTGGTCTGAAGATGACGCAGCAGGAAATTGATGTGTTGGACGAATGGATGGCCGCCGTGCCCATCGCGCCGGTTTTGCAAAGCGCAGTTTGAACTGCGCAAGGGGAGAGAAAAATGTCACTTGTTCTAGAGGGCGTGTCCAAGGTCGTGAATGGCCAGACACATATCTACCAGACCGATCTGGAACTGTTGCCCGGAACAATGAATGTTCTGCTTGGGCCAACGTCGTCGGGCAAGACATCACTGATGCGTCTGATGGCGGGTCTTGATGTGCCTCAAACCGGCAAAATCATCTGGGACGGCAAGGATGTTACCGGTATGCGCGTGCAGGATCGCGGCGTGGCGATGGTGTACCAGCAATTCATCAACTACCCGTCCATGACCGTCTATGACAATATCGCAAGCCCTATGCGGTTGCTTGGCAAGACGGCGGACCAGATTGATGCAGCGGTCAAGAAGGCCGCCGACCTTATGAAATTGTCGGGCATGTTGGATCGCAAGCCGCTTGAGCTGTCAGGTGGCCAGCAGCAGCGCTGCGCCCTTGCGCGCGCGCTGGTAAAGGATGCCGGGCTTGTGTTGTTGGACGAACCGTTGGCCAACCTTGACTATAAATTGCGTGAAGAACTGCGCGCCGAGATCCCGAAGATTTTCGAGGAAGCAGGATCTATTTTCGTCTACGCCACCACCGAACCGGAAGAAGCACTTTTGCTGGGCGGCAATACCGCAACGATGTGGGAAGGCAGAGTGACCCAGTTCGACCTCACGCCAATCGTTTACAGACGGCCCGTCGATGCGACCACGGCCCGCGTCTTTTCGGACCCGCCGATGAACTTTCTCAATGTCCGCAAGTCCGGCGATCGCATTCTATTCGGTGACGGGCAGGCAGCAGCGGCATCCGGTGCATTTTCACAGCTTTCCGATGGTAATTACCTTGCCGGTTTCCGCCCCAACCATCTCGAACTGCAAAGCCACGCTGCGGATGCGATGGCGTTTACCGGCAAGCTGAATGTCACAGAGATCACAGGGTCCGAAACCTTCGTGCATCTCGACCATCACGGCGAAAACTGGGTTGGCCTTGTTCACGGGGTGAAGAACCTCGAAATCGGCGCATCGTTGACGGTCTACCTCGATCCCAAACACATCTACATCTTTGCAGAAGACGGAACGTCCGTTGCCGCTGCATCTTACGCAACGGCCGCTTGAGGGAGAACGACAATGGCAAAGATTACCCTTGATAATCTGGCGCATTCCTATCTGCCAAATCCCACGCGCGAAGATGACTACGCGCTCAAAGAGCTGAACCACGATTGGGCGGATGGTGAAGCCTACGCGCTGCTGGGGTCCTCTGGCTGTGGTAAGTCCACACTGCTCAATATCATTTCGGGCCTTTTGCACCCAAGTCAGGGTCGCATTCTGTTCAATGACCGTGACGTGACCATGGCGCCCACAACCCAGCGCAATATCGCGCAGGTGTTTCAGTTTCCGGTCGTCTACGACACGATGACAGTCCGCGATAACCTTGCCTTTCCACTGCGTAACCGCGGGGCAGATCCTGCCTACATCAAAGAACGCGTGCAGCAGATTGCCCAGATGATCGGCATGGAAGATACCTTGGGTCGCAAGGCGCGTGGTCTGACGGCCGATGCCAAGCAAAAGATTTCGTTAGGGCGCGGGATGGTGCGCGAGGATGTCAATGCGCTGCTGTTCGACGAACCGCTGACAGTGATTGACCCGCATATGAAGTGGGAATTGCGCACGCAGCTAAAGTCGCTTCACCACGAGTTCGGCCACACGATGATCTATGTCACACATGACCAGACCGAAGCGCTGACCTTCGCGGACAAGGTGGTGGTGATGTATGACGGCCGTGTTGTGCAAATAGGCACGCCACAAGAGCTGTTTGAACGTCCCGAACATACCTTTGTGGGGTATTTTATCGGATCACCTGGCATGAATGTGCTTGATGCGACGGTGAAGGGCGACACTGCGGTTGTCGCGGGCACACAGATTTCGCTTGGCAAAAGCTTTGGGACACCCGGTGGCAAGGTCGAGATTGGTGTGCGGCCTGAATTTACGTCTCTGCGTGACGGGAACGAAGGATTGCCCGTCACGATCAAGCGGGTCGAGGATGTCGGGCGCCACAAGATTGTGCGCGCGGATTTTCATGGAACCGAGATCAACGTCATCACCGCAGAAGGCGAAAATATTTCACCCGACATGAACCGCATTGTTTTCGATACGGCTGGCGTCAACATCTACGCCGATAGCTGGCGCGTTGCGCCGATGGTGGCCTGAAATGAACACTTTTCCCGCCAACATCCTGCCGCCTACAGCAAAAGGAGCCCGTCATGAATAAGACCGTCAATCAAAAGGCATGGTTTCTGATTTTGCCCGTGCTTGTGCTTGTCGCATTCTCTGCCGTCATTCCGCTTATGACGGTGGTGAATTACTCGGTGCAGGACACATTCGGAAACAACCAGTTCTTTTGGGCCGGTCTTGATTGGTTCAGGGATCTGATGTCCTCCGAGCGTATGTGGGATGCCTTGGGCCGCCAGATCGCCTTTTCTGCAATCATTCTTGTCATCCAGATCCCGCTTGGCGTGTTTGTGGCGTTGAACATGCCCAAAGGGGGCTTCTGGGCCTCGTTCTGTTTGATCCTGATGTCGTTGCCGCTGCTTATTCCGTGGAACGTGGTCGGGACCATTTGGCAAATCTTTGGACGCGTCGATATTGGCCTGCTGGGATATACGCTCGATTCTTTCGGGATCGACTACAACTACACCCAAAACTTTTATGCCGCTTGGATCACCGTGGTTATCATGGATGTCTGGCACTGGACCTCATTGGTTGCATTGCTTGCCTACGCGGGTCTGCAATCAATCCCTGATGCGTATTATCAGGCCGCGAAAATCGATCAGGCGAGCCGTTGGAAAGTGTTTCGCTTCATTGAGCTCCCCAAAATCATGGGCGTTCTGATGATTGCGATCCTTCTGCGGTTCATGGACAGTTTCATGATCTACACCGAGCCATTCGTCGTGACCGGTGGTGGACCAGGCAATTCGACGACATTCCTGTCAATCGACCTTGTCAAAATGGCACTCGGACAGTTCGACCTTGGCCCCGCTGCCGCGTTCTCGATCATGTACTACCTCGTGATCCTGTTGATTTCTTATGTCTTCTACACCGTCATGACAAACCTCGACAAAAGGGATGGCCACTGATGTCTGATCTTTCAAACAAGCGCTTCATGGGCCTTCCAAGAGTGAATGGCAGTGCCGTTGTCATGGGTCTGTATCTGCTGTTCCTGCTGCTGCCGATCTACTGGCTGCTGAACATGAGCTTGAAGACCAATACGGAAATCCTCAACAGCTTTAGCCTGTGGCCACAGGACCTGACCTTTCAGAACTATGTCACCATCCTGACCGATGCGTCATGGTATACGGGGTATCTGAACTCGATGGCCTATGTGGTGATGAACGTGGTCATTTCGCTGGCCGTGGCGTTGCCCGCCGCCTACGCCTTCAGCCGCTACAGCTTTATGGGTGACAAGCATCTGTTCTTTTGGCTGCTGACCAACCGGATGGCCCCGCCTGCGGTTTTCGCGCTGCCGTTCTTCCAGCTTTATAGCTCGGTCGGCCTGTTTGATACGCATATCGCAGTGGCCTTGGCGCATTGCCTGTTCAACGTGCCATTGGCGGTCTGGATCCTTGAAGGGTTCATGCGTGGTGTGCCCAAAGAGATCGACGAAACAGCCTATATCGACGGCTATTCCTTCCCACGGTTCTTTATCCGTATCTTCACGCCGCTTGTGGCGTCCGGGATCGGGGTGACAGCGTTCTTCTTGTTCATGTTCAGCTGGGTCGAGCTGTTGCTGAGCCGCACACTGACCAGTGTGGATGCAAAGCCGATTGCGGCAACCATGACCCGAACTGTTGGTGCCGCCGGCATTGATTGGGGTGTTCTGGCTGCGGCCGGTGTTCTGACAATCGTGCCTGGTGCCTTGGTCATCTATTTTGTCCGCAACTACATCGCCAAGGGTTTTGCCCTGGGCCGCGTGTAAGAAACGAAACGGGAGAGAAAAAATGGAATGGATGGCATGGACTTGGCCGACCGCCGTTTTCTTTGGAATTATCGCGATCACATTGATCACCTTTACGGTGCTTGCGATCAAATTCCCCGAGGTGCCACGCAACGGCATCCTCGGGATCGAAACGACGCGTGGTGACAGATTGTTCATCACGCTCCTGGGCTCGGCCTTTATCAATCTGGCTTGGATCGGGATGCTTAGTGCGCCTCAGTGGGGGGCACTGGTCGTGTGCTTTTTCTACGCTTTAGCGGTCTTCCGCTGGGTCTAGAAACAAGCGAACGGGAACCCGGTCTGCAAGAGCCGGGCAACTTTAACGTTCTTATTTAGGGAGGAACACGAATGAACTTGCGATTAAGAGGAACAACGGCGCTAGGCCTTGCAGCATGCATGCTCACGGCACCGGCGTTCGCGGATATGGAAGCTGCAAAGGAATTTCTCGATGCTGAAATCGGGGAACTGTCGACGCTCAGCCGTGCGGATCAAGAAGCCGAGATGCAATGGTTCATTGATGCAGCCGCACCCTATGCTGGCATGTCGATCAACGTGGTCTCCGAAACAATCGGTACGCATGAGTACGAAGCTTCGGTTTTGGCTCCAGCGTTTACGGCCATCACCGGCATTGAGGTCACACATGACCTGATCGGTGAAGGCGACGTTGTTGAAAAGCTGCAAACGCAGATGCAGTCAGGCGAAAACATCTATGATGCCTATATCAACGACTCTGACCTGATCGGCACGCACTGGCGCTATCAGCAGGCGCGAAACCTGACCGACTGGATGGCTGGCGATGGTGCTGCCGTTACAAACCCGAACCTGAACCTGGAAGACTTCATCGGTCTGTCCTTTACGACCGGTCCAGACGGCAAGCTTTATCAGTTGCCCGACCAGCAGTTCGCGAACCTTTACTGGTTCCGGTACGATTGGTTCAACGACGAGCAGAACAAAGCCGACTTCTTGGCCGAATATGGCTATGAACTGGGTGTTCCGGTGAACTGGACTGCCTATGAGGATATCGCAGAATTCTTCACCGGTCGTGACTTGTCGCGTCTGGGCGTTGAAGGCGAAGTCTTTGGCAACATGGACTACGGCAAGAAAGACCCGTCGTTGGGTTGGCGTTACACTGATGCATGGCTTTCCATGGCTGGCGTCGGTGACATCGGTGAGCCGAACGGCCTGCCGGTTGACGAATGGGGTATTCGTGTGAACGAAAACTCCCAGCCCGTTGGTTCCTGCGTTGCACGTGGTGGTGCCACCAATGGTCCGGCTGCTGTCTATGCCGTCACCAAAGCCATCGAATGGCTGCAAAAATACTCTCCACCGGCTGCTGCTGGTATGACGTTCTCTGAAGCAGGGCCAATTCCTGCCCAAGGCAACGTCGCACAGCAGATGTTCTGGTACACCGCATTTACCGCAGCATCGGTAGAGCCCGATCTGCCAGTGATGAACGAAGACGGCACGCCAAAGTGGCGTATGGCGCCTTCGCCGCATGGTGCGTATTGGGTTGAAGGGACCAAAATCGGCTATCAAGACGCTGGTTCCTGGACATTGATGGAATCAACCCCAGTGGATCGTGCACAGGCCGCTTGGCTCTATGCACAGTTCGTCACCTCCCTGACTGTGGATGTGAAGAAAAGCCACGTGGGTCTGACATTCATTCGTGAATCGACAATCCAGCACGACAGCTTCACCGAGCGTGCACCACGTCTGGGTGGTCTGGTCGAGTTCTACCGCTCGCCAGCTCGGGTTCAGTGGTCGCCAACCGGCACCAATGTGCCTGACTATCCAAAGCTCGCTCAGCTGTGGTGGCAGAACATCGGCGACGCCATGTCCGGTGCAAAGACACCTCAGGAAGCACTGGATTCACTTTGTGCAGATCAAGAAGCGGTGCTGATCCGTCTTGAGCGTGCTGGGGTGCAGGGCGATCTTGGTCCTGTGATGAACGAAGAGCGCGATCCATCCTACTGGCTTGAACAGCCTGGTTCGCCAAAGCCGATGCTTGCGAATGAAGAAGAAACGCCGGTGACAGTTCCTTACGACGAACTGATCAAATCCTGGCAGTAAACTTCCAATCTGGGGCCAGTTTTCTGGCCCCAGATCCCACCGAGTACAAAAACCATCTAAAAACTGGGCTGGGCGTCGGGCGTCTGGTTTTGATCAGCGGCCAACTGTCGTGGCGGTAGCCCTTCTTGCAGCCTAACGAACCTTGGGGACGCGCATGACCTATATTCTTGCAATCGATCAGGGCACGACGTCGACCCGCGCAATTGTTTTTGATGCCAAAATGGGCGTCGTTGCCAGCGCACATGAAGAATTCACCCAGCATTTCCCGCAATCAGGCTGGGTCGAGCATGATCCCGAAGACCTCTGGACGACGACGATCGGAACCTGCCGGACCGCCATCGCGCGATCCGGGATCAACCCGTCCGAGATCGCAGGCATCGGTATCACCAATCAGCGTGAAACTGTTGTGGTCTGGGATAAGACAACCGGACAGCCAATTCATAACGCCATCGTCTGGCAGGACCGCCGCACGTCACAGATATGTAGCGCATTGCGTGCCGCTGGACATGAGGCGATGATTACGGACCGCACCGGTCTTTTGCTGGATCCGTATTTTTCTGGCACCAAGGTCAAGTGGCTTCTGGACAACGTACCGCGCGCGCGCGCACGCGCCAAAAAAGGCGCGCTTTTATTCGGGACGGTGGACAGCTTTCTGATCTGGAAACTGACCGGCGGGGCGATACACGCCACAGATGCGACCAATGCGGCGCGCACATCGCTTTACGATATTCGCAAGGGCAGGTGGAGCAAAACAGTCTGCGAGATTTTCGACATCCCGATGCAAATGCTGCCCGATGTAAGAGACTGCGCCGCTGATTTTGGTGAAACACAGCAGGACCTCTTTGGGTGCCGCATACCGATCCACGGGGTCGCAGGCGACCAGCAGGCCGCCACTATCGGGCAGGCCTGTTTTGAACCGGGTATGCTGAAATCAACTTATGGCACGGGGTGCTTTGCACTGCTCAACACCGGTGACACACCCGTTGCGTCGAAAAACAGATTGCTGACAACGATTGCGTTCCAGCTGGATGGTAAACCAACCTACGCTTTGGAAGGGTCGATCTTTGTGGCGGGTGCCGTCGTGCAATGGTTGCGTGATGGTTTGCAGATCATCACGAGCGCGGCTGAGACCCAAGCCTTGGCCGAGAAAGCAGACCCGCATCAAGAGGTGATCCTTGTTCCTGCCTTCGTGGGGTTGGGCGCGCCCTATTGGAACCCCGATTGTCGTGGGGCGGTCTACGGTCTGACGCGCGGAACGGGACCTGCCGAAATGGCCAAGGCAGCACTTGAAAGCGTGGGCTATCAAACGCGAGACCTGTTGGAGGCGATGTCGTCGGACTGGCAATCAACTGGCGTGCAGCCAATCTTGCGCGTTGATGGTGGCATGTCGGCCAGCGATTGGGCGATGCAATTTCTATCAGATATTATCGCGGCACCGGTGGACCGGCCCAAGGTTCATGAAACCACAGCGCTTGGTGTTGCGTGGCTTGCGGGGATGCATGCGGGTATTTACCCAAATCAGCAGGAATTTGCGGCATCCTGGGCACGCGAAACGCAGTTCCAGCCGCAAATGGATAACGCTCAGCGCAACGCCAAATACGCGGTCTGGAAAAAAGCCGTCCACGCCACGATGAGCTTTTGAAAGAGACCCATGACTGAAAAAACACTTCGCCGCCATCTGACCGAAAGCGCGCTGGACCCGAACCTGATCTTCTTGCTTGAAGATATCGCAAGCGCCTGCCGCGTGGTCGCTAACAAGATCCGCAACGGGGCCTTTGATGGAAACCTTGGGTCTGCCGATGCAAAGAATGTGCAGGGTGAGACACAGAAAACCCTCGATATTCTGGCCAATGATGAATTCGAGAGGATTTGTGCGAACAGCCCGCGCCTTGCGGCACTTGTGTCCGAAGAGGTCGAAGAAGTGACTTGGCTCAAAGAGCCTCAGGCCGGTGATTATCTGCTGTACTTTGATCCGTTGGACGGGTCGTCAAATCTGGACGTGAACCTTTCGGTCGGGTCGATTTTTGCGATCATGCAGGTGCAATCCGACGCAGACCGCAACGTCCTTCTGTCTGGGCGCAAACAGGTCTGCGCAGGCTATGCACTTTACGGGCCATCAACGACGTTTGTGCTGACAACCGGTTCAGAGGTTTCAGGCTTCACCAATGAGCGTGGAACGGGTGACTTCCGGTTGACGCACCCCGACATGACCGTGCCGCACGAGACATCAGAGTTCGCAATCAATACGTCGCGCTACCGCTACTGGGACCAGCCCGTGCGCCGTTATGTCGATGAATGCGTCGCGGGCGAAGAGGGCATCCGCGAGCGCGCGTTCAATATGCGCTGGACCGCGTCGATGGTGGCGGACATCCACCGTATTCTGACGCGGGGCGGCGTCTTTCTATACCCCGCCGACAGTGAAAACCGCGCTGCGGGTGGCAAACTTCGCCTGATGTACGAAGCAAACCCGATGGCAATGATTATTGAAAATGCCGGTGGCGTGGCGACAACGGGCAATGAGCCGATTTTGGATCTGCAACCTACCGGACCGCATCAGCGGGTGCCTGTTATCATGGGGTCAAAGTCCGAAGTTGACCGGTTGGTGCGCTACCACAAGGCAGAATCTCAATAACCGAAAGGATGCCTCTATGGCTCTCGTCTCGCTTCGCCAGCTTCTTGATCACGCCGCCGAGCATTCCTACGCGCTGCCGGCCTTTAACGTGAACAACATGGAACAGATGTTGGCCATCATGTCCGCCGCTGACGCCACAGACAGCCCCGTCATCATGCAGGCAAGCCGTGGCGCACGCGCGTTTGCCAACGATATTGTCCTGTCGCACTTGATCCGCGCCGCGATCGCGCTTTATCCGAATATCCCTGTGTGCATGCATCAAGATCATGGAAATTCACCTGCGACCTGTATGTCCGCGATTACAAATGGCTTTTCGTCGGTCATGATGGATGGCTCTTTGCAAAGCGACGGGAAAACACCAGCGGATTTTGCCTACAACGTGGCCGTCACCGCGAAAGTAACAGAGATGGCGCATCTTGTCGGGGTCTCGGTTGAAGGCGAACTAGGGCATCTGGGCTCGCTTGAGACCGGCAAAGGCGAGGTCGAGGACGGCCACGGTTTCGAAGGGGAACTTGATCGTGCGTCACTGGTCACTGACCCCGAAGAAGCCGAGGCTTTTGTGCGCCTGACACAGGTTGACGCCTTGGCAGTTGCGATTGGCACTTCACACGGGGCCTATAAGTTTTCGCGCAAACCTGACGGAGAGATACTGGCGATGGATGCGCTGAAAGATATTCACGCCCGTATCCCTGACACGCATCTGGTCATGCACGGATCGTCCTCTGTTCCGCAAGAGCTACAGGATATCATCAACACCTACGGCGGTGAAATCGCGCCAACCTGGGGCGTGCCTGTTGAGGAAATCGTGCGTGGGATTAAGTACGGTGTGCGCAAGGTGAACATCGACACAGACCTGCGCATGGCGCTGACGGGTGCGATACGAAAGGTCTTCGCCGAAAGACCCGGCGAATTTGATCCGCGCAAATACCTTGCGCCCGGGGTGGACGCGATGTCGGCGGTATGTCGTGATCGTTTCGAACGTTTCGGGGCCGCAGGTATGGCTGGCAAGATCAATCCGATCGCCTTGCCGGTGATGGCCAAGTGGTACGAAGCGTCCAATTTTCAACTGGCGTCATAAGGGGCACCTACGATGTTTTCATTCCTCAGTCCGCACACGCTCCATTTTGGACGTGGTCAAAGCGCCCAGACTGCCGCGCTGGCCAAGTCTTACGGGACGGCCGTCTTATTGGTTCATGGATCGCGGCCGTCGCGGGCACAATGGCTGGTGACGTCATGTGAGGAGGCCGGGTTGCGCACAACCACCTTAAGTTGCCACCACGAACCCAGCTTGCCCGATATCACAGCGGCCCTGGACCATCTGGGCGATGTGCGACCCGACGTAATTGTCGCGCTGGGGGGCGGATCAGTCATTGATTTCGCCAAGGCGTTGGCTGCGCTGATCGCCTGTGAAGGAGAGGCATCCGAATACCTTGAGGTGGTCGGCAACGGTCGTCCGCTGGAACATGCGCCGATCCCGATGATTGCCTTGCCCACGACAGCGGGGACGGGGGCTGAGGTGACGAAAAACGCGGTCATCTCGGTGCCGGAGCGCGGCATCAAGGTAAGCCTGCGCGACGGGCGTATGATACCACAAATCGCCATCGTTGATGCCGCGTTGATGGAAGGTGCGCCCAAGACCGTGACGCTGGCGGCGGCGTTGGATGCGGTCACACAAGTCATTGAGCCGTATTTATCTGTCAAAGCCAATCCGATGACCGATGCGCTCTGCGTGGCCGCAATTCCCAAAGGTCTGAGTTCTCTTCGTGATCTGGTCGAAAATGGCACGCCGGACGCATGGGACAATATGGCTTGGGTCAGCACATGCGGTGGTTTGGCCTTGGCCAATTCGGGACTTGGCGCTGTCCACGGGTTTGCGGGGGTGATCGGTGGCAGAACCAACGCCCCGCACGGGGAGATATGTGGTGCACTTCTTCCTGCTATTTTGAAGTCCCATTTGGGCAAAGCAGAGAAAGGGACAGAAATCTACAATCGTCTGGAATGGGTGGAAACACTGTGCGATGCGCAATTTGCGCCTAATGAGCCGGGACAAGGCATTTCTGCGTTGGCGAGCTGGTCCAAGGGGCAGGGTTTGCGCGGATTGGGAGAAATGGGGCTGAGCCTTGAGGATCATGCACAGGTTGCTGATGCAGCGTCCAATGCGTCATCAATGAAAGGCAATCCGTTCGCTTTGACGAAAGAAGAGCTCGTGGCGATTTTGTGCGAAGCGCATTGACCAGACGGGTGCGCGGCAAATCTTTCAAGTGTGAATGCGCTCGTCCAGTTCTTGATAGCGGACTGCTGCGGCGGGAAAATCGAAAACTGTTCGGAAATTGCGGCTTTGCTTGATAGTGCCGAAATCCGAAAAAGCAGTCGTTCGTGCTGTCGCAGCGAAATGTCGCTTTGTCTAAGGTTTGTGGCTGCTGTCAGCGTGAGCTGCAGCGGCGACAAATCCGACAAGGAGGAAAGCGCGGGCAGTTTTCGGTACTATGGGGATTGTGCGTTACGGCTGCAGCGTTTGAGGCGGAGAGCGAGTGGGATTTTGACGACGGGCAGCGTTTGCCGGTTTATTTACCCAGCATGACTTTGCCATTTGGTGTCCCATGATGCCGCCGCAGGCGTGATGTGGCATCGGTTTTTTTGAGAGGGCCGCACTGACTGGGCCGGCATCTGCGCAAGGCAAGGTCGGACTTTCTAGTTGTATCATGCGGCGTACTCTTCTGGTGGAGCGCGGCATTTGGGTGTTTGGCCACGCAGGAAGATTTCAACGACGATTATCGCGCCACCGCATTTGGGGCAAAATTGCTGCGCGGGCGGCTCGGCGGATGCGGTCTCGTCTGGCATTTGACCGGGCTCTGGTTCGGCATCCAGCAACCGCCTGATCTGTCCGATCCTGTCGCGGCGAATGCCGTTTGCGAGGAAGCCCGTGTGGCGGATGCGGTGGAAGCCTGAGGACAGGACGTGGATGAGGAAGCGGCGGATGAACTCATCCGTGGTCAGGCGCATTACCTTCATGCGCCATCCGCGTTTGATGCGGTAGTCTTTCCACCAGAAGGCCACAGTGTCGGCATCTGCGCTGACGAGGCGATGGTTGGGGATCGCCACACGGTGCGTGTACCGGCTGAGGTAGGCCAACACTGCCTCAGGCCCGCCAAAGGGAGGTTTAGCATATACGACCCAGTTGGTTTTACACAGTGGCGACAGATGGGCCTCGAAGGTGTCGGGGTCGGCCAGCTTTGACAGTTTGACAAAGAGCTTGAGCTTGCCCGCCTTGTGCAATCGGATCAGCCCCTCGAGAAAGGGGCGGCGGAACAACCGCGATAAGACCTTCACAGGCAAGTAGAACCCAGATCGGCAGCCTATCCAGTTCTTGCCATCCGGTGATAATCCACCGCCCGGCACGATGACGTGGACATGGGGGTGATGCATCATCGCCGAACCCCAAGTGTGCAGAACCGATGTTATGCCGATCTTTGCACCAAGGTGCTTTGGGGCGGCCGCGATCGTCAGGAGCGTCTGGGCCGAAGCCTTGAACAGCAGGCCATAAACGGCGGCCTTGTTCTGGTAGGCGATGTCAGCAATCTGGGCCGGAAGCGTGAAGACCACGTGGAAGTATTCGACCGGCAATAGATCCTCCATCCGCGCCTGCATCCAGTCCTGCGCCGCAGCGCCTCGGCACTGCGGGCAATGGCGATTGCGACACGAGTTTTAGGCGATGTGCTGATGGCCGCACTTGGTGCAGGCGGCAACATGCCCACCGAGCGCGGCGGTTCGGCAATTCTCGATGGCAGACATCACTTTGAGCTGCGGCAGGTTCAGGTGCCCGGCACTGTCATGGCGATAGGCAGCACCATGGTCCCGGAAGATATCCGCAACCTCCAATTTTGGACGGGATATTGAAGCGGAATCACCCGGAGCCAGCCTCCCGCCGCACCAGCAGATCAAGCGGGCTGATCACACTCTGGATCGTCTTGGTGGCCACCTTCGTATAGACCGTCGTCGTTTCCAGCTTGGCATGGCCAAGAAGGACTTGGATCACCCGAATGTCGGTCCCACCCTCCAGCAGATGCGTGGCAAAGCTGTGCCGCGTCACGCCAGAGGCGTGCTTACAGCACGACGTGTGAGGCGACACCTGCTTCTTGATCTCGGCGAAGTCGCAGGCCACCGCAAAGGCCCGATTGAACTGCCGTGTTGAGATTGGGTAGATCCGGTTGTGACTAGGGAAGATCCATCCTCTGGGCCGGGCCTCACGATAATAATCATGCAGCAGACTGAGCAGGTTTGGCGACAACATGACCTGTCGATCCTTGCGGCCTTTCCCTTGCTCGATCCGGATCAACATGCGGTCACTGTCGATATCGCCAACCTTCAAGTGGGTCACTTCGCTGGCCCGCAACCCACCGCCATAGGCCACGCTGAAGGCCGCGCGATATCGCATCCAGGCCCCGGTGCCGCTTCGATAATGCGCGCGACTTCCTCAGCGCTCAGAACCACCGGGATCTTCTTGGCCGCACGCTGATACCGCATAGGTCGCTTCATCTGAAGGCGCGGGCAAGTTGAGGCATAGAAAAAACTTAACACTGTCGGTCGATTGTTGAACGTCGGCGCGCCAACGCCGCGCTCCTTCATATCAAGTTGGAACGCCCGCAGTTCCTCAGGCGTCGCGCTATCTGGGGCATGACCCAAGAACCCGGTAAAGTTCCGCATTGCGCGCAGATACAGCGTCTGCGTTTTCGGCTGCAGACCCTTGATCCGCATACCTTCCAGAAAACGCTGGCGCAGCTTCGGTACATGTTGATCGGTCATAAAGACCTGCTGTTATCAGATTGAGAAGAACCCAATCGTCCAACAGGTCAGTCAGTTCACAAAATCACAGCGCTTCGATCTATGCGAAACACCAGCAACACGCGCCAATACCGCGAGAGCGGTTTCGTCCTTGTCCGCTTAGGTGACATCGGTGCAGGCCGCAGCGAAGGTCTGGTTGCCGCCCATATTGTCAGAGTTATTGACTAATTTACTTAGAGCTCTTTTCAAAAACTCTTCTGAGGTTCGGTCAAGGTCAATGTGCCCTCCCGCAACCAACTTTACCAGACAGACCAATACGCTGACAGCCACCCCCGGGTGGCCGTTTGCGTTGCGAAATCCCCGCTGCAAATAACCTCACGCCCGGAAAAGTCCGGTCCTTGAGGTCAGCACAACCCCCAACCAAAGCAACAGATCATCAAAAGAACCGGTACTTAAATTGTTTCGTGAGCAATACGAAATCGCCTTGCGGCATGCTCTGTCCGATGGTTTGCAGTTCCAAGACTTGGTTAATTCGTAGTATGTCGGACCGAAAGACGGAGACCATACCGTCGTAGCGACAAGAAGCCGTTATTGGTTTTTTCCTGAACTGATTAAAAGCATCGTTGTTAAGATGGTAGCCAGGATCACTACACGCGAAAGCGGACTTTTTGGCGATATCGCAATAAAATAACGATGCCGCTTTATCACTTGTAAAGCGAACATCGAGTCCAACAGGTTGCGCAATTGCACATTTTGAATGTCTCACGTTCGCCGGGGATATGTATCATCCACAAAGCCTTCGTGAAATGAGCCGCCGCGCGGATGAAGCTGCGTGAACCGCGTCTCTTGATCTTGATGTAAACATGCACGCAAAATGAACGATGGATGAGATAGAGCAAGGCGCAGCGCAGGATTATTTAGCGAAGGCGACGGCGCTTTGGTACCGTGGCAAGCCAGGTCAGGCTTTGGATTATTATGCACGCGCTGATGCGTCATTGACGCCCTCTGAAGACGTTGAATTTGTCGTGAAGGTGAAACAAGGCTATGCGATTTGCCTACGTGAGGTTGGGCAAGCGCAAGCCGCGTTGGAACTCTACCCGCAGCTTGAAGCGCTTTGTGACGAGGGCGGTCTTGATCCGACAACGGTGTTGCGTGGGTGGGCCATCGCTTTGGAACAGGTAAGGGACTTTCCTGCGGCCCGCAGTCTCTACAACAGGATCAGACCGGATGAGAAGACCTCTCAACTGGAGCGTCTCAAGTGGGAGCATGCGGTTGGGCTGCTGAACTGGAGCGAAGGGCGCATCACAGAGGCGGTAGACCACCTCGGTGCTGCGACAGCTTTGCTACCATCTGATGCACAGGAGGCCGCCAATTATTTGGCGGTGCTTGGCAATGATGCGCGGTTATCACTTCATCTAGGCAACGCTGCACGTGCCTATCGGCTGGTTAATCGCATGGTGGAAATCAGGCAGCAGGTCGAGACTGTTCCATTGGCCAGCGAAACAAATCTTGCGATCATACGCGCGGCGCTTGCTGGCGAGCGGGGTAATTACACGCAAGAGGCTGCGATCCTGAAAGAGGGGATGGACTGGATCACGCAGAACGATCCTGAAGAATGGATCCACAAGCTGGACTTGGCTGCACGTTACGTCTCGGCAGTGCAACGGGCAGGGCCCTCTGATGCTGCTGTTTCGTATTTGAGCGCACTCTGTGAGGCGGCGCCAGTAGATTTGGCCTGGGTTGGTTCTTTGATGTTGGCGCAACTTCAGTTGAAGACAAAGGATTTTGACGGCGCAAAACGCAACGCTGAAATCGCGGCGGCCTTTCTGGTTGGCAGTGGCACGCCGGAAAGTGAGGCCGAGATCATAGCCACGCTGGCCGGTGTGGCCCATATCGCGGGTAAAGTTGATGCCGCTGCGTTCCTTGGCAAGTTGGGTTTGAAATATCTGGCGCAGCTTATCCATCTACTTGATGCGGATGGTGTGCGCAAAGCTATTGAAGAAAGCGAAAAACTTGTATGGCAAACAAAAATGGACCTGCGCAGCACTGGCCGTTTTCAGGAAGTCGCGATCGTTGAGGGGTTTTTTGAACGTGTCCGCCGCTATGCATTGGTTTTGCAAAAGCCGGGTTCAGATGCCTTGACCTTTCAACCGATACCCTTTGACCCGTCTGAGATGCAGATGGAGGATGATTGGATGACCTGGCGCAAAGAACTGGCATCTCTACGAAAAACGGCCCCACCTAAAGATATCCTTCAACGCACAGTCCAAGTGGTTGATAAACTCTTTGCTTTCAAGACAACTTCGGGTTTGGCGCGGCGTCAGTCCATGCTCGCGCAGCCAGCCCCTGGACGAGTGCGGTTGAGTTTTCTGCCTGCCGGGGACATCTGTGAATTACGAATTCAATATGCTGATAAGTTGCGCACAGTACGGATCAATCAACAGCCAGGTTCTTTTTTCAATCAGGTTGCCACATTGCGCGAAGCTTTGTCTGACACAGTGGCTTGGCGGCCAGCAGCTTCTGCGCTTTATGATCATCTCATTCGCCCGATTGAGCACGAACTGGATCAGATTGACTGCCTTGAGATCGACGCAACGGGTGTCCTGGGCCTCATTCCGATGGGCCTTCTGTCCGACGGTGACGTCTGCTTGGTGCAACGCGTTACGATCAGATATGTTCTTGACGTGGAGCAACCGGTACCCAGCCTGACGCCAAGATGTGGATTGGCACATTTCGCGGCGTTTTCTTTAGGGGCCTTGGCAGTGCCGCCTCGGTTTTTGCATGACAGGAATGGTGCTTTTGAACCGCTGACACTTGCACTTGGCCCCAAGTTCACGCTTGTTGAAGCTGCGGCATGTTTGCAGCAGAAGCCCGCTTATTTGTCTGTCGCCACGCATTTAGAGATCGAACCGACACGTCCTGATTTGTCGACGCTCCTCTTGGGGGACGAGACATCTTTATATTTACCGGACTTCGCCAGCGATCAGTTTGACTTGAATGGGATCAGCGTTGCGCTGTTTGCGACCTGTTCGTCAGGCGTGGACGATACGACACAAACAGAACACTCTTCACTCGCGGCGCTGGTTCTTGAAAAGGGGGCAAAGTGTTTCGTTGGAACGCTTTGGGATGTATCCGAAACAGCGGCAGCAGACTGCGTCGAGGCGTTTTGGCAAGCCTTTGGCGCTGATCCCTCACAGGACCCTGCTAAGGTTCTGGCGGCCCTTCAGTTGCGCAAAGCGGAACAGATGCAAGACACCGCTTTGTTTGAGAACGACACAGGCGGGATCGGAAGCCATTCCGAGATTTTGGCACCTGAAAACTGGGCTGCCTTTGCCGTTTTTGAAAACTGCAACGGGTCGCAACAGGGCGACTGACGCGCAAGCGACGGGTTTGATAGAGCACGAAAAAATCTCTGGAGGCACGCTATTTTGAGCACTGAATTTGAAAAACATACAATCACTGATTTTGGTCAGAAGCTAGCACATGCAGAGGGCATACTGGGTGCTTATTTGCCCAGCCATGTCTTTGAGAGTGACATTCAGCAAAAGACGATTGATTGTAATAAATTTTCGTTCTCGCGGCTGAGATCTGGAAAAAGGAGGGCTGCAAACTGGGAACTCGCGCGCTTCGTCGAACTTTTCGATTTGGGCCATTATGGGTTTGACTATCGTTTGTTTCTTTTGCCGTTCGAGCAGTTTAGCCAAGAACTCCAGCGGGCAGGGGTCGGAAGTTATGGTGCTTCTGCTGCACAACATCTGCGCGAAACATTGCGCGGCAAAGTCGACACACGTGCCAAGATCAGCATTCATCGCGATAGACTGCTGAGCGTCGGTGGCATCGGAAACATAGATGAGGACGTGGGCCTTGTCTCTGTCACCTCAAGGGACAAAGTGACCTTGCGGGTACCGTTGCAAACATCGTCGGACCAAGCAGATTATGTGTTGCTGTTGCATGATTTCCCCGCCAGTCGTGCGTTATCTTGCCTGATGCCCTCACTTTTCGCGCCGGACCATAAGGTAGTGGGGCAAAGCTTGCGGTTGCCGCAAAGCTCCTCTGGCTATTTGTCTTTTCCGGTTGGGGGACGCCCGGGTTACCGATGCTTTTATGGCATACAATCTACGATCGATCTCGCCGGTCACCTGGGATTTCAAGATACAGATTCAACCGTGCCGCAGATGAACGGCGGACAGGTCGCGCTGTTGTTGGATATATTGACAAATTTGTCGATGCAAGAAAGCACGAAAATCCATGTGTCTTTTGGTGAGTATCTGCTGAAATAGCTGCTTGCGGACAAGAAAGGACGCGGCAAATGCCGCGCCCTTTGTTTTTCATCATCAAGAAATCGCGGGACTTGTCTGCTGATGCAGGCGTGGAAGGCTCTCGCGCAGTGCCGGGATCTTTTTCCAGGATGTTAGAACTGATCCACTGTCATGGATGCGGTCAACCACGAGTTTTTGATCCGTTTGGAAGTAAAGACCACCGCGATCAAAGAGGCAGATACGTAGAGGAAACCATGAAGCACAATCGAGGGACGGCACTTCGAACGAGACCTCAATGTCCTCCACCAGTTCATCCAAGATGATGTGCCTGCGATAGGCACTGACTGCCTGGTGGGTCCAAACCGTGTAGGATTTTCCGATATCGTCGTTATATCCTGCGACATGATCGGGCGCAAAATATGTATCCCTGCACCACCCTGTCAAATCGTTGAATTCGTAGAACGTCAGGAAGGGATAACCTGAAGTCGCGAAGCTCCGTACAAATGCTGGCTTGAGCGTGTAAGAGATTGCCTTTGTGGGGGCCGTGTTCCGGATGTCGGCGTTCTTGGCAAAACCGTCGATCACTGTACCGATTGTCTGCCGTGGCGCGCAGGTCGCTTTCCACAGCGAGGCAGTAAAATGTTTCATATCTCGAACCTTTCCTTTGTTCGTCAGGTGACGCAGCAGGCGCGATGGGCCCGCTGATAGGAAATGGCTATTGGAACTGTGGCTGTATTCGGTTGCCGTCTGTTGCAGACCGTTGCGCAGGGGCTGCTAATTTTGTGGATAGTCGCGCAGTTCACGCAGGCGCAGGTGTCTAACGTCGCAACTGGTGGGCGCTCTTGATACCAAGCTTGTCTTTGACAGAGGACCAAACCTCGAAACTGCGGGATCTTTTCAGGCTGATAGCGCGACCGGCTTGTTCCACTGATTGTCCCTGCGCAATTCCATTGTAAAGGTCACGTTCCTGACGTGTCAGCGCTTTCAGATTAGAACGGGATTCTGTTGCTGTCGCCCCCGCACTTGTGCAGGTCAAAAGCCAATGACTTTCGCGCTTTCCTGCGAAAATCGGATCGGGGTCGAGCGGGCTGGCCAAAAGAACCAATGGATTGGTATCGGCATGATAGCGCAGGAACGCGTGCTGCGCCCATTGTTCTATTCCCACTACAGACACCGAGTGTGCAAAGCTGAGCTTGCGCTTGGCACCAGACACGCGGATCGCGCCTGTTTCCAACATCTCGTCAAAAAGGTCGTTGCTTTCCAAAAGCTCTCCATTTGCCCCGACAATGGCTGTTGGAGAACCTGCGCCTGCCGCACGATCCAGCAGAGCCGCGCTGGATTGACGTGTCTTTGACAAGGTTTGCGAGGTGACCCATGCATTGCGTATCAACTCATAGTATTCGTTGGCAAAGTCGAGCGCTTTGCGCGTTTCACGGTCATTTGGATCCTCGATAAATAGATTGATTGCTGTCCAATATCCCGCCATGCGGTCCAATTCAAAAACGATCGTATCCTGAAAGCCGACGCTCTTGAGCCAGTGAAAGAACCGTTGGTCAGGGATGGACTCCTGTGGGCAGACTTTGGACATCTGGATGGGGCGGTGGGGGTAATACGTCCGTTGGAACTCTGCCCAAGGATCAATCGTTCGTAACTCTGTCAGGTAGTGGACAATCTCTTCGGTTGAAAAGCCGCGAATGAGAGGCGAATGAAATTTCTGTTCCAACTCGACGTCATTGACGATCTGGCAGGTTTGCTTGTCGCGCAGCGTTATAATTGCGCCTTTCGCACCCGTCATACGCATGATGATTTCAAGAACTTCGCCCCATTTATGGGTATTCTGGATCGCGTCCATAAGCTTGAGCGGTAGGATTTTTTCCCAATAGGCAGCGTTTTCTTTATTCAATGTTCTTTTCCAAAACTCGTATTGCTTAGGCAAGATCTGGAAAAAACACACCCATAGGTTTTTTCAACATCGTCTCAGCTGTGCATTACTGGGTTACAAGCCATGAATAGATGTAATTTGTCCACCATCAAGTCAAATGGTCGACCTGCGTGCGCGGCGATCTACGGGATCGGAAATTACCGTGTCTGATCCGCTATTCAGAGCCTGCCTGATCAAGGCATTTCCCAAAACATGAAATCCACCGGACTCAGGTCCGGGCACATTCTTGCGCAAAGGCGTTAGCCATGCATCGAGCAGGCGCGTAAACGACGAGGTGTTAGGGGTGTTCAATAGCAATGGTTGGCAACATTCCGACATGGCCAGATTGTCGCGAAAACGCCTGCGGCGTCCAAGCCTTGAGGTAGAATCAAATGTTTGCGGTCGAGTAAATCGGGACGTGAACGGCACCAGAAGTTGCATTTCTATTTTAACGCTGGTCCTCTTTGTCGGAGCTTCGCCCGCTGCTGCGCAGGTTTCAATTGAGGAAATCGAAGCGGCATTGTCTGCGTTAGAGGATTCCGCAGGCGTCAGTTCTTCTCAGGCGGATACAGTCGCCATCAGCCCGACGACACCCCCGCCTTCCATCGTCACTACTCCGCCGCCCGGCGGGGTGGGTGACACAGGGGTTGATCAAGATGCAAATCAGACGGTCGGTGGCATGACCTTCAGGCCGATCCTTAGAGATCAGGCATGTCCGACGCGCCTTGCCGATATTGGTGAACAAGCGCAGGCGCTGACCGCGCGTGCGCGCGCCATTGAAATCGATGCATTAGAGATGACAGAGAGATTTGCCGTACTGGAAGATCAAAACCGCGCTTATGAGATTGATCAGGACTTACTAGAGTGCCCGCCTGATTTCATAGCGGCAGCGGAAGACTTCAGAAGCGACCTGTCTCGGATGGAACTTGTGGGTGTTGTTCAGGAGGCTGAATCCTTTTCGGTTTGCGCGCAGGTTGGTCTGCAGGAACTGAATGAACGCATGTCTGCGCTTGCCGAAAGCAACGATCCGAATGCAGGGGCGGACCGTTTGGCAGTCGGTGGGATTCTTCGGCGTTGGGCGACCTCTGATGCCGAAGTCACTGAGGCTGTCAGCAATTTTGTTTTTTACGATCAGCGGCGAGGCCGGCTTGAGGCTGCGACCGACGGGTTTCTGCGCCGCTGTGAACTTCTTGGAGGTTATTGATGAAGTTTAGAAACCGAAACAGTTTCATTGTCGCCCTTTTGGCAACAATGTCTGTCGCGACATCGCCTGTGTTTGCGCAAGATGGCTTTGCGCGCCAGGAGCAGTTGCAGGAATTGGGCGCTGATCTCAGTGGTATTTCGGCACGCGTACAAATGTCGGTCGATCAAACCATGTCGTCGATGGACAATTTGGCGAATTTTTCGGGCAGTGAGCAGACTGATCAGGCCTTTGCAATTTTGGACGCAATCGAGGCGGAAACCCGTGAGGTGATCGACAAGATCAAAATAACCTCGCCTTTCATGAGCGCGCTTGATGATGCTCGGTCGAACGTTCTGGTGCTGTTGCGCAAGAACGAGCGCGACCCCGCAAGCCCGTCGCGCGATGCGCGGATCGCTGCGCTGACCAATGCGCTGGCGTCCATTGACGAACAGACCGTCCAGATCCAGGCCGCAGAGGGAACCTTGACGTCTTTGCTCGCGGATCATGCCGTTTTGCGTGCCGAATTGATGGCCAACGGTGCGGTCGACGCGGTCGAGCTTTTTGTAAGCGATCTTAGTTCTCTGACCAACGGTTTGGAACAGATGGCAAGTGTCCTGTCCGAAATATCCGCAAACGTTGTCGCTGTGCCGACCGAGGCAAGCCTTGCCACTGAATAACTATTTCTGTCTTTGAAAGGACTATCCCATGAACATTGTCTGCCGCTCAGCACTTGTCGCGCTGCTTGCTACTGCTACGCCTGTTTTTGCACAAACCGAGGAGCCCGACATGGTCGAGCTTGTGGAAAGCGTGACCACGATCGCGACGGGCTTGTCTGATCGTGTTGCCACTTTGGGCGAAGTCATTGCTGCATCAACTGATGGCGATGCGGCTGCGGAGGCCCTGAATGAAATGCTTGATGCTGCCCGCCAGATGCAGGCGGATCTCGGGCGCGACAGCGAAGTCTGGTCGGATATCAATGCCATGCTGGAAATCTGGGGCGAGCGCCGCGATGATCTGCGGTCGCGCGCTGTAGACAACGCGGCCTTGGCACCGATTGCTGATACATGGCAGGCACGGATAGACGATGCGCTGACACTGCGACAGCAAATTCTGGAGCAGTCTGGGGAATCGCAAGCGCTTATCGACCAGATCGAAGCACAGCGTGAAGTCGTGATCGCTTACTACGAGGCCAATCTGGCCGATCAGGCACTTGCGACGATGCGCGCGATTTCGGATGAGCTTGGTCAGATGAACGACCAAATGTCCTCAATCGTCAGCCAGGCCGGTATCGTGGCCGAACCATCGAACCTCGCGACTGAGTAAATGATGCGAGTTGCGCTGGCCATTGGTGCAGTTGTGGTGTTCGCTGGCTCATTTGCTGCCGGTGAACAGCACGACGCACAGCCACAGTCAGGGATTGATTTGTCTGCTGTCGAAGCGGTCGTGATGTCGGCTGAGACGCAGGTTGCGACACTTGACCAGCTGATCGCAGAACAAGAGGTGAAATTGGATGCGCTCTATGTCCAAAAAGACGCCGCTGTTCAGTCGGAGCAGGATGATCGCGCAGCCCACTTCAACAGCATTATTGATCAGATGAACCTGACCTTGACCAATCTGGAGGCGGAACGGGACAGCATCGCCGCAACGATTACCACCCTGCGCAGTCAAATAGCGGTCCTGCGTGCCTCTGCTCAAAATGAAATTGAAGAGTAAACACGATGAAAGATTTTCCCTCGGCCCTGCTGGTCATGCCTCTGGTCTTGTCCGGTCTTCTTGCGGTGGGTGCAATCGCGGCATGCGGCTGGGTGGTGCCTGTGCCGGACGAGACTACGGTCCTGAATATGGGACAACGTCTCTTTGGTAATCCGTTTGTCATCCTGATCGGGATCGTCGGGCTTTGGGCGTTCTTTTTCGGCCTTCTGCAACTCTGGGCTTTTCAATCGTCAGGCGCCGGTTTCATGTCGCGGATTGCAGGACATGCGGGTCCATCGCCACGCATCATTGTGGCCCAGGATGCAGCTGTTGAAGCGGGACTTTTCACCGAACGCTGGGACCATCTGGCATCAATTCGTATGGCGCCGCTGTCTTATGCGATTTGGGCCCTTCCGTTGCTGGGGTTCATTGGAACTGTCATTGGCATTTCCGATGCGATCGGCGGCCTTGGTAGCGTATTCTCCGATAGCAATCGCGACGAGGCACTCGCCTCTGTGCTCGCGGCGCTGCAATTCGCATTTGACACAACATTTGCAGGTCTCGTGCTTGTAATCCCTGTAATGGCCCTCGCGACCATTGTGTCGCTCAAGTCAGACGCGGCCCGTGATGTGGCTCTTGCTGGCAGGTTCGGTGCAAGGCCGGATGAATAAGGGGTGAAGGTTTCAAGGTCCATAAGTCACGGGGCGCAGTATACGGCGCTGGTCGATTTGCTTTGCGCGACAATTGGTATCTTTGTGATTGTTTTTGCACTGCAGGATCTGGAACCGCCACAGGCTCTGCAGCCCGCGCCTTATGATCACTTGGTGATCTGCGATGCGGGTCGTGCGCTGACATATAATGGACGCAACACGGATCAAGCGACCGTTCTCGGCGACGAAGATCTCGGAAATGGCCGTTTAATGCAGGAATTGGCGGGTGGCGGTCGTGTCTTGGTTGCATTGGCCGGTGATTGTCTGGTGCAAGATGAGGGGCCCAGTGTCGCCGCCCAACTGCGTGAGATCGAAGAAGACCTGTCGGACCGCCCTGCGACAGACGCGTCGCCGCTTACTTTGTTCGAGTTTTCACCGCTCGGCCAAGATGACAATGGCGCTGATGCGATACGTGCCCGGTTCTTGCTGGGTGACATGCCATGATCGGTTTGGGTTTCAGTAAGAAAAGAGCGGTCAGCTATCCTGACTCGGATGTCGGCATGCTCGATGTTGCCGCAAATGCCCTCGCCGTTTTGATCCTTGCCACCATGTTGGTGCTAACGGTTGCGGCGCCGCCAGCACCGCTAGGTGAAGTGCGTTCCAGCGATAGGCCTGAGTTGTTTTATCCGTCGCCACTTGATGTGGAAGTACCGCCGCAAAGCATTTACTGGATTGTGACAGAGCGCGGGCTGACACTCCTTGATCTGGACGGTTTTGCGACCGGTCTGTCCGGTGGTTCGCCAGTGGCGCGCACGGCGCAAGGTGAGGCGACACTGATCATTGATCGCCGCAACTATCGCGATCTGAATGACCATCGGCTTCAAATTAACCTTGATTGGACGGCCATTACCGGGTCGGCAATTTCACTCGCCACACTGCATGACGCGGCAATTGCCAGCGACGACATCCGGCAAAGGTTTGAACAAGGTGGGATCGTGCCCAGCTTTGTCGTCACGGCTGGGGGTACAGAGGCTTTTTCGAGCATTTATTGGAATTTGCGCAGAGATCAGGTGCCTATGCGATGGGTGCCGATTGTGATGCAGACTCCCCTTGTCCTGTCTCGTCGTGTTGACAATTTTGAGACGAGGGCGCGGCAATGGCAGTAGCTGGTGACAGACTGCGATTTTTCGGGTTGGGCGTAGTCGTGCTCGTTCTGGCGGCGACGAGTTTGACCGAGTTGCCTCTCGAACAGGGCGCGCCGCCGCCCGTGTCGGACAAGATTCCCGAAATGATCGCAGAAATTCAAAGCGGCGCGGCGGAAGAAGAGGCCGAAGCAAATGCCAATGAGCCCGGTCTCGTTGCGCTGGCATCGCCCTGCGTGATGCGCCGCCCCCGGCTGGCGCTGGGTGTTGCACAAGCGTGGCGGCACGGATTTGCCGCCGCAACGATCGCGACCGAGCCAGAACAGCGCATTGCCATGCTGGACGCATTAATGGCAACGGCACCAGATGATCTTTCCCGTTGGCGTATCGACATCGCCTTGGTCGAAGTAGCGCTTCGGTCTGACAATACCTCAGAGGCAAAACGCCATCTCGAAAACGCTGTGCGCCGTGTTGTGCCGGACACCTGCCGCGCTGATGAGGCGTTCTTTGCCGCCGTTTTGGCTGAAGACCGTCAGGCTGCGACTGCTTTGCTGGCGCGCGCTGTCGAAATTGATCCCGGCTTCTGGTCAGCTCTCGAACAACTCGCGCTCTTGTCCGCTGTGGGCACCGGTGATGATCTCGCATCGTGCGAAGCAGATGCCGTTAGAACACTTGAAACGGTGCTCCAGCTCGGCGCGCTGGCCCAAAAGGACACGCAGTTCCAGCGCCTTAATCGGGCATTGGAGGCGATGCCGGTCAATGGCCGCAGTGCACTGCTACGCGGCATGATCTTGCGTCAGACGGGCGAAACAGACGCCGCCCGCAGTGTTTATCAACAGGGTTTGGCGTCTTTGGGGGCGTCTGATTGCGACGCAATTCTACGGCAGGGGCTGATGGGTATGTTGACAACAACATTGAGCGACACATGAAACGGATATCTCAAATAGGTATGGGGGTCTTTCTGGGCGTAGTCGTCTGGGCCATCCCGATCACGGCGGCGGCTCAGCAATGTACGCTCAGGCTCTCTGAATTTGAAGCGACGACGGTTGCTTATGGTGAAGATGTATCTTCGTTTTCCGAGCGATTGGAGGCCATGTTCGCCGGTTTTTCGAGGCTTGAAGACGTCGCATCGCGTGCGCCTGACGAATGTCCTGAGGGCTTGGACGATAGCCGCGCGGCAGCTGCGGCGTTGAACCTGAAGGAATTGAATAGCAGAAGCGACCAACTGCTGGACTGCGGGTATTTCTTTCGGCACCGGGTGCTGACTGACATCGAGAGCGCGCGACAGAATAACAACAGCCAGATGATTTTGCGGCTGGGGCAGGTACAGCAAAGAATTTTCGACATTGATCAAGACGCCACCGAAGCGATCAAACAAGCGATCTTCCTCGGCTTTCGTGCGCAAGCGCTCGTGGCCGAGCATGACGCACTGGGTGATCGCTGTGCGATTTTTGGTGACATCTATGATTGATGCGCGTGCAAAGCGGTGGGCGAGGGCTGAATATGTCTAGCCTGAGTATCGGCCTTTTTGGTTTGTCTTGCGCCTTTTTCTGGCGGTCGTGGATGCAAGAGCGCATGGGGCAGACCCTCTGGGTTCTGTGCGGCTGTGCCGCGCTTGCTGTTTTCATGATCGCACCGCGCCCCTTCGTGGAGGTGACGCTTTGGGCCGGTGGGGCGGCAATGCTCTGGCTCTTTGACCAAACAGACACGAAGTCAGACTTGGTTTTCGCCGGTATCGCGGGCTTTTTGATTGGTGCAAGTGCACCTTATCTCCAATTCGGTTTGAATGGCGTTTTCGTGGTGCCGGTCGGGACGGGGGTGGCGCTTGCGATAGTGATTGCGCTGATCGCAGGGTTGATGTTGGCCCACGTCTCAGGTGCGGCGATGGCGATCGCCGCCGCGGCGCTTCCAACCGGCCTTTTTGTCTCAACTGTTATTGGGGTTGGCATCCTGTTGGCTGCGATGATCGCCGTGAAGTGCGGTCAGGTGCAGCCGTTGAAAGCAACGGTTCTTTTGTTGCTTGTTCCAGTCGTAAATTTTTTTGGAGGTGTGAATTGATCAAGAGTTTCAGAGTTTTGACGGTCATTTCTATTGTCGGTGCCGGGCCTGCATTTGCGCAATCAGATGCAAGTACAACCACGCTTCCTGATGTGGTGACGGGGGCTCAGGTGCCCGAACTTGCTCTTCCCGTCGTGCCGTTACCGACAGTCGAACCTGTCGTGCCGGATGTGGTGCCAACTGGCGAGGAACTCATCGCTTTGCGAGACAGGTTCGAAAACCTCAAACAGCGTCAGGCCGAAAACATGGCGCTGCGTCAGGCTGCGTCGGCACAAACAAGCGCCCAGATTGAAAGTATCAATGCCGCGATTGTTGCAAATGAAGGCAAGCAGCAGATTGCCCGTTGGCGGACGCAAAACCTTGAGATCCTTTCGCAGGCTTTTGTCTTGGGCGCGTCGGATACATTGCCTGCAGGTATTCCCGCCGGGACCGAGCCTAGCGTCGCACTCGCCGTGATTGACGCGCAGACGACACTTTATTCACAGCCGATGACCGATGCGCAAACGGTCATCCGAACGATTGGCGCGCGTGAAACCATGCTGCGTGTCGCTGAATTGGGGGCGTTCACCCTCGTCTGGTCCCCTCAGGACGAATTTGCGTTTGTTCTTAGCCAATTTCGAGAGGTGTACTGATGCAATTCAAGAAGCTTTTTATCATTTCAACCGCTCTCACGTCGTTTGCCGCTTATGGTGCACATGCCCAGTCGCTTTCGGTCCAAGATGTGTCCGACATGATCGGACAACTCTCTGCAGAGGTCGAAGCGGCAGAGGCCGCACCATTCGCGGAAGGAACCGAAGGTGCAGCACAGGCACAATTGGTTGAGTTGACTGCTGCGCTGGAAAATCAGGAAACGGCGCTTGCAGCCAGCGAGGCAGAGGCAGCAGCATCAATTGACGCGATCGTCACGGTCTTGCCCACATTTCCGGAACCCGAAGTTGCCGCAGTGCCCGAAGTTGTTGAAGAACAATCGACTGTCGTGACACTTGAGGACGGCGATAGCGGGGCCGGCGCCGACATTGATGCGCCGACAGATAAGGATATTGTCGTCGCGCAACCCGTGCCAGCGATCGCGGCACTTCCTGCTATATCTGATCTTGCTGCACCGCTTGCGTTTGGTGATAGGGCGCGCCGTGTTCTTAGCCGTCCGGGGGCTGAATTGCGAGATGCGGCGGGAAATGTAACGACCCTTCCATCCTTTTCGGTGCTTTACGTCTATGCAGAGGTGGGTGATGCCTCCAACACACTTCTCGCGGTTGGACGGGGCACACGCGGGGCGGAGGGTTGGGTCCAGGCCTCTCGCACCGAAGACTGGCGTACCATGCTCGTAATGTCTTATGCACCCAATACGCGACGCGACAGGACAGTCTTCTTTGCAACACAAGATGATGTGTTTGATATCCTTGATCTGGAAGAGGGGTCTGCCGACGCGATCCGGATGATCCATGATCAAATCGAAGACGGTTCTTATGATCCCGAAAAGATCGTTGCAATCGAGCCTGCATTGACCGTCAATAGTGTCGAGCGTCCTTACTTGATGCCAGTTCTTGATTTCGTCCAGACCAGCACTGACACGCACGGTGACGTGACGATCTTGCAGCTTGCCGCATTGAACCGCGATAGCTCCGACGTCGCGACGGCGGGTACACGGCCCATTGGCCAAGATCGGATTTCGGTCGAGGCGGATGCGCGTGACTTCAGGGTCGGGGTCGCTTTTGTGATCGACACAACACGGTCGATGGGCCCGTATATTGACCGCGCTAAGGGCTTTGTGCGCGATATTTCGTTTGGTTTGGCAGAGAGAGGGCTTCAGGATCAGTTCGATTTCGCGCTTGTCGGCTATCGCGATAACACTGATGCCGCGCAAGATGTAGGCTACTTGCGGCGTGTTTACCGTGACTTCGGGCGTCCTGCTGAAGCAACGACACTTTCCTCAACGATCGAAGACATGCGCCCGGCCTCTGCGTCAACGGCGAATTGGCGCGAAGATGCCTTTGCAGGAATTGATCTTGCGATCGGCGGGCTGAACTGGGGCGAAGTCGATAGCAGGCTGGTTTTCTTGATCACGGATGCCTCACCCCGCTCAGTCGGCGATCTTCTGGCATCAAATCGCCAAATGGGTCCCGAGACGATCAACGCTTTGGCCGGACAGCGAAATATCTCTTTGTTTGTCTTGCACATGCAGACTGAAGAGGCCGCAACTGTCAGCCAGAACACCGAAGGCTATGATGACACCGTGCGCGGCCAACAGCTCTATGCGCGCATGTCGCAGACCGGCGACTCCGCGATTTCGAAGTATTTCAGCGTTCAAGGCCAAACCGAACAGGCATTTGCTGACTCCATGCAGTTGGTTGCAGGGCTTGTGATCGATCAGCTGAGCCAGCTTTCCGATGTTGGACGATTGAGCCAACCGGACAACGCCTTGGATGATCCTCTTCTTGCCGCGCTCACGGCTGGCGGTCCTGTCGTGATTGATAACGAAGCCGATGCGCCGCTTGTTGCAGCAGCAGTTGCGGGAGAGTTGTTCCGCTACCAGACCGAGTATCTGGGTGCGCGGTCCGGCGTCGAGGCACCGGATTTTTATCGTGGCTGGGCTGTCGACAAGGATATTGCCGACCCCGACCGGCGCGCACTTGAGGTGAGCGTGTTCGTTACACGCGAACAACTGAGCGACCTTGCAAACCGTTTGGGCGATATCGTCAGCCGTCTACGCGAAAAAGAGCTTGGGATGGGTGATTTCTTTTCCTCCGTGCAGGCAGAGGCAGGGTCGACAGCGGTTGATCCCTCATTCGGAACATTCCTGCCAAGCTATCTCGAAGAGCTGCCTTACGGGTCAAAGTTCATAAACATGACCCCAAGCACCTGGGACAGCCTCGGTCAGACGAGTCGCACGCAGTTGTTGGATGAGGTTGAAGCAAAACTTGCATCCTATAACCAGATCTATTCGACGCAGGATGGCTGGATCACGCTTGATGAACGGTCCACTGAAGACCAGGTCTATCCGCTTCCGCTCAGAGATTTGCCGTGACGCCTGTCCTGTGCATCAAAGCGCTGCGAATTATGGCGGGCGAGGAACCAGACGCGGCTTTTCAGTTGGATGTCCCGGCTCTTGCGTTGGACCCAGGGGATTGCATCGCCGTTACGGGGCCGTCTGGATGTGGCAAGTCAACCTTCCTCGAAGTGCTTGGGTTGCTGCGACGCCCCGCTAGTGTGGATACCTTTTTGGTACGTGCGCAAAGCAGCTCTGATATGCTTGATCTGGGTGTGTCGGACGATTGCTCTCACTTGCGACAGGGGCTGATCGGATACGTTCCGCAGATGGGCGGGGTACTCCCGTTTTTGACGGCGCGCGCGCAGATTGAAGCCTCGCTACATCTGGCTGGTGTTGCAGGATCAAAAGACGCGGCCGCCCGTCTGGCGCGCTTGGCGGATGCGCTGGACCTTGCACAGCACCTTGGCAAACGGCGTTCTGAACTTTCAGGAGGCCAGCGCAAACGGGTCGCGCTCTTGGTTGGGCTTTCTGTACCACGCCGGCTTTTGATTGCTGATGAGCCGACCGCTGGACTGGATGAGCAAAACGCAGGGCGTGTGATGGACGCTCTTGTTACGGTCGCCAAAGAGGAAAGCACCGCCGTTGTCATCGCGACACATGACGTTGATGCCGCGACACGCGCGGGATTCAGTATTGCTACGATAGAGAGCGGTATTCTTTCTGCTGCGTCCGCAAGTGCAGAGCATAGAAAGCATGGTTAATCCGTTCGTGACCAAGGGGAACCGCGCTGGGCGCCGGTTGGCCATCCGCTTTGCAATTGCCGATTTGATTCATGACCGGCTTTTGACCGTTGTCGGGATCGTTCTGCTTGCCGCGCTGATCGCGCCGCCCGTTGTGCTGCACACCTTGCGGGTAGGGCTGGTTGAAACGTGGGCGCAAGACCTTGCGAAAGATATCCGAAATCGCGAAGTCGTTATTATTGGCGAAAACAGGATCACGGAGAACGACCTGCGCGAGATTGGCGGATGGTCCGAGACTGGGTTTGTGGTGCCAGAGCCATCCTTCTTTGTTTCGACCCAACGCGTCCGCAAATCTGACAGCCGTGGGGTCGCAGTGGATCTAAATCTGCGGACAACTGCACAGAGTGATCCAGTCATGGCAGGCGTGACCGATGCGGCACTTGGACCCTTTCAGATAATCCTGTCTGACCGTGCTGCAGAACGTCTTGATGTTGTGGCTGGCGACAATCTGACAGTTTTGCTTGCGCGGACCCCGAGCGACGCCACCCCTGTGCGTGAGCCTGTCGCGCTGACCGTTGTTGCGATCTTGCCGCAACAAAGGTGGGCGGGAACCGACGGTTTTGTGTCACCCCAAACGCTCTTGGGCTTTCGTGAATGGCTCACGTTCGCATCGGATGATCCAACTGCGGTGCCGGTAATAGATGAGGCTGTATGGCAATCGCTGCGCATTTACGCGCCCACGGTTTCGGGGGCCACGGCACTGCGTGACAAACTGGAACAATTCGGCCTCGAGACACGTTTGATGACCGATCAGGTGGACCGGATCCTAAAACTTGAAACAGGACTGCGGCAGGTCTTTTCAATTGTCCTCTTCTTGTCGGCGACCGCGTTTGTAATCACCGCCTTTCTGTTGCAGTGGCTGAGTGTTGTCCGAAAGAAGCGTGATTTTGCGTTGATGTCGGTGATCGGGATGACCCCCGCAGATTTGGCCGTTTTCCCCTCGTTTCAGGGGGGGGTGATGACTGCAATCGCCTGCCTGATCTCAGTTGTTCTCGTGTTTGCGCTTCAGGGACCAGTCGAGACGGTTGTTCAGGGGTATTTGGTCACGCCCTCTGATGTCCAGTCACCTGCGGCCTTGCCATTTGTGATGGGGTTTCTCGCCGCCATTGCACTAGGAGCCTTTGCCGGCATCGCGGCGGTTACAACATTGCGCCCCGAAGTTTTGTCCATTGCGTTGCGAGGAGATTGACCGATGCGTTTCTCTGATTTCAGGAAAACGACCAGCGTAGTGATTGCGACCGTCAGTTTGGCAATATGCGGTTCGCTCGTAGTCGCGCAAGAAGCGGAGCGTCCACGCGTTGCAGAGAATTGGTGCGAATTGGATGCACCGGGTGTTTATCGCGCTATTCGACAGCTGGACCCTGCGAATTGCCCACCCGCCCAGCCTGCCTCGCAACGTCCACAGGACCTGATTATTCCATTACCTTGTGGGCGCCATCTCGTTTTGCGGCGACTGGATACGCCCGCAAGCACGGTCATTGACCATGTTGTCGGCAATTTTGGTGGCGCCAACGAAGGCAGTCTCCGGCAGCGTTACGTGCAGGGCTCTCGCACAGCTGCTGTCGCAGGTGGCTATACCATCACCGGAAACGATGGGCGGACTTTGCTTGCGCGCGCGCTTTACGTGCAAAGTCATGAATGGACGCAGCTACAGGATAGTCTGTTCACAAGCGGGGCACTTGCGGCGTGGGGCAGCGACCAAGCGCCATCTGCCGAAGCAGATGCAGCGGTCTGTGCGATCACCCAAGAACGCGCAGAGGAAACAAGATGGCGGGATGTGCGGCCCAAGACCGGTCTGAGCTATTTTGATGCCCAGGATCGGCTGCGGGCGTTGAATGCCTATATCTCGGCCGAAAGTCGCCGCAGAATAGCGCAGGGTGGGGAACCTCTTGTCCCCTGGGAGGCGGGATCACCCGGATTTTTGCGTTTGCCCTCTGAAGCAGAGTGGGAATTCGCCGCCCGAGGCGGGTCCGTCGGCATTGGTGTGAACGCACAAATCGCATCTTACCTCATCCAAGAAGCCGATACCGATGTCATCCGTGCCGCAGAGGTCAGCGAAATCGCGGTGATCAGTGACGGAACATCCCGCCAAACCTTCGGTCCTGTAGGCAGCAAAGCACCAAATCTTGCGGGGCTTTTCGATATGGTCGGGAACGCCTCGGAGATCACGCAGGATTTGTTCCAGATGGTCCGGCCCGATGTGATGCATGGCGCAAGGGGAGGTTTCGTCTTGCGCGGCGGTCACGCGTTGACACCGCTATCGCTCTCTGGTGTGGCGCACCGCTCGGAGGCGCCTTTCTTTGACCTTAGCGGCGAAGTCGCGCCTGCGCCTGCGGGGCTACGGCTTGTGCTGAATCCACCGATTCTTACGGCAGGGGCACCTGAACCGGGGCAATATCGCAGCGATCTTCAGAATACAGAATTCGAGGAAGAGCTTGCGCAGGCGCATCAAGCGCTGGTCGAGATTCGCCAAACACCCGGTGCCGCATTCCGTTCTGAGGCGCGCGCGCTCCTGGCGGCGGTAGGTCAAGGTGGCGGTACAAGCGCTGAACTGCAACAGCAATTGCAGCGTGTGGAAATTGCGCTTGAACAGTCTGAGAGTGCCATCAATCAGGCACGTCGTGCAGAGCTTGCAGCAACGATCAGATCGGCCGCGACAGGCATTCTGAATATTCGCGTCAACGGCGTGATCGGTGTCACGCTGCTGCAACGGCTGCCACAGTTGCGTGCAATGGTTGCCGAGAACGCAGAGGTCGCACAACACTCAGAGGGGCAGCGCCTGCGTGATGCGATCGCGACGACCGAGCGTGAACTGGATGCGCGGCTTGCGATGATCGACAGCCAGACGCGGACGGTTTTGGCGCTGATCAAAGCGATTTCAGCAGAAGAGCAGGAACTTGTTCAGGATGTGTTGTCGCAAGTCAGGGATGATATCGCCGCCGAGGGTCTGTGGCTCTATGCAGAGCGCGCTTGGCCGCTTTTTGACCAAGTGCTTGCAGACTACCGACAAGATCTGACAGCCGATCTTTTTGACACCTATTTGCCACTTTTCGACAGTGCGCGCCCGACGCGGGACCGCCTGCGCAGGCAAAACCCATGACCCCAGATGACACGTCACCTACAGGAGAAAAACGATGAAGACAGGTAATTTTTTTGGGCGCTCGTTCAAATTGGCGAATGTCGCCATTTTGTCGGCCGCGTTGTTCATTTCCGGCTGCGCCGTGGCACCCACTGCAGAAGAACTGGAAGCCACACGAGACGAATGTTCACGCTTCCGTACTCCGTTCACCACGATTTCTGACGAGCGCAAGGAGCGTATTGCGCGTTTTGCCCAGATTGGTGCCGGTGTTGGTGCGGTCGTAGGCCAGGCCGTCGCGCGTGAGCGGGACCAAAATCCGATTGCCGGTGCATTGGTTGGGGCGCTTGCGGGGGCTGCTGTCGGGGCAACAGGTGGATACCTCAGCGATCTGCAAAAACGATCTACTTCGACCGCCGGGCTGCAGCGTGCCGTGAACGGCGATGCGTCGCGCGACTTGCGCGAGACCGATAGGCTTGTGACCGCGATGACGTCATTGAACCGCTGCCGTCTTCAGCAAATCAACCAAGTGGAGCGATCCGTTCGGGCCGGTGGCAACCGCGATGCTGCGACAGCGCAAATTCGTCTGATCCGCCAAAAAGTGGATATCGATAATCGGGTGATCAATGCCGTCGTCGGTGATCTGACACGCACGCGCGGCCTTTATATTGGTGCTTTGAACCAGTCGGGCGCCAATACCGATAATTTTGTCAGTTCGATCCAGCAGTATCAGCCGCGTGTGATTTCGCCTCAGCAGACATCACTGCGTGTTGACCGGTCGCAGCGGCCACGTACGGCTAACGCTGTGGCGAACCTTGGTTATGCCGAAAAAGAGCTGAGTGCAGGTGCCGCAGCGCACGTGCAGACGATTGATGCGGCGCTGGATGATCTGAACGCGCTTTTGATCTGATCAATGACCTGACCCTGCATACTGCGCAAAGTTGTGCAGGGTCTTTCCGAAAGGTGATGCGACCATGCTTAAACCTGCAATGCTCACGTTTTGCATCTTGATCACTGGATGCGCTGGGTTGTCGGATGCAAAGACGGCGAACGCGAACGCGAATGCCTTCCCAACGCGCGCACCGGTTCCTGTCGTGGTCGCGACGGCGGGCGGGACGATTTGCAATGGTGTTCGCTTGAACGGGCAAACCGTGGCCACAGCGGCCCATTGTCTTGCAGACGGGACATCCGTCAGCGTTGTCGAGGCGGGGTTGGTCGCACCTGCCACGGATACTCTGGTACATCCCGGCTACGCGATGGTGGTCCCGGAACTGGCCGCCGGTTTGGATTTGGCAAAGCTCTCGGTGGCCTCGCAAACTGGCATGATTGGTGAACTCGCCATTCGCCCGGTCGAACCCGGTTTGATCGAGATTTTGGTCCTCACGACAAGTGGTGAATATCGGCAAATTCCATGTGGCTACCTTGGCCGGTCCGGAGCGATGGTCGAGCTTTCTTGCATGGTTTCGTTGGGATGGTCTGGCGCGCCAGTCGTACAGAATGGTGCTCTGGTCGGAATACTCAGCGCGCGCGGTGAGGTGCAATCCGTAGATATTGTGCAAATGGCTGATGCCACGCTGTTGGACAGTTTCCAATGAGGCTGGGAAGCGTGTCGCTAGTAAAATCCCCCAAAACATAATTCTTAAGGAGATACTAAATGAGATTCACTGCTTCTTTATTTGTGATCATGGCCATGGTCACGTTGTCTGGGTGTCAATCCGATGAAGAACAGGCCCGCGAGATCCTTGCTGACGCGCTGCAAGACTATGCGGTGATGCAGGATGAAACGGTTGCGACACAAGATCGGCTGATTGCAGGCAATTCTGTTTCTGATGCCTTGGAACGCATTGTTGACGAGTTTGGCACAACAGATTTGGGTCTGGAGATCGCGGCGGGCGGGACAGTTGGCCAGATCACAGCCGCCAGTCTTCGCCAACAGATTGCGGCACTGGAGGGTTTGCGCGCCTTTGAGCGGTGTGACGAAGAACCGACAGCTTCTTGTGTGGTCGACCGGTTTGTGGCGGAGTTCAATCTTGATGATCGACAGGAATTGTTCGCGCAGGCTGATCCGACATCGGCGCTCTTGATGGCGATGGCGACAGGTGAAACCGAGGCGGCGGCGTCATTGTTTCGTGAAAGCGCGCAAGAAGAGATCAACGCATTTGCGTTGGCATATGCGCCAACCTCTGCCCTTGATGCAAATATCGTTGATGCCGGATTTGAGGCGTTCCGCAGGGATGGGGCTGGTATCACGGCGACCATGGCGGCCTACCGTGTGCTGATGGGCGAAGACGGGGCCCTCTTGCGGGAGATGGCGGATCAGGCCGATGAAGGCCGCGCGTTCATGCAGGTTTTCGACAAGGATGCAGATCTGCCGGATCGGCTGGCCGAGGTGACGTCCCTGTCACAAGAAAACAACTTGAATTGGAACACTCTGCGCACAGCAGGTGAAATTCTGAATGCGCTCGGTGTGGCGCCTACCGATGATCTTTTTATCGCGATACTGTCGCATAGACACGGCCAAAGCGCCGTGATTGAGGCGCTGGCAGATGAATGGGGTGACGACTTTGATCAGATGATGACTGCTTTCGGACAAGAGGAAGTGATGGGTCGGGTTGCGGCTGTTCTGGTAGATCCCCAAAGTGACCCGCGCGCCCTTAGTCTTGCTTTGATGACGGCGGCGCTCCACATGCCTGTGGATGATCTCCGCGCTGCGGTTGATGGTTTGGACGGTCGCGAGGTTATGACGTGGGACAACATCCGTATCTACCCGCCGCTTGTCGCGCTGGGGTTCACTGGCGATCGTGCGCTTTTTGACGCCGTGGTGCAGATCCTGGCACCTGCAGACATCCACAACCAGCTGGAAGACACGTGGACGGCAGGTACAGGCCTCGCCGAGGGACGTATGGCCGAAGTTGTCCTTGAAGACGACCGCTTGTTCCGCGCAACGGTCACTGCGGCCTCAGCGCGCGCGACAGCGGATCAGCTTGGGGCGTTTTTGGATGACGCGGTCGGACAGGCGGGAGACATCCCTGAAAACTTTGAACGCAGAACAAACAGGATTGATATTGTTGAAGCGGCACTGAGTTGTGGAATGCCTCTTATCTTGGAAAAGATGGATGCCAGTGTGGAAGATGTGGGTGGAGTTCGCGGAGGATGTGATCGCGCAAGGTTGGGAACGCGGGCAGAAGATATGTCCGAAGCAGAATTTGAAGCATTCCTTGGTGCTGCCGATCTGATTCTCGCCGGCTCGCCCTGGCTGATGCTCGAAATAATTCCCGTCTCTCCGGCACGCGCGTTCGCTTTGATACAAACGGTGGATGATAAAGAAAGGCGTATCGACCTTGGAGCTTTTCTGGCGATATCTTTGGCCCAACAGTAACCTGTTGCGCTAAAAAGGCAGGAATAGCGCCCCGCGATTGTCCATGTGCGTTCATTTGGATCAAGCGGGAGCGCTAACTTGCAATTGTCCGCTGCTCTATCCAAGGGTGGCTAAGGGTGTGCATGCGATCATGCCAGAGGCTTATTGCTAAACAAATTCGATACCGTACCCCACGGGATTGTTTTGCAAATGAGGCAGGTCTTCCAGTGTCATCGACAAGAGCTTGTTTCTTATCGCGCTGACTCTGTCGATCTCTGTCGCAAGCACGGTGTCCGCGATGAACCTTCTGCAAACGGCGATCCGGTTATGGCACTATCCAGCTGTCCGACGCCAATAAGCTGAAAGTGCCCGAGGCCGAGAAGCCCAAGCCAAAGACGTTGCTGGCAAAGCAGAACAGCAATCTATCAACGCGCAAGCACGCCTAAGAAACGCAGAAAAAACCGAAGCCTGAAACAAAACCGCCACCCCGGCCGTGAAGGGAAAACAATTCTGTGGTCGTTTGAAACCGCTGATCGATGCTGTTGTGAAACTGTTCTGGCGTCAGTGTGCTAAATAAAGGCAAGTATTTCTGAAATTGAACACCCGCAATGAAGATAAACTTAGCCTCACCCGTCAATCGCAGGGGCGTCTGCGTATGATAGACATATATTGCACACTGCATCATCACCTGAGAGACAGACAACTGAGCACCGCACGCGCGGCGTGATCGTCCGGGCAATGGCTGTGAGATGGCCAACCGGCGCCACCTCATCACGCGTGCCTCAAACACAAACAGCGACACAAACGCCCGAGAAAGCAGACCAACTGTCAGTCAACTTTCAGGGTGAATGGATAGGTGCCGCACCAAGGCTTGTCGCCATGATCAATATATTTTTAGAGGCATTTGCCAATAAATCCCACGTTCTACGCCGAAAAGCCGCATTTCGCTCTTTTCAAGCTGGCCAGTTTTACCCACAAGTGAATGGCTAAAACACGGGGAGTTACTGTGTCTCTCTTTATCATTGTTGCATTGCCATTCTTTGGCGCTTTGTTGCCCGGATTGATGAATCCTGCGGGCCGGACCGCCTGCGCGGGGGTGACTTTCACCGTCACATTGGCCGCCTTTGTCGGATTGCTGACCAATTTGCCGGCGATCCTGTCGGGGCAAGTCGTGACCGCAGGGATCGACTGGATGCCGGCGCTTGGCCTGAATTTCACACTGATGCTTGACGCTTTGGGCTTCTTTTTTGCCCTTTTGATTCTTGGCATCGGTCTGCTCGTCATCGCTTATGCGCGGCAGTATCTGAGCCGCAGTGACAATATGGGCGAGTTTTTTACCTATTTGCTGCTGTTTCAGGGCGCGATGGTCGGGATAGTTCTGAGCGACAACATCCTTTTGTTGCTGATCTTCTGGGAGCTCACGTCGCTCTCGTCGTTCCTGTCGATCGGCTATTGGAAGCATCTGCCTGCAGGACGGCAGGGCGCGCGTATGGCGCTGGCCGTGACCGGCATGGGCGGGCTTGCGATGATCGGTGGCATGCTGATCCTTGGCCAGATCGTGGGCAGTTACGATCTGAGTGTCATCCTCCAGAACCGCGAGCTTATACAGGCGGATCCGCTCTATACGCCCGCGCTGATCCTGATCTTGTTGGGGTGCTTTGCAAAATCCGCGCAATTCCCGTTCCATTTCTGGTTGCCCCACGCGATGGCCGCACCGACACCTGTATCTGCCTATCTTCACTCCGCGACCATGGTGAAAGCCGGTATTTTCCTCATGGCACGCATGTGGCCGGTTTTGTCCGGTACGCCCGAGTGGTTTGTGATCGTCACTACGGCGGGTTTGGTCACCATGGTTCTGGGGGCAGTGATTGCCCTGTTCAAACATGACCTAAAGGCGCTGCTGGCCTTTTCAACCGTCAGCCACCTGGGCCTGATTACGATGCTCTTGGGAACCGGGACGGCGTTCGGAGCGATGGCTGCGGTGTTTCACATCCTGAACCACGCGACCTTCAAGGCCGCCTTGTTCATGTCAGCCGGCATTATCGACCATGAAGCCCACACACGAGACATCAGGCGCTTGGGGGGCTTGCGCAGCCTGATGCCTGTCACCTTTGTCATTGTATCGCTCGCGGCCTTATCTATGGCCGGGATTCCGTTGCTCAACGGCTTCTTATCCAAGGAAATGATGCTGGAAGAGGCGCATCACACGGTTCTGTTCAGCACTCCATGGTTGGTCCCGGTGCTTGCTACAATCGGCGCGCTGTTCTCGGCGGCGTACTCCTTCCGCCTGATCAGCCATGTGTTCTTTGGTCCGGTGCGTGATGATTATCCTGCCAAGCCACATGATCCGCCGGCGGGGATGTGGTTACCTCCTGCGCTCTTGATTATTCCTGTTGTGCTGATTGGTGTGGCGCCCTTCCTCGCCGAGCCGTTTGTTAAACTGGTGACGGCTGCGGTGCTGGGTAATGCTGCCGAACTGCCGTCGGCGCATCTGAAAATCTGGCACGGTCTGGTACCGGCGCTTTACATGTCGATCATTGCCGTTGTCGGCGGTTTGACGATGCTTGCCGTCTTCAAGCCCGCCTTGCGCGTTTGGGATGCTTTGCCGCGCCCCGAGGCGAAGACGATTTTCGATGCAATCGTTGCGGGGGTCGTCAAGCTGGCGCAGATGCTGGTCTTGCCGCTCCATAACGGCGCGTTTACCCGCTATGCGGCGATCGGGACCGTCACAATCGTCGTTGCGGGCTATTACGCGTGGACAACCGGAACCGTTGGCGCACCTGTTTATGCGTTGCAGACGGCAGATCCTGTTCTGATCTCCGGATGGGGGATGCTGGTGGCCGCGACCATCGGGATGGTGTTCCTGCACCGCAACCGCTTTCTGTCGCTGATTCTGATCGGGATTGTGGGGCTGATGGTCTCGATCGGTTTTGTGTTCCTCAGCGCCCCGGATCTTGCGATGACCCAGTTTACGGTCGAGGTGGTCACGATCATCCTGATGCTGCTTGCCTTGAACTTCCTGCCCAACCGGACCCCCGTTGAAAGCAGCGTGCTGCGCCGGATGCGTGATGTTGCTGTGGCTGTTGCGGGTGGGTTGGCGAGCTTCGGACTGGCTTATTACTACATCCTGCGCGATCCGGTCAGTACGTCGATTTCCGCGTTCCATCTGGCGAATTCCTACAAAGGTGGCGGGGGCACCAATGTGGTGAACGTCATTCTGGTGGACTTTCGTGGCTTTGATACCTTCGGCGAGATCATCGTACTCAGTATCGCCGCCTTGCTGATTTATGCACTGACGGAAACCTTGCTGGACGGGCCTGTCCGGGCACGGCTGTTGAACCGCAAACCTGATCAGGCACGTGCCGGTGATGTGCACCCGATGATGATGGTGGTTCTGACGCGGGTGATGATGCCTATCGTGATGATGGTCGGCTTTTACATCTTCCTGAGCGGTCACAACGAACCGGGCGGCGGGTTTATCGCGGGTCTGATCGTTTCGATCGGTGTTGTGATGCAATATATGGCCAGTGGTTTCTCTTGGGCGTCCGCGCGGTTGAGGTACCCGTATCACGGGGTGATCGGGGCAGGGGTGCTTGTCGCAGGTCTGACCGGGATCGGATCATGGTTTGTCGATAAACCGTTCCTGACATCGGCTTTTACCTATGTGCGCATCCCGCCCTTTGAGAAATTCGAGCTGGCCACGGCAGCCCTGTTTGATGTTGGCGTGTTCCTTTCGGTTGTGGGTGCGGTCATGTTGTCACTCGAGAGCTTCTCACGGTTGGCACGCCGCTCTGAGACAATTGAAAGCGAATACCCGATGGATATTGATCCTTCGCGAGAAGACCTACCCGGCCAAACGACGCGGGAGGGGGTGTGATATGGAATTTCTGATTGCATCCGCTATTGGTGTGATGACCGCTGCGGGAATTTACCTTGTGCTGCGGTTGCGGACGTTTCCGGTGATTTTGGGGATTTCGCTGCTGACCTATGCGGTGAATGTGTTCCTGTTCACCTCGGGTCGTGTGATCGTCGGTGCGCCGCCCGTGCTGCGCGACAATATCACGACCTACACAGACCCGTTGCCACAGGCCTTGGTCCTGACGGCGATTGTGATTTCCTTTGGCATGACGGCGGTCGTCGTGATGATCGGCTTGGGTGCCTTCCTTGGTTCTGATGATGACCATGTGGATGATCAACCCGAAACACCCCAAGACAAGCCGGAGGGTTCCGCATGACCCATTGGCTTATTGCGCCTGTCGTGTTGCCTGCAATGCTCGCGCCTTTCATTATCCTGGCGGCGCGTTTTCATATCGGTATCCAGCGCGTGTTCTCGATCGCCGGTGTTGTGATCCTTGTTGCGATTTCCGGTGCTTTGGCATGGGCAGCCTCTGACGGAACCATCATGCTCTACCAGTTGGGCGACTGGTCAGCCCCGTTCGGGATCGTTCTGGTGGGTGACCGGTTGTCGACGATGATGATCCTGCTGACGTCGGTTCTGGCACTCTTTGTGCTGATCTACGCGGTCAGTTCCGGCTGGGATAACCGCGGCTGGCATTTTCATGCGCTTTTCCAGTTTCAGCTGATGGGGATCTTGGGGGCGTTCCTGACAGGGGACCTTTTCAACCTTTTCGTGTTCTTCGAAGTTCTGCTGATCGCGTCTTATGGGCTGATGATCCACGCGGGCGGTACGCGGCGTTTACGCGCCGGTGTCCAATATGTGCTGTTCAACCTGATCGGCTCAACGTTGTTCCTGTTCGCACTGGGGGCGATTTATGCGGAAACCGGAACGCTCAACATGGCTGATTTGGCCAATCGGGTGACGCTGATCAGCGCGGAAGAGACCGTGGGTATTCGCGTGGCAGCCGTGCTGCTCTTGCTGGTCTTTGCGATCAAGGCGGCTTTGGTGCCTCTGCACTTCTGGCTGCCGTCGAGCTATGCCGAGGCGCCAGCGCCGGTCGCGGCGCTCTTTGCGATCATGACGAAAGTCGGCGCCTATGCGATCATCCGCGTCTACACTCTGATCTTCCCGCCTGACCTGAAAGTAACCGCCGGTCTGCATGACACGTGGCTGCTTCCGGCGGCTCTTGTCTCGTTGGCGATCGGGATGGTGGGTGTGCTGGCGGCGAAACGCTTTGACAGACTGGTTGCCTTTTCGATCATCGGGTCAATGGGCATGGTGATGGTGTCCATCGCCCTGTTCACGCCCGAAGGGATTGCCGCTGCCCTTTACTACATTGTTCATTCCACGTTTGCAGGGGCCGCCCTGTTCCTGATTGTGGACCTGGTGCGATCCAGCCGTGCAAACCTTGACCTGACGCCACAAGCACCTGTTGCAAGTGCGACCCTTACGGCCAGCCTGTTTTTTGTTGCCGCAATCGCCATGGCGGGCCTGCCGCCGCTGTCAGGCTTCCTTGGGAAACTTCTGGTCTTGGATGCATCCTTTGACAGTGGCCAGATGGTTTGGATATGGGCCGTTGTGCTTGGCTCCAGTCTGGTCAGCATTGTGGGGTTTGCGCGGGCTGGCAGCGTATTGTTCTGGAAAGCGCAAAGCGTGCAACCACCCGGCGATGCAGCCAAAGTGGTGGCACCGGCAACATTGTCCTATGTGGCGATAGGCGGGTTGATCCTGCTTTTGGCCCTGCACACAGTCTTTGCAGGCCACATGCACCGGTACACCACCGCGATAGCGGCACAGTTGTTCAGCCCCGTGCCCTATATCACGACCGTCGTTGATACACCGGGAAAACTGAGCGAACCGACGGAGGATCAATGACATGAGCCGCGCTTTCTATTGGTTGATCCCGCATCCGCTTTTGACGCTCATCCTGACGGTTGTCTGGTTGCTGTTGCAAAACGAGCTTTCAGCAGGGATGCTTGTCTTTGGGTTTATCCTTGGCATCATCATTCCTTGGGGTACATCCGTGTGGTGGCCTGACACGCCAAAGAGCTTTCGCATAGGCAAGATGGTCACCTACAGCCTTGTGGTGATCTGGGACATTATTGTCGCCAACATCGAGGTCGCATGGATCGTACTGACGGTCCCGACATCAAAGCTCAAACCGGCATGGATTGTGGTGCCACTGGAGCTGCGCGAGCCAGAGGCGATAACCATGCTCGCCGGGACGATCACGCTGACGCCGGGAACGGTTTCAGCAGATCTTTCCAGTGACGGACGCAGCCTGCTGGTGCATGTCCTGCATACGGATGATCCTGATGCGGTGCGCGATGATATCCTGACACGCTATGAGGCACGTCTACTGGAGATTTTTGCATGATACTTGCCACGCAGTTTCTGAATATTGCCTTGGCGATCACGTTTCTGGCGCTTGCGCTTGGGCAGGTGATGTCGATGGTCCGTCTGGTCCTTGGGCCAACTTCGGGTGATCGCGTCCTTGCGCTTGATACGATGGTGATCAATGCGCTGGGTCTTGTGATCGTGCTGGGCATCTACAAAGGCGTCCAGATCTATTTCGAGGTGGCCCTGCTGATTGCGATGCTGGGTTTCGTATCGACTGTTGCCTTGGCGCGCTTCATTTTGCGGGGGGACATCATCGAATGACCGCACAGATTATCGGAACCTATTTCGTTTGCCTGTCCTTGATCATCGGGTCCGGCTTTGTACTGGTCGGCGCCATTGGTTTGCTCAAATTCAACGACCCCATGACGCGCCTGCACGCGCCGACAAAGGTGGGGACCATCGGCATTGGCATGCTGCTGGTCGCGTCGATCATCCACTCCTTTGATATCGGCCAGCCATCAGCTCACGAGCTGCTGATCATGGTGTTTCTCTTTGTGACCGCACCGATTTCCGCGAATTTTATTGCCAAGGTGAATATGCATCGTCAGGCCTGTGACACACCGCCACCACCAGTCAACGGCGATGTCTGGTCCACACTTGATGTCCCAGACGCGGAAAAAGACACCTGATCGCTGGCGCTAGGCGTCCCGTTCCAAGATCCACGTGACCTTGAGGGCGGGAACAAAGCGCCATTTGCGCTTGGGACCCGCCATAACGTTCAGATAGCACATCTCGAACCCATAGGGCACGCCGCAGGGGTGGTGCCCGCGCGGGACGCAGACAGCATCGCCATCTGTAACGGGCATGGTTTCATCAAGCTGGCCATCAGCTGCGCACCAAAGCCTGCGCTGCGGTCAAGCGGATTGTCGCGATCATTTTTTGGCCCCTCAGGCGGCGTCTAACCGGACATCAGCCCGCGCCTTGTCCCATGTCTTGCACAACCGATCAAAGCGGTCGGCCATTTGCGACACAGCTTCTGCATCGGTCATGTCACCCTTCATCCAAGCACGTGCCGCATCGCCAAAGATGGTGCGCCCAACGGCAAAGCCTTTGACCAAGGGCTGTTTGGCCGCCAATGCAAAGCTTTGTGCCAATTCTTCCTCTGGTGCATCAAGGCCCAGCACCACAATCCCGCGGGTGCGTGGATCATTGGTTTCAATTGCGTTGACGGCATTGGACCACGCGGTGTCTGTCTTGAAGGGCTCAAGCTTCCACCAGTCAGGATAGACACCGGCATCGTAGAACTGCTGGATCAACCGGGGTGTCGTATTGTCATCTACCGGACCGACTTTGGAAGGGATGACTTCCAACAGAAATTCCAGACCATTGCGCCGTGCCGCTGTGAACAGCCGCTTCACGCGTTCTTCTTGCAAGCCCCGCAGGTCAGGCGCGTCGGTCGGGTGACAAAAAACCAGCAGCTTCACGATGTTCTCCCGCGCCCATTCGCGGAACTGGCCGAAATCCGCGCCAAGCTCGGGTTCAAAGGCAATTGGACGGCTGCCGGGCCATTCGGTCGGGCGGCCGATCCAGAGACCGGAGCCGGATGCGCGGTGCAGTGCAGAGCGGCCAATTCTGTTGTCGCACAGGATCCCATAACCGTCCTGACCGTCCGCGACCTGCAGTGCCGCATCGAGGCAAAGCTCTTTGAACGCGGCCCCCTTTTGTGCGGAATACCCGCTGATTTCTTCAAGCTGGGACCGGTGATCAAAGGCAAAGGTGCGCAGATGATCCCATGTGTTGCCGCTGCGTGTGGTGCGTGTGCTTGCCCAATGCACCTGTTCAAGTTCCGCGTCGTTGCGCAAATCCGGTTGCTTGATGCCACGAACAAGAAAGAAATTCAGCTCTTCCCATGTCGGATAGGCGGGGGTGCAGCCGTGACGGCCGACGGTAAGGGCACTACAGGCATTGGCATATTTCAACGCAACAGGCCAGTCTTCGCCATCGAGCCAGCCTTTGAGCAAGCCGGACATAAACCCGTCACCCGCCCCCAGAACGTTGAAAACCTCAATCGGAAATCCGGGACCTGTTTCGCCCTCTTCAAGGCTGGCAGGAATGTCTCCGGTAAAGGCTGTCGCCCCAAGCGCACCGCGTTTGCACACCAAAGTTGCCCCCGTGACAGCCCGCACGGCCCGTAGCGCCGCCAAAGTGTCGGTTGATCCACCGGCGATATGGAATTCTTCTTCGGTGCCAACGATCAGATCGAACAGATGCAGCGAAGCCTGCAGCTTTTCGGTGACCGCCGCACTTTCGACGAAACGGGCTTCGCCCGCGCCATGACCTGCTACGCCCCAGAGGTTGGGGCGATAGTCGATGTCCAAAGCTGTCAACTGCCCGTTCTCGCGTGCGAGGTTGAGTGCTTTCAAGGTTGCGGCGGCCACTTGCTGATTGCTCAGATGTGTCCCGGTGGCGACAATCGCGCGTGCTCGTTTAATGAATTGCGGGTCGATGTCATCTTCGGTCAGCCCCATATCGGCGCAATTCTCGCGGTAGAAAACCAGCGGAAACTGATCCTCGTCGCGCATGCCAAGCAGGACCAAGGCGGTCGCGCGATCCGCGTCCACTTTCACACCATCAATGGCCACGCCTTCGCGCTGAAGCTGTTCGGTAATGAAACGCCCCAAATGTTCGTCACCCACGCCGGTGATCACGGCCGATTTCAGACCCAAACGGGCAGTGCCGCAGGCAATATTGGTAGGCAAGCCGCCGATGTATTTGTCAAATGACCCCATATCTTCCAGACGCCCACCGATCTGGGCACCGTGGAGATCAACCGATGAACGCCCGATTGTGATCAGATCCAGATCAGACATCTTCGACCCTGACCGGTTTGCCTTCCTTTGCCGAAAGCGTCGCCGCCTCTGCCATCGCCAGCGCATTGACACCATCCTGCAAGGTCACAGGCATTGCCGTGCCCTTTGTCACCGCTGTCACAAAGCTATCCCATTCGGCGGTATAGGCGGGCATATAACGTTCCAGAAAGAAGAACGTGGGTTTCGCACCGGTGACACCCTGCTTGGTGGATTTGACCACAAGGTTTTCCAGCATGTTCTGGGCCTGCAACAACCCCTCAGAACCAAGCACCTCAAGCCGCTGGTCATAGCCATAGGCCGCACGCCGCGAATTCTTGATAACGGCGATCCGTCCGTCAGCATAGGTCATCGTCACAACGGCGGTATCGACATCGCCCGCTTCGCCAATTGCAGGATCAACAATGCTTGTCGCAGCAGCCGTCAGGCTGACAGGTGTGGCCCCCATGATAAACTGTGACATGTCAAAATCATGGATCATCATGTCGCGGAACAACCCGCCAGAGACCTTTACATAGGCCACGGGCGGCGGGGCAGGGTCGAATGAGGTGATGCTCAAAAGCTCGGCCTTGCCGATCTCGCCTGCATCCAGAGCCGCTTTCAGCGCCCCGAAACTGGGGTCAAAGCGGCGGTTGAAGCCGATCATGACCGGTTGACCGGTCTCTGCCACGACCTTCTGGCAGGCGCGCGCGCGTTCAAGGCTCAGGTCTACGGGTTTTTCGCAAAGCACGGCTTTGCCTGCGGCTGTCGCCTTTTCCATCAGGTCCGAATGCGTATCGGTTGAGGTGGCAATCAGGATCGCGTCAATTGCGGGGTCCGCGATAATGTCATCTGTGCTGCGGGCCTCGCAGTCATATTCGGCCGCCAGTTTCCGGGCACTTTCAGGGATAAAGTCCGACACGGCCACCAAAGTACTTCCACCATGGGCAGTGATCGCTTTTGCATGGACCCAGCCAATGCGGCCAGCGCCGAGGAGACCAACTTTTAACATGAGATTCTCTTTCGTTTTCGTCCCGAGGCAGCAGCCAGATGGGCGTTGATGTAAAATGCAGTCGCACGGTACAGGGCGGCTGCTGGTGTGTGTCTAATGGCCTTGTTTGCCAAGCCCAGACACGAGTTTGGCAAGTTTGTCGCCGCCTGCCATCATGTCGTGTAATTCGTCATACTTGATTTCGCCGCGTTTGGCCGTACCAAGTGTCTGACCACGGCTCAATACTGTGAAATGGTCACCCAAAGTCGGTTTGTGCTCCCCCGACACCGTTCTTGATGGTGTTGCACCAGCTGCCGCTGTCCGTAGCGTGACTGAGCGGTACATATCTTTCCCCTTTTGCATGGGCCGGGGCGGCAATGCCTGCGACAGCGAATGCTGCCGCAGCGATTGCGGTAAATGTCTGCTTCATAAGAACCTCCCTTTGTTTTCCTACGGTCAGTTTCTCTACTGACCGACCAGGAAGAATCATCTTTGCCATTATTGGAATTAATATTCCAGTTTTGAGGTTGGGCAATACAGACCTGCCAATTAACTTGATCTGCGGGCTCCGGTCGCGACCGCGAGCGAAATTGCCAGCGACAATGTTGCCGACAAGGAACGGAATGCGCCAAAGTCGATTTCAGAGACGATCAGCGGGACAACGACTGTGCCATTTACCAGCAAAGAGGGTGTGTCGCTTATCAGGATGACGGGCAGTCCGCGCTGCACCGCTTCATCTGCCAGTTCAATGGTTTCGGAACTGTAGGACGCAAATGTGATCGCGATCAAAACGTCCTCTTCGCGCATGGCTTCGGCATGCGTCAATCGCCCTTCGCCACCATGCAATACATTGGGAATGCGCAACTTTTCAAAGGCGTAGGACAGATATGAGGCCACGGGATAGGCCCGTCGCAATCCCATGATATGGATCAACCGGGCCTGTGCGAGCGTTTCGACTGCCTTCTCAAGTGCTGTTTCGTTGACGGTTATGGAAAGCTGCTCTAACGATTGTCGCCCCGCCTCCACGAATTCTGCCAAAATCGCGGTTGGGCTGTCGTCACCAGCTTCGCGCAAATTCTGGATGCGCTCGCTGTAGTCAGGGATTCCTGGCTGGATGGTTTGCCGGACAAGTTTTTGCATGTCCGTATAGCCGCCAAAGCCGACCACCTGACAGAACCGCATGACCGCTGACGGCTGTACATTCGCCTTTTCGCTGATCTCGGCTACGGTGGAAAAGGCAATTTCATGCGTGTTTTGGAGAATATACGCAGCACACTGGCGCAAGCGCTTTGGCAATCTGTCCTGCAAAAGCGCAATTTTTTCGGTAAGCTCTTCTAGGTTCTCGGGTGCTTGGGCTTCCATTCTTTGCGCTCCTCACAGAATTCACTGATAGGCTAGAACGGATAATTGAAAAATGGAACGTGTATTCCAAACGCGGTCTGACCGGCGCATCAGGGGGCCCGATTGCAAGGCTGGCTTAGCGAGACGGGCAGGGTGCAACCGCGCGATGGGCGCGCTGCACCCGCTATGGTCTCTATTGGGGTGAGGCGTCGGACATTGCCGTCAAAGCCGCCGCCACAGCCTGCATGTAGTCGCCTTCTTCAACGCCATGTGCAAGCGTTGGAAAAACGATGTTCGCAAGGCCCAAATTAGCCGCGATCGCAAACGCATCTGCGGGTGGTTCTGCTTCCCAGATCAGAACCTGCGCACCTGTTTGCGCGACAAGCGCCACAAGCTCTGCGCGTTCCGCATCGGTTGGCATGGCGCCAGCTTCCCATTCGAGAGACGTAAGAGACAGATCATAGCGCCGCGCCAGATATTGATAGCGCGGGTGTGTCGCAATCATCGCAATGTCTTGCATGCCAGCAAAGGCGCGGGTGGCCTGAGTGTCCAAGCCCTCAAGGTCGGTCCGTAACGCGGCAAGCCGGTTTGCGACCTCATCCTCAGGCGCGATCCCGCGCGCCGTGATTGCCGAGGCGATCGCTTCAGCCTGCGCGATGGCCAGCATTGGATCAAGCCAAGTGTAGGATGCCAGCCCCTCATGCGAATGCTCGTCGCCGTCACCATGACTGTGGGTAATGCTTTCGGTGCGGATGAACCGGTCTTCGATTGCAGCAGTCGTATTTGCGACCTTGGCGCGCGGCAAGGAAACCCGATCAACCCATGTCGCAAATCCCGCACCGTTCAACAGGATCAGATCGGCAGACTGGATCGTGCTGATATCAGCAATGGACGGGCGCCAGAAAGAGGGGTCAACATCCTGCGGCACAGGAAAAATGACTTCTGCCGTATCCCCGACAAGTCGTTCGGCAAAATATTGCAAAGCATAATTCACAGCAACGACGCGCGGACGATCCTGTGCCGCGACAGGGCTGGCGGCAAGAAGTATCATCACGACGGCGAGGAGCGGTCTTAGGAGGGGCATGGTCATCAACTCTGGCAGCTGCGGGCAATGTCGTCGGGTGTCACGATCCAGTAATTCTCGTGGCTGCCGGTGTCGACTTCGATCACAAGGCCACCGGAATGGTCCACGCTGTCAAGTGGAACGGCGACGGTGCCATCCTCGTTGATCGGCAGCGTCAGCAGCAGGGTATTGTTCCCATCCAGCACGCGCACATCAGCAAGCATGACGGGATTTCCGTTCGAAAACTTGGCTTCGACAGTCACCATTTCACAGTCGGTCGTTGCGAAAACGGTCAGCTGGTGTGCCGCCGCCCCCATGGGGGCGACAGCACAAATGCTAGCCAAGGCAATGGCCCGGATCACTGTCCTGTCCATTCTTCAAAATGAACCCAGACGACGGCGCCAAGTTCGACTGCCTTCTCTTCGCCTGACGTTTCTTCGACCAAGGTATAGTCAGCGGTGTTCAGAGCGGCAAAACCCCACCAACCGTCAGATGGTGGCGCATAGGTGAACACGCCGTTCGCATCGGCCTTGACCGTCTGCGTGATCATCAGCTCGTCCGGCACGGTCGCCCCTACGCCATCATTGAAGAATTCGACCTCGACCTCGGCATAGGGCACGGCTTCGCCATCCATCTTGACGATCCCTTGAAAGACATTGTGCTCCCACAGGCCGAAAGGCTTGGACAATGGCACGATCTCGGTCTTGAGGCCCAGTTCGGTATCCCAGCCTTCGTCGTCGCCATAGGCGGTCACATAGGTTTTGGTGTAGTGAATGATAAAGGCATCTTCGGCAGGTTCCCAATAGGGCTGTGGTTCCATTGCGAAAATGTAGGTGCCGGGACGGTCCAGCGGATAATCAAGCGTGTAGCCCTGATCATCCATCACAGTCGCACCTTCAAGATCGCCAAGCAGGTCCGTGGTGGTGCCTTCATGCGTGACCGAGAATGCCACAGGCGTATCAAGCATCATGCCATCCATTTCGAACGGATGCGAGAACGACATCGTCAGCGCAACACTGCGCCCGTCTTCCTGACTGATCATCGGATCGTTGGGAATGATCATGCCGTAATGCGCCAGTGCAGGCGTTGCAGCGATCATGCTGGCGAGTGATGCAGTGATAAAATGACGTTTCATGGAACCTCCTGTTGATTATGACCCGAGCGCGAGCAGATAACCGACCCAAGCTTCGGCATTGCGCGACACGATGGCCGCGCCTGTTGCAGCAATAAGCGCTGATAGGGATAGTAATGTGATTGTTTCGGCCGACAAGAGACGTAAAACCATGCCGCGCCGCGCCCCCAGTTTGACGGCCGTTGCGATTTCTCGGGCGCGCAACCGGTAGCTGAGGAATACCGCAAGCCCGATCGCGGCCAATGCCGCAATCGCAATGATCAGTGTGACCGCATCCAGTAGTGATTTGATCCGGAAAATGCGGTCAACAAGGCTTTGGATCACACCAGCCGGTTCGATCAACTGGGCGGGGTTTTCGCTATCCAGATAGCGCCCTTTCAGGATCGTGCCGGACCGCACGTCATTGGGCACCACGATCACAGCAGAGGTCGGGAAACCCTCCTGACTGCCATGAAAATGAAAGGTCTCGATATTTGCGTCGGTGATCCGCTGATATTGCACGACGGCAGCATTGGACAGTGCCGCGGTGCCTGCCGCAACCTCGGCTGCCGTCACCACATCTTCGTGGCCATGGCCAATACCCTGAATAACCCAGGCAGTCTTGATATCGACAAAAATGGCCTGATCATCGGGCGAGTTGGTGGGCGCAAGCACACCGACAATCGGCATCTCAAGCGGGTAGACGCCATCCAGATCAAAAAGGTTTTCAGGTGAAGACACCAGACTGTCGCCAACACCCTTGCCCAACGCCTGCGCGACATCCGCGCCAATTACCGCGTCGCCAAGAATGGACAGGCCGCGTCCGTCTGACACATTCAGACCGCGAAAGTCGAAGTAGTCGAGCGTTGTGCCGACAATCCGGAACCCTGCGGACGAAAAAGCAGAGTGCACGGGGATCGGCACCGCCAGCCCGCTGTCCCAAACAGCTTCAACCTCGCGCATTGTTACAGGATCGGGGCGTTCGTCCGAGAAATAGAGGGCGGCCATCGTCAGGTCCAACTGTGACCCCCGACTGCCCAGCAAGAGCGGTGTCGCATCGCCCCGTGCGACAAGCGCACGTTCGCTGGTGGACAACAGGATCTGCGTTGCAATCGGAACAAACATGATCAGCGCGGCGACGAGTGTGAGCACAAGGCTGCGCCCCCAGTGATAGCGCAGATAGGCAAAAGCGAGGTAGAGCGCGTTCATGCGTCGGCCCCTTGTCGGAACTGCGCGAAATCCAGCACACGTTCGAACCGCGGCAGCAGTTCGTGATCATGGGTTACAGCCAGAACGGCTGCACCTGCTTCGCTGGCTTGCTCAAACAGCAAATCAAGGATGCGGGATTTGCTTTCGGGGTCAAGATTGCCCGTGGCCTCATCTGACAGGATCAGTTTCGGCTGGGTGACCAAAGCCCTGCAAATGGCGACACGCTGTTGTTCACCTTGGCTCAGTGCGGTCGGGTGGCGATCCAGTTTGTCGCCGATCCCGCAAGCTGCAGCTAGGGCTTCTGCCCTTTCGCGGGCGGCGGCGTTCAGCGTCAGGGCCGGTGTGATCCTGTAAGGGTAGAGAATGTTCTGCCGCGCCGACAGATAATCCAGCAATGCAAAGTCCTGAAACACAAAGCCGATGGTGCTGGCGCGAAAGCGACGGCGCTCCACCTCGGACAGGGTGGCGACATCAGTGCCTGCCACGTCGATCCGGCCAGCCTCGGGTGTCAGGATACCCGCGATCAGGTTTAGAAGTGTAGTCTTGCCACTGCCGCTTGGGCCCACGATGGCCACACGTTCGCGGTCTTGCAGATGAAACGCAGGGACCCGCAGACCAAAGCTGGTCGCGCTGTAGCGGAAAGTAAGGTTTTCGACGGTAATCATCAGTTGATTTGCGGGGCCAGAAAGGTTTCACCGGCTGCATCCCGATTGACTTCCAACAGCTCGAAATCGGTGATCCGCCACGCCCCCTCGACAGGGGATACCAAAAGATCAGCGCTATAGGTGTTACCGCGCACATGCAGGTGTTCGGCATGTCCGACCGTGCCAATGACCTGCCATGACGCATCGATGGCCAATGTCGCACCGTCGCGTGAAATGCGTGTGTTCAACAGCTTGATCTCGTGGATCGTCTGGTCGGCCTCTTCAAGGCCACCGCCTGCCATTGCACCCACACGCTCTAGATAAAGATACTCCAACGCCTCGCCATGTGTGACGCTGGCAAGCGTGTCATAGATCGCGTCCTCTTCAGTCTGGCCAAATGCATCGTAAACCACCAGCAGCAACGCGGGTGTCAGTCGCCAAAACTCTGTGCGCGCCTCTTCAATGGTCATCGGATCAAGGCCGGGTGCGGTAAATTCATCAGTTTCCGATACCGCATCACGCATCGGCATTAGAAAAAACGCGCCAGCGGCAACCGCACCCAGGACTGCAAGACCGGAAATAAGAGGAATTCGGTTCATGGTCCGCGCGTATCCATATAGAAATTCAGGTTTGCCAATAACCTGTCGCATAGCGCCAAGGACTGCAAGCAGGCAGCATCACAATGTCGGCATCCATCGCGCGGCAAGACGATGTCCCAGCCTCAAGTGCATGCGAGGGGTGCAGACCAAGATGACATTCCTTTCTTTCTGTCACAACCAGCTACGCCTTGGCGATAAAAGCAGATCGACATACCATCGGCCCGTGTCACGGCCCTGAATCCCCTTCATGCGTTGGAGCCTCCGGCAAACAGAAGGCGGTTCAAAAACGCGCAACAACTGGGGAACGTGATCCTCCCCCACTGAAGCGTTTACAGAAAGAGAACGAGCGGCTGAGAAGGGCCGTATCGGATCTGACTCTGGACAAATTGATTTTGGCGGAGGCAGCAAAGGGAAACTTCTAAGCCCCGCTCGTAGCCGTACTTGCATTGATCGTGTTCGTGCTGAGCTGAATGTCTCGGAGCGTCGCGCTTGCCGCGTTCTAAGACAACATCGATCCACACAGCGCAGGGTACCAGTTGGTCGCCCAGACGAAGAACGTTTGGTGGCTGATATGATCGAGTTGACCCGGCAATACGGCCGCTGCGGCTATCGTCAGATCGCAGCGATGCTGAGAGATGCGGGCTGGCATGTGAACGACAAGCGTGTTGAGCGACTATGGCGGCGGTAGGGGCTGAAAGTGCCAATGAAACAACGGAAGAAGGGGCGGCTATGGCTGAATGACGGATCGTGCGTTCGATTGCGGCCAGAGCATCGCGATCATGTGTGGTCATACGACTTTGTGCATTGCCGCACCGACGACGGGAAAGCTTTCCGGACACTCAACATCATCGACGAGTACAGTCGGGAATGCCTGGCCATACGCGTGGTTCGCAAACTGAACTCAGGCAGTGTAATCGATGTGC
>NZ_LJAL01000012.1 GCF_001419985.1 Loktanella sp. 5RATIMAR09 | reverse complement strand
AAGCCTCTTGCATCCGGCCGCCTCCCGTCACACTCTGGACGCCATCAATACCGGAGGCTTCATGTCATTGATTGATCACGCGCGGGCGGTTCGTGAAAACGCCTATGCACCATATTCGAAATTCAAGGTCGGGGCTGCGCTGCGGTCCACCACAGGTGCGGTCCATGTGGGGTGCAACGTTGAAAATGTGGCCTACCCCGAAGGCACCTGCGCCGAGGCCGGCGCAATTGCCGCTATGATCGCTGCTGGCGATACCGCCATCGCCGAAATCGCGGTAATTGCTGACAGCCCCAAACCTGTGAGCCCCTGCGGCGGATGCCGCCAGAAGATCGCGGAATTTGCCAAGGGCGATGTGAAAGTGACGCTCACCACGACCGACGGGATTGTGCAGGAAACAACCGTTGCCGCACTTTTGCCGGGCAGTTTTGACGCAGACTATATGAGCCGCGTCTGACATGGACGCCCGCGCTATCATCGCCGCTGTCAGGGACAAGAAAGCACCCACACAGGACGAGCTGACATGGTTTGCCAAAGGGTTGGCCAGTGGTGCCGTCAGCGATGCGCAGGCGGGTGCCTTTGCCATGGCGGTGGTGTTGAACGGGCTTGGTGATGCGGGGCGCACGGCGCTGACGATCGGGATGCGCGACAGTGGCGATGTGATGACGTGGGATTTGCCCGGTCCTGTGATTGACAAACATTCGACCGGCGGTGTGGGCGATTGCGTGTCTCTGATCCTGGCGCCGGTTCTGGCGGCTTGCGGCGTCTATGTGCCGATGATTTCGGGGCGTGGTCTGGGGCATACCGGCGGGACACTGGACAAGCTCGAGGCGATCCCCGGTGTGAACATCAACGTCTCTGAAAAACAGTTGCGCCTGATCACCCGCGAGGTCGGCTGCGCCATCGTCAGCGCCACAGGCCAGATTGCCCCTGCAGACCGCCGCCTTTACGCGGTCCGCGATGTTACGGCCACGGTCGAGAGCGTTGATCTGATCACTGCATCCATCCTGTCCAAAAAGCTGGCGGCGGGGCTGGATAGCCTGATCCTGGATGTCAAATGCGGCTCGGGTGCGTTTATGAAAACGCATGATGAGGCGCGTGCGCTGGCACGTGCGCTGGTGAGCGCCGCCAATGGTGCAGGTTGTGCGACGGCGGCGATGATTACGGATATGAACGAACCTCTGGCCCCTGCGCTGGGCAATGCGGTTGAGGTGGCGATCTGCATGGAGGTGCTGGCAGGCAACACCACCGTCGCACCGCGGCTCTATGACCTGACTGTCGGGCTGTGTACCCAGCTCTTGATGATGCAGGGCGAAGAGACCGCCGCTGCCGTGCAGCGCGTCAAAGAGGCCCTGAGCAGCGGTGCCGCGATGGAGCGGTTTTCCCAGATGATTGCGGCCTTGGGCGGTCCGCCCGATATGGCGCAGGACTGGCATACGCACCTGCCCAAGGCGCCCGTTGTCGGCGATGTGACAGCACCTGCTTCGGGGTATATCTCGGCCATTGATGGCGAGGCGCTGGGCCTTGCGGTTGTGGCCTTGGGGGGCGGGCGGAATGTGGAAAGTGATCTGGTCAATCCGGCAGTAGGTCTCACCGAAGTCGTTCGGTTGGGCGCGAAGGTTTCACGTGGCGATCCACTGTGTGTGGTGCATGCCGCTGATGAGGATGCGGCGATTGCCGCTGCGGTGGCGGTTCAGGCTGCTGTGACGATTGGCGATGCGGTCACTCCCGGCCCGTTGGTTATTGAAGGAATTACGTGATGCCACGCGCATTTTTGGTTGTCATCGACAGCGTCGGGATCGGCGGCGCACCTGACGCGGACCAGTTTTTCAACGGCGATTTGCCCGACACCGGGGCGAATACCGTCGGTCATATTGCGCGGGATGTGGGCCTGAATGTGCCGACACTGGCGGCGCTGGGTCTGGGTGCTGCGGTGAAGCTTGCCAGTGGCGAGACACCTGCCGGATTGAACGCCACGCCGACAGGCGCATGGGGTGCGGCGACGGAAATATCGCGCGGTAAGGATACGCCCTCGGGCCATTGGGAACTTGCCGGTGTGCCTGTGCCATGGGACTGGCACGTATTTCCCGATACCGATCCTGCCTTCCCGCCCGAACTCTCTGCGCTGATTTGTGAATTGGCCGGCACCCAAGGCATTCTGGGCAATCGTCATGCCTCTGGCACGGCCGTGCTGGATGAAGAGGGCGCAGCGCATCTGCGCACAGGCTGGCCGATCTGTTATACCTCCGCCGATAGCGTATTGCAGATTGCCGCCCATGAAGAGGCGTTCGGGCTGGAACGGCTGATCAAGCTCTGCCATGACCTTGCCCCCACCGTGCATGGCATGCGGGTGGGGCGGGTCATCGCCCGCCCGTTCCTTGGCAAAGTCGGTGATTTTCAACGCACTGCCAACCGCAAGGATTTCGCAATTGCACCGCCGTCACCGACGATTTGCGACTATGTCCATGATGCGGGCCGCACCGTGCATGCGGTTGGCAAAATCGGCGATATCTTTTCAATGCGCGGGATTGATGATCTGCGCAAAGGGCGCGATGCGGCCCTTATGGGGCACATCCACGATCTGGCGGACGAGGCGGCGGACGAGGCCTTCGTCTTTGCCAATCTGGTGGAATTCGACAGCGAATTCGGGCATCGGCGCAACCCATCCGGATATCGGGACCATTTGCAGTGGTTTGACGGGGAACTGGCCGCGCTTTTGCCCAAGCTGAAATCCGATGATCTGTTGATCGTCACCGCAGACCATGGCAATGACCCCACATGGGCTGGCACTGATCACACGCGTGAACGTGTGCCGGTTTTGGTGCATGGCTTGGGCGCGCGCGCGCTGGGGCAGCTGAATTTTGTCGACGTGGCCGCCAGCATTGCCGCCCATTTGAACGTGCCTTACGCGGGCCAAGGAAAGAGCTTTCTATGAGTTTTCGCACCCTCCCCAAAGTCGAGCTCCATACACATCTCGAAGGTTGCGCACCGCCGGAATTCATCAAAGGGCTGGCAGCGGAAAAGAAGATCGACATCAGCAAGATATTCACAGCCGACGGTGGCTATGCCTTTCGCGATTTCGACCATTTCCTAAAGGTTTATGAGGCGGCTTGCACGACATTGCAAACGCCCGAGGATTTCCGCCGCCTTACTATGGCCGTGCTGGAAGAGACGGCCTTTCACGGTGTCGTTTATATGGAAACTTTCGTGTCCCCCGATTTTTGCGGCGGTGGCGATCTGGCCGCGTGGAAAGATTATCTCGCCGCGATGGAAGATGCAGCAACCGAGGGTGAAGAGAAGCTTGGTATTACGTTAAAGGGGATTGTAACAGGTATCCGCCACTTCGGCCCCGATGCCTGCAAGCCCGCCGCACGCTGCGCCGCTGAAACCTATGGTGATTTCATCGTGGGCTATGGGATGGCCGGTGGTGAAATGGTCGGAAGGCCCGGTGATTATCGCTATAGCTTTGACATGGCGCGCGAGGCTGGGATGCCATTGACCTGTCACGCAGGCGAATGGGGCGGGGCGGCGATGGTGGCTGAAACCCTGCGCGATTTGAAGGTTTCGCGGATCGGCCACGGGATTGGCGCGTTTACCGATGCTGCGCTGATTGAAGAGATCGCCGAGAAAGAGATCGTGCTCGAAGTCTGCCCGGGCTCGAATGTGGTGTTGAAAGCTGTCAAAGGCTGGGACAGCCACCCGATTGAGAAACTGCGCGACGCGGGCGTGAAGGTGACAGTCTCCACGGATGATCCACCTTTCTTTCACACGACAATGACCGACGAATACGAGATGCTTCACCGGACCTTTGGTTGGGACGAAGACGACTTTAAGGCGCTGAACGAAACTGCCATCGCAGCGGCGTTCTGCGACAACGACACCAAAGCCCGCATTGCCAAAAGACTGGAGCCCACCCCATGACCGAACACGTCACCCATGTCACCCACCCGCTGGTCCAGCACAAGCTGACGCTGATGCGCCAGAGCGATACATCGACCGCGCTGTTCCGCCAGTTGTTACGGGAAATCAGCCAGTTGCTGGCCTATGAGGTGACCCGTGGCCTGCCGATGACAACCAAACGCATCGACACGCCGCTGGAGCCAATGGATGCGCCGGTAATTGACGGAAAAAAGCTGGCACTTGTGTCGATCCTGCGGGCGGGCAACGGGCTCTTGGATGGTGTATTGGAATTGATCCCGTCAGCCCGTGTCGGATTTGTCGGTCTGTACCGTGACGAGGAAACACTCAAGCCGGTGCAGTATTATTTCAAGGTGCCAACAGAGCTTGAAGACCGCTTGGTCATTGCCGTGGACCCGATGCTGGCGACCGGCAACTCATCCGTGGCCGCGATTGACCTGTTGAAACAGGCAGGGGCAACAAACATCCGGTTTCTGTGCCTGCTGGCGGCCCCGGAAGGGATTGCGCGCATGCGCGAAGCCCACCCCGATGTCCCGATTGTGACAGCCGCGATCGACAGCCATCTCAACGAGAAAGGCTATATCGTGCCGGGCCTTGGCGATGCCGGTGACCGGATGTTCGGGACAAAGTAACACCTAGATATTACAAATATTCTGCAGACTGACCCAATCGCTGTCTGTCAGGATGAGGGGGGCGGTCTGGCCGTCAAGCGGATCCGGGCCGAGGTCTGGCATATTGCCACTGCGCGCATCTGCTGCGGCCAGATAGGGGCCTTGGGGTATCTGTGCTGCGGCCAGCGTCTGGCTTAAAACTGCGGCATCTGGTGTTGTCGCAGGGCCTGCCAGCAGGGATGCAGCATTGTCACGCAGGATCGCATCGGGGACTTCGCCGGTTGTCAGCAGACGGAATGTGGTGCCAAGTCCGGCTTGTTGCAGCAAGGCTTCCAGCGGGTCCATGTGCAGAACCGAGGCGCGCGCCGCAAGAATGAAACCCGCCGCAACCGCCGGATCATCCGATAGCTGCAACACCCCGTAATCCAGCGCCACGATGCCGCCCGGCAAAGCCAATGCGCCCTGCGCAAGCGCGGGCACCACGACGATCCGTGCAGTGGTCTGTGCCCCGAACAGCCGCCGCGCCAGTCGCCCTGCTGCGGCATTTGCCCGGGGCGCCTGACAGGCTGCGCCGGTCTCTTCCTGCACATACGCCAATAGCTTCGTTCCGATTTCCATGCGTTTGGGGGCGGGCACTACGGCAAGGGTCTGCCGTGTCAGTGCACCGGGCAACCAGAAGATGGCCAAAAGCACGGTCACGACGATCAGCCCGGCGGTCAGCCAGTGGCGCAAGGTTCCCGGATGAGGCCGCGATTTTGCCAAAGCTTTGCGCACTTCCTCGATCGCATCGATCATTGTGCTGTCAGCGATTTCAAGTATCTCGCTTGCGTCTTCGTCGGGCGCATAGATCGCGGGGCTCTCGTCGGGGTTTTGTCTGATCAACGCGGGCAGCGACCAATGGGACAATGGACGCCCTGTGGCATCTGCAATCACAAGTGTTGCATCGCCGAATGACAGCGTAACATCACGGCGCTGGCCCTCCGGCTCAGACCGCCAAAGCGCTTCGCTTTCCAGCCGTACGTATCGGTCCAGTGCCGTCATCTGCTCTTTGCCCTTTTGGTGACAGCGTACTGATTTCGGACTGGGTTGTCATGTCGGAAACAACCGGCGGATGGCATCGTGCGATGCGTAACCAGATGCCTCCGGCGGAAGTTTGATTGGACATGGAAAGCAATAGGGTTGCGCGCTGATGCGTTGCCCGGTCCAGGCCGATCTTTTCAGATCCCCACCAGCGCGACTTTCCACGTCACGGTCATCAACGCTTCCGCCTGTACCGTAGGCCCGAGTCTAGCGTTGCACGGTTAACGAAGCCTTGATTTTCCATGTCCAATCAAACTTCCGCCGGAGGCATCCTGCCGTCTGCCTAGAACGTCTTCGCCAGATTGCGGAGTTCAAACTTCTGGATTTTTCCGGTCGAGGTTTTGGGGAGCTCTTGGAACACGACTTTCTTGGGGCATTTGAACCCTGCCAATCGTGTTCGCGTAAATGCGATGATCTCCGCCTCTTCTGCGCTGGCGCCGTCTTTCAACTCGACAAAAGCACAGGGGACTTCGCCCCATTTGTCGTCCGGTTTGGCGACCACCGCGCAGAGGTTCACTGCCGGATGGTGCATCAGCGTGCCTTCGACTTCGACAGAGCTGATGTTTTCACCACCCGAAATGATGATGTCCTTGGCCCGGTCTGAAATCTGCATCGCACCTCCGGGGTGCTGGATAGCGAGGTCTTCGGAGTGGAAATATCCGCCTGCAAAGGCCTTTTCCGTCGCGGCGGGATTCTTGAGATAGCCTTTCATTACCGCGTTACCGCGCATGACGATCTCGCCTTGGGTGGCCCCGTCACGTGGAACCTGGCGCATCTGGTCGTCCACCACGGTCACATCTTCCATGATCGGAAAACCGACGCCCTGACGCGCCTTGATCGCTGCTTGGTCTGCTTCGGGTAGCGCATCCCATGCGTCATCCCAGATGCATTCGGTGACATGCCCGTAGGTTTCGGTCAGCCCGTAGACCTGTTTGACGTTGAACCCCAGTTTGCCGATCGCGGCCAGTGTCGCAGGGGCAGGGGGCGCGCCTGCGGTAAAGACCTCAACCACATGGTCAAAGGCGCGGCGTTCGGCGTCTTTGGCGTTTACCAGCAGATTAAGGACGATTGGTGCGCCGCCAAAATGCGTAATCTTTTCATCGCCAATCGCGTCATAGATCGCCTTGGCCGTAATATCGCGGCAACAGATCGCGGTGCCTCCCAAGGCCGGGAGCATCCACGTGTGGTTCCAGCCATTGCAGTGAAACAGCGGCACGATTTGCAGGTAACGCATGAACAGCGGCAGTTCCCAGCTGATCGGCGTACCCATCGTCATCAGATACGCACCGCGGTGATGATAAACCACGCCCTTGGGCCGTCCGGTGGTGCCTGATGTATAGTTCAGCGCGAGGCTTTCCCATTCGTCCTGCGGCAGGACCCACGCAAACTCCGGATCACCCGTCGCAAGAAAAACCTCGTAGTTCTGTTGTTCGCCCATCGCATGGACCCCAGCCTGATCATCCGGCACTTCGATGATCATCGGGGCGGGGCCCTCCATCAGGTCAATCGCGGCCATGGCAAGAGGCAAGAACTGGCTATCGACCAGTGCGACCTTGGCTTCGCCATGCTCAAAGATATAGGCCACAGTGTCGACATCCAGACGGGTGTTGATTGTGTTAAGCACCGCACCACAAGCCGGAACACCAAAGGCCGCTTCGGATTGCGCGGGGATATTGGGAAGAATTGTTGCAACAACGTCACCGGGTTGCACACCGACCTTCGTCAGCGCCGAAGCCAGCCGCGAGACGCGTCGGTAGTACTGTGCATAGGTCAGGCGGGTGTTGCCATACACCACCGCTTCGCGATCGGCAAAGATCAATGCTGCGCGCTGCAGATGCGACAATGGCGTCAGCGGCACATAATTCGCTCCCCGCTTTTCAAGCCCGGTTTCATCGCGCATCCAACCCATGCTGCCCTCCCGCAGATTGCCTTTGAAGACCGAGTATTGCGTTATGTTGTTGCGTTGGGAAGTCCGAATTGGCGCAGGACGGCGCGGCACATGTTTGGTGCCTGTGTAAGAAGCTTAGATATATTGCTAAGTGTTTACCCGACTGCCGGGAGGAATTCTCATATCCCAGTATTGGCTATCTATTCCAAGATATTGATATTGAACACAAAAAAAGTGGCGCATCCCGAAGCCGGAATGCGCCATAATTCCTTATGCGGCCTGTTCTTGTGTGCCAAAGCGCTTGTAGAACTCTTGCCCTTTGTCGGCCATGTCACGCAACAAGGCGGGTGTTGTGAAGCGCGCGCCGAACTCTTGCGTCAATTGATCACACCGCTCTGCGGCATAAGGGGTGCCGATAATGTCGAGCCAGCTGAAAGGCCCACCCGACCACGGCGCAAAGCCCCAGCCCAAGATCGCGCCGACGTCGCCTTCGCGGATGTCCTCAAGCACGCCTTCTTCCAATGCGCGCACTGCCTCAAGGACCTGCGCGAACAGCAGGCGGTGCTGGACCGTGATCAGATCAGGCTGTTCATCGGCGATAGGGTACTGTGCGTCTAGCCCGTCCCACAAACCCATACGTTTGCCCTTGTCGTCATAGGCGTAGAATCCGGCGTTGGATTTGCGCCCCAGACGTTCCTGATCGTACATCCAGAACAGCACTTCATCGACTTCTCCATCAGGATAGGCATCACCCATGGCAGCCTTGGTTGCTTTGGCGATTTTCACGCCCAGATCGACAGAGGTTTCGTCGACGAGTTGCAACGGGCCCAGCGGCATGCCGACCAGTTTGGCGGCATTTTCGATCAGCGCAGGTGCGACCCCTTCCTTCACCATCCGAATACCTTCGTTGATGTAGGGGATAATGCAGCGGTTGGCGTAGAAGAACCGCTCGTCATTGACCACGATCGGCGTCTTCTTGATCTGGCGCACGTAGTCGAGCGCCTTGGCCACGGCCACATCGCCGGTCTCTTTGCCCTTGATGATCTCGACCAGCAGCATCTTGTCCACGGGGCTGAAGAAGTGGATACCGATGAATTTTTCTGCGTCGGCAGAGGCTTTCGCCAGTTCGGTGATCGGCAAGGTGGAGGTGTTGGTGGCAAAGATACAATCGGGGCCGGTGACGGCCTGCACCTTGGCGGTGACGTCAGCCTTGACGCCGACGTCTTCGAACACCGCTTCCACAATCAGATCGCAGCCTTTCAGCGCGTCGTAGTCTGTCGTGGCGTTGATCAGGCCAAGGACGGCGTCTTTCTTCTCCTGCGTCACCTTCTTGCGCGCCATGCCTTTGTCCAGATGCGCCTCTGTATAGGATTTACCTTTGTCCGCCGCTTCCTGTGTGCTGTCGATCAGCACGACCTCGATGCCCGCCAAGGCAGAGACGAGCGAGATACCCGCCCCCATCATGCCAGCACCGATAACGCCAACCTTCCTGACCTTCTGATCGGATGCTTCGGGGCGATTTGCACCTTTTTCCAAAGCTTCTTTGTTAATGAACAAGCTGCGGATCATGGCGGAGGATGATGGGTTCATCAGGACATTGGTGAACCAGCGCGCCTCGATCTTTAGCGCGGTGTCAAATGGCACCAGCGCCCCTTCATAAACAGCGGAGAGCAACGCCTTGGCCGCAGGATAGACGCCCATGGTCTTGCCATTGACCATCGCAGAGGCCCCGACGAACGTCATGAAGCCGGCAGGATGGTAAGGCGCACCACCGGGCATTTTATAGCCCTTCTCGTCCCATGGTTTGACAATGTTCGGCTCTGACAGAACCCACGCCTTGGCTGCCGACAAAAGCTCGTCCGCAGGCACAACCTCATCAATGACACCGGCCGCTTTCGCTTTGTGGGGGTCGTTCAGCTTACCCTCAAGCAAGAGCGGCGATGCGCCCATTGCGCCCAGTTTGCGGGACAGGCGTGTCGTCCCGCCCGCACCCGGAAAGATGCCAACAAGGATTTCGGGCAGGCCGATCTTGGCCTTTGGGTTGTCAGCAGCAAAGATACGGTGGCAGGCCAGTGGCACTTCAAGGCCGATACCCAGTGCTGTGCCGGGTAGGGCGGCTGCAATCGGCTTGCCACCTTTATTGGTCTTGGGGTCCATGCCCGCCCGTTCGATCTTGCGCAGGATGGCGTGCATCCCCATCAAGCCGTCAAACAGACCGCGTGCAGGGTCATCGCCTGCGCTTTCCTTCATCTTTGCGATGATATTTAGGTCCATACCACCGGCAAAGGAGCCTTCCTTGCCGGATGTGATAACCACACCTTTCACGGCATCATCAGCAAGTGCCTGATCAATCAGCGCATCCAGATCTGTGAATCCCTGCTGGTTCATCACGTTCATGGATTTGCCCACGGTGTCCCAGACGATTGTCGCGACGCCGTCTGCGTCTGTGGTCATTGTGAAATCGGTCATGTCAGACACTCCTTACACGCGTTCAATGATTGTGGCCGCACCCATGCCGGATGCGATGCAAAGGGTGGCAAGGCCCGTGCTTTGGCCTGTCCGCTCCAACTCGTCCAGCAATGTGCCGATGATGATCGCACCTGTCGCACCCAGCGGGTGACCCATGGCGATGGAACCGCCGTTGACGTTGACCTTGCTGTTGTCCACATCAAAGGCCTGCATGAAACGCAGCACGACAGAAGCGAACGCCTCGTTGACCTCGAAAAGGTCGATGTCGCTGATCGACATGCCGCTGTCTTTCAGGATCTTCTCGGTCACGGGCACGGGCCCTGTCAGCATGATGGTCGGATCGGTGCCGATCTTGGCGGTTGCCTTGATGCGTGCGCGGGGTTTCAGGCCCATCGCTTCGCCCCATTCCTTCGAGCCGATCAGCACGCCAGCGGCGCCGTCCACGATACCGGATGAGTTACCGGCGTGGTGGATGTGATTGATCCGCTCCAGATGCGGGTACTTCATCAGTGCAACCTTGTCGAAACCCGGCATGACTTCGCCCATGGCCTGAAATGCAGGATTGAGCGAGCCAAGTGTCTGCATGTTTGTTTCGGGGCGCATGTATTCGTCGTGGTCGAGAATGGCCAAGCCATTGATATCGCGCACTGTGACGACCGATTTGTCAAAGCGCTTCTCATCCCAAGCGGCTTTGGCACGTTTCTGGCTTTCCATCGCAAGCTGGTCGGCGTCATCACGGCTGAAACCATACTCGGTGGCGATGATATCGGCAGAGATCCCCTGCGGCACAAAATAGGTGTCCATGGCAATCGACGGATCAACGGCAATTGCAGCCCCGTCCGAGCCCATAGCCACACGGCCCATCATTTCCACGCCGCCCGCGATATAGGCCTGACCTGCGCCGCCTTTCACTTGGTTGGCGGCGAGGTTGACCGCCTCCATGCCAGACGCACAGAACCGGTTGATCGCAAGGCCGGGGATGGATTGGTCGAGATCAGAGGCAAGAACAGCCGTCCGCGCAAGGCAACCGCCCTGTTCGCCGACCTGCGTGACGTTGCCCCAGATCACGTCCTCAACGGCGTGGCCCTCAAGGTTGTTGCGCTCTTTCAGCGCATTCAACACACCCGCAGACAGGCGCGCGGATGTCACCTCGTGCAGGCTGCCGTCTTTGCGGCCTTTGCCGCGCGGCGTGCGGATGGCATCATAGATATAGGCTTCGGTCATAGTGTCCTCCGGTTACGCAGGCGCAGGAAAGGCGCACTGCATCAATTCATAAGGTGGTTTCCAACCGGGCTGCGCGGCGATGGCATCAAGCCAGCGGTTGATATTGGGATAGTCGGCGCGGTCAAATGTGAACGGTTCGGGATAAAACAGGTAGCCTGCGCAACTCAGGTCCGCGACGGTGATGTCATCACCCGCAAGCCAGGCGTGATTGCTCAACTGATCGTCCAGCGTTTTGAGCGCACTGGCCAGACGCCCCGCCAGAAAGGCGATAACATCGGCGTTGCGTTTCTCTTCGGGCAGGTAATTCATCTGGAACCGCAGAATACCCGCAATGCTCGAGACTTTGTGGTTGTCAAAGAACATCCACCGCAGCACTTCACGGCGGGCATCGGCGGAACGGCCGCCCATCTTGCCAGTCTTCGAGCTGAGATAATCTAGGATCACGCCCGATTGCGTCAGGGTCAGGTCACCGTCTTCCAGTACAGGCGCTTCGCCCATGATGTTCAGTTCGCGGTATTCCGGACTGCGGCTCTCGCCTTTGAAGAAGTCGATGAAAACCGGCTCCCACTCGACATCCATCATCGAGAGCGCCATCGCGACCTTGTAAGAATGGCCGCTTTCGCCAAAGCAATGCAGTTTCATGGTCATAGTGTAGGCCTCCCAACCCGTATCGGGGAATTCTGCGGGCAGAAATCCGTTGGGGGCGCACCAACATCGGTGCGCCCCCAGAGAGCTTAGAAGTTCGCAGCCTCAAGCGCCATGATTGTATCGCCGCCGGTGTTGATACGCGCGAGGTGCATCGCTGTGGCGGGCAGTTGGCGGGCCATGTAGTAACGGCCTGTTGCGATCTTGGTCTCGTAGAATTCGGTGTCGGATGCACCGCTTTCCAGTGCTTCCATCGCCGCTTTCGCCATACGCGCCCACATCAGGCCAAGGCAGACATGACCCATCATGTGCATGAAGTCGTAAGAGCCAGACAGCGCATTGTTCGGCTTTGTCGCGTTTTGCATGAAGTACATGCCAGCCGCTTGCAGGTCTTTGGATGCGGCTTTCAGCGGTGTCAGGAAGTCCTTGTTCAGCGCTTCATTGCCTTCGTTTTCCTTGATGAAGGTTTTGATCATCTCGAAGAACGCCATGACATGCTTGCCGCCGTCCAGCGCCAGCTTGCGACCCACGAGGTCAAGCGCCTGCACACCGTTGGCGCCCTCGTAGATCATCGCGATCCGTGCGTCGCGCGCATATTGGGACATGCCCCATTCTTCGATATAGCCGTGACCGCCGTAAACCTGCTGCGCGGCAGTTGCGTATTCAAAGCCTTTGTCGGTGAGGAAGCCTTTGATGACAGGTGTCATCAGCGAAATCAGGCCATCGGCGTCCGCATCCTGGTTCTTGTGCGCCCGGTCGATCAGGTACGCACCCCAGTATGTGAACGCGCGTGCGCCTTCGACGAATGACTTTTGATCCATCAGATTGCGGCGAATGTCCGGATGCACGATCAGCGGATCGGCAGGACCGTCAGGGTTCTTGGCACCGGTCACATCGCGCCCTTGCAGGCGGTCGTTGGCATAGGCCACGGCGTTCTGATAGGCGCTTTCGGCCTGTGCATAGCCTTGCAGGCCGACACCCAGACGCGCCTCGTTCATCATGGTGAACATCGCGCGCATGCCCTTGTGCTCTTCACCCACAAGGAAACCTGTCGCCTCGTCATAGTTCATCACACAAGTCGAGTTGCCGTGGATACCCATCTTTTCTTCGATCTTGCCGACAGACACGCCGTTGCGCGCGCCCAGCGAGCCATCCTCGTTGACCATGAACTTGGGCACGATGAAGAGCGACACACCCTTGATGCCCTCGGGGCCGCCCTGAATTTTGGCTAGCACGAGGTGGATGATGTTCTCGGCCATGTCATGCTCACCAGCCGAGATAAAGATCTTCTGACCAGAGATTTTGTAAGAGCCGTCATCGTTCGGTACAGCCTTGGTGCGCATCAGGCCCAGATCGGTGCCGCAATGCGGTTCTGTCAGGTTCATGGTACCGGTCCATTCGCAGGTGGTCAGCTTGGGCAGGTATGTCTGTTTTTGTGCGTCAGAGCCGTGTGCGTAGATCGCAGAGTAGGCACCATGCGTCAGGCCCTGATACATGTTGAACGCCATATTGGCGGACACGAAAGGTTCCTGCGCCGCTGTGTGCATCACATAGGGCAAGCCTTGACCGCCATATTCGGGGTCACAGTCCATCGCGGTCCAGCCGCCGTCTTTCATTTGTTGAAAGGCCTCTTTGAAACCGGTTGGCGTGCGCACGACACCGTTTTCCAGCACGCAGCCTTCTGTGTCACCGACCACGTTCAGAGGATGCAGGACTTCCGAGGCCACTTTGCCCGCTTCTTCGACCACAGCGGACGTAAAGTCGCGGTCGAGGTCTTCGAAACCCGGGATGTCCTGTTCGCTGACTTTCAACAGGTCATGCAGTACAAACTGGATGTCTTTGGTGGGTGCATTGTAGATTGGCATCTGAAGTCTCCGGTTGGTCGTTTTGGGGCGGTGCCTATGTGTCAGGCAGCAGCCGTTTTTTCTTTGGCCAGTTGGGCAAGCTTTTCAGCGCCCCAAGCCATTTGCTCTTTCAACTCGCCAATCGCCTCTTCCAACTCGGCCTTCTGGGCCTCCATGTCGGCAAGGTGGCGTTCAGCAAGAACGTAGGTCTTTGACAGTTGCGCCTCTTGCCCGTCGTCCATGTGGTAGAGGTCGAGCAATTGGCGGATTTCTTCCAATGAAAAACCAAAGCGTTTGCCGCGCAAAATCAGCTTGAGCCGCGCGCGGTCGCGTTTGGTGAAAAGGCGGCGCTGGCCTTCCCGAATTGGAAACAGCAGTTCTTTGGCTTCGTAAAACCGAAGCGTACGTGGTGTCACATCAAAGGCGTCACACATCTGCCGAATGTTTAGCGTATCGGTTGTCATCTCTCAGATCTTTCCGTGCATGGGGTTAAGGAAAGCCACGCAACTGCAAAGGATATAGGCAGCATACAAGCAAAGTTGACGCGCACGTAAACGTAACGTCGCGTCACGGTCCAGTTGACGAAAGGTCAGGAAAGGTGACCCGAGGTTATGCGCAATAAAAAAACGGGGAAAACGCGGCGGTTTTCCCCTGAACTGTAATTTTTACTGGTGTTGCTGAGTCGTGTTGACGGGCGCTCGCGCCTATCCGAGGGTCTTGGCGGTCTCGTCGCGCAGGTTCTTGAGCTCGGTAATTGTATCTTCAAGCTGCTTTTTCTGCTCGGCAAGCTCGACCAATTGTTTGTCCGCCAATGCCACCCATTCATGCATCTGCGCCTCGGTGCCTTCATGTTCGTAGATCAAGAGCCATTGGCGGATGTCCTCCAACGAAAAGCCGAACCGCCGTCCGCGCAGGATCAGTGTCATGCGTGCAAGTTCTTTTGCGCCATAAAAACGCGACCGCCCTTCACGTTCAGGCCGCAAGAGTTCGATATACTCATAGTAACGCAATGTGCGCGGCGTGACGTCGAATTTCGCGCACATTTCTTTGAATGACAGGCGTGGTTCGGACATCTTTTTCTCCCTTGATCCAATCGTAACGACAACGACGAAACGGGGCAACATGGATTGGCGCCTATGTGCGCGTAAAGGTGGTCAAAGGCGTAATTCAGCGTTACCCATCACAAGGATATTTTCAGGAGCATACATGTCTGAAGCGCAGAAAACCCGCCGCGATACATTGGCCCGCCAGTTCATTGCGGCCATCCCCCATGCCCAGGCTTTGGGGATGCAAGTGACCGAAATCGATGATGGTAAGGCGGTGATCGCCATGGATTATGATCCGCGTTTCATTGGTGATCCCGAAACGGGGGTCATTCATGGTGGTGCTGTTTCAGCGCTCATGGACACCTGTGCAGGTGCGGCTGTCATGGCGCATCCCGCAGCAGCACTTGCGACGGCCACGCTGGATCTGCGGATCGACTATATGCGCCCTGCCAAACCCGGCGACCGGATTACAGCAACGGCCGAATGTTACCACGTCACCCGCTCTGTTGCCTTTGTTCGCGCCACAGCGGTTGATGAAGACCCCTCACGCCCCGTTGCGACCGCGACAGGGGCCTTTACGATTGAAAGGGGCAAATCATGAGCCGCCGCCCCGAACCTGTGCAAGTCGTCAAGCAACGCCGCGACGCGACCTTGGCCACCCTTGTGGCAGGCGTGCCCTATATCCAGTTTCTGGGTATTCAGATTGACCGGCGTGGCGATGAGCTGACGGCGATTCTGCCCTATGACGACAAGCTGATCGGGAACCCGATGTTGCCGGCCTTGCATGGTGGTGTCACGGCGGCCTTTCTGGAAGTCACAGCAATTGTGGAACTGAGTTGGGCGATGATCTGGGAAGATATGGAGGCTGGCAAATACACGGATGATGCCCCGCGCATCCAATTGCCCAAGACCATTGATTTCACCGTGGATTACCTGCGGTCGGGCCTGCCGCGTGATGCCTATGCCCGCGCGCGCGTGAACCGTTCGGGCCGCCGCTACGCCTCTGTCCATGTCGAGACGTGGCAGGACAACCGCAGCCGTCTTTTTGCCTCTGCCACGGGGCATTTCCTGATGCCGGACCGCAATGGCTAATGTACTCACCCACAAGCGGGTGCTGGCGATTGCCTTACCGATTGTGCTGTCGAATGCGACGGTGCCGATCTTGGGCGTTGTGGACACAGGTGTTGTCGGGCAACTGGGCGAGGCCGCGCCGATTGGTGCGGTGGGGATCGGGGCTATCATCCTGTCGGCGGTCTACTGGATTTTCGGTTTCCTGCGCATGGGCACCACCGGTCTGACATCGCAAGCCAGCGGGGCAGGCGACGGTGCCGAAGTTGACGCGCTTTTGTCGCGCGCGTTGCTGATCGGGCTATCGGCGGGCGTTGTGATGATCATCGCGCAGGTGGCGATTTTCAATGCTGCTTTCTGGCTGTCCCCCGCCAGCGCCGAGGTCGAGGCACTGGCGCGTGACTACATGGTTATCCGTATCTGGTCTGCGCCTGCGACGATTGCGCTTTATGGCATCACCGGTTGGCTGATTGCGCAGGAACGCACGCGGGCGGTTCTGGTCATTCAGGTGGGCATGAACGGGGCCAATATTGCACTGAGCATCTTGTTGGGGCTCAAGCTTGGATGGGGCGTCGAGGGTGTTGCTTGGGCGACCTTTATGGCCGAATGGGGCGGTCTGGCGGTGGGCCTGTGGTTCTGTCGCGGTGTCTTCGGGCGGGCTGCTTGGCTATCGGCAGAACGGGTGTTCGATCTGGTGCGCTTGCGGCATATGGCCATGGTCAATTCCGATATCCTGATCCGCTCGGTGCTGTTGCAGGCGATCTTTGTCAGCTTTCTGTTCTTCGGGTCAGACTTTGGCGATGTGCAACTGGCCGCCAACCAGATTCTGATGCAGTTTTTGCAAGTCACCGCTTATGCCCTTGATGGTTTTGCCTTTTCTGCCGAGGCGTTGGTGGGTCAGGCGCTGGGTGCGCGGGCGCGGGCGGCGTTGCGGCGTAGTGCGATCCTGAGCAGTCTTTGGGGTGGTATCGTTTGCGCGCTGCTGGCGGTGTCTTTTGCGCTCTTTGGCGGGCGGGTGATTGATGTCATGACGACAGCCCCCGAAGTACGCGAGGTCGCGCGCATTTACCTGCCTTATATGGTGTTGGCCCCGCTTGTAGGCGTCGCGGCATGGATGCTGGATGGTATCTTTATCGGTGCCACGCGCACCAAGGACATGCGCAATATGATGATCGTCTCGGCGGTAATTTATTTCGCCACGGTCCTGCCACTGATGGCGCTGTTGCAGAACCACGGGCTTTGGATAGCCTTGCTGCTTAATTTCGTGGTGCGTGGGGCGACGCTGGGATGGAAATATCCCGCGCTCGAGGCAGAGGCCGACCGGCCCCGGTCAGGTCCAGTCGCCGCGTCCTGATCCAACGGCGTCCGCGACAGTGGCGAAACCATCGCGTTCCAGTAGGGCGTCGAGGCCTTGCGCAATCTCTCCTGCCAGCGAAATGCCACCATAGACAAGGGCGGTGTAAAGCTGCACCGCAGAAGCACCCGCACGGATTTTCTGATAGGCCTGTTCCGCCGATCCGACACCACCCACACCGATCAGCGGTAGGGTGGTCAGCCCTGACAGTTGTGCCAGAACCCTTGTGGATTTTTCAAAAAGCGGCTGGCCAGATAGCCCGCCCATTTCAGCCTTATGGGGCCCATGCAGGCCCGCGCGATCGAGGGTGGTGTTCGTGGCGATGATGGCATCAATGCCTGATGCGTTCGCAACCTCGGCCACTTCTGCGACCTCGTCGTTGTTCAAATCCGGTGCGATTTTGAGAAACACAGGGATCGGGTTTGCCAACGCCGCGCGTGCCTGCATCATGCCGTCGAGCAGCGCGGCAAGTGCGGCCTTGCCTTGAAGGTCGCGCAATTTTTCTGTGTTAGGCGAAGACACATTGACCGTCGCAAAATCCACCAGCGCGGCGCAGCGTGTCAGTACCTTGGCGAAATCAGCGGCCTTGTCGGCGCTGTCTTTATTCGCGCCGAGGTTCAGGCCGATCACCGCACCCTTGGGGCGCTGGACCAGACGCGTTGCAATTGCGTCCATCCCGTCGTTGTTGAACCCGAAGCGGTTAATCGCGGCTTTGTCATCGGTCAGGCGAAACAGGCGTGGTTTCGGGTTGCCCGGTTGCGGGCGGGGGGTTGCGGCACCCACCTCAAGAAAACCAAAGCCCGTTTTTGACAGCGCCCGCAGAGCAGTGGCGTTTTTGTCAAAGCCGGCGGCGAGCCCAACGGGATTTGGCAATTCAAGACCGGCCAGCACGGTTTGCAAGCGTGGTGAGGTCACAGGCCCCCCGCGCGGACCAAGCCCCGTATTCAACGCCGTGAGTGCAAGCCCGTGTGCCACCTCTGGGTCAAGCCTGCGCAGGGCAGGCAGACCGATTTGTTCCAGAAGTTTCATGACAACGCCGGAAACTGATGTACGCCATCAATGAGTGGCAGGGGTTTGCTCCAAAGCAAATCATCCATGCGCAGTTTGCGGTAAAGATGCGGAAACAAAACGTTCTCGCGTGCTGGCTCCCATTTCAGCGGATCAAGCCTGTCTGATTCCAGCGCCAACAGCACCAGCCCGTCTGCGCCGGAAAAATATTTGGCGGCCGTTTCGGCCACGGTCTCGGCTGTCGAAAAATGGATATAGCCGTCAGCCACATCAATCGGTGCGCCAACGGTTTCGCCATCGGCCTGCAGGGTGGCCCATTCATCGGCCCGGAATATTTTATAGATCAGCATGCGCGTGTCATGGCTTTTACACATCCGTTGGTCAAGCATCCACGCACAGGCAGTTGACGCAAGGGCCACTTTAGGAGGCATTTATTAAAATTGACTCTCGCAATGCGCCTCGCCACTCTGCCTTTATTCCAACTTGGGGGACCTGAACCTATGATGTTACGTATCATGACGACGACCTGTGCCATGGCCATGATGGCAAGCACAGCTGCGGCCGACTACACTTTGCATATCATCCACACGAATGACCTGCACAGCCGGATCGAGCCGATCAACCGTTTCGACTCGACCTGCAACGCCGAAGATAACGCGGCGGGCGAATGCTTTGGCGGCATTGCGCGGGTGATTACGAAAATCAACGAATTGCGCGAAGAGCTGGCAGGCGAAAACGTCATTCTTCTTGATGCGGGCGACCAGTATCAGGGCAGCCTGATGTACACGACCTACAAAGGGGACGTAGAGGCCGAGTTCATGGAGCAGATCGGCTATGATGTCATGGCTGTCGGCAACCACGAATTTGATGATGGCGACGCCGGACTGCGCAAGCTGACCGATGCCGTGTCATTCCCCGTCATCTCGGGCAATATCGACGTTTCAAGCTCGAACATTCTGGCAGGTCAGGTGGAGAATCATGTCGTTCTCGAAGTCGGCGGTGAGCGGATTGGCATCGTCTCGGCGCTGGCGGTCGATACGGCAGAGACGTCAAGCCCATCGGACGCGGTGATTTTCACGCCTGAGGCTGAAAGCCTTGCAGCGGACGTGGCCACTCTGGAAGCGGACGGCGTCACCAAGATTATCGCACTGACCCACGTTGGTGTGACCAAAGACATGGCGCTCGCTGAAAGCGTCGCCGGTCTTGATGCAGTTGTGGGTGGGCACTCTCACACGCTGTTTTCAAACACAGAAGAAGGCGCGATGGCCTATCCGACGATGGTCGGCGATGTGCCCGTGGTGCAGGCCTACGCTTATTCCAAATACATTGGCCACCTGACGCTTGTTTTCGATGATGCCGGCAATCTGACATCTGCGACTGGTGACACGATTTTGCTGGATGCCAGCGTGGCCGAAGATGAGGCTGCCGTTGCGCGTGTCGCCGAACTTGCCGGTCCGATTGAGGAAATGAAGACCCGCATCGTTGCCGAGACAGCAGATGTTGTCGTTGGTGATCGCGATGTGTGCCGTGCGATGGAATGCCCGATGGGTAATCTTGTGGCGGATGCGATGCTTGATCGCGTCAAGGATCAGGGTATCCAGATTGCAATCCAGAACGGTGGTGGCCTGCGTGCAACCATCGACGCCGGTGAAGTGACAATGGGCGAAGTGCTGTCAGTGCTTCCATTCCAGAACACACTTTCGACTTTCGAAGTGACAGGTGAAGCTATCGTTGCAGCACTTGAAAATGGTGTTGGTCAGATCGAAGAGGGTGCAGGTCGCTTCCCTCAGGTCGCAGGCATGTCCTTTACGGTGGATGCCGCAGCCGAGCCCGGTTCGCGCGTCTCTGACGTGATGGTCGGCGGTGAACCGATTGACCTGACCGCAACCTATGGTGTCGTTTCGAACAACTACGTACGCAACGGTGGTGACGGCTACAGCATGTTCGAGGATGCGATGAACGCCTATGACTTTGGCCCTGACCTGGCTGATGTGACGGCAGAGTATCTTGCCGCCAACGCACCTTACCAGCCTTATACGGATGGCCGCATTACCATGCGCTAAGCCTTTCAGGTTGAACAACTGATGCGCTGCGGGAAACCGCGGCGCATTTTTTGTTTGCGGTATAAAGAGACCTTTCAAGAACTTCATTCTTGACGCGCGCAAAGAAATTGTTTCGGATGTAAAGAAATTTGCGGCGAGGAGAACAGACAGCCATGGCTGAGAAAAAGATCAGGAACATGGAGGAATTCTCGGCCGTCAGTGGGATTTCGCGTCCGACGGTGTCAAAGTTTTTCAACAACCCGGAAAGTGTGCGCCAGTCGACCCGTGACAAGATCGAGGCGGCTGTAGAGAAATACGACTACCGGCCAAATATCTTTGCGATGAACCAGAACCGCAAGCTGACCAAGAATGTCGGTATTGTGGTGCCTTTGCTGACCGACCCCTATTTCGCCGAGATCGCCCGCAATCTTGAACAGCGCTGCATTGATGCAGGTTATCGGCCTACGCTGTTTAGCGCGCATGGTGATCCTGCCTTGGAAGTTGAAGTTCTCGACAACCTGCGCTCCATGAAGCCAGCGGGTGTTTTGCTGGCCCCGCTGGGCCGCGCGTCAGACCGTGTCGCCTTGGAGAAATTCTGCGATGATGTGCCAACTTTGATCTTTGACAGTAGCGTTGATGAGCTGGGTCTGGCCTTTGTCGGTTCGGATAATTTCCAGTTCACCTCCCACATTACCGATTACCTCTGTCGCACTGGTGAGCCCCCTTGTTTCTTTGAAATGAAGACCCCCGCAAACCCCAACGCGCATCGCCGCAGGCAGGCCTATCTGACCGCGATGGAAACGTTTGGCCATAAGCCGCAGGTGATTTCCGTAGAAGGGGAGGGGTGGGGTTTTGAGGAAATCGGGCGCCTTGGGGGGCATGATGCCTTGGCAAACCGTCGCTTTGACACAAATACGATCCTGTGCAGCAATGACCGTTTGGCAATTGGGCTTTTGACGGCTTGCTACGAACGCAATGTCAGCGTTGGGCGCGGGCCTGACTGCGCGATTCGTGTGGCGGGACAGGACGGTCATCCCCATTCGCGCTATACCTGTCCGCCGCTGACCACGATCTCACACGATTACGACGCCGTTTCCAAACACGCCGCAGATGCGCTTTTTGAGGCGATTGACGGTGAGGTATCACCTTGGAAAAGCACAAGAATAGAAGGCAAGCTGATCCTGCGTGACTCGGCCTGATTCAGTACATACTTTACGCGCGTAAATATTTTGTTGACGTCGCGTTGCTCTTTCCCTTAGCGTGAGGTCATTACGTCCAATAGGGAGGAACACCGGATGTCTTTGAAGAGCACTCTTCGTGCTGCAACTGCGCTTACGCTGATCACAGCTGGCAGCGCGTTTGCAGATGCCCACTCCGCAACGATCACCATCGCGACCGTGAACAACGGCGACATGATCCGTATGCAGGGCTACACCGACACATTCACCGAACAGACCGGAATTGCCGTCGAGTGGGTGACACTGGAAGAAAACGTACTGCGTCAGCGCGTGACAACGGACATCACCACAAACGGTGGCCAGTTCGACATCATGACAATCGGCATGTACGAAACACCGATCTGGGGTGCCAACGACTGGCTCGTCCCACTGAACGACCTGTCTGCCGAATATGATGTCGACGACATCCTGCCAGCCATGCGCAACGGCCTGTCCCACGATGGCACACTTTATGCAGCACCATTCTACGGCGAAAGCTCGATGGTGATGTACCGCACTGACCTGATGGAAGCTGCTGGTCTGGAAATGCCAACTGCACCAACATGGCAGTTCATTCGCGAAGCTGCGGCTGCGATGGACGATCCTGCGAACGAAGTGAACGGTATCTGCCTGCGCGGCAAGGCTGGTTGGGGTGAGGGCGGCGCTTTCATCACAGTCACAGGTAACTCTTTCGGCGCACGCTGGTTCGACGAAGAGTGGAACGCACAGTTCGATCAGCCTGAGTGGGCCGATGCGCTGAACTTCTACGTCAACCTGATGAACGACTATGGTCCAGAAGGTTACGCAACAAACGGTTTCAACGAAAACCTGTCACTGTTCAACCAAGGCAAGTGCGGCATGTGGATTGACGCGACTGTCGCGGCATCCTTCGTGACTGGCGCAGATTCCACTGTAGCCGACAGCGTCGGTTTCGCACTGGCACCAAACGCCGAAGGCGTTGAGAAGCGCGCAAACTGGCTCTGGGCTTGGGCACTCGCTATCCCTGCCGGTACACAGCAAGAAGCTGAAGCCAAGCAGTTCATCGAGTGGGCCACATCGAAGGACTACATCGAGCTGGTTGCAGCCAACGAAGGTTGGGCAAACGTTCCTCCAGGTGCGCGTGCATCACTGTACGAAACACCTGAGTATCTCGAAGTGCCGTTTGCGCAGATGACATTGGACAGCATCAACGCAGCTGACCCAACCGACCCAACGGTTGATCCGGTCCCATACGTCGGCATCCAGTTTGTGGCGATCCCGGAGTTTGCGGGCATGGCAACAGAAGTCAGCCAGGAATTCTCGGCAGCTTACGCTGGTCAGCAGACTGTGGAAGAGGCCCTTGCCAAGGCGCAGGCGATCACGAACGAAGTCATGGAAGCTGCTGGCTACCGCTAAGCACTCTTCCCATGCCAAGGGGCGGCGCAATTTGTCGCCCCTTGGTACAAGACCCCTTCTTCAACTAGACTATCACCTGAAAACAGCGCGTGAGATCCCTCCGCCTGTGACCAGAGGAGATGCATCCAAATGGCGACCAAAGCTTCCCGATCCGCTGCCAGAATAATGATGGCGCCCGCTGTGATCCTGCTCTTGGGCTGGATGCTGGTTCCTCTCATTATGACCTTGTGGTTTTCGTTCCGCGTGTATCTGCCGCTGCGTGGCGGCGACCAGGGCTGGGCCGGATTTGACAACTATATCCGCTTTGTGACCTCGAGCGCCTTTTGGCCTTCGGTCCAAACCACCCTTATTATCGTGCTTGGTGTCTTGGTTATCACTGTCGTCTTCGGCATCTTGATCGCACTCTTGCTGGATCAACCGATCTGGGGGCAGGGCGTTGTCCGCATCCTTGTCATCGCACCTTTCTTCGTCATGCCGACTGTGTCGGCGCTGGTGTGGAAGAACATGTTCATGGATCCTGTGAACGGCCTGTTCTCGCACCTGTGGCGTTTCTTCGGCGCCGAGCCCGTCAGTTGGCTATCGGACGCCTCATTGCCTTCGATCATCATGATCGTGAGCTGGCAATGGCTGCCGTTCGCCACACTTATCCTGCTCACGGCTGTGCAGTCGCTCGACAGTGAACAACTCGAAGCTGCCGAAATGGATGGCGCACCCTGGCACAAGCGCTTCTGGTTCCTTGTGCTGCCGCACCTCAGCCGCGCGATCACCATCGTGATCCTGATCCAGACCATCTTTCTGCTTGCGATCTTCGCCGAGATTTTCGTGACCACAGGTGGTGCTTTCGGAACACGCACGCTGTCCTACCTGATCTTCCAACGTGTGCTGGAAAGCCAGAACATTGGCCTCGGCTCCGCCGGTGGTGTCTACGCCATCATCCTTGCAAACATCGTCGCGATCTTCCTGATGCGGATCGTCGGTAAGAACCTGGATTAATATCATGGCACGTTCTGTTACCCCCCGCCGGAAGCTGATCAACACCACCATCGCCTGGGCGATTGGCCTGCTGATCTTTTTTCCGATCCTTTGGACAATCCTGACCAGCTTCAAGACCGAGGCACAGGCGATTGCCGCGCCGCCGATCTTTCTCGGGTTTGAATGGACGCTGGAAAACTACCGTGTTGTGTTGGAGCGGTCGGACTATGCCCGTTTCTTGTGGAACTCGATCATCATCGCGGGCCTGTCCACGCTGATTGGTGTTGCGATTGCGGTGCCTGCCGCGTGGTCGATGGCCTTCGTACCCTCCAAGCGCACCAAAGATATCCTGCTCTGGATGCTCTCGACCAAGATGTTGCCAGCGGTTGGGGTGCTTTATCCGATCTACCTGATCTTCATTGAATTGGGTCTTCTCGATAGCCGCGCCGGTCTGGTGGTTGTTCTGATGCTGATCAACCTGCCGATTATCGTCTGGATGCTCTATACCTACTTCAAGGAAATTCCCGGCGAAATCCTCGAGGCGGCCCGGATGGATGGTGCGACCCTGCCACAGGAATTGCTCTATGTGCTGACGCCAATGGCCATTCCGGGTATCGCATCGACCATGCTGCTCAACTTCATTCTGGCATGGAACGAAGCCTTCTGGACCCTGAACCTGACTGCGGTCAACGCCGCACCACTGACGGCCTTTATCGCCAGCTACTCCAGCCCCGAAGGCCTGTTCTTTGCCAAGCTCAGTGCGGCCTCAACCATGGCCATTGCGCCGATCCTCATCCTTGGCTGGTTCAGCCAGAAACAACTTGTCCGCGGCCTGACGTTCGGCGCGGTGAAATAAGGAACTAGAGACATGGGACAAATCCAACTTAAACAGGTGACCAAGTCTTTTGGCGATGTTCAGGTCATTCCACCGCTTGATCTGACCATCCAGGATGGCGAATTCACGGTCTTTGTCGGCCCGTCGGGCTGCGGTAAATCCACGCTTCTGCGTCTGATCGCCGGGCTTGAGGATATCTCATCGGGCCATATCGAGATCGACGGCAAAGATGCCACCGATCTGGTGCCAGCCAAACGCGGCCTTGCGATGGTGTTCCAGTCTTATGCGCTTTACCCGCATATGTCGGTGCGCAAGAACATCGCCTTCCCGCTGCGGATGGCCAAGATGGACCCCGCCGAGATTGACCGCCGCGTGAATGCCGCAGCCGAGGTGCTGAACCTCGCGGCCTACATCGACCGTCGCCCTGGGCAATTGTCAGGTGGTCAACGGCAGCGCGTGGCGATCGGCCGTGCGATTGTGCGCGAACCTTCGGCTTTCTTGTTTGACGAACCCCTGTCCAATCTTGATGCGGCGCTGCGTGTTGGCATGCGGATGGAAATCTCGGAACTGCACAAAAAGCTTAAGACCACCATGGTTTACGTGACCCACGATCAGGTTGAAGCCATGACAATGGCCGACAAAATCGTGGTCCTGCAGGCCGGTGTGATCGAACAAGTCGGCTCTCCACTCGAACTCTACCGCCGTCCGCGCAACACCTTTGTGGCCGGTTTTATCGGCTCACCCAAGATGAACCTGATCAGCGGCGAAGAAGCTGCCAAGCATGACGCGGCCACGATCGGTATTCGCCCCGAACATATCGACGTGGTCGAAAGCGGCGGCACCTGGCAGGGCACTGTGGGCGTGGCCGAACACCTCGGCTCTGACACCTTTTTCCATATCCACAACACCGGTCTGACGGAAATGATCACCGTGCGTGCCATCGGTGACATCAACCTGACACATGGTGACACGATCCATCTGAACCCGCGCATGAACGAACTGCACCGCTTTGACGCCCAAGGCCTGCGGATCGACTGATGCAACTGGCCGGTAAAACTGCGCTGATTACAGGGGCCGCCCGTGGCATCGGGCTTGCCTTTGCCAAGGCTTATGCGGCCGAAGGCGCGCGCGTTGCGATTGCCGATATTGATCTGGCGCGGGCGACGGCGGCGGCATCTGAAATCAATGGTGCCGTTGCGGTAGCGATGGACGTTTCCGATCAGGCCAGCATCAAAGCGGCGATAGCCGAGGCTGCCAAAGCATTGGGGCAAATTGATATCCTGATCAACAACGCCGCGATTTTTAGTGCGGCCCCGATTACAGAGATCACGCGCGCCGACTATCAGCGCGTCTTTGATATCAACGTCGCGGGCACGCTTTTCACGATGCAGGCTGTCGCGGACCATATGATTGAACGCGGCATCAAAGGGCGCATCATCAACATGGCCTCGCAGGCGGGCAGGCGGGGCGAAGGCCTTGTTGCGGTCTACTGCGCGTCCAAGGCGGCGGTGATCAGCCTGACACAATCGGCGGGGCTGAACCTGATCGCCCACGGGATCAACGTCAACGCTATCGCGCCCGGCGTGGTTGATGGCGAACATTGGGACGGCGTGGATGCGTTCTTTGCCAAATACGAGGGCAAAGCGCCCGGGCAAAAGAAAAAAGAAGTAGGCGAGGCGGTCCCTTTTGGCCGTATGGGCACTGCCGAGGACCTGACAGGCATGGCCGTCTTTCTGGCCAGCGATGCGGCAGAATACATCGTTGCGCAAACCTATAACGTCGATGGCGGAAATTGGATGAGCTGATGAATATCCCGCAAAATAACGATCTGATCAAACTGGGCAATGCAGCGCTTGCAGCCCTGCCCGATGGTGTTGCGCGCCCAACCTATGACCGCTCTGCGCTCACTGCGGGGATTGTCCATATCGGTTTGGGCAACTTTCACCGTGGCCATCAGGCCTGGTACCTGCATTCCCTGATGCAAAAAGGCTTGGCCCATGACTGGGCGATTGTCGGTGCTGGCGTGCGGGCAGGCGACGCTGCGCAACGTGAACGATTGGCCGCACAGGATTACCTGACCACATTGATTGCTTTGGATCCGGCAGGCAGCACTGCCGAGGTTGTGGGGTCCATGATCGACTTTGTGCCGGTCGAGGAAAGCAACGCGGCATTGATTACGCAGATGGCCGACCCTGCAATCCGGATCGTTGCGCTAACCGTGACCGAAGGCGGCTATTATCTGGATCCCGCGACCAAGGGATTCAACGCCGCACACCCCGATATCCTGCATGACGCAAAGACGCCCGATATGCCTGTCACCGCTTTTGGCGCGATGATTGCGGCCCTCAAGATGCGCCGTGCCGCAGGCGTTGGTCCTTTCACCTGCCTGTCTTGTGACAACCTGCAAGGCAATGGCGCGATCTTGCGCCAGACGGTGGTATCCTTGGCGCGCCTGTCCGATCCCGACCTTGCGGACTGGATCAACGACAACGCCAGTTTCCCGAACTCTATGGTAGATTGCATTGTGCCTGCCACCGGTCCGAATGAGCTCGCACTTGTGCGCAGTCTCGGCATTGATGATGCCTGCCCTGTGACCCATGAGACCTTTCGCCAATGGGTAATCGAGGATGATTTCTGCGCTGGCCGGCCCGATTGGGACCTTGTTGGTGCGACCTTCACCGATGATGTGCATGACTTTGAGGCGATGAAGATCCGCGTGTTGAACGGCGGTCACCAGATCATTGCGAATGCGGGCGAGCTGCTGTCGATCGAAACGATCTCGGGCTGTATGGCCAATGACGATATTCGAGCGCTCTTTGAAAAGGTCGCCACAAACGAAATCCTGCCGCACCTCAAAGCGGTGCCTGGCATGGAACCGCATGCCTATGTTGATCTGATCTCGCGTCGGTTCTCGAATGCGCGGATCGTCGACACGACGCGGCGCGTAGCTTTTGACGGCTCATCGCGGCACCCCGGATTCCTGATCCCGTCCATTCAGGACGGGCTTGCCGCAGGAACACCTGTGGCCGGGCTCGCGTTGGTTGAGGCGATCTGGGCGCGTATGTGTGCCGGTGTGCGCGAGGATGGCAGCGAGATTGCGCCAAACGATCCCTATTGGGATGCGTTGCAGTCATTGGCGCAAGACGCGCGCGAAAATCCGGTGCTGTGGCTGAAACAGGCAAAGTACTATGGCGCGCTCGGCCAAGAGGCACGTTTCGCCGATGCTTTTACCGCGTGGCTCGATATGCTCTGGACAAAGGGCACGACAGCAACGATCCGCGCCTATCTCGCGGTCGCGGGCTAGCTTTCCGGTCTTGCAACACGATGAAGGAACCCTGCATATTTGGCGTGTTGCGCAAGACAGCCAAAGCAGGATGCCGGAACCATGGTGACTGACATGCGAAGTGAAAATCTCGGACCGGCGGATGTGCAAGGCTTTTGGATAGACGATCCCGACCATTGCGCTTGGCTTGGCGCCCAAAGCGACAGCCAGCTCGCGTTTTTTGCGGCCAGTGCGGGGGATGAGCCGGGGTTTTTACAGTTGGATCATGCGGGGAAACCGCTGGGTTCGGACGTGCAGGAATTGCATGCGACCACCCGACTGGTCCATGCCTACAGCCTTGGTCACTTGCGCGGGTATCAAGGGGCAGACCGGATCATTGATCGCGGCATGGCCTATCTTGCCAGTCACCACAAAGACCCTGTGCATGGGGGCTATTACTGGGCGCTGTCAGGTCACGGTGTGCAGGATGATCGCAAGCTGGCTTATGGCCACGTTTTTGTTTTGCTGGCCGCGAGCAGTGCAAAAATCGCGGGCCATGTGGACGCGGATGCGCTTCTCACGGATATCGCCGAGGTGCTGGACCAACGGTTCTGGGAACAGGGTGCTGGTCTGTTCAGCGATGAATGGAACCGCGACTGGGCCCCGTTTTCCACCTATCGCGGGATGAACGCCAATATGCACGGCGTAGAGGCTTTGCTTGCGGCCTATGAAGCCACGGGCGAGGCGCTGTTTCTTGACCGCGCGGGGCGCATCCTCGATTTTTTTGTCCATCAAATGGCACAGCAGAATGCGTGGCGATTGCCCGAGCATTACACGGAGCACTGGCAGATTGACCGTAGTTATGCGGGCAATCACATGTTCCGCCCTGCGGGCACAACCCCGGGCCATTCTTTTGAATTGGGGCGTTTGACCTTGCAGCATTGGGATTTGTCCGGGCGACCTGCGAGTGGGGCACCACAAGCTGCGCGATCTTTGATTGAACGTGCCCTTGCTGATGCATGGCTGCCGGATGGCGGTCTTGCCTATACGCTTGATTTTGAAGGAAAGGTTGCCGATGGATCGCGGTTCTGGTGGCCGGTTGCCGAAGCGATTGGTGCGATGGCAGCCCTGATCGTGACGGACCGCAACCCTGCGGATGAGATCTGGTACCGGCGTCTGTGGGCTTTCGCGGATGCGCATTTCATCGATCACGAGCGCGGCGGTTGGTATCCTGCCATCGACGATCATGGCCAGCCGACAAGTTCGATCTTTACCGGCAAACCTGATATCTACCACTCTTTACAGGCTTGTCTGTTGCCTTTGGCGGGCCGTCTGTCGCGTCTGGCGCTTGCACCCGGGGCATAAGTCGGGTCATGTTGCGTTAGCGCTAACCATTTGTTTGACGCGGCGGTGGGGCGTTACTTGCGTTGGGGTCGTCAAGTTGCAGTGTCTTGCAGATAAAGAAATTCGTCGGAGTGATACCATGGCAAATTCTGATCGCGTCGACAGACCGGATTATCTGACGCAGGATGTGTTAGTGGCGCTGAACGGCGGCGGACACGCGGCACCCTATGAGGTCTTGGGGCCGCACAAAAGCGGCCGCAAACGCTGGGTTGTCACGTTCCAGCCTGCCGCGGTTGAGGTCTGGGCAACTGTTGCAGGAAAAGACACCCCTCTGCTGCGTATTGCGGGCGATGTTTTTGCCGCACCCGTGGCGGGCAAAACCTATACGCTGACCATGCGCTATCCAGATGGCAGCACCTTTACCACACGTGATCCATATGCCTTCGATCCGGTGCTAAGCGATGTCGATGAATACCTGATCGGCGAGGGCACCCATAAACAGCTCTGGCGCGCGTTGGGCGCCCATGTGATGAAACATCAGGGTGTTACGGGCACCCATTTTGCCGTTTGGGCACCCAACGCCCAACGTGTCAGCGTCATTGGCGATTTCAACACATGGGACGGACGCCGCCACCCGCTGCGCCCTGTCGGTGAAACGGGCGTGTGGGAGGTCTTTATCCCGCAGGTTGGCGACGGTGCCCTCTACAAATACCAGATCATCGGTATCGACGGACAGTCGCGTGACAAGGCCGACCCGATGGGCTTCGGTTCTCAGCACCCGCCCGAACAGGCGTCGATTGTGCGTGATCTGGCGGGCTATGGCTGGAAAGATCAGGCATGGATGAAGTCGCGTGCCGCGCGCGCGGATCGCGCAAGCCCGATGGCGATTTATGAGGTGCATCTGGGCTCTTGGCGGCGGCGCTATGACGATGGCGGCCGCCCGCTGAGCTATAAAGAGCATGCCCGCGATCTGATCTCTTACGTCAAATACATGGGCTTTACGCATATCGAATTGCTGCCGGTGTCAGAATTTCCGTTCGATGGCTCTTGGGGCTATCAACCCGTTGGCCTTTACGCGCCGACAATCCGCTTTGGTCCACCCAACGAATTCCGCGATCTGGTCGATGCGGCCCATGCCGCCGGCATTGGCGTGCTGCTGGACTGGGTGCCGGGGCATTTCCCGACAGATGCGCACGGGCTCGCGCAATTTGATGGCACCGCCCTTTATGAGCACGCCGACCCACGCGAAGGGTTTCATCAGGATTGGAACACGTTGATCCCGAACTACGGGCGGCGTGAGGTAAAGAATTACTTTATGGCGAATGCGCTCTACTGGCTGGAAGAATACCATCTGGATGGTTTGCGGGTCGATGCGGTGGCGTCCATGCTTTACCGCGATTATTCGCGCAACGACGGTGAATGGGTGCCCAACAAAGACGGCGGGCGCGAGAACTATGAGGCGATTTCATTCCTGCAAGACATGAACATCGCAGCCTACGGCGCTGACGCCAGCATCATGACCGTCGCTGAGGAAAGCACGTCTTTCCCCGGTGTGTCGCAACCGGTGCACACCGGCGGGCTTGGGTTTGGGTACAAGTGGAATATGGGGTGGATGAACGACACCCTGCGCTACATGGAAAAAGACCCGATCTATCGCCAATACGATCACCACTTGATGACGTTCCCGATTGATTGGGCCTTTACCGAGAATTTCATCCTGCCGATCAGCCATGACGAGGTCGTGCATGGCAAAGGATCAATGATCGCGAAAATGCCCGGTAATGACTGGGAAAAATTCGCCAACCTGCGCGCCTACTATGCGTTTATGTGGACCCAACCGGGCAAGAAGCTGTTGTTCATGGGGTGCGAATTCGCCCAGCCCGAAGAATGGAACCACGACGCCGAATTGAACTGGGGTGCCGCCGAACAGCCCGCCAACAAGGGTGTCCAGCAGTTGGTGCGCGACCTGAACCGGCTTTACCGCGACACACCCAGCCTGCACGTCAAAGACTGCGAAGCGGCGGGTTTCGGGTGGATCAGCAACGATCCAACCCAATCCACCATCGCTTTTGTGCGCTATGGCAACGCCGGTGATGCGCCGGTTGTCGTCGTTTGTAACTTTACGCCTGTGACCCGTGAGGGTTTTCAGGTTGGAGTGCCAGAGGCAGGTTTCTGGGAGGAAGTGCTGAATACTGACGCGGCGGTCTATGGCGGTGACAACCGTGGCAATCTGGGAGGATGCGCCACGCAAGACAGCCCCGCTGACGGACAGGCGCAATCAATCAGGGCGACACTGCCGCCGCTCTCGGTGGTCGTGCTGCGCAAAAGCGATACATAAAGAGAAGAAAAAAGAGGGGGAGACGACATGCCGACAAAACGTATTACACAAAGGTCCATGGTTTTCGTGCTGGCCGGAGGGCGCGGAAGCCGCCTGAAAGAACTTACCGACCGCCGCGTGAAACCTGCGGTGCCCTTTGGTGGCAAGGCGCGGATCATTGATTTTGCCCTCTCCAATGCCGTCAATTCCGGCATCCGCAAAATGGCGATTGCGACGCAATACAAGGCCCACAGCCTGATCCGCCACACCCAGCGCGGTTGGAACTTTTTCCGCGCCGAGCGCAACGAGTTTCTTGATGTGCTGCCCGCGTCGCAACGCGGCGGAAATGAAAGCTGGTACAAGGGCACTGCCGATGCCGTGACGCAGAACATCGATATCGTGGACAGCTATAATGTGGATTACGTGATCATCCTTGCGGGCGATCACATCTACAAAATGGACTATGAAATCATGCTGCGCCAGCATGTGGAATCCGGCGCGGATGTGACCGTCGGTTGCCTGACTGTGCCACGCCAAGAGGCAAGTGCCTTTGGTGTCATGGACACCGACAAGGACGGGCGCATCACCAGTTTTCTGGAAAAGCCTGCCGATCCTCCGGGCACGCCAGAAGATCCTGACCTCGCGCTGGCTTCGATGGGGATCTATGTCTTTGATTGGAAATTCCTGCGTGATCTGCTGATCAAAGATGCCGAAGATCCGAATTCCTCCAATGATTTCGGGAATGATCTGATCCCTGATATCGTCAAGAACGGCAAAGCCATGGCGCACCGCTTCGATGAAAGCTGTGTCCGTGGCGAAGGCGCGCCCGCCTATTGGAAAGATGTGGGCACGGTTGATGCCTTCTGGCAGGCGCATATCGATCTGACCAGTTTCACCCCGGAACTGGATCTGTGGGACACGAACTGGCCGATCTGGACCTATAACGAGAGCGTCCCGCCCGCCAAATTCATCCACGACGAACGCGACAGGCGCGGCATGGCGATTTCATCAATGGTGTCGGGGGGGTGCATTATTTCAGGGACCGAGGTGCGCAATTCGGTGCTGTTCACGAATGTGCACACAAATTCCTATGCCGTGCTGGATCATGCGGTGATCCTGCCCGATGTGGTTGTCCACCGCTCTGCAAGATTGCGTCAGGTGGTCGTGGATGGCCGCGTTGTGATCCCCGAGGGGCTCGTGGTGGGTGAGGACCCCGCCGAAGACGCAAAGTGGTTCCGTGTGACGGATCGCGGGATCACGCTGATCACCCAAGATATGCTGGATAAAAGGGCCGCTGCTTTATGACCAAGGCCCTCTTTGTCGTGTCGGAATGCGCACCGCTGGTGAAAACCGGCGGATTGGCGGATGTGGCGGGCGCGTTGCCCGGCGCATTGGCGCAGCACAATGTTGCTGTGCGCGTTCTGTTGCCCGGATACCGCGTCGTGCTGGGGCAGATTGGCAAGGCAAAGGTGGTGGCGACTTATAAAGACCTCTTTGGCGGCACCGCAAAACTGCGGGCCTGCACCATCGCGGGGCTGGACCTTCTGATCCTTGACGCCCCCTATCTTTATGACCGCGATGGTGCGATTTATGGCGATGCGACGGGCGGCGATTGGCCCGATAACGCCGAACGCTTTGCCGCTTTGTGCAAAGTAGGCGCAATGATCGCAGCGGATGGAGTTTCGGGTTGGACACCTGACATCGTGCATGGCCACGATTGGCAAGCGGGGCTAACGCCCGAATATATGCGCGCCTTGGGTGCCGATGTGCCGTTCGTGTTTACCATTCACAACGTCGCGTTTCACGGCAATGCGGATGCGCGCAAGCTCAAGTCGCTCGGCCTTGATCCCGCACGGTTCACGACCGAAGGGTTCGAATTCTGGGGCCATATTTCCGCGCTGAAAGCAGGGGTGGTCGGTGCCGCCAAAATCAACACAGTTTCACAAACCTATGCCGAAGAACTGCTGACGCCTGAATTCGGGATCGGCATGGACGGCATCCTGCGCGCGCGGCAGGCGGATCTCACGGGGATCGTCAACGGGATTGATCTTGATGTGTGGAACCCCGAGACCGACCCCAATATCACCCCCTACAAAACCGCCGCCGGAAAAGGCGCGAACAAAAAGGCTCTGCGCGCCGCTTTCGGCCTTGGTAAGGCCGACGGCCCGCTGTGCGTCCTCGTCTCACGCCTGACCGAACAGAAGGGGATCGACCTGCTGCTTGAGTCCTTGCCTGCGCTCTTGGATCGCGGCGGGCAACTGGCGCTGTTGGGCTCGGGCGATCCGAAACTTGAGGTGGCATTGCTGGAATGTGCGGCAAACCACCCCAACGTCGCGGTCAAAATCGGCTATGATGAAGCGCTCTCGCACAAGATGGTGGCTGGGGGCGATGCGATTTTGGTGCCCTCGCGGTTTGAACCTTGCGGGCTGACCCAACTTTACGGACTGCGCTATGGCGCACTGCCTCTGGTGGCACTGACGGGCGGATTGGCGGACACGGTGATCAACGCTTCACCGGCCGCACTTGCGCGCGGTGTGGCAACGGGCGTGCAGTTTTTCCCGATCAACGCACAAGCGCTGGCCAATGCCATTACCCGTCTAAGCGACCTTTACGCCGACAGCAAAACGTGGAAATCCATGCAGCGCAATGCGATGAAACAACCTGTTGGCTGGGAAACCTCGGCGGCGGCTTATCAAGCCATCTACGCAGGCCTGACAGAGGCACCATCTTGAACCTTGGACCTTTTGAAATCCGGCCCGGGCGTCCGACCCCTTTGGGGGCCACGCTGGACCCTGATGGTGTGAATTTCGCCATCTTCTCGCGCCATGCCACCAAGGTTATGTTGTGCCTGTTCGATGAAGAGGGTAACGAACACCAGATCATCACTCTGCCCGAACGCGAGGGCCATGTGTGGCACGGCTACTTTCCAGGAATGAAAGCAGGCCAGCAATATGGTGTTCGCATGGATGGGCCATATGCGCCCGAAGAGGGTCATCGCTTTAATCCCTACAAGCTGTTGATAGATCCCTATGCCAAGCAGTTGACAGGCCATCCCAAATGGAACGATGCGCTGTTCGGCTATCAAACCGGCCACAAAGACAAAGACCTCAGTTTCGACAAGACCGACAGCGCGCCATACATGCCGCGCTGTGTTGTTGTTGACCCCGCGTTCAACTGGCACAACGCCAACGAACCCCGCCACGCACTGGAAAGCACAATCATCTATGAGGCCCATGTCAAAGGACTGACTGCAGGCCGCACCGATATTCCTAATCGTGGCACCTATCTGGCGATGGCGTCGGACCCGATCCTTGAGCATCTCAATAATCTAGGTGTGACGGCCGTCGAGCTTTTGCCGGTTCAGGCGTTTATCAATGATAAATTCCTGCTGGATCGCGGGCTGACCAACTATTGGGGCTATATGACCTACGGTTTTTTTGCCCCCGATCCGCGCTATATGCAGGGCACGGATATTGCTGAATTCCAACAAATGGTGCGGCGTTTTCATTCCGCTGGCATCGAGGTGATCTTGGACGTGGTTTACAACCACACTGCCGAGGGATCCGAGCTTGGGCCGACGCTGATGTTCCGGGGGCTGGATAACGCCAGCTATTACCGCTTGGCCGATAACCCGCGTTATTACATCGACGATGCGGGCTGCGGGAACACGCTTGATTTCGAAAACCCCTTTGTGATCCGGCTTGTCATGGACAGCCTGCGCTATTGGGTCGAGGTCATGCATGTGGATGGCTTCCGTTTTGATCTGTGCACGGCCCTTGGGCGCACGGCGCGTGGGTTTGAACGGGACGGGCCGTTCTTCCGCGCGATTGGGCAGGACCCTGTCTTGAACCAGGTCAAACTGATCGCAGAACCCTGGGATATCGGGCCGGGGGGCTATCAACTGGGCGCATACCCTGCACCCTTTGCCGAATGGAACGACAAATACCGCGACAACGTGCGCGAATTCTGGCGTGGGGATGCGGGCAAAGTGCCGGATATGGCAGAGCGGCTGACAGGATCGGCACCCTATTTCGACCATGACGGGCGCGCGGCAACATCGTCGCTGAACTTCCTGACTGCCCATGACGGGTTCACCCTGCATGACACCGTCAGCTATAGCCGTAAGCACAATCTGGCCAATGGCGAGGATGATCGCGACGGGCATTCCAACAACCATTCCGACAATATGGGCGTTGAAGGCCCCGCCAAGGATGAAGCGATCAATGCCGCAAGGATGCGCCGCAAGCGCAATATGATGGCAACGCTGATGTTGTCCCAAGGCACCCCAATGGTGCTGGCGGGGGACGAGCTGAGCAATTCGCAAGGTGGCAACAACAACGCCTATTGTCAGGACAATGAAATCGGCTGGGTGAACTGGCCGGAAGAGGATGATCCCTTCTTTACCTTCTGTCAGCAGGCGATTGCTTTTCGAAAGATGCATCCGTTGTTGCGCCAGACCCGGTTTCTGCATTCGCGGCAGCGCCTGACAGACGGCGAGCCTGATCTGTTCTGGCGGCGTGTCGATGGAGCGCCGATGAGCCAAGAGGATTGGGACAACGCAGCCCTTGATACGCTGGTTGTCGAGATGCGGATGGCGTCTGGATCACCTGAATATGTCAAACGTGAGGGCGCGTTGCTGGTGGTGCTGAACCGCGGGGCGGGGGTTGAGATCACGGCTCCGGAATTGCCTGAAGGCGATGCTTGGGTGCGCCGCTTTGATACCAGTCAGGATGATGCCATCGCGGTGACGCCCGGCCTGCGTGTCGCGGCGGACAGTGTTGTGGTATTTTCACAAGAGAGCGCAGAGAGGTAATCTGCGACAACGACGAAAAGGGAGGACGAGATATGCCGATGCAAAATGTACGGACCACTCCGATCGAAGGGCAGAAGCCCGGAACCAGTGGGTTGCGCAAGAAAACAGCCGTGTTCCGCCGCCCGCATTTTCTGGAAAACTATGTGCAGGCGATTTTTGACGGCATCGGTGGTGTCGTGGACAAGACGCTGGTCGTCGGTGGTGATGGGCGGTTCTTCAACGAAGACGCGATCCAGATTATTTTGCGAATGGCCTCTGCGAATGGTGCGGCGAAATGCATCGTGGGGCAGGGCGGTATTTTGTCCACGCCTGCCGCGTCGCACATGATCCGTCTGCGCAAAGCCGATGGCGGTTTGATCCTTTCGGCCAGCCACAACCCCGGTGGCGCGGACGCGGATTTCGGGTTGAAATACAATGGTCCAAACGGCGGGCCCGCGTCCGAGGCGGTCACGGATAAAATCTACGAGCGCACCAGAACGCTCGACCTTTACCGTATTGTCGCGGCTTCTGATATCGACCTTGGTGCGATAGGCGAACAGTCAGTCGAAGGTATGAAGGTCGAGATCGTAGATCCGGTTGCCGACTATGCCGCCCTCATGCAAACAATCGTTGATTTCGACAAGATCCGTGCGCTTTTTGCCGGTGGTTTCACCATGTGTTTTGATGCCATGCATGCGGTAACAGGCCCTTATGCCCACGCGATCCTCGAGGGGATGTTGGGCGCGCCCAAAGGCACGGTCATCAACGGCGTCCCAAGCCCCGATTTTGGCAAGGGCCACCCGGATCCCAATCCGATCTGGGCGAAAACCCTGATGGACAAGATGTATGGACCGGGCGCACCTGATTTCGGTGCAGCTTCTGACGGGGACGGCGACCGCAATATGATCGTGGGCCGCGGGGCCTATGTCACACCGTCGGATAGTCTGGCGCTGCTGACTGCCAAGGCGCATCTGGCCCCTGCCTATCGCGGTGGTCTGGCGGGTGTGGCGCGGTCCATGCCCACGTCGCGCGCGGTGGACCGTGTGGCGGAAAGCCTTGGGATTGATTGCTTTGAAACGCCGACCGGCTGGAAGTTTTTTGGCAACCTGCTGGACGCGGGCAAGGTCACACTTTGCGGCGAGGAAAGTGCCGGCACTGGCTCTGACCATGTGCGCGAAAAGGACGGCCTCTGGGCGGTGCTTTTGTGGCTGAACATTCTGGCCGAGACCGGGCAATCCGTCTCCGACCTGATGGCGGACCTGTGGAAGGCGCACGGGCGTTGCTATTATGCGCGCCATGACTATGAGGATGTGGAGAGCGACAAGGCCAGCACCATGATTGACGGTCTGCGTGCCAAACTCACTTCACTTGCTGGGAACAAGGTGGACGTCATGACCGTCGAAACGGCCGATGAATTTGCCTATCTTGATCCTGTGGACGGATCACAATCCAAAGGCCAAGGCATCAGGATCAATTTTGAAGGCGGCGCGCGTGCTGTGTTCCGCCTGTCGGGGACCGGCACGCAGGGGGCGACGATCCGGCTTTATCTCGAACAGCTGGAGACCGACCCTGCGCGCCTTGCAAACGCGCCGGAGCAGGTTTTGGCACCGGTGCGCGATGCGGCTCTGGCCCTGTCGGACCTACGGGCGCTCACCGGACGCAAAGCGCCCGATGTGATCACCTAAAGCGGCACTTTGGTCCCGTGTTTGAGGTAGGCGAAACCGTTGCCTTCCAGCGTCAGCGTATCCACGTCGATTCTGGCGGCTTGACCCACGGCAATCTCTGCGGGGGCTTTCATTGCCAGTTCATGAGTATCCTTGGAGAGATTGAACACGCATGTCAGCGTTTCATCGTCAGCTTCGCGGCTAAAGGCCAAAAGCGGTTCGGGCAGGTTGATAAATGTGGTCTTGCCGCGTGCCAGCGCGGGGCTGTTTTTGCGATAGGCGATCATGTCCTTGTAGTAGGACAGGATGCTGTCCGGCCCTTGCTGCTGGTCCACCGCTTTGGCCGCCTGCGGTTCTTTGACAGGCAGCCAAGGCTTACCCGTTGAAAAGCCCGCATTGGGTGCATCCTTTTCCCAGACCATCGGTGTGCGGCAGCCGTCACGGCCTTTGACCGACGGCCAGAAGCGCAATGCGGGCGGATCGGTCAGCTCGTCGTATTCCATCTCGGTTTCGGTCTGGCCCAGTTCCTCGCCCTGATAGATGCCAATTGTGCCTTCAAAAGACATCAGCATTGCACAGGCGAACCGCGCCATGCTGTCCTCTGATACGGCATAATCGGCCCAGCGGGTGACCTGACGCGGCACATCATGGTTGCTGAAGGACCAATAGGGGTGGCCGTCGGGCGCGCCGCGCTGGAAGCCTTCGATACAATTGCGGAAATGCTCGGCGTTGAAATCAGGGCCGAGCATCGCAAAGCTATAGGCCATGTGCAGGCGGGAGTTTCCTGCGGTATATTCGCCCATAATCTCGATCGAGCGGTGGCCCATTTCGCCCACTTCGCCAACCATCATGATGTCGTCGTATTGGTCGGTCAGCTTGCGCATTTTTTCAAGAAACCCGAGGTTCTCGGGCCGTGTCTTGTTGTACAGGTTCTGCTGCATCCCATAAAGATCGGTCGCCATTACTTGTGGGCGTGTCTGTGCCGGCGGGTTCGAGCGCAGTTTTTGATCGTGGAAATAATAGTTCACCGTATCAAGACGGAACCCGTCCAAGCCGCGATCAAGCCAGAACTTGCAGGTCTCCAAGATCGCATCGACGACGTCTGGATTATGGAAGTTCAGATCGGGTTGCGAGGTCAGAAAATTGTGCTGGTAATACTGTCCGCGCTGCGGGTCGAATTCCCATGCGGGGCCACCAAAATGGCTGTGCCAGTTTGTCGGAGGCGAACCATCGGGCAGCGGGTCGGCCCAGACGTACCAATCCGCCTTTTCGTTGTCGCGGCTTAGGCGCGATTGCTTGAACCATTCATGTTTGTCAGAGGTATGCGACAGCACCTGATCGACGATCACTTTGAGGTCGCGCGCATGGGCCTCTGTAATCAATGTATCAAAAGCGGCCAGATCACCGAACAGCGGATCCACGGCCAGATAATCAGACACATCATAGCCCATGTCGGCCTGTGGTGATTTGAAGATTGGCGACAACCAGATGCAATCGACCCCAAGCCCTGCAATATGATCAAGGCGACTGGTAATGCCGCGCAGGTCCCCAACGCCGTCGCCGGTGCTATCCTGATATGACCGCGGATAGACCTGATAAATCACGGCACTTCGCCACCATTCGCGCATGATGCGGCTCCTTGTTTTAGCGCTAACATTCCTGAATTGCGTAGAGCGAAAGTGGCGAGAGGTAAACCGCCTGAACAGCAAGGTCTCCGGAATAATTGGCAAAGGACGTAAATTACATATCGCGACCTGTTAGGCCTCTGCGCATGATCAATGGCATCAGTGGGTTCGCCGCCAATCGTGTAAGCAGTTTCCGAGATTACTGCGCAATAATTAGGCATTCAATAAAAGACGCGTCGCAGGAAGAGTGAAGCACTGCCTTCGCGTCGCTGCTTATGCGCAAACTATAAGCGCAATAAGAATCTTTGGAGCGCACTATCAACCTCCCCCTTCATATCAATCCGCAGGACTCACACCCCGTACAACCCCGTGCACGGGGCAGTGCGTCCTTGATCGTGGCAGGGGGGCTGAAGGGGCGGACGGGGCTTGTTCATCTGCGCCATGCCGGATCGTCCAAACTGGTTTTTCCGCGCAATTTCAATAACGCTTTAGAGGCAATCCTTGTAAATACCGCAGGCGGCATTACGGGCGGTGATCAATACACGCTTGATGCGGCAGTGCGGACTGGCGGGACGCTGACCATGACGACACAAGCCGCCGAGCGTGCTTACCGCGCGCAAGTCGGCGAGGTTGGGTGCGTCGACAGCAAGTTGACGGTTGGCGCGGATGCCACTCTCAACTGGCTCCCACAGGAATTGATCCTGTTCGATCATTGCGCCCTTAGACGTAGTTTGCACATTGACCTGCAAGGCAACGCAAACCTGCTGATGGTTGAACCCATCGTGCTGGGGCGTGCCGCGATGAAAGAAACGTTGCGCCAGATCTATTTTCAGGACCGTATCCGCGTCAATCGTGATGGTGCGCCGATCTACATTGACGGCATGGACTTTTCTGGCGACGCTGCCGCCCATGTCGCCCGTCGTGCGATTGCGGATGGCGCGCGCGCGATGGCAAGCCTTGTCTTGGTCCGCCCTGATGCTGCTGCACAACTGGACACGCTGCGTGCTATGCTGCCGCCCACAGCAGGGGCCAGTCTGCTGGCCGATGATGTGTTGGTCATACGCCAGCTGGCCGAAGACAGCTTTGCCCTGCGCCGCGACCTGATGCCGATACTTGGTCATCTGACAAACAATTCCCTGCCCATTTCATGGAGGCTTTGAGCCATGCAACTAACCCCCCGCGAAAAAGACAAACTGCTGATCGCGATGGCCGCCGAGGTGGCGCGCAAGCGGCTGGCGCGTGGTGTGAAACTCAACCACCCCGAGGCGATTGCCCTGATCACAGATGCGGTCGTTGAAGGCGCACGCGATGGCCGGTCCGTTGCCGATATGATGGAGGCGGGCGGACGCGTCATTTCCAAAGATCAATGCATGGAAGGGATCGCCGAGATGATCCACGAGGTGCAGGTCGAGGCTACATTCCCCGACGGCACCAAGCTTGTCACAGTTCACAACCCAATCAGGTAGGCGCATATGATCCCCGGAGAACTCTTTCCCGCCGATGGCACTCTTGTCCTGAACGCAGGCGCCAAGGCCATCACACTCATGGTCGCCAATACAGGAGACAGGCCGGTGCAGGTCGGCAGTCATTACCATTTTGCCGAAAGCAACCCCGCGCTTGATTTTGATCGCGTCGCTGCACGCGGGATGCGGCTTGATATCGCCTCTGGTACTGCTGTGCGTTTCGAACCGGGCCAACGCCGCGAAGTGCAGCTGATACCGATCGGCGGCGCACGGCGGATTTTCGGATTTAATCAACAGATCATGGGAGACCTGTAAGATGCCCGTTGAGATATCCCGCGCGCATTACGCCGCGATGTATGGCCCGACGACGGGCGATAAGCTGCGCCTTGCGGACACGGACCTGGTTATCGAGGTTGAACGCGACCTGACCACCTACGGCGAAGAGGTGAAATTCGGCGGTGGTAAGGTGATCCGCGACGGCATGGGCCAATCCCAAGTCACCCGTGCGGGCGGTGCTGTCGATACGGTGATTACCAATGCGCTGATCGTGGATCACTCCGGTATCTATAAGGCTGATGTCGCGCTCAAAGACGGGCTGATCCATGCCATCGGCAAGGCGGGCAATCCCGACACACAGCCTGGTGTTGATATTATCGTCGGCCCCGGCACCGAGGTGATCGCGGGCGAAGGGCGCATCCTGACTGCAGGCGGGATGGACAGCCATATTCACTTTATTTGCCCCCAGCAGATGGAGGACTCCCTGCATTCCGGTGTGACCACCTGCTTTGGCGGCGGCACGGGGCCTGCGCATGGCACGCTCGCCACGACCTGTACGCCCGGGCCTTGGCATATCGGGCGCATGTTGCAGTCATTTGACGGCATCCCGATGAATATCGGCCTCTCCGGCAAGGGCAACGCGAGCCAGCCTGACGCGCTGGTCGAGATGGTCACAGGCGGGGCCTGTGCGCTGAAGCTGCACGAGGATTGGGGCACGACGCCTGCTGCGATTGATTGCTGCCTGTCGGTGGCTGATGACATGGACGTGCAGGTGATGATCCACACTGACACGCTCAATGAATCCGGCTTTGTCGAACACACCGTCGCGGCCATGAAAGGCCGCACGATCCACGCGTTCCATACCGAAGGGGCAGGAGGGGGGCACGCGCCTGACATCATCAAAATCTGCGGCGATGCGAACGTCCTGCCGTCCTCGACAAACCCCACACGCCCCTTCACGGTGAACACGCTCGAAGAACATCTCGACATGCTCATGGTCTGCCACCACCTCGACAAATCCATCCCCGAAGACATCGCCTTCGCCGAAAGCCGCATCCGCCGCGAAACCATCGCCGCCGAGGATATCTTGCACGATATGGGCGCGTTTTCGATCATCGCCTCCGATAGTCAGGCGATGGGCCGCGTGGGTGAGGTGATTATCCGCACATGGCAAACCGCAGATAAAATGAAAAAGCAGCGCGGGCGGTTGGCCGAGGAAACGGGCGAGAACGATAACTACCGCGTCCGCCGCTATATTGCGAAATACACGATCAATCCCGCGATTGCCCAAGGCGTATCTCATGTGCTGGGCGATATCAGCGTCGGCAAACGGGCCGATCTGGTGCTGTGGTCGCCCGCGTTTTTCGGGGTGAAGCCTGAGATGGTCTTGATGGGTGGTATGATTGTCGTGGCGCAGATGGGTGATCCCAACGCGTCGATTCCAACGCCACAGCCGGTTTATACGCGGGCGATGTTTGGCGCTTATGGTTCTGCGCTGGCGCAAACGTCGGTCAGCTTTGTCTCAGGTGCGGCTGAGGCCGCTGGGCTGCGTGACACCCTCGGTCTGGCCAAGCAAACTGTCGCGATCGAAAACACGCGCAAGATCGGCAAGGCGGACATGGTCCTGAACGCGGCCTTGCCCAAGATCGAGGTTCATCCCGAAACCTATGAGGTGCGCGCCGATGATGTGTTACTCACTTGCGAACCTGCCGACGTGCTGCCGATGGCGCAGCGCTATTTCATGTTCTGAGGCCCGCCATGCAACAGCTTCCTATTGCCCAAATCATTCACCGCGCAGGCCAGTGGTCAGGCCCTGCCGTGCAGTGCGAACTTGACTATGCCGCGCGGTTCCTGCGCCGCAAGCGGCTGACGACCACAACGGGAGAGCCGTTTTTGATTGATCTGGCAAAAACCATGTCACTCGATCATGGAGATGCGCTGGAACTGGATGACGGACGGCTGATTGAAATTTGCGCCGCCCAAGAGGCGCTTTACCGCGTCACGGCAACGGACCTGACGCGCGTTGCCTGGCATGTGGGCAACCGGCATACACCGTGCCAGATTGCGGCGGATCATCTGGTCATTCAGGCCGATCCGGTGATTGGGCATATGCTCGAACATATTGGTGCGACGGTCACACCCATCACGGCGGCATTTACCCCCGAAGGTGGCGCATACGGTCACGGGCGCACGCATAGCCACGAACATGTCGCCACTGCCCATGACCACTAACCGCGAAATCTTGACCTTAGCGCAATGGCTGTCGCCCGCGTTTCCGGTGGGGGCGTTTGCCTATTCGCACGGGCTTGAGGCCGCGGTGCAGGCGGGGTGGGTCGCATCAGGGGCTGACCTCGCGGAATGGCTGGAGGATGTAATTGCGCATGGCAGCGGTCGCAACGACTGCATTTTGCTGCGCGCGGCCCATGATGCCGACGGGTCACAAGACTTGGCCAAGGTGAATGCGATGGCAAAAGCGATTGCGGCGTCAGCCGAGCGGCAGTTGGAGCAAGCATTGCAGGGTGCGGCCTTTTGCAAAACGACCGGTGCAATCTGGCGCGGTGAAGGGGCAGAGTACCTCTATCCTGTTGCCGTCGGTGCCGCTGCTGCCAAGCTGCGGATTGATGTGGCTTTGACCGCTGCGATGTATCTGCACGCCATCACCAGCAATCTGATTTCGGCCGCACAGCGCTTGATGCCGCTGGGCCAGACTGAAGGGCAGGCGGTTCTTGCTGCACTTTCGCCGCTATGCGAAGAGACCGCGAAGGCGGCAATGGCGCTCACCTGCGACGATTTGCAAAGCACCGCCTTTCTGTCCGATATCGCCGCGATGCGGCACGAAACGCAACAACCAAGGATATTCCGCTCATGACCCGAATGAATGGACCGCTTCGCGTTGGCATCGGTGGCCCTGTTGGTGCCGGCAAGACAACGCTGACGGCGGCCTTGGCCCGTGCGCTGCATCCAATCTATTCGATCGGTGTGATCACCAACGACATCTACACCCAAGAAGACGCCGAAGCGCTCATGCGGATGCAAATCCTGCCGCAAGACCGTGTGATTGGCGTTGAAACCGGCGGGTGCCCGCATACGGCCATCCGCGAAGACGCGTCGATCAATCTCGCGGCCGTGTCCGAGATGCAAAACCGGCATGCCGTGCTCGATCTGGTGTTGATCGAAAGCGGGGGCGACAACCTGTCCGCCACGTTCAGCCCCGAATTGGCCGATCTGACGATCTATGTCATCGACGTCGCCGCAGGCGAGGAAATTCCCCGCAAAGGGGGGCCTGCGATTACGCGGTCTGATCTGCTCGTGATCAACAAGACCGACCTCGCCCCGCATGTAGGCGCCTCGCTTGAGGTCATGGAACGCGACAGCAAGCGCATGCGCGGGGATGGCCCGTTTGTGTTTTGCGCACTGCGCCACGGAACAGGCATTGATGCGGTTGTCGATTTCATCAAACAGGCGGGCGGGCTTAGTGCGTCAGCATAGGATAAAGTGATACCACCAATAAAACCGCCATCGTCACGTTGAAGACCCGGAGCCGACGCGCGGTGCCTAACCAGCGGCGAACCTGCACCCCCATCCACGCCCAAACCGTGACAGACGGCAGGTTCACGGCAGCAAAGACCACAGCCACCACGACAGACCCGATGATCAGGCCCCGATCCTGCGGCGCATAAGCGCTGATCGCGGTAATCGCCATGAACCATGCTTTGGGGTTGACCCATTGAAAGGCCGCTGCCTGCAAAAAGGTGAACGGCTTGCCTGTCACTTCTTTGGCTTCGGGGGGCACGGCATTGGCGATCTTCCACGCCAGCCAAAGCATATAGGCCGCACTCAGGACTTTGAGTGCAATATTCAGGACAGGATAGGTCGCAAAAATCTGCAACAAGACGATGCCAACCATCGCCACCATAAAGGCATGGCCGATGGAAATGCCCAGCATATGCGGCACCGTCCGGCGCAAACCATAGTTCGCCCCCGAAGCCATGAGCATCAGGTTGTTAGGTCCGGGTGTGACAGAGCTTGCAAAGGCAAAGCCGATCAATGCGATAAGGATTTCATAGGTCATTGCGCAACAATACGCGTCAACTGGCACAATTAAATTGCCAAGATACGGCCGATTACCGTAACTGTGCAACTTATGGCGAAGATAGATCAAACCAACAACAGGATATTGCGCGTCTTGTCGCGCGACGGTCGCATCAGCAATCTGCAACTGGCAGAAGAGGTCGGGCTGTCGCCCTCTGCCTGCCTGAGGCGGGTACAGGAGCTGGAACGCAGTGGCGTGATCAAAGGCTACCGCGCGCGTCTTGATCCGCACAAGACAGGGCGGGCTTATGTTGTGTACGTCGCGGTCGGGCTGTCCGAGCATACCAAAGCGGCGCAAACCGGTTTTGAGCAGGCGATGGCACGCGCGGACGAGGTCACAGAGTGTCATAATGTGGCGGGGGCGTTTGAATACATGCTGCGTGTCGAGGTAGCCGATTTGCCAGCATACAAGGCCTTTCATACCGATACGCTGGGGACTGTGCCGCACGTGCGGTCGATCACGAGTTATATGGTCATGGGGTCGCCAAAGGATGTCAGGGGGTAGCGTTTTGCCAGCTTTGGAACCAAGGACGATCCGGTCAGGCAGGAAAGGCCCTGCCGTTGTCGCGGCCGCATTGTTTCTTTTGATGGCGGCGTTTCCCGCAATGCTTTTGTGTTTCACGGTGTACTTCACGGGCTGGCGCTCAGGTGATCCGGTCGTCAGGACCTTGATGGGGTCCACGTTCCTGCTTGTGGCGTTGTCGTGGCTTGCTTGGCGTTTCCTGCCTATGCGCATGGCGGAAGTGACGTTTGACGTGACCGGGATCACTTTTCGCGAAACGCAAAATGGCAAGACCCGCTTCGCGCGTCAGACGATCGCGTGGTCCGAGATCTACGCGCTGTTGGGGACCGGAAGAAAGCGCTTCTTTGGTGTCGAATTGCACACCAATGGCCCGCCGCCAGGGCGTCGGATCGTGACGTCGATTTCGGGCGGCGGTTTCGTTGTCAGCACCGCAGTCCCTTATGCGAAAGCAGCAGGGTATCACATTAAACCTGTCTTCATGGACGGGTTTTTATCAGAAGAGATCTGGAAGCTGTTCAAGACTGACGGCTGAGTGGTTCGCTTTTGACAAAAAAAACGGCCATGCCCGGGAGGAGGTGGACATGACCGTCTTTATTTATCAGCGCCTCCTTGCGTCTCGGGAGGAGAAGAAGCAAGGCGCGTCCTCGCTGGCGTTGCTCGGGAGGAGGTGAGCGCGGCCTGCGGTATCATCGGTTCCACCCGGGAGGAGGATGGGCGGTTCCGAAACTGGTTTTATAAAGTGGCGGCACCCGGGAGGAGGTGGATGCCGCCACCTTATTGCTGACCCAAAGCCTCGGGAGGAGGTGAAGCGATGGGCCTTGGTCCAGATCTGCCTAAAGGGAGGAGGAAGCAGATCTGAATTCGTGAATTACTTTCCGTATGCTGCCTCGTAGGCGACAGATTGGATCATGCTGCGCGACATGCCCAGATCGGCGAGGTCACGCGACGACAGGCTTTGCAGTTCGCGCAGCGTCTGGTTGTAAACGCGGCGCTGTTCAGCTCTGACGGCCAGCCCTGCGCGGAATGACGCAATGCGCTCACCCAAAGAAGTGCCAGCAAAGAATGTTTCGGTACGAACGGTCATTGTACTACTCATTGTCTAATTGCGTTGCGGTCTGTGCCGCTGTGTTGTGACCAAGATGTATGATGATGCTGCGGTTGCACAATAGACCTTTCTGCAATGCTGCCATGCGGCAAATGCATAAGCATACCTGACCTATCGTCTTGAAACTGTCACATAATTAGGCATCGGGGTCCGAGCCCTTGCGCTTCGCCACAAACCTGCCAAATGTTGGCGCGACTTTGAACACAAACGAAACAGGGGTCCTGCGATGGCTGTCACACGCGATGAAATTTTGGGCGCTTTGTCCCGACTCACTTTGCCGGGTGGAGAAGATCTCGTGTCGCGCGATATGATCCGCGCTTTGACAATTGAGGGCGGTGCTGTCCGCTTTGTCATTGAGGCCGCCGATCCGACTGAAGCGTCCAGGATGGATGGGGTCCGGCGTGCAGCCGAGGATATCGTGCGCCGCCTGCCCGGGGTTGAGACGGCCTCGGTTGTTCTCACGGCGCATGGTCCTGCGCCAAAACCTGCCGCGCCGCCTTCGCTCAAGGTCGGGCGGCACCCGACGCCGCAGGCCGGGCCCGCAAAGGTGTCTGGTGTCGATCGCATTCTGGCGATTGGATCGGGCAAGGGGGGCGTCGGCAAATCTACCGTGTCTTCCAATCTGGCGGTTGCACTGGCGCGCGAAGGGCGCCGCGTTGGCCTGCTTGATGCCGATATTTATGGCCCGTCGCAGCCGCGGATGATGGGCGTGAATAAACGCCCCGGCAGCCCTGATGGCAAAACCATCATTCCGTTGCAGGCGCATGGTGTGACCATGATGTCCATCGGTCTGATGATGGAAGAAGGCAAGGCCGTTGTCTGGCGTGGACCAATGTTGATGGGGGCATTACAGCAAATGCTCGGGCAGGTCCAATGGGGTGAGCTTGACGTTTTGATCGTGGATCTGCCACCCGGGACAGGTGATGTGCAGTTGACGCTTTGCCAGAAAACAGAACTGACCGGTGCGATTGTCGTCAGCACACCGCAGGATGTGGCGCTGATTGATGCGCGCAAGGCGCTTGATATGTTCAATAACCTTGGCACGCCTGTTCTAGGGCTGATCGAGAATATGTCGACTTTCCATTGCCCGAACTGCGGGCATGAATCGCAGATATTCGGTCATGGTGGCGTTGCAGCCGAAGCTGGAAAGATCGGCGTGCCGTTCTTGGGTTCTTTGCCGATTGATCTTGATACGCGGCTTGCAGGGGATGGTGGGACGCCGATTGCGGCGGGTGACGGTGCAATGGCCGATGCCTACCGTGCCTTGGCGCGCCGCTTTATCGAAGGTGGTATGGCCTGATGATCCGCAAGGTGCAGCCTGCGGATTTTGACGCGGTCTGGCCGTTGCTGCATGATGTATTCCGCGCCGGCGATACCTATGCCGTCGATCCCGCAATCAGCAAGGCGGAGGCGCTGCATTATTGGACGGGTGGTGCGGCCTGTTACGTGGCCGAGGACGCGCGCGGGATTATCGGCACCTATTATATCAAGACAAACCAGGCCGGCGGCGGCGCCCATATCTGCAACTGCGGTTACATCGTGGCACCCGCCGCGCGCGGGCAGGGGCTGGCCGCGCAGATGTGCGTGCACAGCCAGGACATGGCCCGCGCGCTGGGCTACCACGCGATGCAGTTCAATTTTGTTCTTGCCAGCAATACCGGCGCTGTCCAGCTGTGGCATCGGTTGGGTTTTGCCACTGTCGGTACGATCCCGGATGCGTTTGCGCATCCGGCACAGGGCTTTGTTGACGCCTACGTCATGCATAAACGCCTGAGTAACTAGCGCGCCGGCAATGAAAACCGCGTCAGACCGCTAGCGAGCGGGTCCGGCGATCTCCTTTTGGGTTCATTTCGGGATTTCATGGAATCCGTCTCTGATACGAATCGGATTCGATCGGGATTCAGCGGCCAACGGTAATCAAATGGCTGTCTCAGTTGTCTTCGAGAACGACGGTTGCTGCTGGTTTTTGAAAAAAGTGAAAATTTGGGGCTCATCATGAAAATCAATCATTTGCACTACATGTTGTGCTGTAATCCTAAATAATTCCCATAAATATGATCTATCAGCCTGTTTTCTCCCAGATGTTGTTCGTGACGTTGCCGTTAAACACCATGTAGTACCATAAAATCCCAAAAAACTGTTGCTTGAGGCGGCAACTGGTGCCACAACTGTTTCACGGTAATGACGAACACAACTTCAAAGGGGCAGCTTAAGAACCCCAACCGGCAAAAGCAGGTTTCATACAGGCTTCGCCATTACCGAAACTAGATCCGGCGCGTGAGCGAGCAGACATCCCCCCAGGTGGCACGCGCAGTCGGACTTCCCTTCAAGGGACGAGGCGGCGGATTGATCAGTGGCAGCAGATCAATCCGCCGTTTTCACATCCAGGGCAGATTTCGGGGGGATAAGGGCGCACGGGACAGTGGTTCTGAGTTTTACAGGTACACACACCCAAAAGGTGGATGGAAAGGGGCGCATGTCGATCCCTGCCGATTTCCGTCGTGTACTTGAAGCGGGTGATCCTGAATGGACCCCGGGCCTTTTCCCGCGCATGTATCTGCTTTACGGCGATCACCTCAAAAACAATTTGCAGGGCTATACCGTTGATGAATTCAACGCGCTGGCCGCCCAGATCAAAGCCTTGCCGCGCGGCTCTGCGCGCAAGCACAAATTGTCCCTTCTGGTGTTGGGCCAGTCCATCAAGCTCGACATTGATAAAGACGGACGTACTGTGATGCCGCTCAAGCAGCGCGAAAAGCTGGGTCTTACAGATGGCGAACTGACGTTTGTGGGTCTCGGTGACTATTTCGAGATCTGGAAAGCGGATGTCTTTGGCAAGGTGAGCGAGACTGTCACCGGCTGGCTGGACGAGCAGGGGGAAGACTTTGACCCGCTCATCCTCTTGGATGAATGACCCATGTCTGCTGCCGCTGAAAAATCACCGCATATCCCCGTACTGATCAGGCCGCTCATTGCAGCGGTCTCGCCTGTTTCCGGGGTGTGGTTGGATGGCACCTTTGGCAACGGCGGCTATACCCGCGCATTGCTGGCGGCTGGCGCGGACAAGGTCATTGGCGTGGACCGCGATCCTTTGGCCTTTGAGATGGCTGCGGACTGGATTACCGACTTTGGCGACCGGATTGAAACCGTCGCAGGCGTCTTTTCGAAACTGGATGAATATGGCGCCGATCTTGATGGCGTTGTGCTCGATCTCGGGGTCAGTTCCATGCAGCTTGATCTGGCCGAGCGCGGCTTTTCATTCATGCGTGACGGGCCGCTTGATATGCGGATGAGCCAAGACGGGCCATCTGCGGCTGATCTCTGCAATGACGCAGACGAGAGCGCGCTCGCTGATATTATCTATCTTTACGGCGAAGAACGTGCATCACGGCGGATTGCCAAGGCGATTGTGGCGGCGCGTCCGCTGACAACAACGCTGCAACTGGCCAAGATCGTCGAAGGATGTCTGCCGCGCGCCAAACCCGGCCAATCGCATCCGGCCACGCGCACCTTTCAGGCGCTGCGCATCGCGGTAAACAATGAATACGGCGAATTGGCCGAGGGGCTGATGGCCGCTGAACGCGCCTTGAAGCCCGGTGGTCAACTGGCCGTTGTGACCTTTCATTCCGTCGAGGACCGCATGGTCAAACGGTTCTTGCAGGCCCGTTCCGGCAACACGGCCAATGCGAACCGATATGCGCCAGAAACCGCGCAGGTGACGCCTGCATGGCGGATCGAAAAGCGCAAGGCAATTGGGCCGGATGAACAGGAACTGGCCGAAAATCCACGGTCGCGTTCGGCCAAGTTACGGGTCGCCATCCGTACCGATGCACCAGCCGAACCGATTGATCCGGCTGACTTGGGCATGCCGATGAAAAAGAAGAAGGGGGGCCGGTAAGTGCGTGGTTTGTTTTATGTTCTGACTGCTTTGGCCGTCATGGGGCTCGCGTTTTGGGCCTATCAGGAGAATTACAAAACCCAGGCGGCGATTGCCGAAGTGCGCGGTCTGCACGGAGAAATCGGGGCAGCCCATGAACGCATCAGCATGTTGCGCGCCGAGTGGGCCTATCTGAACCGCCCTGACCGTCTGGCCGATCTTGCAGACCTGAATTTTGACCGCTTGGGCCTTTTGCCACTGATGCCAGACGCTTTCGGCGCGGTTGATCAGATCATCTATCCACTGCCGCCCATCCTGCCGATCACAAACCCGATCGAACTGTCGTATGATCAACTCAAGGCGATGGAGAACGATCTGTGAGCCGTATTCCCCTTCGCCCGCTGGCCCGTATCCTCAAGGCACGCGCGCGTGGCGAAAACCCCGACGCGATCGAAGCCGAGAACCGTGCCCGCCGGCATGAGGCGATGGCCGACAAGCAACGCCACCGTGCTGAAGGGCGTCTGCTGGTGCTGGGTCTTGCGTTTTTCTGTGCCTTCGGTGTGATTGGATTGCGGATGGGCACCTTGGCGTCCTCCGTGCCCCAAGAGCCGCGCGCCTCCGCTGTTGGCAACCCGATTATCGGGCAGCGCTCTGATATTGTTGATCGCAACGGGCGTATTCTGGCGACCAACCTGCAAACGCATTCACTTTATGCGCATCCGCGCGATATGATTGATCCGGCCAATGCGGCCAAACAACTGGCGCAGATTTTCCCCGAGCTGGATGAAGCCGAGCTTTTGAAGGATTTTCAGGGCGACCGCCGTTTCCTCTGGATCCGGCGCCAGATCAGCCCCGAGCAGATGCAGGCTGTGCATGATATCGGCTCGCCCGCTCTGCTGTTTGGTCCGCGCGAAATGCGGCTTTATCCCAACGGTCCCGTTGCGTCGCATATTCTGGGTGGGGCCAGTTATGGCCGTGAAGGTGTCGCCAGCGCCGAAGTCATTGGGGTGGCAGGGGTTGAGCGCCAGTTCGACAGCTATTTGCGTGATCCCGCGAATGAGGGCGCACCGCTGCAGTTGTCGCTTGATCTGACAGTACAGGCCGCAGCCGAGCAGGTGCTGGCCGGTGGCATGTCGATCATGAATGCCAAAGGGGCTGCGTCGGTCTTGATGGATATCCACACCGGCGAGATCATTTCGATGGTCTCATTGCCTGATTTTGACCCCAATAACCGCCCGCGTGTTCTGACGACGGGCGATCAATCGGACAGCCCCCTGTTTAACCGCGCGGTGCAAGGCGTCTATGAGCTTGGTTCGGTCTTCAAAATATTTACCACCGCACAAGCGATGGAACTCGGCCTTGTGAACGCCAATACGATGATCGACACCCAAGGTCCGCTGACATGGGGCCGGTTCCGGATCCGTGATTTCCATGATTATGGTCCCGAGCTCAGCACGACGGACGTGATTGTCGAAAGTTCAAACATCGGGACGGCACGCATTGCCATGCAGATCGGTGCCGAACGCCAGCGCGCATTTCTGGCTTCGCTTGGATTTCTGGAACCGACGCCATTGGAAATGGTCGAGGCGCCAACAGGGCGTCCCTTGCTGCCACCCAACTGGTCGGAAATTTCGACCATGACGATTTCTTACGGCCATGGTCTGTCCTCATCGCCGGTCCATCTGGCGGCGGGTTATGCCTCGCTCTTGAACGGCGGCACGCGTGTGACGCCAACCTTGCTGCGTCAGGCGTCGACAGAACCAGGGCCGCGGGTCGTGTCCGAAGCCGTAAGTGCCGCATCACGCAGCATGCTGCGCCAGGTCGTAACCCGTGGAACCGCCTCTTTCGGTGAAGTGCCCGGCTATGCTGTTGGCGGGAAAACGGGGACCGCAGACAAGCCGCGCGCTGCAGGCGGCGGATATTATGATGACAAGGTTATCTCGACCTTTGCATCTGTGTTCCCGGCCGATGATCCGCAGTATGTCCTGATTGTCACGCTGGATGAGCCATCGGAAAATTCGGGGGCCGAGCCGCGCCGCACCGCGGGCTGGACTGCCGTGCCGATTGCCGCTGAAATGATCCGGCGGACAGCGCCTCTTCTGGGGCTGCGACCACAAGTAGACAGGCCTCAGCCGGTCGGTGTAACACTGACCTCAAACTGATCGAGGGCGGGCAATGAAATCACTGGCAGAACTTGGGCTGACAGCACGCGGTGGCGCCGAGGCGCAGATCACGGGGCTGGCCGTGGATAGCCGCGAGGTGAAGTCGGGGTATCTCTTTGCCGCACTACCGGGCGCGCGTGTGCACGGTGGCGAATTTATCCAGTATGCACTCAGGATGAAAGCCGGCGCGATCCTGACCGATGTGCAAGGCGCCGAGATTGCCGCCAAAGAGTTGGCTGGCACGGATGTTGCCCTGATTGTGGCGCAAGACCCGCGCGCAACGCTTGCGCAAGCGGCGTCGCTCTGGTCCGGCGCGCACCCCGCGACAGTCGTCGCCGTCACCGGCACCAATGGCAAGACGTCTGTCACAACCTTTTGCCGTCAGATCTGGGAAGAACTGGACCTGCCCGGCGTCAACCTCGGGACCACGGGAGTTGAGGGGGCGTGGAACCATCCGCTCAAACACACAACACCGGAACCGATCACGCTCCACCGTGTGCTGGCCGAGGCGGCACAGCATGGCATCACTCATGTCGCGATGGAGGCTTCATCGCACGGGTTGGACCAGCGCAGGCTGGATGGCGTGATTTTGGCGGCGGCGGGGTTTTCGAACTTCAGTCAGGATCACCTGGATTACCACGAGACTTTTGAGGCCTACTTCGACGCCAAGATGGGGCTGTTTCGCCGTGTCCTGTCCGAAGACGGTGTCGCAGTCATCAACCTGGACGATCCCAAAGGGCCAGAAGTGGCAGCAATCTGCACCGCACGCGGCCAAGAAGTGATTGGCGTGGGCCGCCACCCTGATGCGCGCTTGCGCCTGACCGGGCAGCGGTTTGATGCCACAGGACAGGACCTCTTGTTTGAATGGCAGGGGCGCGCGCGCCAGACGCGGCTTGACCTGCTTGGCGGGTTTCAGGCCGACAATGTTTTGCTGGCTGCCGCCTTGGTCATTGCAGCAGGTGCAGATGCGGGCGATGTGTTCGATACCTTGCAGTACCTGACAACCGTGCGGGGCCGGATGGAGCTTGCAGCAACACGCGAAAGCGGGGCGGCTGTGTTTGTTGATTACGCCCATACGCCCGACGCGATCGAAACCGCCCTGAAGGCGATGCGCCCGCATGTGATGGGGCGGATCGTTGTCATTGTGGGCGCGGGTGGTGACAGGGATGTAGGCAAGCGGCCTTTGATGGGGGCCGCTGCGGCACGCAACGCGGATACGGTCATTGTGACCGATGATAACCCGCGCTCTGAAGACCCCGCAGCGATCCGGTCTGCCGTCATGGCGGGTGCGCTGAACGCAGGTGGGACGCAAAGCATCAGCGAAGTCGGCGACCGCGCCGAGGCAATTCTGCGCGGCATTGATATGCTGGGGGCGGGAGATGCCTTATTGATCGCGGGCAAGGGCCACGAAACAGGCCAGACCGTTGGCGATACTGTCCTGCCATTTGATGACGTGGAACAGGCGAGCGTGGCCGTGGCCGCGTTGGAGGGGTGGGTATGACCCCGCTCTGGACCTCAGCCGAGGCGGCTGCGGCGACGGGCGGACGTGTCACCCAACCATGGCAAGCGACAGGCGTTTCGATTGACACGCGGACCTTGCAAAAGGGTGATCTTTTCGTGGCGCTGGCCGATGTGCGCGATGGCCACGATTTCGTCGCGCAAGCCTTGGAGAAAGGTGCCGCTGCCGCTTTGGTGACGCATATCCCCGAGGGTGTGGCCGCCGACGCGCCGCTTTTGATCGTGCCGGATGTGCTGGATGCACTGGGCGCCATGGGCCGCGCCGCCCGTGCGCGCACAGCTGCGAAAGTCGTCGCGATCACCGGCTCTGTCGGCAAGACATCGACAAAAGAGATGCTGCGCGCTGTGCTAGAGCGTCAGGGTAAATGCCATGCGGCAGAGGCGTCATACAACAACCATTGGGGAGTGCCTTTGACCTTGGCGCGCATGCCCGCCGATACCGACTATGCCGTGATCGAAATCGGGATGAGCAACCCTGGCGAAATCACGCCGTTGTCGCAAATGGCGCGCCCGCATGTGGCGATGGTGACAACAGTGGCCGCGGCACATCTGGCGTCATTTGAAAGCCTTGCTGGGATTGCCGAGGAAAAAGCCTGCATCATGGACGGGCTAGAGGCGGGTGGTATTGCCGTCCTGAACGCAGATATCGACACCAGCCAGATTTTGCAGGACCGTGCCAAGGCATTGGGTGCCACGCAGGTCCACTTTGGCGAGACTGCCGCCGACTGGGTTGTCAAAGACGTGCGTATCGCAGGCGATATCACGGTCATCACCGCTGCGGGCGATGGCGTGGAGTATTTATTCAAGCTCTCCGTCCCGGGGCGTCACTTTGCGATGAACGCTGTGGGGGTGCTTGCTGCGGCAGAGGCGCTCGGGGCCGATCCTGTGGCGGCGTCACTTGATATCGCCGCTTGGGTGCCACCTGCGGGACGGGGCACGCGCGAAATTATTGTCACAGATATGGCCAATGACGGCGAAAGCCTTGAGCTGCTCGATGATGCCTTCAACGCAAATCCGACGTCGCTTGCCGCGTCACTTGAGGTTCTTGCCGCATCCACACCTGCCGATAACGTAGGACGGATTATCAAGGGGCGGCGCGTGGCGATCTTGGGTGATATGCTGGAACTGGGCGCAGCCGAGGTCGCAATGCACCGCGATATCGCGCAAAACGGGCATCTGCAGTCGCTTGACCTGATCCATTGCGCGGGCCCGTTGATGCGCAACCTCTGGGAGGCGTTGCCCGAAGCACAACGCGGCCGCTGGGCCGAAACGGCGGCCGAGCTTGTTCCGCAAGCGTCGCAACTGGTCGACGCTGGCGATGTCGTGCTGGTCAAAGGCTCAAAGGGGAGCAAAGTCAGCCTGATTGTTGACGCCATCCGAAAACTGGGGCATCGCCGCCTGTAACAAGATTAAGGTATCAACATGCTCTACTGGCTTACGGCACTTTCGGACGGCGGCGATTTTTTCAACCTGTTCCGCTATATCACTTTCCGTGCAGGTGGGGCCTTCATGACGGCGCTGCTGTTTGGCTTTGTCTTTGGCCCGCCACTGATCAACGTGCTGCGGCGCAAGCAGGGCAAAGGCCAGCCGATCCGCGATGATGGTCCCGAAGGGCATTTTGTCAAAGCAGGCACACCCACGATGGGTGGCTTGCTGATCGTGGGTGCGCTGACCTTTTCAACGCTGCTTTGGGCGCGGCTGGATAACCCCTTTGTCTGGATGGTCCTTTTCGTCACGCTGTCTTTTGCGGCCATCGGTTTTGCGGATGATTATGCAAAGGTATCTAAACAGAACACCTCGGGCGTGTCAGGCAAGGTCCGGATTTTGCTGGGAATTTTAATCGCGGGGATCGCAGGGTATTGGGCCGCGGCCTATCATCCCGATGATCTGACCAATCAGCTGGCGTTGCCGATCTTCAAAGATACGCTCATCAATCTGGGGATTTTGTTTATCCCCTTTGCCATCATCGTGATTGTGGGTGCGGCAAACGCGGTGAACCTGACAGACGGTCTTGATGGTCTGGCGATCATGCCGGTGATGATTGCGGCAGGCACATTCGGGGTGATTGCTTACGCCGTGGGCCGGACCGACTTTACCGAATATCTGGACGTGCACTACGTCCCACAAACCGGTGAAATCCTGATCTTCACCATGGGGCTGATCGGGGGCGGTTTGGGCTTTTTGTGGTATAATGCGCCACCGGCGGCTGTTTTTATGGGCGACACTGGCTCGCTCGCTTTGGGCGGTGCGCTGGGTGCGATTGCCGTGGCCACCAAGCACGAGATCGTGCTGGCCATCGTCGGCGGCCTGTTCGTGGTTGAGGCCCTCTCGGTCATCATTCAGGTGCTTTACTTCAAGCGGACCGGCAAGCGCGTGTTCCTGATGGCCCCGATCCATCACCACTATGAGAAAAAGGGCTGGGCCGAGCCGCAGATCGTGATCCGGTTCTGGATCATCTCGCTGATCCTCGCGATGATTGGCCTTGCAACGCTGAAAGTGCGCTAATGATACCGGTTCAGGGATATGCGGGACAAACCGTCGCCGTGCTGGGGCTGGGCCGGTCAGGGCGGGCGACGGCGGCGGCATTGCAGGAAGGCGGCGCGCATCCGGTTGTTTGGGATGACAGTGCCGTGGCGCGAGAGGCGGCACATGACGCCGGTTTTGACCTGCGCGACCTGACAAAGCCCGGTGCCTTTGCGGGTGTTGCCCTTTTGGTCGTCAGCCCCGGTATTCCGCATCTCTATCCCGCACCCAACCCTGTGATCGCGGCAGCATGGGATGCTCAGGTGCCTGTCGATAACGATATCGGTTTGTTCTTTAAGTCATTCGCAACCGAGGACTGGGAGAGTTTTGACACGATGCCACGTGTCATTGCCGTAACCGGATCGAACGGAAAGTCGACGACGGCGGCGTTGATCCATCATATTCTGGTCGAGAACGGACGGCCCGCCCAACTGGCAGGCAATATCGGGCGTGGTGTTTTGGATATCGAACCTGCCCATGACGGCGAAGTTGTTGTTCTGGAACTGTCCTCATATCAAACCGACCTTGCGCGCCATATCACGCCCGATGTGGCCGTTTTTACCAACCTCAGCCCTGACCATCTGGACCGCCACGCCGGACTTGGCGGGTATTTTGCCGCCAAACGCCGTCTGTTTGCCGAAGGTGGCCCCGACCGCGCCATCATCGGTGTGGATGAGGCAGAGGGGCGCTACATGGCCAACCAGCTGAGTGAAGGGCCGGGGGATGATCGGGTGATACGGATATCTTCGGGGCAAAAGCTGGCGGGCGAAGGCTGGAACGTGTTTGCGCGCAAAGGGTTTTTGGCCGAACACCGCAAAGGGCGGCAGGTGGGGTCGATTGATTTGCGTGCGGTTGGTGGTTTGCCGGGCGCGCATAATCATCAAAACGCTTGCGCGGCCTATGCGGCGTGCCGGACCTTGGGGTTAGGGCCCAAAGGGATCGAGGCCGCGATGCAAAGCTATCCGGGATTGCCGCATCGCAGTCAGGTGGTTGCGGTGCGTGATGGCGTCAGTTTCGTGAATGATAGCAAAGCGACCAACGTCGATAGCGCCGCCAAGGCCCTTGCGGCGTTTCCAAAGATCCGCTGGATTTGCGGTGGTTTGCAAAAAGAGGGCGGGCTTGACGGGCTTTTGCCGCATCTGGGCCATGTCAGCAAAGCCTATGTGATCGGGCGCGAAGCCGCAGATTTCGCCCGTCAGTTAACCGGCGCAGAAGCAGAGGTTTGCGGCACCATGGCGATAGCGGTTGCAAAGGCTGTGGCCGAGGCGGAAGCAGGCGAGGTGGTGCTTTTGGCACCGGCAGCGGCTTCTTTTGATCAATATGACAGCTTTGAGCGACGCGGTGAGGATTTCATTCGGTGTGTGACGGATGCGATTGGGTAAGGTGGATTGAAATCCACCTTACGGTTTGGCAATCGCTTGCCCGGCGGCCCATCCCGAGGACCACGCCCACTGGAAGTTATAGCCGCCGAGCCAGCCGGTGACATCCACGCATTCGCCGATGAAATAAAGCCCTGGTACGGATTTTGCACCCATTGTCTTGGATGACAAAGCGTCGGTATCGACCCCGCCGAGTGTCACTTCTGCAGTGCGATAGCCTTCTGATCCGGCAGGTGTCAGCGTCCAGTCCGTCAAGCTTTCGCAAAGTGCTGTCAGCTTTGCATCACTCTGATCGGCGATGTTGCCTTCAAGGGGCAGTTCGGCTTTCAGGTGGTCCACCAATCGCGCAGGCAGGTGTTGGGCCAGCACGGTGGAGAGCGCTTTACGCCCATCGCTTTGCCGTTGGGTTTGCAGTACGGGCAGCAGATCGCCCTCGGGGATCAGGTTCACGCGAATTGCCTCGCCCTCGTACCAATAGGATGAGGCTTGCAACACTGCAGGACCGGACAGGCCCCGATGGGTGAAAAGGATCGCTTCGTCAAAGCTTGCGTGGTTTGCCGATACGCGCGCTGGTGTTGCGACGCCAGCCAGGGGTTTGAATTTGTCGTCCGAGAAGGTCAGCGGGACCAACCCCGGGCGTGGGTCGATGACAGGCAGATCAAATTGTGTAGCAATTTGATAACCAAGCCCCGTTGCGCCCATTTTCGGGATGGATTTGCCACCACAGGCCACCACAAGATTGCGCGCTGTGACGGTTAGGCTGCGCCCGTCGCGGGTGAGGGCGACAGTAAAGGCGTTGCCATCGTGGCTGATTTCACCCACCGACGTCTGTAGCCAGAGCTGCGCGCCCGCCTTGTCCATCTCCGCGCGGAGCATGTCGATGATGTCTTTGGCGCTGTTGTCGCAGAAAAGCTGGCCCAGCGTTTTTTCGTGCCATGCGATCCGGTATTGGTCGACCAGCGCGATGAAATCCCATTGCGTATAGCGTCTAAGGGCGGATTTACAGAAGTGTTTGTTCTGGCTGATGAAATTTTGCGGACTGGCGTGGAGGTTCGTGAAATTGCACCGTCCACCACCGGAAATTCGGATCTTTTCGCCGGGTGCTTTGGCGTGGTCCACCACAAGCACGCCGTGCCCCGCGTGAGCCGCGCACATCATGCCTGCGGCGCCTGCGCCGATGATCAGAGTTTCTACCTTCATATCGGCCCATATGTCGCAAGCGCTGCGGGAGATCAAATTCAGAAAATTTGATCATGCCTCCGGCGGAAGTTTGATCGGACATGGAAAGTGGCAGGGGGCGGTTTTTCAGTGGAATCGTGGTCAATTGACGGTTAAGGTGAAAGCAGACCCGGCAAACGGGCGATGTAGGCAAATGAGCGGTGATCCATGACGGAAATGGTCTATGGGACGGTCCCGGTGCAGTCCGGCGACCCGGTTCTGCCCCGGTGGTGGCGGACGATTGATAAATGGACAATGTCCTGCATCCTGATCCTGTTCGGGATCGGGTTGTTGTTGGGTCTCGCCTCATCGCCGCCTTTGGCTGACCGAAACGGGCTTGAGCCTTTTCACTACGTCACGCGACAGGCCATTTTTGGCGGGATGGCGATGATCGTCATGTTTATCGTGTCGATGATGTCGCCCACGCTGGTGCGGCGTCTGGCGGTCTTGGGTTTTTTGTGTGCGTTTGTGGCTTTGGCCTTTTTGCCGGTCTTTGGAACCGATTTCGGCAAGGGCGCAACCCGTTGGTATTCACTGGGCTTTGCATCGGTGCAGCCCTCGGAGTTCCTAAAACCCGGTTTTGTGGTAATGGCGGCGTGGCTTTTGGCGGCGTCCCAGCAATTGGGCGGACCGCCCGGTAAGGCCTATTCTTTTGTGCTGACGATCATGATCGTTCTGATGCTGGCGCTCCAACCCGACTTTGGTCAAGCCGCCTTGATCCTCTTTGCCTGGGGGGTGATGTATTTTGTGGCCGGTGCGTCAATGTTTTTGCTGATCCTGCTGGCCGGTCTGGTGGTGTTTGGGGGAACTGTCGCCTATTCCTATTCCGAGCATTTTGCCCGCCGGATTGACGGGTTCCTGTCGCCTGATCTCGATCCGAATACCCAACTGGGCTATGCGACGAATGCAATTCGTGAGGGTGGTTTTTTCGGCGTGGGCGTGGGTGAAGGCCAAGTCAAATGGTCGCTGCCTGATGCCCATACCGATTTCATTATCGCGGTCGCTGCCGAGGAATATGGACTGATCTGCGTCTTGGTGATTATTGCCCTTTATGCGGTGATTGTGGTGCGCTCCTTGCTGCGGCTGATGAAAGAACGCGACGTGTTTATCCGTCTTGCGGGCACGGGGCTGGTTTGCATTTTCGGGGTGCAGGCGATGATCAACATGGGTGTTGCCGTGCGTCTGTTGCCTGCCAAAGGAATGACCTTGCCTTTCGTGTCTTATGGTGGATCGTCCCTAATTGCGGGCGGGATTGCTGTGGGGATGCTCTTGGCGTTTACGCGCAGCAGGCCGCAAGGCGAGATGGCCGATATTTTGATGCGCAGGGCGAACCGCTGATGCCGCCGCTGCTGATTATCGCCGCTGGTGGCACGGGTGGGCATATGTTTCCTGCACAGGCCCTGGCCGAAGCAATGCTTGAGAAAGGCTGGCGTGTGCATCTGTCTACTGATGCGCGCGGTGCGCGTTACACGGGCGGTTTTCCTGATGCGGTCAAGGTCAATGTCGTCGGTAGCGCGACCTTTGCCCGTGGCGGGATCGTGCAAAAACTGATGGTGCCGTTCCGTATTATAGCGGGCATTGCTGCGGCCAAGTTGCGGATGCTCCGTGACCGGCCCGCTGTCGTTGTCGGCTTTGGTGGTTATCCCGCCATCCCTGCCATGACTGCGGCATGGGCGCTGCGTGTGCCGCGCATGATCCATGAACAAAATGGTGTTCTTGGCCGCGTGAACCAGCTTTTTGCCAAGCGGGTGAACCAGATCGCCTGTGGCACATGGCCGACCGAGTTGCCGGGTGCCGTAGAAGCTGTGCATACCGGCAATCCCGTGCGGGCGGCAATCCTCGAGCATGCAGGATCGCCCTATATTCCGCCGGGGGATTACCCCATGTCGATCCTCGTGATGGGGGGATCGCAGGGTGCGCGTGTGATGTCGGACATCGTGCCCCCCGCAATTGCGGCACTGCCTGAAAATCTGCGGCGCAATGTCCGGGTCAGCCATCAGGCGCGGCCCGAAGATCTGGAGCGCGTCCAAGCCTTTTACGAGTCGGAATTGATTTCGGCGGATGTCCAGACATTCTTTGATGATGTCCCGCGCCGGATGGCTGATGCGCAACTGGTGATTTCCCGTTCGGGTGCCTCGACCGTCGCAGACGTCAGCATCATAGGCCGTCCCGCGATTTGGGTGCCCTATGGCGGTGCGATCCGTGACGAGCAGACCGCCAATGCGCGCCAGCTTGTCGCGGCGGGGGCGGCTGTGCTGATGCCCGAGGCAGAGTTTGAAGTTGCGACCCTGACGGCCAAACTGACCGGGCTTTTGTCCGATGAGAAAGGCATGCTGCAAATGGCGCAAAAGGCCTTGGCCTGTGGTGTGCCGGACGCCACGACGCGGCTTGTGCAACTGGTTGATAATCTGGCAGAGGCGGGCAAGAAATAATGGATGGGAACCCTGTAATGAGCGCTGCAACCAAACTGCCACTTGATGTGGGCCCGATCCATTTTGTCGGCATTGGCGGGATCGGGATGTCCGGCATTGCCGAGGTGTTGTTGAACCACGGCTATACGGTGCAGGGGTCTGATCTGAAGGCCTCGAAAATCACGGATCGTCTCAAATCCTTGGGTGCGATCATTTTTGAGGGCCAGCGCGCTGAAAATCTGGAAGGCGCGGAAGTGATTGTCATTTCTTCCGCCATCAAACCGGGCAACCCTGAACTGGACGAGGCGCGTGCCAAAGGTTTGCCTGTCGTGCGCCGCGCCGAAATGCTGGCCGAGTTGATGCGCCTGAAATCCAATGTTGCGGTTGCAGGCACCCATGGCAAGACAACCACGACAACAATGGTTGCGGCACTATTGGATGAGGGCGGGATTGATCCCACGGTCATCAACGGCGGCATCATCCACGCCTATGGCTCAAACGCCCGCATGGGGCAGGGCGAGTGGATGGTGGTTGAGGCCGACGAGAGCGACGGCACCTTTAACCGCCTGCCCGCGACCATCGCGATTGTCACCAATATCGACCCCGAGCATATGGAGCACTGGGGCACCGAAGAGGCGTTGCACAAGGGCTTTTACGACTTCGTCTCGAATATTCCGTTCTATGGGCTGGCGGTCTGCTGCACGGACGATTCCGATGTGCAATCGCTGGTCGGCAAGATTACGGACCGGCGTGTGATTACCTACGGGTTTAACGCACAGGCAGATATCCGTGCCGTGAACCTGACCTATAAGGCGGGTGTGGCGCATTTCGATATCGCGCTTCAAGCCGAAGGTGCGTTGATTGAGGATTGCGAATTGCCGATGCCGGGGGACCACAACGTGTCGAACGCGCTGTCGGCTGTCGCGGTTGCGCGGCACCTTGGCATGAAGAAAGAAGAAATTCGTGCGGCACTGAAAGGGTTTAAGGGCGTGAACCGCCGCTTTACCAAAGTTGGCGAAGTGAATGGTGTGACAGTCATTGATGATTATGGGCACCACCCTGTTGAAATTGCAGCGGTGTTGAAAGCCGCACGACAGGCAACTGATGGCCGCGTGATTGCCGTGCACCAACCGCACCGCTTTACCCGCCTGTCGCACCACTTTGATGAGTTCTGCGCCTGCTTCAACGATGCCGATGTCGTTGGGATCGCCGAAGTCTTCTCAGCGGGCGAAGCCCCGATTGATGGCGCGAGCCACCGTGATCTTGTCGCAGGGCTGATCCGCCACGGCCACCGCCACGCCCGCGTGGTGGAAAGCGAAGACGATCTCGAACGGCTGGTGCGCGAGCAGGCAGGACCGGGTGATATGGTTGTATGCCTCGGGGCGGGAACAATCAGCACTTGGGCGAATGCATTGCCGGCCCGCCTCGAGACGTGACAGACCCCGTTATTCTGATCGGGCTTTGGGTCGTGCTGGCATTTGCCATGTCGGCATTTCCCTCAAACGACAATCATTGGCGGCGGGCCTATGTGCTGCTGGCAATCGGTGGGCCGCTTCTGGTTTGGATCACGGTTCAGCATGGGTTTGCTATGGGCTTGTTGGGATTGCTCGTTGGCGGCCTCGTGTTGCGCTGGCCGGTCTACTATCTGTGGCGCTGGATCAAGAACACCATGGCGAGGCCAGAGTGACAGATCTGTGGATTTTCCTTCTTATGCTGCTCTGCGCGATGATCCCTTTCACTGCGCTGACAAGGTTGATGCGGGCGGGGCAGTCTGGTCTGTCGCTTGGGATCGCGTCGGCCATTGGTGCCGTGCTGGTCATCGCGATCTACGCAAGCGGCCGCCCGTTTGGCGTTGATCCAGTGCTTGCCATGACTGTCGCACTGCTGGTCTGTGTCCCTGCGCTTTTGGGCGCTTTGGCAGGGGCGCTGCTGGGCTGGTTGCTGCGGCGTCGGGATGACCGTCGGATCTAGACGGCGGTTGGGCGACCGCAAAGATTTTCACAATCGCTGCAAATAAATATTGAACATCGTTCACGTTTCGCGTATAAATTGAACAATGTTCATAAATGGAGTAGAATCATGGGTAGCGAAGAAATTGCATTGATCGGGATGGGGTGTGCCAGTTTTTTGATCCCGTTGGGTCTGACCGTTGTGGCAGCCTTGCGTAAAAGCAAGATGGCGCTGGCAGCGATGGCCTTCCTTTGGGCGGGATTTACCGCGCTCATGTTTTTTCAGCTAAGTATCACCGGAGGATGGGATGCGCTTCTTTACGTCCTTTTGCTGCTTTTTGTCAGCGCGCCGGCGGCGGTGGGCGGACTGATTGGCGGCCTTGTTGGATGGGCTAGGGCGGATCAGGCTCAGCCAGAAAAAGCGACGTCTGTTGTCTCAGCAGGCGGTCTTGATCAAAAAGGATAGACGGTATGACTTCTGGTGATTTTTTGGCTTACGGGGTCCCGTTTTCCATTTTTCTTGCAACGGGTTTTGGCAACTACTGGTTGGCCAAGCGCCACCTTTCCACCGGCATCAAGATTTTCTGGATAGGCTGGGGCCTCCTGACGATGGGGATGCTTTCTGGCGTGGCCACACTAGGAACTTGGGATGGACTGGTTTATGTCGCACTTCTGATCGGCATCAGCGCGCCTTCGGTCCTTGGCGGCGTGCTTGGCGCTCTGGTCGGGCGGACGAAACGAGAGAGAGCAGAGGATGATCACACTCCCTGAGGTGCGGGGCACATTGACGGCCAATCGCCCGCTGGCCGATCTGACATGGATGCGTGTGGGTGGCCCGGCGGAAGTGTTGTTTCAGCCCGCCGATGTGCAGGACCTGTCTGCCTTTCTGGCAGCACTCGAACCTGAAATTCCGGTTTTCCCGATGGGTGTGGGCAGTAATCTGATTGTGCGCGATGGCGGGATCAGTGGTGTCGTGATCCGCATGGGGCGCGGATTTAACGCAATCGAGATCAGAGATGATACTGTGATTGCGGGGGCGGCGGCACTGGACGCGCATGTGGCACGCAAAGCGGCCGATGCGGGGCTTGATCTGACGTTTTTACGCACAATCCCCGGTACAATCGGTGGTGCTTTGCGCATGAACGCGGGCTGCTATGGCACCTATATGGCGGATGTGCTGCGCGCGGTGCAGGTGGTTCTGCGGGACGGCAGCTTGATTGAAATGACCGCCGATGCGCTGCACCTAGCCTATCGTCAAAGCGAACTGCCCGAGGGGGCGGTGATTGTCTCGGCCACGCTTTTGCCACCCACAGCCGTGCCCGCGGACCTGCATCAGCGCATGGTCGATCAACTGGCAAAACGTGACGAAACCCAACCCACCAAAGACCGCACGGCAGGGTCTACGTTCCGCAATCCTGCCGGGTTTTCGTCTACCGGACAGGCCGATGATGTCCACGATCTGAAGGCATGGAAAGTGATTGATGAAGCAGGCATGCGCGGCGCACAGCTTGGCGGTGCCGTGATGAATACCAAGCATTCCAACTTTCTGACCAACGCAGGCGATGCGACCGCCGCCGACCTTGAGGATTTAGGCGAGTTGGTGCGGAAAAAGGTTTACGATTCCCAGGGGATCAAGCTACAATGGGAAATTATGCGGGTCGGTCGTCGTCTGGATGAAACACCCGTAAAATAATTGGCCAAAAGGCCGTGATCCGAGGCAAGGATCAAATCAATATGACAGGTCGCAAAAGACCTGCGTTAAAGGCGGTAGGGTATGTCGAGCAGGACAAACCCGAGAGTTGTTGTTCTGATGGGTGGCCCATCGGCTGAACGCGAGGTGTCGCTCAGCTCGGGCCGTGAATGTGCAGCGGCTTTGCGGGAAGCAGAATGTGACGTGATCGAGGTCGATGCAGGCCCCGACGTCGCCGCGCGTCTGATCGAGATTGCCCCCGATGTTGTCTTTAACGCGCTCCACGGTCGCTGGGGTGAAGATGGCGCCATTCAGGGTGTTCTGGAATGGCTGAAAATTCCATACACGCATTCCGGAATTCTGGCCTCGGCCCTGACGCTGGATAAACAGCGCACTAAAGATGTGTATCGTAAGGTCGGCCTGCCCGTTGTTGAAAGCGTCTTGGCGTCTGCCGATGCAGTACGCGCCGCCCATGTCATGCCGCCACCCTACGTGGTGAAACCTTACAACGAGGGCTCCAGCGTCGGCATCTATATTGTGGGCGAGGATGCCAGCGGTCCGCCGCAGCTGGCTGATGATATGCCGGATATGGTGATGGTCGAGGCGTTCGCGCCGGGGCGCGAGTTGACCACGACGGTGATGGGCGACCGTGCGCTCACGGTCACCGATATCATCACGGATGGTTGGTATGACTACTACGCCAAATATGCGCCGGGCGGGTCACGGCACGAACTGCCTGCCAAAGTCCCGACCGAGATTTTCGACGCCTGCATGGAATACGCCCTGCGCGCGCATCAGGCCTTGGGCTGTCGCGGTGTCAGCCGGACAGATTTCCGCTGGGATGAAAGCCGTGGCCTTGATGGGCTGGTCCTGCTGGAAACAAACACCCAGCCGGGGATGACACCCACGTCGCTGACGCCCGAACAGGCCGCCCATGTGGGTATTACATTCCCGCAGTTCTGCCGCTGGATGGTGGAGGACGCGTCATGCGATCGTTGATCCGCCGCACAGCACCCGATACGGCCCCACGGGATCCCGCACCTTCACGCATTGGGTATCGTTATCAGCGGATGATGCTGACGCCGGGCTTTCGCGGAACTGTCCGGATCGGTGTACCGATCCTGCTGATCCTTGTCATTGCAGGTTCTTGGTATTCCAAGCCTGAAAACCGGGCAGCATTTGCTGCGACGATTGCAGAAACGAAACAGAGCTTTCAGGAACGTCCCCAATTCATGGTGCAAAGCATGAATGTGACCGGTGGCGATCTGGCTGATCTGACAGATGTGGCTGCACTGCTCCCCTCTGAATTCCCCGTCTCTTCGTTCGAACTCGACCTTGAGAATATCCGCACGCGTATCGAAGCGCTTGACCCGATCAAATCGGCGTCTGTGCGCGTGGGGCAGGGTGGCGCGCTGGAAGTGCGGCTGACCCCGCGTGTGCCGGTGGCACTTTGGCGTGACGGCACGGTGCTGCGGTTGATTGATGCCGATGGTGTCCAGTCCGGTGAAATCGCGGCACGTGCAGACCGTCTTGATCTGCCGCTGATCGCAGGGGACGGGGCCGAAGATAATATTGCGCAGGCGCTCCACCTTTTTGCGGCGGCGGGGCCTTTGATTGACCGCGTGCGCGGCCTTGTCCGCATGGGCGAGCGTCGGTGGGATATGGTGCTGGATCGGGATCAGCGCATTCTCTTGCCCAGCGAAAATCCCGTTGCCGCGCTGGATCGCGTGATCGCGCTGAATGATGCGCAAGACATGCTCAGCCGCGATGTGGCGGTTGTGGACATGCGCAATACCAACAGACCCACACTCCGGATGAATGAAGAGGCCGCAGAGGCCCTGCGCCGGAGCACAACAACAATAAGCACAAATGAGGCAGGTAACTAAATGGGCGATCTTTACGACAGCCAGCGGGCAATGCGGCAAATGCGTAAGGCGGCGATGCAGCGGGGCGTTGTGGCCATTCTGGATGTGGGCACTTCCAAAATCGCGTGTCTGGTGCTGCGCTTTGACGGGCCAGAGCAGTTTCGCAGCAGCGATGGTGTCGGCTCGCTTGCGGGGCAATCGCAGTTTCGCGTGATCGGTGCGGCAACCACGCGGTCGCGCGGTGTCCGCTTTGGCGAGATCGACGCGATGCAGGAAACCGAGCGCGCGATCCGCACGGCGGTACAGGCGGCGCAGAAAATGGCGAATGTGCGTGTGGATCATGTGATTGCGTGTTTGTCGGGTGCGCGGCCACGCTCCTACGGGCTTGACGGGACGCTGGACGTGAGCGGTGGCATGGTCACCGAACAGGATATCAGTCAGGTCATGGCATCCTGTGATGTGCCTGACTACGGCGCAGACCGGGAAGTCTTGCATGCACAGCCAGTGAACTTTGCGCTGGATCATCGCTCCGGTCTGGCTGATCCGCGCGGGCAGATCGGGAACCAGCTGAAGACCGATATGCATATGCTGACCGTGGATGCGACCGCGATCCACAATCTGTTCTACTGCATCAAGCGCTGCGATCTTGAACTCGCAGGGCTTGCGTCTTCGGCCTACGTGTCGGGCATGTCCTCTTTGGTCGAGGACGAGCAGGAACTGGGTGCGGCTTGTATTGATTTGGGCGGTGGCTCGACCGGGATTTCGGTCTTTATGAAGAAGCACATGATTTTCGCCGACAGCGTGCGCATGGGCGGTGATCATGTCACGTCTGACATCTCGATGGGTCTGCAAATCCCTGCGGCAACGGCTGAACGGATCAAGACATTCTACGGCGGTGTCGTGGCCACCGGCATGGATGACCGTGAAATGATCGAAATCGGCGGCGATACGGGCGACTGGGAGCATGATCGCCGCACCGTCAGCCGTGCCGAATTGATCGGCATTATGCGGCCCCGCGTTGAAGAGATTCTGGAAGAGGTGCGCGAGCGTCTGGATGCGGCGGGCTTTGAACATTTGCCGGGCCAACAAATCGTTCTGACTGGGGGCGGCAGCCAGATTCCGGGCCTTGATGGATTGGCCAGCAAAATTCTGGGTCAACAGGTTCGTTTGGGACGTCCGTTGCGTGTGCAAGGCCTGCCACAAGCCGCCATTGGCCCCGCGTTTTCCAGTGCTGTCGGGCTAACGCTATTCGCGGCCAACCCGCAAGACGAGTGGTGGGACTTCGAAATTCCGGCGGAGAATTATCCGGCAAGATCGCTCAAACGGGCGGTCAAATGGTTTAAAGATAACTGGTGATGCGCAAGATATTGCCCATTGGCCGAAATCGAGCGGTAAAGCTAAGGTTTTTGTCCAGATTTGGTGGTGATTTTGTGTTTTTGTCGTGACCTTTCGGCATCACTTGGTTATTGTGAGTCTTAATAAGCAGTAACGGCCCGCGGGCACGGGCAAATTTAAAACAGGCGGATCGCGTTATGACATTGAACCTCTCCCTTCCGGGACACGATGAACTGAAGCCACGGATTACCGTCTTTGGTGTTGGTGGAGCAGGCGGCAACGCCGTTAACAACATGATCGAGCAAGAGCTTGATGGCACCGAATTCGTTGTGGCCAATACCGACGCGCAGGCGCTGCAGCAGTCGCGTGCCACTGCGAAAATCCAGATGGGTCTAAAAGTGACCGAAGGGCTGGGCGCGGGCGCGCGTGCATCGGTCGGTGCAGCCGCTGCCGAAGAAAGCATTGAACAGATCGTTGATCACCTTGCGGGTGCGCACATGTGTTTCATCACCGCCGGTATGGGCGGTGGCACCGGCACAGGCGCGGCGCCGATCATAGCGCAGGCCGCGCGTGAACTCGGTGTTCTCACTGTCGGTGTTGTCACCAAGCCTTTCCAATTCGAAGGCGCCAAGCGCATGAAGCAAGCGGAAGAAGGCGTTGAGGCCCTTCAGAAAGTTGTCGACACGCTGATCATCATTCCGAACCAGAACCTGTTCCGGCTCGCAAACGAAAACACAACCTTTACCGAAGCCTTCGCGCTTGCCGATGATGTCCTCTATCAGGGCGTCAAAGGTGTGACCGACCTGATGGTCCGTCCCGGCCTGATCAACCTTGATTTTGCCGATGTGCGCGCCGTGATGGACGAAATGGGCAAGGCGATGATGGGCACAGGCGAGGCCGAAGGTGAAAACCGCGCCATTCAGGCTGCGGAGAAGGCTATCGCGAACCCGCTTCTGGACGAAATCTCGCTGGAAGGCGCCAAGGGCGTGTTGATCAACATCACTGGTGGCTATGACCTGACACTCTTTGAGCTGGATGAAGCCGCCAACAAGATCCGTGAAAAAGTCGATGGTGATGCAAACATTATCGTTGGTTCGACACTTGATCCGAGCATGGAAGGCCGGATGCGTGTGTCTGTTGTTGCAACCGGCATTGATGCGCTGGCCAAGACGACAGTGACACCTGTGCCGCGTCGTTCCATGGCGGCTCCGCTTGCACCTGTTGCCGAAGTCGCAGCACATGTCGAAGAGACCTTGCACGAGGCACCTGCTGCAACTGTTGCCGAGCCTGTCGCGCAAGAGCGGACGCTTTTTGAGGAATTCGAAGCGCCTGCGCAGGTGCAGCAAGCAGCGGCAGCCTATAAGCCGGCGCCACAGCCGCAGGCCGTTGCCGATGACCTGCCGCCGCCAGCATACACCCCCCGCCAAGAGCCGGAAATGACCGAAGCCGACAACTTTGTTGCACCACGTGCAGCAGCGGCGCCGGGAACACCTTCGCCCGAGGCGCTTGCCCGCTTGCAGGCCGCGGTAAACCGCGTTCCGAACAGTGGTGGCGCGGCACCGCAACAGCGGACATCCGCACCTGCCGGTGCAGCGTCAGAAGCCGATAAACCGCGCTTTGGGATCAACTCTTTGATCAATCGCATGACTGGTGCACAGGCCGAAACTGCGCCGCGTCAGCCAGCACGTGCGCAGCCACAGGTGACCGCGCTTCGCGAGGAACCAGAGCATAATGAAGAGCAGGATAAGATCGAAATTCCTGCATTCTTGCGCCGTCAGGCAAATTAAGCACCGCGCTTATGTTGCTTTGATGTGACGTCAGTGTTGATAAGAAGGCCGCCGTTGTGCGGCCTTTTTTTATATTTATCAAGCGCTTATGCGGACTGCATTCTGATCACGACCGTTTGCAACACAAGTGTTTCAGTCCGTCGCAAAGAGTGAGTTGAGTGATATGATGCCGCACCCTAAATGAATAGCACGAAGAAAAATGCTGCAAAGGCGAAACAGGCGTGCAAACGACACTGAAATCTGACGTTGTTTTTGAGGGCACTGGTTTGCACTCTGGCGAAGCCGTGCGTGTCATTCTCAAGCCCGCAGCCGCCAACACGGGTGTGGTGTTCCGCCGGACCGACATTGCGGGCCAGCCCAAGCTGCCTGCCGATTTCCGCAGTGTGATTGTGTCGCCGCTGAATACACGTCTCAGCAATGACACTGGCGCGATCGTTTCGACCATTGAACACCTGATGGCCGCCCTTGCCGGCTGCGGTGTGCATAATGTGCTGATCAACATAGATGGACCGGAAGTGCCAATTCTTGACGGCAGCGCGGCCAGTTTTGTGCGCGGTATCGTTGCGGCTGGTCTGGTGCGTCTGTCTGCGCCACTCAAAGCGATTGAGATATTGCGCGATGTCGCCGTGAGTGAAGGGGAAGCATACGCAAGGCTGTCGCCCTCCACCACGTTGCAGATCGATTTTGAAATTGCATTTGCCGATGCCGCGATCGGCCGTCAACACAAGACATTGAATATGGCCAATGGCGCATTTGTACGCGAGCTCTGCGATAGCCGGACATTCTGCCGCGCGGCTGATGTTGATGCCATGCGCGCAAACGGTCTTGCTTTGGGCGGCACCTATGAAAATGCGGTGGTTGTTGACGGGGACAAGGTGCTGACACCCGGTGGTCTGCGTCACGCCGATGAGGCCGTGCGCCACAAGATGCTTGACGCCTTGGGCGATCTTTATACTGCGGGTGCGCCGATCCTTGGGCGCTACACAGGCGCGCGTGCAGGTCATGCAATGACGAACAAGCTGTTGCATGCCTTGTTCGATCAACCTGACGCATGGCGTTTCGTCACCTGTGATGTGCAAATTGCCGCACGATTGCCAGGCGTGGGCGTCAGTCTGGCTGATCTGGACGCAGTCGCCTAAATCCCACCTCGCACCGACAGTTGATCGCCAGTGCTGTCAAAAGGCATTTTGCACCCGATTTTTCTATGTTAGACCAAGGCGGAACGACGCGGGGCTACTCCGCAGGTCAAGCAGCCATTGTGTGAGTGAGGACGCGAAAATGTCAGTCAAGAAGGGCACCGCCAGCCGTTGGGTGTTTCGTGTTGGCGCCGCCGTCAGCTTGGCCGTCTTGGTGGCCTGCAGCACTGAAAGCAGCGTTGAACCGCTTGATAGTCTCAGCGCGCAAGAGATTTTTGAACGCGGTGAGCGGCAGATCGAGAACGGCAGTCCGGATCGTGCAGCCTTTACCTTTGGTGAAATTGAGCGGCTTTACCCCTATTCGGAATATGCACAACGCGCGCTGATCATGCAGGCCTTTGCCTATCACCGTGATGAGGACTACCCCAACAGCCGCGCCTCGGCGCAACGTTATCTGGATTTCTATCCCGCCGAGGAAGATGCTGCCTATGCAGCCTACCTCTTGGCACTCTCATATTACGACCAGATTGATGAAATTGGTCGCGATCAGGGTCTGACCTTTCAGGCCCTTCAGTCCCTGCGCCGCGTGATCGAGCAGTATCCGGACAGCGAATATGCGCGTACATCCGTGCTCAAGTTCGATCTTGCTTTCGATCACCTTGCCGCCAAAGAGATGGAGATCGGGCGCTTCTACCTCAAGCGCGGTCACTATGTTGCCGCCGCCAACCGGTTCCGCACGGTGGTCGAAGATTTCCAGACCACGACCCATACGCCAGAGGCGCTTCACCGTCTGGTGGAAAGCTACCTGTCATTGGGCCTTGTGGAAGAAGCACAGACCGCTGGTGCGATTTTGGGCTATAACTACCAATCCAGCGAATGGTACGAATCCAGTTTTGCTTTGCTGACAGGTGAGGGCCTGGCCGCCGAGGTAGCGGGCGACAACTGGCTTGCCTCGATTTACCGGCAGGTGTTGCTTGGTGAGTGGTTGTAATCATCGCGGGGACATCCCCGCCCTTTGGGCTCTGACATGCTCCGCGGACTAGATATCAGGGACATGCTGATCATCGACCGGTTGGAACTCGCGTTTCAGCCGGGGTTGAACGTGCTGACCGGCGAAACCGGTGCGGGAAAGTCTATCCTGCTGGATGCTTTGGGGTTCGTGTTGGGCTGGCGTGGCCGTGCCGAACTGGTCAGGCAGGGGGCGGACCAGGGTGAGGTGACAGCGTGGTTTGATCTGCCCGCGGGTCATGCGGCACATGCTGTGCTGGAACAGGCAGGAATTTCGGCAGAAGACGAGCTGATCTTGCGCCGGATCAACACCCGTGACGGACGCAAAACAGCATGGGTCAACGACCGCCGCGTCAGTGGCGAGGTCCTGCGCAATCTGTCCGAGACGCTGGTGGAACTGCACGGTCAGCATGATGACCGCGGTTTGTTGAACCCGCGTGGTCACCGCCAGATGCTGGACAGCTACGCAGACCTGGGCGCTGTTTTAGATATAACGCGGGACAACTGGCGCGCGCTGTCCGCCGCACTGCGCAAGCTGGACGCCACAGAAGCAAAAATCGCCGAGGCGCGTGCGGAAGAGGATTTCCTGCGCCATGCTGTGGCCGAGCTGGATGCCTTGGCCCCCGAGGCCGGTGAGGAAGCAACGCTTGATGTCCAGCGCCGCCTGATGCAGGCCGCAGAAAAGATCCGCACCGATATTGCAAAGGCGGCCGAGGCGCTGGGACTGCAAGGTGCCGAAGGCTTGGTCGGCGATGCGTCGCGCTGGTTGCAAGGTGTGGCAGGCGATGCCGAAGGGCGGCTGGACGCGCCGCTTGAGGCGCTTGAGCGTGTGATGCTCGGGCTGGACGAGGCGCAGCGGCAAGTCTCGGATTGTCTGGACGCCTTGTCTTTCAATACCTCCGAATTGGAAGAGGTCGAGGAACGCCTCTTTGCCATTCGCGGTCTTGCGCGCAAGCATGGCGTTCTGCCTGATGACCTAAGTGATTTTGCCGATGAATTGCGTGGTCGTTTGGCGGTCTTGGATGATGGCGCGCGTGATCTTGCGACACAGAAAGCCGCTGTGAGCGCGGCAAGGGCGGCCTATGATGATGCTGCACAGACGCTACGCGCCAAGCGCCGGACGGCTGCCGAGAAGCTTGATGCCGCAATGGCCAAGGAGTTGGCACCGCTCAAGATGGAACGGGCGGTTTTTGCCACATTGATGACCGACGCAGAGCAACCCGGCCCAGATGGGATAGACACGGTGGCCTTTACGGTTGCCACGAACCCCGGTGCGCCGGCCGGCCCCTTGAACAAGATTGCTTCGGGCGGCGAATTGAGCCGTTTCCTGTTGGCGTTGAAGGTGTGCCTGACGCAAGACGCCAATGGGTTGACGATGATCTTCGATGAAATTGATCGCGGTGTAGGTGGTGCGACCGCTGATGCCGTCGGGCGACGCTTGGCAGAGCTTGCGGCAGACGGTCAGGTGCTGGTGGTGACACACTCGCCCCAAGTGGCGGCACTGGGGGGGCATCACTGGCGCGTCGAAAAGCAACAGACAGCGGATATGACCCGCTCTACGGTTGTGGCTTTGGACGCTGACGCGCGGGTGGATGAAATTGCCAGAATGTTGTCAGGGGACAAGGTGACAGAGGCGGCGAAGGACGCGGCGCGCGCGCTTATTGACAGCTGAGACAGAAATGGGCGCCGCGATCAAGCGACGCCCTCATGAACATTCACCGGTTACCAATCCCACTCGCACTTACATACCACGGCCACTCACCTCCGCGACATGCATTGTCCATTTTCCGAGAACCTTGCTGGGTCCTCAAATAACACCAGATGCATCGCACATGTATGCGAAAGCACCGTCACACTCACCACAGTCCGAGGCCAACACACGCCTCTTGACCTAAAGGTAACAGACCGGCTTGCAGGAGCAACCTGTACGAAAGTATATCAATAATGTTGACCTAACTATCATCGGTTGCAATTTGAGGCCTTTGGTACGGGCTGTCGTCCTTCCAATTCAAGGCAACTATGCGGTTAAAATAACTGAAATTCGTCATTTGCGTGCTGTCGCGTGAACTATCCATCCGGTTTTTCAGCGGACCGCGCGAAATGGCGCGGCAGAAGAGATATTCACCCTTGGGTAGTTTTTTGGGGGCCTGCCAGTTTTATCCGAGTTGCGACAAGGGTGTTGCCCCATTTTGCCCAAACCAGTGTCCTGTCTAGCGATCCTGATGCGCGCTACCGCCGAACGACGCGAATCATCTTGGAAATTCTGCTTGGAAGCCTCTGGCGCATGACTTAGACCTGCAGGGGCGGTCATTGAGGCAGAGACCGTATGAACGCCAAAGCCGCCGGCAAGAGAGCAAACCTGATGGGGAAGTCAACCAGAGCGTTGCTAGAGCAAGGAATTGCTGGTGTTGCGACGACTTGCAAGACTGCTGCAGTGGTCATGAAGACCCACGGTCCCAACCAAATCCAGTTCTGGTTCATCGCACTCGCGATCGGGATTGCCGCGGGGTTTGCTGCGGTGCTGTTCCGGCTTGGAATCTATGCAATTCAAACCGTCGCCTATGGCACAGACGATGTCCTGACGCTGCACTCGTTTGCGGCGGGGCTGGCATGGTATCAGGTCTTGCTGATTCCCATCTGCGGCGGCTTGATCGTTGGTCTGATCCTTGACCGTTTCACAGATGACGGCCGCGTCCGCTCGGTCGCTGATGTGATCGAGGGTGCCGCATTGTCGGAAGGCCGCGTCGAAGTGCGGCGGGGGCTTGCCTCTGCTGCGGCCTCGATGATTACCCTGTCAACCGGCGGCTCGTCCGGCCGTGAAGGTCCGGTGGTCCACCTTGCAGCGGTTATTTCGACAGCCGTGTGTCGCTGGATCAACGCCAACGGCATCACGGGGCGCGATCTCTTGGGCTGCGCTGTCGCGGCTGCCGTGTCCGCCAGCTTTAACGCGCCCATTGCAGGGGCGCTTTTTGCGCTGGAGGTTGTCTTGCGGCACTTTGCGGTGCACGCCTTTGCACCCATCGTCATTGCGTCTGCCGCAGGGACCGTGATTAACCGTCTGACTTTCGGGGATGTGACCGAGTTTACGCTGTCAGGTCAGAACGCGCTGGCGTTCTATGTCGAGCTTCCCGCCTTTCTGATTTTGGGGCTGGTTTGCGGGTTTGTCGCGGTCGCGTTGATCAAGTCTATCTTCTGGGCCGAAGACCTCGGCACTTACCTGCAAAGGGAAACCGGCATTCCCCGCTATTTGCGGCCCGCAATTGCGGGCGCACTTTTGGGCGGGCTTGCCATCTGGTGGCCCCATATCATCGGCGTGGGATATGAGACGACCTCTTTGGCGCTGACAGGCGAGTTGTTGTGGCATGAAGCAATCATCTTTGCTGTGCTCAAGGTCGTTGCCGTGGCGATCACAATGGGGGGCCGCATGGGGGGCGGTGTCTTTTCACCCTCGCTCATGGTGGGCGCGCTGACCGGACTTGCGTTTGGCATTATTGCAACGGCGATTTTTCCCAATGTCTCCGGCAGCGGCACGCTCTATGCGCTTGCGGGGATGGGGGCGGTTGCTGCCGCTGTGCTGGGAGCGCCAATATCGACCACGCTGATCGTGTTCGAGCTGACAGGTGACTGGCAGACAGGTCTGGCTGTCATGGTCGCTGTCTCGCTTTCTTCGGCAGTCTCGTCGCGCTTGATCGACCGCTCGTTCTTTCTGACACAGCTGGAACGGCGCAACGTGCATCTGGCGGCAGGGCCTCAGGCCTATTTGCTCGCGACCTTCAAGGTGTCCTCGATCATGCGTGAAATGGATGCCACGAATGCCGCGGAAGAGGACGTGTGCTGGGATATGATCCGCGATGGCGTCTATATTGATGGGAATGCGACGCTGGAACAGGCCATGCCCATGTTTGACGGCGGTGGGCACCGGTTTATCCCTGTGGTCACGCTGGGCGGCGAAGATGCCCCACCAGAGCTTTGGGGGGCGTTGTTCCATGTCGATGCTTTGCGCGCGATGAATCGCGCTCTGTCAGAGACAGCTGCCGAAGAACATTCCTAAACCTGCTCGACCGCCACTTTAGTGGTGTAAAACGCCAGATGTTCCTTGATCTGCGCCACGCCTTCTTTGGGATCTTCGTAAGACCATGCTGCATTTACGATCGGCCCACTCTTGGCTTCGATCGTAAAGAAGCGCGCTTGACCCTTGTAGGGGCAGGTCGAACTGGAGTCCGTCGGCTCAAGGAACGCCATCGCAAGATCCGAACGGGGAAAATAGATCACCGGCGGATAATCCCCTTCGACAAGTTCAAGCGCATTGGTGCTTTCGCCGATCACAGCACCCGCTGCGCGCACGACCCAGGTCCCCGTTGCGGGACGAATTTTGATATGATCAGCCATGGTCGCTTCCTTTTCATTAGACAGCCCGCCACGGAAACACCGGTGCAGGTTCATTGTGCCAAGCAGTACGCTTTCTCAGAGTGGCGCGCAGGCGATTGTCAGCCAGTCTTGGGTTTGTGTATCCAGTCGCGGCGCCAGAAGCGCGAATGTATCGCTATGATAACGATCAATCCAGTCCCGTTCTGCATTTGTCAGTAGGTCGACGTCAATGAGACGCCTGTCGAACGGAACATAGGTCAGCGTTTCAAAAGACAACATCGCGCGATCGTCTGCACCGCTCAGGGCAGGGGCATCGACTGTGACGATCAGGTTTTCAATACGGATCCCGAACGCGCCTTCGCGGTAGTAGCCTGGTTCATTGGATAGGATCATACCCGCCTTGAGTGCGACCTCAGACCGCCGCGAAATCCCTTGCGGGCCTTCATGCACGCTCAGATAGCTGCCAACACCGTGGCCGGTGCCGTGGTCATAATCCATGCCCGCCATCCACAACGGTGCGCGCGCCAGTGCATCAAGATGCTGTCCGCCTACGCCTTGGGGAAACCGGATCCGGCTGACTGCGATCATCCCTTGCAGCACGCGGGTATAGCAGGCGCGTTGTTCATCCGTTGGCGTGCCAATCGCGATCGTGCGGGTGATATCGGTTGTGCCGTCGATATACTGGCCACCACTATCCACCAGCAAAAGCTCATCGTTTTGGACTGGGCGGTTTGTTTTCTCGCTGACGCGGTAGTGGACAATCGCCCCGTTCGGGCCGGACCCGCAGATCGTATCGAAACTGATGTCGCGCAGGGCATTGGTCTGCGTCCGGAAGCCTTCCAGCGCTTTGACCACATCAATTTCTGTCAGACCGCCTTTCGGTGCCTCGGTATCAAGCCACGACAGAAACTGCACCATCGCCACCGCGTCACGCGCGTGCGCGGCTTGCGCACCTGCTATTTCGGTCGCGTTCTTGCAGGCCTTAGGCAGGATGCAGGGGTCCTGGCCTTGCACGACGTCACAGCCCGCCTCTTTGAGGGTGGTCGCCACAATGTCGGGGCAGGTTCGACTATCGATCAAGACTTTACCCTGAAGGCCGCCCAAAGTCGGGATAAAATCGTCAAAGTCATGCACAGTCACATCCGGACCCAGATGGTCTGCAATCCCGGCGGTTTTGCCAGCACCGGCAAAAAGATCAACGCGGCCGCTCTGGTGAAGGATCGCAAAGGCCTGTGGCACTGGATTGCGTGCGATATCCATGCCGCGGATGTTCAAAAGCCACGCGATGCTGTCGGGCAATGTCAGCACCGCTGCGGTTTCTTTGAGTGCAGCCGAGAGCCGCGCGCGCTTTGCGTCATGGGCCTCGCCCGCATGTTCCAGCGCATGGGCTGTAAAGGGCGCTGATGGCGCGGCAGGTTGATCCGCCCAGATCGCATCAACCAGATTATCTATGCTCACCAGTTCAAAACCGGAAAGCTTCTCCCGTAAACCCGCGATTTCGGAGACCGTGTGCAACCATGGGTCATAGGCCAGTTTGCCGCCGTTCGGCCTTTGCGCGGGCAACCAGTCGGCCAATTGTGTTTCTGGCCAATGGACAGGGGTGAAATCATCCGCGACCTGTGCGCGGACCTGCACGCGGTAACGCCCGTCGATGAACACACCTGCCACGTCAGAGAGTACAGCACAAAACCCTGCCGATCCGGAAAATCCTGTCAGCCATTCCAGACGCGCATCACGCGGGGCGACATATTCGCCCTGATGGGCATCGGCACGCGGGACGAGAAAAACATCAACGCCCCGTTGTGCCATCAAGGCGCGTATAGCTGCCAGCCGTGGTGGGCCTTGCTCAGGTGAAGATGACACTTCAAAGCTTTGAAACATTTGAAAAATCCTGCTCTTCTTTATGTTGCTTTTATGCGTTGGGTGGTTTGGCGTTCAAATCACACCCTAGCTGGCGCGACGCGTTCCCATCACACGGGCGCGTTTGCGCGGATCGCTGTCAAAAAGGCTTGCCAGCTGTTCGGTCATCGCACCGGCCAGTTGTTCGACATCGGTAATTGTCACCGCGCGTTCGTAATAGCGGGTGACATCGTGACCGATCCCCACCGCGACAAGTTCCACCGCTTTGCGCTTCTCGACCATCGCGATGACGTCGCGCAGGTGTTTTTCAAGATAATTGGCGGGGTTCACAGACAGGGTTGAATCGTCAACTGGTGCACCGTCGGAAATGACCATCAGGATTTTCCGCTGCTCTTGGCGGCCTGCAATGCGGCGGTGCGCCCACTCCAGCGCTTCTCCGTCGATATTCTCTTTCAGCAGGCCCTCTTTCATCATCAGACCCAAGTTGGGCCGTGTCCGGCGCCAAGGGGCATCTGCGGATTTATAGACGATATGGCGCAGGTCGTTCAGACGCCCGGGGGTCGCCACGCGTCCGTCGGCCAACCATTTTTCGCGGCTCTGGCCACCTTTCCACGCCTTTGTGGTGAAGCCCAAAATCTCGACCTTCACGTCGCAACGTTCCAAGGTGCGCGCCATCACATCAGCGCAGATCGCCGCGATCGAGATCGGGCGCCCGCGCATAGAGCCCGAGTTATCCAGCAAAAGGGTCACAACAGTGTCACGGAAATCGGTGTCTTTTTCGACCTTGAAGGACAGAGGGGTCGTGGGCGATGCCACGACACGCGCAAGCCGGCCCGCGTCAAGAATGCCCTCTTCACGGTCGAATTCCCATGAGCGGTTTTGCTGGGCCTGCAAGCGGCGTTGCAGTTTATTGGCCAAGCGCGACACAGCGCCTTTCAGCGGCTCGAGCTGCTGGTCAAGATACGCGCGCAGGCGCTCCAGCTCGACCGGTTCGGCCAAGTCCTCGGCGGCGATTTCCTCGTCAAATTCGGTTGTGAACACGCGGTAATCAGGATCGGCATCCGATACAGGCTGCGGGGCAGGTGGCTCCAACGGGGCCTCTCCCTCTGGCATCTCTGCCTCTTCGCCCATTTCGGCGTCTGCCTGATCATCCATGCTCACCTGTGCTTGGCTCGCGTCCTGGCTGTCTTCCTGGCTTTGCTCTGGTGTGCCTTCGGCTTCTTCGCCTTCGCTGTCGTCTTCGCCGGTGCTATCGGGTTCGTCCTGATCGTCGCTGCCTTCTTCGGCCTCGTCGTCCTGATCGTCATCAAGGCTGTCGGGGTCGTCGCCCAGCTGATCACCGTAACCCATATCGCTGATCAACTGGCGGGCGAATTTTGCGAAAGCCTGCTGGTCATTCAGCGTCGTTTGCAGATCTTCAAGCGTGTCACCGCAGTGATCTTCAATAAAACCCTGCCAGAGCTCCATGACGTTCTGCGCACCCTTGGGAAGGTCACGTCCCGTGGCAAGGTGGCGGATCAGATAACCGGCGGCGACGGCCAGAGGCGCGTCAGAGGCTTGGGTGATCTGGTCATAGCCCTTGCGCATCGCCTCGTTGCCGATTTTGGCATCAATATTGCCTGCGGTGCCCGGCATATGCTGCGCGCCCACGGCTTCGATGCGGGCCGTTTCCATCGCCTCATAAAGGTCTTGCGCCATCTGGCCCTGCGGCATGTAGCGTGCCGACACCTTGGGGTCGTGGAATTTGTGCCGCAACGCATAGGCATCGGCGGTGCCACGCGCCAAAAGCACCTCGTCGCGTGTCATCCGGCGCGACACCTGCGGTAGTCGTATGGTCTCTGCTGTCTGGCCTGCGGGATCAACCGAATAAGTGACGGCCAAGTCAGGATCGTCCGCCATGACTTTCGTCGCTTCGGCGAGCGCTTTCTTGAACGGGTCGGCGGGATTGTCAGATGGCTTTTGCATATGACCGATAAAGCACCGGATGCGCGCAGGAGCAAGAGGGACGGTACATCTATCCTGTTTTTGCACAGGTGCTGTGTCGTGGTGTGCCTATGCGGAACAGGGGGCACTGCC
>NZ_LJAL01000011.1 GCF_001419985.1 Loktanella sp. 5RATIMAR09 | reverse complement strand
CCCCCACGGGCCGGGGCAAGACCACGGGTTTCGTCATTCCGAACTTGCTGACCTGGCAAGGCTCCGCCGTGACGCTCGATGTGAAGGGCGAGTGTTTCGAGGCCACGGCCCGGCACCGCGCCGCCCAGGGCGACAAGGTCTATCGCTTTGCCCCAACCGATTGGGAGGGCAAGCGCACGCATCGCTACAACCCGCTCCTGCGCATCTTTGAGCTGAAAGATCCCGCGCGCCAGCAGATGGAACTGCAGCTCCTGGCGACGCTGTTCCTGCAGAGCGACAATGACCGGGTGCAGGGTCTCCTCAAAGGCGGGATCGATCTCTTCGTGGCGGCAGGCCTGTTGGCGTTCCAGCGCAAGCGCCCGACCTTAGGAGAAATCTACCGCATCGCGGCCTCCGGCGGGAACAAGCAGAAGGAATACTTCGCGCGGGGCCACGAGGTCGACAACCGGGCGGCCAAGCTGATCTTCACGCGGCTGGCCTCGACCAACAATGACACCCTGACCTCTTACGTCTCGCTCCTGATGACCTCGGGGCTCGACCAATGGCAGAACCCGGCCATCGATGAGGCGACGGCGGTGTCGGACTTTGATTTCCGCACGATCCGCAAGAAGCCCTTTTCGGTCTATCTCGTGGTCCAGCCGCTGATGGTGAAGCCGCTCGCGCCGCTGATCCGGCTGTTTTTCTCCGATCTCCTCTCGGCCATGCAGGAAAAGGACCCCGGGCCAGACGAGCCGTGGCCCGTGATGATCATGCTCGACGAGTTCAATCGCTTGGGCAAGATGCCCATCGTGGTCGAGAGCATCGAGACCCTGCGGACCTATCGTGGTCATTTGGCCGTCGTCACGCAAACCATCCCTGCCCTCGATGAAATCTATGGCGAAAACACCCGCCGCGCGCTGCAGGGCAACGCGGGCGTGAAGCTCTACCTGACGCCTTCGGATGAAAAAACCGTCGAAGAGCTCAGCAAGGCTGTCGGCAAGACCACGAAGACCGTCATCACGCGCTCGCAGTCCATTGGCAAGAACCCCTTTGAAGGGCGCAGCCAATCCACACGGACCGAAGAAAGTTCCTTATTACCCGAAGATGAAGCACGCCGCCTGCCGCTCGATGAAATCGTCATGGTCATCGATGCCCAGATGCCGGTCCGTGCGAAGCGGATCCAGTATTTTGACGATCGGCTGTTCAAGGCGATCCACGCGGCACAGACGGGGGAGCTGCCGTTTCCGAAGCCGGGGGGAGGGGGATCGCAAGGCACGCTGCCGCTGAGTGTGCGCGCCATGCCGATGACGCCGCCACCGGACGGGTCAAGCGCATCCGAGGCCGACGTTGAGGCCGGACGCCAGGCTGCTGATGGCCAATCGTCAGGGCAAACCCAACTTGCCCCAAAGAAGACCGCGCCCGTCGTTCAAGCCGTCATCGCCGAGGAACAGCGTCAGATGGAAATGGATTTTGGGGGCCAGGTTGCGGATGCCGAGACAGTGGGCGTGGATGATGAGGCGCAGATGCGCTCTGCCGTTGATGGCTTGGACGATATGGAAGCGATGCTGCGAGAGGGGGATGTCGAAAAGCTGGTTGCTCGATAGGGTAGCGAGGATGGCTTGTCTGTCAGGCACGGCTTATTCTGTTGAAAAACTCCGATGTTGGGTATTCGGGTCAAATTTGACAGAAAAGTATTCTGGTTATCTCAAATTTTATCGATTTTTCTTGATGTACTCTGATTAGTGGAGAACAATTTTCTGTTTTTTGAAAATTTGCAGACGCAGCAGAGAGTTTTTCAACAGAATGGGCGGATTGCGGACTTTCGCTGCAGATACGTGGTCTCAAGGACGGTTTTGCGAAACCTGCCTTTCAATGAAAGGTCTATCCCGAGAATGCTGCGATTGATCTATCTATGGCGATCAGCACACCTCGACAAGTGTGGCAGTGCAGCTATGTTTCATCACCATGCATTGACTGTCTATCGTTCTTGGAATCTTTTTCTTACTAATAAGTCGGTTGATGCTGCAAATCGCTAAAGGTTACACGTTTACCTAAGGTGAGTTTGGGAAATATAACGACTAATTTTTCAATAAATACAACGATTTTTGCCTACAGACTGATCTAAAGTCGGTTGCGCCTTTCGCTATCATTGGTGTCTTTTGTGTTTTCTTCGCCATTCAGAAGTTTGGGCGCGAGAAATCAAACCGGTTACCAGACGAAATAAAAGCCTGTAGCCGCTTCGTCCCGCAAAGCAGCCGTTCGGACAAGATGCCGAAGCAGTAGCCAACCAGCACCATGCGGATCAGCATTTCAGGATTGATCGAAGGTCGACCTGTGTGGCTTTAGAAGTCTTCGAGATGCGTGCTGACACTACTCAAATCGACGAACCGATCAATCGGCCGAAAGAGTTGATCTTGGGGGGCATCATCTTCCAGCGAGAACTCTTAGACCAACCCCGCCTGCGTTTCCTGGTCTGGTCACACCATCGCAAATCCCTCCCTGTGGAAGAAATTGAATCAGGGACTTACGTCCCGATCAACTGTGCGTTTTTCAAAGAACACACGCGGCAATTCCATCGCGCTGAAAGGCTTTCCGAAACTCTGGGGTCAGATAAGCCATTGACAGATAAGCTTACGAAATGTTTATAGAAAATGCTTGAAGATCAGTGGCGATAAGACCGAAGTCACTAAAATGCATGAGCGGTTACTAACGCGTTCATGTCCGGGCAACACGGTCGAAATGGTTCGCAATGCTTTAAAGGGATGCGACTTTCGGATTGTTGTAAGCTTCGATGTCAAAAGAAATATCAGAAATAGATGGCGTCGGCGCCGCGGTATGGGTTTGCGCCCCAGTCGAAACCGCAAGGTTTTATGCCAGGCGTTTTTTCCGGACATCACCAGTCCGAACGTGCCGACGCCGCGTTTGCATGGCAGGTCCCTTGCGCAATAAAGCTAAGGGTACGGCTGATCATGACGGGCTATCGGCACGAGGCTTACAGAAACCATTTGCCAATAGCTAAAATTTCAAATGTATTCGTTGAGGGAAAGATGACGGAAAAACAATATTCTAACGGTAAAACATCAGCTTTTCTGCGCGGCGGTCATCTGACAAAAGTCAAGGGTGTCGTGGCGAGTTGCGCGCCTTGTATCGGCTTTGCGCTAGCCACAACTGTCATCCTGCCGGATATCGCACTCTCACAGTCGCTGGAATGGGACGGGGCCGGCGCGACCGTGAACGGTACGGTCGAGGGCGGATCGGGAACCTGGGATGCCGCAACGACGAACTGGACGACCGATGGTGGCGCTACGAACGAAGCGTGGACGCCCGGCGGTGACGCGACATTCGGGGGTACGGCTGGGACGGTCACAGTTCAGGGTTTGCAGGAGGTGTCGAACATCACCTTCAACACCGACGGCTATGTTCTGAACGGGGTCAGCACCCAGAACGATCAAATCAGGCTTGTTGCCGGTGCCGGAGAGATTGCCGTCAATACCGGCACCGCCACCCTTAATGTGTCGATCGAAGATGCCGGTGTTGCGGATTCCGATCTGATCAAGACCGGCGGCGGCACGTTGGTGCTGGACGGCTTTGGTCTCTACCGGGGCGATACGGCGGTGCAAGAGGGCACCTTGCAACTAACAAATAGCTCAGCGATTTCAAACACGTCTGGCACTGTGCAATTGGATGCGGGGGCTAAATTACAGGTTTCCGCATCGAACAACATCAATGGATTTGCTGGTTTCGGCGAAACGGAGATCGATGCGGGCCGGACGCTGTCTACGGGTTTTAACGGCAGCTCTTCGGTTTATGGCGGGGTCATTTCCGGTGCCGGCAATCTGCGAAGCTTTAGCGACCTGACCCTGTCAGGTGACAGCACCTATACAGGCGTGACAACGGTCGCCGGAGAACAAGTCACTCTCACCGGATCACTCGCGTCGACTGATATTCGCATTCTGGCAAACGCTAATTTTCCCGCTTCACTAAATATCGCAGGGGATGGTGACGCCATTAATGATGCCGCCATCATCAGCAATGCGGGCACACTTATCCTGACCGGAAACGACGAAACGGTCGGGGCGGTCTTCGGTACTGGCAATATCAACCTGAATAACATCCTCACGTTCGGTGACGCCACGGACCGGGAGATTTCCGGCGTCGTCTCGGGCAGTGGTGTCATGAACTATCGCGGAGCAGCGGAACTGACACTGTCGGGCAACAGCACGATGACCGGGCTCATTGGTAACTCAGGCGGTGGTACGATCGCGTTTTCCGGCAGCACGACAGGCGGTGTCTCAAACCTGTCGGGCGATTTTGAAAATACGGGCACCATCGGCGGCAATGTCACTGTGTCGGATGGGACGTTTACCAACGGTACCCCCGCAGACCCTGGGACGATTGGCGGTACCGTGCAGCTGATCGCCAATACTGCGCAGTTCGACAACAATCAGAACAGCGCAGTCAACGGCACGTTGACGATGGACGATGGGACGGTGAACGCCAACGGGGGTACATTTGCCGATGTCGTCTTGATCGGCGGCATCATGAACATCAACGCAGACACTGTCGCAACCTCGGTCACGAGCGGCGGTCAGATCGATATCGATACCGGTACCAACCTTACGGCGACACTGGAGATGACGGGGGGTAGCATCAACAATGACGGGACGATGACCGGCCCCGCGACCGTCACCAATGGCACCTTCCACAATGGCGACAACAGTGGCATTCCCGCCGGCACAGTCGCGGGCGATGTGCTGATCAACGGGTCCGGCGGGACCTTTAACAACTATAGCGCCAGCGATGTAACCGGCACCTTTACGATCGATGACGACGACGGCAATCCCGCAACCGGTGGGACTCTGAACGGCTTTGGAGGGAGTTTCGGAGATGTCGTCGTCAATGACGGGACGTTCAATATGCGTGCCAGCACGACGGCGGATAACCTCACCAACGGCGGCGGCGATGTCCTGATCGAGGCAGGCGGCGTGACGCTGCTCACGAATTTCAACCAGACAGGCGGCGAGACACGTGTTGCCTCGGGTGGGACGTTGACCGACACGAACGGTCTGTTGGAAATCAGCGGCGGCGAACTCCAAAACAACGGTGGCGGCACCGTCACCAGTGACATCGCGGTCAGCGGCGGGGCCCTGACTGCCAGCGGCGGCAGCTTTGGCGGGAATGTCGCGGTCAGCGGCACGGGGACGTTCAATGTCGATGGGTCGTCGGCTATTGGCACGACCACGATGACAGGCGGGATTATTGACATTAGCACCTTAAACACTCTGCTGACAGATCTTGTCCAAAGCGGCGGGACGACGACTGTCAACTTTGGCGGCACGCTCGACGATACCGATGGCACCGTGGCGTTGACTGGCGGGACGCTGATCAACGAAGGCACTGTATCGGACGACATAACGCTGACCAATGACGCCGCACTGGTCGCCGATGGTGGGACTTTTGATGGGGCCGTCACGTTGAGCGGCGTCGATACCGTCTTTGATGTCAACGCATCGACGACGATAAACCCGACGCTCACCGTGAGCGATGGCACGGTGAACATCAATGGTGCGGCGGTTCTGACAACCGACCTGGACCTGGGCGACGGGACTGTAAATGTAGGCACCACCGCCACGTTCAGCGATGCGGATGGCATTCTCTTGGACAGCGGGACACTGAACAATGCCGGTATGGTGAATGGTCTGGTGACCGTTGAAAATGGCGGGGCTCTCGAAATGTCGGGCGGCGCGTTCAGTGATGGGGTGCTGGCCAATGGCGGTAACATACTGATTTCGGGCGACACCTCTGTCGATCTGACCAACAACGGGTCGGACATTGCGTTGGCGTCAGGCCTGACCCTGACCGACGACGTGGTGAACAATAGCGGCACCTTCACCTCTGCTGGGACGATCGACGGAGAGTTGCAGATAACAGGTGGAACCTTCACCCAGACCCAGGCCAATACAGGCGACCCTACCAGCGGCGTAACCGGGGCCGTCACGGTCACAGGTGGGCTACTTGTCGCGGGCAGCGGAGACTTCACCTCCGGCATCACCGCCGAAACCAACGGTCAAATTGAGATCGGCGGCATGGTGACTGGCAATGTCACCAACGATGGCGGCAACGTCACCGTGGCGAGCGACGGCGACCTGACCGGAAACCTGACCAATTCCGGCACCGCACAGTCGACCGGGACGATCAGTGGCGATGTCGCCAACACTGGCACGCTGGAGCTTGCAGGCATACTGACCGGATCGCTGGTCAATGACGGGGCCGGGACTGTGACCACAACCGGCACTACATCGGGTATCACGACGCTGAACCAGAATGCGACCGGTCTGATAACCGTCTCGGACGGCGATACGCTGTCGGCACAAACCATCACGGTCGCCAGCGGTTCCGACGGTGTCTCCATCGGCGCGGGTGCGACGCTGGAAGGGCTCGGCAATTCGCTGACCAACGGCGCGACAATCACGCTCGGCGCTGGTGGGGTGCTGCGTGATGCAGGAAGCATCACGAACCAGACCGGGGCCACAATGCTTTTCGATGCGGGCGGTGTCCTGATCGGCGACAATGACAGCAGTGGGGATGAGGATATCCTCAACGATGGGAATATCGCCGTCGGCGGCGGCACGCTGAACGTGTCTTTGGGTGGCGCAGGCGTATTTTCCAATGCTGGCCTTCTGGCGCTGGACTCGGGCAGTTCGGTGATCATCGGCGGGCATTTCGCCAGCACCGGCACCGGCACCAGCAACATGCAGAATGGCACCACGGGCGAAACTGTCACTGTCAACGGCGATTATTCCGGCGGCGGGACCTTGGCGATCGATGTCGACTTTACCGGCGACACTGCAGACCGTTTCATCATCAACGGTGATGTTACCGGCGGCGCGACAACCGTGGTGGTTTCGGACGTTTCCGCAGGAAGTATCAGCGGCAACGACATTATTGTCGCCTCGGTCTCGGGAACGGCGGCAGAGGATGCCTTTGTGCTGGCGACCCCACTATCCTTTGGCGCCATCAATTATGACATTGCACAGGTCGGTGGTGATTTCGTCCTCGGCGCCTATGGCGGATTCGTCGCAGAGGTGGTGGGGCTTGAAGCACTGGCCACCTCTCTCTTGATGCAAAGTGATCTGCCAAGCCTGAACAAGCGCGCGGGCTTTGCGATGACAGGCGAGAACAGCGCATTCGGGCAGACCCGAGGCGCGTGGTTCATGATTGATGCCGGTTCGTCGGGCTTTGCGCCAAGTGCCTCTGGCACGGCCTATCGCGGTGAGATGGAAGAGACGCGTTTTCGCGGCGGGATGAATCTTGATCTGATGCAGTCGGATGCGGGTCTACTGGTCGTTGGCGCCAACCTGTCGTGGGGCACTGCAGAGACGGATCTCTTATCCGATACAGGCGCGGCTTCAATCAGCACCGACGCATTGTCGGGGGGACTTTCGGCGACCTGGTACGGCAACACGGGTTTCTATATTGACGGCCAGGTCCAGTACAACGTCTTTGATAGCACGGTGATTTCTGGCGGGACCGAAAGCAGCACAGATGGTACTGGCTATGCCAGCGCGCTGGAAATCGGCAAGTGGATTTCGCTGAACGGAACCGGCTGGAATCTTAACCCACGTGGGCAGGTCAGCCACACGGTGGTCGCATTCGACGACTTCACCAGCGGCGGTGGGCTGGATACCAGCCTGGACAGTGCGGAAAGCCTGCAGGTGGGTCTGGGGCTCAATGCCGAATCTGCCGCTGACAGCGTTGGTCAGGGGTTCACATTCTACGGTTCGGCAATGGTCTCCCGGGAACTGGTCGACGATATCACCACGATCGTCGCGGGGACCCCCGTGATTTCTGAGGCCGAGGACTGGACCGGAGAGATGGGGCTGGGTGTCAGGCACGGGTTTGGCAACGGGCGCGGTTCGCTCTACGGAGAGGCGTCCTATTCTGCCGGTTTCGACAATCCGGGCGACAACAACAGCCTGTCTGTCATGCTTGGCGGGCAAGTCTCGTTCTGAACGCGTCGCTCATCATGCGAGCTCAACTCATGCAGCGCATGTCCGCTTCGGCAGGCGGCGGCGCAGCATCACGATACCTCAGTCAAGATCGGCTCTGGGCTGTTCGTGTCATCCAACAAAATGGGCGGGGAGCCGACATTCGCTGCGGCCACGAACAGGCCAGATTGTGAAGCCGAAAGCCGACATTCAGGTAGTCTTGAACTGGATCCTTCTTGGTGTCGCCGCATGACCGCAGAGAGCCTAGTGCAGAAAATGTGGCGTTGCGCTCGAGCTTCAGCAAAGCACGCAATGCTGCCGTAAGTTGGAGCAAAGTCGCCGCTTCTGCCGAGGACAAGGATCGCTTCTGCTCCCTTGGCATTGAACGTGCGTATGTCCAGCTGCTGTCAAACGCTTGGAAGAAGTGGACCAACTCAAAGTTTTGTCGTTGGTTATTCATCTCTGAATGTGCGGACAAGAATAACGCACTACGTGCGCATTGAAATATGACCTCAAGTATTATTCTTCCGCAGACATCGCTTTTGCCAGGTCGCTCTTTTTGGAACCGCGCATCCGCTTGATTGTGAGATAGACCATCGCCGCCAAGAGAAGTGCGTTGACCGCAACAAGTGTTGCCGAGACTGGGCGGTCAAGAAATATCCAATACCCGTCGCGCGAGATCAGCAGCGAGCGACGAAAGTTTGCCTCTAGGATAGGGCCAAGGATCATGCCAATGACAACAGGTGCCAGAGGATAGTCAGCCGCCCGGAAGAGAATTCCAATCAGCCCGAATACCAGCATGACCTGCAGATCGAAGACCGATGCCTGAAGTGCAAAGGTGCCAATTGAGCAGAGCAGCAATATGCTTGGGATCAAATACACTTTTGGGACACGCAAGACATAGACGAAGACCGGCGTTAACAGGATTCCTGCAATAAGCAGGAAGACGTTAGACGCCAGATACACCATGAAGATGCCTCCAACGACGTCCGGATTATTCTCGAACATGGCCGGCCCAGGGACAAAGCCAAGGATGAGGAGTGCACCCAAAAGCATTGCAGATGATGCGTCTCCTGGAATGCCAAGTGACAGGGTCGGCACGAGCGTGCCGCCTACGGTGGCGTTATTTGCGGCTTCTGTCGCAACAATACCGCCCTCTGCGCCTTCGCCGTATTTCTCGCCTGGTTTGGCCGCAGCCTTGGCCACAGCGTAGCTGGTAAAGGAGCTGATCACACCGCCCGCGCCGGGGATGGCGCCAAAGAATGTGCCGATCGCCGAGGAGCGGATCAAGTTGCCATAATGCTTCAGCGTTAGTCCGATCGTTTGCAAACCGGGCCTCGCCACCTTCACTTCGGGTGTCTTCAAGAGGTCCCGCTTTGTCATCTGGGCGGCCATCTCAGAGATCGCGAACAATCCTACGACGACAGCCACAATATGAAACCCGTTCAGCAAGTTGTTCGACCCGAAGGTGAAGCGAAGACCCGTCGAAAATGAGTCAGTTCCCACCGTGGCGATGAGCAAACCAAAGCTCCCCGCCAGAAGGCCCTTGATGATAGAGCCGCCAGAGATGACCGCGATGGCGAAAAGCCCCATGATCGCCAGCATGGCATATTCGGGCGGTGCGAAGTTTGCAGCAAAGCTCGCTAAGATCGGGGCGCAAAAGACCAGAACAACGCCGCCAATCAATCCGCCAATCGCCGAACTGGTGATGGCAATGCCAATGGCATCGGAGGCGCGGCCTTTTTGCGCCATTGGGTAGCCATCAAAGAGCGTCGCCGCCGCTAACGGTGTGCCCGGAATGCGTAACAGTATTGCAGAAATCGACCCGCCACAGGAACCGCCGACGAATATGGCGATGAGAAAACCCATTGCCGGGACAGGTGGCAAACCGATGGCCACCGGGAGCAACAGGATGATCCCCATAAGCGGTCCAAGACCAGGCATTGCGCCAACAACCAGGCCGATGATGATCCCGGCAAATGTCAGACCGAGGGCAAGTGGCGATAGAAAGACATCAAGCCCGGCGGATAGAAATTCAAAGATCATGGCGCACCTACCAGGGGATAAAGATGTTCCAAATGCCGAGCGGAAGGACGACATTCAGGAAAACTTCGAAAACGAAAGCGAAGCCCGTGGCTATGGCAACGGATGAAATCGCTATCTTCAGGAGATTGCGCATTCCGCAAACCCACATGATGGCGTAGATCATTGGGGCGGTTGCGAGATGGTATCCGATCGTCGTCAGAACCATCACATAGACGGCAAAGATCGCGAGCATCATCCCGGCGCGACGTATGTCCGATGGTTGAATATCCTCCGCCGCTTCAGGCGCTTCTGTCTGCGGAGTGGCCTTGTCGTTAAGAAGTTCTATCACGAGTTGAAGAACCAGAAGAACGCCCACGAAAACCGCTATCGAGTACGGATATGAAGCCGCGTTGTCGTAGGGACCGCCACTGGCGATCCCCTGTTCTTTGAGATCGGTTTCAATCTGCCAAAAGACAATCACGATGACAGCAAGAAGAAATCCGAGAGCAGCTAGCTTCAGCGTTCTTGACGATGTCATCGTGCGATCTCCTTAGTTGAGCTTTTTAAGTTCTTCTTCTTCCCAGGCCAAAGCATTGCCCATCGAGTTGAGCTGCGCATCCACTCCGCCCACGATCTCCTCGTATTTCGTGTGGTCCCAGGAGAGCGGAACAAAGCCTATCGCTTCAACGGCTTCGATCACCTCGGGACGAGCCATTGCGCGCTCCATTGCGCTTCGCAGTTCTTCCGTCACGTCGTCAGGTGTATCCGGGTGAACGATCCACCAGGTCCAGCCCATCGGCCCGAGGTTCGAGAGTCCAAGATCGACGTCAAGCTCGTCAATGGTGGGTGCCCCGAGAAAGGCCTTTTTCGAGCTTTCCAGTTCGGAGAGAACCAGTAGGATTTTTACCTCGTCGGGGTTGGTCCTGAAGTTGCCCACGTTGACAAATGAAAAGTCCAAGACTCCCGAACCGAGGTCTTTGAAGACATTGCCGTCCTGGGTGTAGGGGACGTTTTGAGCCACACAGTCATAGGACTGCAGGGCCTTTGCGATGACCATATGCGGAAGGTTGTTCCGCGAACCTGAGGAATAGCGTAGATCACCGCGATTTTCTTTGCAGTAAGCCATCATCTCTTCGAAGCTGGACCAACGCGTTTCGTCCACTTGTCCCGCAATAGCGAAAGCGTTCGCAACGGCTGCGCTGAGTGGCTTAAAGTCGTTGAAACTCCAGTCCGCGTTGCCCAGGATTGGTTGCAGAACCAGCGGCGCAACATAACCGTCAAAAATTGTGTAGCCATCGGCAGGTCTTCCCATGGCCGTCGTTTGCGCCTTGGTTCCTGCCGCGCCTGGCAGTGAGATCACCGGCAAATCGGTGCCCAACTCTTCGCCCATGGCCTTGGCAACAACCTGGCTCATGGCCATCGCATTGCCAGGCCCCCAGGGATGGATGATTTCGATGTTGCGCTCGGGAAATTCCGCGAGAGCGGCGGTGGCTGACGCCGCCATAATGGCCCCCGCCAGAAGGGTGCCTTTAAGTGTTCCTATAAGTTTCATGATTGTCCTCCCATAAGACTTCGATTTGGTTTCGTTTTATTCTCCCGCCAGCGCGACATCCGGTTGCGCCAAGTCGAAATGCATAAAGAGTTCGGGCGGTGCGTCATGCAGCGCGAAGTGATGTGCGATTTCTGCCTCCAGGCGTTTTGCCACGGCCGGGTCATCCAGCGGGCTTTCCTGCTGCGGGTCCGCCTCGACGTCGTAAAGCGCGGTCTCGCAATCCTCCAAGGTGTCGCCGTCCTGACCCACCTGCGTGTTTTTCGGGTCAAGCTTCATCCTGAGCATCGGCGCGCCCTTGGTAAAATTGAACGGTGGGGCCAACTCACTGGATTGCAGCTCGCCGATGTCGAAGAGATCGATCATGTGGGCAGGCATCAGCGTATAGAGATGCAGGTTCTGGCCCGACAAATCCTCTGGATAGCGGTAGTAAGTGTAAGTACCGTCTGTCACGCCAACCGGACCGCCGAACATGCCGAAGATCAGGCTCGCGTGGTTGGGCGTGTCGTCTTTCAGCATTGGCAGGATCGAGCTACCTGTCACGGTTTTCGGGACCGTGCAGCCATGCAGTTCGAGGAAAGTGGGCATCAAGTCAGTAGTCTGGGTCAGCGATTGGCGCCGCTCGCCGGCCTTCGCGTCGTGATCTGGATGCCAGACCATCAAAGGTATGTGGCTGATCTCTTCGTAGTAGGGCATTCGGTTTTTCGCCCACCAATCGTGTTCGGACAAAAGGAAACCGTGATCGGTGGTCAGGACCAACGCAGTGTCCTTCCAAAGATCGTGCTCGTCGAAGTAATCCAAGAGCCGCCCGAAATACTCGTCGCACATCGCGACAAGCGCAGCGTAGTTGCCGCGAATAGCGGCGATCTCTTCGGGCGAATTGGCGTTCTTCTCGTACAGCGGCCAGTCGAGTATTTTGCCGTTGTAGCCTGTGTCGTAGGCCGCCCTAAATCGCTCTGGCGCAACGAACGGCTCGTGAGGATCGAAGCACTCAAGCTGCAAGAACCAGTCGTCCTCGCCGCGGTTAGTGTCGAGGAAATCGAATGCCTTTGCAAAGCACCTGGCCGTTGGGAATTCGTCTTCCTCGGTCAAGGACTCTTCGGTGATTGCCCCGCGCATCCTTTTAAAAGCAGTCTTGTCGGTATTGCCCCGTGTGATTGCACCCTCATCGGGCAACTTGTGCAGCGGGTAGTGTCTCTCGTCGAAGCGCTCACGAAGGCGTTCGACCGGCGGACGCACCATGACTTTCAGTGCGTCATACTCTTGACCGCGCACGAAATCCCAACTGTCAAAGGCGTTTGCATACCCCCAACCGCCGTTTTCAAAGTAGTGCAGATGGTCAGAAATCAGATGTGTGTAAACACTATTCGTGCTTAGTATTCGCGCGAAGCTTTCGTCAAACGGCTCCAGCGGCCCCCAATTGCGATGGGTAAAATTCAGCCGACCGGTATGCATATCGCGTCGCGCGGGCATGCAGGGCAGCGAGCCGACATAGTGCTTGTCGAAGGTCACGGATTTTTTCGAGAACCGGTCAAAGTTTGGAGTCGCGATTGATGATCCGCCGTAGGCGCCAAGCGCCAGACGGTTCAGCGAATCGAAAAGAACAAAGATCGTCTTCATGGATTTTACTGCCCCGGTCGTGTCAGAGTAAGTTGCCACAGTTTTAGAAATTCTGTAAAATGAGTATAAGTGCAGTATCGTTTCGAAAAAGGAATACCTGTGGACAAAGGTCTGAAAGCGTTTTTGGCTGTAGCGCGGGGAGGATCGATCACTGCCGCAGCCTCCACAATCTACCTCGCTCAATCCTCGGTCACAAAACGCATCGCCGCTTTGGAGGCTGAATTGCGCACGCCGCTATTCCACCGCGACCGCCGCGGAATGTCGCTGACCGAGGCGGGCGAGATGTTTCTTGTGCGCGCTGAGCGCATCGAACGCGAGTATCGCAACGGGCAAGAAGAGGTCGCTGTTATCTCCTCAACCGGCTTGTCGGAATTGAAGGTGGGTGCCGGCCCGGTTTTTCACCTCAACTGGGTTGCCGGTTTGTTTGCCGATCTCATGGAACGTTTTCCTAATTTAAAACTCGACTTGAAGACTGAACATAGCGAGAGCATGGGAAAGTTGCTGAGATCCGGTGCGATTGACGTGTATCTGGGAATTCTCTCGGAAGATGAAATAGACTCGTCGATCTCTACAAAACACGTCACGCAGGTCGAACACGGGATCGTTCTTCGGGAAGACGATCCAATTTCGCAGACTGATACGATAAACCCGGCCGACCTTGCGGATTACCAATGGGTGAGCTTCACAATTGATCCGGTAACAGAACTAAGGATCGAGCAGTACACGCTTCCGAAGGGCTCGAAGAAATCGCTCATCGACATTCGAACGACATCGTTGGCCACCGGCGTTCAACTGGTCAAATCCGGGCGTTTTGTCATGTCCGCCCCGCTGCAACTTGCAAAGGTCGTCAAGAAGGAGGGGTTGGTCATACGGCCGTTCCTGCACCGGATGCACCCTCGCGACGCGGGGGTCCATGTGAGAAAGAGCTCTCTGGAGTATGGTGCTATTAAGACCGTAATCTCGTACTTTGATCGTATCCAAGTCCAGAATTGACTGGATTCACCGCAATCATCAATTCAGCACAGTTGCCAAAAATAGCAAACTGCCGGCATTCGTCCAGTGGCCGAACTGCGTCATCGACCCATGCCAATGAATATTGCCGAACAGGCCCAGAATGCTTCTGGACCAGTTTTGGTCGTAGGCGGGTACCCGATTCCAATGTCGAAGGATCAATCAATGTCTGCTTCGGGCAAGCTGCAATGCAGCGTTGCGGCCCCTGTGAACGGCAGCTTCTCTAATTGGGCGTTTGGGTCAAGCTCGTTTTCCTACTTTTTCGTGGATCATTGTCACTCATCCGGGTCACGCTTCTCTTCGCAGTCTGGTTGATGCCGTCGGGCATCGCTGCACGCATGTGTCGGATTGGCAGCGGAGAGCCTTGCTTTGAGACGCGCTTCTCGTTGCGCAGCAGCCATTTTCGGCTTCTTCCACAGACCTCGTCCGGTGAGGGACGATCCCGTTCGGCTTTGGAGGGTGGCGGATCAGATCATGCTGTGCCCTCCACCTCTGCCGGACGGAACTCGGTGCCATCTGCCCACATTCTATGCAGCAGGACGGCCAACTTTCTGGCCACCGCAACAACGGCGCGGCGGCGTCCTTTGGTTCGCATCAGTCGCATGCCCCAGGATTTGATCTGAGAGCCTGCCATCGTGCGCATCAGCAGTGCATTCGCGGCCGCATAAAGCGTCGCTCGGACATCCCGGTCTCCGGCTTTCGAGATCCTGCCAGGATTGTCATGCTCGCCAGATTGATAGCGCCTTGGTGTCAGTCCGAAATGCGCGGCAACGGTGCGAGACCGTTTGAAGCGCGAAGGATCGTCAACGGCAGCCTTGAAGGTCAGCGCCGCAATCGGCCCAACACCCGGAACAGTCATCATGCGGAGGCAGACATCGTCCCGGGCGGCGGCACCTTTGACACGGCGGTCCTGTTCAAGAAAGTGCTGATACAACACCAGACGCGCGTCGAGCAGCGGAATAATCGCATGTGCCAAGACTTCATCCATTTCAATCATCGGACGGACAAGGCCGTCAAAGCTGCCGTGCTGCACTGTCTTGGGAAGACGGAGGCCAAAGATCTTCAGCAGTCCGCGCACTTCATTTGCGAGATCTATTGTCTTGTTGAGCAATGCTTTGCGGGTGCTGAGCAAGGCTCGCACACCATGCGCTTCCCGGCTCTTCATGTGGACAGGGCTGAACCAGCCAGTGCGCAGAACTTGGGCAATGCCCCGCGCATCGTTCTTGTCGGTCTTGTTGCGCATCGCTGAAAGGGCGGCGTTCACCTGGCGGGCTTCCATGCAGACGACATCAAAACCTTCACTGGTCAGACCATAAAAGAGATGCTGGCTCAGCGTGCCAGCCTCAAAACCAATGCGCTCGATCGGATAAACGAAGCTGTTCAGGCAATCGACGATATCGCCGACTTCACAGGGCAGTTCCCTTTCGAGCATCACCTTGCCTTTGGCATCAACGACACAAATGGCGCAGGAGCGCAGTGACACATCCAAACCGGCAAAATATTCCATTCTCATCTCCCTTGTTCACAGTCTGACTGTGATTTTAACGGGAGCTCGACCTCTGAATAGGGGCAGCCCAATTACGCATGCTTTGGGCCGTTCGCGTCGCGAATGAACAGCGGAATAGTGTAAGGCTGCCAGAGATCTTGGCGCCCCTAAGGGCGCACTTATGCAAACTCTTTACCTGCGGTTCCAAGTATTGCGGGTGATCTCTGGGCAAAGCCTCGGCCGACGGCCAACCCTGACAGCTTCCAAATTTTGTTGATCCGCCTGCCATCCTGTCAGGTCCGAGAAAACCGGCAAGCGCCGCCTGTGGCGTCGGTTCCGGTCGAGAATTCCGGTTCCTCCCACGCGCAGGCGCGCGGTTCCCTCCCAAATTCAGGCCCTCCACCCGGTTGTCACGGCCCCGCCAGGCCACAGGACGGGCTTTGCCCTTACCTGCTCTGCCCTTCGGAATGCATGGGCATTCCAAAGATCAGAACAGGAAGGACCGCCCATTGGCGGAAAGGGGAAGAGACCCCGACCGCGTCACTCAAAGGAGGGTCACAAATGACCGCAGAGAAGTTTGACGTTTATTCCCATGTCACAAATCAGATCATCGCACAGATCGAGGCGGGAACACCGCCCTGGCGCAAGCCGTGGACCGGTTCTGGGGCATCGGTCAGCTTGCCGGAACGGTTCAACGGCGAAGCCTATCGGGGCATCAACATCCTGATGCTTTGGGCCACGGCGATGGTCAAGGATTACAGCTCAGCCCGTTGGATGACGTTCAATCAAGCCAAGCAGCTTGGGGGGCATGTCCGCAAGGGCGAGAAATCCGCCACCGTGGTGAAATACGGCACCGTCGAGCGCGAGGACGAGAACGGCGAGGAACGCCAGATCCCCTATGCCAAGGCCTACCGCGTGTTCAACGCCGATCAGATCGAGGGCTTGCCCGCTGAATTCTACATCTTGCCCGATCCGCCCCGTGATCTTGGCACTGTGGCCGATCCTGCGTTGGAGGCATTCTTTGCCGCGAGTGGTGCGCAGATCGACGTGACCGAAGAGCCGCGCGCATAGGGCAGCATATGCGCGAGGCGGGTCTCGCGCGCATACCAGTCTGGCGTCATTGTGCGGGCATCGAGCGCAGCATCACGAGCGTCATCACGGGGCATAGCTGTCCCCGCCATGAATGGACCTGTTACGCGTGGGCGGTGTCTCCTGCAGCGCCGTCATCATCACGTCGATGAAGCGCGGGTCCCAATCGGCGGCCTTCCAAAGCACCGGATAGAGCAGGGCCGCGACAGCCAGCACCGCGATATGCTGGACCCAGACGAACAAGAGCACCGAACCGAAGAGCCAGACCATCGCGTACATGATGGGCAGGCCCAGAAGCTTCGGCGGGCGCACGAGGCCGAGAAAGAGAGGCGCGCGCTCAGCCACCGGCAAAGACCGCGGCAACGATGGTGGGGGCGGCGGCAACACCAGCGATGCCCACAAGGACCCAGAGCGCCTGGCGCAGATCGATGATGTTGAAGAACCAGCTCAAGAAAACGCCGAGAACGGCGAGTGTGGCGATGACAACGCCAAGTGGGCCGGTCAGCGCATCGACGATGCCCTGCAACAAGCTCTGGATCGGGGAGAGATCAATGCTCTGGGCGAGGGCGGGCTCGGCAATGAACAGGAATAGCGCCAGCGAGGCGACAAAGAGGTTTGAAATCTGTTTCATGAATTTGATCCTTCCAATCGGGCCACGACGGCCATGACGCGGGCCACGTGGTTCTGGGTTTCTCGGTAAGGGGGAATGCCACCGTGTTGGCGCACGGCGTCCGGCCCCGCGTTGTAGGCCGCCAGCGCCAGATGCGGATCGCCGAACGTCTCCAGCATCATCGCGAGGTAGCGGGCGGAGCCGTCGAGGTTCTGCAGCGGATCACGCGGGTCGACGCCCAGATCACGCGCCGTCGCTGGCATCAATTGACCAAGGCCAATGGCACCTGCACTTGAAATCGCATCCTGCCGGTAGGCGCTCTCAACCTCAATGTTGGCCCGATAGAGAGCCAGCCAATCCGTCACGGAAAGCCCCGCGCGACGCAGGCCAGGATGGCCGGCATAGCGCAAGGCCGTGGTCTCTATGGCGTTTAGGACATCGGCACGGGGCAGGGGTGCCGAACCGACACGGGCTGCAAAGCGCATCGCTTCTCGCTCTGGCACAGTTTCATCGCTGCCGAAAATCGCAAGTTCGTCGGCTGCCGATCCCTGACCGATACCGTCATTGTAGTTCCGAGCAAAACTGCTCTGAGACCGGGATGGGGTCAGAGAGCCGTCGCTCTCCATGACCAGGACCATTTGCGCTGAGGCAGGTGCTGCGACCAGCCAGAGGCAGACGAGGTTAGTTGTCAGCGCCCTTGTCTGATGGGGCTTTGTCTGACGGCGCAAGTTTGTGGGTCCGGCTTGTCCCCGCCTCAAGCGGCAGGTCGACATGCGCAAAGCCAAGGCCGATGAAGAAAGACACCACGCCGGAGATCGTCTTGAACTCGCGGATCTTGATATCGTTGTAGGTCGTCCGCGTGCGGGCGGTGACGAGGAGCTTTTCCACCCCGTCATCAGAGACAACGCGCATGATCCAGACCCCGTAATAGCTGGGGCCTTTCTTATGTGCCGACTCCTGGCACAGGATTTCTGCGCTATAGCCGCTTTCCACGAGTTCGCGGAACCTGGCTTCCGTAACCACATTTGGTGCTTCGATGTCCCAGTTCATGGCCCGGCTCACGCTTTCTCCAATGGCGCGACCCCAGGCATTCCTACTTGAAGCCCAGAGTTACGATAGTATATTATCAACCGCAAGATGTAATATCGTGCTTTAGCTGTAGTTTGGTTACGCAAACACTAGTCACGGCCAATGGAGTCTATCAAGGAAAATAGGGGTTTCAGAAACCTGTGGTTGAGCCGGTGGGTGAAGATACAGGCTATGGCCTTGCTGATGCTCGCTCCGGTCGCAAGCGAGGCCGGGTCATGCCTCGCCCCGGTCCAGCCGTTCGTTCCAAGCGATTCGCAGGCCGCTCGGGATTATGCCGACATCATCCGACGGGACTTTGAGGTCTACATAACGGACATTCAGGACTACTTCCGCTGCCTCGAGCAGGAGCGCGCGCGCGCCTTCGAAGAAGCCCGCGAAGTCAGTCAGGACTACGGTCGGTTTCTGGAACTGGTGGGGGATTGATGGGCGATTGGGTGTGCATCAGACTTGCAGCCCATGGAAACCAGACGCCGGTAACACCCTCAAATATCTACTTTTTAGATAACAGATTTCATCCGCTAGCGACGTCACAAAAGGTATGTGACGCGTGGCAAAGACAATCAGAACAAATGGCCAGTTGGAGCTCGTCCGTGCGTTGGTTGATGCACGTCAGAATGCGGGTCTCAGCCAGCAGCAGTTGGCGGCGAAGCTCAAACGCCACCAGTCGTTTGTGGCACGTCTCGAAAGCGGCGAGCGTCGTATCGACGTCGTGGAGTTTACAGTTCTGGCGAGGGTTATCGGCTTTGATAAAGATGAAGTCCTGTCGATTGTCGAAGCCGCCACGGAGCCCGACCACAGGATATGAAGCCAATGAATTGTTGAGAACGCGGAAACCCATTTTCCCGGTCTGATGATCATTCCCTCATCGAGGACCAGGTAGCCAAAATCAACGAAGTCCGGCGCGCGGTCGTAGTGAACGCTCTGCAACCCCACGCCGCAATTCGCAGCGCCACAGTGCAGGAAGTCAGTAAACAGTGAACGATGATAAGGGTGAGGGCGTCGCGATCGCCAATCTGATCGGGACCGATGGGTGCAGTGTTGTTGGTTGGGTTTATCGTTGGAGTACAGGCTCACATGCGGTGATGTGGGACGTCCAAGGGCCCCAGCCGGTATCGGAAACCCGGCCGGATATAAGTGACGAACAGAAGCAAGAAATCGACTTCGATGCGCTCACGCGGATTCGAAAAAGTGACAGTGGATAGGATTCTCACGCAGCCGCCAGTTCATATTGATGGAAAGGGTCTGCGAGCGTACCGGTCATTTGAGCTGATGGCAGCGAAGGTCTCGAAGGAGTCCAGAGTGAGCGATGCTGCGCGCTCCACCAATGTCAGTTTTGGTGGTGATCGGCGAAATTGTGTATTTTTGGAAGCACCGCCAAAAGCTCTACAAAGTGTTCGCGGTGCGCGGTATCACGGGAACCCCGCACGCATGTATGCGATGATTTTCCAGATTTCTTCTTCAGTCAGCGCTTCCCTGAAGGCTGGCATTTCTGTTCCGAAGCGCTGACCGCCCTCAGAAATTGCCCAGAGCAGATACTCGTCTCCCGACATCGGCATCTGAACAAACCATCTAAGGAGAGCCGGAGAAGGCACGAGAGACCGACCGGCCTCACCATCCCCGAGACCCTCGGCTCCATGACAACTTGCGCAGTTCGTTGTGTATAGCGTCTGGCCTTCCGCGATAACTTCAGGCGTCGCGCGAATAGTGCTCCGAGCGCCCCGATAAGCTGCGGGCACGCCCTCGTTCATGTAAGTCCAATGTCGTTGCATGCGCTGTTGCTGGCCCGGACCCATGTTGCCGTGTCCCCAGCCAGGCATGCGTTCAGACCACATGTGGTTCGGTCCCATTGGCCCGTGACCCCACCAATCGCCTCGCTGCTGCTGTGCGAAGGCTACAGTAGCAGAGATCATACACACCGCAACCATACCAAAATAGCGTGATTTATGCTGCTTCATAGTCTTCTCCTTATGGTTTCCGATCAATGAAATTGCCGTCAGGCTGCTTCGTAACTCGTGAACACTTCGGTGTTACCGTCGCGCCGGATCAGAAATACATCGTAGGCTTCACGCTGATCTTCTGGCCCCATTCCGGGTGATCCATAGGGCATGCCGGGAACGGCGAGACCGACTGCGTCTGGGCGTTCGTCCAGAAGGCGACGAATGTCTGCTGCGGGCACATGGCCCTCGATCATATAGCCTTCGATCTCGCCTGTGTGGCACGATATCATCTCTTGGGGGATGCCATTGTCCAACTTGTGTCGGACCAGCAGTGTTCCAAAGCTGCGCTCCTCGGTCACACGGAAGCCTTCAGCCCGAAGAATATCAGCCCAAACCCGGCAACAGCTGCAATTCGGGTCCTTAAGAACGTGGATCGACGGAGCTCCCTGCGCAATCGCGGCGAAGGGTGCAATGCTGGTAAGACCTACAGCGGCTATAATAATTTGACGGCGCGTTACATCCATATCAGTCGTCCTTTAGCTCTGTCCTAGTCTATTTCATCGCTTAGTGGCTGCTTATCTCCCGCGATAGTTGTCGCAGGCCTCAACGCCCCCTGCGACCACATCGAGAAGTGCGTCCACATCGCTCAACAGCGTTGCGATACGTGCGCTACTGATACGGTAGCGGATGAAGCGCCCATCTCGGTCGCTGTTGACTAGCCCGCACTCCAACAAGCATCGCAAGTGGTTGGATACGTTTGGTTGTGATAGTCCCGTACGCTCGACGAGTTCGTGAACAACCAGCGGCTCCCCGCACAGCGCGCCGAGAATAGACAAGCGGCTTGGGTCGGCAAAGCCGCGAAATAGTTTTGCTCGTTGTTCAATGGTACCGACCTTGCGGTCCACAACGATCTGCGTCATATCATTGCTCACTGATATATTATCCTTTGATCCACTTTAGCAGGAGAACTGCGATCATGGCCAACGCAGAAAGCGCGATAGCAGATATCCCATCCTTTCGTTACCGCGTTTCCGGCATGGATTGCGCCAAGGATGCCGCCCAGATCGAGCGGGCGGCGCAATCTGCGGGTATCGCGCCTGACGCCGTGAAAGTGTCTACTGCAACGCACATAATGACTTTGACAGCTCCCGAAGCGCGCTTGCCGGAAATTGAAAAAGCCGTCGAGACAACAGGGTATGGGTTTGACCGCATCGAGAGCGACGAAGATATTCAGCAAGGTGCGGCCCATCAGGACCCTGGCTATCGCCGCGCGCTCTGGATCGTTGTGATCCTGAATGTTGGTTATGGCGTTCTTGAAATGATCGGCGGGTTCATTGCCGGGTCACAGGCCGTGAAGGCCGACGCGTTGGATTTCATCGGCGACGGCGCAATCACCTTCCTCGGCCTGTTGGCCATCGGCTGGAGCCTCGCTTGGCGAGCGCGGTCGGCCCTGATCCAGGGCATCTTCCTCGGCCTGCTTGGTCTTGGAGTCTTTGGCACGACCATCATAAGGGCATTCGAGCCGACAACCCCAGACGCCACTTTGATGGGGATTCTGGGCCTGATTGCTCTTGTGATAAATGTCATCTCCGTGCTGCCGTTGCTGCGGTACCGCAAGGGCGACGCGAACATGCGCGCTGTCTGGCTGTTCTCGCGCAACGACGCCATCGGCAACGCCGCAGTCGTTATCGCCGCCGGGCTGGTGGTTTGGCTAGGCAGCGCATGGCCCGATCTCATCGTAGCCTTCGGGATCGCCGGACTGTTCCTGCACTCGTCATGGGCGATTATCCGCGACGCGCGGGCCGATCTGAAGGCGGTGGCATGAACAGCCGCGTTCTCGGTGGGCTTTGCGCCATCGCCGCGTTTGGTGTTGATCAGGGCACCAAGGCTCTTGCCCTGAACTCCCCGGCGCTTGAGAACGGGGTCGAGGTTCTGCCCTTTCTCAACCTCGTGCGGGTTTTGAACGATGGGGTCAGCTTCGGTATGCTCGGCGGGGTCGTACCCTGGTGGGGTCTGGTCGCACTTGCTGCCGTGGTCGTGGCATGGCTGCTGATCTGGCTGTGGAAGGCTCCGGACAGGCTGACAGGTGCGGCGCTCGGTCTGATCATCGGAGGCGCGCTTGGCAATATCCTTGACCGTCTGCGCTATCAGGCCGTCCCTGACTTTCTCGACTTCCATTACGGGTCATACCACTGGCCGTCCTTCAACTTGGCTGACGTGGCGATCTTTTGTGGGGCGGCACTGCTGTTCTGGGACGGCTTTCGCGCCTCGAAAGTCAGGCCGGAAAATCGGGAACAAGACAATCGCAAGGGAGATGTCACGGGGGGATAACAGCTAACAGGCAAAGAACTTTGGGAGGGAATTCGGCTTGAGATTTTTGGATTGGATTGACCGTGGCATTCGCGGCATCGGCGTCGTGACTGCGTGGCTGACAGTTGTTTCGATTGCTGCTTATGGCGCGCTTCAGATGCTGGATCGCAAGCTACAACTTGGCGTGTCGAGCTATTTGCCGGACCTGTCCACGTCACTGCTGTTCATCCTAATTTTCTTGACCTTTGGGTATACCTATCTGCGCGACGGTCACGTGCGCGTTGATGTTCTTCGCAGACATTGGTCCGCCCGCCGCATTGCTTGGATCGAACTGATTGGCGGCCTTTTTGTCCTTCTGCCGCTCGCCGCCATCCTGACCTACTACGGATGGGACGGCCTGATGCGCACCACGAAATACGCGGAAACCCAGTTGTGGGCACAACGCATTGCCGGGGTCATCGGCCCCATCTTGCTGGCTCTTGCCGGGATGATCGTAGCCCTTCGCAACATCGCCTTTCTGGCGGGGAAACGTGCGCAAGGGGCACCTGAACAATCGGGCGGATTGCACAATGGTGAATGAGGTCCTTACGGTTGCCATGCTTGTCGCGATGGCGATTGGGGTCTTCAGTGGTTTTCCGGTGGCTCTGGTTCTGGCAGGGACAGGCTTCTTGGGGTTTGTCGCTGCGGTTTGGGTGGGGATCACTGATTTTCAGCATCTGGGGCTGATCTACCTGCGGGCCCGTGGTGTACTGACCAATGAATCAGTCCAATTCACCAGCGTTCCAATGCTGATTTTTCTTGGCCTGATCCTGAATGCCAGCGGCGTTGCCGAAACCATGTTTCGCTTGCTGGGGCGTCTTCTGACAGGCGTTCCCGGTCGCTACGCCATTGCGACTTTGCTGATCGGCCTCGTTCTTGCGCCCGCCGCCGGGGTGATCGGTGCTTCCGTCATAACTGTGGCGTTGGTGGCCTATGCCCCGATGATGGCGTCGGGCTACGCACCGCGAACCGCAGGAGGCGCTGTCGCAGCTTCTGGAGCATTGGGTGTCGTGTTCCCGCCAGCCGTGATGCTGTTCTTCATCTCGAACGTGTTCTATCTGCGCATCGGATTGATGTATGTGGCCCTCATCGTACCTGTGCTTCTGATGGTCATGGCCTTCGCGGTCTACTTTGCGGTCACCTTGAGAAAAACGGTCGAAATCCCGCTGGACGCACCCAAGACCAATCTTGTGTCAGACCTCTTGTTTGTACTCGCGTCTGTCGCGGTTATCGCATCCATTCCGCTCAGCATCATTCTGGGCTTTGCGACACTAACAGAGGCGGCTGGAGTAGGGGTGTTTGGCGCGCTTTTGGTTGCTCTGGCGCGAAAGCGTCTGTCTTTCTCGTCGTTAAACTCTGTCACGGTGCAGACAAGCACGATGACGTCGATGGTCTTCTTCATCGTACTTGGCGCATCGGTGTTTTCGCTCAGTTTCCACCTCGTTGGTGGACCAAATGTGATCTTCGACTGGATATCCGCATTCGATCTCACCCGGTGGGAACTGTTGGCCATGCTCCTTGGCGTGATCATCATACTTGGGTTTGTTTTTGACTGGATCGAGGTGCTGCTGGTCTTTGTACCCGTACTGATGCCGATTATTTCAGAGCTCGACTTCGCAGATCACGTCGGCTCTGCCTACTTTGCACAAATCTGGATCGCTGGCCTGATAGCCTTGGCGTTGCAGACGTCTTTTCTGACGCCCCCTTTCGGTTATGCCCTGTTCTTTGCCAAGATGGCCGCACCGAAGGGTATCAATCTGTCTGATATCTATCGCGGAGCGGTACCCCTTGTTGCCATTGAGATTGCATTGATCGCGGCGCTGATCTCGTTTCCTCAGCTTATCACTTGGCTGCCCGAAATGGCCCTTGGGGATGCCGATGCGCCGCAATTGATACAGCGGTGAGTGATGTAGCCTGCAGCGGGGGAAAGCATTCCCTTGTGGGTTCTCTAGGTTTAACCGTTTTTTCGGATTGAGCTGAAGCGGCCACTGGCGCAGCCGCAGCGAAATGGTGCTTAGTCCACTCTCCGGACAAACGCACCGAAAGCAGCGAAGGGCCGGTATTTGAACAACTCAGCACGCTAAAATTCTCGCAGCATGATGGCAAAGCTGTCTTTGTCAGCGCTAGTAGTTCACCTGTTCGAAGCCGTAGTTGCCCTCATAGTCACGCCAATCGACGAAGACAGATCGGTGATAGATACCCGGGCAATTCTGGCCCCAACGTTCAAGTCCCACATGGGCCTCGGGCAGGGCAGTTATGGAAGATCGCTGCCATGAGAAATCGCCTTGGGTCCCGTAGGTGCCGAGGACCACGGTCGCGCTTCGGTTACAATCCCCATCGCGCCCGGACTCGTGCTGTCGTGCATACCGTACATCGAAGACGCGGATGGACCGCACGAAATTGAACTCTGGCCCGCTGATATCGATGTCCGCGCGGTCCTGAACAAGCCGAAGGGTGAAGTCTGTGGGAACGAGATTATCTACTGGCAAGGATTGGAGCGGTCGACGGTTGTCGGTCCGGTACAAGGCTTCAATTATGCGGTCAGCGTTGTTTGATTGCCGATCGCTCTCATAGGACGCGCCCATGGGACAGCGCCAGATTTGCAGCGGCGGTTCCACTGGCCAAGGCGTAATCCGCCGGATGAACTCGGCGCGGGCTCGGGCGCAAGGGACGGAAGCGGGCCAGCCGCCAGACAGGCACAAGAGGATCGCGCAATCGATCGGGTAGGTCTGCGCGCGGGCGGGTGCCGGCAGCGAAAAGCTTGTCACGGCCAAAGCGACTGCGACCGAGGGGAGGAGCTTCTTGAGTAAATGGCGCATACTGGGGGACCTCCGTGAGAGGAGTTCAGCATACATACGATAATATACTATCGCAACGCAAAATATAAAGCCGCATAATGAAGTTTATGTTAAAAATAGAAGAATTAGCCAGCTTTCCTTGGCTTTCAGAAAATCCTGACCTGGGTTCCCACTTCTGCCAGAGCAAAAAGTTCAGCAATGTGCTCGTTGTAGAGTCCAATACAGCCGTTTGATGATTGCCGACCGATTTTGCGCGTGTCACCGGTTCCGTGCACCCGGTAATACTGCCACGACAGATAAAGTGCGTGTGTTCCAAGCGGGTTGTCAGGACCCGGCGGCCAATAGTCAGGCCATTCGGGGTTACGCTCTTTCATTGATGGAGTGGGCCGCCAACTCGGCCCCTCCACCTTCCTTATAACCTTTGTATATCCTCGGCGGGTCAACTCTTCCGAGGCAGGGACACTCGACGGGTAGAGTTTGTAGACACTTTCGTCTTCCGACCAATACTGGACTGCACGCGAGTCGATGTCGCACAAAATTGCACCGTGCTGAAGGTTATCGAAGTGGTCTTGCCAGGAATCCGCACTAAAGGACGAAATATTTCTGCGTACCGCCGAGGGCTCCTGCTCCTGAGCACGGAGAAGGGAAGGTGTTGCCAGAAGTCCGATCATAGTTGTCGAGACGAACTGGCGTCGTGTTTTCAGTGTCTTTGTCATATGCCTTGCCTCACTCTTTTGTTGGCTGACGGATACGACCTTTAGTAGCTAGAGGTTCAACTGAAAAACGATGACGTTCTCGTGAGGCAGCGAGTTTACAAGTATCGACGCGTTTCAGCGCAATAATCGCGATACTTGGAGCCGTATTGTTCATGCAGCCATGGCTCTTCCGCGAGCGGGGCAAGGGCCAGCGCGGCAACTCCAACGATGACGATAGGCCAAACCCAAGATGAGGCGAAGAAAAGACCAAAACCTATCAGGATGGACATGTCAGCAAGGTATTGCGGATGCCGCAAGAAACGGTAGAGACCCGAAGTGATCAACTCGTCTTTCGCACCGCTAGTGGCTTTCAGTCCAATGCTGAATGCTCCCCACCAGACAATCAGATTTCCGGTTGCGATCAAGAACGGCCCGACCGCCCAACGGAGCGCGTTGGTCATAGAAGCGGATTTCCAATCCAAAATGCCCAAACCGATCACCGCCCCAAACACGGCCAATGTGAGTCCCCATGCAATGTTTGGTATGACTGAATGCTCTCTGTTTGGAGGCCAGATGCGCTCGGACGGGCGGGCGATCGACCAAAGGAGCGCACCAATCAAAACCAGACCGGACAGCAGGCCAATGACCACTAGTATGCCTTGGGCACTCGTCATGGGCGGTGCCCGAATACCTGCGCCTCCTGATGCGCATTGTCGCTCGCTTCGAATTCAAGCGTGGAATGCTCGATTGAGAAACGTTCATGCAGCACCGATTTGACGTTTTCTTTAATCTTGTCGGCCTCACCCATCCTTTCGCGTTCGACGACTATATGGCAGTCCAATGCCGCAGCGTGCTCCTGCATTTGCCACAGGTGGACATGATGCACGTCCACAACGCCATCGACACTCTGGATCGCTCTGACTACGTCATTTCCATCAATATCTGGTGGGCTCCCAAGCATCAGGGTTCGAATTGGGCCCCCTATTTCGGTGAAGGACAAATACAGGATGTAGAGCGCGATGCCGATGGTGATGGCCGGATCAACCCAACGCATTTCATAGAGTATGATGAGCGTCCCGCCGACTATGACGGCCACTGAAGCCAACGCATCCGAAAGGTTGTGGAGAAAAAGCGCACGGATGTTCACGCTCCCCTTCTGCATCGAATAGGTCAGCATTGCGGTCAGCGTGTCGACCACAAGCGCGATTCCACCGAGAATGACGACGGTCCACCCCATGACTTCGGGTGGATCAATCATGCGCATGCCACCTTCGTAGATCAGATAGAAGCCGATCACGATGAGGGTGGTGTAGTTGATCAGGGCTGCGACGATTTCGACCCGGCCATATCCGAAGGTCATGCGCTCATCAGCCGGGCGGCGCGCGATCCTGCGCGCGGCAAAGGCAATGACAAGCGAAGCCATATCGGAAAAGTTGTGCAGCGCATCGGCGATCAGTGCCAGACTACCCGAGAATATGCCCCCGACGATCTGCGCAACGGTAAGAAGCCCGTTCGCCCAGATGGCGATGGCAACCCGCCGGTCCCCAGAATTCGGATCGATATGCGCGTGCCCGTGGTCATGTAGCATTGGCAGGCTCCGCGTGCGCGTGTGTCGCGCGTCGGTCAGTCTTCAGGCGGCCGCTGCGGAAACCACGTACGCGCGCATTCATCCAGTGGCGTATTATATGACGGTAAAGGGCGCCACGCAGCCATCCAAAGGATTGCTCATGGGACAAATAGAAGGCGTCCGGCGTATCGTACACGCCAAAATCTTGCACAATGCCGGTTTTCTGAATGTAGGTATCTTCTCCGTTCCAGGCGACGGGAGGCGCGCCAAGGCAATCCGTGCCCGCGCCATAACCGCAGAGACTTTCTGTGTCCGAGAATGACGTTTGCAGGACATCGAGGAAAGCGTCATCCAGGATGAAGCCTTCAAGGTTGATCCAGGCACCTTGAAATTCGATCTCGACCCATGAGTGGAGAATTTCCTGCGGAGCAAGCGGATACACCAGCTCAGGGACAACACCGCGCTGCAAGCCTTTGTGGATCGTAAACCCATGTAAACGACAGCGAATACCAACACCGCGTAGCAATGCCATCAAGAGCGTGCCTTTGGTATTGCACTGCCCGTAGCCGTCAGAAAGCACCTCGGATGCGGGGATATCGTCAGCTCGATTGTATCCGAACGCGATTTCATTCCGAACGAAATCATAGGCGGCTCCGATCCGATCGTATTCGGATAAGCCGCGCCAGCTGCGGTTCTCAATTAGATGCGCAAGAGGCGCGGCCTCAAAATCCAGTAGTTTGGTGGGTACAAGTAGGGGGTCGGTCATATGTAACGGGTCGCTCCTCGAATCGTCTTAGAACAAGACTAATTGCTATAGTCACTGTAGCTTCAATCCTTTCTTTTAGAAAAAATCTCCCGCAACTATTTGCCCGTATGAACTGCTTTGTGGTGTTCGCCGTGTGCGTCGCGCAGAATGTCGATACCTCCCCAGGCCGCGATCCCGGCGACAATCACGCCGACGACGAGGTCCGGCCAGTTGGTTCCCAGCCAGGCGACGAGGCCGCCAGCCACGACGATTCCGAGGTTCGCGGCGAAATCGTTGTAACTGAAGGTGTTGGCCGCGCGGATGTTGACATCCGGATCTTTGAGCTTAGCGAGCAGCCAGACGCAGACTGCGTTGATAGCCGCCGCGATCAGGGCCATGGCGATCATGATCGTCCCGAGCGGATCTGACCCGCCGATGTAGCGGCGCCATGCATCGTAAAGGATACCAGCGGCGAACAGGATCAGCAGCCCGCCGGAAACGTTCGCCGCCCCGCGTTTCCATTTGGCGGATCGGGACAAAGCGAAAAGGCTGATCGCGTAGACGAAGCTGTCGGAAAGGTTATCGAGCCCGTTGGCTATCAGGGCACTTGAGTCGCCGAAGGCGCCTGTTGCGAAAAAGGCCACGGCCAAACCGATATTGAGCGCCAGAACGATCAAAAGTGTCCGTCTCTCCATTGAATCTTGTCTAGCGGCCATGTTGTGGTTCCAGTTTGTGTTGTACGACACAATAACTTCCGCGGCTGATTTGCGTTCCAGCCGGGATGTTGGCTGACTTCCTTCAGGCCCCGATTTCCTCGTGCTCGGTCAAGCATTCAGAATGGTCCCGCAAGACTTCCAAAACACGGCAATCGGAGGATTTTCCACCGCTGCACTCATGCACCATCCGCTTGAGCTCTTTTTGAAGCGCTTCTAGCCTGGCCATTCTTTGCTCGACCTGAATGAGCTGGCGCCGCGCGATGGCGTCTGCCTCATGGCAGGGCCGGTTCGGATCATCGGAAAGATCCAAAAGCTCACGAATGGCATCCAGTGAAAAGCCGAGCTGACGGGCATGCCGGACAAACGACAAGCGGTCGAGTTGCGTTTCATCATAACGTCGCTGACCGCCTGCGGTTCTTCCGGGCTGTGGCATCAGACCAATTTCCTCGTAATAACGAATGGTCTGCACCTTTGTACCAGTCTTTTTGCCGAGTGTTCCGATCGTGAGCATATACAAGCCTCTTGAATGTGAAGCGACTGTAGGTTTACTGGGTGGGACTTGCAAGGAGCAGCCCTTACTCACAAGCGCGTGATTCAGCGACATACAAGGAAAAAGAGGATTGAACCTCTAGTTGCTGGAGGATGTAGACGCACACGAAATGAAAGAATCACGGGCGGGCAGATAGCATTGAAACTGACGGCATTTCAGAAAGCACTATGGGGTCTGACGGGCATTGCAACGCTGGCTTTTGCTTGGCTACTGTTTTGGTCAGACTTTAGGGCAGATTTATCTGGTGATGGTGAATCAGCATTTCGAGCCGCTTTCGAGCTGACCGACCATCGCGGTATGGTCCAAACAGAAGATGATTTCTCGGGGCGCTGGATGCTTGTGTTCTTCGGCTTTACAAATTGTCCTGACATTTGCCCAACTACGCTGTCTGAGGTAGCGGCCGTGATGGATGGTCTCGGGAACGAGGCGGGTAAGGTTCAGCCCATTTTTGTTACCATCGATCCCGAACGCGACACGCCCAGTGTCCTCGCAGAATACGTGCAACTGTTCGACGCGGGGATCATTGGCCTTACCGGCACTTCGCAACAAATCGCGGAGACATCCGAATCTTTCCCAATCTTCTTTGAACGTATCGAAGAAGCGTCTGCGCCGGGTGGCTACACGATGGGGCACACGTCGCATCTTTTCCTTTTTGACCCTGAAGCAGGTTTTGCGGATTCTTGGTCTTATGGGACCCCAGCAGAAGAAATCCTTGCCGATCTGAAAGCGAGGATCTAACAAGCATGCCTTACAAGACAGGAGAAACGGCGCTTGGCCTGGCGTGGTCCATTGCGTTAGTCGCATCGCTCGCCGTTTTGTTTATCGGAGAGGTGTTGGGGCAGACACCCTGTGTGCTCTGCTGGTTCCAGCGCGCTTTCATGTTCCCTCTCGCAATAATACTGGGCCTTGGTCTGTGGTGGCAAGACCGCAAAGTTGGTCGCTACGGCATCGCCCTAGCCCTTGGTGGCGCGGCGGTCGCCCTCTGGCATATGGGTCTTTATGTCGGCGTAATCCCTGAGCGGATTCAACCCTGCACCGCGACAGGCCCATCCTGCACAGATGACAATCAATTGATCTTCGGCATTCCGATCCCGCTTATGGCGCTCGCCGCCTTCACACTTATCGCCGCGCTGTCGGCCCTTTCCTTGAAGGAGACACAAGAATGAACAGACGCGGTCTGATCCTATCCGTTCTCGCGCTTGGCACTGCTGGGTTTGGCGGTGCGGCGTGGTACGCAACCCGCCCTGACGCGCTCGCAGAGTCCGTACCCGTTGCACCCGAATTGGCGGAGGCGTTGATGCGGCCCCACTCGCCGATCCTCGGACCAGAGAATGCGCCCGTGACGATTGTTGAGTTTTTCGACCCGGCCTGCGAAGCCTGCCGCGCGTTTCACCCGATCGTCAAAGACATCATGGCCGAACACGGCGACGCAGTCCGGGTCATCATCCGGTATACGCCGTTTCATGGGGAAGGGTCAGAAACGGCGATAAGGGTGCTGGAAGCCGCTCGGATGCAAGATGTTTATCTTCCAGTTTTTGAAGCGATTTTGGAAGCGCAGCCGCGTTGGGCGTCCCACGGCGGTATTCGACCTGAGCTTATCTTAGCGATTGCGGCCAGTGCCGGACTGGATGAAGAGGCAGCGCGTACCCAGATGATGGCCCCGCAAACCATCGGGATACTGAATCAAGACCGCGCAGACGTTGAAACGATGGGTGTACGCCAAACGCCGACGTTCTTCGTGAACGGAAAACCCCTCGATCCATTCGGAGAAGCAGAGTTGCGGCGCTTCGTGGCTGCCGAGGTTGCAGCCACGCAAAGCTAACAAAGAAAGAGCAAAACTCTATGAATGTAGTATTGAAAATTTTGGCTGCGACCGCCTTGTCCATCCTAGGGTTTGTGGGGGCCGCCATGGCCGAGGAGCAATCCGTGGTCGTTGAAGATGCTTGGTCCCGTGCGTCAATTGGCGTGAACCGGCCCGGTGCAGCCTATATGACGGTCCGCAATATTGGCGAAGATACAGTAATCTTGACTGGTCTGCGCACTGACCTTGCGAAGATGCCAGAAATCCACCTCACATCCACCAATGACCAGGGTGTGAGTTCTATGACACCAGCCGGTGATATCGAAATCGCTCCCGGCGAAGCAGCAGAACTTGAGCCCGGCGGGCTGCATGCCATGCTGATGCGGTTATCGCGACCAATGGTGGAAGGGGAAGCGTTCGCGCTGACGCTCATCTTTGCCGACGGCGATGAAATCACCGTCGATGTGCCAATTCTGCGTGTTGCCGCGCGTGGGCCCGAGAGCTGATGCAACGGCGCAGACTTCTAGGCTTGAGTACAGCGGCCGTGGCGCTCGCTGGCGGCACACTGTTTGCTGGTTGGTGGCAGGTAGACGGGCCAGGTGCGACCGAGGTCATTGGGCAACGTCCTCTGCCGCTTTCGCAGATGGAATTTGAGCTGACCAACCACAAGGGCGATGCAGTGGGTCCTGAGACCCTCATTGGGCGTCCCAGCATGGTGTTCTTCGGTTTTACATATTGCCCGGATGTTTGCCCGACGACCCTTTCGGATATCTCGGGTTGGCTCGACGATATGGGCAAGGAAGCCGCCGATATGAACGTAGTGTTTATCACCGTTGATCCAGAGCGCGACACGGTTGCGGCGATGGCAGACTATGTCAGCTATTTTCACCCTGCCGTGCGCGGGTGGACGGGTGCCGAAGATGAGATTACACGCGCGGCAGAAGGATTTCGGGCTACTTATACAAAAGTGCCGACCGATGACGGTGAATACACCATGAACCACACAGCAAGCGTTTTCCTGTTTGATGCCGGGGGACGCTTTGTAAGCACAATCGACTATCACGAGCCGCGGGAATTCGCGGTGCCGAAACTCCGGCGCGCGATGCAGGGCAATACTGAGGAAAAGACATGAAATTAAGGTACTGGGCAATGGGATTTGTCTTGGCAGGCAGCGTTTCGGGCCTGGCCGGCGCATTATCAGACGTTTGGGATGTGAGCCCCGTGCCGGAGGCGCTGGCGAAAGTCGGCGAATGGGCACCACGTGATCTGCAAGAACCGGCTGTACCGGTAGAGCGTTTACATACCATAGCATCATCCGACAGCTGGGTGCCGCCAGTTGTTCTGCAACCGTTGGTCCCCGATCTGGCATCGGCAGCCGACATTTTGCCAGAAGTTCATGCGCCAATGACGACGTGGTCGCGCAAGATCGCGTCCGGTGAGACCCTGGATACCCTTCTCAGAGAAGCTGGGCTGGATGCGCCCGTCCGAGCAGAAGTGGCTCTCGCTCTCGGGGCGGAGTACGACCTGCGGCGATTGCGTCCGGGTCATGAGTTGACCGTTGTGAAATCGTTCAGCGACACCTTGCAAAATGTGACACTCGGCGTTGATGACGGTGTGATCGTTGAAGCGATCTTTGGGGATCGTACGGTGACCCGCACCCTTAACCCCAATCCTGAGACACTTATGCTCGCGGGGGAAACTGCCATAGACAGTTCGCTCTTCACCGCCTTGGAAGAGGCCGCTATCCCCGCGCGCTTTGCTGTCGATCTGGCGCAGATGCTGGGAGGGACGGTCGATTTTCGCAGGGAATTAAAAGGCGGAGAAACGCTCCAAGTGTTGTGGCGTGAAGCGCGCGTTGGTGACGAACGGATTGGACAGCCCGAAATAACTTTTGCAGCTCTCAATGTCGGCGATGCGCTTTACGAGGTTGTTTGGCCCGAAGACGGAACAGGTCGCGCAACAATCTACGTCGACGGTGAAGTGTTACGTGTCTTTGCGCAACCCGTCGATGGAGCGCGGCTCAGTTCCGTGTTTGGGCAACGCCGCCACCCGGTTTACGGGAATGTCAGAATGCATACTGGCGTCGATTTTGCTGCGGCGAAGGGGACGCCCGTCAATGCAACAGCCCCCGGCCGAATAACCTTTGTTGGTTGGCGCGGCGGGTACGGACGGGTTGTCGAGATTGCGCATGGCACGGACACAAAAACACGATACGCCCATCTGAGCGCGGTTCCCGATGAGATGTCTGTGGGCCAACGGGTAATGGCCGGGGACATCATTGGCAATGTCGGTGCGACGGGCACTGCGACCGGACCTAATTTACATTATGAAGTGCTCGTTGATGGTCGTCCAACCGACCCTCTCTCTGATGACCGGCTGGCTGCCGCGACCGCCAATAACGCACAAGAGGCATTGGCGGCTGCCCGATTGGAAGAGGCCCGAAAGCGTTTTGAAGCGCATTTGGCGACTTTGTTTGCAACCGACCAAAACGAAAGGCTTTAGTCCATGAAATCCCACCTTCTCGCTATCACACTTGTGTTCAGCGCGCTTACCGCAGCTCCGGCGTTTGCAGTGGCGACCTCAATCGACGTCAAGAAAACCAATGGGTGTGGATGCTGTCGTAGCTGGATGAACCATCTGGAAGAGAACGGCTTTGCCCCAACCGGTGAGGATTTGAATGGAGGACTGCTTGTCCGCCTCAAGCTAGACAGTGGTGTGCCGCAACGCATGGCTTCCTGCCATACTGCCTTCGTCGACGGCTACGTGATCGAAGGCCATGTTCCGGCTGCTGACATTCGCCATCTCCTTGATGAGCGCCCTGATGCGATTGGTCTGGCGGTGCCGGGAATGCCATATGGCTCGCCGGGCATGGGTCCGGAAGACGACCGCGAGGCATATGATGTGTTTCTGATCAATGATGACGGATCGACTGAGGTCTTTTCGTCTTACACCAAAAACTAGATAGAATATAATTTGGAATTTCTTTCTCCTATCGCACTAGGGTTCTTTGGCAGCCTGGCCGCTGGCCTGATGACAGCTTTTGGAGCCTTTCCGATCCTTTTCGGTCGTGTCCCGTCGCAAGCGACCCGCGATCTATCTTTGGGATTTGCCGCCGGCGTGATGCTTGCGGCTTCGTTCTTCTCGCTGATCATCCCTGCCCTCGATGCAGCCGAACCAATGTTCGCGAACGAAGCAGCCCCCGCCGCTATCGTCTGCATCGCGATCTTGTTGGGGATGGGTGCTGTGGCATTGATGAACGAGAAGCTGCCACACGAACACTTCAAGACAGGACGAGAAGGACCTGAATCAGCATCACTGCGCCGCGTCTGGCTTTTCATCATCGCAATCACCATCCACAATTTCCCCGAGGGTTTGGCCGTCGGTGTGGGCTTTGGATCTGGCGGTGTTGAGGGTGGGATGCCGCTTGCCATTGGGATTGGACTTCAGAATGCCCCTGAGGGACTTGCCGTTGCTGTAGCACTCCTTGGTGAAGGGTATTCGAAATTCCGCGCATGGGGCATCGCGGCCCTGACCGGTTTGGTGGAACCCGTGGGCGGTTTACTGGGTGCTGGTATCATCACGCTGTCTGAGCCGCTTTTGCCTTGGGGCTTGGCCTTTGCGGCTGGCGCGATGCTTTACGTCATTAGCCACGAGATCATTCCCGAAACGCACCGCAGCGGTCACCAGAACAAGGCAACGCTAGGTCTGGCGATTGGCCTTGTGATTATGCTGTTTCTCGACGTTTGGCTGGGGTGACTGTATGAAACCGCCAAAAAGTCCAAAAATCATCGGTTTAATTGCGATGATCTCGGCCATCGTTATCGATCAAGCGACAAAGGCGTGGGTTGTTGCAAATGCAGACATGCTCAGTTCCGGACTTGCGGTTTTTCCAGGGTTCAACCTCGTCTTTGGGCGCAACGACGGTGTGTCGTTTGGATTGTTGGGAGGCGTGCCTTGGTGGAGCCTCGTAGTCTTGGCTCTCGTTATCTGCGCTTGGATGCTTGGCTTGATGATGCGTGCAGAACATCGAATTGAAGCCTTAGCATATGGGTTGGTCGTCGGCGGAGCGCTCGGAAATGTCGTGGATCGAGTGCGCTATGGCGCAGTGACAGACTTTCTCGACCTGTATGTCGGTTCAATGCATTGGCCGGCCTTTAACCTGGCCGATGCATTGCTAGTCAGTGGCTTTGTGATTTTGTTGCTGGCAAGTCACTTGCGCCGATACTTCGCTGCTGCCGAACAGAAGAAGGAACAGAACACATGATCATAGCTATAGCTGGTATTGGTGGCGCCATCTGGGGCGTCCTTTTGGCCAAGAAACGAGGTGGGAATCGCCTAGACATGGTACAGCATGCGGCGAGCTGCGCCATCGCGTCTGGGTTATTGGGTTTGTTTGCCTCAATCGCCCTTGCCCGTATTTTTGGCTAGCGCGTATGCGATCAGAAACACAAAGATGAGGGCAATATTCCGGTTTCTGATGCGGGCATTTCTGGCGGTCACCGCCATCGCTGGGTTGATGGCTGGGTCAGCAATTTATTTGTTGGTCGCGTCAATTCCGGATTACTCCGAAGAGTTCAGCGTCACCGGTCTCAGTGGTGAAGTCGAAATTCTCAGGGATACGTCCGCAGTTCCGCACATTTCCGGGACTTCTGAGGACGATATCTACTTTGCCCTGGGTTTCGTGCACGCCCAAGATAGGCTCGGCCAACTGCTTCGGAAGCGGCGCGCATCTGGAGGGCTCAGGACTCAATCGATGCAAGCGGCACTGCCCATGGAGGTTGAGGCAGCCCTGGTGGCCTATTCGAACGGTGTCAACGCCTGGATCAGCGAAATCTCCCAAGGCGGACGGGGACGAGGAGCACCGGAGTCGCTCCTTTCGCGGTCATCTATCGCTCCGTGGACGCCGTCCGACAGTCTTGCAATCGCAAAGAACTTTCTTATCGGTGTGCAAGAAAACTCGAGTGCACCTGTCTGGCGCGAAGAAGTGAGACGCCAGATCCCCACGGGCAGGCCCGACGTACCAGAACTGTATGGTGCCTCCGTCGGACCATATCTGCGGGCATGGGGGATTCCGGCAGCGCGCACAGTGTCAGGTCAACCTATCATTCTTGCCGATATTGCGGGGCCTCTGAGCCTGCCGTCGCAATGGTATCTTGCTGATCTCAGGCTCCCGAGCGGGCCAGTAATTGGCGCTACTCTTCCTGGTCTGCCAATGGTAATTGTTGGACGTTCCGACAGGCTTGTCTGGGGCGTTCAAAGTAGTGGTTTGGCCACCACCACGATCCTTGATGCCAATGAGTTTGGTACCTCTGGGGAGTTTCTGAGCGTCCTTGTCCGTCTTATGAAGGCTGATGATGCAGTTCAGGCGATGCGCAGGTTGGACAAGTTTTCCATACCAACCTTCAGATTTGTGATCGCAGATCGTGAGATCTTGCTCGAATGGCCGACGACACAACGCCAGCCCGAGTCTCCCGAGGATTTCCAGAGGCTTCGCCGCGACAGGCTCGCCATGCGCCAGCCGATCTTCTCTCTGGATGGGGCAGTGGCCGCGCAATTGGATACCGTGAGCGAAGCGGCCCGTACCCTTCTGCCGTTAATGGCGCGGGAATTCTGGTTCAATGATCCTTCATTGTCTGGGATGTCTTCGGACACACGCGTGCTGCGCGAACAGGTCTTGGCCCGTCTGGCGCGCTGGAATGGCGATATGAATCGACTGTCACCCGAACCGCTGATCTATTGGACTTGGGTTCGCGCCTTGCAGCGCAGAGTTTTCGAAGACGAATTTCCGTCCATGGAGGTATTGTGGGCCACTCCCAATCCAAATCTGTTATATGCTGTTCTGAGCAATCGCGACGGCGCTGCGGCCTGGTGCGATATTTTGCCGTCCGAACGGCTCGAAACCTGTCAAGACGCGGTCGGACTGGCGCTGAATGACGCATTGAACTGGATCACGGAACGATACGGTGATGATCCGACCACCTGGTACTGGGGAGCGGAGCACACGCTCGTCATGGAGTGGTCCGCAATCCGTAACGTAGGCTTGGTGGGAAGCCTCGTCAGCCTCGCTGCGCCGATCTCTGGCGGACCCGACACCCAGAGGGCCTCTTTCTTTGACTCAAGCGCCAGTTGGCCGTTTGAAACCCGGCGCGGGTCAAATTTTCAAGCGGTGATGTCCTTGGCAAATGCGAACAGCTCACGTTACATCATTCCAGCAGGCCAGTCCGGGCATCCGCTGTCACGGTTCTATGACAACTTTCTTTTACTTTGGACGCAGGGCGAATACCTCACCATGACAACGGATATCGCGGTTGTCAGCGGTGCAGCCGCCGGTGTGACGCGCCTGATTCCATCTACGCCAGCCATTGCACAGTGATTGAGCGACTCCTTACCAGTGATCCATTTGGGCCAGCGGTTTCGCCGATATTTGTTCTTTTTCTTTTGACGACACTGGGCCTGTACCTCCGGGGTCTGTCACGACTGGCCCGATTGCGTCGGCCTGTTAGTAAGTTGCAATCAGGGTTCTTTGTGGCAGGTCTTGGCAGCATCGCGCTGGCAAGCAATGCGCCATTGGCTCCTCTTGGTCACAGTCTTTTTTCGGCTCATCAGGCCGAACATCTGCTGCTCAGACTGCTTGGTCCGCTCTTAGTTACCATGTCATATCCGTGGCGTCTGATACATGTTGCCCTACCCCGTCGCTGGCGTCGCAGATTAGGTTTGTACGGGAAAAAGCGTCTCATACGAAGTTTCGCACACCCCGCCGTTTCCACAGCAATGCTGATTGCCGGACTTTTTGTGTGGCAAATCCCACCTGCCTACGGGCTTGCTCAAAGAATTCCAGCCGTGGAAACGTTTGCTCACATTCTAATGATGGCGACGGGACTATGGTACTTTGCGATGTTGCTTGATCCGCGCGACCCGCCCGAGGGCCATGCACGTGGAGCGCGACTGATGTCAGGCTTCGTCCTAATTGTCTCAAACATCCTTCTCGGATCGCTCACAACGCTAAAAGCGACGGTGATTTATTCTGAATACCATAGTCTTGTTCGGAGCGGCACCTTGAGCCCGATGGCCGACGAAACAATCGGTGGATTTACGATCTGGGTGCCGTCATCGATGGTCATGATACTGTCTATCATTCTTGTGCTGAATGAATGGAATCGTGCAGAAGAACAGAGATGGGCCATGCGATTTACACACCGGTGTTCCAACTCCGCTGCTCTGGAATTCCCCGAAACCGCCGCTGAATTGCAGTTGAAGGTCGCGGACCCTAATCGGCAGGTGGGTCGATCGTTGGCTTTGGGTGCCTTGGCCATGTTCTGCCTCGTTATGGTGACAGCAATCAGCGTACTCTCTATGGCCCGCTGACCTCAGTATTGCCGGGCGGTACTGCGATTGCGACCTGGCGTGAGATCGGTTGCATGTCATGATCGGCGGGTTGACTCAAAATCCGCGTTACCCGCGTTCTTGGAGATGGCGTTCGAACGCCTGTAGAGTTGCTTCACTGACATGATGCTCGATGCCTTCTGCGTCTCGCTCGGCTGTCTCCTCGTCGATCCCGAGGCCGCGGAGAAACGCCACTACGACCCGGTGCCGCCGCTTGCAGGTCTCGGCCAGCACCCTCCCCTCTTCTGTAAGAAAAATCGCCCGATATGGTTCTCGGCGAACCAACCCAGCGGCCTTGAGCCGTGAGATATTCTTGGTGACGGTAGGTGGTTTGACCCCAAGGCGTCCAGCGATCTCGACTGGGCGTGCTTCTCCTCGCGTCTCAATGAGCTCGGCGATCAGCTCGACGTAGTCTTCTGCCATTTCGGTTTCATGGGCCTGACGCACTGTTGCAAAGCCCTCAGCCTGGATCTCAGGGGCTCGTTGGTCAGCGTCAAAGGTGTTACGACTAAGGGATTGCGATTTGGTCATGATCAGACTTTGAATTGAAACGAAAGCATTGACAACTAGTTTGCTTTGGGTAGATAAATTAGACACGGCTAACTTTTGGCGTTGGAGGCGATTTTTATCCGAGATTTTCTAAAGCTTCTATTCATCGCGTGGATCGGTGCGGTTGTCTTTCCGGGATCAGTTTCGGCCACACCGGCAAAAGAGGCATCATGGCTCCCCGAGGCAGCAGCCTATCGTCTGACGCTCTTCCTAGGAAATCTTGAACCATTGCCTTGGGGCCAAGTTTCAATCGCTTGGTCTGAGCCTTACCGCGGGTCGAAATATTCCGTGGGAGCGTTAGACTGGCTCGATGCCAAAAGCGAAATTAACGTGACACGGTTGCTAGAGGCAATTGATCAACAGGATCGACAGGCGCTTTTTACAGAGGCGACCCGCCTGATTGCATTCAGAATCGAGGAAGAACTGGATCGGTTACTTATCGCCGAAAACCCGACTGCCACTCGGCAGGCAGTGCAGACGGGCCGTGAACTCTATCGCGCATTTGCCGATGGTGTAACAGCCGCCGATCCCGAGGCGGCGCGAAACGTCGGGATCGCATGGTTGGATTTGAATAGCAGTGCCGGGTCATCGGGCGTGCTGGGTGCAGGCGCGATATCCTCTGACCGAGAGACCATGGGCGTCGCTGTCGCGGTTATCTCAGATTACCTTAAGCAGAACTACCTTGTGGACGACTTCGCGCCGCGCAGAAGGCTGAGCGCGCTACCGGAGACCGCAGTGCTCAACGGACGCACCATTGACGTACCACCGAGCCTGCCGCCCGGTTCCGACATTTTCGACCAGAGTCCACTTCCGCGGCTCGTTCTCAACTTTGAGGAACAAGGAATTGACGAGGCGGACCTTCCGCTTGTCGCCTATGGCGACATGCTGTTTGACAGCGCGCAGATCTTCGGCGGTCCGGCGCGCGATCTTGGCATTGCTTGCTCCGCCTGCCACAACCGCTCGGATGTGAACCAACGCCTGTTCATTCCAGGCGCCAGTCACCAGCCCGGCGCAATCGACGTGGATGGCGCGTTTTTCAATCCAATCTTCAACGATCGGCGCGACGACCCGATCGACATCCCAAGCCTTCGCGGCCTGCGCTTTACTGGACCCTATGGTCGCGACGGGCGCTTCGCGTCGTTGCGGGACTTCACTCGCAACGTGGTCGTCAATGAGTTTGGGGGCGTTGAACCGACGCCATTCATGCTGGACGCACTGGTCGCCTACATGCTCGAATTCGACTTCCTGCCGAACTCGATGCTGGCGCATGATGGCAGGTTGACCGACGCCGCCCCAGTCGCCGCCCGGCGCGGCGAAGCGATATTCAACCGTCCCTTAGCAGGGCTTGGTGAGCGTTCCTGCGCGAGTTGCCACGTGCCGCAAAGCAACTTCCTCGATCGGCAAGCGTATGACATCGGCTCGGCCACGTCGCCATACGCTGGCGCGCGCGCGGGCGCGTTCGACACGCCAACGCTTCTGGGCACGGTTTACACGGCCCCCTATTTCCATGACGGATCCCTGCCTAGCCTGAGCGCGGTCGTGGATTGGTTCGATGAGACGAAATCTCTTGGTCTGACAGGAACAGAACGCTCTGACCTCACGGCCTACCTTGAAACCATCGGCGCGGCGGATGAGCCCTACGAAGCCTTCGACGACGAGAACACCGCCTTCCGGCTGGCTTTCTCGGAACTGACGACCTTCGCGTCGACCCTTAATACGCTGTTGCCAAGGCGGGACGCCGAGCACATCCTGCTTTTGACCGACACCGTCGCAGCAGACCTCTCTGCAGACGCCAGCACAATGTCTAACCTTGCCGCCCGGCCCGAGGTTTACGCGCTGGCTGACCGTCTTGACGAGGTTGGAGCAGCCGTGCGCGCCGGGGAATGGGTAGCAGCAGAGACAAGCTGGGCGGCATTTCAGAGGCAAGCCGCAAGTCTCGACCAGAGTGCGTTCTGATGGTAACCCTTTTGAACCGCAGATCGGCGCTAATTCTTTCCGGTGCGAGTGTCCTGGCACTCTCCACCCCCCTCGTCGCTCAGGACCGGCGCTTGCGCCTTGCGTTCATTCCGCAGGAGAACCCCGAGAAACTGCTTGGGGACATCGCAGTGGTGACCGCTTGGCTGGCCGATGAAATCGGGGTGGCGGTCGAAGGATTTGTTACAATCGATCATGCCGCCGCCGTCGAGGCGCTGCGGAACGGCGACGCGGATATCTCCTTCATGGGGGCGCTTCCCTTTGTGCTTGCCGAAGCTCAAATCGGCGCGGTACCACTTCTGTCCGAGGTTTATCGCGGCGCGCCAAGCTACACAGGCCGCATCTTCGTGCGCCGCGATAGTGGTATTAAGACACTCTCTGACTTACGGGACCGTGACATCGCGTTCGCCGACCCGATCTCGGAGTCGGGATACCTCTATCCGCTTGCAGAGTTCGAGAGGGTGGGGCTGATAGAGGGCCCCGGCGCAGCCGAGGCCTTCTTTGGCCGCATCTTCTTTGCCGGCGGTTATCAGCAGGCGATGCAGGCCATGGCTGAGGGCCTGGTCGAGGCCGCGGGCGCGAGCCAATACGCCGACTTACTTCTTACACCCGATCAGCAGGCCGAGGTGACCTGGATTGCGGAAAGCGATAAGATCCCGAGCCATGTCGTTATCGCGCGTCCCGGGCTGGACGCGGATATTCAAGCAAGGTTCGTCGAAGCCATGTTGACACTCAATCAACCTGCGAACCGCGACATGCTGCGTTATCTCTACGGACCCGACGGCTATGTTGTTTCTGCCCCCGGCGTCTTCGACGGGGTGCGAGATATCGCGCGTCACTACGGATTGCTGCGATGACTGCTGCCGCGCAAATCGACGATGTAAGCTTCGCGCACTCTGGAGCCGACACTTCCGCTTTGGAGCATGTGTCGCTTTCACTTCCGGTGGGTGAGATAGTTGCGCTTTTTGGACCATCGGGTGCTGGAAAGACGACTTTACTGACGCTGCTGGACGGCAGGCTTCGGCATTGGTGCGGGCGCGTCTCCATCCTAGGTGCGTCACTCGATCCGGATCATCCACCGTTGCGCGCCTGTCGCGCGGACACTGGCTTTGTGTTTCAGGAATTTGCCCTGGTCGAGCGTTCGAACGTGCTGCGCAACGTGCTGAATGGCCGTCTTGGGCGCATGTCTCCGATTCGAGCTTTCTTTGGAACGCCCAGGGAACGTGACCTTCAAGTTGCAAAAACTGCGCTCGCCGATTGTGGCATTGCCGATCTTGAAGATCGTAGAGTCGACAGTCTGAGCGGCGGACAAAGACAGCGCGTTTCCATTGGACGTTGTCTCGCACAGGAACCACGATTGATCCTCGCGGACGAGCCAGTGAGCAGTCTTGATCCGACGCGTGCGGCCGAGGTCTTGACTCTGTTGACAGAGGCGGCGCTCGTGCGAGGCGCAACGGTTGTATTCTCATCGCATCAGCCGGATCTCGCGCGGCGCTTTGCGCAGCGAATTGTCGGCATGCGAGACGGGCGCGTCGCTTTCGATTTGCCGACATCCGAGTTGTCCGAAGCTGCAATGGCGGATCTCTACCGGGACGCCGCACAAATGCCTGCAATTAGTCTTAGGGTAGCCAGCTAATGCGGGCCCGTGGATTTGCCAGTTTCACGGCTGCAGTACTGTTTGCTGGCGCTGTTCTCTGGTCACTCGCCACGACAGATGTTGAGCTGAGGCGACTTGTGTCGTCTGGCCCGCGGATCGCGGATTTCCTTGGCCGCATGTTCCCGCCTGACCCTACGGTCATGGAAGAGATTGTGAGCGGTAGTGCCGAAACACTAAGAATAGCGATCCTGGGAACGCTTGGCGCAGTGCTTCTCTCCGTCCCGTTGGGGCTTTTGGCGTCCGAGACAATGTCCCCCCCTGCGGTCTACCGTCCGGTCCGGATTCTGCTGGCGCTCATTCGGGCAATCCCGCTGATCCTTGTGGCGATGTTGATGGTGGGCGCGGTCGGGCTCGGTCCCCTGCCCGGTATCATCGCTGTCGCCTTTCATGCCACAGGCATGCTTGCCAAATTTTATTCTGAAGCTATCGACGGCGTAGCGCGCGCGCCGATTGCCGCGCTGGAAAGTGCGGGCGCCGGGCCGCTTGCGCGGCTGAGGTACGCAATTTGGCCTCAGATGGCACCTGTCGTGGCGCGTGACACGATCTTCCGGTTTGAATTGAACCTGCGAGAATCCTTGATCCTTGGAGTTGTCGGTGCGGGCGGGATCGGGTTCTACATCCAGACGTATGTGCGTTCTTTCCAGTATGACAAGGCCGCGAGCGTCACCATAGCCGTGGTTGTCATGGTGGTGGCGATCGAAGCTTTCAACGGCGCTTTGCGTCGCCGTTTCTCTTGATCAAACTCATTGCCGTTGGTTCAAGATTTGCTACCAATCGTTCCTTGAAACGAATTGGTGAATATCATGCATAGATGTCGATGGGCGTTCCGTCCCTCACCATGGCGTAGATTTCTTCAATCTGGCTATCAGTCACTGCAATGCATCCAGCTGTCCAGTCCCGCACATCAGTCGGATCAATACCGGGCCTTGGACCGCCGTGAATGAAGATATCGCTACCGGGCGGTTTCCCTTGAGCAGCAGCAAAGGCCCTGTCTGCTTCATTTGGATATGAAATCCCAATCGAGAGGTGGAATAGACTTGCAGGGTTTCGGCGATCTATCAGATATGACCCCTCAGGCGTTCTTCCGTCGCCCTCAAATTGCTTGTGGCCAGTTGGCGCAAAGCCAAGACCAACTGGATAAGTGCGCAAGGGTTCCGACACACCATCAAGAACCAGCATGCGTTGCGATTTGTACAAGCGCAAACGGGCAACTTCCGGTCCGTTGTAAGTTTGGGGTTTGTTCGCACACCCAGACAGAACGGCGGCACTCAGGCCTCCAAGCACTGCCTTGCGTCGCGTAGTTGAAAGTGATCTCACTGCTCTTGCACCCTTTTTTAGTGCCATTTTCATCCAGACTACCGACTTGGTCTGATCCGATCAATGCCCCTTTAGCAAAGCGCCTTTTGCCAACTGCTCACCCACACCATCTCCGCCGGATAGATCGATCCGGGCTTCTCTTGCTTGGAGAAGACGCAGGGCATTGGCGACAACCAACAGTGACACACCTACATCGGCGGCAATCGCCCCCCACATCGTTGCCATTCCAAAGGCTGTCAAGCCCACGAAGACAGCTTTGGTGGCCAGCGAGATGCCGATGTTCTGCCGGATGATCGACATCGTCCTGCGCGAGTGACCGATCAGCCAAGGCACTTTACTGATATCGTCGGTCATCAATGCAATATCTGCCGTTTCAATGGCCGCATCTGAACCAACAGCCCCCATGGCAATGCCGTAATGTGCGCGCGCCATGGCAGGCGCATCATTAACCCCATCACCGATCATCGCGACCATGTCGTACTGTGATACCAACTCTTCGATGGCCGTTACCTTGTCTTGGGGTAAAAGCTCGGCACGCACCTCGTCGATGCCCACTTCGGCGGCCACAGCCAGGGCAGTCCTTTCGTTGTCACCGGTTAGCATGATTATCTTTTTCACGCCCTGCGCGTGCAACTGTGCGATAACACCTTTGGCGTCGGGGCGAATACGGTCACGCAGTTCAAGAAGACCGGTCACGCCAGTTTCATCACCAACTGCGACCAGTGTGTTGCCCGCCTCTTCTATTCGATCCCGAAGATCTAAGGGGAGAGTGCTGCCAAACCCCTTTTCCTCCGCGAACCGATCAGACCCCAGCCAGACAATTCGTCCACCAACGCGGCCTTCAAGCCCGCGCCCCGGCACGGTCCGGGTATCCTCGGCAGCTTTGACGGCGACCCCGTCACGTTCAGCCTTACCGATAATGGCGCGCGCAAGAGGATGTGAGGACCGCGCCTCTAAAGCACCCGCAAGGGTCAAAAGGTCAACTTCGGACGTGTCACCCAGTGGATAGACAGCCGCCACTTCCGGCTCTCCCATGGTGATTGTGCCCGTTTTGTCCATGGCAAGAGCCGTGGTGCGACCGGGGGCTTCGACATAGGCACCACCTTTGATCAGCACACCGGCCCTGGCAGATGCCGCAAGGGCAGCAACGATAGATACCGGGGTCGAAATAACCAGCGCGCAGGGGCAAGCGATGACAAGCAGGACCAGCGCGTTATAGAACCAGTAATTCCACGCACCACCCAAAAAGAGAGGCGGTAAGACAGCAATCGCAACCGCGAGTGCCATAACGATGGGCGTATAAATCCGGGCGAATTTTGCGACCCATTGCTCGACCTCGGCGCGTTTGGAATGTGCGTCGCCAACCATGCGGATGATTTTCGACAGAACCGTATCGCTGGCAGCTTTTGTTGCGCGGACCGTAAGCGTGCCCTCACCGTTGATGGTCCCCGCGTAAACATCGTCCCCCGTTTCCTTTGGGACAAGCGCACTTTCGCCCGTGATGGGGGCCTGATCGACGGCACCAGTTCCATCTGTCACCTCACCGTCAAGCGGGATCCGGTCGCCGCCTCGGACAATGAACTGTGTCCCAACCGCAACCTCGGCCGCTGGTACATCGGCTTCTGATCCATCATCATTTAGAACACGCGCCGTCGGCGGTGCCAAATCAAGAAGCGCGGAAACAGCGTTCCGGGCGCGCCCCACGCTCCAGCTCTCCAGATAGAGCGATAGCGAGAAAAAGAACGCAACGGTCGCCGCCTCGAAGTATTCGCCAAGCCCAATTGCACCCACCACAGCAACCACCATGAGAAGGTTCATATCGGGAGACAGGCGGCGTGCAGACGACCACGCCTTTGGTGCGACCAGCCATACCCCAAAAAGGATTGCGAAACCAAATAATGCGACCTCTGGGATTGGCATCGCGGCCTCGCCATGCCCTGAGAACAGGCCAAGTGCGCCACTCAGTCCGGTCTCCACGATATGGTATCCAAAACCCGCGGCCCAAAACCCACCACTCAGAAAAGTAAACCACTTCTGCTTGGCAAGATGCGCCGCCTGATCGGCGCTGGCGTTGTCAGCGTTCCATGGACGGGCCGTCATGCCTGTGCTGGCAACCAATTCTGTGATTTGACTATCTGAAATCTGTTTAGCGCTGTCCAAGACCGTCATGCGCCCATTGATCACATCAAACGCAAGATGTTCAGCCCCACCGAGTTTCGGGCCAACGACTTTGGAGAGGATTGAAACCTCTTCAGCGCAGTCTAAGCCGCTGACCTGAAAGCTACGTCCGTGTTCGGGAGGAGGGGCGGACGGAATGCCGGTCACCTGTTCTGCGCCACAGCACGCAGATCCATCAGACAGGTGATCTGAGTGGTCGTGGGCGTGATCGCCATCTTCGTGCGCAGTTTTGGAATTCACCATTCGATCTCTCCGGAATCATTCTATACACTACGTGTAATGTCTACAGTGGCTTTAGGTTCAAGAGGTTTTTCGCTGGAAGATCTGCGCCTGACGAAATAGTGAAGAAGCAGACACGGTTGATAAACGAAAATTTGCGCAACTGAAAATGAACAAGGTGGACGCTGAATGATAAAAACACTGACACTTGCCATCGTCGGCGTCGTTACGTTATCCGCTTGCGCGGGTGCGCCAGTTGAAGACACCGGTGCCAATACCGACGTAGTCATCCCACCCGAATTGGTGAACTTGGCCGCGCCAAACCAAGATATCTCAACTGCACGGATGTTACCGGAAGACCGGTGCTATTGGTATGAACATCGCGGACGGGTCGAAACCACGCTTCTGCCCGTTATGACACGAAATGGTCGTCGCATCTGTCTCCCCGCACAAACCTAGGCTGTTTGTCTGTTACACTTGGATTTACCAGAGCGCTCCGACACTGGGGGTGGCAACGCTGTCTTCTGCAGAATAAAGATGCGCCGTCGATCCTATTTTAACGAGCGAATATAGATCATTTATATGGGGCATGACCATACGCACACAACCGGAACTGGCGCGGCTTCCGATACTTCTGGGCAGTGGTGTCCCGTGTATCCGCAGATATGTATCCCGATCACCGACGTAGAGGTAGAGCGCCCGTGAACCCAACGCGTTTTGAGGCCCGGGCTCCACCCCGCCCTCGAATTGTGCATAGGTTTCAGGCTCACGTTCAATCATGTTTTGGGTCGGGGTCCAGTGCGGCCACTCGACCTTTCGCTTAATTGTGTAGATGCCCGGCTCATACAGATCGCCCCGTCCGATCGCCACGCCGTAACGCATCGCCGTTCCGCCCTCTTCTATGTGATAGAGATAACGCGCAACCGCATCGACATGGATATCACCAGGTATCAAACCGTCATTCCGCGCTACGCGTTGGGGTAAAAACCGAGGTTCCAACCCCCAGGGGTTAGATGTTGCGGGATCATATCCCGCCGGGGTCACCTGCATATCCCATAAAGCCTTCTCCGCAGCAGTGGGCCAGCTCTTTGCAAACGCAGGGCTGGCAAATGGAGCAGAAAACATGGCTACGCTCGTTGCGATGAAATGACGTCTTGTTAACATAAATCGTACTCCGGCTATTACTTTGCACATGCTAGTTTTTTGTCAGCATGAAATGAATCCACTCCTTACAACCTCAAGCAACTTTAGGTTCAATACCCTACCTTGGTTCGTTCGTCACATTTCCTTGAGCTTAACGGGCTTTCCAGTAGTCAAAGTTGGGTTATTTTCAAACAAAGTTGACACCTCTATCAACAAATACAAGGAGATGCAGCATCGCTGGCCGCCTACCCAAACACAGCACCGACGCATTTGCGGATCGCTAGGAAAGACAGTCTGGACTTCGATCCGCGTGGTTCCGAATATTTGTCGCCTTCGGCAGTTTCATCGCATTGCCCAGTCTGCATCACGGCCGCAGCCTCGAAAGAGCGTCGTCGATAGCTTGAGTTCTAGGGTCCTCTGCCCCGGCATTCGCAGTAAGCGCCTCCGCCCGTTCATACGCAGCAATTGCAGCCCCTGTTTGCCCAAGAACTGAATAGGCATTCCCCAATCGCATCCAACCATCAAGATCGCCCGGTTCCTCTTCCAGACGGTTCGCCAGACGCGCCACCATCGAAAGAATGAACGCTTGCCTGTCATCATCAGACATCTCTTGTGCGTTCGCGACATCTTCAGTGGTGGGGCCGGGAGCATTCACCATTGGCGCGAAGTCAGCCAGTGAAAGCTGTGGCTTCCCAATCTCGGCGCCAATGCGGTTAGCTTCTACCAAGAGGCTTTCCATCCAAGGATAGAACCCATCTGCTGTATTCAGGCGTGCGATAAGCAATTCATACCCACGCGAGGACTCGCCCTTTTGCGACAGTGCCAAAGCCTTGTAGTAGACGCTCGCGGGATTGTCTGGGTTTATTGACATTGCGCGATCAATTGCTGCTTCGGCAGCTGGTGTGACCACACCTTGCTCTGCATAGATGAGTGCTTCTGCCAACATGGAAAACACGCCTGAATCTGCTTCTGGCCGCTCGGATACGACCTTAAAAGCTGCAGCGGCATCCTCAAACCGGCCCATCCTTGAATAGGTCTGACCCAAAAGCATCCAGCCTTCACTTGGTCCACCATCCGGATCACTGATAAGCCGGTCATAGAGTTGGGAGGATAAATCAGCGATCTGGGCCGCCTCTTGCCGTTCTGACGCGCGGTCGGCAAAGGCCAGACCCTCAATCTCGGGTGATCCCATCGTCATGTAATAGCCAACCGCAAAGAGTGGCACAAAGACAGCACCCAAGATCACACCAACACGACCGCCGGTATTGGTTGTAGTGCTGCGTGAGCTTGACTTGCGTGCCTGCATCAAGATGCGCCGCTTGATCTCCTGCTCGGCGGCTTTCGCTTCGACTTCAGAGATAATGTTACGTTCCAGATCGCGTTTCACCTCCTTCAACTGATCCAAAAGCACTGCTGGCGTCGTGTCTTCAGGAACGGCGGAGGGTTGCAATTTGGTGCGAAGCGGCAGCACCATGAGCGACAGAGCCATTAGGGAAAGAAGTACGAAAAACAGCCAGATCATGTTTCTTTGCTCACTTTATTCTGCTCAATAAAGCGCGCCACTTCGTCTTCTTCGGCAGCAGAAAGGCCGGCTGCAGTCTTTCGTCGTCGGCTCGCCGATAACACGCTCCATCCAATCAGGAGAGCGGACAAGGCAAGGACAAAAGGTGCAAGCCACAGTGCTGCTGTCGAAAGATTGAACGGAGGGCGCATCAAAACGTAGTCACCATAGCGTGAATGGACATAGTTGATCACTTCCTCGTCGCTGTCTCCGGCGACCAGACGCTCTCTGACCAGAATGCGCAGATCACGCGCAACGCCAGCATTTGAGCTGTCGATGTCCTGATTTTGGCAGACAACACAGCGCAGTTCCTTTGATATTTCTCGTGCGCGCTGCTCCAGCACGGAATCTTGCAATATCTCATCAGGCTCGACCGCAAAAACGGCCATGGGCAGAATGAGGAATATTAGTAATATCAGATGTCTCATCCGCCTGCCTCGATTTCCATCGCGCCGGCCTGATCCAGCGCTTCTCTGAACTTTTTGACTGCGTCATCTCCCACGACCGGGCCAACATAACGGTATAGAACAGTGCCGTCTGACCCGACGATGAATGTTTCAGGCACACCGGAAATGCCCCACTCGATCCCAGCCCTGCCCGTGCTGTCCGCGCCGATCATTTCGTATGGGTTCCCAAGTTCGGTCAGCCAGCGAACAGCGTCCTCGGGCTTGTCTTTGTAGTTGATCCCGAAAAGCCGCTGACCTTCACGTTCGACGAGCTGGGTCAGCACAGCATGTTCGGCACGGCATGGCACACACCACGACGCAAAGACATTCACGATCACAGGGCCAGGATTGCCAACAAGATCAGCCTGCGAGAAACTGGGCGTCGCCAACCCATCGACTTCCAGGAGGTTGAATTCCGGCGCTGGCTGGGAGATCAAAACAGAAGGAATGTCATTTGGATCCCGGTCCGGATCCAGTCCCCACAAGAAAAAGCCCCCAAAGACGAGCGCGATCAAAAGCGGAATAAGAGCCAGCGCACGCGTCATACTTATTCCGCCGGGACCTTGGACGCATTTGATATTTTTTTCTCCGAACCACGACGTGGCGCGCCAACGCGCAAGCGCCGGTCGGATAGCGAAAGACCCCCGCCCAGAACAAGCATGGCTGATCCGATCCAGATGAAATTGACCAAAGGCTCGTAGAGAATACGCAACGTCAATGTGCCCCCTGCCCCGGCTTCCTCTGATGCTGGTCTGGCGATAGAGGCATAGAGATCACCGGCCATCGTCGAGCGAATGGCACTTTCGGTGGTGTTGCTTTCCGCCACCGGATAATAGCGACTTTCTGGAAAGAGCTCCGTTACGAACTCCCCATCTTGTATGACAGTCAGCCTGCCCTGATCGGCGACGTAGTTTGGTCCACGAACGCGTTCGAGGCCCTCGAATGTTACGTTAAATCCGGCGATTTCGATCTCGCTGCCCGGCTTAACAAAGACGATCTCCTCCGTCTTCCAAACACTTGAACCAATAAAGCCAAACATGGCAACGGCAAGGCCAGCATGCGCGAGTGTCATCCCATAAGTGGATCTGGGGAGGTTTGCTGCACGCCTGCGCGATTCAGCAAACGGCACATCAAACAGTTTGATCCGTACCGTCCATTCCTTCAGCGTGGCCACGAAAAGCCAAATGGCAAGAAGGATGGACAAATAACCAAGGACCGGGCCACCGCGGACAATGTACCAGATCGCAAGTGTCGCCAAAACGGCCAGCACCGCAACGAACCGCAACCTCTGAAGAGCGCCCGGCAGATCAGCACGCTTCCAGGACAAGAACGGCCCAATGCCCATCACGAAAACGAGTGGCAACATAATCGGAATGAAGGCTGCGTTAAAGAATGGCGGTCCGACAGACAGTTTTTGGCCGCCGGTCAATGCTTCATAAAACAGCGGGTAGAGTGTGCCAAACAAAACGATACCGGTCGCCGTTGCGAGTAGTAGGTTGTTTATGAGCAAGCCGGCCTCCCGGCTGATTGGCTTGAAGATGCCACCTGGCTCCATCACCGGTGCGCGCCACGCAAAGAGCGCCAAAGAGCCACCGATCGACACCGCCAAAAGACCCAGGATGTACAAGCCACGCTCGGGATCGACCGCGAATGCATGAACGGAGGTCAAAAGTCCCGACCGGACAATAAATGTTCCCAATAGCGAGAGCGAAAATGTCAGGATCGCAAGGAGGATTGTCCAGCTTTTGAAGGCATCCCGCTTCTCTGTAACGATTGCAGAATGAAGAAGGGCTGTGCCCATGAGCCAAGGCATGAAGCTGACGTTCTCGACCGGGTCCCAGAACCACCAGCCGCCCCAGCCCAGTTCGTAATATGCCCACCAAGACCCCAATGCGATGCCAGCGGTCAGGCTTAGCCAAGCGGCGAGTGTCCAGGGGCGGACCCATCTGGCCCAGGCCGCATCTACACGCCCTTCGATCAAGGCCGCGACGGCAAAGGAAAATACAATCGAAAACCCAACATACCCAATGTAAAGAAGTGGCGGGTGCATTGCCAAACCGACGTCCTGAAGCAATGGGTTCAGATCTTGACCATCTATCGGGGGCGGAAAGACGCGGTCAAAAGGGTTTGATGTGAACAGCATAAACGTGATGAAACCAACGCTGATCCACGCTTGCACCGAGAGGGTCCGCGCTTTCAAGCTATCAGGAATGTTGGCGCCAAATACCGAAACGGCGGCACCAAAAACTGTCAGGATCAACACCCAAAGCAAAAGCGACCCTTCGTGACTGCCCCAGGTGCCTGCGATCTTGAACAGCATGGGTTTGAGCGAATGCGAGTTTTCAACGACATTTTTGACGGTGAAGTCGCTCGTGACGAAGGCCTGAAGCAGGGCGAAGAACGCGATAGATGTGAAAAAAACCTGGCCCAGTGATGACCACTTTGCAGATTGCATCCATAGAATATTACCGCGCGCAGCACCCAGTATTGGCAGCACACTCTGAACAATCGCCATGGCAAGTGCGAGTGCCAATGCGAAGTGACCGATCTCTGGTGTCATGTGAAAATGCCCTCGGCTAAATGTCCGCGCGAACGCAGGTTACCCGGACCGTATCAAGTGACGCTGCAGGCTGTTAGGGGTGGGTTTGTCACCATTTGTAACCAAAATCTGAGACATAACATTACAAAACACTCACGCTTCAGACCTTTATTAAAACGCTGATGGTCCCGATATCTGTTCAGCAAATAGAAAGGAAAGAAGATGTTGATTAAACGCGTTTTGGTACTGGCTGCGCTGATTTCAGCCGGAGTGTCACAGGCTGCTCTAGCTGATGAAGATCCGGGCGAGAGTTCAGAAACACAGATGGATATGATGTCTGACGCAGACAGCGGTGGCAGCATGGGACCTGGTAGCGACACGTCACAAATGGGTATGATGACCGGTGACATGATATCCATGATGAAGATGATGATGCAAATGCATCAAACCATGATGGGCGGCAACGGACAGATGGCCATGATGAATGGTGGCGAACGGATGGGAATGATGGACCGTGATATGATCGGCATGATGATGCCCGGCGGCGACCCAGAGAATATGGCCCCGCATATGGACGTCAAAATGCAGGAGTTTGACGCAGACTCGGATGGTGCCTTGACGCTTCAGGAATTTGAGGCGCTGCACACCAATGCGGTACGCGACCGCATGATTGATCGCTTCCAACATCTTGATGCAGACGCTGACGGTGAAGTCACGCAAGAAGAGATGCAAGCAGCTGGGGCGCGGATCGGGGCCATGGGCAGCATGGCCGATGGCGGCGTCGCAGATCATCATGGTGATGACAATTAAGACAGGAGGCCCGCAATGGTACATTTTCTCACGCGCCGCCAGGTGGTGACGGCGTTAGTCGGTACTGCTGCCATACCGTCAATCCTGTCAGCGCAATCATCTGATATTTGGTCTGTGGGACAGGCGTATGAGGCCTTGATTGCAGACCAGATTCGATTGATTGACGTGCGTTCGCGCGCGGAATGGGACGAGACTGGCGTGGCAGAAGGCGCATGGACGATTAGTTTGCACGAAGACCGGTTTCCTGACCGCCTCTTTGCCGCGCGAGAACTGGCAGATGGGCGACCCGTTGCCCTGACTTGCGCGACTGGCGGGCGATCAGGCAGCGTGATGCGCAGTCTGAGACAGGCTGGATATACGGGGTTCATTGATGTTTCCGAAGGCATGCTGGGGTCATCATTGGGACCAGGTTGGATCGCGGCTGGTCTTCCCATTGTTGATGTTGAAACGGCACTGGCAGCGTTGCCAGCCGGCCTTGTGTGAGCAGGTGATGCTGAACCGAAGACAAGCTTTGCTTTGTGGCGCCAGTTTCGGTGCTGTGGCTGCACTTCCTGTACAACTTGCCGCTCAGACGCGTGAGCACCTCACTTATCCACCGCTTTTGGATGCGACCAGATCACAGCGGTTTCGATTGCGGGCGCAAGCTGGAAAAACACGTTTCAACGGTGGCGCGACCACTGACACGCTCGGTTACAATCAAGACTATCTGGGGCCAACACTGCGGTTGATGACTGGCGCAGACACGCAAGCCGAGGTCGAAAATCAGCTGCGCGCACCGGTGTCAGCTCACTGGCATGGATTGCTTGTTCCGGGCGACGTTGACGGCGGGCCACATCAAGCGATCGCGCCCGGACAGAGTTGGCGTCCTGTTTTATCCTTGGATCAGCCTCCAGCTACGGCATGGTATCATAGTCACGTCCATGGGACGACGGCGGAACAGGTGATGTTCGGACTTGCCGGTGTGTTACATGTCACCGACGGACAGGACGACAGACGCGGACTGCCATCTGCTTACGGGATCGACGATCTGACCCTTGTTTTGCAAGACCGCCAGTTCAACCGGCGCGGGCGTATGACATATAACAGCGGCATGCATGACGCCATGAATGGCTTTCTGGGCGATACGATGCTGGTGAATGGACAAGTAGGTGCCACTGCCGCCGTGCCAAAGGGGATTGTGCGGTGTCGTCTTGTCAATGGCTCCAACGCGCGGATTTATAGGCTTTCACTTTCGGACAACCGGCCCATGCATCTGATCGCGACGGATGGTGGCTATCTTGATCGTCCGATTGCACTTAGCGGCCTTACTCTTGCGCCGGGCGAGCGTGCGGAAGTCCTCATTGAGTTCCTTGATGGCATTGATTGCTCACTTGTCTCCGACAACATCGCAAATTCAGCGATGGGTGGCATGATGGGTGGTCGTTCTGGCGGTCAATTTGTCGTTCTGCCATTTGCTGTCGATACCACCCTGCCCGCGCGGATAAGTGGCTTGCCTGAAAGCCTTGATGGCGTCTTGCCAATCCTCGATTTTGCGGACGCACCCCTCAGACGTTTTTCGCTCGATATGTCGATGGGTATGGGCATGATGATGACGCGAGCCAATCGGCAGTTTTCAATCAATGACGTTGCTTTTGATGAAACAGCACTCAACTTTTCTGTAGCACTCAACAGTCTTGAACGCTGGGTCGTTCAAGGAGACCTGATGATGCATCCATTCCACGTTCATGGCGTTCGCTTTCAGGTGCTTTCTGAAAACGGACAACAGCCGCGGCCAGAGAACCGTGGCTGGAAAGATACCGTATTGGTTAATGGTCAGTCAGAATTGGCTGTCAGGTTTGAAAAGCAAGCCTCACGATCGGCGCCGTATATGTACCACTGTCACATTCTCGAGCATGAAGACGGCGGCATGATGGGCCAATTTAGCGTCAGCTAGGCATTTCGTTCTTGACCCTCCCCTTACTGAAACCCTCAAAGAAGAAGCCAGGGTCTACTGAAAGTTTATAATGGAATCTGGATTTCACGTTCGCCGCCCCGCTATTCTTGGCGGTTTGCTGTTCATCGTCTCAGCGCCTGTTCACTTGGTCGTTGCGCAAAACGTCTCGATAGCCATTTCGGCCATCACGCTGAGCTTGATTGGGGGCGCCTATATAGGTTTTGGCGCGCAGGCAAACAACCGCAAGACGATGGCACTGGAACTCGTGGTGGCTGTGCTTTTTGGTGCAGCTGCGCTGGCGGGTCTGTTGTGGCACTGGATCGCAATCCCGTTTGGTTTGGCTTTGCATGCCATTTGGGATTTGCTGCATCATCGCCCAATTGTTGGTGCGCGGGTCCCGCATTGGTACATTCCACTTTGCGTGGTCTTCGACGTTTCAGCGGCCCTCTTTCTGGTGATGCTCTATGCCCTCTAGAAATGAAAAACTGCGCCACCTGGGTTTCTGGCTATTGGTTCTTGCGGTTGTCGCCGCCATCGGCGCGTGGATCATGGGGTACATGCCCCAAATTGACCGCGAGACCATCGAGAGCTGGATCGCCATCGCCGGGCCCTGGGGGCCAGCGTTGATTGTTGTCTTAATGATTGCCGCAGTCGTTGCAAGTCCAATCCCGAGCGCACCAATCGCATTGGTGAGCGGAGCAGCATACGGCCATGTTGCCGGTGCCATCTATGTTGCCATTGGGTCAGAACTGGGGGCTTTGATTGCGTTCTTGATCGCACGCTATTTTGCACGCGATCAAGTTGAGCGCTGGCTTGGCGACAAAGCGACTTATGGCCTTCTTGGATCTCAAAATATGTTGATGCTCACGGTCTTTGGCTCCCGCCTGTTGCCGTTCATATCTTTTGACGCAATGAGCTATGCAGCCGGGCTCAGTCGGTTACATTTATGGCGTTTCCTCGTGGCAACACTGGCGGGAATTTTGCCGGCCAGCTTTCTTCTCGCACACTTCGGCGCCGAAGCAATGACGGGCGAATTTGGCACGTCTGAATGGATCGTTCTGGGATTAGGTCTCATGACAGCTGCACCGCTCATACTGGGTGCTCTTTGGCACCGTCGTGGTCGAGTAAAGGCGCAATGATCCGCTCAATATATCGTCAGCCGCAGTCTCAAACCCAATGTCGGTACCAGCATTGACCTTCCTGTGTGGGAACCATTTACCGTCGAATCATGGAAAATGATGTATCTATTAACCCTGCCCGACGGGACTTCCTTTATTATGCAACTGCAGGTGCAGGAACAGTTGCCGTGGGCGCCGCAATTTGGCCGCTCATTAATCAGATGAATCCGTCAGCCGATGTGCTGGCGTTGTCGAGCATCAGGGTCGATGTTTCCGGCGTCGAACCTGGCACTCAGCTCACAATCATGCTGTCCGGAAAACCTGTGTTCATTCGTCATCGCACCGAAGAGGAAATCAATCAGGCCCGGTCCGAAGAATTGAGCGACTTGCCCGATACCAGCGCCAGAAACCCCAATCTTGTCGGGGAGGATACTGCTGCCGACGAAAACAGAGTTGTGCCCGGACATGACGCGTTTCTGGTGATGATCGGGGTGTGCACGCATCTTGGCTGCGTGCCGCTTGGCAACGGTGCCGGAGACTTTGGCGGCTGGTTCTGCCCCTGCCACGGTTCACATTACGATACTGCGGGGCGCATTCGAAAAGGACCAGCACCGGAGAACCTGCATATCCCTGTTATGTCAGTTTCGGACGAGCTGGTTTTGACTTTGGGTTAACCTGTCGCTGTCGAGAAATCGCGAATAACCGCCTCGTTGTTACGAAATGATACAATTGCGGAAGGGCATCCAGCTTGACCTTCCTGTTGCTGGAATGAGTAACTTCGTGAGTGTCAAGCACGTGAAGGACCATGATAATGGCGAATGATCACCAACACGAACAGGGACACGATCACGGGCATCTGCAAGCCCAAGTGCCCCAAGGCGCAAGGACAGATACAGATCCCGTTTGCGGCATGACTGTCGAAGTGAACGAAAGCACCCGACACGCTGATTATGACGGAGAACGCCTCCATTTCTGTTCGGAGAACTGCGAAACCAAGTTTGCTGCGGATCCCTATTTCTATGCATCTGGAAATGCTCGTAATACACAGATGGTCGATGAGACAGGCACGCAATGGACGTGTCCCATGCACCCGGAGATCCTGAAGGATGCTCCAGGCGCCTGCCCCATTTGTGGGATGGCACTTGAGCCAATGGTGCCTTCAGATGAACCCTCCGAGGAATTGACTGACTTTACCAGACGCATGTGGATCAGTGCAGTCGCTGCCGTACCGTTGGTCATATTGACGATGGGTGAGCTTGTCGGCTTGCAGGTACGTGATTGGATTGGCCATCAAACAGCCATCTACATCGAATTTCTACTGGCCACGCCAATCATACTCTGGGCCGCACTTCCCTTTTTCAGAAGGGGTATAGACTCGATCAAGAACGTGTCGCCAAACATGTGGACGTTAATCGCGCTCGGCGTTGGTGCGGCGTATCTCTATTCGCTGGCGGCGACTTTCCTTCCCGGAATATTCCCCGATGAATATCGCACGGGCGAGAGCGTAGGCACCTACTACGAAGCAGCGGTCGTCATCGTTACATTGATCTTTGTTGGCCAAGTGCTTGAACTTCGTGCGCGGGAACGGACCGGAGACGCAATTCGAGCCTTGCTTGATCTAGCTCCCAAGACGGCGCGTCGCATCCTGCCCGATGGCACGGAATATGACGCACCATTAGAACATATCATTGAGGGGGATATGTTGCGGGTCCGTCCAGGCGATAGCATTCCCGTGGATGCCGAAGTAATTGAAGGACGCTCTTCAATCGATGAAAGCATGATCACGGGTGAACCTTTGCCCGTTGAAAAAGGTGAAGGTGATCGCGTCACGGGCGGGACATTGAATAAGAACGGCACCTTGGCAATTCGCGCGACGCAAGTTGGGGCGGACACGGTTCTTTCGCAGATTGTGGATATGGTTGCGGGGGCGAAACGGTCGCGCGCACCTATTCAGGGATTGGCCGACCGCGTCTCATCGGTTTTTGTCCCAACCGTTGTACTGATCGCTATTGTTTCGTTCTTCGTTTGGCTCACGTTCGGGCCTGATCCGGCGTTGGCCTTTGCGGTGACGGCCGCCGTTTCAGTCCTAATCATCGCCTGCCCTTGCGCATTAGGTTTGGCCACGCCGATCTCAATCACCACAGCGGCTGGCCGGGGGGCGCAAGCCGGTGTTCTGATCAAAGATGCAGAGGCGCTCGAACGGATGGCACGCGTTGATACCGTTATCGTCGACAAGACTGGCACGCTGACCCAAGGACGCCCAAAGCTGACGGATGTTGTGGTGATGGGTGATCAGTCAGAAAGCGATGTGCTCGCCCTAGCCGCGGCACTGGAGCGCGGATCAGAACACCCCTTGGCTGAAGCTATTGTTGAAGGAGCACGCGAGCGCGGCTTATCGTTAGAAAACGCAACAGAATTTGAAGCCGTCACCGGTAAAGGGGTACAAGGTCGGGTGCGAGACCATGACGTAGCGTTGGGGAACCCAGCCATGATGCGCGAAATCGGTGTAGATCATACACTTGCGGAGAATACCGCAGATGATCTTCGAGCGGCGGGGAAGACGGCAATGTTTGTCGCGGTTGATGGAAAATTCGCAGGAATCGTGGCCGTGGCCGATCCGATCAAGGAAACCACAGCAGGCGCGATCGAAGATCTTCATCGTCTTGGGCTTCGGGTCATTATGGCCACCGGGGACAACCAGAAAACGGCTGAAGCGGTGGCGCGGAAGCTGGGGATTGATGAAGTTTACGCTGGCGTTCTGCCAGAGGATAAGAAGGATCTGGTCGATAAGCTTCGCAAAAGTGGCGCGCAAGTCGCGATGGCGGGCGACGGCGTCAACGATGCCCCTGCCCTTGCGGCCGCTGATGTTGGGATTGCCATGGGTACAGGTGCCGATGTCGCGGTGGAAAGTGCAGGTATCACGCTGCTTGGTGGCGATTTGGTTGGTCTTGTGCGTGCGCGGAAACTGGCGAGAGCAACAGTACGCAACATCAAGCAGAACCTGTTTTTTGCATTTGCCTACAACACCGCTGGTGTCCCGGTTGCCGCAGGTATTCTTTACCCGTTTTTTGGATTGCTGCTGTCTCCAATGATTGCGGCGGCAGCAATGAGCCTGTCATCAGTGTCTGTGATTGCGAACGCTTTGCGTTTGCGACGTGTCAAGCTTTAGGAGCCGAATGCGTGGTAAGGTTCCGTGGTCCGCAGTACTAAAGATCAAATCCAGCAGTTCAGAGGTGTCTCAAGGCGCGCGCTCATTGTTGGGATGGGTCAGATCGGCGTGCTGGGCATTATCGGATGGCGCATGCGTTCACTCCAGATCGAGAACGCAGATCAATATCGGCTTCTGGCTGAAGAAAACCGTATCAACATTCAGCTCATCCCGCCATCGCGTGGCCTGATATTTGATCGCAACGGCGTCGTGCTTGCCGAGAATGAACAGAACTATCGTTTGGTCATGACACGCGAAGAGACCGGTGACCCCGTTGAAACTATAGTCAGGCTGGCGAATGCAATTGAACTTGATCCGGACGACATCGCGCGCGCGCTCTCTGAAATGGAACAGAAAGCGCCATTCATTCCGGTCACACTGAAGGAACGTTTGTCTTGGGACGAAGTCGCTTTCATTAACATCAATGCACCGGCACTGCCGGGTGTACGTTCAGAGGTGGGACTGTCCCGGCTATATCCTCTTGGGGCCGATCTGGCACATGTCGTCGGCTATGTGGGTCCGGTCAGTGATTACGATCTCGGCCGCACAAATGATCCCGATCCGCTATTGCGGATACCGAGGTATCAAATTGGGAAAACAGGCGTAGAGAACAAGCTTGACCGTTCACTAAGAGGCGTCGCTGGTACACGCCAAGTCGAAGTTAATGCGAATGGGCGGATCATTCGCGAACTCGGCCAAGTTGACAGCATGGCTGGTCCAGATGTTCAGCTGACTATCGACACACCTTTGCAAAGCTACGCACAGGCGCGCCTTGCTGGCGAAAGCGCGAGCGCGGTGGTCATGGACATCGAGACCGGAGAACTGCGATGCGTAGCATCTGCGCCAACCTTTGACCCAAATCAGTTTGTTCGGGGGATTTCGGTCCAAAATTGGACCGAGCTGAATGAGGATCCATACCGCCCCTTGGCGGCCAAAGCCTTTCAAGGGACCTATCCGCCCGGATCAACCTACAAGATGATCGTCGCCCTCGCAGCTCTTGAGGCGGGTGTCGTGGCACCTGAAGAGACCGTTTATTGCCCCGGATTTGTGGATGTAGGTGAAACACGTTTCCATTGTTGGAAGCGTGGCGGGCATGGGAACATGAACCTACACGAAAGCCTGAAGCAGTCGTGTGACAGTTATTACTATGAGATCAGCCAACGCGTCGGGATTGACGCGATATCGCAGATGGCGGCCCGGTTTGGTATCGGCGTGCGTCCTGACTTGCCGCTGTCAGCGGTAGCCGAAGGCCTCAATCCGACGCGCACGTGGAAACGAAGCGTGCGCGATGAAACGTGGAGGGTGGGTGACACTGTCAACGCATCAATCGGTCAGGGATATGTTTTGGCCTCTCCGCTACAACTCGCGATCATGACGGCGCGCCTTGCGTCGGGGAAGGACATCACACCGCGATTGGTGAAATCGTTACTTTGGACTGAGCCGCCGCCCGAAGCAGAAAGACTTCCGATCAATGAAAATGCCCTAAGACGCTGTCGTGCTGCCATGGCGGATGTCGTCAATCATAACCGAGGGACAGCATACCGTTCACGCGTTCTGTCGGCAGGTTACGATTTGGCCGGAAAGACTGGCACGAGCCAAGTCCGTCGGATCACGACCGAGGAACGGGCACTTGGCATTATCCGGAACGAAGACCTTCCCTGGGAGCGGCGAGATCATGCGTTGTTCGTTGGTTTCGCGCCTATCGAGAACCCCAAGTACAGTATCGCCGTGGTCGTCGAACACGGTGGGAGTGGATCAGGTGCAGCCGCACCAATCGCGCGGGATATTATGCTGCATGCCCTTTACGGCGGTCGGCCACCGCTTGAAGCATATCCCGACAGCCAAAGACCGCAGATTCTGGAGCAACAAAAACGGGTGCGCGGCCGAACCATGACAGAGGGTAGGCATCGTGACCGGACATGACATTTTATGCTTCGAAAAACGAAGTCTTTTGTAGACATCGCACTGAGGTGAGTCATGGCTTTTTCGGTAGAGCTTCTTTCCTTGGTCTTAACGCAGGCCACAGGATCAACGCTAGACCGACCAATATCATGGGGAGGGAGAGACTTTGTCCCATCGTAATGCCCCAGTTGCCAAAGTGCAGCGCGTGACCGATTGGATTATCAGACGTGACAAATTGCAGGTCAGGCTGCCGAAAAAACTCTACGAATACGCGCGAGCCACCATAGCCTACCAAAAACACGCCAGTGAGCCGCCCGGGAGAACGCAACCAACCGCGCCGCCAAGCCAAAAACAGCAGTAATGCCCCGAGTATCAAACCCTCTAGAATGGCTTCGTAAAGCTGAGACGGATGCCGCGCACAAACACCAACAACACCGGGACAGGCTTGCGCCAACTCACCAGGGAATGCCACCCCCCATGGCACATCTGTTGGGCGACCCCACAATTCGTTGTTGGTGAAATTCGCCACGCGGCCCAAGAAAAGACCGGGTGGTGTAGCGATTGCCAAAAGATCCGCTGTTGGCAAGACCGCAACACCTTGACGGTGGCAGAAAATGAGTGTTGAGATAACGACGCCAAGAAAACCGCCATGAAATGACATGCCTCCTTGCCAGACCATGAGGATTTCCAAGGGATTTTGGAGATAATACTCTGGCTGGTAAAACAGCACAAACCCTAGCCGCCCACCGATAATCACGCCTGCGACGATCCAGGTGAACAAGTCTTCCAATTGGCGCTTTGAGAACGGCGATCCGATCTTTGACCAGAAATCTGCGCAGCTGATAGATCTTGCACAAATGCGCCAACCAACAAAGAGACCAACGATGTAAGCAAGCGCATACCAGCGCAGCGCAAGTCGGAATCCACCCAGCTCAATCGCAAATATTTCGGTCCCGATATCGGGAAAAGGAAGATAACCGATCATCATTGGTCTTTCTTTTTTAAGGATACGGCGCGTACCAAAACACTTGTCGGACGGTCGCCGCTCTTTATTGAATGAGGGTGAAGACGCCCCACAAGATAAGGCCGATGCCAAGTGGCCGCGTCAGGTACCGTCCCACCTGTGGGAGTTTCTCCAAAGTCATCAGAAGCGTCGCTCCACCCATCCAAAGCAAATCCATGACGCCACCAACAAAGCCAATGACCATGAGGCCCCAGCAGCAAGCGACGCAGTACGCGCCATGGTGCAGTCCCATATAGACCCCACCGGAAAACCCCGTCCGCCAGTGGGCGAGGAATTGAAATGTTGGCGACCGGCAATGATCTAAGCATCGGTCCTTGAGCGCGGTGAACTGATAAACACCGGCCGAAAGCAAAAGCGCCGCCGAGAAATAACTTGAGACAGACTGTCCCATGGCGGTCAGTACGCCAACCTCGATCAGCCAATACTGCGCGAAAGCAATCAAACCGGCAAAGCCGACCCATACAACAAAGAAACCCAAGACCACCCCGAGGGAGCCTGATCTGGTCCCATCCGCCGAGGTGATCAAATCTTCATATGCCCGCATGGTGGGCACAAAAGTTGGGCCCATCATTGCGGCCATCATGATCGCCCACATCGAAAATAGACCAAGATACTTGCTAGGCATCATCGACATTGGAGCGATCGTCATGTTGAACATGACCCACCATGCCCACAGTACGATGGCAAAGAATCCCAACCAGAATGTGTTTCGAAGAGCTACTTGCGGCATAGGTGGTATCCGTCTGTGAGTGGGCTCTGCACCGCGGGACTGTTCTTCAGACCAATGCTCGCGATCGGTTTGTCAACGCTGCAGCAATCCAGAGGACCATGATCAAAACACTGAAGATCGTATTCCAACTTGCCATTGAAAGGGTAAGAAACTCCCAGACCACTTCGTCGCATAACACCATGTTCAAGGGTTCCGTCGTCGACAACAGTTGATCCGCAGTCATGTTGAACATGTCTGAACCTGACCCAGTACAGGTGCTTGGTCCCTCCCACCAGTCGCGCTCGACCCCGGTGTGGTAAATGCCCAATCCAGCTGTGGTCGCCGCAGCCGCCGCGCCAAGGAGATAGATAACTGTGTGCCGTAGGCCAAACAGGACAATCAATCCCAATAGAATGGCGAACCCATGGGGATAACGCTGCCAGATACACATCGCACAAGGAGCATAGCCCAATGCCTGAAAGATCCATGCGCCTGAGAGCAAGAGCAACGAGCCTGTCGCTGCCAGAAGTGCAATGTTGTGCGGTGTGTTTGTCATGAAGAATTTCTCAAGTGAATGCGATCAACGTGGAAAATGGCTTACAAAGGTGACATCGTCCATGCCTCGAACCCCCTGACCACAAACAGTTTTGTAACGATTTGTAATCATGCATGCGCATCTTCATGCGCTGGTGCGGTCCAGCGAGACAAGTATATCCTTTGAAGCACAAATACCGTGATGATTGAAAAGACAGCGATTGCCACGATGGCTGGATCAGACCTAAGCTTCATTGTCGTAAACGCTGCGAGCACAACAGCATCCAGGACCAATGCCGTGAGAACGACCAATCCATTTGCCTTGATCTCGTGGCGCATGAACCGCCAAACACCCCAATGCACGATCATGTCCATTACAAGATAGAAAAATGCGCCCAGCGAAGCGATACGGGACAAGTCAAAGAAAACCGCCAGGATTGATGCTAGGACGACGGTATACACCAACATATGGCTTTGGACCGGGCCCGACATTCCAAAATGGCGATGCGGGATCATTTCCATGTCAGTGAGCATGGTAAGCATGCGAGACACGGCGAAAACGCTCGCCAGGACGCCAGAGGCAGTTGCGACCGCAGCCAAAACCACAGTGAAATAGAAACCTGTCTGTCCTAAAACAGGTGCCGCCGCCTTGGCAAGCGAGTAGTCCTTTGCAGCAATGATTTCGTCAATGGTCAGGCTCGAACCGACTGCAAACGCGACGAGCAAGTACACGACGACGCAAATAGCAATAGAGATCATGATGGTTCGGCCGACATTGCGATGTGGGTCCACGATCTCTCCACCGCTGTTGGTTATCGTGGTGAAACCCTTGAAGGCTAGAATAGCGAGTGCGACGGACGCAACAAATCCAACTACGTCGCCATCGAATGACGCTTCGGTTTCAGAGGTGAAAGTGAAGCCGCCCGCCCACAGCGCTGCAATGCCGAACAAGGCGATACCACCGATCTTCAAAAATGCCATCACCAGTGAAAGCGCACCAACCGACCGGCTTCCAAACTTGTTCACAATGAAGGCAAAGGCGATGACGCCGACTGCGAGCACCGGGATCAGAGGTCCATCAGAGATTTCAAATGGCCGCAAGACGTAAGTTGCGAATGTACGTGCAACAAGGCTCTCTGCGATCACCATGGATATCGCCATCAACAGTGCCGCAGCCGCGGCTATTGCTGCCGGTCCATAGGCCTTTTGCAGTATCATCGCGATGCCACCAGACGAAGGCCACGCGTTTGACATCTTGACGTAGCTGTAGGCACTGAAACTGGTCACAATCGCGCCGACAACGAAAGCCAAAGGGAAGATTGGTCCGGCAAGTTGCGCGATTTGGCCCGTCAGTGCAAAGATGCCCGCCCCAATCATTACGCCAGTGCCCATCGCGACCGCGCTACTCAGGGTTATGCGATCAGCATTTGTTGGATTGTTTGAATGATCATGATCCATTTTGCGCCACTCGCTTTAAGTTTTGATTGCTTAGAGGCTCTATCCTAGAAGCCAAAGAAAACCGGCGTAACCCAGCCGAGCCGACTGTTTTGTATTGATATGTAAAGTTGATCACATGACCTCCCAATGCCTATTAAAAGGCGCTTAGGTCAGTTGGAAGGGGCATTGTGGACGAGAAAAAACGCAGCACTCTGATCACGATAGCAGCCGTTGTGGCGGGGTATACTGCGCTCAAATACGGACCCAACCTGATACAACAAGAAATTCAGTTCGTAGATATGAATCGGCCGATTGGCTTTCGAAAATTCGTTGCTGGTGAGACGAGTGGCGGTTCCTTTGACCCTTTTGTGGGGATGAGTAATGCTGGTTCTGACTCCGTCAAAGAAGCAAAGCTGCGGGCAGACGCACGGATCGGTGAAAATGTCTGTCGTGCTTTATATGGTGAGTTGAACCTCACACCTGGGCAAGTCCCCGTTGCTTCATTTTCAGATTATTACTGCCCGTTTTGCAGGGTCCAAACAAAGCGCCTTGCAGATCTAGTCAAGTCCAAGGGTAATGAAATATCTGTCGCATGGCATGAACTTCCTTTACTCGGCGAAGGGTCCAGCCTTGCGGCAAAAGCAGCGCTGGCTGCTAAGCGACAAGGTGCATATGTCGCGTTTCATGAAAGGCTGATGAAAACGCCATTTGTCGCAAACCCGGAATACTTGGCCCGATTATCCCAGGATCTAGAGATCGATGAGGAACAATTGCTCGCAGACATCGATAGCACAGCGGTTTCTCAGGAATTGGAAAACAGCGCCGCATTGTCGCGCGCGCTGGCACTGGTGGGAACGCCTGCCCTCGTGGTTGGGCGCACGGTGGTTCAGGGTCAAGTCAGCGATTCAATGATTACGAGGATCATAGCGTTGGAGCGCGAAGAAGGGTGGGCTGAGCAGTGCAATTATACATGAATTGTAGCCCTAAATACCGGCGCAGGATGAAACAGGAACGCTAAGCACGGGGGTATTGAATTGACGCGAAACAGTGAACAACTGAGCGCCTTCCTCGATGGTGAGTTGACTGAAGCAGAGACTGAAATGTTCGAAAAAGCCTTGTTGATAGACCCTCATCCGCGCGCACAACTTCAACAACTGTGTGAGGCTAATGCGGTAGCGCGCAGCGAATTTGCCGCCATTCTCGACGAACCAGTGTCTGCTCGGCTTGTCAGCACAATTTGGCAAACTCCTATCGCCGCCAAAGACTAGCCGTACATCATCCTGAGGCTACGCGACCAGCAACCAGGTGGCCATGCCGTCTTCTTGATGGCTCAACATATGACAATGAATCAACCATGCGCCGGGATTGTCGAGGACACAGAGTATCTCTCGGCTTTCTCCTGCTTCAACAAGCGTCGTGTCGCGCAGGACCGTCGGTGCTTGGCTTTCGTCGGTTTCCCAAAAATGATGCCCATGTAGATGAATACCGTGCGGAAAAGCAGTGTCATTGCGCAGTCGAATAAGGACTGTTTCACCACGCCCTGCCGATATGATCGGCTGCCGCGGCAGGCCACTTACATCGTTCAAGGCCCAACTGCCAAAGCCGCCATGTGGTTTTCCCCCTGCCCCGCCTTGCATCACAAGATCAACGCTTTGCGTGATACGGCCGGGCTGCGGCAGGCAGTTTGGTGGCAATGGTGCGAATGCCGTCTGTCTTTCGTCGCGGGAACCGGATGGGCTGATCTTGGTCAGCAACAATGGTTTGGATGCTGATTGCTCAAGAACATGAACATCTGCTTCAACATCTCCAATCACATCGACGCGTTGCCCCGGCGCTAAGACCAGTTCGCTCAGTAGCTGCGGTTCCGCCAGTGGCATGCCGTCAAGTGCGACGACCACGCCGGACAACCCTTGGAGTGCGATCTTGAACACCCGATCAACTGACGGATTGATCAACCGCAGGCGCAATCGCTCACCAACACGCGTCTGAGATGATGATGAAAAGGCCGTCATGACATCACCAAGCCGCCCCTCTGTCGTGTAGTGAGCTGGATGAAACGCACGGTCGAAATTGCCTTCTGCGTCGGTGAGAATATCTAAAAGCTGGATCGTGATGTCTTGATCGACGTCAGGTGGGTTACGCTCTTCAACAATCAAAGGTCCAAACATGCCGCGGCTGACTTGGTCGAGGGAAAGATAATGTGAGTGATACCAGAATGTCCCTGCATCCGGCACGGCGAAACGGTAGTCAAAACTGCCGCCCGGTATGACCGCGTCCTGCGTGAGGACGTTTACGCCATCCATCGTATTGGGAAGCCTGATACCGTGCCAATGGATCATGGTCCCCTCCTCAAGCGTGTTCTCAAGGCGGGCCGATAGGGTGTCGTTTTGAGGCAGCCTGATTTCTGGACCAGGGACAGAGTTGTTGAAACCCAGCATCTCGATCATGCGCCCGTTGACCGACAACCCCACTCTTGTAGGACGTAAGATAACGCTGCTTTCTGCCGCCAGTATTGGCTGGGGCAGCGCTGCCGCACTTAATCCAATAAGCAACTGCCGTCGATTGATGTTCATCATCTACCTTTTGGGTTCGATCAGCACCTAAAAAGCATAGATAGAGCCCTGCCGAAAGGCCGCATCAGTCAGACATTTTGATACATTTCTGAACTCTTCATTGAAGGACGACAGGTATATCACTGGGACTGATCACATCACCTGAGCGAGCACATCAATGCTGTCTGCCAGCCGAAATTTCTTATTCACGGTTCTGAGTATCCTCTGGGCATCCATGGTAGTGGCTGAGGTCTCGGAACCCTACACCAACCCTGCTATAACCGCGCGGTTGATTTCGGTGGAGAATGCGGTTCCTCCCAATGCGACGACGCTTTCCCTTGGATTGGACCTCAAACTTGAGGAAGGTTGGAAAGCATACTGGCGCTCACCGGGCGAGGTTGGTTTGCCACCACAAATTTCTTGGGATGGGTCGCAGAACCTTGCCAGTGCAGAAATACTATGGCCTGCCCCCGAGAGGTTCACCGCGTTTGGCATCGAAAATTTCGGCTATCACGACCGGGTTGTCCTGCCTGTTCAGATTCATTTGCAAGAAGCCGGTGAGCCGGCGCTGTTAAACGCGAGCGTAACCTTGCTGACATGCTCCGAAATCTGTGTTCCACATGATTTCACCTTAAGCCTTTCACTGCCCGCTGGAGTCGGGATCGACCTGAATGCGGGTGATCTGATTACTGAGTACGCGCGCAAGGTTCCCTTGGACCCTGCTGCAAGCGACATCGTTGTCGAAACAGCAGTCATCACCGATGATGCGCTTTATGTGACTGCCAGTTCCGAGAACCGCTTTGTTGCGCCGGATGTTTTTCCTGAAATGGGTCCTAGCTTCACCTTTGGTAAGCCTGATATCAGAACCAATAGTTCTGGAACGGAAGTATGGGCAAAGCTGCCCCTTTACGCCCGCGATGCTGTTGTTCCACTGGTACAGGTAACGCTGACAGATGGCTCACGTTCTGTCACGGCAAACCCAGCTTGGTCGCAAGATGTACCGCAGGCACCTTTCACACTGACAGAGGGTCGGCCCGACCTGTCTCAAATCATTACAATCGCCATGTTTGCGCTGCTCGGTGGATTGATCTTGAACGTCATGCCCTGCGTGCTGCCTGTTCTTTCCATCAAGCTGACGTCAGTGTTGAACCAAGCCGACAAACCTGCGCAACAAATCCGCTACGGCTTCCTGATGTCAGCTCTTGGCGTCTTGGCCTTCATGTGGGTGCTCTCGGCTACAATTCTGGCACTGCAATCCGTTGGGATCACCGTGGGCTGGGGTGTGCAGTTTCAAAGCCCAATATTCCTGACGATCATGTTTCTGGTGCTCGCGGTCTTTGCGGCAAATCTGTTCGGCGTATTCGAGATTTCATTGCCATCCGGATTGCAAACGCGGTTGGCGCGATCTGGCGGGCGCGAAGGATATGGCGGGGACTTTGCCACAGGTGCTTTCGCAGCCGTATTGGCCACACCGTGCTCTGCACCCTTCCTTGGCACAGCTGTTGCTTTTGCCCTAACAGGGCAGCCCGTTGACGTGATTGTAGTGTTTACTGCGTTGGGTCTTGGGCTCGCCCTGCCTTATCTGCTTTTTGCATGGAAGCCCGTTTTGATCAGACTGATGCCAAAGCCCGGACGCTGGATGGTTGTTATCAAATGGGTTCTGGGCTTGCTTTTAGCGGCAACGGCGGCTTGGTTATTGTGGGTCCTAAGCGGCGTAGCGGGGGTGCAGGCCGCAGCATTTTTGCTTGGCTTGGCGACCCTTTTCGTGGCGATTGCAGCTATTCCAAAGATTGGTAGCTTGACCCGAGTTGTCTCACTCACCGTCATCGCGATTTTCGGTCTTGCCATGACCGGTAGCGTGACCTCGCCAGCAGAGGCGAAACAGGTTGATCAGGATTGGGTCGTCTTCGACCGTGGCGAGATCCCCCGCCTTGTGTCCCAAGGCAAGACGGTTTTCGTCGATGTTACCGCAGACTGGTGTCTGACCTGTAAGGCAAACAAGGCATTGGTCCTAGATCGCGCACCTATTTTTGACCGGCTTCAAGGTAACGATGTCATCGCTATGCAAGCTGATTGGACACGTTCCGACCCCGCCATTTCGCGATATCTGGAGTCTCATGACCGTTTTGGGATTCCGTTCAATATTGTGTATGGGCCAAATGCGCCTGATGGGATCATTCTATCAGAGGTGTTATCAACGGCCGCCGTGATGGCAGTCCTGGACGAGGCTGCTTTGCGCTGAGCACATGCTCTCTTCTAATACATGATGATGCGGTAAAGGTTGTCGGAGGTGCGACAGAAGGCGTGTTCGTTAAACCTAGCGATGCCCGATCCAGCCACGATTGTCTGTAAATGGGCGGCTTGGTGTGATTGTTGTATCCATGTACTCACTCGGCATTCCGTCAAGTGGCGGAAGCGGTACAGGAGACGCTATCAGGATAGTATTGGCGTAGCCGCGCGCACTAACGGGTCCCATGACTGCGGATACGTGCGGATAAAGCTGCGAAAGGATGGCAAAAGTGCCTCGGGCCAGCCGTCCGTCTGGCTTGTCGATTAGGTTCACATAGACTGGTCCGGCGACAATCTCGCGCAGTCGCTGATAGGTCTCCAGCGTCACCAGATGGGCGGGGACAGATCCGGATGAAAACGCATCCATAACAACCGCATCAAACTGGCGTTCTGTTTCATTGATAAACCTTCGCCCATCCGCATGAACGATCTCGAGCCGTCTGTTATTTCGGATTACAGAGCCGGCCCAAGGGAGGTTTTCCTTCGCCACTGCAGTTATAAGCGGGTCTATCTCGACCGCTACGGCTCGTGCTAGTGGGCGCATACTCAACAACTGACTTGGCAACGTATACCCGCCGCCACCCACAAAGAGTACGTTTGCATCTGTAGGCAGATCAAGCGACATGCGCGCCCATAGCATTTGCGTATAACGCAAGACCAATGGATCTTCCTGTGAAGACGCAGCATTGGGATTTATCCGCTCTGCTGCTTGCGTGATGCGGTCTGAAAATAGGCGGATTTCACCGTTGCGCTGGCCGACGTCGATGCAGGATAAGCCTGATTCATATCGACAGACCGGCCCATTCGTAAGGCCTAATGCGATGATCAATCCAGCAGGTGCGATCACTCCGATCAAACTCTGCCGTCCACCGCGTACAAAGGGCACGCACAGCAAAGCAATCGCCCCGCACCCTGCAAAGGTCAGTGCTGATCCCAGAAAGGGTAATGCGACAAACCCTGCCAGAACCGCCCCTGCGATGGCACCCAATGAACCGGCCGCCAGCACAACACCGAGCGATGACCCTTCTCGGCCGGGCCGCGCCTCGACGGCCAGCTTGGCCAAATAAGGGGAAGGAAAGCTGACAAGCACTGACGCAGGAAAGAACGCCACAATAACCGACAGGATCATCCCACCCGTATTACGCGCTCCTAGCCCATACAGTATCGAAAGGATTGTCGGTGACAACGCCATCAGCAATGCAGTAGCTATCAGAGCTCTCCTGACGATCTGCGCCGCGACATCTCGCTCGCGTTCTGCAATCAACCCGCCGAGTGCGCTACCCAATGAAAACCCAGCCAAGACCGTCGCGATTACAGTGGTCCAAGTGACCAGCGACGTCCCAAAAAACGGGGCCAAAACGCGGCCGGCTGCAATTTCATAGGTCAGTCCAACCGCGGACAGTACCAGAATAAGTCCAACCGTCTCCCAAAACCGCATGACAGCCCCCTATTTCGTGCACACGGCCTGATACAATGTCATCACACACGTCGCAATTACCCTCAAACCCGCACTTGTTTTGCCATTGTGCTGGCTGAAAAATTTTACGTAACGGTAATTGAGGTATCGACCAAGATAACCCGCACGCTTGAGACATCTTGCCGCGCACTTTGGACGTATACGGCGATGGACAGCTATTCTGAAGCAGCCGAAGAAATTGCTACCTGCCGGAAATCTCTTCTAGCCGACCCTTACCGTCGTCATCATACCGGCTTCGAGGTGATACGCATTGTGACAGTGTAGCGGCCACTCACCAGCATTGTCCGCATCAAATTGGATCGTCACACTCTCCATTGGTGGAACAATGACTGTATCACGCATAGCGCCGCGCAATCGACTTTGCCCCAGTCCTACCACCTGAAAATGATGGCCGTGCAGATGCATTGGATGGGACATCATTGTTTGGTTGCGAAGGACAATTTCCACACGTTCGCCGAATCCCATGTCCAAGGGTGTATGATCGCCAAAGGCGGCACCATTGATACCCCAAACATAAGACGTCATGTCACCTGTCAGATCGACCGCAAATCTACGTTCAACTGGGCGTTCTGCTAGGGGGTTCAATGCCGAAAGTTGCCGTTCCAGATCAAGGAGGACGGGAGCAACAGTTGTTTCCGCTTCATTTTGCAGTCGCGTTATTTCAGCACCTTGCGTTGCCAAGATTATGCCAGTGCGGGTTCGGTCACCTTCACGCTGTGCGAGTATCGGGAAAGCGCCACCAGACTGTGGCACCTGAATATCGATGTCGAGTCGCTGGGCCATTGCTAGTTCAAACCGCCGCCCGAAGACGGGCTTCACGTTCATGCCATCAACGGCCATGAGGCTCGCATTCAAAGTGCCTAGATCGACCCAAAAATTGGTCGAAGACGCCGCGTTGATGATCCTGAGGCGAACTTTGGCTCCACGATCGACCTGCACCACTTCGGGGTCAGTTAGATCGCGATCGTTTGCGAGATATGCGTCAAACGTGACATCGTTGAGGTCCATCTCGCCCATATCAATCTGGCCGTGATCCATGCCTGCCATAGGTTGGGTCATGTTCATTTGGCTATGATCCATGGTTGGCATACTGGCATTCCCGCCACGCACCATGCCCATGTCCATTGCCGCCATACCAGAGCCAACCGGGGCGATCGTGCCACCACGCAATCCCGCAAAAATTTCCTCAGGCGGGGTGAAGCTGAAATCCTGCAACAGTATAGTCACGTCTTGTCGGTCGATGTCGCGTTCATTATCGGCGCGCACGATCAAGGGTGCAGCCATCAGATTGGCCTCTTGTAATCCGTGGTGCGAATGCATCCAGTTCGTACCGGCCCGCTCCAGATCAAACTGGTAGTCGTGCGATCCACTGCCCTGAATGACAGCTTGGGAGACATTGCTTCCGTCTGACGCAAAAGGTGGTGTCAATCCATGCCAATGGATCACGGTTGACTTGGTCAGATCATTGGTGACCTGAACATTAAAGCCATCCGACTGGAAAATATCCAGTCCCTGCTTGCCTTGTGCGTTGGTGATCCCAAAAACCGTCGCGGCCCTGCCGCTCACATCAAGCGTGCGCATCCCAACTCTTAATTGATGCGGTTGAATGGTCTGAGCTTGCGCCATTCCCGAACCGAGACTGACTGATGTTAACAAAGCTGACGAAGACGTTTCGAGGAATGAACGACGGGAGAGCATGATAGGTTGTTCCTGATTAAGCGAAGGACATTGTTGGTGTAGAGGTTTTCGGCTTGCCTGAGCTTACCGCTATCGGTCAGATCAAGTTTACAGAATGTCCGCCGCCATCTTTCGAAGCATGGCAACGATTTCGTTAACTGACCCTACGATTCGGCTAGCACCCCAAGCACTTTCCACATCCGTAAGACTTCCTGTCAGTGGAAGGTCAAACTATTTATTCTCACGACTTCGAGAGCATCAAGATGGCCGTCCCGAACATCACCCGTTTGTTTCTCAGGGGCATGACAAGGTCTAGCAATCAAACACTTAGACTGATTGTGCGGACTTTGTTTCCCAATGGCAGCAATGATGCCCCGCAAGGAATATGGTCAAACAGGGAGCAGTCCGACAACCGCCCTGCGCTTACAACTGCCGAATAGTCTTCCTGCCCACTGCCGACGCAAGTCTCTATGTTAACCCCAATGCCCGCGCGGGCATCCACAGGCCCATGAAGATCATCATCAGGTTTTCTGTCAAAGACACAAACCCAAGCGGCACATTCGAGCTGCCACCGACACAGGCACATTTCAATTCGCGCTTGTCGATGTAGACAGCTTTGAACACCGAGACTGCACCGATCGTCCCGATTGTGAGTGCTATGGGTGCGCTGACCCAGACCAGCGCCCCAGCCACCATCAGGATCCCGGCGATGGCCTCTCCGAACGGATAGACATATCCGTACCGCACCCATTTCTGGGCAAGCAGGTCATAGTTCAGGAACATGGTCGAAAAGCTTTCGATATCCTGCAGTTTCTGCACGGCAAGAAAACACATCGATATAGCAATAAACCATTCAAACGCTCTGACTGTCGCGACCGTACCGTAAAACCCCCAACTCAACCCCAGCGCCATCAGGAATGCGACGGAAAAAATGGCAATTACTGGCTGATAGCTTGTTGCATCCTCATCCGGCACGTCATCGCCAAAATATTCACGCAGGGCATCGTATCCACCGATGCGATCGCCATCGATAAATGTCTGCGGTGTCGTTTCGACGTCATGTTTTTCTTTGAACGCATCCGTTTCTTCGCGCGTCGTCAGATGGCGATCATCCACGTCGAACCCCCGCCGCTCCAGAAGGTCCTTGGATTTCAGGCCATAGGGGCAAACATGCTCTTCCATGACCATCCGATGAAGGATCGCAATTTTGCCGTTCGTTTTCATATCCTTGGGCATGTTCACCTTCCTTCTAGTTGCTACAGGTCCAGTAACCGGTGAAACCAACAGCCAACGGCTGCGAGCCCGTCAACTCAAACAGCAGGGTCGCGTCATCACCGTCCACATCACCTGGCGCAAGGGTCATCTGACCGCCATCAGCCGCCAGCACGCCACCAGAGTTGGCCGGACTGTCAGCGACGAAAGTCACAAGTGATCCAGAAATCTTTGCCACGCCGGTGCCATTGCCATCAGTCACCAAAATCGGGTTTGCATTGACGGCGCGAATAAAGCTGCATTCACCCGCTGAACCAAGCGCAGAACTGATTTCATCAGTCGCCAGCGGTGCCGGACGTATCCCCGCAATGACCGGTGTTGCAATTGCGTCTTGCAGGTTCTCCACCTGCGCGGGTCCCTTAGCTTCACCCAATGGCCACTCTGGTCGTGCCTCACCATTCGCTGCGATATCATCAATCAGATAGCGCATCTCAGAAATCTCGCGGTTTTGCGCTGTCACAATTTCCGCCGCAAGCGCGCTGACACGCGGGTCGGTTACTTCGGCCCTCTCACTTGTCATGATTGCGATTGAATGGTGCGGGATCATGGCACTCATCCAGCTTTCATCTTGGATCGTTTCCTGGCTTCGCACCAGCCACAGGGCACCCGCAAACATGAGGACCGCGCCGCCGATAATGGCGATGTTGACCGACGCGTTTTTGTACATGTTCTGCATGAACAACAGCATCACGACAGCCATAGTCGCACCCATGATAAAGGTCATGTAAAAGCGCGTTTCGCTCCAGTAAAGATGCTCAAGCGAATATGAATTGATGTACATCAGGCCGAACATCAAAACGGTCGATGTGCCAACCATGGCAAAGAACCTGACATAGGACGAACCTGAATGCGTGTCGCCATGATCAGCGTTATGCTGACTGTTTGTGTGGGCACCACCCTGCGACGGGTTGGATGCGTCCCGGCTTGTGAAATCAGACATTTGTTGCCTCCATCAAAGATACTGTGATGAAAAAACAACCTTCCCGCGCGGTAGGGTTCCAAAAGATTTCAGATTTTTTTGTTTCTTCCTGACATTTGAACGAAAATAAATGATGCCGAACAACTGATCAGCAAGAATCCGTTCAAAGCTTCAAGTCCGGAAACGAAGAGCAGGTGACCACTTGCTACAACATCTCCCCGCCCCAATGAGGTGTATGTAACCAAGGTGAGATGAAGAATATCCCTAGAAGACAGCGCTGTATTTGACTGGAATTCACCCACACCTAATCTCAAGCCAATCATATAGGCTAAAGCATAGATGCCGGCTTCCACCACCAAGGGCGATAACTAGGTGTTTGATCCCACGGTTTGATGGTGTGATCCTTTCGCAAGAATGGAAGGAAGCATTATGGGACAAGTTCGTCATGGGAGCACCACGACCACGCACGCCGTCAGAGCTGCAATACAGCGATCGCAAGCTTCGCTCACGCATCTGAGCAAGGAGTTGGGCCGGTTATAGTACTCTCTCCAAAGGTCAGCGATGTCTTCAACTTTTGGCCCGATCCCGTGTGGGGCTCCAGTGCGTTCTGCCAACCAATGCCCCGCGGTCAGCTGGTCCGCATGAGGATGTGTTTCGAGTATCCAGTCGACCTTGTATCCTTCACTTTTTACAAGTCGTAAAACGGCCCCCGGCACTTTTGGTTGATGTTTTTGCAGAGGCCGGATCAAAATCAGGAACGGGATCTATGACCACACAGGATTTCTGGTCTTGGTCTGCACAATCATACTGCCAAGACCCTGTCGCTTCTTCGTGCAGGCAATGCACAAGTGGTCCATCGTCTGAGGACCGGCTGTCATAGCGTGCCTTGGCCGACATTATTTCCTCCTCTTTCGGTTGATAGAGGAAGAACAACTATCGGGTGCTGGAGGGTTCCAAGAAACCAGAAAAATCGATATCTATTTGGCCATGAGGTCAGATGCCCCGCGACAGACCCTTCAGGATCGGACAGTCAGGGCGATGGTCGCCTTGGCAGGCCTCAATGAGATGAGACAGGGTCTCGCGCATAGATTTGAGCTGTGCAATTTTGTTGTCGATCTCAGTCAAATGTTCTTTGGCCACTGCCTTTACCTGAGCACTCTCGCGGGTCTCATCTTCGTACAAGCTCAGCAAGGTACGACAGTCTTCGATTGAAAACCCCAAAGCCCGCGCGCGTCCCAAGAACGCGAGCTTGTGAATGTCGCTTTCACGGAAACTGCGGTACCCATTGTCACTGCGCAGCGGGCGGACGAGATTAATGTCTTCATAGTAACGGATCGTCTTTGGCGGCAATCCCGAGCGTTCAGAAACTTCTCCGATATTCATTGCGAACTCCTATTCTGCGGGCTGCGTTGTCAATTGGGGTGATCTGCCCTTGAGTGGCGCTGCATCGGGCATTTTTGGCCTGATGCGCCGCAAACGCAGGGCGTTGGTCAGAACCGAGACTGATGAAAGTGCCATGGCACCGGCAGCGAAAACCGGTGACAGAAGCAATCCAAAGGTCGGGTAAAGCGCACCTGCCGCAACCGGGATCAAGGCAACGTTATATCCAAATGCCCAGATAAGGTTCTGGTGGATGTTGCGCATTGTCGCCTGTGACACCTCGGCCGCATTCACAACACCGCGCAGGTCGCCGGACATCAACACGACGTCTGCGCTCTCGATGGCGACATCAGTTCCTGTACCAATAGCAATCCCAACATCGGCGTGTGCAAGTGCAGGCGCATCATTAATGCCATCGCCGACAAAGGCGATCTTGCGTCCGCCTTGCCTTAGTCTTTCAAGAGCCTTCACCTTTCCATCAGGTAATACGCCAGCAATCACCTCGTCGATCCCAACCGCACGACCGATGGCATCAGCCGTCTCCTGTTTGTCCCCAGTAATCATCGCGACCTTGAGCCCGCGGGCGTGCAAAGCTTCGATGACGCTGGCACTGGACGCTTTGACAGGGTCAGCAACAGCGATCACGGCAGCCAGAGATCCGTCGATCGCCGCGTAGAGCGCTGTCCTCCCCTGCTCTGCCAGTGAGCGTTCGTCAGCCTCAAGCGCTTTGGTGTCGATGTTTTGCTGCGCCATAAATCGGTCTGCACCGACAAGCACTTTTCGACCGTCGACCATAGCCTCGACGCCGTAGCCGGTCACGGATCGGAAATCTGTCGCAGTGGGGAAATCCAGACCTTCCTCGACGGCCGAGCGCACGATGGCCTCGGCAACAGGATGTTCTGACTGCGCTTCAACAGCAGCTATTAGGGCGAGGGTTCCGGAGCGTTCAAAGCCTTGTGTGGTGATCAAGTCTGTGAGTGTTGGTTGGCCTTCAGTCACAGTGCCGGTCTTGTCCAGCGCGATGATTTCAACTTCGTTGAGATGCTGCAGCGCATCACCTTTGCGGAACAATACACCCATTTCGGCAGCCCGTCCGGTGCCGACCATAATTGAGGTGGGCGTTGCCAAGCCCATTGCACAGGGGCATGCGATAATCAGGACTGATACGCCTGCAACCAACGCAAAGGTCAGGGCGGGATCAGGACCGATCAAAAGCCAAACAATAACGGTCAGCAGTGCAAGTGCCAGAACAGCGGGCACAAACCACATGGTGACGCGGTCCACCAAACCCTGGATGGGCAACTTTGCACCCTGCGCCTCTTCGACCATGCGAATGATCTGTGCGAGGGTCGTATCTGCACCAACCCGTGTGGCTGCGAAGGTCAGGCTGCCGGTGCCATTGACGGTCCCGCCAGTGACGAAATCATCAGCGCTTTTTGGCACTGCAAGCGGTTCGCCGGTGATCATGCTTTCATCAACGTTGCTGCTGCCTTCAGTGACGGCGCCGTCAACCGGAATCCGTTCACCGGGGCGCACAAGGACGAGATCGCCTATTGCAAGCCTGTCGATGTCGACCTCGACGGTTTCACCATCACGCAAAACGCGGGCTGTCTTTGCTTGCAATCCCAAGAGCGCTTGAATCGCGGCGCCAGTTCTTCCTTTGGCACGTGCCTCGAGCCACCGCCCAAGCAAAATAAGCACAACAATAACAGCTGCTGCTTCAAAGTAGACCGCACGGACACCATCCGGCAGCACCTGCGGCAGGAATGTTGCGACAACCGAATAGCTCCATGCTGCACCTGTACCGAGAGCCACGAGGCTGTTCATATCAGGCGTACGTCTCAGCAGAGCGGGGATACCCTTAGCGAAGAACCCCCACCCCGGGCCAAAGAGAACAATCGTCGCAAGAACAAATTGAATGAGCCAAGATGTTTGAATGCCGATGGTACGTTCGATCAGATGGTGAAAGCTGGGGATTGTATGCGCACCCATTTCCAGAACAAACACGGGCACAGTAAGGATGGCTGCGAAAACAACGCGATTCAGGAGGGCCTTTGCTTCATCGGCTTTGCGCTCTGAACGCGAGGCCTGCGCGTCTGCTTGCGCGACTTCGGCCGGGTAGCCAGCGTCGCTGCTGACAGCGACAAGGTGTTCGGCTGTCGTCGCCCCGGTGACATACACAATAGTTGCATTTTCCGCCGCGAGGTTGACCGACGCCTCAAGCACGCCGGGTGCCGTCATGAAGGCTTTCTCGACACGTCCAACACAGGACGCGCATGTCATTGATGCGATGTTCAATGTGATACGCGACGTACGGGCGGGATATCCAAGGTCGGTCAAAACATTGACGGCGGATTTCAGGCCGTCCGGCCCAGAAACCGTCACCGTCGCCGCCTCCGTCGCAAGATTAACGGTTGCCTTGGTCACGCCATCCACACCGTTTAACCCCTGCTCGACCCTGCCGACACAGGAAGCACAACTCATGCCTTCGATGGATAAATTGACGGTTTCTTGTTCGGTCATCGTGCGGCTCCTGTGAACTCTCGCGATAGAGATAAGGCTTCCAGCCACTGGAAGCTCAAGGCCTAAGTTGGAATTTTTTCAGATTTAACAAATTTCGGGTTGACCCTCCACCAACTGGAAGCCGCATCTTAAGGGAAGAAGATGAACGGAGAGCGATATGATTTTCAGCGTACCCAGAATGAGTTGCGGCCATTGCACCTCGGCAATTGAAAAGGGCATCAAAGCCAAAGATCCGTCGGCGGTTGTCACCACCGACCTTGATCTACGCTTGGTCACTGTTCAAAGCAACCTTACGCAATCTGACGTCCAAACAGCGATCGTTGGTGCAGGCTACGAAGCCTCTGCCGCTTAGTTGTTTGCGCGGGCTTGATTGACCATGCTGATCATTTGGTCAGCATCAATCAGGCCCGGCGCCAGACTGTCGCCAATCACGAATGAGGGCGTTCCGCTAAATCCGATTGCACGGCTCAGACGCATGGACGTCGCAATATGCTCGTCGATCTCGGGCGCGTTCATATCCCGGCGCAGTTGTACGACATCAAGGCCAATGTCTTCGGCGGCGCGCATGACACTTGCTTCTTCTGCCCGACCGCTCAGCTCCATCATTGCCCAGTGAAACTCTTCATATTTGCCTTGGTTGCGCGATGCCAATGCAGCGCGTGCCGCAAAGACTGACCCTTCGCCCAAAATCGGCCACTCACGGTAGACCACACGTACATTCGGGTCCGCTGCAAGCAAGGCCTCCATATGTGGCTTGACCCGCCGACAATACGGGCAGTTGTAGTCAAAGAATTCGACCACAGTGACGTCGCCATCAGGGTTTCCGAGCACGGGCGCATTCGGGTCGCGCTCAAGGGCTTCTCTCTCTGTTGCCAGAACCTGAGCAGCAACCAGCGCCTGGTTAGCCTGCTGTTGTTCTTCAAAGAGTTGCGCGGCCTCAAAGACAATTCCCGGATTTTCGCGAATTGCTTCCAGCACGAGCTCTTTTATCCTGTCTTCGGTCAGTTCATCGGCGACCGCCATGAACGGGATCACCAACATGGCTGTACTGATCAGTAGTTTCTTCATCGCTAATCTCCTTGCACCGCTATGTCAGCGGCCGTGCGCTCAGCCTGAGCAGCACGCACGCGCTCGGGCCATGTGGATTTTATGTAGGAAAGGATATTCCAGATCTCTTCGTCGCTGAGTTGTTCACCAAACCCGGGCATCCCACTGTCAAAATCCATGCCCTGTGCAGCCAAAGTCTCTCGGCCGCCAAGTTTGGTATAGGTGAATAGTAGGCTGTCGGCATGATGCCATGTGTGACCAGTTTCATCATGTGGCGGGGCTGGCAGGCGTCCGTCCGCTCCGGGACTGCGCCAGTTCTCTTGACCTTCGAGGTTTGCACCATGGCAGGACGCGCAATACTGTCCATAGAGCTCTGCCCCCGCTACAATATCGACTGGGAAATCCGTTGGAGCTTGGGCAACCTCTTCTTCTGACTGCGACAGAACAACAGCCCCTCCGGCCGCCAAGGCCAGAAAGCCAAACCCGAAAAGCAGCGTGCGGCGTGTCATGCCACCACAATCCGTGTCATCATCCCTGATGCGGCATGGGACAGCATATGGCAGTGCAGCAACCACTCTCCGGGATTATCCGCGACAAATGCAATCTCGCGCTGGGTGCTTCTTTCAAGAAGTGTCGTATCGCGGAGTGGTCCGAGAGAACCATCCTCGGCGACTTCGTGAAAATGCATGCCGTGCAAGTGCATCGCATGAGGAAACGCAGTGTCGTTGCGAATTGCCACACGAACATGCTCGCCAATACTCACCCGCGCAAGAGGTGGACCATCCATTCCGTCGGCGGCGCCATTAAAAGCCCAAAACCGACCAGCATCGACAATCTCGCGCATCGATTTTTCTTCGCCACCTAGTGTGGCGGCCCGCAATCCGCCCATGGCGCCGCCTTCCATGTTCAAGGTCAGTGCGGTCGCCTTCACCAGATCCACGGGTGTGTAGCTGTTCGGCGGCAGCGCATCAGGTGCCGCCCGTCTGGTGGTTGCACCACCAATGCCGACTTCAAACGCAACCTGACTGAATGCTTCTTGTTGCCCGAGGTGGACAAGATGCGCCGTCTCGCCTGCGTCCGCAATCACATCGACGATCAGGTCAACTCGCTGGGCAGGCCCCAAAACGAGCGTTTCCGTCACTTTCTGGGGGACCGCCAATGGCATACCGTCCAAAGCAACCGTCCATCCATCGAGACCCTGCAGTTGCAGCGGGAAGATCCGAGCGTTCGATGCATTGATCAAGCGCAGACGCAGACGCTCGTTCTTACGTGTATTGAGGACCAGATTGTAGGTCGCATTGGTGGTGATGAAGTTACCAATTCTACCTGCATGGCTGAGGGCATGCGACGCTTCAAAATTATCGTCCAGCTGGGCGGTATCGGGATTGACCAGCCAGTCATCCAAGACCAAAACCTCTTCGCGGTCGATGTCGATTTTATCGGCCTCTTCGACAATGAGTGGGCCGTATAGACCACGCGCGACCTGCTGCGTGGACATGTTGTGAGCGTGATACCAGTACGTGCCTGCATCAGGCGCGACAAAGTCGTAGTCGAATTCTGCGCCGGGCAGAACGGCGTTTTGGGTGAGGCCCGAGACACCATCCATCGCATTGTCGATGCGGATTCCGTGCCAATGGACCGACGTTGGTTGTGACAGAGTATTTCGGAGCATGCGTTTGACCCGCGCGCCCTGCGCGACCCGTATCTCGGCACCTGGCGCATTCCCGTTAAAACCCCAAAGTGTCGTCCGACCATAGTTATCCGGCAAAAGTTGGACGCTGACCTCTTGTGCAGACAAGAGGTCAGCGTTTGCGTCGGCAAATGCACGTGAACTGGGGAGGGTTGCGAGTGCAGTTGCTGACGCTATGAACTGGCGGCGGTTAAGGCTGCGCATAAGTGAAGAACCTTCCTAAATCTCGTTATCCATGATGTAGGTCGCCATCGCGTCCAAATCATCATCGGTTAAGAACCTTGTGCCAAATTGAACTACCTCTGCCATAGATCCGCCAAAGACATCACCCGACGGGGTAATGCCTGAGCGCAGTGCATAGGCGAGGTCGTCTGCGGTCCACCCTTCCGCCAAAAGGTCACTTGAAAGTATCGAAGGCGCCTTTCCACCGACGGGCAGATCGGCGTTGCCTGAAAAACGCTCGGATATGATCCGTGCGCCTACAACATTCCTTGGTGTATGGCAGGCTGCACAATGTGTCGCCCCGTTGACGAGCACTTTGCCTCGATTCCACGCATCACTCTTGTCCGGTTCAGGGGCGGTATCCGGGGTGCCCAAGAAAGCAGCCCGCCAAAGCTTGAGACCCCATCGTTGGTCAAACGGGTAGGAAACATCGTGCTCGGGTGCGGCTTCAGCCACTGGTGGCACCGTTTGAAACGCGGCCCAAAGGTCTGCGATATCCTGATCCGAGAAGTTTGCATAGAAGGGATAGGTGAAGGTCGGATAATAAGGTTCGCCGTCGGGCGAGATGCCCTGACGGACCGCACGCGCAAAATCTTCGGCTGACCAACTTCCCATCCCGTAGTCAGGATCGGTGGTCAAATTCGGCGGATAGAACGTGCCGAAGTCTGTTTTGAGAGGTGCTCCTCCTGCGAGAGGTGCACCGCCCTCTTCCGCATTCGTATGGCACGCGATACATCCGCTCGCACGTGCGAGGTAGGCACCCTTATTCACATCGCCGACCAATGCAATCTCTTCAACTTCCTTGCCAATCGGCCAAACGATCGTAGCAGCCACTGTTCCGACGACTGCAAGCAAACCTGCCCCGACAACCCAACGAAAAATGCCCACGGCCTAGCCGTCCTCGGCGCGGAATTTTTGGTGACAGGCTGAGCAGGTTTGCGCGACTGCTGCAAATGCCATTTCAGTTGGCATGGTCGCGAACATATCGATTGTCATCATGTCGCCTGAGCCACTCATACCACCGCCCATCGCTGGCGCCTGATCGGATCCCATCATGCCGCCACCCATCATTGAAGCCGCTTGATCAGCTTGGCTCGCAGCCAAACCAACGTCGGCACTCAACTTCAGACCTTCTGCACGCAACTCCAACTGTTCGGCCAGCTCTACGAACTCGTCCCAGTCTTCCCAAACAGATGGCAACACTTTTGAGACTGGTTGAACCGAACCTTCTGGAAACAGGCTGGTCATTTGTTGGCCCGCATGTGTGACCATCACATCTGCACCGGCGCGCACCTGATCTGCATCAAAAGGTGTCCGGCCACGCATCATTGGGGTCAGCTCTTTAACGACATCACCCAAAGCGGTCATGCCCTGCATCCGCTCCAACACGACACCGGTTGCACCTTTGTGTGCCAAAGCTGCCGTTGCCGCGATGATGCTTGCTGTCGTCAGAATTACCAGTCCTGTGCGCATTCTCGTATCCCTTCTAAAATATGCCGTTAGCTCTTTGGAGCTCGCGGATGTAGGCGACAACCATCTTCACATCGCCGTCGGTCAGACCTTCAACGGGGGGCATGTTGCCGAACCTCCAATGATGCGCTCTCACCCCATTCCTGACCGCGAGGAGAAATGAAGCGTCGCCATGATGCCCGGGTTCATAGGTGATATGAACCAATGGCGGTGCGATCCCATTTTGTCCTGCTGCATTCGTACCGTGGCATTCGGCGCAGGCAACGTTAAACACTTGCTCACCGAATTGAGCATTTGCAGAAAGCTCCGACGGCATATTCACTTCAACAATCGGATCACCGACTTCCAGACCAGACAGATTGGCAGGCGTCATGGAATGGCCATTCACTGGCGGTGCTGGCTGCATCTGCTGCCAAACAAGTCCAGCGCCACCGACCACAAAGAAGGTGACAATAAACAACGCAGATTTATCCATCAGAGAAGCTTAACCTGTGTGCCGATAGGTGTGCGGCCAAACACCTCTTCGATCTGTTCATTGTAGAGGCCGATACATCCGTTTGAAGACCGGCGTCCGATCTTGCGTGTATCCTGCGTGCCGTGAATGCGGTAGTACTGCCAGGACAGATACAGAGCATGTGACCCGAGAGGATTGCGTGGATCACCTCCTTCGATATAGGCGGGCCACTCAGGATTGCGTTCACGCATGGCTGGCGTTGGGCCCCACCCCGGCGCGACTTTCTTGTCGATCACTTCCGTGTATCCGAGCCGGGTCAAGTCTTCAGAGAGTGGTACTGATGTTGGATAAATCCGCATCTCACCATCGGCCGTCCAATGTTGCAGGAAACGTGATCCGGTGTCCGCCAAAAGAATGCCTTGGCCGATGGCGTCAAAATGATCCTGCCATTCATGCGGCTGAAACGACGCGACGTTGCGTGTCACGCTTTCCAATGCCTGTGCGTTCACGATGGAAGGGGCCGCCAAGGCGGTAGCGCCGATACCTGAAACAAAGGTTCGGCGCGATAGAAGTTGCGTTTTCTTATTCATCTAACTTGCCTCTTTTTATCTGCTTTCCCTCAGTTCTAACTGCACAGTGGGATTTCATGAATAGTTGGCACGTTGGTTTTTTGTACTCATATGTAACGCTTGTGCGGCGGCAACGTTGAGGTCATCCCTCCGCACCGCCATCAGCTCCAGAATTGGATTACTGGGCGCTCACACCAAGACGGCGGTTTTTGGTACCCTTTGGCTTGGTTACCACGAGAGCATCCATGGAGGTCTCATCCCGCTTTGTGTTGCGCTCAAACGGGAGTCTCACGGTAGCGCGGAGCCCTGCTTTTGGAAGGTTCGTGAGTTCAACGGACCCGCCGTGTTCGAGAATAATGCTTCTTGCGATCGACAAACCCAGCCCATGACCACCGGTATCACGCGATCGCGATGTCTCAAGTCTTACATAAGGACCAAACACCGCCTCCAAATCACTTTCTGGAATTCCGGGCCCCTGATCGTCGATATGGATTTCAGCATAACCATCGACGGGTTGCCACGAAACGCGCGCTTCCTTCCCATAGCGAATGGCATTCTCGATCAGGTTCCGAAGGGCACGCCGCATCGTGCTTGGTTTGGCAGGTACAATCAATGGTTCGTCCGACAGGAGCGACATACCATCTGTTCCAAATCCGGAGAGCAATCCATGAATATCTGTTGGGCAGACCTCTTCATGCTGTCCAACGCCTTTCGCGAAATCCAGCGTTGCATCCACCATCTGCTGCATCTCTTCACCAGATGCGACCAGAGAGGCGCGGGTTTCATCATCGTCAACCATTTCTGCGCGCACTCTGAGGGCCGTCAGCGGCGATCGCAGATCATGGGCGAGTGCGGCCAGCATTTGTGTGCGATCCGAAACAAACCGTGTCAGGCGGTCTTGCATGGTGTTAAAAGCCTTTGTCAGATCCTGGACCTCTTTGGGACCCACAACAGGCAGTGATCCCTCACCAGCGCCGCGTCCCAATCGCTCAGAGGCATCCGCCAACGTATTCAGCGGGCCAGTCAATCGCGTGAGAAGGAACCAAAAGCTCGCAAGCAACAGAAGCGTTGCAGTCAACACAAAGGACACGTTAGACGCGGTCGACCACTGCAAAGGTGGCCGCTCAAACCGTGTACCGACATTCAGCCAGTCCCCACCTGCTAAGGCGATGGATAGCTCCATTTCAATCGCCGCTAAACTGCCCTGCATCATTTCTGCATGCATCTCGGCCATCTCAGGCGATAGGTTTGGTAACGGTAGCAAACCTTGTTCAATCTCATGAACCTCAACCCGAATATCACGGCTGTAGCTGTCACCGAGCAATGCGCGCACGCGAGCCTCGACGGCGCCTCCATCGTCGTGATTGCCGTGTGCAACCGATGGCACGTCAGATAGATCAAATCTCACCAAGGGTGATGTCGCCGCCTGAATGATCTGGGCATGTAGATTAGCCGGCGCTCCTTCGACTAACTGCGCAACATTGGCAGCGCGGCCAGCCGCTTCAGCACCAATCGCCGCTTGTACCGCGAGCGATCGTTCATCCACAAAAAACCAAAGACTGAGCGCTTGAGCCACAAACAGCACACCCAAAACCAACAATGCAATTTGTGTTCTTAGCCTCCAAGCCATGCGCGTCACTCCATGACCTCAACTTCGGCGGTAAGACTATAGCCGCGATTTCTGATCGTCGCGATGACGCGGGGCCGCAATACGTCCTGCTCGATCTTGCGACGCAAGCGACTGATCTGATTGTCAATCGTCCGATCCAACGGGCCGGCTACCCTGCCCGCGCTGAGTTCAAGAAGCTGGTCGCGGCTGAATACAGCCCGCGGTCTTTCCAAGAGTATCGTGAGCAACTTAAGCTCACTCATTGTCAGCATCGTCCTGTTGCCATCTTCATCAAAAAGAGTGCGCCCATCATAATCCAACTCCAGATGGGCAAAGCGCAGCTTCTTACCAGAGAAGGGTTCGATTTCCGGGATCTGTTGCGTGCGTCGGAGTATGGCATTGATACGCGCAAGCAATTCTTTAGGGTTGAATGGCTTTGCCAAGTAGTCATCCGCACCACCGTCAAGTCCAGCAATCCGATCATCATCATCGCCCAACGCGGTCAGCATCAAGATAGGGGTTTTCGACGTTTGGTGAAGACGCTTGCAAGCGCTCAATCCATCCTCTCCCGGCATCATGATGTCCAAGACGATGAGATCGAATTTCGCCTCGGTAAGCTTTGTATCCATCTCCTCAGCGTTCTCTGCCACTGAGGTGCGCATCCCGTTGCGCTCCAGATAGCGGGAAACGGACTTTCGGATTTCCAGGTGGTCATCAACGACAAGAATGTGCGGCATATCGATCATATGGTCCGTATAGCCGTTGTGAAAAAGAAATGCCCGTCCCATGTTTGTAGCCAAATGTAACAGTATCGATAGCTATACACCGCTCGACTTCGCGTGCCGCAAAATCTACCTTTGTACGAACAAACTGAGGATTACCCCGTGAACAGAAGGCATTTCATTGTAAGCGCGGCAGGTTTGCTGGTGGCAGGTCCCGTGATCGGGCAAACAGCTCCCGTTATGCAAGTTGCGAAGACGCCCACTTGTGGCTGCTGCACGGCTTGGGTTGAACGGATGGTAGATGCCGGTTTTTCCGTCGAGGTTGAAGACGTCAATCAAGAGGTTCTTTGGGCCATGAAGGATAGTCTCAGCATCACATCAGATCTCTCCGGTTGTCATACGGCGCTCATTGGCGACTATTTTGTTGAGGGCCATGTGCCAGCCCGCGAAATTCAGCGTATGCTTGCCGAAGCGCCAGACGCACGTGGACTGACAGTTCCCGGAATGCCCATGGGCTCGCCCGGGATGGGTGTGGCGGGAACAGGTGACCCCTATGAAGTCTTGCTTGTCCTGAACGATGGTTCAACGCAGGTTTTTGCAAGCTACGCCTGACGTGGCGCTGCAAGACACCTTTCGCAAACACTTCAGCCTTCATCTACCTTTCGGTCTGTTTTGCTGGAACCTGACGCTTCTCAGCATTCTAAGCCTGCTGCCATTTCTGATTGTTTTCGTCGCACTTACGCCGGACTTTGTCAAAATTCTGGTGACAAACCCAACGGCCCTCAGTCGATTTTTCCGGCAGGTCGTCACCAACGGTTTGCCTGTTGTCGTCATCATCAACTATATTAGTTTCGTTGCTTTATCCGGAGTCGTGCAGAAGGCAAACCGATCGGCAATTCGCCATATCGCCTTGGATAGCTTTGCGCGCGCGGGTGCCTTCGTAATGCTTCATATGCTGATCTACGTTTTTTCAGCAGATTGGTTTGGCTCGTTTGGCGGTGACCGCTGGACGGCGCTCCGTGTTGTCGGACCAACACTCGAACGTTCCTATCTGTTCGAGAACATATCCGGCGTATACCTCTACGCGCTTCTGCCGGGTGCGGTGTTCGCCTACTTGGCGGTAATATCGGACCCCGCCGACACCAAGAAAGGTCCATTTTCGGCAAGGTCAGTTAAGGTGATAATAGTTGCATGCGTTAGTCTTGTGCTCATGGTCACATTCCTGTCCATGGCACTGACACAACTATTCAGCAAATCATGAAAGCCGATCAGAGGTGGTGCAGTTGGTAGATGCCTCTTTGAGGGTTAAGCACTTTGCCTTCGGCAACCAATTCTCGCAGAGCGCGATATGTGGCTTCATGGGTCAGCGAAACAGTGGCCGCAAAGTCGATGACTGTCCCGACAAGAAGCCCTGCAACAACACCAGCATATACTCTATCCTTGGCTGATCGAATGGCGAGAATCTCGCGCATCTGTCGTGTCAGCTGAACTTGGACAGAAAGTATCTTGCAATATCCCTTCGCGAAGTCATGCTCCTGAAGCCCCTTTAAGACCGCTGTTTTGTCGATGATGAGCACGCTTCCGTTTTGTTGTGCCACCGCATCACAGTGATAGGTTTCAGAGAAAAGCGATGCCTCGGCAAACCACGTTCCAGGCGTCGCGCGATGTATCATTATGGTTTCGCCGTCCTCGCTTACCCGGACCAAATGCACGGTGGTATCATATGATCGAGATCATATATGTTTTTGAAGCCGGTTGGTATCCGCAATTCAGGAAAAATCGAAGGAGAGATCAATGAAGATCTTACTCACTAGCTTCTTTGCTTGGATTGCATTGGCGACAGTTGCGGCATCTCAACACGCGCATTCAGATCACACTGATATGGGCGGGAAACAAAACCTTGTGTTGTCACAGCCTGGTCAGGGTGCATTTGCTGCGATTGCCGAAATCACACAAGTCTTGCGAGACGACCCCAGTACAGACTGGTCGAAGGTCAACATCACTGCCCTGCGGGAGCATTTGATTGATATGGATTTGGTAGCTAAGGACGCCAGTGTTGTCGCGTCCCCCACCCCGCAAGGCGCAAGCTTCGTCATCACCGGCGATGGGCGCACGCGGCAAGCGATGATAACAATGGTCCCTGCTCATGCACCATTCCTTGCTGCGGAGACAGGATGGGACGTTGTGGTCGAAGAGACCGACAGCGGCGTCACCATGCATGTTTCTGGAGATGCGACACAGATTGCTGCGTTGGGTTTCATCGGCCTGATGACCATAGGTGCCCACCACCAAGAGCATCACTTGATGATGGCCCGAGGAGGTGATGTCCACTAAGCTGAAAGGCGTAGACAAGTTTCCTGACAAGGAATTTTATCACAACCATCAGACAAATGAAGTTAATACAAATGAGTGACTAACGTTGCTAGAAGTTTGCACTGGTCATCGCTAGAAGTCTTGGTCATGCTTTGCTGGCATTTGAGGATGACTTGATGAACTACCGAATTCTGTTGCTTTGTATTTCTCTCTTTGGGCTTTGGGCATGTGCAAGCGTTGCGCCGGAAGATGACGTTCCGCTTAATCCATTTGTCGACGAGTTGCCGGAAGGCGTCTTGGCGATTGCCGCCCCTTTTCAGGACCTCAATGCTGTGATGATAGACCCAACTGACGGGTGCTATGTCTACCGGCACGCCGGTCCAGTCGAAACCACTTTCCTCCCACTTCGCACCAACAGCGGTCGGCCAATTTGCACCAGACTGCCTGATCAAAGTGAGGCAAGCTGACTCTTTGAAAAACCACGTTCCGGCTTGATCAGGTCAGGTCAATTTCGCGTGGCTCGGTGACCGTATTTTCGGGTGGATAAAGAAAAGCGGTCGACCCGGTTCTGACCTCGGCATGCAAGTCAATGATATGTGCCATCACCATGCGCACGCAGCCGGAACTCGCCCGGCTACCGATTGATCTTGGCTGAGGAGTTCCGTGGATGCGCAGGTAAGTGTCACGGTTCCCTTCGTAAAGATAAAGCGCGCGCGATCCCAATGGGTTCGTCGGTCCACCATCCATTCCGTCCGCGAATTGCCCGTAAACGTCTGGTTCGCGTTCAATCATTGATGCAGTCGGGGTCCATATCGGCCAACGCGCCTTGCGTTTGATGTTGTAGATGCCCGGCTCATACAAATCACCCCGTGCGATCGCCACGCCGTAACGCATGGCCGTACCATCACTCTCAATGTGGTAAAGATATCTTGCGATGGCATCTACGTGAATGTCCCCGGGCACGAGGCCAGGATTCGCCTCAACTCGCTGCGGCAAGAAACGGGAATGCAGGCCCCAAGGGTTTGACGTTGCGGGGTCATAGTTTGACGGAGTTACCCGCGCATCCCACCTCGCCCACATGGATCTGTCGGATATGGGTGTTTTCTTTGGCTCGACAACATCCTGTTCCTGCGCAAGTGTCGGCAAGGGTGCCGCAAACAAGGCGGCAGTAGAAGTCAGAAATTGGCGCCTATTCAACTGGTACATGTTCTTCTCTTTAGGATTTGCTTTGCAGTTCTCAAGGTAGGATCGAGATACCCATAGCGCGTTAAAGTCTCGTAGATAAAACGATTCTTTCAAGTCCTCGATATTGCAAACGCAACGCGATCAGGTTGCCAGCGCTAATATTTATCCAAATGTATCCTTGACCCTCTTCTACTGGAAGCCAGTAACGGTGAATGCTAGAACTGTTTGGAGAGAATACACGATGGCAAAGACTGATCAGCAGGAAACAGCAGGTTCCTCAAAATTGATGCATTACGGCATGATGGTATGCTGCGCCGTGATGCTCCTGCCGGTTGCGGCATTCCTGCTTGCAGGCGGAACGATCGCTGGGATGTGGAACAATCTGGGGCTTTTTGCGCCAATCGCACTTTGCATCGGCGCCCACCTATTGATGTTCAAAATGATGGGCAAGTCATGCCACAGTTCGAAAAAGGAACAAGATCACGAGCCAGTTGCAGACGCCAGCTTTGAGGACGCTCATGCATCGGTTCCGGAAGTTGCCCGCCAGTCGTAAGCACGCATGGCCTCTATCGTTGGCAACTGCAGGCTTTTTAGGTCTTGGCGCTTGCTCCAATGTGCAAGCTGACTGCCCGTATGACCAAGTCTCTGTTGCGCGTAATCTGGCTCTTCCCGACGGGTGTATATTGCAAGGGTCCATAGGCGGTCAGGTTCAAATTGTATCTTGCACCAATGGAAAAACGGGCTTTCACTTCAGTGAAGATACTATGGCGTTTTATCCTGCCCGATAGTCAGCTGAGACAAGGCGCGTAGAGAGCCAAGGTGATCTACGAAAGACTAATACAGCTAGGAACATGGTTCCGGAATAGGAGGAAGATATGAAACGCATAGTAAGTCTTGGATTACTCATCGGCACGCCAGCAGCCGCTGACACAAACGGATACGGCGACATGATGAATTGGAGCTTTGGAATGGGAATGATGTTTGGGCCCGTGCTATGGTTGATTGTGCTTGGACTCGTCGTGGCGGGAGTTATCTGGTTTGTCCGTGGAACCCACCAAGGCGTAGCGCAGCAAGATGGGTCCAAAGCGCGGGCGGAACTGGATCTCAGGTTTGCTAAAGGTGAGATTGATGCCGATGATTATGCGGCGCGCAAGAAACTGTTGGAGAGCTGATCAGTTTGGAATGACCCAACAAGCGAGAAGGACCTGCTTTCGCTGGCCTTTCTCCATGACATGTGACCTGAGAAGGCGCTGATCCGCAAGTCTCGTTAACAGCTTTTTCAAGCCTTGCCGTTGCGGATCATTGCCGGGATTTCTGATAGTTGCGGCTCGGCGTGCTCGTCAGGGCGCCCCGCACTGCCTCAGGGCGAAGCTCACCCGTGCATTCCAATCTCACGGTTTATCTCCTTTGAAGCAACAAGAGAAGTCAAAGAAGCGGTGGCGGTTCGCAGCAGGTCCATAGGCCAACCGCAACACGGTGCACTATTGCTTTGCCTCCAGTGCCGTCCGGATCTGACGCGCTGCAACCTCTTTATCATCCGCATCATTCTCACGATACTCTCGGTAGCTCACACCGGGAAGCGATGCGAAGTCTTCAGAGAGCTTATTTGGAAACCAAGTCTGGCGTATGCCTTCAAACCCGGGCAGTTGACGTAGCAGCCGAGACGTGAATCGGGTGCAATTTGCCTGCGGCGCCGACCCAGCGTTCAGCGCAAGAGCTAGTGCCTGCTCGGCAATGTCTTCTTTGACAGAGACTTGTTGACCAACGACATAGTAAGTGACGCGCGCATGAAAGCTGACATAGTAATTCTCGAGTTGCGGGGTTACGCCAAAGAGCACGTCATTGCGTTCCGGCATCTGCTGCTGCTCCCATGACCCAGCAGGATCAAACAACACGCGCTGACTGGCATTAATCAACAGAGCTGAGTGTGCCCCGTTGTCAGAACCGGTGTTTTTCATAGTGTAGAGCGTCAGGTGCTTTGGCCCCGGATCACGATAGACTGCCTGCGATACCACGTCATCTGGAGCCCAAACATCTTGCGCAGTGCAAGCCGATACAAGAAACGGAAGTCCGACCAAGAATCGGCGCCTGCATATCGTGAACTTCATTGGAAGGTAACTGAGAAGACTGCGAGAAAAACCGCAAATGCAAAACCCGACATCGCCATTTCATGCATAGGTTCGTCTAAGGCTGGTAGCAGGGTCGCGATGTCAGCCTTCGCAAAGTAGAGGTTTGCCATTCTTGATAGGACCCATTTCTCATTCTTAGACTTGCCGGGCTGACCGAGCGTTAAGCCTTTTTATCAAACCACTCAACTTACGTCAGGCGCTGATTTGTCATCAATTGTATCGTTGACACCGTGGCAGCAAGTGATCCTTTTGGAGAAGATGCGTCTTTTTCTACTGATTGTCAGCAAGTCAGCCGGTTACTCCTATAAGTTTGACATTTGGTTTGCTTCAGCCAGTCGCCATGACGTCGTCTTATCGGCAAAACCAATGCACACCCGATTGGGAGTGGGTAAAACATGGGGGGCACGCGGCTCTTTGGTTAGCGCCGGTTAGCCGACCGTCGAGTACAGCGGCACGGACAACGGCCACCCGGTGGGCTTCCTTGGGTGACCATCTCATGCGGCGTCCCTTTCCCATACGTATGTTGCCGATGTCGTCTACGCAGCCCTCAGCCCGGGACGAGGAGATCGGAAGACCCCTGCGGTATCGCCGACCATAATCGGTCGTTTAGTATCGATACCTTAAATTGCAAACGGCCCGTTTTTATGCACCTGATAGGCTACGCGCGAGTATCGACAGAGGATCAGACCCCCCTGCCCCAGTCTGAGGCCCTGCAAACTGCGGGTTGCGTCGAGATCTTTGAAGAGCACGCCTCGGGCGGCAATCGCGCGCGACCGGTGCTGGCACGCGTGCTCGAACGCGTCCAGAGCGGCGATACGCTGGTCGTTGTGCGGATCGACCGGCTTGCGCGGTCTCTGTCGCACTTGCTGGAGGTGATCGAACGTCTGGAGGCCAAGGGAGCTTTCTTCCGCTCCCTGCAGGACCCCATCGACACCGCTTCCCCGCAGGGCAAGTTCACATTGCAGGTTCTGGGCGCCGCGGCCGAGTTCGAGCGCGCGCTGATACGTGAGCGCACAAAGGCCGGGCTTGCCTCTGCGCGCGCCAAAGGGCGCGTTGGCGGCAATCCTGGGCTACGCGCCAAGGATCCCGCTGCGCTGCACAAGGTGCGGCTGGCGCGACAGGACGGCTACATGGAGCGCCTCAACGAGACCGCGCAGGATTGGGTGCCCCATGTGCGCCGGTTGCGACCCGACTTGGCCTGGGAAGATGTGCTTCGGATCATCAATGGCCCCATGCCCTACGACCGCCACTGGACGCAAAGCCGCCTTTTGCGAGCCGTGAAAGCCTATGTGCGCGAAGGGTTTCTGCCCAATGAAGTGCTTGGTCGCGCTGGACGACACGAAACCGACGACCGCCTGCCCGCGATTGTCGCTGCCATCAAAGGCGCGGACCCCAACATCACGCTCCAGGCGATCTGTGACCGGCTGGAATCCATGCGCGAACGCACCCCGCGCGGACGCGCCCGCTGGCAGCCGTCGTCCGTGAGGATGCTGCTGGAACGCGCGGAGAGGTTGGGCTTGCTGAAGTCCGCGCAATAAACACAACCTTGCAAATCTTCCAACCCATGGAGCAATTGCAAGGTTGCAGCCCATTTTCTGGTCAGTTGAATGGATTGATGACGCGTAACTGATCTTCGACCAGCAATCCGTCGTGCATATCTTCGCTCCACAAAGTCGTGCATCCAGCAATAAGAGCGGCCGACACAATCATCGCGTCATAGACAGACAGCTGGTATTTTTCTGCCAAAGCTCGGCCCACAAGATGGGTTTGCACAGACAGGTCCTCGACTGGACACAAGGATTGGACCCCTGCGAGAAAAGTGCCGGTCTCCTCCCAACTGAGACCGGCTTTCCTCCGGCAATTGACCATCGCTTCGTTCAGGACCTGCACACTGATCCGCGGCCCCTGCCCCAGAATGTCTTCCGCCCGATCCGCCTTTGGGCCGTCGTCAAGAAGGTAAAGGACTACATTTGTATCTGCGAATTCAGCGCTCATGCGTAGCGTCGCGGCTCAGGCGTGCGTCCTTGGATAGCTTTCCGCGAAACCGCCTTAGCCCTTGCAGGACTTCATCGGCGCGAGGTTGGCGCTGGACAAGCAAAGTACCGTCGTCCTTTATCAGATCGATTTGGTCACCCTCTTTAAGACCAAGTTCGCGCACAAGATCGGCAGGCAGCCGGACCGCGAGCGAATTCCCCCATTTTGCAACTTGCATCGGTGTCGTCCCTCCTGGTGGATATACGAGCCTGTATGTATATCATCCTGGCGCAATTACCAAGATCAGCATTCGACGACGACGGCGAACGGGCTTGTGTTTCGACGGTGATCTCACACAAGATGTGGAAAAAACTTGCGCGAATCCGACTCTTACGGCAATAGTCACGGAAACGAGGCAAAAAACGTCAATAACCGTGAACACGCCAAAGATGCGTAGCGCGGATCGAGAGGGCAGATGAACAAGACTTTCGTGCATCAGGACCTGAACGCGGTCATCCGCCAGCATTCCGAGTGGCTAGCCAACCAGCTTCATTCGCAACGCGAGAGCCTGTTTCCCCCAGACGCCACAAAGGAAATGCGCAAATTCTCCTCCGGCGAGGCGGCAGCGCTTCTTGGTGTGAACGACTCATACCTGCGCAAAATCAACCTTGATGGCAAGGGCCCTTCGCCTGAACTGACGGCCGGCAATCGTCGCCTGTATTCCGCGCAGGACATTCAGGCCCTGCGTGTCCTGCTGGAAAAGACCGCGCGCAAGCCTGGTGACTATATCCCCGGACGGCGTGACGGGGATCACCTGCAAGTCATCGGTGTGATGAACTTCAAGGGTGGCTCGGGCAAAACGACGACTTCGGCACACCTTGCACAACGGCTGGCCTTGCGCGGTTATCGCGTCCTGGGCATTGATCTTGATCCGCAGGCCTCATTCACGGCGTTACATGGCGTTCAGCCCGAATTCGATCTGACAGATGGCGGCACGCTCTATGACGCGATCCGCTATGACGACCCAGAGCCGATCCGCGCCGTCATCCGCAAGACCTATATCCCGAACCTCGACCTGATCCCGGGCAATCTGGAACTGATGGAGTTCGAACACGAAACGCCGCGTGCTCTTTCACAAGGCAACGCAGGCCTGTTCTTTTTCCGCGTAAAAGAGGCGTTGGCGCAGGTTGACGGCGATTACGACGTTGTGGTCATCGACTGCCCGCCGCAACTGGGCTTTCTCACCATGTCCGCACTTTCGGCCGCGACCGGCGTGCTGGTAACAATTCATCCGGAAATGCTCGACGTGATGTCGATGTCGCAATTTCTGCGCATGACGGCTGATCTAATGGACGTGATCGCCGAAAGCGGTGCGGACATGTCCCACGACTGGATGCGCTATGCGCTGACACGCTATGAACCTCAGGATGCACCACAAAACCGGATCGTCGCCTTTCTGCGCACCATGTATGGCGATGCGGTGCTCAACTCGCCAATGCTCAAATCCACGGCGATCTCCGATGCAGGTTTGACAAAGCAAACCCTATACGAAGTCGAGCGCAGCGCCTTTACCCGCACGACCTACGATCGCGCCCTTGAAAGCCTGAACGCGCTGAACGACGAAGTCGCTGATCTTATTCAGAAAACGTGGGGGCGGGCATGACGAGTGGCAAGAAAAAACGGATGTCGATGCTCGACAATCTCGCGGCAGCCGGTGGCCCGGCCCCTGCCCCTCAGGCTGGCGCCGTAACCCCTATGATGACGTCCAACCGCGCCCTGCGTTCGGCCCGTGACGCGGTCGATTCACATCATGTCTGGGAACTCGACCCGGCCAGTATCGTCGACGACAGAATGGCCGACAGGCTTGATCCGGCGGATGTGCATGATCTGCGCGCCGCAATCGAGGCGAATGGTCAGACCGTACCAATTCTTGTGCGCCGGCACCCGTCAGAGACGGACCGCTATCTGCTCGTCTATGGTCGCCGTCGGCTCGAGGCGATCCGCCAGTCCGATAAGGTCGCCAAGGTGCGCGCACTGGTCGCCAATCTGGATGATGACAGTGCCCTGCGTGCGCAGATTTCCGAAAACATGGCGCGCCGCGATTTGTCCTTCATTGAAAAGGCGATATTTGCGCAAGAACTCGTATCGTCGGGCTTTGGAAATCAATCACAGGTTGCAGAAATTCTGACCGTGACCAAATCTTCGGTGTCCATGGCTATCGCCATCGCCAACATGGTCGGTACAGACCTCATCCGCGCCATCGGTGCTGCACATGGCATCGGCCGACCCCGGTGGGAGGCCATGGGCCGTGCCATCGCGGACAACGACCTGGATCGGGGCAGCCTGATCCGCCTTGCTGAGGAAACCCATGGCAAGGCCGATGTGGCCATGGTGATTGATGCCGCACCTGCGACCGACGACCCCTCTGTGCAGGCGTTCGAGGCCGTGTCGAAGGTTGTCACAAGGCTAGTCAAACCGGCCAAGGCCCCCTCCCCTTCTGCTGCATCCAGTCAGCCGCTCAGGATTGGGGGCAAACGTGGAGGCACGCTCAAACGCACCGCCAAAGGGATCTCGATCGAGTTGCAGAATAGTAAGTTTGCCGACTGGGTAGAGTCTGAAGCCGATGATTTGATTGAAGAACTTCACGAACGCTGGAAGCAGCGTTCAGAAGACTGAAGAAGAGCAGAAACCAAAAACAGGAGGCACGAAAAAGCCAAAGAAAAGGTCCCGCAAAGCGACCGCCCCACGAGACCCTGACTTGTTCTTAGCACTCTCAAGTTAGTCTCAGACGCCGTTTTTCGCAAGTCTTAAGTGATTCGCGGGCCGTGATTTCTTTGTCTTCGTGAATGTAAAATGGACTACACCCCCGTAACGCCTTTCAGGCGACCCATAAATGCTGCCATACTGCACTATCAGGCAGCGGCGCAACAGGACCTCCCGCCTTCCGGCGTCAACAAATGGGAAGCACTTCGCGAACTCGCCGCTGCCCGTATCGCCTTCGGCTTGTCCGACCGTGATTTGAGCGTGCTTCAGGCATTGGTCAGTTTCCATCAGGCCACGATCGTTGGCGGGAACCATAGTGAAACTGTCGTGCATCCGTCTAACAAGGCTATTTGCGAGCGCCTGAACGGCATGCCCTGCTCGACCATGCGGCGGCATCTGGCGAACCTGGTGCAAACCGGTTTCGTCGTGCGTCGCGACAGTCCCAATGGCAAGCGTTACGCGCGCCGATATGGCGACGAAAAGATCGCTTTTGGCTTCGATCTGGCCCCCCTCGCCCAACGCTTCGTCGAGGTGTGCGAAGCCGCGGAGGCTGTCCGTGCTGCGGAGGAGCGCTACAAGCGGCTTAGAACCACTGTGAGCCTCATGCGCCGTGATCTAGCGGGTCTAGTCGACTACGGCCGCTCTCTGCGCCCTGACCGCGCCATCTGGGACCAGGCGCTCGACCTCTGCGTCCTGACGGCGCGTGATCTTCGCCGCAAGCTCGACTTTGCAGAGTTGCAGCAGATGGAATCTGCGTTGTCCGAAGCCCTCAACGCAATTAGGGACCTGTTGGAGCCAGTGCAATCACAAAATATGAGCACCAATGAAGTCACAAATGAGCAGCACTATCAGAATTCAAATAAAGACTCTTATGATTTTGAACCACGCTTAGAAAAAGCGCAGGGCGAGGGCAGCGCCTCCGATCCGGCGACAGCACTGGTTGCAGAGGGTAGTATTGATGAGCCTGTCTCGGTCGACAACAATCTACCTAGAATACCCCTCGGTCTCGTTTTGGCCGCTTGCTCTGAATACCGAACTTATGCTGAACGACCTGTGCGCCACTGGCATGATCTAGTAACGGTTGCCGATGTAATAAGACCTATGATGGGCGTCTCTCCTTCAGCGTGGGATGAGGCCAAAAAGTACATGGGCCCGGAAGAGGCATCGGTGGTCATTTTGGCAATGTTGGAACGCTTCGGCGACATCCGGTCACCTGGTGGGTATTTGCGGTCGCTGTCTGCAAAGGCTGCGCTCGGTGAATTCTCCTGTGGTCCCATGATCATGGCCCTTATGAGAAAGGACGCTGCATGAAAAGTTCACAGCTGTGAACTGCGTCTTGTTTCGTCGCGCAGAAGACAGGTTCACAGCTGTGAACTCATTGCTTAGGGGATTCGTCCACTTTCTCCCTGGGCCCGCTTTCCTGCGCAGAGCGCCGACTAACGAAAATTACACAGTCAGGTCACCATCTCCAAAGAGGTTTGGAAAGAGCCGCTCTCGATAATCCAACGGAAACGCCAACCGAACCGGCGTCTTCGGCGAGGCGGACGTCATGTATCCGGCAGCGGTCAGTTTACTCAGCGTGTTGCGAGCAGTACGCTCGGACGTCTTGAGCACAATCGGCGCATCGCCTCGTTCCAGTGCCCCATGCCGAAGAACCGCCGAGATTAGTTCCGGCGCTCGCTTGTCATCGATGGTATCTGCAACAAGACGACGATACCGTTGGTCAAGTCCGCCGAGATCGAACAATCTTGCTGAGAAGGTGATCTGGTCGAGCGTCACCTTTAGGAACCATTCACTAAACGTCTTCAGTGCCGCTTCTGACAGGTTCCCCCGTCCGTCGCGGTCTCCGCGGCGTGGACTGTCGGCCAGATCCATCATCCGTTTGTACTCGCCCCGATCGGTTAGCCCGCGGGCCAGCCCACGTGATACGGACCAGAGCCCTTGGCCACCAATCCCCGCTGTGAGGGCCATGGCATGAGACATCAGTCTGCTGACACGGCCGTTACCATCCGGGAAAGGGTGGATGTAGTTCAGCCGGTGATGTGCAGACGCGATCGCGATGATCCGTCCGCTCGAAGATCGCGCCGCAATCTGAAATCGTTTGTCGAAATGGTCCATGAATGCCGCGACGCGCGACGATGAAGGAGGTAGGTGGCGCCCGACCGCAACTTCCCGATCATCATCCTGGCGCATGCGTCCCGGAACGATGGGCTCTTGTGTGCCGTCGGGATGTTCGATGACCCGAAACTCATCCGGCATCTCGTCGTAGAAGCTCTTATGGACCCAAGTCAGGAATTCGACGGATGTGGGGCGGGGCAGGGTGCCCTTGCGATGCATCTCGTCGATGGCCCGTTGAACGATGACGTGCGCCCGGGCCTCAAGGGCGAGGGGACGGGTTTCTTCCTCAAGCTCGGCACCAGCCAGCGCCCTTTCGATGTCGCGGGGGCGCGTGTTGTGTCCTTCGATCAGGTTGGAGTAGTAGCAGTTCATCACGCGGACGAGATCGGCAAGCTCGGCTGCGCTGTCAGGATGCAGCCCTTGTCCCAGCCCGGTGGCTTCCCTCTGGATGTCGACCGAAAGATCTGCCAGTTCTGTAGGAATATGCTCCTCGAAGAAGCAGGGTTCGATCCTGGCGGGTGTTTCCAGCATTTTGCCGATCTTCCATGTTTGCAAAGTAATTGAAAAATAAACACATTTCGTACTTTCAAGCAAGGTTTTGCCGATATGCGTTGCCGATCTTGCCTGCCGATCTGGAATTGCTGCATGAAATCAATGGCTTCGGCAGAAGGGCCGGGCTTTTCTGTTTTGTTGTGTGCCCAAAGGGGCCGGAAAAAGAGAAAGTGTTCTTCGGGTTTTGTGACTGACGGATGAGGGCCTTTGGGGTCCCTCAGATGGGTCCGGGCCGGGTTCCGGTCTGTCTTTCCTGATGAAGGGCATTCCGATGCAAACAGGTGTCTTGCGCGTGTTGCGCACGACCGCTGCCTCGTGGTGGCGACACAAGGAACTACGCCGATCCGGCCGGACGGGGCAGGCACAGCGGCGCGAGCGCGAGACTGTCCTGCGTGATCTTGGGTATCTGAAGCAGGCGGCGTCATTGTCGAACGCGCATGTGATCTGCGGAGAGGGCGGGACCTTCCTCCATCTCGGTTGGACCACCGTGTCGAGTTTCGCACCGATCGAGCGCTTTCCCTTGGCCACTCTTGCGGTCGCAGGTGGGACCCCGTTCATCGATATCCGGTCCGTCACCGATGTCATCGCCTTCGCGAACTTGCCGCGGGTGGCGCGGGACGGATCAGTCGACCCTGAACCCTGGAGCCCTGGCAGGTCCGTCTCGCTGACCACCTACATCGACACGGTCGAAGGGCTCGGCGCGAGGATCATCAACGATCCGCGGCCCCGTCAGTCAATCTGATCACCATTTCCTCTTACCAAAACTCGAAAGGAGGCCAGCCATGGCCCGATCCCGCACGACCAAATTCGATGCCTCCGAGGTCATCACAAACGAAATCATCCGCATCATCGAGCGCGGCGTGTTGCCGTGGCGAAAGCCCTGGACCGCAGGCGGCAGCTCTCGCCCCCTGCGCGTGGGCGGGGAACCCTACCAGGGAGTGAACAACTTCCTGCTGACGATGCGGACCGTGATGGCGGGCCACAGCTCACCTTTCTGGATGACGCTGCCGCAAGCCAATGCGTTGGACGCAAAGGTCCGCAAGGGCGAAAAGTCCTCTGTCGTCGTTTATTACGGTCAAAGCCGGAAAGACGCGGGCGGCGATGAGCATGACCGCAGCGACGCGGATGATCACTCCGAGGGAGCCCGTATCTTCCGCTTCCAGAAATCCTACCGCGTGTTCAATGCCTGCCAGATCGAGGGCTTGCCCGACAGCTTCTTCCCCGACCCGGAGCCAGCGCCCGAGCATCCGCCGTCCGAGCCCATCCCGCACATGCAGGCGTTTTTCGATGCCATCGACATCACAACCGTCTTCACGGGCACGGAGGCGTACTATTTGCCCCCCGTGGACAAGGTTTACATGCCATCCATCACGCGGTTCCAGGACCCGCGCAATTTCTACGGGGTCTGGGCCCATGAGCTGGCCCATGCCACGAAAGCCCCCCATCGACTGAACCGTGATTTCGGGTTCTCGAAGTTTGGCAACACGTCCTATGCGCGCGAGGAGATCGTCGCGGAATTGACCTCGGTGTTCCTGGGTCAGACGCTCGGCTTCACGGCGCATACGCTCGAGATGAATGCCGCCTACCTCCACAACTGGTTGCGCGTTCTTCGGTCGGATAAGGGCGCGATCTTCCGGCACGCCGCGGATGCGCAACGTGCCTGCGACTACCTGATCGCCAGATCGGAGACGGGCAGGGCAGGGCGCAGTGCCGAGGCCGCCTGACCACACGGAGAACGGAGACTCGCATGTCACGCAAGGAATCCAAGACGCTGCGGGTGGCCTGCTTCGAAGACGGCCGCCGCAAGATCATCACCTTCAAGCGCGGTGCCTATTGGTGGAGCGCTGCCGAGGGCGCTTATCCGCTCTCGGCAGGGGG
>NZ_LJAL01000010.1 GCF_001419985.1 Loktanella sp. 5RATIMAR09 | reverse complement strand
AAGGTGGTGAAAAGGCCGCTTACTGGAACGATGCTGAGGTCATCGGCGACCTAGCTGCAGCCGAGGCAGCGGGACTCCTTGACCAGAAGTTCGAAATCCTTTTTGGCTACTCGAAAAAACAGAAATCTCAAACGTGGCGTCGCCTTCGCCTGCCTCTTCGAGTGATAATTGAATACCAGCTATCGCGACATAAACCGTCCCATCTGAAAGACGGTAAGGCTCTTGTCTATGCGTCTGGAATCTCGAATGGGCAGACGGGAGAATTGCTAGAAGGCGGAAAGTTTGAGCTTTCTGGACGCAAGATTGAAGATATTGCCTCTCTAACCTTTGCAGGCTTTGATCTCGATGACGACGTAGAACTCGACCACGCTGTAAAGACACTCACAGAGCTGGGTTACTTCGTGATCATCTACACCTCGTTCCGTCATCGACGCACGTTTGCAGACGATCAGCCGGACAAGCCAGTGGATAAATTTCGTATTCTGTTCCCGCTCGCCGAACCATTCGCCCTCGCACCTGAAGATCCAAAAATGCACAAGATGCTGTGCGGGGAATGGTCAGCACGTTTGGCAGGATTTGCGAGCGAACACCTCGGTTTGACCCACGATAAGACGGGGGAAGATGTGAACCGCCTTTTCTACACACCTCGCCACAAGAGCGGCTTTGAAGACTGGTACGTGGCCATCATCGCGGGCCGTTTCCTGAGCATCGAAGACATGCCTCTGGATTTGAACGATGCACACCCTTGCAAAACGAACAGAAAGTCGACTGAGACGGTTGTCTATCAACCCTCAACTGACAGCCGACCGATCTTGTCTGACGGGTTCGATCTGCTTGAGTGGAAGCGCCGTTTCGGAGCTTGCTTCCTAGCAGTGGATTTCCTCGACGACCTACATTGGGACATTCGAACAGGTGGGGCAGGTGGTGATGAGGCAGAGATTGAATGCCCGAACGACCAAAACCATTCTGACGCTGGAAACCCCCGAGATACAGCTTGCTGGGTAAAGAACGGAGACGGTGAGCAATCCTTCATCATCTCTTGCCGACATGCCCATTGCTGCGAGCTGTGGTCACTTGAGATGCTTGTGCTCCTCGAGCAGCAGGCAGCACTGCCGGACGAGTATTCGACGCTCAGCGAAATGCTGTGCGGGTCGCACTACTACTTCGATGTCAACGGTCAGAAGTCTGACGCACCACGTCGGGAGCAGTTCCTTCTTTGGGACCCTCCCGTCCCGGTAGCCCCGGGTATTTTCGATACGTGAGGAAAATCAATGAATACTCAATCTAACGCCACGCCCGAGAGCATTGCTCAAGCGTGCAGCTCCAAACTCGTTCGCCTGAAGGGTCCCCTCAAATTCACCTTCAAGAATGGAATGGTGCACCTCAAGAAATTCCAAGGTGACAAGACTGTCTTGATGCCAGTTTGTGATCCTTTTGAAGTAGTTGCTCGCACCTACGATCCTGAAGGCCAAGGTGCGGGGCTCGTCGTCCGCTTTTCGGCAGATCGCATTGGTAAGCCGGTGATCGAACTAACAGTCAAACGCTCTGATTTGCTCTCCCGTCCCAAGCATGTCGTGGCCATGCTGAGTGATCACGGGCTGTGGGTTTCGGGTAGCAAGGATGGAGCTCAGGTTCTGGCAGAACTTCTCTCAATGTTCCGCCCGAACGAGGATGTCATAACCGCCGGTCGCGCAGGCTGGTACGGAAAGACTTTCGTGTCTCCGACCTATGAAGTCCTTGGCGATCAAGCTGACCAGTATCGCCTGCTTGAAGGCGCTGGGTACGAAGACCCAGGCAAGGCGGGTGACCTCGAAGGCTGGAAACACGCAACCACGGCAGCATTGACCTGCGAGAACGGTGATTTTCTCTGCATCGGTCTCCTGTCTGGCTTCACGGGCATACTCGTGGACCTCTTGGACGAGCAAACCTCTCCAATCCTCAACTTCGCAGGAACAACCTCTCGCGGGAAAACCACTGCCCAGCGCTTGGGCGCCTCCGTCTTTGGTAACCCCATGCGCGGGGCGGCGCTGAAGCAATTCAACGTGACGATCAACGCCATCGAAGCCATAGCTGAGCGTGCGACAGGTAGCCTTCTGGCAATCGATGAAGGCGCGCAAAGCGGGATGGATGGAAAAGCTTACCAAAAGGCCATCTTCGATCTCGCCGGGAGCTCTGGCAAGCGCCGCCTGACGGCGGCCGCTACTGAGCGCAAGGCCCGTCGCTGGTCCACGTGCATTACGATATCGGAGGAAATCGGCTTCGCGGACAAGGTGAAGTGCGATGGGCGCAATGCAGCCGCAGGTGCGGTTGCGCGCTGCTGGGAGATCAGCGTGGAAGATGCAGCAATCCTTGATGGCGAGACACTGGCAAAGATCGAGGGCATCAAGCAAAACTATGGTCATGCCGCTCCGATCTTCATCCAACACCTGATCGACGATGGCTATGCTGCGGATCCAGACCTGATCCGTGCGCGCGTCAGCGCGGCACAAACTAACCTGAGCCAAAAGACCGACGCCCCTCAGGTACGCCGCGTCGCGGGTGCTGCAGCACTCGTCCTTGTGGCGGGAGAACTGGCTCAGGAAGCCGGCTTGATCGTGGAAGACTACGAGGTTTCGGGAGCTGTAGGGCGCATCCTCCAGCGCTCAAAGATTCTCATGGCTCAAGATATGGATCCGCTCGATACGGCGCTGTCAAACCTGCGCGAGAGTGTAATACGACGAAACGGCGTGGATGTGGTTGAACTCCACTACGAAGCAGACCATCAAAATCGCGAGGTCGTGGCATTCTATGGCTATCCGGATGGAGAGAGCTTCACATCAGTGGATCGTGACCGCTCGCACTATGAGCGCGTGTATTTCATCCCTGCCGATCAGATGTTCAAACTCGGCGGTGGCAATGTGACCGCGTCGGCTATGGCCAAGGCCCTGAAGAAAGAGGGCTTCCTCGTGGACGCGCCAGGCAACAATAACCAGTGGTCAAGCGTGCCAGAGATCGGGCAGATCAAGAACTACCGCGTCAGCGGCGCCTTCTTCCACGAGAGCGAGAAGGGGGGCTGATCGGTATGCCTGCTGCACGTCCATCTCAAGCTTCAGTGGCCAATGCTGTGTCAGCGGCGATGGATGCCGGGTTAACCCCGGCGTCCATATACGTTGCACCTGACGGCTCTTTTCGGATTGATCTCAAGGAAAATGCTGCCACGCATGAACTTGCGGTTGCCACAAATGTGGTCAACGATGAAAAACCTTATTTGTGGAACGACGCCAAATGAAGGTCGAGGTTCAATATCCGGGGCTGTGCCGCGAGGAGACGCCAGCAGGCATCCGACGTTGGCGTGTCCGCGTAGAAGGTGAAAATTCTCGAAATATCACAATACCCGTGGGGCCGGGGCATGAGGATTTTCAAGACTGCTATGAGGCGGCGAGGAGCGGAAAGAAGCTCGAGCGAAGAAAGGGCTCAAAGCCTCTTCGCGGTACACTCGACGAACTATGCGAGCGCTTTCTATTGTGGATGGAAGATCAGGTAATAACTGGGCACCTATCTGCCGCAACGCTCGACAGCCGAAAGCGCGGTCTATCACAGGCATGCAAGACTCTGGCGCCCAACCGCGCCGCTCGTATTGGTGAGCTAAATGCAGATCTACCGCGCGAAGCATTTGTGTATATTGCCGATGCCTTTGGCGCAAAGACCGCTGCAGCAGCCACCTGTTTGAAGGCACTTCGAGCAGCGTATAAGTGGGGCGCGGACCGCGGCTTCCCGACGCGAAGCGAAGTGTTTGGTGTATCTGCCAATCATCAACCTGGCACTGGGGCTCTTCCTTGGACCTCGATTGATATCCAGAAGTTTCTTGACCGACACCCCCCGGGAAGCATGGCGCGCCTGTGGTTCTGTCTGGCATATGCGACAGCCAGTCGAATAGGGGACGCGCCGATTTTGGGGCCTGAAAATGAGGTCGTCTATGATGGCGTTCGTTACCTAGAGTGGCAACCTTTGAAGAAGGGCTCGAAACCTGTATCGATCCCTATGCATCATGTGCTTGCTCACGAACTCAAGCATCACTTTGTTGGCGACACCTATCTCGTCAATGCCTATGACACGCCGTTCGCGTCGTCTGGAAGTCTCGATAATCGCGTTCGCAAGTGGATCATCCAAGCGGGCCTTTACGATGAGGTGCTAGATGAGAATGGGGCCGTCCAAAAGAAGGCCAACCGCTCTCAACACGGGATCCGAAAGGGAGTTGCACAATTGCTCGCTGAAGGTGGTGCTTCTAAATACGAGATCATGGCCGTTCTTGCGCATTCCGAAGCGAAGACAACCGAACGTTATACGGAACATGTAGACCGTCGTTTCTTAGCAACGAAGGCGGCGGAGAAACGCAAAGAATACGAAAAACGGTATGAAAGTGTACCACGACCCCAAAAGCGTGGGACACTTGGCGGCGCAAGTCCCAATGTTGTAAGGCTTTCGGAAAACCAATGGCAGTCCCTAGGGGAATCGAACCCCTCTTTCCAGGTTGAAAACCTGGCGTCCTAACCGATAGACGAAGGGACCGCAGTTGGTGTGGCGCTTTTAGGGAAACCACGCGGGGCGCGCAAGAGGCTTTTTTCGTTTTTTGCTGCCTATTTTCAGTGGGCGGGTGCTGCGTCTTCGAGGCGTAATTGGACGGACTGCCTGCCTTGCCAGCTATTGATTTCCAGCCGCCCTGCCAGATGGAACCGCGCGCCGTTGTGATTGACCAGCATCGGCCCCAGTGGCCCGTCCATGGCGCCAAAACTGATTCCATCTATCCTCCCGCCCAAGCCATCGCCGAAGCTTATTTTCAGATGGTTCGCGCCGACCTGTTTGGCAAAGTGGATCTGGCAATCGGGGAAAGCAAAACGCGGGGCAGGGGCGCCTGCACCAAAGGGGCCTGCGTCTTCGAGCTGGTTAATCAGGTCGACGGTGGCGGCACCCGGCATCAGGATGCCGCTGATAATCAGGTCTGCGGGGCCAATATCAGCGGCCCCCTGTTTTGCGAGAAGGTCGCCCAATCGCGCCATGGCTGCGTCCAGCTTGTCGCGCGCAACAGTCAGGCCCGCCGCCATTTTATGCCCGCCGCCCTTGATCAACAGCCCCTCTTGCGCTGTGCGCTGGATTGCGGCCCCCAGATCAACACCGGATACCGAACGGCCCGAGCCTTTGCCTTCATCCCCGTCCAGTCCGATGACGATAGCGGGGCGGTTGGTGGCCTCTTTCAGGCGTGCCGCCACGATACCGACCACACCAGGGTGCCAGCCTTCGCCAGCGGCCCACACCAGCGGCCCGTCAAGCCCGCGCGCGGTGGCCTGCTCCAGCGCCATATCACGCACCTGCGCCTCGACCTCGCGCCGCTCAGTGTTCAGTTCGTCCAGTTTGGCGGCCATTGATTCGGCTTCATGCCGGTTGTCACAGGCCAAGAGCCGCGCGCCGAGGTCTGCTTTGCCGATCCGCCCGCCTGCGTTGACGCGCGGGCCCAGCAGGAACCCGAGGTGATAGCTGGTTGGTGCCTGGTCAAGCCCTGCAACATCAGCGAGAGCGGTCAAACCGATCCGGTTGCGCCGCGCCATCACAGCCAGCCCTTGGCGCACAAAGGCGCGGTTCACACCGATGAGCGGTGCCACATCGGCGACAGTCGCAAGACCCACGAGATCAAGCATCGCCATCAGATCGGGGCCTTTCTGGCCCGCTGCGCGCAGTTTCCTGTTCGCATCAACCAACATCAGAAACACAACTGCGGCCGCGCAGAGATGCGCAAGATCGCCTGTCTCGTCCTGCCTGTTGGGGTTCACGACCGCCACCGCATCCGGCAGGGTCTCGCCGCCCAAATGGTGGTCGAGGACGATGACATCGGCGCCTTTGGCGGCCGCAATCGGCCCATGCGAAAGCGTGCCGCAATCGACGCAGATGATCAGATCGTGGTTGCGGGCGAGGGCGGCCATGGCCTCGTCATTGGGGCCGTAGCCTTCGTCAATCCGGTCGGGCACATAGAGTGTCGCCTGCCGTCCCATATCGCGCAGCCAGCAGATCAGCAGGGCGGCTGACGTGCCGCCATCCACATCATAGTCGGCGAAAATGGCGATGCGTTCGTTCTTGTCCAGCGCCTGCAAAAAACGTGTTGTCGCCGCATCCATGTCTTTGAGCACGCGGGGGTCTGGCAGCAAATCACGCAGGGTGGGGGCAAGAAAGCCGGGGGCGTCCTGTGCGCTGACGCCCCGCCGCACCAGCACACGGCAAAGCGGGGCGGGCAGGCCGGTTTCCTGCGCCATCGCCTCTGACAGCCGGTCGTCTTCCACAGTGGGGCCAACCCAGCGGCGACCCGTCGCAGAGGCAGTCACATTCAGAAAAGCGGGTTTATCTAGGGGCGTATTCATCACCTGACACACTATGCGGTGTGCCTGCGTTTGACCACGGCTTCCTGCGCGTTGTGGCCAAAATTGATGCTTTAGCTGGTGGGGTTGCGATAGATCATACGCCGCACCGATCCGGTTTTGGAGCGCATCAGGATCGTCTCGGCTGTCACAAAGCCGACCTCGCGCTTGATGCCGGGCACGAGTGATCCGTCGGTCACACCCGTGGCGGCAAAGATCACATCGCCTGTCACCATGTCATCGCGCGTATAGACGCGGTCGAAATTGGTGATGCCTGCTTTCTTCGCGCGGCCACGTTCGTCATCGTTGCGGAAAAGCAGGCGGCCAAAAATTTGCCCGCCCATGCATTTCAATGCCGCTGCCGCCAGCACACCCTCGGGTGCGCCGCCAGAGCCCATGTACATGTCTATCCCCGTCACATCAGGTTCAGCGCAATGCATGACACCAGCGACGTCACCATCGGTAATCAGGCGGATTGCGGCACCGGTACTGCGGATCTCTGCGATCATATCTTCGTGGCGCGGCCGTTCCAGCACACAGACGGTGATATCGTTGGTCGAACAGCCTTTGGCGGCAGCAAGGGCTGAAACACGCTCGGAGGGGGACATATCAAGGGTCACCACGCCGGGGCGCAGGCCGGGGCCGACAGCGAGTTTGTCCATATAGACGTCGGGCGCGTGCAGCATGGACCCGCGCGGCCCCATTGCAATAACGGCCAGCGCGTTGGGCATGTCCTTGGCGGTGAGTGTCGTGCCTTCCAGCGGATCAAGGGCGATATCCACGCCGGGGCCGTTGCCGGTGCCAACTTCTTCGCCGATAAAAAGCATTGGTGCTTCGTCGCGCTCGCCTTCGCCGATGACGACGACACCCGCGATATCCAGCTTGTTCAACTGGGTCCGCATGGCATCCACGGCGGCCTGATCTGCCGCCTTTTCGTCGCCCCGTCCGATCAGCGGGGCGCAGGCGATGGCCGCAGCCTCGGAGACGCGGGCGAGGCCGAGAGAAAGGTTGCGGTCGTTGAAATCAAGTGCGGCAGGCATCAGACAAGTCCTTTTGTAACTTACCCCACCTAAAGCCTGTCCGCGCGCGGGCTACAAGACTGTTTGCGCTAAACCGCTTCGATCCGGATTGCGACGGGACTGCCGCTGACAACGCCGGTGGCTTTGAAGTCGGCCAATGCCTCTTCCAATGCGGTGCGTGTTGTTTTGTGGGTGACGATCAGCACCGGTGCTGTGGTGTCGGTGTGGTCGTACTGGCGCATCCGGTCGATGGAAATGCCCGCTTCGCCCAAAGCGTGGGCGACTTTGGCCAATGCGCCGGGTTTGTCGATCAGCTGTAGGCGCAAGTAATAGGGAGCGGACACAGCTGCGCGGGCGGCGCGTGCTTTGCGCAGGGTCTTGGCGGGCTGGCCAAATGTCGAGACACGGCTGCCACGTGCGATATCCATCACATCTCCCATCACCGCGCTGGCGGTCGGGCCTTCGCCCGCACCAGGGCCGCGTAGGACGATCTGGCTGACCGCGTCGCCCTCGAGCACGACCATATTGGTACCACCCTGAAGTTGGCCAAGCGGTGATGTGTCAGGCACAAGGCAGGGCGACATGCGCTGTTCCAAACCGCGTCCTGTCATCTGTGCGACGCCCAAGAGTTTGATCTTATAGCCCATATCGGCGGCTTGATGGATGTCTTCGATAGTCACCGATCCGATGCCTTCAAGCTCGACTGCGTCGAAATCGACCTGCGTGCCGTAGGCAATGGACGCCAAGAGTGCGAGTTTATGGCCCGCGTCGATGCCACCCACGTCAAGCTCGGGGTCCGCTTCCAGATAACCAAGCTGGTTGGCCTCTTCAAAGACGGCCTCATAGCTGAGCCCTGCGTCTTGCATCCGCGTCAGGATATAGTTGCAGCTGCCGTTCATCACGCCCATGACGCGGGTGATTTCGTTGCCTGCCAGTCCTTCGGTGAGGGATTTGACGACGGGGATGCCGCCGGCAACGGCGGCTTCAAAACGGATCACGCGGCCTGCGTCTTCGGCGGCTTCGGCAAGGGCTTGGCCGTGGATGGCCAGAAGCGCCTTGTTGGCGCTGACGATATCCTTGCCCGCTGCGATAGCGGCTTCGGTCGCGTCTTTGGCAGCGCCTTCATGCCCTCCCATGACTTCGATGAACACGTCAATATCGGCGCGTTTGGCAAGGGCTACGGGATCGTCCTCCCATGCGTAGCCGGACAGGTCCACGCCGCGGTCCTTGGTTTTGGAGCGCGCGGAAACTGCGGTGATTTCAACAGGGCGGCCAGCACGCAGCGCCAGAAGGTCGCCGTGTTTCTGCACAATCCGGACAATGCCCACACCCACGGTCCCAAGTCCCGCGATCCCAAGGCGAAGTGGTGTTGTCATATGCGTAAATCCATCGTTGTGCTGCGTCAGCACGGGTCTAGCGAAAGCGCGCGCCTACTGCAACGCGGCGATATCAATCTGGCGCAGTTGTGCGGCGCGGGCCTGCAATGCAGCAATACGGGCCTGTAAATCGGCGTTCTCGGACCCGGAAACGGGCGGCAATGATGGAAGTTGTGTCAATGTGGGGTACGGCGCTTGCCTTGCGGCATCGCTGATCGTGCCGTCCAGCGCGGGAAATGTGGCGCAGGCAGAGATCAGCAGAAAGGGAAGGGGCCAAAGCAGTCGCATGATTGTCATCCTACCTGCGCTCATAGGGCGGGGGCAACTGCCGATGAGGGGTTTCCAAATGAACGGGCGTTCAGTTAAATGTCCTTATGGCACGCAAGCAAGGTTCCCACTCTGATATCACCGGCCCAAGGGTGCGCGATGCGGCGTTGCGATTGATTGCAAGGCACGGCTATGCGGCGGTGTCGATGCGCCAGATTGCGGCGGAAGTCGGGATTCAGGCAGGCGCGCTTTATAACTATACGCCAGACAAACAGACCCTTTTGTTTGATCTGATGCAGGGTCATATGGCCGATCTGCTGGCCGCGTTGAAAACGGCTGATTTGCAAGGCGATAGTCTTGCGCGGCTTGAAGGGTTCACGCGGTTTCATATTCGTTTTCATTTGCCGCGCCCTGATCAGGTGTTTGTCTCTTACATGGAGCTACGCAACCTGTCGGACGAGAATTTCGCGGCCGTCGAGGCGATGCGGCGGGAGTATGAAGATGCGTTGGAAAGCATCCTGCGGGCGGGTGAGGCCGAGGGTGTCTTTGCGGTTCCTGATCCGCGCATTACGACAATGGCGTTGATTGCGATGTTGACCGGCATCAGCAATTGGTACCGTGCGGGTGGGCGGCTTGAGAGCGATAAGATCGAAGCAATCTACTGGGACATGGTGCGCCGCGCCGTGACAGTCTAGGCAAGGGTGGCGCGGTAGGATAAGGGCTCTGTAGAGACGGAGACAAATCATGTTCCAAGCAGATGAAAACGGGGTTCTTGCGGTCGTAGAGGCATCGCCCGCGCGCCGTATTTTTGCCTATGGCGTCCTGTTCGGGTTAGGGGCGCTTGTGGTCTATCTGACGCTCGTGCACCCTCCTGCATTGCAATGGATGGTATTTATGCTGGTGTTCGGTGTCATGATGCTCTGGCAGGCAGAGCGGCTCCGGCGCGCGACCCATGTGACCATCGCGCTGACCGAGACAGAGTTGCGCGATAGCACCGGCACCGTGCTGGCGCGGATTGACGACATTCGCAGCGTTGATCGGGGCGTTTTTGCCTTTAAGCCGTCAAACGGGTTTACGTTGGTTTTGAACAACAAAAAGCCCCGCGCATGGCTGCCGGGGCTTTGGTGGCGCTATGGGCGCCGTGTCGGTGTGGGTGGCGTGACGAATGCGGGTCAATCCAAGTTCATGGCTGAACGCATCAGTATGATGATCAAGGATTAACCCGGTCCGCAGAGCGAGTTGCCTCCATTCGTTTCAAAGCAGAGCCTTACGCCGCGCGGGCGGATAATCATATCATTCGTGAATGTCAGGTCTTCCAGATTGGTCACTGTGAATGGACCCAAACCGATATTGAAAGGCGCATCATACTCGGTGCGCGTTTCGATAAAAATGTTTTGGTCAAAGTTATCCATTGGCGGCAGGCGACCTTCGGCCCTCAGGTCAGCAAGATCCGCATTCGTCAAGTTTTGCGCGATGCCGGATCCGCGTCTGCGCGACCAGACAACACGGAACTCATCATTGGCTTCGTTGTATGTGTAGACTGTCACCCTGAAGTCCGGGTTATTCTCTTCAAACGTCAGAGTGCGCAGAACACTTTGCGCACTGTTCATGAATGTGTTGTTCACATTGTCTTCGCGGCTGAACATTTCGGCCAGCGTGATTGTCGCGCGGACGGAATTCGTTTCAACGCGGAACACGTCAAAGTAGACGAATGTTGACAAAAAGACCCACAGCAGGATCGGGACGACGAGCAACAGTTCAATGGCCATTGAACCGCGTTCGTCATCGCGAAAAGCTTGGAGAAGTGATGCAATACCCTTCATGGTCAGTCGTTCCGGAAAGGTTCAACGACGAAGGCGCCCGTGGCGACGAGTGCGTAGGATTCACCCGCTGCTGAATCGCCGACATTCGCTTCGATGAATGCCTTACCCAAAGCGGAAGATGGCAAGAACGGATCGATGCGGATACAAGCCCGCAGGAACATCAACTCATTGTTGCCCGTCGGATCGATTGTACCGCCATATGCCGCGTCAAGATCTCCCCTGTCGACACAGCGTATATTTGCGTCGAGCGGAACCCAAGCAGCCCTTGGGTCACGCTGCACCAGTTCGATTTCGAGCTGCCTGATGCAGTCGGGCAATATGCGGGCTGCGCTACAGATTCGTGCACGCAGGTTATCGCGGTCGGGGTTTGTGATGACGCCGATACGCACTTCGCGGACCGTCACGTCAACACCGTGTTCCAGCATCACTTGCCTTGCAGAGTAAATGCCTGATTCATAGGTCATCAGGAAGAACCCGAAGAACACGGGAAACACCAGCACAATCTCGATCGACGCGGTGCCGCGTTCATCTTTCAAAAAACGTCGAAACAGAGCTTTCATCGCGAACGACCCCATTACAATGCCAGACGCAACGCTGTGATCTGCTCTGCAATCTTCCGGAAGATCTCGTCCAATCCGGGTTCGCCCGGATCGTTGGTGATGGTCGACCGGAATGCATTACCCTCTTTGCTGGCGCAATCTGTCATGGTCTCGTTGAAAAGACCCATTGAGATTGTATAGACCTCGGTCACCTGATCGCCGGCGAGTTCACAAATGTCACTCAATTTTTCATTGAGGTCCGCTACGCTGCCGATCGATTCCGTGATGTTATTATCGAACCAAACGCATACACCATTGGAGTAGCAGCCATAGCTCGCATTGGTGGAGCTATCGTCATCAATTCGCGGATAATAATTCGCTGCCGTTTCTGACAACCCTTTACGCTCATCGTACTCGTCATAGTACTCACTTTTAATCCGGTCGGAGGATACAGTTTCACCATCCGTCATGATGACCACGTATTTCGACGTCGTACGGTCGTTGTAATCGGCAGGTCTTCTGCCGCGAAAGGCGTCATCGACGGTTGGAATCCGGTCGATAAGATCGCGCATGGACGGATCAAGCAGGGAGACGCCCCACTTCATACCACGGTGGATCGAGGTGTTTTCTGTCGGGTAGAACGAGTCGATTGCGGCGTGCAATTCGTCGACATCCTGTGACATCAGAATAATGCCGTGCGATTCCTCAGGCGAACATGGTTCCCTCTCGAAGCTCGCATCAGAAGGAGTCCAACCTACCGGCCTTTTGTAAAAGTCCACCCATTCAACCTGCTGGTAAACGCGGTTCACGTCAAATGTCAGTGTCTCATATTCGTCGTCTTCAAATACGATGCAGCGCGACGGGTTTGTGTAGACGTCAAAACCGCCGGCCCATTCCACATTAACCGGCTGATCCCACGGTGCCTGAAGCGTGGCCCCTACGGTGCCGGCGGGCACTTCATTGCCTTCTGCATCCACCCAAATATAGGATGGTGGGGCCGCATAACCATCTTCGATTGCGCCGAAAGAACTGCCAAGAACATTATTCGCATTCATCGAATCAGGCGTCGTTCTTAACGCCATGTAGAGGTCATTGCGAAGCCGGACGTGCTGTGAATAAGCAATCAGGTTGATTGAAACACGGTCCTCGTATTCGGGAAGCAACAGGTCTTCTACAAACTGCTTTGCCGCTTGCTGAAGGAAGAACATCCGCGTGCGCGTGCCTTCAAAAGTTTCGATGTTGCCTTCCGCATCGCGAATAGGAACACCATTTGCGTCACGACGGTAGACCTGTCCGGTCATCGACCTTCCCATGGAACCGGAAATATCGAGAACGAGGGACACTTCGACATTGCCGGTGCCTTCGACCGCGCTGGCGTTGGCCGGTGCCGTCAAGGTGTCCATACCGATCAGGCGCAAATAGAAGGTGTCCATCTCGATTGCGGAGGCGAGCCTGATTTCACTGCCGCTTGCAGTTTTCTCGATGAATGGCGTACCTACGATCGCGTTGGCGTAACCTTCGGCAGTAAAGAAGTCTGTCAGGACGGAGCCTGCATCGCGCTCCTGGTTGAGGTTTGCAGCAGCAAGAACGGCGCGGTCCGAAACACTTTGCAGCTTGGTCCGTTCGGCTTCAAAGCGCATGAAATCGACCGCCATGCCACCGACGACCAGCATCGATATCAGCAGGAGAAGCGTCAGGACAATCAGACCGCCATCCTCGTCTTTCCTGAACTGGCGTATGAAAGCGAGTTGTTCGACATAGGCACGGCGCGCCTGTTGCAACTTTTTCAACTTGTTTTCACGGTTCTTAAATTTCAACATCATCGGATCCCCAGGCGTTCGGCGCAAAAATGGCGCTGGCAGGCTTAAACTCTTAGTTATTACCACAATCAGCATTTTGATGTGGCAAAAAAATGACGTGGTGCCGTGGTGCACGCCCAGCGCCACATGTGGCTTGATACAGTGCGATGTTTCAGCGTGCACTGTAATTTTTCCGGAAACAGTAGGTCAAAGTGTGAGGCCAAAAGAGCACAAAACAGGCAAGAAATCTACACGGCCTGTGGCGCCACCGACAGGGGAGCGAATCGATTTCAGTAAAAAATCGGGGCTATTGGGCGTCACAGTGCCCCTGCGCTTGACGGGCACTGTGACGGATGCGGCGATGGCCCTGATGCCGATGACCGGCAAGGCCCGCGTGCTGCAATCATGGGGCGGGATCATGGATATGACGCCCGATGGATCGCCCATTATCGACAAAACACCGACGACAGATGTCTTTATCGATTGTGGCTGGCAACTTGGTTTGCGCATCTGATGGCGGCGAGCGGCATCACGCGCCTGCCGCCACGTTCCGGTTGGACCGTTTCCGGACGGGCGCGGGTTTTTTGGGTGAAGAGGGTGCCGGCTCTTAGCGCCACCTGCACGCGCGGCTGGCTCACTTTTTTGAGTATTTATGGCAAGATGATGCGATGCTTAAAGTATAGGTATCACATGTTCCAGTTGCGGCGTGCGCGACCGCAGGGAACCCTGCTATCAGGGTGATGTCAGCGGGATTAGAGGAACAGAACGCGCGCGCAACAACGCTGGACGTGGCTCAGGGGGGAGGAGGTCTGATCCCAAAACGCATGACCGTCGCTGCGTTATGATTTGATGGCGGTGAGTGATAGCCTGTCGCCTTTTCTTGCCGCAGGGTTCTATTACACGACCTGTATGTGGCAGCGCAGTTTTTGGGGAAAGCTCTGCGGGCCTGTGATCTGGCGGGGATCGGCGTGAAGATGATCGGTGTGATCTATAGCCGTGACATCGGTGGTGTCGTGACGGGCAATCGTCACGATGTGATCTCTGCCGGTGACTATCCCGTTACAACGGCGCGCAGGTCATCGGCGCGCGGGCCCGTCATGCACGGCAAAGCATCAAGACAAGGCTCAAGGGCAGCACGCGGACGATAAAGGCGGACTGTATGGCGGTGTCGATGATACGGACGGGTCCTGACCGTTTCGAGATCATGGTGATGCGGTCGATGGGCAAGACTTTGGTGCATGGTCTTGAGGTGGCGCTGCGGGCGCGCGCGTTACGCCGGGCGCGCCGTTGGAATGCCTCCGGCGGAAGTTTGATTGGACATAGAAAGTCCCGAGGGGTTACGCCATAATGGCGCAATGAGTCTGCCTCCTGGTTTCCTTGATGAATTGCGCAACCGCCTGTCTTTGGGACAGGTCGTGGGCCGTAAGGTCATGTGGGACACGCGCAAGTCCAATCAGGGCAAGGGCGACCTTTGGGCGTCTTGCCCGTTCCATCAGGAAAAATCCGCCAGTTTCCATGTCGATGACCGCAAGGGGTTTTATTACTGCTTTGGCTGTCATGCCAAGGGTGACGCGATTTCCTTTGTCCGTGAAACCGAGAATGTGGATTTCATGGAGGCGGTGAAAATCCTTGCGGCAGAGGCGGGGATGACCGTGCCGGACCGCGATCCGCGCGCACAGGAAAAAGCGGATGCGCGCACGGTGCTGGTCGATGTGATGGAGCAGGCGGTCCAGTATCATCGTTTGCAGTTGCAGACGGGCGCTGCTGCGGATGCGCGCGATTATCTGGATCGCCGTGGTTTGAGCCCTGAGGCGCAGGCGCGTTGGGAGATCGGGTTTGCCCCTGCCAATGGCGGTGTTCTGGAACAGATGCGCGGCAAGGGGATTGATGAAAAACTGATCGTTGCAGCGGGTCTTGCAGCGAAGAGCGATCGCGGCAGCGGCCTTTATAACCGGTTCCGCGACCGGATCATGTTTCCCATCCGCGATGCGCGAGGTCGTGCCATCGGGTTCGGTGGCCGTGCGATGGACCCGAACCATCCGGCGAAATATTATAACTCTCCCGAGACCGCGCTTTTTGACAAAGGGCGCAGTCTTTATAACCACGGCCCCGCGCGTGAAGCGGCGGGTAAGGGCAAGCCTTTGGTCGTGGCCGAGGGCTATATGGATGTCATTGCCATGTCCGAGGCGGGGTTTACAGCGACCGTTGCGCCGCTTGGGACGGCTATAACGGAGGACCAGTTGCGCCTGATGTGGCGCATGGCGCCCGAGCCGATCATCGCGCTGGATGGTGATACCGCTGGTCTGCGCGCGGCGATGCGGGTGATTGATATCGCCTTGCCGCTGTTGGAGGCGGGGCAATCGTTGCGCTTTGCGCTGATGCCGGAGGGTCTGGATCCTGACGATCTGATCAAGGCGCAGGGGGCCGGTGCGATGCAAAAGCTGCTCGATCAGGCGATCCCGATGGTGCAGCTTTTGTGGCAGCGGGAAACCGAGGGCCGCAATTTCGACAGTCCCGAGCGCAAGGCCGCCCTTGATAAGGCGCTGCGCGAAAAGATCATGCTGATCAAGGATCCGTCGATCCGGAGCCATTACGGGCAGGCGATCAAGGACATGCGCTGGGCGTTGTTCTCCAACCGCAAGGCGCCCGCCGCACGCAAGAGCGGGGGTGCGAAATGGAACCCGCGTCTTGATCCGTGGAAGCGCGATGTCAGCCCGGTGGCCACATCCCGCAGCTCTGCATTGGCCGCAGGGGCCGCTGATCAGGACCATTTGCGCGAAGCGGTCATCCTTGCCACGCTGATTGCAGCCCCCGCTGTTGCACCCGAGTTCGAGACGGCTTTGGAGCAGATGGACAGCCGCGATCCGATGCACCGCGATCTTCAGGGCTGCCTTCTGCGTCATCTTGGCACAGAGGATTTGCGTCAGTGTATTGCCGATGAGCTGGGCGAGATGCCTCTTGAAAAGCTGTTCGCGCAGAACCATGTGGCCATTAGCCCCGCTGTGCGTCGCGGTGGCGACGCCGACATCGCGCGTTTGTGCCTTGCTGAAGAGTTTGCCAAACTTGCAGCACGCCGCGGGCACGCAAGAGAGATTGAAGATGCCGTCGAAGACCTTGGTGGTGTTGCGGATGAGGGGCTGACGTGGCGTTTGGCGCAGGCCACCAAAGCGGTGGACCAGGCAGGGCGTGGCGACAATGAGGACAAAGCCGAATACGCCATTGGCGCGAATGGCGCACGGATGAAGAAAGAAGAGAAAAGCGCATTTGCGCAACTGATTGAGCAAATCTCCTTTGCAAAGGGGCGGGATCGGCCTAAGTCGTAATTTGCGCAACAGATAAAAAGAACAAGACGCCAACTGCTTGCGAATCACCTCGATGCGAGGTTGATTCGAGATTAACCGAATCAGCCGAATCACTTTGGCACGAAATAACGCATCCGAAAGGGCATTCCGCATGGCCGCGAAAGACAACGATGATCGTAAGGACGCTGACCAGGATGGTGATATCAGCCTTGATATGAGCCAAGCCGCGGTCAAGAAAATGATCTCTGATGCGCGCGAGCGGGGCTATATCACATACGACCAACTGAACGCCGTTCTGCCACCCGAGCAGGTGTCGTCGGACCAGATCGAAGATGTGATGTCGATGCTGTCCGAAATGGGCATTCAGGTCACCGAAGACGAAGAAAGCGAAGAGACCGAAGAGAACCAGGGCAACACGGCACTGGCGACCGTCGCGGGCTCACGTGAGGTCACGCTGGGCGGGGCCGAGGCCGAGAAGCTGGACCGCACGGATGATCCGGTGCGGATGTATCTGCGTGAAATGGGTTCGGTCGAGCTTTTGTCACGCGAAGGCGAGATCGCGATTGCCAAACGGATCGAGGCCGGACGCAACACGATGATCCTCGGGCTGTGCGAAAGCCCGCTGACCTTCCAGGCGATTACAATCTGGCGCGACGAACTTTTGTCCGAAGACATTTTGCTGCGCGATGTGATTGATCTGGAAACGACGTTCGGCAACCAGTTGGGCGAAGAGGGTGAAGAGACCGTCGTTGCCGCCGCCGCGGGCCAGACCGAAGAGAAGAAAGAAGCGAGCCAGGAACTTGATGCCGATGGCAACCCGATTGCCAAAGACGACGACGACGATGAAGACGATCAGGCCAACATGTCGCTGGCGGCAATGGAAGCTGCACTCAAGCCCCGCGTGCTTGAAACGCTGGAACTTATTGCGCGCGACTTTGCGGCCTTGTCGGATATGCAGGACGCACGGATGTCGGCCACGTTGAACGAGGATTCATCATTCTCGGACAAGCAGGAAAAGAAATACCAGAAACTGCGCTCGGAAATTGTTGAGCTGGTGAATTCGCTGCATCTGCACAACAACCGGATCGAGGCGCTGATCGACCAGCTATATGGGATCAACCGCCGGATCATGTCGATCGACAGCTCCATGGTCAAACTGGCCGACCAAGCTCGGATCAACCGCCGTGAATTTGTCGATGCCTATCGCGGTCGCGAACTTGATCCGAACTGGCTTGACGACATGGCGGAAAAATCCGGTCGTGGCTGGCAGATGATGATCGAGAAATCGACTGGCAAGATCGAAGAACTGCGCGGCGATATGGCCCAAGTAGGTCAGTATGTGGGCGTTGATATCACCGAATTCCGCCGCATCGTGCAGCAGGTCCAGAAGGGCGAAAAAGAGGCGCGTCAGGCCAAGAAGGAAATGGTCGAGGCAAATCTGCGTCTGGTGATCTCGATTGCCAAGAAGTACACCAACCGTGGTCTTCAATTCCTTGATCTTATTCAGGAAGGCAATATCGGCCTGATGAAGGCGGTGGATAAATTCGAATACCGTCGCGGTTACAAATTCTCGACCTACGCGACTTGGTGGATCCGTCAGGCGATCACGCGGTCCATTGCGGATCAGGCGCGCACGATCCGTATTCCTGTGCACATGATCGAGACGATCAACAAGCTGGTCCGCACCGGGCGCCAGATGCTGCACGAAATCGGGCGCGAGCCGACACCAGAGGAATTGGCAGAAAAGCTGCAAATGCCTTTGGAGAAGGTTCGCAAGGTGATGAAAATCGCCAAAGAACCAATTTCGCTGGAAACGCCAATTGGCGACGAGGAAGACAGCCAGTTGGGTGACTTCATTGAGGACAAGAACGCGATCTTGCCGCTGGATTCAGCGATTCAGGAGAACCTGAAAGAGACGACGACACGGGTTCTTGCGTCCCTCACGCCACGTGAGGAACGCGTCTTGCGCATGCGCTTCGGCATCGGCATGAACACCGACCACACGCTTGAAGAAGTGGGTCAGCAGTTCAGCGTGACGCGGGAGCGGATCCGTCAGATCGAGGCGAAGGCGCTGCGGAAGCTGAAGCACCCAAGCCGGTCGCGCAAATTGCGGTCGTTCCTCGATCAATAGGCTTTTGGCGGACTAAGAAATTAGCCCCATCGCGCGCAAGCACGGTGGGGTTTTTCTTTGGATGCAGCAAACGGCAAAGCGCGCTTGGTCTGCTTGGACCTTTCCTCTTGGTCCGCACGGGTTTATTCTGACGCAAGACAAGTGAGGTTCCATGGCACTTTTTTCAAAACTCTTTGGCAGTAGCAAAACCGAAGCCACCCCGTCCGAGGTTTACAAGGATTGCGCGATTACGCCGACCCCTGAAAAAGATAGCGGTGGCTGGCGGCTGGCTGCGCGCATTGAAAAAGACGGACAGATGCATGAGTTGATCCGTGCCGATGTGCTGCAATCGAAAGAGCAGGCCGACGCGGCCTCGGTTGCCAAAGCCAAGCAGATGATCGATGAACAAGGTGATCGGTTGTTCGGCTAGGCCGCGCCTGTTGCGCTTTGTGTCCGCTCCGGTGATGCTGCACCCATGCAAACCCAATTCACTATCGCCACAAATGGCCCCGGTCTTTATGAGTTCACCCGCCAAGTGGCCGACTGGACCGAGGGCACCGGCCTGCTAACGCTGTTTATCCAGCACACATCGGCCAGTTTGGTCATTCAGGAAAACGCCGACCCAGAAGTGCAGGTGGATTTGCAGAACTTCTTTGCGCGCTTGGTGCCGCCCACGACCGACCCCAGCATGGCCTACCTCACCCATACCTACGAAGGGCCTGACGATATGCCTGCGCATATCAAAGCAGCAATGCTGCCGACCCATTTGAGCATTCCCGTAACCGATGGGCGGCTGGCCTTGGGTACGTGGCAGGGGATCTATCTTTTTGAGCACCGCGACAGGCCTCATCAGAGGTGCGTGATTGCGCATATGGGCTGAGCGAACGGGTGGAGCGAGTCGCAAAAGCAACACCTTTGCCCTGCATCTTGCGCCTTCATTTCCCCCCTACCCAAAACTTACCTGCCCTCATATAGTGCCTGTGGATAAGTGGGGCCGCACTACCAGTCGTAGACGCCCGCAGAATGAATGAGGACTGAACATGCGTTGCCCGTTTTGTGGAAATGTTGACACACAGGTCAAAGACAGCCGCCCCGCCGAAGACCACGTGGCGATCCGCCGCCGTCGGTTCTGTCCGGCCTGTGGCGGACGGTTTACCACCTATGAACGTGTGCAATTGCGTGACCTTGTTGTGATCAAAACCAATGGTCGCCGTGAGGATTTTGACCGGCCTAAACTGGAACGCTCAATCCGCATCGCGCTGCAAAAACGCCCGGTTGAGCCCGAGCGGATTGACCAGATGATCAGTGGCATTGTGCGCCGTCTGGAAAGCCTTGGGGAAACGGATATCCCGTCAGGGACCATCGGCGAAATTGTGATGGAAAGCCTCGCACGGATTGATACGGTGGCCTATGTGCGTTTTGCCAGTGTTTACAAGAACTTCCAGGCGGCTGATGATTTTGACAAATTCGTCAGCGAATTGCGCCCCGATCACAAAGACGATCTGGACGCGTGACCCAGAGCCAAGATGACCGGTTTATGGCGCTGGCCCTTATGCTGGGGCGGCGCGGGATGGGGCGCGTTTGGCCGAACCCTGCGGTAGGGTGTGTGATTGTTAAAGAGGGGCGGATTGTCGGGCGCGGATGGACCGCTGATGGTGGTCGTCCGCATGCCGAAACCCGCGCGTTGGCGCAGGCAGGAACGGCGGCGCAGGGTGCAACGGCCTATGTCACGTTGGAGCCTTGCGCCCATCAAGGGCAGACGCCGCCTTGTTCTCAAGCGTTGATTGATGCGGGTGTCGCGCGTGTGGTTGTGGCGACGGGTGATCCTGACGCCCGTGTTGCGGGGCGCGGCATTACGATGCTGCGCGATGCGGGAATTGTCGTTGATTGCGGCGTGCGTGAGGCCGAAGCGCTGCGCGATCACGCGGGGTTCTTACTACGCACCACGCAAAACCGCCCCTTTGTGACATTGAAAATGGCTGGAACACTGGACGGGCGTATCGCGACCGCGACAGGGGAAAGCCAATGGATTACCGGACCTCAGGCGCGCCGCGATGTCCATATGCACCGCGCGCGCCATGATGCAGTCATGGTAGGGGCGGGCACGGTGCGTGCGGATGATCCGTCTTTGACGGTGCGGGGGCTGGGGATTTCGCGCCAGCCTGTGCGCGTTGTTGTCTCGCGTGCGATGAAAATTCCGGCCACCGGCCGCCTTGCGCAAACCGCCCGTGAAATACCTGTCTGGCTGTGTCACGGGGCCGAGGCCGATGTGACTGACTGGACCGCAAAAGGTGCGCAAAGCCTGCCTTGTGCGACCGCATCAGGCCAAGTGCATCCAGCGTCGGTGATGCAAGTACTGGCCGCGCAGGGCGTGACCCGTGTGTTCTGCGAAGGCGGTGGAATGCTGGCTGCATCGTTGCTGAACGCGGGTTTGGTGGATCAGTTGATTGTCTATTCCGCAGGCACGGCCATCGGGGCCGAAGGCACGCCGATGCTGGCGGCGATGGGTGTGGACCGGCTGGCCGCTGCACCGCGTTTTGCTTTGGAAAGCGTCAGACCCGTAGGTCAGGACATATGCCACATATGGTCGCGCAAACCTGAGGTTCAGCGCCACAAAAACGCATAGCTTGCAAAGACGCCCTGTAGTTTCGCTAAACTGCGGTTGAACGTGCCGTGTTTGGGTAAGTCGTTGTTTGCAATGCGGTCTACGATCACCTCAACGGGGCAAGGTAACCCTGTCACCGGATCACGGTAGCGCGGATAGGTGATCAGCGTGGCATGCACCAGTGCAGCCAGATCAAGCCGTGCTTGGCGGCGCGTCACGGGCATGGCGCGGTCATCCGTTAGGCCCCAGCCCGCATAGAACGGGGTGCCAAGACAGGTAACTTTCTTGCCGCGCAAAAGCGCCTCAAACCCTAAAAGCGAGGTCATGGTCCAGACCTCATCCACCGCCTCGATGGCGTCGATGGGATCGGTGCCCGCCAGCACAACATCGGCTAGTTCCGCCGCATGTGCGACCGCACCGGGCCGCAGTCCCGCTTCGACATCAGGGTGAGGTTTATATAGGATCACAGCGGCGGGATTTGCTTTGCGCACCACCTCGAGCAGGGCCAGATTGGTGGTCACTTCGGCGCTGCCATGAAGGACCGACGCGTCATCTTCGACCTGACCGGGCACAAGGATGCGGCGGCCTTTGGGCAGGTCAGGGAGCGGCTGGGCGGTGAGGTTATATTTCGACAGCCGCGCCTCTGTTATACGTTCGATCAATGCTGCCGCCCGTCCGCGTTCATGGTCGCTCAGATCGTCCGATGCGTTCAGCAGCACCTCTAACCGGCTGGGCCGCGTGGCGTCGTAATAGATGCCCTGATCATCCAGAACGAGGCTAAGCGGCGCGATCAGATCGGCGCCAAGCCCCCGTGAGCGCAAGAAACCATCCTCGACCAACACCGCGTCATCTGCACCTGTGCTGGCCCAGCGCATCAAACGGCGGTCCTTGGTGCGGGCCGCTTGGCCTGCCTTGGGGTCGCGCATGAATTTAACAGGCTTGGCGGTGCCAAAGAACTCTTGCAGGGATCTGCGTTTCCAAAGCCGCATGTCGGCAGCGACCCAGCCGTGATGATCGTCGCGCCACGCCTGTGCGTCGGCGGCGAGCGTCGCCGCGGCCTCTTCAAAGCTGCACAAACGGTCGTGAAACGGGTCGTACCATGTGGGGTAGAGGATCATTGCGGCTGCAAAGAGCTGGGCGCGGGTCAGGTTGCGTTGGCGCCGCTGCAGCGGTTTGCGATCATCGGTCAGCCCCCAACCCATGTAGAAAGGTTGGCCAAAGACGACAGGTTTATGCCCTGCAAGGATTGCTTCAAAACCAAGCTGTGAACTCACGGTATAAACCGCAATTGCCCCCTCCAAGAGCGCCCAGGGCGAGAGGTTATCGTCAGCCAGCGAAATACGCGCATTGGTGTCTTTGCTCGTGAAATACCCTTTGCGGTGCCCGGCCGCGGTTTCCGGATGGGGCTTAATGACGATCTGCGCGTTGGGGAATTCTGTTTGCGCGTAGAACAGCATCTCGCGAAAGGTATTGCTGTCGGCACCCGAGGCAGTGACCGAGGCGTCTTTGCGGCTTTGATCTATCACCAGAACATAGCCCGGATCAGGCAAGGGTAATGCGGGGTCAAAGGCGTTGTATTTCGACAGGTGCCCTGATTTCAGCATCTCGATCCCGGCGCGGGCGCGGTTCAGCAGGGCGGTGTTGTCCAAAGGCTCTTCGGCGAGGATGATTTCCAGATCGGATTCAGTTGCAGGATCGAAGTGCACACCACGCCGGTCAATATTCAGCCCGATGGGCGGCGCGCCATCGCGGCCCAGACCGACAGAGCGCAAAAAGCTGTCTTCCACGCGCAGGATTGGCGCATTTCGTTTTGCGGCTACGGCTTCGCCGCGTGGTGATGTGGGGCTGTGCCCCCAGACGCCGACAAGATCTCCTTCGCCCGGTGCGCCAATCTTGATGTCATATCCGGCCAGTTCCACGATCCGCCGCACCCGTCCCTTGGTCAGGAATCCGCCGTTATAGACGTAGAGGTTCTGGCGCTTTACCTGTGTCATCGGCGGCAAGCTATTGCAGCGGTCCGCGCTGTACAACGCGCAAAGCCGGGGTTGCCTGCGATCGTTGCGGCAGCAGAGCATAATAGGGATCTGCGTTCTGTAGCATCATATCAACCAGATGACGCAAGAGTTGCTGTCGGCCCGAGGCGGAATAAAAGCCACCGGGGACCTGACTGGTTTCCAGCAGGAACTGGCGATAGGTGCGGTAGGCCTGCGCGTCGGGGCGCTTGGGGTTTGCAAAGAACGCAGGCAGCGGTTGGTCTGAGACGAATTCGGGCTTGCTGTAGACGGCCGTGCCGAAGGCCTTGGTCGGAATACCGCGCCAGAGTGCTTGCTGTCCTGCCGTTGAATTCACTGTCACGGCAGAGCGCGCATCCCCAAGAATTTGCGCGAGTTTCCCGCCGCGCAGATAATGTGTCCGCGTATTGATCCCGTGGTCCCTTGCCAATCTGCGGATCATGCGCCGCAGCGGGGATTGCCCGCTTTCCAACGGATGCGCCTTGAACACCAGATGGTGATGCGCGGGCGCGCCTTTGGCAAATCCCGCAATGACCTCGGCGATGAAGTCCTGCATGGTCGCGAATGAGGAATGGGCCTGAAAGCTTGCGTCATGTTCCAGTTGCAACAAGACGATATGGTAAGGATAGCCGCCGGCCTTGATGCCCAGGGTGGTCCAACGCCTGTGCAGGCGCAGGAACGGCATGAGAACAAGGCGCTTCGTATAAAGCAATGCCTCGCGGTGGACGGGCAGGGCGCGGTGCGGTTTGAAACCCGGGTAGCGGCGGTTCCGGAACATCACAAACCAATGATAAAGCGCGCCGTAGAAGATATGTTGCCGCATATCGCCCCAATGCGCGGGCGGGGTGGGCAGATCGATGTCGGATAGCGCGAGCCTGTCGCGCATTTCCTCCACCGAAATATCCATCAGGCGGGAATGGCCGTTACTGCCGCCGCGTTCGTAGGTCACCCAATAGGGGCGCAGATAGCCTTCCTCGAACACATGCACGCGCAAGCCCAAGGCCTTGGCCTGTCGCACGGCTTCTGCATGGGTGGGGCGTGTGTCGCCGTAAAGCACGATATCGGTGATGGCGTGGTCCTGCAGGATCGCGGCCAGCGTTGCGGGCCATTTGCCAAGGTCTTGCCGAAACGCGATGTAACCCGGTGCACGCCCCCAGAAGGCCGCATCCCCTGCGTTAAATCCGACACGCCAGACCTTGGCGCCGGTATGGCGCAGCATCCGGCCCAACTGGCGGAAGAACGGGCCGTGTGGGCCCTGCAGAAAAAGAAAAGACTTTTGATCCGGCATAATCACGTTGATTGAAAGGTGTCCTGTGTTTCTTACTGACCTGATTAGGCATCGCTGGCAAGCGTCCGGCTTGCCGGAACGTCTCTGAAACGCTAGGTCAGGGCAGAGCAAAAAAGGGACGCGCATCAATGTTCACAGGAATTGTTACAGATATCGGCACAGTGCTCGCGCTTGAACAGCGCGGCGACCTGCGGGCGCGGATCGGGACAGGCTATGATGTGGCTGGTATTGATATCGGCGCGTCTATCGCATGCAACGGGGTGTGTCTGACCGTCGTGGCGCTGGGGCGTGACCCGCAAAACTGGTTCGACGTCGAGATTTCGGCCGAGACAGTGGGCGCGACCAATGTGGGGGGCTGGTCTGTCGGCAAGCGGTTGAACCTTGAGCGGGCCTTGAAGGTGGGTGACGAGCTTGGCGGGCATATTGTGTCGGGCCACGTCGATGGCGTGGCCGAGGTAATTGCGATGCGTGATGAAGGCGACAGCACACGGGTAACCTTCCGTGCGCCGCAGGATCTGGCGCGATTTATTGCACCGAAAGGCTCGGTGGCGCTGGACGGCACGTCGCTGACGGTGAATGAGGTGAATGGCGCTGATTTCGGCATCAATTTTATTCCGCACACCAAAGTTGCCACCACGTGGGGTGACACAAAGGTCGGCGACCGGATCAATCTCGAAATTGATACCATGGCCCGCTATGTGGCGCGGTTGCAGGAATACGCGTGACAGCCGGCATCGGTCACAATTCGGGGCGTGTCGACGAGCCTGGTAAAAGCTGGCGGACCCATGTGTGGACCCGGGCGCGCAAAGACCTGATGCCAACATTACCGGTTGAGGTGGTGCGCTTGCGCGTGCGGCGCGCAGCCGAGTTGGGCTTGCAGTATAAGACCTATGCAGGCATCCGCGCCAGCACCGGCCATGATCTGATCGGGTTTCTATTTTCCAACAACGCCTTGCAGGTCTTGCGTGAAGGGCAGCCGCTTCCTGTGGACAGGGCTGATAAACTGGCTGGCCTCGTGCGCACAGTATGTAACGGCCTCGCGCATAAACCTGTCACCCCCACACACCTTGGGGCCTTGGCCGGTCTTTCCGGTGCTCATGCCGCTCCAGCCTTCAGTGACAGTTGGACCGTAATGCGGGACCGGATGCGTGCAATCATCGCGGCCGAGGGGCATCCTGCGGACCGTTTTGTGATCGTCGGTGACACCGCGTTCGAGCGTGAATGGGCCGAGGCGGCGCAGACTGCGGGCTATTTGCGGGCCGAGCAATTCTTTTGCGGATAAGGTGGATCTTGATCCACCTTACGTGAACCTGCCCATAGACGCTTTCCAAAGTGCTGCCTCTGGGCTATCTGCCTCAGACAAGACGCCTGCGGAGACAGATATGACCCAGCAATTTGAAACACCCGGCCCCGTTGAACGGGATTGGTCGGACGCCATCAGCAAGATCGAAGACATCATTGATGATGCGCGCAATGGCAAGATGTTCATTCTTGTGGACCATGAGGACCGCGAAAACGAAGGCGATCTGGTGATCCCCGCGCAGATGGCCACGCCGGATGCGATCAACTTTATGGCCAAACATGGCCGCGGGCTGATCTGCCTGACTTTGCCGGGTGCGCGGATTGACGCGCTGGGCCTGCCTTTGATGGCGTCACAGAATTCATCGCGCCATGAAACCGCCTTTACCGTCAGCATCGAGGCCCGTGAGGGTGTCAGCACCGGTATTTCCGCCCACGACCGCGCGCGCACCGTGGCAACGGCGATTGATGCCTCCAAAGGGGCCGCTGATATCGCAACACCCGGTCACGTCTTTCCGCTGCGCGCGCGCGACGGCGGCGTTCTGGTGCGCGCAGGGCATACCGAGGCTGCCGTGGATATCAGCCGCCTTGCGGGGTTAAATCCATCAGGCGTGATCTGCGAGATCATGAAAGAAGACGGCGAGATGGCGCGCTTGCCCGATCTCATCGCTTTTGCGCAGCTGCATAACCTCAAAATCGGGACGATCAGTGATCTGATCGCCTATCGCCGCCGCCACGACAATCTGGTGCGTGTGCGTGAAAGCAGCACCATCCAGTCGGAATTCGGCGGCGAATGGGAATTGCGCATCTACACCGATGAAACCCAGGGGGCTGAACATATCGCCTTGATCAAGGGCAACATCACCACGCCAGAGCCCGTGCTTGTGCGTATGCACGCCATGGACCCGTTGCTGGATGTTGTGGGCGCAGGTCCCAAGGGACGGCGCAATGAGTTCGGCGATGCGATGTCACTGATTGCCGAAGAAGGGCGCGGCGTGCTTGTACTGCTGCGCGATGTGCATATGAAACTGGAAGCGGGCGAAGAAGTGTCGCCACAAACGCTGCGCCAGTATGGGCTTGGTGCGCAAATCCTCAGTTCGCTTGGCCTCCATGAGATCGAATTGCTGACCAACTCGCCCAAACCCAAGGTGGTCGGGCTTGATGCCTACGGTCTTGAGATTGTCGGCACCCGCAAGATTTCGGAGATCGGATAATGGCCGGACCCTCGCATTACATCATGCCCTTACCGGAATTCGACAAACCGGTGAAAATCCTGATCGTGGCGTCGCCTTATTACAAGGATATCTCGGACAACCAGATTGCCGGTGCCAAGGCCGAGATCGAAAAGGCGGGCGCGACATGGGAGATCGTCGAGGTGCCTGGTGCGCTGGAAATTCCCACCGCCATCGGTATTGCCGAGCGGATGAGCAACTTTGACGGCTATGTCGCCCTTGGCTGTGTGATCCGTGGCGAGACAACGCATTATGACACTGTCTGCAATGACAGCAGTCGCGCGATCCAGCTTTTGGGTTTGCAGGGCTTGTGCATTGGTAACGGCATTCTGACGGTTGAAAACCGCGCGCAGGCCGAAGTGCGTGCTGATCCTGACGCGATGAACAAAGGTGGCGGGGCGGCGGCTGCGGCCTTGCACCTGATTGCGCTGGCCCGTAAGTGGGGCAAGGCCGCGAAGGGCGTGGGGTTCACCCACGAAATCCTGATGGCCGGCGATACGGATAGCAAGACCACCATATGACCCTTTCGAACAACCAGTTACGCAAAATGAAATCCGCCGCACGGCTTTATGCGGTGCAGGCGTTGTTCCAGATGGAGGCCAGTGGCCAGACTGTCGATCAGGTCACGCGCGAGTTCGAGGATCATCGCCTTGGCGCTGTCTATGAGGACGGCGAGATGGTCGAGGGGCATGTTGATACATTCCGCGGGCTGATGGAAAGGGCTGTTGATGATCAGGCCGCGATCGACCAGATGACCGACCGCGCACTGGTTGCGAAATGGCCGATTGCGCGGATTGATCCGACATGGCGCGCGCTTTTTCGTGCGGCCGGCGCGGAAATGATGCTGGGGCAGACCCCACCCAAGGTCGTTATCAGCGAATTCGTTGCTGTGGCCGAGGCGTTCTCGGCGGATGGTAAAGAGCCCAAGTTCGTGAATGCCGTGCTTGATCATATGGCCCGTGAAGCCCAGCCGGAGGCCTTCGGTAAATCGTCGTGATTTGCTATCGCCGAAGTTAGGGCTATTCTGGTGTTCAGGAGGATCGCTTATGCGCCCTGAGAATGAACCGGATCTGATGCGTCTTTATCTGCGCCACTGCGCTATCGGCTTTGTGCTGTCCGCGGTATTTGTCGCCGTGATCCTTTGGCGTGACGTCGCGGGTCTTGGCAGCCTGATTGCCGGATCTGATGTGGGCTATCTTGCGGTGTTTCTGCTGTGGTTTTTCAACGGAACGGTCTTTGGCAGCGTTCAGTTTGCAATCGTGGTCATGAGCCAGGCGGATGACGACGACGATGATGACCATCGCGGACCGCTGATTCCGATCCGCGTTGAGGCGCGCGCATCACGCGGCAGCTAGCGTGTTTTGTGGGAAGTGACGGGAACCACGGCAACCGTAGAGGTAACTAATCCCGAGGACCTGTATATACAGGTGGGCGCCAGGTAATCAGACCAGGGTCAGAACAGAGCCAGCTCCCTCGGATTTGCTTAAGGCCACTGGATTTGTACCTATGGTATACGAGAGGCGCAGAACCCGTCCCCCAACAGGTAGGGTTCTGTCGGGCGAAGGGCAAGCCCTTCGTGCAGCTTATTCTTCGATGTCACCACGCATCAGCCAGCCTTTTGCGCCGACCATTTCGGCGGGGGCGTAACCCAGCAACAGACGTTCCGCGACCCCTACAAAAACCAGTGCCATGGAAACTTCAAAAAAGGTGATGTTGGCAAACAGTGACATTCATTACGCTCCTCTTCGGTATCTTAGTTTCTAAGTAGCAAAGCGGTCGAAAACGTGACGTGGGCAAGGCTTTTGCCCCTGCGATTGGGGCCAATGTGTCCCGTTTCAGTCATAAATGTGACGGGTTTCATTTTTCTTAAGACGCTGAAACCAACTTAATCTATTGATAATAAATCGTTAAAATTATTGGACCTGTTCAATCTCCATTGCGGCTCGGGATTGTTTCGCTCTCTGGTTTTGTCGGTCTGCACCATTGAGTCGGGTTTCATTGGTGCGGCATCTCCTTGCGTTATGTTCACCTAATGTTCATTATGAGCGGTATGTCCGACCTGTCCTACAGTCCAAGCCTGATGCCCGGCCAGCTTTTGGCGCGGGGTGTCAGCCGCGCGTTGCGGGGCCATGATTTTGTGAGTGTCGAAGAGCTGGTGCCGACGTCCGGTTTGCGCGTTGACGTCATGGCGTTGGGGCCGAAGGGCGAGATCTGGATTATCGAATGCAAGTCCAACCGCGCTGATTTTCAATCAGACAGCAAATGGCAGGGATATCTGGAATGGTGTGACCGGTTTTTCTGGGCGGTCGACAGCGATTTTCCAACAGAGCTATTGCCGGAAGAGACGGGCCTGATTCTTGCGGATGCCTATGACGCCGAAATCATCCGGATGGGGCCTGAAACGAAACTGGCGCCTGCACGGCGCAAGGTGATGGTGCAGAAATTCGCGCGCCATGCCGCAATACGCGCGCAGGCCGCGCGTGATCCGGGTTTTGTCAGCGCTTTTTGACGGCGCGTGCGGCCATTGCCGCCGCTTTGATCTCTTCTGCGATCTCGTCGGCCTCTTCGGGGTCAAAATCCATGGGAATTTCGACGCCGTCAGCTTCGATGAAAATCCGCACCATGCCCAGATCGGTTGGTCCGATTTGCATGTTTGCTTCAATGTCGCGCTCGTTGTTGATACCCATGGTTGTCCCCCAGATTTGCTGGCTTTGGTCCTACAGCGCGGCATGCCGCATTGGCAAGGGGATGAAGCTTTCGGCCCCGACAGTTTCCTTGCGTAGGGACTTGCAATCGTGATCCCATCCCGCTAGATCACCCCTGTTGCCGCCTTAGCTCAGTTGGTTAGAGCACTGGTTTGTGGAACCAGGGGTCCCCCGTTCAAGCCGGGGAGGCGGTACCATCCCCCACAAAGGTTTGCGCGTTTTGAGATGTCGGAGCCTCCGGCGGGAGTTTATTGGGCAAGATGATGGAGCGGTCGCGTGTCTGAAATCATTCAGTTTGTGATTGCAGCGTCCCCGCCGCCGCGCCTTGACAAGGCCTTGGGCCGTGACGTGCCTGACGCGGCATCACTCAGCCGGTCGCGGTTGGCCAAGTTGATCGCCGACGGCGCTGTGACGGTAGATGGCGCTGTCATCACTGATCCACGTTACCGGATTGCAGAAGGGGCTGTCGTGGCCGTGACAGTTGCAGTCGCCGAGGAGAGCCACATCGGTGCGGAAGATATCGCGCTGGATGTGGTTTTTGAGGACGACGACCTGATTGTCGTCAATAAACCAAGTGGCATGGTTGTGCATCCGGCCCCGGGCACCCCGGGCGGGACTTTGGTCAATGCCTTGATCCATCACTGCGGGGATACGCTTTCGGGCGTGGGGGGCATGAAGCGGCCGGGCATCGTGCACCGGATAGATAAAGAAACCACGGGGTTGCTTGTGGTGGCGAAATCGGACCGCGCGCATCATCATCTGGCCGATCAGTTTGCCGCCCACACGGTGGAACGCCGCTATCTTGCGGTGTGCTATGGCCTGCCGGATCAGAACGATCCGCGTTTGCGCGGGATCAAGGGGACGTCGTTTGAGCCGGGCAATATTTTGAAAATCCAGACTTTTCTTGGCCGCCACCGCACAGACAGGCAGCGGCAGGCGGTGTCTTTCAGCAGCGGGCGTCATGCGGTGACGCGGTCGCGCATTGTGGAACCGCTTGGCACGCCGCCTTGTGCGGCCCTGATCGAATGCTGGCTGGAGACGGGCCGGACCCACCAGATCCGGGTGCATATGGCCCATTGCGGTCATGCGCTTATTGGTGATCCGGTCTATGGGGGGCGGCGCAAGCTGTCGCCCAAAGCGATTGGTGATGCGGGTGTCGTCGCGGTTGCTGCGTTTCCGCGTCAGGCGCTGCATGCGGCAACGTTAGGGTTCGAGCACCCTGTTTCAGGTGAATTTCTACAGTTTGAAGCGGAAATCCCCCAAGACATGCGCGATCTCTTGCGCGCCCTTGGCTCTCAGGGCTGAAATAATTGATCCCATGTGCGTGAACGCACGCAAACTCGGGTCGCAATACTAAACTGATTAGTTCATATTCTTTTTGAAGGAATCGGATATGGCCGCTCTTGAAACCAAATGTCAGCGCGACCATATCCATGTTAAGCCTTTATACATAGGAGGGCAGATACAGTGAGCAACTACAAGAATTTACCAGCGCCAACGCCGGAAGGTGGCCTGAACCGCTACATGCAAGAAATCCGCAAGTTTCCGATGCTGGAGCCCGAAGAGGAATATATGCTCGCCAAGCGGTGGGTGGACCATGAAGATACGGAAGCTGCGCATAAGATGGTGACATCGCACCTGCGTTTGGCGGCCAAAATCGCCATGGGCTATCGCGGCTATGGTTTGCCGCAGGCCGAGGTGATTTCAGAGGCCAATGTCGGCCTGATGCAAGCGGTGAAGCGCTTTGACCCTGAAAAGGGTTTTCGACTGGCAACCTATGCCATGTGGTGGATTCGTGCCTCGATCCAGGAATACATCCTGCGGTCGTGGTCTTTGGTGAAACTGGGCACCACATCGGCGCAGAAGAAGCTGTTTTTCAACCTGCGCAAGGCGAAAAACCGGATTGGCGCGCTGGAAGATGGCGATCTGCGCCCTGAAAACGTGCAGCGGATCGCGACCGATCTTGGCGTGACCGAGGATGAAGTGATTTCCATGAACCGCCGTCTGTCGGGTGGCGATGCATCGCTGAACGCCACGGTCAGTGCCGATGGTGAAGGTGCCGCGCAATGGCAGGACTGGCTAGAGGACGAGAGCGCGAATACCGCGGCGGAGTACGAAGCGCATGACGAGCTTGATGCGCGCCGCGAGCTGTTGGCCGATGCCATGTCTGTTCTGAACGAGCGTGAGAAAGACATTCTCATGCAGCGTCGGTTGTCCGAAGAGACCGTCACGCTGGAAGACCTGAGCAGCCAGTATGATGTCAGCCGCGAGCGTATCCGCCAGATCGAGGTGCGGGCGTTTGAAAAGCTGCAGGCGAAGATGCAAGAGCTGGCGCGCCAGAAGGGCATGTTGGCTGACGCGTAAGGCAGCATCTTTCGCGTAAACATGATCCCCGTCAGCGCTGCTGGCGGGGATTTTTCGTTTGCACGCGTATTTCCTTTTGGTCCTTGGTGGCGCTAACATCGCGCCAAAGGGGATAAGATCATGAAACCACTGCGCTGGGGCATTCTGGGTGCCGCAAACTTTGCCGAGAAACATATGGGGCCTGCGATACACGCGGCCAAAGGCGCCGAACTGGTAGCCCTTGCCACATCCAGCCCTGAAAAGGCTGCCGGTTTTCAGGCCTTTGCGCCGGGCATGCAGATCTATGACAGCTATGACGCGCTTTTGGCTGATCCGGCGATTGATGCGGTCTATATTCCGCTGCCAAATCACATGCATGTGGAATGGTCGCTCAAGGCGATGGCGGCGGGCAAGCATGTGTTATGTGAAAAGCCGATGACGCTCGCGGAAGCGGAGTTTGATCAACTGATCGCCGCGCGGGATGCAGCGGGGGTCTTGGCCGCCGAGGCCTATATGATCGTGCATCATCCGCAATTCATTCGCGCGCGCGCGTTGGTTCAAGGCGGTGCAATTGGCACCTTGGTGCATGTGGATGCGACGTTCAGTTTCTTTAATGATGACGCAGGCAATATCCGCAATCAGTCTGCTGCGGGCGGCGGCGGTTTGCGTGATATCGGGGTCTATACCTTCGGGTCGGCGCGTTTTGTTTCCGGAGAAGAGCCTGTGGCGGTTCCTTATGCCAAACTGCGGTTCGACAACGATGTCGATATCTTTGCGCAGGTCGCGGCGGATTTTCCGAGCTTCAGCTACGCGGCGATGGTGTCGATCCGCATGTTCCCGCGTCAGGAAATCACCTTTCACGGCGACAAGGGTGTGCTCAAACTGACGTGCCCGTTCAACGCCAATGTTTTTGATGCGGCTGTTCTGACGGTGACAACCGATGGCCAGACCGTCACGACCGAGCGTTGGCCGGGGGTGAACCAATATGTCCTGCAGGTAGAAAATTTCTGTCAATCGGTGCAGACTGGTGCTGCCTATCCATGCCCGCTTGAGTTTTCGCGCGGAACGCAGAAGATGATTGATATGGTTTTTGCGGCTGGTGGACGGCCCGCTTAGGAGATGACGATGCCCAATGATGATGACCGCTCCGACGTAAATGTGGACGATTATGAAAACATCTGGCTGCGCTTGGTGCATATGGTGATCATTGCCGTGCTGATGAGCATGGCGAGCACATTGCTCGGAATTATGACCGTGGCGCAGTTCCTGATCATGTTGGTCAATCAACGTCAGCCGAATGACCAACTGGCCGAAATGGGCACAACGATGGGCGTCTGGATGGCCAAGGCCTCGCGTTATCAGACCGCCGCAAGTGAGGTAAAGCCCTGGCCGTGGACCGAGTTGGATTGAGGGCGCCGCGCAGTCCCGGATCGGGTCCGGGACTGCGTTGCACTCAATCCTCTAAGGCTTCCAATTCGTCAATAAATCCTTCGATCATCGACAGGCCCTTGTCCCAGAACTTGGGATCGGACGCGTCGAGGCCGAAGGGTGCGAGCAATTCTTTGTGGTGCTTGGACCCGCCTGCGCGCAGCATGTCGAAATATTTCTCGCGGAAGTCGGGGTCGCCCTCGGCGTAGACCGCATAGAGCGCGTTCACCAGCCCGTCGCCGAACGCATAGGCGTAGACGTAGAAGGGCGAGTGCACAAAGTGCGGGATGTAGGCCCAGAAGGTTTCGTACCCGTCGGCGAAGTCGAACACCGGTCCAAGGCTTTCGGCCTGTACCGACATCCACAGTGCGTTGATGTCGTCGGGCGTTAATTCACCCTCGGCGCGCGCAGCATGGAGTTTGCATTCGAAATCATAGAACGCGATCTGGCGGACGACCGTGTTGATCATGTCCTCGACCTTGCCCGCCAGCAGGATCTTGCGCTCTTCTTTGGTCTTCGCCCCGTCGAGCAGTTTCTGGAAGGTCAGCATTTCGCCAAAGACAGACGCCGTTTCCGCCAATGTCAGCGGGGTTGAGGACAACAACTCGCCTTGTTCAGCCGCCAGCACCTGATGCACACCGTGGCCCAATTCATGCGCCAAGGTCATGACATCGCGGGGTTTTCCAAGGTAGTTCAGCATCACATAAGGATGCACCGGCGTGACCGTGGGGTGGGCGAAAGCACCGGGCGCTTTACCGGGTTTCACGGCGGCGTCTATCCACCCTTCGGAAAAGAACGGCTTGGCGATTTCGGCCATTTTGGGATCAAACCCGGCGTAGGCGTCCATCACGGTCGCAGTCGCTTCGTCCCAGTTTACGATCTTGGTGCTTTCCATCGGCAAGGGTGCGTTGCGGTCCCAGACCTGCATCCGGTCCAGCCCCAGCCATTTGGCTTTGAGCGCGTAGTAGCGGTGCGACAGGCGCGGGTAGGCCGCGACAACGGCGTTGCGCAGGGCCTCGACCACTTCGGCCTCGACATGGTTGGCAAGGTGCCGTCCGGTTTGCGGCGTTGGCATCTTGCGCCAGCGGTCCTCAATCTCTTTTTCTTTGGCCAGCGTGTTGTGGATGCGCGAAAAGATCTTGATGTTTTCGCGGAACACAGCCGTCAGCGCATGGGTTGCCGCCTCGCGCTTGGCGCGGTCCTGTTCGGTGAGCAGGTTCAACGTGGCTTCAAGGCTCAGCACCTCGTCATCGACCACAAATTCCAGTGCTGCCATGGTTTCATCAAAAAGCCGGTTCCATGCCGCGGCCCCGACAGTGGATTGGTCATGCAGGAATTTTTCCAACTCATCCGACAACTGATGCGGTTTCATCGCACGCATGCGGTCAAAGACCGGTTTATAGCGGGCAAGATCGGTGTTCGCACCGAGCAGATCCGCCAGATGATCATCATCAAGCCGGTTGAATTCCAGACCATAAAACACCAGCGGTGTCGTGGCGGTGGTCATCTTGTCCTGACAATCGGACATGAATTTGGCGCGGTCGCTGTCGGTGGTGCATTGATAGTACCGCAGGCCCGCAAAGGACATGATACGTCCTGCGATCACGTCGATCTGTTCGTAGCGCTGCACGGCTTCCAAGAGCGCATCCGCGTCAAGTGTTGCCAGCTTGCCTTCATAGCTGGCAGCAAAATCCGCACACTCTTTTTCCAGCCACGCCATATCACGCGCCAGTTCGGGGCTGTCGGTGGCGGGGTACAGATCGCTCAGGTCCCATTCGGGCAGGTTGCCAAGATCCTTTCCACCACTTGTGTTGGCATCAAAGACGGGCTGGGAGAATGGCATAGGGTGACCTCTGTTTTTCATGTGTTGGGGGATACATAGGCACTGTTGGGAAAAGTGTTAAGGGCGATCAGCCGTAGGTGGCCAACATCTCGTTGAGATCGTCCAGCGTGTTGGCCTCATCCACGGGTTTGTCGCGCCGCCAGCGCAGCATGCGTGGAAACCGCAGGGCCACGCCGGATTTGTGGCGCGGGCTGGCCTGGATGCCCTCGAAGGCAATCTCGAACACATGTTCGGGGGGCACTTGGCGCACGGGACCAAAGCGTTGCAGCGTGTTCTTGCGCACCCAAGCCGTGATTTCGCGGAATTCCTTGTCGGTCAGGCCGGAATACGCCTTTGTGAAAGGCACCAGATCACTGCCGTCGCGTACGGCGAATGTGTAGTCGGTGAACAGGTTGGCGCGCCGACCATGGCCCGCTTGGGCATAGATCATCACCGCGTCGATGGTCAGCGGATCAATTTTCCATTTCCACCAGTCGCCCCGTTTGCGCCCCGCAAGGTAGGGGCTATCGAGACGTTTGAGCATCAGACCCTCGGCGTTCAGTTCGCGCGATTGGTCGCGTGCGGTACTCAGATCATCCCATGACTGGAAGGGGACAGAGGCGGACAGCCGCAAGGGGGCTGTCACAGGGGCATCCTTGATCAGATCCGCTAACGCCGCGCGGCGGTCTTTCAAAGGCATGTCGCGGACATCCGCGCCCTGATGTTCCAAAAGGTCATAGGCCATCAGGATCACGGGGGCCTCGACCAGCAGTTTCTTTGGCACCGTCTTGCGCCCGATCCGTTTTTGCAGAGCGTTGAAAGACAACGGCTTTTCATCAGCGAAGGCCAGCACCTCACCGTCGATGACCGTGCCATCGGGCAGGTAATCGCGCAGTTGCGCCAGTTCGGGGAAGCGATCGGTCATCAAGTCTTCACCGCGCGACCACAGGTGGTGTTCGCCGCCGCGGATAATCAGCTGACCGCGGATGCCGTCCCATTTGCGTTCGGCGTTCCAGTCGGCGGGCGGGCCGAGGTCATCGAAACCGTCGAGCTGATAGGCGAGATAGAAAGGATAGGGGCGTGACAGGTCGGCTGACGGATCATCTGCTTCGATCAATGCGTCCCACGTGGTGGTGTCCGGCGTCCAATTGCCCATCAGCTTGTGAGTGAGCTCCGGTTCGGGCTGGCCGGTGGCTTGTGCCAGCGCGCGGGTGATCAGCTTGGCGCTGACGCCGATGCGAAAACCGCCTGTCAGAAGCTTGGTAAACAGGAACCTTTCGGTGTGGGGCAGGTTGTTCCACGCGTCCAATATACCTGATTTGCGTGCGTCATCTTCGAGGGTCGCCAGCGTTTTGATGTAGCTGATCCAATGGGTCAGCGTGTGGTCTTGGCTTTGCGTGGCGGGTGGCAACACCAGCGCGATGGTCTCGGCCAGATCGCCGACGATGCTGTAGCTTTCCTCGAACAACCAGTCGGGCAGGCCTGCGACCTCTGCCGCCCATTCCCTCAGCTTTGTGGCGGTGATGGTGCGTTTGGGGCGACGGCCTGTGAACAGGGCGATTGTCCAAAGCCGGTCTTCGGGCGTCGCGGTGCGGAAATAATCGGCAAGTGCTGCGGTCTTGACGCTGGTCTTGGTGCTTTCGTCGATGCGGGTAAAAAGGGCGGCGAAATCCTTCATGCCTCGGCCTCGTCGGCTTGGTCGAACCCTTCGCCTTGGTAATCCGTGCTGACGATATGCGCGTCATAGCCTTGGCTGGAAAGCCACTTTTGGAAAGCTCCTGTGTAGCCGTGGGTCGCAAAGATTTTTGTGGCACCTGTCGCTTTGATCGCGCTGTTCAGCCCCTGCCAATCGGCATGGTCCGATACGATGAATCCGCGATCCGCCGCGCGCCTGCGCCGCACGCCACGCAGGGCCATCCAGCCGCTGGCGAATGCAGTAGAGGCCGTGCCGAATTTGCGCGCCCAAGGCGTGCCAAGTGCGCTGGGCGTGGCAAGTACCAGCGCGCCGGGGTGGGTCTTGTGGGTGGTCTCGGCGGTGACCAGAGTGGTCTCGGGCAGGGTGAAGCCTTGACCGCGCAGCACCGTGTTGGTGTTTTCGATTGCGCCATGGGTCAGGATCGGGCCGATATCGGGATTCACGGTGGTGAGCAATCGCTGCGCCTTGCCCAGTGCATAGGCCCCGAGGATCGAGGTGCGCCCGGCGGCGGCATTGGCGGCCCACCAATCGTTGATTTGCCGGGCAAGGATGTCTTGGGGTGTCCATTTGAAAATCGGCAGGCCAAAGGTACATTCGGTGATGAATGCGTGGCAGGGAACGGGCTCGAAAGGTTCCGACAACCCGTCGGCGACTGTCTTGTAATCGCCCGACACAACCCAGACCTCGCCTTTGACCGCAACCCTGATCTGTGCGGATCCCGGTACATGGCCTGCGGGATGGAAAGAGACAGTGGCATCGCCGATGCGGGTCTCTACGCCATAGTCTGTGGTTTCAAGTGTGATATCGCCCAGTCGGTGCCGCATGACCGGCGCTGTGCCTGTCGTGGCCAGATAACGTTTCATGCCCCAGCGCGCGTGGTCGCTGTGGCCGTGGGTAATGAGCGCGCGATCCACGGGGCGCCACGGATCGATATAGAAATCGCCCGCTGGACAATAAATGCCCCTGTCGGTGAAGGTAAGAACATCGGCCATGACCCGAGTATAGAGCGCGAACACTGCGGGCCAATGGTGGGGGGGTGGGTTTCACCCACCTTACGGTGTAGGGCTATGGGTGATTTATCTTGAAAGAGGTGGCCCGATGGCCCTTGACCCTGCACTGATTGCCACGACCTATGATGCGATCAAATCCGCCACGATGCGCACCCCCACGGTGCATGCTGCGCGTTTGTCGCTGCAATTGGGCTTTGATCTCTACCTCAAGCTCGAGAACCTCCAGCACACGAACGCGTTCAAGGCGCGCGGGGCTTTGGCAAAACTGCTCACGCTGAGCGCCGCAGAGCGCGCCGCAGGTGTCATTGCCTGCAGCGCAGGCAACCATGCCCAAGGTGTGGCGTATCATGCCAAGCGTCTCGGCATTCCTGCGGTGATTGTGATGCCCGAGGGTACGCCCTTTAACAAAGTCAAACGGACCAAGGATTTCGGTGCGGTTGTCGTGCTGCATGGCAAAGGCTTTGATGAAAGCGTGCAGTTCACGCTGGATATGGCAGCGGAAAAGGGCATGACGTTTGTGCACCCCTTTGATGATCCGGTGGTGGCCGCGGGGCAGGGAACCGTGGCGCTTGAGATGCTGGAACAGCAGCCTGATCTGGATGTGATTGTTGTGCCGATTGGTGGCGGTGGCTTGATCGCGGGCATGGCGGTTGCTGCAAAGTCGGTAAAGCCTGACGTGCAGGTGATCGGCGCGCAGGCTGCGAATTTTGACGCGGTAAAAGCACAGTTCGATGCTGTCGGCACCAACTTTGGCGGCGCAACACTGGCCGAAGGGATCGCAGTGCGCGAACCTGCCCCTGCCAATCTGGACATCATTAAGCGCTACGTGGACCGTGTGGAAACAGCCACGGAATCAGAGATCGAAGCGGCGGTGTTTGATTTGCTGTCTCAGGAAAAGATCGTCGCCGAAGGGGCCGCGGGCGCTGGTCTTGCTGTCATTGAAAAGCATGCCATGGATTTTGCAGGCAAAAAGGTGGGGCTTGTTGTCTGTGGGGGCAATATCGATTCGCGCCTGCTCTCGACGCTTATTCTGCGCGGACTGGTGCGCGACGGCCGGATTACCCGTCTGACCTTCGAGATTGACGACACACCGGGCCAGCTTTCGGATATCTCGCGCATTATTGGTGCGGCGGGGGCCAATGTAATCGAGGTGATCCACCAGCGGATGATGCAAAGCGTGTCACTGAAACAAGCCGAGCTTGAGATCGTGATCGAAGCCCGCGACCGGCAACATGTGACAGAGGTGGTCGGTGAGTTGCGTGGCGCGGGTTTTCAGGTGCGCACAGATAGCGATCTGGCCTAGCGTTTCGACCCTAGGCCACAGGGGCTGGCTGTTTGTCAAAAAACGCGGCCGTCTCATCAAAAATCATGTCGCGCATTTCGGGCATATCCATCAGCATCTCGTGCTTGCCGCCTTCAATGATGCGCAATACGCCGTCCGGCCAATTTTCCATTCGTTCGCGGATGCGCGTGGGATCAACGATCACTTCATCCGTCCCCAGATAGGTCAAGCACGGTACTTTCGGTGAGGGGGCCGTGCTGAGACGATGCATTTCGCGCAAAGAGGCGTTCAGCCAACGCAAAGACGGCCCACCAAGGCCCAGATCGGGCTCTTGGCGAAGCTGCGTGCCGAATTGCGCCCACATAGCGGGATCATTGGTCAGCGTGTTTGCTTCAAACGTCTCGCGTAGGGGATAGCTTTCCTCGGACTGGCCGGGTACGATTCTGTGGTCAAAACCCAATGGTGTGCTCATGGCCGAAAGTCCCCATGCGACAGGGCGCAAAAGGGTGGCCATCTGGACGCCCCACATCGGCGCAGAGAACATTGCGGCCTGAACGTCCAGACCCTCAATCAACGCGCGCAGGCCGATGCAGCCCCCCATCGAGTGCCCCAGCAGAAAATAGGGACGCGGAAGGCCGACTTCCTGCGCATAGGCCAGGGTCGCGGCGACATCTTTTTGATAGTCCGCGAATGCACCGACATGCCCGATCGCGCGCTTGGGTGTCATGCGGTCGGCAATGCCTTGGCCGCGCCAGTCAATCGCCAGACTGGCGTAACCGCGGTCTTGCAGTGCTTGCGCGGTATTGCCGTATTTTTCGACATATTCGGTGCGGCCCGGAAAGATCAGGACGGTGCCTTTGGCATCGGCCAGCGGCCAATGGCCGACACGGATACGCAGCCCGTCAGATGTTCTTAGCCAATGGGCGACCCCTCCGGCTGGACCGCCTGCGATATTCTCGAAAAGGGGGGCCGCCTCCAGCATTAGCTCAAAACGCCGGCCAGTTTCATGGCTTGGCCCATGTCGCCGTCAACACTCAGTTTGCCGGTCATAAAGGCGGTGGTCGGGTTCATCTCGCCGTCGAGAATGGCTTTGAACGTCTCGGTCGAGGCCGTCAGGGTCACGTCTGCGTCGTCTTCACCTGCGTGTGCGCCATTCTGGTCGATAATGATGCTTCCTTCACCCTCGATGGCGAATTTCGCACTGCCGTCAAAACCAGCTCCACCCATCTTGGCGTTCAGGGCGGCGACGGCCTCTGTTACAACATCACTCATTTTTTCGTCCTCTATTGTTTGATATGACCCTGCGACCTCTGGTGTTGGCCGCATAGTGCGCTACATTACGATTATGGTTATGCACGCACACCGCTTCAAATGTATCGTTACGGCACTTTGCCTCACGGTGGGGTTTTCCTTACCCGGCTACGCGCAACAAACGCCGTTGGACGACCTTTTTCAAGAGCTCTCGACGGCGGATGAAAGCACCGCTGCGCGTATCGAACGGCAGATCATTACGCAGTGGGAAAATAGTGGCTCGCCTGCGATGGACCTGTTGTTGCGCCGCGGCAAGGATGCGCTGGAAGACGGAGCACCCGAAGTGGCCGTGGAACATTTCACCGCTTTGATCGATCACGCGCCGGATTTTGCCGAAGGCTATTATGGTCGCGCGTCCGCCTATTATTTCCTTGGAAAGATTGGCCCTGCGCTTGATGACGTACGTCAGGTATTGGCTCTGAACCCGCGTCATTTCGAGGCGATGCGCGGTCTCGCCTTGATAATGGAAGAATTAGAGCGCCCGGAAGATGCGCTGGAAGTGTATGAAATGGTTCTTGCGATAAACCCCAATGCGCGCGAAGCGTTGGATGCGGTTGATCGTTTGGAATTGCAGCTTGAGGGTCAGGCGCTTTAGGCACTGACGCTCCGATTGGTTCGGGGAAGAATATGACGGTGTCCCGGATCACGGCCGTGCTTGGGCCGACGAATACTGGCAAAACGCATTACGCGATTGAGCGGATGCTATCTTACCGCACCGGCGTGATCGGTCTGCCGCTGCGGCTTTTGGCGCGCGAGGTTTACGACCGGATTGTGGCTGTGCGTGGCCCCGGCGTTGTAGCGCTTGTGACAGGCGAAGAACGGATTGTGCCGCCGCGTGCGGCCTATTGGGTCTGCACGGTTGAGGCGATGCCGGAGGGCATGGGGTGCGATTTTCTGGCCGTTGATGAAATACAGCTTTGCGCCGATCCCGAGCGGGGCCATATCTTTACCGACCATTTGCTGAATGCGCGCGGCCTGCACGAGACGCTGTTTCTGGGTGCAGAAACGATGCGCGGTGCGATTTCGGCGCTCGTGCCTGATGCGTCGTTCATGCGCCGTGAACGGATGTCGCAACTGAGCTATTCGGGGTCCAAAAAGCTGAGCCGGATGCCCGCGCGGTCGGCAATCGTGGGGTTTTCCGTCGAAAACGTCTATGCGATAGCCGAACTTCTGCGTCGCACCAAAGGCGGCGCAGCTGTCGTAATGGGCGCGCTGAGCCCGCGCACGCGCAATGCCCAAGTTGAAATGTATCAAAACGGCGATGTCGATTACCTTGTGGCGACTGATGCGATCGGGATGGGGCTGAACCTTGATATCAGCCATGTGGCGTTTTCCTCGCTGACCAAATTTGACGGTCGCCGGATGCGGCATTTGCAGCCTGACGAGCTGAGCCAGATCGCGGGTCGCGCGGGGCGGCACGTCGACAATGGCACCTTTGGCGTGACCGGCGAGGCCCCGCCGCTGGATGAAGGTGTCGCGCAGGCGATATGCGACCACCGTTTTGCGCCAATCAAGAAACTGCAATGGCGCAACAGCCGTTTGCAGTTCGGATCGGTCAAGCGTCTGATTGCCACGTTGGAAGACCGCACCGAGGACCCGTGGTTGACCCGCGTGCGCGAAAGTGATGATCTGGCAGCGCTCAAAGCGCTGGCGATGGACACCGAGGTGGCGGCGCGTGCCACGGATGGTCCGTCGGTCAAATTGCTGTGGGATGTGTGCCGCGTGCCTGATTTTCGCGGCATCAGCAAAGGTGAACACGCGGCCCTTCTGACGCATATCTACAACGATCTGCACCAGCTTGGGCATGTGTCCGCCAACTGGTTCGCGTTGCAGGTCAAACGCATTGACCGCACCGACGGAGACATTGATACGCTTTCCAAAAGGCTCGCGTATATCCGGACCTGGACATATGTGGCACAAAGGAAAGGGTGGCTTGTTGACGAATCTGATTGGCGTGATGCAACCCGCGCGGTAGAAGACCGATTATCAGATGCGCTGCATGGCGCGTTGACGCAAAGATTTGTGGACCGGCGGACCAGCATTCTGCTTCGCCGGCTCAAACAGAAGGAGAGCCTTTTGGCTGACGTGAATGACAAGGGTGAAGTGACTGTCGAGGGCGAATTCGTCGGACGGTTGGAAGGGTTCCGTTTCCGGATGGACAAGGCAGGCAGCCCCGATGAGGCCAAGACATTGCGTCAGGCCTCGGTGCAGGCGCTGGTGCCGCAGTTCCATTTGCTGGCGGACCGTTTCTATAACGCCCCTGACCCCGAGATTGATTTCACCGAACAGGGCGGCCTGATGTGGGGCAGCCAGGCGGTTGGCAAACTGGTCAAAGGGGACGATCCGTTCAAGCCGGGTGTCGAGGCCTTTGTCGATGAAGAGGCGGGTGCCGATGTTGCCACCAAGGTGCAGCGTCGCTTGCAGCATTTCATCGACCGTAAGATCGCTGCCGGATTCGAGCCGATTATCGCGCTCAAGAATGATGAGGCGCTGACAGGTGCCGCGAAGGGCTTTGCCTATCGTATGGCCGAAGAATTCGGGATCATCCCGCGCGGTGACGTCGCCGATGAGGTCAAGGCGCTGGATCAGGACGCCCGTGGCGCGTTGCGCAAACACGGTGTGCGTTTCGGCCAGTTCACAATCTTTATGCCGCTTTTGCTCAAGCCTGCGCCGACACGTCTGCGTCTTGTGCTGTGGTCGTTGTTCAAGGGGTTGGGCGAGTTTCCTGAAAGCCCGCCGCCCGGTCTGGTAACCGTGCCTGCCGCTCAGGATGCTGTGACAGGGTATTATGCGATGGCAGGCTACCGCGCTGCTGGCGACCGCGCAATCCGCATTGATATGCTGGAACGCCTCGCCGATATGCTGCGCGACAAGGATAGCCGCGGCGGGTTCGAAGCGAACCCGGACATGCTGTCGATCACCGGCATGACGCTGGAACAGTTTGCCGATCTGATGACGGGTCTTGGTTACAAGGCCGAAAAAGGTGAACGCGCGAAGGTGAAAGCGGCACAGCCGCCGCAAACGCCGGAAACACCGGACGCGCCCCCCGTTGAGGTGCCCAGCGACACACCGCCTGATGCGCCACAAGAGTTGCCGGGCACACCGCCCGTTGAAACACCACCGGACGCGCCACAGGAAACACCTGTCGATCCCCCCTCCGAAACGCCCGTTGATGTGCCACCGGAAATACCGGCTGATACGCCCCCAGCGCCCGACACTGCGGCAGAGGTTGAACAAGAGGTCTATTACACTTTCACTTGGGGTGGTCGCGCGGCGCGTCCCGCACGCCCGACAGGTGATGCCCGCCCCCGTGGCAAAGGCAAACCGAAGGGCAAAGGCAAACCACAGGGTGGCGGCAACAACAAACCGCAAACCTTCCAAGCCAAGCCCAAGCGCGAAAAGCAGATTGATCCTGACAATCCATTTGCTGCCGCATTGGCGGGCTTCAAAAAGGATTGAGCGACCCGCGCCCGACCATCCGGCTTGATAAATGGCTCTGGCATGCGCGGTTTTTCAAATCGCGCAGCCTTGCTGCCGGCGTTGTCACATCTGGTAAGGTCCGTGTGGATAGCCAGCCTGTCAGCAAACCGGCCCGCGCGATTGGCCCTGGCAATGTGCTGACGTTTGTGCAGGCACAGGAAACCAAAGTGGTGCGGGTTGTGGCCTGTGGCGAACGCCGTGGGCCTGCGCCGGAAGCGCAAGCGCTTTACGAAGACCTCACGCCTGTACCAAAACCGCGCCCAACCGGGACGCAGGGCGCGAACCCGCGCTATGAAAAGGGCGGTCGTCCGACAAAGAAGGACCGCCGTGATATGGGGCTGGATTAGCTTGAGAGTCGCGATGCGCCGAGGCTGTTGTGTATCGCATTGGCCGTCCGAGGCAGGATACAAAGCCAGCTTGCCAGATCATGCAGGCAAATGTCTTTGTTGTGAAACCGCTGTCGACATGGTGTTCGGCAGATTTCGGACTGTCCCGCATCTTGTGGCACAGTAGCGATTTCGCGCATCTTGTCGCAATCTTGGACTTCGCCGCCTTCGTTGGGCTGTTGGACCTTGAACGCGCGGCCAGTCTATTCTAGCTAGACTGCGTGAACTGATCGGAACCCCGCCCTATGACCTATATCGTCAACGACAACTGCATTGCCTGCAAGTACACGGACTGCGTCGAAGTCTGCCCCGTAGATTGCTTCTACGAGGGTGAAAACATGCTGGTGATCCATCCTGACGAATGTATCGACTGCGGTGTTTGCGAGCCTGAATGCCCTGCGGACGCGATCCGTCCGGACACAGAGCCTGACATGGAAAAATGGGTTGAATTCAACCGCAAGTATTCCGAAATGTGGCCGGTGATCATCACAAAGAAAGACCCGTTGCCAACTGCCGAAGAGATGGACGGCAAAGAAGGCAAGATGGAGCTCTTTTCCGAAGCAGCCGGTGAAGGTGGCTGATTCGCACTGAATTCATGCAAAAGGCCAATGTTTACAGGTGTTTTGCGCTTTGATTCGGGAAGCTTCCGCTGGGCCTGTTTTTATGGTATACTTCGCGGAATGCTGCGAACGACGTGATCCAGATCATCAGACGATAGCTCCGGCGGAGGCGAATTGCCCCCGGCGGATTTTTTGTCGTCACAAGCTGGCCGTCATGAAAGGACGATCATGAGCAAGAAGAAATACGACTTTAGCCCCAACGAGTTTGTCGTTTATCCCGCCCACGGGGTTGGCAAGATTGTGTCCATCGAGACGCAAGAGATTGCCGGCTTCGAGCTTGAGATGTTCGTCATCTCATTCGAGAAAGATAAAATGACACTGCGGGTGCCAACTGACAAGGCGACCGACGTGGGCATGCGTGCCCTGGCGACACCTGACGTGGTTAGCCACGCCATGAAAACACTGCGCGGCAAGGCAAAAGTGAAAAAGGCGATGTGGTCGCGTCGTGCACAAGAGTATGAGCAAAAAATCAATTCGGGTGATTTGATCGCAATCGCAGAGGTCGTGCGCGACCTGCACCGTCAGGACGACCAGCGCGAGCAGAGCTATTCCGAACGCCAGCTTTACGAAGCCGCACTCGAGCGCCTGACCCGTGAAATCGCGGCTGTTGCGGGGAACGATGAGAATGCTGCGGCTGCCGAGATCGACTCTGTTCTGGTCGGCCGCGCTGCATAAGCGCTTCGATATCTAAAGACTGAAAAGGCCACACTTTGCATCAAGTGTGGCCGTTTCTTTTTCGTTATCAGAGTGCCCGCCAGCCGATGTCGGACCGGTAAAAACCGTCGGGCCAGTCGATCGTCTGGGCCATCGCATAGGCCCGTTCATGTGCCTCGGCCAAAGTTGCCCCGCGTGCTGTCACGTTCAAAACGCGTCCGCCCGCAGCTGTGATCTGCCCGTCTTTCAGCGCGGTGCCTGCGTGAAATATCATATGGTGGCTGTCTTCGGGTTGGCTGTCGAGCCCGCCGATCACAGTGCCTTTTGCATAGCTGCCGGGATACCCCTTTGCTGCCATGACGATGTTCAGGGCGTGATCATCCGCCCAGTTGACCTGCATTTCATCCAGTCGCTCTTCGGCGCAGGCCTGCAACAGATCAAGGATCTGTCCCCCCAGACGCATCATCAGGCACTGGCATTCAGGATCGCCGAAACGGACGTTGTATTCTACCAGACGCGGCTGGCCGTTCTGGATCATCAGGCCGACAAAAAGCACACCTTGGAAGGGGGTGCCGCGCTTGCGCATCTCGTCCATTGTGGGCGCGATGATTTCGTCCAGCGCCTTTTGTGTTATCGCATCGGTCATCACAGGTGCAGGCGAGTAAGCGCCCATGCCGCCTGTGTTCGGGCCGGTGTCGCCGTCAAAGGCGCGTTTATGGTCCTGGGCGGTCCCCACGGGCAGGATGGTTTTGCCGTCACAGAGCACAAAGAACGAGGCTTCCTCACCGTCCATGAATTCTTCGATCACCACCTCGGCACCTGCCGCACCAAAGCTGCCGTCGAACATGTCGTCGATCGCGGCAAGTGCTTCGTCCTCCGACATGGCCACGATCACGCCTTTGCCGGCAGCTAGCCCGTCCGCCTTGACCACAATCGGTGCACCTTGCGCGCGGATGTAGGCGCGGGCGGCGTCCGCGTCAGTGAAATGCGCATAGGCAGCTGTCGGTGCGCCTGCCGCGTCACAGATGGCTTTGGTAAAGGACTTTGATGCCTCAAGCTGGGCCGCCGCCTGACTGGGGCCGAAGACCAGAAACCCGGCGCTGCGCAGCCGGTCGGCCACACCGGCCGCAAGGGGGGCTTCGGGGCCGATAATGGTGAAATCGATGGCGTTCTCTTCAGCGAATGTCGCCACCGCATCGCCGTCAAGAATGTTGATGTCCGCACATTCCGCATGGGCTGCGATCCCGGCATTTCCGGGGGCAACAATCAGGCGATCGCATTTTGGGTTCTGCTTGACGGCCCAGGCCAGGCTATGTTCACGCCCGCCACTGCCCAAAATGAGAATGTTCATATTCGTCCCTGCAAGAATTGAAATGCCACGGTTCTAAGGTGGTGATGGCATGACCGCAAGTGTCACCCAAGCCGAAGGTTTTTGGTCACTGGTGGTTGGCGCGCGGCCCGCATGCGACTAATGTGATGCGCGGGACAACCGGCGCGAGCATAGACGCAAGAATGAAACCGATCAAAAAGGACCGACGGCTTTGGCACCGCCTTGAAGGCTACAGCTTTCATGAGCGTCCCCTGACGCGGTCACTGGTGGACCGTCTGCACGAGGAAACGGGCCATTCGGTTGATGTCTGTTACATCCTCGTCGAGGAATACCGCCGTTTTATGTATCTGGTGGGCAGTACAGGTGAAACGCTTGTGCCGTCACCCATCGTGGATGTCGTCTGGAAGATGCACGTGCAGGATAAAAAAGCGTATTTCGACGACTTTTGTCCCCGTATCATTGGCCGCACCATTTATCGCCCCGATGATCCGATGCCGTTTGCGGATGATCCGGCCTATGGGCGTACATTGGATCATTACGCGGAAGAATTTGGCCGCGCACAGGTGCAGTTCTGGCCGGATCCCGATTTTGCGACTGTGCGGATTTCGCGCATGCTCTTGTGCATCAGCGGTGTGCTGGCACTGGTGTTTGCGCTGGTCTTTAAAACGGTTCTGTTCGTCGTTTTGGCGGGGGTACTATGCCTGACAGCTTATTTCCTGAAATGGCAATTCTCGTCCCTGCCATTAGAGGCGCAGGATAAAGGTGAAGCAATATGATGGACCTCTTCGACGACGGACCAGCCGATAACACCCCTGAATTTTCTGTGTCGGAAATTTCTGGCGCAGTCAAAAAGGCGATCGAGGGCGGGTTTTCACATGTGCGCGTGCGCGGTGAAGTGGGGCGCGTGTCGCGGCCTGCGTCGGGCCATATCTATATGGACCTCAAGGATGATCGCTCGGTTCTGGCCGGTGTGATCTGGAAAGGCCGTGCGCAAGGGCTGGCGCATCGTCCGGAAGAGGGGATGGAGGTGATTGCCACAGGCAAGCTAACGACATTCCCCGGTCAGTCGAAATACCAGATGGTGATCGAGGATATCGCCCCTGCCGGTGCCGGTGCGCTGATGGCGATGCTGGAAAAGCGCAAGGCAGCGCTTGCGGCCGAGGGGCTTTTCGCGCCTGAGCGCAAGAAACCCTTGCCCTATCTGCCCGAAATTATCGGGGTGGTCACATCACCATCGGGCGCAGTGATCCGCGATATTCTACACCGCCTGCGGGACCGTTTTCCGCGTAAAGTTCTGGTTTGGCCCGTAGCGGTGCAGGGTGCCAAATGTGCGCCCGAAGTGGCAGCCGCGATTGCAGGGTTCAATGCCCTCACACCCGGTGGTGCATTGCCGCGCCCGGATTTGCTGATCGTGGCGCGGGGTGGTGGATCGCTTGAGGATCTTTGGGGCTTTAACGAGGAAATCGTGGCGCGGGCGGCTGCGGCATCGGAGATCCCGCTGATTTCTGCGGTGGGGCATGAAACCGATACCACGCTGATTGATTTTGTCTCGGACATGCGTGCCCCGACCCCGACAGCGGCGGCAGAATTGGCCGTGCCTGTGCGGATGGAATTGCTGGCATGGACCGACCAGCAGGGCGCGCGCCTGAGCCGCGCTTTGACAACAGGTCTTGGCCAGCGCCAGCAACGCGTGCGCGATTTGGGGCGGGCCTTGCCGCAGGTGGATGCGCTTGTCGAAGGACCACGCCAGCGGTTGGACTATTTGGGTGAGCGACTGCCATCTGCGCTGAAGGGTGCTGCTGCCAAGAAGCGTCTGCAGATGAGCGAGGCGGCGTTGCGTCCGGGTATTCTGTCACGCCGTTTGGCAGAGGATCAGCGGCGTTTGTCAGGCTTGTCGGAGAGGCTCGCGCCTGCGTTGAAACGCAGGACACGGGACGGGCGCACAGCGTTTGACCAGACTGCGCGCGGCCTGCGCGGCAGCGTTTTGCAAGACCGCATTGCGCGTCATACCGAACGGCTGGACGTGCTGCTGCGCCGCCTGTCAGACCGCGCCTCACGCCAGCAGGCCGAACGTCTGGCGCGGCTGGACGCGCTGGACCGGTTGCGCGAGACGCTGGGCTATGTCGAAACCCTCAAACGCGGATATGCTGTGGTGCGTGGTGACGGAGGCGTGGTGACGACCAAAGACGCGGCCGCCGGCGCGACCGCGCTGGAGATCGAATTTGCGGATGGCAAATTGCAGGTTGGCTCAGGACGATAAATCGTTGCAGATGAGGGCTGCGTCGCTTTCGGGGACCTCGTAGATCACCGTCGTGTCGGGCCGCGTGGTATAGACCCCGCGCAGGCCCTCTGGTTCTGCATAGATTTCCCAGCACTTGTGTTCCGGATCGCCTTCATAACGAAAACAGATATCGCCCTTGCTTTCGAACCAGACGCCGTATTGGCAGGTGCCGTCAAAGCCTGACCACATGACGCGTTTGCCTTCCAGATACCGCTCGATCCCGAAAAGCGGGTTGGTTGCGGTGCGGAATGTGATGGTGCGGCCCGTAACATAGGCGTCAAATTCGGGGCCGGTCATGGTGTCTTGCGCCACCGCAGGGGTCGCAAGCAGGAGCCATATCGCCAGACTACGCATCGCGCCACCTTTCAACCTGCGGGTCCATAATCCGCCGCCAAAGCGGGGGGATCAGCGCGATGCTCGCCATCAACGGGAGCGGGCGGGGCAGCATAGGGGCGTCGTCGGGGATATCCAGTTCAGGATAAGGCCGCGCAGGGTGCGCGTGGTGATCGGAGTGCCGCGTGGCGTTCAGCAGCATCATGGAAGAGAACCAATGCGGGCTGTTCCAACTGTGTCTGGCAGAGACAGGCTCGGGTTTGCCGTTGTCGCGGATGCGACGGACAAGCCCATAGTGCTGCACATAATCGGACATCAGGAGTTGCGACTGCGCGTATAGCGATAGCGCACCATAGGCGACAAGTGCCCGCCATCCGCCCAGCAGGAATGCCGAAGCCAGACAAAGAAGACTACCGCCCACATAGACCCCATAGGGGTTGCGCCATGCAGGGCGCCCGATGCGGTCCAGACGCGCCTTTTCGGCGTGGTAGCCAGCGCGGAACGAGCCTGTCCACGCGCGGATCATATAGCGATAGAGGCTTTCGCCCTTGCGCGAGGTGTTTGGGTCGGCAGGGGTGGCTACTTGCGGGTGATGCACCAGCACATGCGCTGACGTATGGTGCCCGAACAACAGCGTGATGTAGCACCACATACCAAGCCGGTGCAGGGCGCGGGTGGGGCGGTGGATCAGTTCATGGGCATTGGCGTTGCTGATCTGGCCGAACCAAAGCCCCGCAGCGAAGAAAATTCCGATCTTCGCCAGTGGCGTGAGGTCAGCCTTCACGAGGGACCATACAACGACGGGCAACAGGCAAAAATGGGTCAGAGCAATCGCAACGGATAACGCGGCATCCTGCGACGCCGCACCGGCAGGGCGTTCTTTCTTGATCAACCGGTCCAGCAGGCTTGTCATTGCAGTCAGATAAACAACCGCAGCAATCACCCAACCGCCCCCCAGAAATGCGCCGGCGCCGATCAGGGCAGCAGGGGTCAGGGTGGCAAGGCCGAAATGCAAAAGACGTGGTTCCATGTTTCGGATAGTTAGCACGGGTTTCCGCATGGTGTAGCGGAAATTGCATTGCTGCGCGGTTTGGCCGTCTTGGGTGTCGCTTTTGCGTGGTTTGACAGCGCGCGGAGACGTATGTTGACCGCAACGAGATGAGGAAGGGCGCGATGGCTTTGGACAACCGCAAAGGTGTTTGGAAATCCGGCAAGGGCAAAGGGCGGCACCGCACCAAGGGGCGTGCGCTTGATGACGCCGCATGGGACGAAGTCCGCACGCTCTTGGGTAATCGCCCGCGTCGGCGTGATCTGCTGATCGAGTTTTTGCATCTGATTCAAGACAGCTACGGCCACCTGTCTGCCGCGCATCTGCGCGCCTTGGCCGAGGAAATGCGCCTGAGCCAGGCCGAGGTTTATGAGGTTGCCACCTTCTATGCCCATTTTGATGTGGTGAAAGAAGGCGAAGCGGCCCCGCCTGCGCTGACGATACGGGTCTGCGATTCTCTGTCATGCGAATTGGCAGGTGCACAACAGTTGAAAGCGGCACTGGAAGAGGGGATGGACCCTGCCAAAGTCCGTGTTTTGCGCGCGCCCTGCATGGGGCGCTGCGATACTGCGCCCGTGCTGGAATTGGGTCATAATCATATCGACCATGCGACGGTCGAAAAGGTGCAGGCGGCCATCGCAGCAGATGAAACGCATATACATCTGCCTGAGTATCAAGGCTATGCGGATTACGTCGCAACAGGTGGTTATGAAGCGCTGCGGTCATTGCGCGACGGTGGCCATTGGGAGGACGTCCAAGACAAAGTGCTGGCCTCTGGCCTGCGCGGTTTGGGTGGTGCCGGTTTTCCATCGGGCAAAAAGTGGGGCTTTGTGCGTGGCAATGCGGGCCCCCGCTATCTGGCCGTGAACGGGGACGAGGGCGAGCCGGGGACATTCAAGGACCGTTACTATCTGGAACGCACCCCGCATGTGTTCCTTGAGGGAATGCTGATCGCCGCCTGGGCGGTCGAGGCAGAGACCTGCTTTATTTATATGCGTGACGAATATCCTGCGGTGCTGGAGATTCTGGCACGCGAGATCAGGGCGCTTGAGGAGGCAGGCATTGTCGCGGAAGGCTATATTGATCTGCGTCGCGGTGCGGGCGCTTATATCTGTGGCGAGGAATCCGCGATGATCGAAAGCATCGAAGGCAAACGCGGCATTCCGCGCCACCGTCCCCCGTTCGTGGCACAGGTCGGGATCTTCAACCGCCCGACCTTGGTGCACAATGTGGAGACATTGTACTGGGTCGCGCGGATTTGCCGTGAAGGGCCTGAAATCCTGAGCAGTGTCGAAAAGAACGGGCGCACCGGCCTGCGGTCTTATTCCGTTTCCGGCCGTGTTGCCGCCCCCGGTGTCTATCTTCTGCCAGCGGGATCAACGATCACAGATATCATCGCCGCAGCCGGCGGTATGGCCGAAGGGCATGTGTTCAAAGCCTATCAGCCCGGTGGCCCCTCATCGGGTCTGTTGCCCGCGTCGATCAATGACGTGCCGCTCGATTTCGACACGTTGCAGCCCTTGGGCACCTTTATCGGCTCTGCCGCTGTCGTTGTGCTGTCCGATCAGGACCGTGCCCGCGATGCGGCGCTGAACATGCTGCGGTTTTTCGAGGATGAAAGCTGCGGGCAATGCACGCCTTGCCGAGTGGGCTGCGAAAAGGCCGTGAAACTGATGCAGGCGGACACCTGGGATCAGCCCCTTCTGACCGATCTGTGCACGGCGATGGCCGATGCCTCGATCTGTGGTCTGGGGCAGGCGGCCCCCAATCCGATCAAACTGGTGATGCAGCATTTCAAGGATGAGGTATCGGGTTAAACCGCGTTGAGGCTTTCCAAACCTGTCCTGCATCATTAGGTGATAGGAAAGGCTGCTGCGGTTGATCGAGATGTCATTTTTCAAAAAACTCAAATCCCGGATGTTCAAATCCTCGTCCAAGATCGACGAGGGGCTGGACGCCATCGTGCAGGATGGTGGCGAGGAAGAGGAAATTGTTGAAAAACCGGTTGCGACGGTTCCCCCGGTAGCTGACCCAATTCCTGAGCCTGAGCCTGAGCCTGAGCCTGAGCCTGAGCCTGAGCCTGAGCCTGAGCCTGAGCCTGAGGTTTACGAGGCGGAAGAAGACCAGACACCCGCTGCGCCTGTCGAACCCGTGGCCGCACCGAAGCCTGTGCAGTTTGATGTCGACCTGACGGCGCCTCTCACCGAGCAGGCTGTACCTGAAGCGGAAAAGAAGGGCTTGCTCGGGCGTTTCTTTGGTGGCGGCGCTGCGGCCAGGACAGTTGTGAAGCGTACGCTTGACGACGACATGCTCGAACAACTCGAAGAGTTGCTCATTTCGGCGGATATGGGCGTTGATACCGCCCTGCGCGTGACCGCGAACATGGCCGAGGGGCGTTTGGGCCGGCGGCTCTCTGTGCAAGAGATCAAAGAACTGATGGCCCGAGAGATCGCACGGATCATGGAACCCGTGGCCCGCCCGATGCCGCTTTACGCCAAGACGCCACAGGTGGTGCTGGTGGTTGGTGTCAACGGATCGGGCAAGACCACCACGATTGGCAAGCTGGCCAGCCAGTTCAAGGCGGCTGGGAAATCGGTTGTGATCGCGGCGGGCGATACCTTCCGTGCGGCTGCTGTCGAACAACTGCAGGTCTGGGGTGATCGCGCGGGCGTGCCTGTGCTCACCGCCCCCGAAGGATCCGACCCTGCAAGTCTGGCCTTTGACGCGATGACCAAGGCACAGGCAGATGGCGCGGATCTCTTGATGATCGACACCGCGGGGCGTTTGCAAAACCGTGCGGACTTGATGGAAGAACTGGCCAAGATCGTGCGGGTCATTCGCAAGAAAGACCCCGATGCGCCGCATAACACGCTGCTGGTGCTGGATGCGACCACCGGACAGAACGCGGTGCAACAGGTCAAGGTATTCCAAGAGCTTGCGGATGTGTCCGGCCTTGTGATGACAAAGCTGGATGGCACCGCCAAGGGCGGCGTGCTGGTCGCTTTGGCTGATAAATTCGGCCTGCCCATCCACGCGATCGGGGTGGGTGAGCAGATTGATGATCTGGCCCCCTTTGATCCGGATGACTTTGCGGCGGCGCTGGTCGGTCTGGACCGGTGAAACGTCAGCTCGTGGCATCGCTGATTGCGTTTCCGCGCCACCGGTGCCGGGCGACATGACGCTGACAGTCAACCGGATCTCGGGGCGCATGTGAACGAGCTTGGTGCATGGCTGGTTGCGATCTCGGACACGCCGGAGGGCGCGCGGCTTGCAACTATTTTTGCGCTGGTTTCGGCGCTGGCCCATGCGATTTTCGGGGCGCTGCAGAAGGGGCGCTATGATCCGTGGCTAACGCGGGGGGCGATTGATGGCTGGCTGTTTGTGCTGTCAGCGCCTATTGCGCTTTTCGTTGTCCCTTGGCCCAACCTGACCACGGCACTGATCCTCGTGGGTGCGATTATCATCCATTTTGCCTATAAAGTGACGATGGCCATGGCCTATGAACGGGCGGCCTATACGGTGGTTTATCCGGTCGTGCGGGGTACGGGGCCTTTGGTGACGGTTCTGGCGGCGTCGCTGTTTTTTGGCGAGTATTTCACCCCGGTGCAGTGGATCGGTGTGGCCTGTCTGAGCGGGGGTATTCTGCTGCTGGCCGTGCGGAATATGACCGAAGAGGTACTGGACCCGCGAACGCTGAAGCTGGGCTTGATGTGGGCCTTGGCGGGTGGAATCCTGGTCGCAATCTATACGACCTATGATGCTTACGGTGTCCGCCAAAGCCCTGATCCCTTTACCTTTCTGGCGTGGTTTTTCTTTGTCACTGCCGTAGATTTTCCACTCTTGGCGGCGTGGCGCTATCGGCGGATGGCGCAGCAACTGGTGCTGGGGCCGCTGATGTGGCGGGGGTTCATCGGTGCATTGATCGCCTGGGTCAGCTTTGGCGGGGTACTTTTGGCGACACGGTTGGACAAAGTCGGCGAAGCGGCGGTGTTGCGCGAAACATCCGTGGTTTTTGCCGCATTGATCGGCTGGTTCATTATGGGCGAAAAGGTAGGGCCACGCCGCCTGTTCTTGATGACGCTGGTTGCACTTGGCGCTGTCATCGTGGAAATGGGAGGTTAAAGGAGACATCTATGGCTGAGAAAACCATCAATCCAATTCTGAAACAGGTCTTGGAACTTGGGCCGACTCTTGCGTTTTTCCTGATTTATCTTCGGATCAGGGATGAGACGTTTACCTTTGGTGGCACCGCGTATACCGGTTTTATCGTCTCTGCCCTAATCTTTATCCCGATCCTTTTGGCAGCCATGGCTGTGCTGTGGATGTTGACAGGCAAGCTGAGCCGGATGCAGGTTTTCACTGCTTTCATGGTGATCTTCTTTGGCGGTCTGACGGCCTATTTCAATGACGAGCGTTTCTTCAAAATGAAAACCACGATCGTTTACGGCGTCATGGCCGGCCTGTTAGGGATCGGTCTGCTGCGCGGGCAAAGCTATTTGCAGTACGTCATGGAAGAGTTCCTGCCGATGGAAAAAGAGGGCTGGATGATCTTTACCCGCAGGCTTTGCTATATGTTCGCGGCACTCGGGATCGCCAATGAAATCATCTGGCGCACTCAATCGACGGATTTATGGGTCAAACTCGAAACCTTTGCTTTCCCTGCGGTTCTGATGGTGTTCCTGTGGGTGCAGATATACAAACTGCAGCGATATTTTATTGAGCCTGCAGAGGCTGCAAAAGACTAACGCATTTCGCGGTAGTGCAGGCCGCCGGCGTGGTGTTGGTGGTAATTGCCCCTGTCACGACGGTAGCGCAGCGTATCGACCTGAATATCGTTCAGATGCGGGCGAAATGTCACGCCTGCACGTGTTCCTGACACCCAGCGCACAATTGCCTCTGCCCTATGGTTGAGAACCTGAAACGCAACCTTGTCGCCGCGTGCCAACTGGCCTGCACCTGCAAGGCGCGCGCCGGTATTGTTGACATCGATCACTGAACACTCGAACACACCTGCCGGTGTAGAGAGCTTGATCGGAAACTGTGTTGCGTAGCGATGTTGGCGGTACTGCATGATAGGGCCCCAATGTGTAGGTTGGGGCCCGTTTAGACCTGCGTTACTAACAAATCGTTACGTATTCTTGCGAAAAAGGACGTTTTGAGCGCCGGTGTCTTTGCGGAAATCGCCGCGCTTTTCTGCCGCAACCGCACGACCACGCTGCACACCGGGGCGCGCGCCCATCGTATCGAGCCAACGCGCCATATGCGGTTTGTCATCCAAGGTTTGCTGCTGGCCTTCCCACAGCGATGCCCACCCCCAGATCGACATATCCGCGATCGAATAGAAATCGCCAGCCACAAATTCATGCCGGGCCAGCTGTCTGTCCAGCACACCATAAAGTCGTGCAGTTTCATTGCGGTAGCGGTCTTTGGCATAGGGCAGGTCGTTGGGTGGGTCCATTGCGGGCGCGTATTTCAAAAAGTGATGCGCTTGGCCCGCCATCGGCCCCAGCCCGCCCATTTGCCACATCAGCCATTGATCCACGCTGATCCGGTCGCGTTCTGTTGCGCCATAGAACTGCCCCGTCTTGCGGGCGAGGTATTGCAGGATCGCACCGGATTCGAAGACTGAAATGGGGGTGCCGTCCGGTCCATCCGGATCGACAATCGCGGGCATGCGGTTGTTGGGTGAAATCGCAAGGAATTCGGGTGTGAACTGATCGCCCGCGCCGATGTCAACCAGATGGAGCGTATAGGGCAGCCCCATTTCCTCCAATGCAATCGTGGCCTTCCAGCCGTTGGGTGTTGGCCAGAAATAAAGATCAATCGGTTGGGTCATGGTCTGTCCTTTGCTCTTGGCTGACAGCATCGCAGGAAGCTGACAAAGGGCAAGAGCGGAGCGCTTGACGCAAGCCAGATCGCGGCGTAAGGGTAGCGACGTGGCGATTTGTTACCGGATTGCGGGCCACGTTAAACATGCCGCTAAAGAGGATTGCAGGTTGATCAACCTCGATGCCCCTTATCCGGTATCGGGGTTTTTTATTGCGTGCGGCATGTACGAGGAAGCAAAGATGGATACGTGGAAGAAACGCACCAAGGCGGTGCATTCAGGGATCAGACGCAGCCAGTATAACGAGGTCAGCGAAGCAATTTTTCTGACCCAAGGTTTTGTGTATGACACAGCCGAAGACGCAGAGGCACGGTTCATCAAGGCGGGCGCGGACGAATTCATCTATGCGCGTTACGGCAATCCTACCGTAGCGATGTTCGAAGACCGGATTGCGGCCCTTGAAGGGGCCGAGGATGGCTTTGCCACCGCCTCTGGCATGGCGGCAGTGAACGGGGCGCTGACATCTATCCTGAGGGCGGGTGATCATGTCGTGTCTGCGCGCGCGCTTTTCGGATCGTGCCTTTATATCCTCGAAGAGATCCTGCCGCGCTACGGCGTTGAAGTGACTTTTGTCGATGGCACTGATCTTGCGGCCTGGAAGACCGCGATCCGGCCCGATACCAAGGTCGTGTTCTTTGAAAGCATCTCGAACCCGACACTGGAAGTGACCGATATTGCCGCTGTTTCCAAGCTTGCCCACGCCGTGGATGCGACCGTTATTGTTGACAATGTCTTTGCAACGCCGGTGTTTTCAAATGCGTTGGAACAGGGCGCCGATGTCGTTGTCTATTCGGCGACCAAACACATCGACGGGCAAGGCCGTGCGCTCGGCGGGGTGATCCTCGGGACGCGTGATTTTATCCGTGGCACGGTCGAGCCCTATATGAAGCACACCGGTGGGTCGATGTCGCCGTTTACCGCATGGATGATGCTCAAAGGGCTCGAGACAATCGATTTGCGGGTGCGCGCGCAGGCGGCAACCGCGCATTATCTGGCCGAACAGCTCGAGGCGGACGGCCAACTTGCCAATGTCATCTACCCCGGTCTTGCCAGCCATTCGCAATACGCGCTGACCATGGCGCAGATGCAGGCGGGCGGCACAGTGCTTGCGATTGATGCAAGTTCGCAAAAGGCGGCCTTTGCGCTGTTGAACGCACTGGAGATCTGGACGATCTCGAACAACCTTGGTGATGCCAAATCTATCGCGACACATCCCGCGACAACGACACACCAACGGTTGTCGGACGAGACCAAGGCGATGCTGGGGATTACGCCGGGGCTGCTGCGCCTGAGCGTGGGGCTGGAAGATCCTGATGACCTGTTGAATGATCTACGATCAGCTATTGCGGCGCGCGCCTGAATTGCAGGCGGTGCTGCCTGTCGTGCAACAGACGGAAAACCGTTTGATTTGAGATGGAGTTGTCTGATGCACCAAAGGGTTTTGGATAGCATTGTTTTTTTTCTGGTCGGCCTATGGGTCGGTTTGAGCGCACCAAGGGAATTGCGGCGCCTTGCAAGACTACAAGCCCGGCACGAAGTCTTTCGCGTGCGCATTGCGGTGCCCGTCCTGGCAAATGAAAAATACCTCTGGCGCAAGCTGTTTGACCACAACCCGCTTTTCGTGACGCTGACGGACAAGCAGGCATGCAAGGGGTGGGTGGCGTCGCTCGGCCTGGACATACGCCAACCCAAGACGCTGTGGGTGGGCACCGATGCCAATTATATTCCCGCAGACGTGTGGGCGGTGCCGATGATCATCAAGGCCACCCACGGGTGCCAGATGAGTATACCTGTCAGGCAGGAACCCGCCGACAAGGCCCCCCTCATCGCGCAGGCGAATGCGTTCTTGTTGCGGGATCATGGATCGCGTCGGCGCGAGTGGGCCTATGGCGGTGTCCCGCGCCGCCTGATCGCGGAAGAATGGGTGTTTCCGGGGACGGATCTGATCGAGTACAAATGCTATGCTTTTGGCCCGAAGGTGGTGCAGGTTGCTGCGATATATCGCGCCGCACCAGAAAGCGCCGCCATCTGGCAACTGAACGAGGACGGCCAATTCGTCTTGACGGATCAGGTTTCAGCCGTTGCGCCGATCATCAATCCTGCGCCACTTGGCAAGGCTGGCGAAGCGGCCATCGCATTGAGCAGCGAACTCGGCAAACCTTTCGATCATATGCGATTTGATTGGCTGAGTGACGGCAGTGACCTTATGCTGGGCGAGGTGACGGTCTATAATCTGGCTGGACGCGCACATTTGCAGGGGCATTACCGGGAGGCCGTCTTGAACAAGGATTGGGATTTGCGGCGAAGCTGGTTTCTGACAACACCGCAAACAGAATGGCGCAAAATCTATGCGGCCGCGCTGAACCGCCGGTTGAACGAAATGCAATTTGCGTCATGATGCACCACGAGGGCCCTGTCGTCATTTTCGCGACCTGGCCGGAACATAAGGCACCCCATGACTGATCCGCGTGCGGACCTTTGGCGTATCTACAAAGAAATCATTGGAAACTCCGATGAGCAGCCCCATGTTGGGGTGTCTAAAGCACCGATGGGGGTCAATGACATGAATATCCACTCACCCGATATGAACCGTGAACCGACGCGCGCCGAGGCCGAGGCGGCACTGGCGCTCTTGCGGCGCTGGGCGGTCGATGTGACGGCCGAGGAAGTAGCGACACTTGATCCGCTGGTCTCACGTTTGATCCCCGGCCAAGAGGTGTCGAACTATCCGGCCTTGGCGCGCGCCTACCCGGAAGATTTCGAGGTAGACGAAGCCTATAAGGCGTCGATGCCCGATTTGCAGAACGGGCCATCCAGCTTGATCCGTGGCGCGCAGCAGCAAATCCAGCATGTGGGCATTTCCAATTTTCGCCTGCCGATCCGGTTCCACACCCGCGACAATGGTGATTTGACGCTGGAAACCTCTGTCACTGGCACGGTGTCACTTGAGGCGGAAAAGAAGGGCATCAACATGTCCCGGATCATGCGAACCTTTTACAAGCACGCAGAAGAGACGTTTAGCTTTGAGGTCATCGAGAAGGCGCTGGACGCCTACAAGACCGATTTGGAGAGTTTTGACGCCCGCATTCAGATGCGGTTCAGCTTTCCAATGAAGGTGGAAAGCCTGCGGTCGGGTCTGTCTGGCTATCAGTATTACGATATCGCACTCGAGCTGGTTGAAAGCGCGGGGGTGCGCAAAAAGATTGTGCACCTTGATTACGTCTATTCGTCGACATGCCCGTGTTCGCTGGAATTGTCTGAACACGCCCGCCAATTCCGCGGGCAATTGGCAACGCCTCATTCGCAGCGTTCGGTTGCACGCATTTCGGTCCTGTTGGAAGACGGGGAAGATGTGCTCTGGTTCGAGGATCTGATTGATCGCGCGCGCGCGGCGGTGCCGACCGAAACACAAGTGATGGTCAAGCGCGAAGACGAGCAGGCATTTGCAGAGCTTAATGCTGCAAATCCGATCTTTGTTGAAGACGCAGCGCGGCTCTTTACAGAGCAATTACAACTGGATACGCGGATTTCTGATTTCCGTGTGATTGCAAGCCATCAAGAAAGTCTGCACAGCCATGATGCGGTGTCCGTGTTGACAGAGGGCGATACATTCGCGGCAGAGAGCCTTGATCCAAGGCTCTTTGCGTCACTGTTCCACGTTGGCTGAATGTAGGGTGGGTCCAGACCCACCTTACGCCCCGGCGCCCTTAACCATACTTACGTCGCCTCAGCCCTTGAAGCCCCTGACGCCCAACACTAGAGTCAGCCCTGATAATGGAACGCGGACCAGTCGTCCGAAAATGAGGCAGTAGTTATGCAAGACCCCGTCGAGACCTATATGAACCTTGTCCCAATGGTGGTCGAACAGACCGCACGGGGCGAGCGCGCCTACGACATCTTTTCGCGCTTGTTGAAAGAGCGCATCATCTTTGTGAACGGCCCTGTCCATGACGGCATGAGCCAGCTGATCGTCGCGCAGCTTCTGCACCTTGAGTCAGAAAACCCGAAAAAAGAAATCAGCATGTACATCAATAGCCCCGGTGGCGTGGTGACGTCCGGTTTGTCGATCTACGATACGATGCAATACATCCGCCCGAAGGTCAGTACACTGGTGATCGGGCAGGCCGCCTCCATGGGGTCGCTTCTGCTGACAGCAGGGCATGAAGGCATGCGTTTCTCACTTCCCAACAGCCGTGTCATGGTGCACCAGCCTTCTGGTGGCTATCAGGGACAGGCCACGGACATCATGATCCACGCCGCAGAAACACAGAAGCTGAAAACCCGCCTGAACGAAATTTACGTCAAGCACACTGGCAATACACTGAAAAAGGTTGAGGCTGCTCTGGAGCGTGACAACTTCATGTCGCCTGAAGAGGCAAAAGAGTGGGGTTTGATCGACGAGATCGTCGAAAACCGCACCAAAGCCGAGGATTAAAGCCTTTTTACAACGCTGCGACAAACAAACGCGGTTTCGGCCGCGTTTGTCTTTTTTCTGCCGAATTGTTGTCCCATGCCTGATTTACCAAGGCATTAGCGTGTTGTTAACGACGATGTGCGCATGGTCATTTTGACATTGTGGACCTTGGCGGGCTGTCCTAGTGTTGTGGCCGAAGCAGTCCGAATGATGTTTGAATGACCTGACGGGTCGAGAGGTTTGAAATGGCGAATACGAGCGGCACCGAAAGCAAGAACACGCTGTACTGCAGCTTTTGCGGCAAAAGCCAGCATGAGGTGCGTAAGCTGATTGCCGGTCCGACCGTCTTTATTTGTGACGAATGTGTCGAGCTTTGCATGGATATCATCCGTGAAGAGACAAAGACCGCCGGCCTGAAAGCAGGCGACGGTGTGCCGACACCTTCCGAGATTTGTGGCGTATTGGATGACTATGTCATCGGCCAGATGCATGCCAAACGCGTGCTGTCGGTGGCCGTGCACAATCACTATAAGCGGCTGAACCACGCCGATAAGACCGATATCGAACTGGCAAAATCGAACATCATGCTGATCGGGCCGACAGGCTGTGGTAAGACACTCTTGGCGCAAACGCTTGCGCGCATTCTGGATGTGCCCTTCACGATGGCCGATGCCACGACCCTGACAGAAGCGGGGTACGTTGGTGAGGATGTGGAAAACATTATCCTGAAACTCTTGCAGGCCTCCGAATACAATGTGGAACGCGCGCAGCGCGGCATTGTCTATATTGATGAGGTCGACAAGATTACGCGCAAGTCTGATAACCCCTCGATCACGCGCGACGTGTCGGGCGAGGGCGTGCAGCAGGCGCTGCTGAAGATCATGGAAGGCACGGTTGCCTCTGTGCCGCCGCAGGGCGGGCGCAAGCATCCGCAGCAGGAATTCCTGCAGGTTGATACAACAAACATCCTGTTCATCTGTGGTGGTGCATTTGCTGGCCTTGATAAAATCATCGCACAACGCGGCAAAGGATCCGGTATGGGCTTTGGCGCAGATGTCCGCGAACAGGACGATCGCGGCATTGGCGAGATTTTCAAGGATCTGGAGCCTGAAGACCTTTTGAAGTTCGGTCTGATCCCGGAATTTGTCGGTCGTTTGCCTGTGATTGCAACGCTGACGGATCTGGACGAGGACGCGCTGATCACGATCCTGACCCAGCCAAAGAACGCTCTGGTGAAACAGTACCAGCGCCTTTTCGAGCTTGAGGACACAAAGCTGAGCTTTACCGAGGATGCCCTGAGCGCGATTGCCAAACGGGCGATCGAGCGCAAGACGGGCGCGCGCGGATTGCGGTCAATTATGGAAGATATCCTGCTGGATACGATGTTTGATCTGCCCGGCATGGATACGGTGACCGAAGTGGTCGTCAACGAAGAGGCGGTGACATCCGAGGTCGCCCCCTTGATGATACATGACGACGGCAGAAAGAAAGAATCTGCGACCGCAAGCTAAGACCGTGAGCGTCCGTCACATCAGCACCGGCTCCCCTTTCGAGGAACAAATCGGCTATAGCCGTGCTGTGGTGGCTGATGGTTGGGTTTTTGTCGCGGGTACAACGGGATATGATTATGCCCGTATGGTCATGCCCGAAACCATTGAAGAGCAATGCACAAATGCGCTCGCAACGATCGCCAAAGCGCTGGAAGAGGCGGGCAGCGGACTCGATCATGTGGTGCGGGTTAACTACATCGTGCCGGACAAATCCGAATGGCCCAAATGCTGGCCCATCACATCGCAGGCATTCGCGCAGGCAAGACCTGCCGCGACGATGTTTTCGGCGGACCTGCAAGCGCCGGAAATGAAGATCGAAATCGAAGTGACTGCGCGGGTCCCCGCCTGAACCCACTGGACCTTTCGGCGCCGTTCGTGCATGTAAGGGCCATCAATCGGAGACGTGATATGAGCCTTGGTCACAACATCAAACGTATTTTCACATGGTGGGACGGCCAGTCTTTTGGCACCCAGCTTTGGACAAGCCGCAATGGCACGAAGGTCGGTGAAGATGCCGAGGGCAATATCTATTACCGCAATAAGGACGATAGCCGCCGCTGGGTCATTTACAACGGCGACAACGAGGCCACACGCGTCACCCCAGAATGGCATGGCTGGTTGCACCACACATGGGATCAGCCACCGACAGAAGTGCCCGTTGCGCATAAATCATGGGAAAAGCCGCATCAGGAAAACCTGACCGGTACGATGGCGGCCTACGCGCCTGCGGGATCCATTCGTCGCAAAGCACCCGTCGCACGCTCGGACTATGAGGCGTGGACGCCGGAATAGGCGCGCTGTCATGCGGTCATTTTTTGCATCTTCCCTTGTTGGCCTTTCCTTGATCGCAGCACCGCTAGGCGCGCAGGAAATCGTGACAACCCCGATTGACGAAATCCCGCTGGATGAATTGATCGGCCAGCTGACGACAGTTCCCAATGAGGAAGACGAAGAGCTGCTGACGACCGTAAGAGAGGCCGTCACGTTGCAGGTGGCCAGTGCCACATCAGGTGAATTGCGCGTGTTGGACAAGCTGACGGGCTATGTAACCGACCTGACCCTCGCTACTGGCGAAACAGCCAGTCTGGGTTTTCTCGCGGTCACGATGACTGACTGCCGTTATCCTGTCGACAACCCGTCAGGCGATGCTTTTACCGCGCTTCTGGTGCGGGATACGCGCGAAACCACGCCGCTTTTCAGCGGCTGGATGCTGGCCTCTTCCCCCGCGCTGAACGCGATGGACCACCCCCGCTATGACGTTTGGGCATTGCGGTGTATCACGTCCTGAGCTGTCGGAACGGGGCTTTCTACATCGAAAGAAACGTCGTGTGACAGCGCTTGCGCCAAGAGCGCATGATAGTGCGCGCGTGGGATTTCAACGGCCCCGAGACTGGCCAGATGCGGTGTAATGAACTGCGTATCGAAAAGCTGAAACCCCGAGAGACGCAGCCGGTCTACCAAATAGGCGAGCGCGATTTTTGATGCATCGGTGGCGCGGCTGAACATGCTTTCGCCAAAGAACGCCGCGCCGATTGTCACACCGTAAACTCCGCCGACAAGCCGTTCTTTGTCCCAAACCTCGATGGAATGGGCAAATCCGTGGTCATGCAGTTGGCAGTATAGCTCAAAGATCGTGGCGTTGATCCACGTCTCGTCGCGGTCCGCACATCCGCGCACAACATCGGCAAAAGCCGCATCATAAGTGACAGTATACGCGCTTTGCCGCATCCGCCGTGCCAGACTGCGGGAAATGCGGAAACCGTCCAAAGGGAACACTCCGCGCATGCGTGGATCAACCCAGAACACCTCGGGGTCGTCGCGCCCTTCTGACATCGGGAACACGCCCACCTGATAGGCCTGCAAAAGCAGATCGGCGGTCAGGGTGGGCGCGTTATCTTTCATGGCGCGCTAGTGGAGGTTGTCTTCAAGCCAGTGTTCAAGCCAGTGGATGTTGTAGTCACCGGTTTGAACGGCTTTTTCGGCCAAAAGCGCGTGGAATAGCGGGATGGTGGTGTCAACACCGTCCACGATCAGTTCGCCCAATGCGCGTTCCAGTCGCGCCAGTGCCTCTGGGCGGTCGCGCCCGTGGACGATCAGCTTACCGATCAAGCTGTCGTAATAGGGCGGGATACGATAGCCATCATAGAGCGCGGAATCCATCCGTACGCCAAGCCCGCCTGGCGCGTGATATTGCGTAATCCTGCCGGGGCAGGGCGAAAAGTTCGGCAGTTTTTCCGCGTTGATCCGGACTTCAATGGCATGCCCGTTGATCTGTAAATCGTCCTGCGTGAACGACATGGGCAGACCGGAGGCCACGCGCAGTTGTTCACGCACCAGATCGACGCCAAAGATGGCTTCTGTCACAGGATGTTCCACCTGCAAACGGGTGTTCATCTCGATGAAATAGAACTCGTCGTTCTCAAACAGGAACTCGATCGTGCCCGCGCCGATATAGTTGATCTTGGCGACAGCATCGGCACAGACTTTGCCGATCCGTGCGCGCAGCTCGGGTGTGATGCACGGCCCCGGCGCCTCTTCAAAGACCTTTTGGTGGCGCCGCTGGAGCGAGCAATCCCGCTCGCCAAGGTGGACTGCGTTGCCTTTCCCGTCACCGAAGACCTGAATTTCGATGTGGCGCGGTGTGGTCAGATATTTCTCGATATAGACTTCGTCATTGCCAAAGGCGGCTTTGCCTTCGGCGCGGGCCGAATGGAACGCCTGCTCCATATCAGCGGCGGTTTGCGCCACTTTCATGCCGCGACCACCGCCACCAGCCGTGGCTTTGATGATGACCGGATAGCCGACTTCCTCGCCAATGCGCTTGGCATCAGCCAAAGTCGGCACGCCGCCGTCTGAACCGGGCACGCAGGGTACGCCCAACGCTTTCATGGTGTCTTTGGCGGTGATTTTATCGCCCATGACGCGGATGTGTTCGGCTGTGGGGCCGATAAACGTCAGGTCGTGGTCTTCGACCGCCTGCACAAACGCCGCGTTTTCGGACAGAAAGCCGTAACCGGGGTGGATGGCCTGTGCGCCTGTGATTTCACACGCCGAGATGATCGCGGGAAACGACAGATAGCTTTGTGCTGAAGATGGGGGACCGATGCAGATTGCTTCGTCCGCCATGCGCACATGCATCGCGTCTGCATCGGCGGTTGAATGCACTGCGACAGATTTGACGCCCATTTCGCGGCAGGCGCGCACAACGCGCAACGCGATTTCGCCCCGGTTCGCGATAAGAATTTTATCGAACATGGGTCTGCCCTTATTCGATGATTACAAGAGGTGCGCCGAATTCGACCGGACCACCATCTTCGACCAGAATACGCTTGATCGTGCCGGCGCGGGGCGCAGGAATGTGGTTCATCGTTTTCATGGCTTCGATAATCAGGATTGTGTCGCCTTCTTTGACTGTCGCACCAACTGTCGCAAAAGGGGCCGCTCCTGGCTCGGGGGCCATATAGACTGTGCCGACCATGGGGGATGTCACCGCCCCGGGGTGATTGGAAGGGTCCGACATATCAGCTGTGGGCGCAGCTGGCGCAGTCGGGGCCGCTGGGGCAAAGGCTGCTGGTGCGGCTGCGGCAGGCGCGCTTGCCTGCACGATCGTTTGGGTCTGGCGACTGACGCGCACGTTCAGGCTGTCGTTTTCGCCGTAGTCCCGTTTGACTTGCAGTTCGGTCAGATCATTTTCGCGCAACAGCTCGGCCAATGCCGCAATAAAGCTGACGTCGCTATCGTGAGAAGTTTTGTTGCCCATGTTTTCCTCGGCCGGTTGCCTATATTATTCTTGCTGTCGCGACGTTACGTCACAAAGCATCAGCGTTCTTATAGGGCAAGCCAACCAAGGTGGAAAGCGCAGCGATCTGGAAAAACGCTTATGCTGTCGTTTGGTCACGATCATCCGCTGCGGCAGGTGCATCTGCTGCGCTTGGTTCGGTGGTCCCGCTTTTGGTCTCATACGGGAGCATGGGCACGTCATAGGGCCGCAATGTCCGCTCTGGTGGGGCTATTTCCGATGGATTATCGGGGTATTCCGCACCGGATAACCGCGCCGTTACCACCTGTGCCACATAGTGTTTGTTGTCAGGCAGTGTGGCGCTGGGGTCTGTTGGTTCAATGGCCTGCACCTTGGTCGTGATTGCGCGGGGAAGGACAGGACCAACGGCAGCGGCGGCCGCGGGTGCCGAAAAAGAAAGCGGTATTTCCATAATCAAGGCTCCGAAAAGCGTGAAGTTGACACTTCAAGAATCGCTTTTTCGGATTAATGAAACCTTAACCGCAGAGACCAAAATCTCTGCGATTTAAGATTAACAGGGGATCAGATGGCGAGGTATTGCTCGCGCAACGCGGTGTTTTCAAGAACCTCTTTGGCCGAGCCGTCAAAGACGACCTTGCCGATGTCGAGGATCACTGCGCGGTCTGCCAGTTTCAGCGCGGCAACTGCGTTCTGTTCCACGATCACGGTGGTGATGCCTTGATCACGGATCACGCCCAGCGTCTTGGCGATTTCCTGCACGATGACCGGGGCAAGGCCCTCGTAGGGTTCATCCAGAAGCAATACTTTGATGTCACGGGCCAGCGCACGGGCGATCGACAGCATTTGTTGCTCGCCGCCGGACAGGGTGACACCCTCTTGCTTGCGGCGCTCACCCAGACGCGGGAACAGTTCGTAAATCCGTTCCAGAGACCAACCCTTTGGCGGGGCGATCTGGGCCAGTTGCAGATTTTCTTCCACCGTCAGCCCGGGGATGATGCGCCGGTCCTCGGGCACAAGTGAAATGCCGTGCTGCGCCGCTTCATGGGATTTCATCTCGTGCAGGGGTTTGTGATCCAGCCAGATTTCGCCGTGGGTCAATGCCGGATCATCCAGACGGGCGATAGTCCGCAGCGTCGATGTCTTGCCAGCGCCGTTGCGTCCCAAAAGCGCGAGGATCTCGCCCTCGTGGATGTTGAAGCTGACGTTTTGTACAATGTAGCTTTCGCCGTAGTAGGCCTCGACCTCCCACAAACTCAGAAAAGCAGGGTGGGTGGCGGCGTTATTGGCGTGTTTGTTGAAAGGTGCGTTCATGTTTGTAACTCCGGTGTTGGGCTAGTCGGGTCCTGTTGAAAGGACCCGCTGGTATTAGACTTGCGTCTCGCCCAGATATGCTTCGCGCACCTTGGGGTGCCCTTTGATGTTGTCAGGGGTGTCTTCCACAAGCGGTGTGCCCTGCGCGAGCACGGTGATCCGCTCGGCCAGCGAGAACACGACATTCATATCATGCTCGATGATGGCCATTGTGATCCCGCGCTTTTCACGGATTTCTTTCAGCAAAGCGATCGTGTTCTGCGTATCCGCCCGTGCCATGCCCGCCGTCGGTTCGTCCAAGAGCAAGAGTTTGGGATCTTGCACCAGACACATCGCCATCTCCAGCCGCCGCTTGTCACCGCGTGACAGGCTCGAGGCCAGCATATCGCGTTTCTCCAACATGTTGACGTCGTCAAGGATCGACTCGGCCTGCTGCTGGATCCCTTTCTCGGCGAAGATGCTTTCGATCGCATGCATCCGGAACGCGCCATCACGTTTGGCAAAGCAGGGGATCATGACGTTTTCAAACACGCTCAGATCACTGAAGATTTCCGGCGTCTGGAATACACGGCTGATACCCATCTGGTTAATCTCGTGCGGAGCGCGCCCCAGCACGGATTGACCGTCAAACATCACCGATCCGCTATCCGGGATCAGTTTGCCCACCAGCACGTTCAGCAAGGTTGATTTGCCTGCACCGTTTGGTCCAATGATCGCGTGGGTGGTGTTTTCCTTGATGCTCAGGTTCACGTCACCCAGCGCCTGCAAACCACCAAACCGCTTGTTGATGCCTTTTACTTCTAACAAACCCATCGTCTGTCTCCTTATTCGGCCGGTTCAGTGGCGTTTGGCTTGGTCTCTTCGGCTTTTTTGCGGCTGAAGAGTGCTGCGATTTTCTGACCACCTTGGACAAGGCCACCGGGCAGGAAGATCACGACCAGCATGAACATGATACCAAGGGTCAGGTGCCAGCCTTTGCCGATGAAAGGATAGATCATCGCGACAACCACATCCTCAAGACCATCCGGCAGGAAAGCAAACCACCCATGCAGGATCGTTTCGTTAATCTTGGAGAAGATGTTTTCAAAGTACTTGATCATACCCGCGCCAAGGACCGGACCGATCAATGTACCAGCACCACCAAGGATCGTCATCAGAACGACCTCGCCCGATGCGGTCCACTGCATCCGCTCGGCCCCTGCAAGAGGGTCCATTGATGCCATCAGACCACCGGCCAGACCCGCATACATGCCAGAGATCACAAAGGCCGCCAGCGTATAGGGCCGTGCGTTCAGACCAGTATAGCTCATCCGGGTCTGGTTCGATTTGATCGCGCGCAGCATCATGCCGAATGGTGACCGGAAAATCCGGATCGAGATGTAGAAGGCGATGATCATAAAGACTGCAGCCAGATAGTAACCGGCATTGAACGTGAACAGCCATGCGCCGACGTTCCATTCAAAGCTTGAACGCATCTCGAGCCCGAAGAGCGCAGGGACAGGAATATTGCCTGTTGCTGTCTGTGCGGCACCAAAGATCCGCGGATCGCTCAAAGCCAGTTGCAGCCCCGTCTCGCCGCCGGTGATCGGTGTCAGCACCGAATAGGCCAGTGCAAAGGACATTTGCGCAAAGGCCAGCGTCAGGATCGAAAAGTAGATGCCTGAGCGCCGGAGCGAGATATAGCCAATCAGCAGCGAGAACAGACCCGCAATCACAACACTGATCGCAATCGCCGGCAGCACGTTCATGCTGAGCAGTTTGAACATCCAGACCGCCCCGTATGATCCCGCCCCCAAAAAGGCGGCATGACCGAAGGAGAGGTAGCCGGTCAGACCGAACAGGATATTGAAACCGATGGCGAAGATGCCAAAGATCACAAAACGTTGCATCAGGTCAGGATAGCCTGCGTTGAATTGTGCCAAGTCCGACCCTTCAGGGAAGGGATTGAGCAGGAATGGGGCGAATGCCGTCAGACCGATGACGATCAGGAGCAGCCGGAAGTCTTTCTTTTCGAGACCAAGCATTGCTTATTCCTCCATCACGCCTTTGCGACCCATCAGGCCGCGCGGACGTGTCAACAAAATGATAATTGCGACCAGGTAGATAATGATCTGGTTGATGCCAGGCAGCAGATCGATGACCGCCGACATAGAGGCAAAGCTTTCCAGAATACCCAGCATGAACCCGGCTGCGACCGCACCGGGCAAAGAGCCCATGCCGCCGACAACGACCACCACAAAGCTCAGCACAAGAAAGTCCATGCCCATGTGGTAGTTGGGCGAATTGATTGGCGCATACATCACACCCGCAAGCCCCGCGACAGCCGCCGCAATGCCGAACATGATCGTAAAGCGCTTGTCGATGTCGATCCCGAGGATACCCACGGTTTCGCGGTCGGCCATGCCCGCCCGCACGACCATGCCGAATGTGGTGAACTGCAAGAAGGCAAAGACCGCACCGATCACGACAACCGAGAAGAAGAAATAGACGAGACGCCAGTAGGGATAGATGATCGCGTTCGGATCAAATCCAAGCACCACACCGAAATCAAAACTGCCGACAAATGCATCGGGTGCAGGGGTCGGGATCGGGTTGGCACCGTAGAAATACTTGACGATCTCTTGGATCACGATGGCAAGGCCAAAGGTCACAAGGATCTGGTCCGCGTGCGGACGCTTGTAGAAGTACTTGATCAGACCCCGCTCCATGGCGAAACCGATGGCGACCATGATCGGAATGGCCACCAGGATCGAGATGGGCACAGCCCAGTCAATGATCGTGTCACCGGCGGCCTGGCCGAAGAAATCGTATAGATAGGGCACATCCACTTGCAGGGGGTTGCCCAGAAAGTCTGTCCGCGTCTCGTCCACCACCTTATGGCTCAGCGTCAGCAGGTTGCTCACGGTGACGGCCACAAATGCACCAAGCATAAAGAGTGCGCCGTGGGCAAAGTTGACGACACCAAGCGTGCCGAAGATAAGCGTCAAACCAAGCGCAATCAGCGCATAAGCCGAGCCTTTGTCCAACCCGTTGAGAATTTGAAGAATGAACTGGTCCATCGTGTGACCTCTGATCAGTTAGTGGGGATGAGCTACGGGTGCTCTTTGCCATTCCACTGCCCGCATGCGGCGTGAATTGACCCGGATGGGTTCAGGTCACCCGAAAGGGTGACCTGATAATGTGTATGGCTTATGCGCCTGGGTTACATGTACCCAATGCGCCACCAGCGAACTGCGGGTGATCGGCAGGGTATGTGACCTGAGCGACTGGTGTAATTTCAACGATCTCGAGAAGGTCGAATTCGTTTTCTGGGTTTTCTTTACCCTTCACAACCAGCACGTCCTTGAAGCACTGGTGGTCTTCGCCACGGTACAGTGTCGGGCCGTTGCCCAAGCCGTCGAACTCGAAGTCCTCAAGGGCCTCGTCGACTGCACATGGGTTGAACGAACCGGCGCGTGTTACGGCGTCTGCGTAGAGCAGGGTCTGCACGTAGCATGTGTGCGCAGCCTGGGATGGCGGGAAGCCGTACTTTGTGCCGAACGAACGCACGAAGGCTTGCGAACCTGCATCCTGCAGCGACCAGTGCCAGTTTGTCGAACCGAAGATACCTGCAACCGCAGAACCCGCACCACGTGCCATCAGACGTGAGTAGAGCGGAACAACGATTTCAAAGTTCTTGCCGTTTGCTTGTGCTTCACGCAGACCGAACTGAACAGCGTTCGTCAGCGAGTTCACCATGTTCCCGCCGTAGTGGTTCAGAACCAGAACGTCGGCACCGGAGTTCAGAACAGGTGCGATGTAGGACGAGAAGTCGGTCTGTGTCAGCGGTGTCAGGACCGTGTTCACAGTTTCCCAACCCATCGCTTCTGTCGATGTGCGCACGGCTTCTTCTGTGGTGTAACCCCAGTTGTAGTCCGCTGTCAGGTGATAGGCTTTCCGGTCGCTGCCGTAGGCTGCCTGCAACACAGGCGCGAGTGCCGCACCGGACATGTAGGAGTTAAAGAAGTGGCGGAAACCGTTGGCCCGCTTGTCTTTGCCTGTCGTGTCGTTGGAGTGCGTCAGACCTGCCATGAAGATGATGCCGGCCTCCTGGCAAAGCGCTTGCACAGCCACAGCCACACCAGAGGACGAACCACCGGTGATCATGATCGCGCCGTCTTTTTCGATCATCGAACGGGCGGATGCGCGGGCGGCGTCAGACTTGGTCTGCGTGTCACCTGTCACGTAATTGACGCGACGGCCCAGAATACCTGCACCTTCGAGTGCTTGGGACGAGAACGTGCCCAACATGCCGCCGTCGCCTTCACCGTTCAGGTGCTCGACCGCAAGCTCATAGGCGCGCAGTTCGTCTGCACCTTCGTCTGCGTATGGACCTGTCTGTGGCACGTTGAAGCCGAGAATGACCTCGCTTGCGCCCGGCGCATTGGTGAAACCTGACTCTTGCGCGCGCAGATACTGCGGCAGAGCGAGACCGGCACTGGCAACCATACCAGTTTTCAGCACGCCACGACGCGAGAAATTATTGTTGGACATTATTATCCTCCCTTAAGGTTGAAGCTGGTTGATCCTCTTCTCCCAGCCATCGAGCACTTTACAGTACTTGCGGTAGTGTCAGAGACGATGCCCCGTTTCGACAATAAGGCATTCTTGGGGCTGGACTTATTTGTAAATTCATGAACAATTAATTGTGAATTTCTGTCAACGACTTTTCTTGCGTGCGCAGAAAGCATCTGAAACCTATGGGAGAATTCCGAGTGTCCAGTGGTAGCCTTGTCGGGTCCCGTATCCGTGAAAAGCGGTTGGATCGCGGCTTGCGACAGGCTGCAGTTGCAGAAACAGTCGGTATTTCCCCATCCTATTTAAACTTGATCGAACACAATAGGCGCAGAATCGGTGGAAAACTCCTTGCGGACCTTGCTCGCGTGCTCGAAGTGGACACGGCACTTCTGGCTGACGGTGCCGAGCGTGAGATGCTGGACGAGATGCGCAGCGCGGCGGCCAGCATGGGTGATCGCGTCGAGGTTGAGCGCACCGAAGAGCTTGCCGCGCGCTACCCGGGGTGGGGGGCACTGATCGCCCTGCAGGCCCGCAGGATCGCAGCACTAGAGGAAAAAAGCCGGATCCTGACGGATCGTATCTCTTATGATCCGCAGCTTGCAGGCTCGCTGCACGAGGTGATCTCGGCCGTGTCCGCGATCCGGTCAACAGCATCCATTCTGGTCGGCCCCGAAGATATCGACAGCGACTGGCAACGCAGGTTTCACGAAAACATCCATAGTGACAGCTTGCGACTGGCCAACAGCAGTGAAGCCCTGATAACCTACCTTGAGGCGCCCGAGGCGGTGCTGGAACATTCCGGTTCACCCTTTGAGGCGGTCGAGGCTTATCTGGCAAAGTCGGGCTTTCATGTGGCGGCACTCGAGAATGGTGCCGATCCGGCGATCATCGCAAAAGAGGCGGGCTTGCAGGGCCCTGCGGAAAAGGTGCTGCTCCGCGTCCTTGAGGTCTACGCCGACGATGCTGCTGCACTGCCGCTGGCAGCCTTTGAAAAGACGGCGCGCACCCTGAACTATGATCCCGCCGCCCTCGCGCAAAGCCTTGACGCGCGCTTGCCGCAGGTAATGCGGCGTTTGGCACAGCTTCCGCCCCAACGGGGGCATCCGCCGATGGGGTTTGTGGTGTGCGATGCATCCGGGGCGCTGATACTCATTAAATCCGTGCCGGGATTCAGCATGCCACGCACGGGCGGGGCCTGTCCGCTCTGGCCGCTTTACGGGGCGCTCAGCCGCCCGCATCAGCCGATCCGGGTGGATGTGCAAATGCCCGCTCCCAACGCGACACGGTTTTTGTGTTTTGCCTTGGCGGAACCTGTGGGGCCTGTTGTTTTCGATGTGCCATCCGCTTTGCAAAGCATGATGCTCGTTTTGCCGGATCCGCCTGAATCAGGCTCAGAGCCGCAGGGCGTCGGTTTATCGTGCCGGATTTGCCCACGTCCGGCATGTCGCAGCCGCCGTGAACCCGCTATCGGGGGCGTCGGTCCGAAATCAGAACTTTGACAGTCGCCGTGTTTGCCGTGATAGTTTCAATCAGGGGGACTCTTTGCAAAAAGAGAATATCGCAAGGGGAGGCGATGGGATGGGCAAACGTGTCCTGCTGATTGAGGATGAACCGAATATCATCGAGGCAATCAGCTTCATACTGTCACGCGACGGGTGGACGGTGCATACACATGAAGATGGGACATCCGCGATGGCCAAGGTGCTGGCATTGCCACCCGATGTGATCATCCTTGATGTCATGCTGCCCGGGCGCAGCGGCTTTGATATTCTGCGCGACCTGCGAGACAACGAAGTGACCAAGGCCACGCCGGTGATGATGCTGACAGCGCGGGGGCAGGATAAGGATCGCGAACTTGCCATGCGCCTTGGTGCATCGCTGTTTATGACAAAGCCGTTTTCGAATGAAGAGGTGCGCAACCACGTGCGCAACCTTATGGAGGCATGAGCCAACGCCCCAAAACGCCCGTTTTCTTGCAGAAAGCCACCTATCGCCAGCGGCGGGTGCGTGACGCGGCCAAGCTTGTCCCTGTGCTTGGGGCGGTCTTGCTGATGATGCCGCTGACATGGCAGGACGATGCGCAAGATACCACGACAAACGCCTCTGCCTTGGTCTATATCTTCGGGGTCTGGATCGTTTTGATCGGGTTGACGGCGGTGCTATCCGGTCTGATCCGGTCAAGCCCGGAGCAGGTCCACAAGGAAACATCTGAGGAATGATGTCCTTCAACGCCCTGATTGTGATTGCTTTGGGCTATGTGCTGTTGCTCTTTACGATCGCCTTTATGGCGGAACGCCGCGCGGCCCGAGGGCATTCCAACTGGCTGACCTCGCCCTGGATCTACACACTCTCGCTCAGCATCTATTGTACCGGCTGGACGTTTTATGGCGCTGTTGGCTACGCTGCGCGTTCCGGGCTCGAGTTTGTCACCATCTACCTTGGCCCCACTCTGGTGATGGTTGGCTGGTGGTGGGTCTTGCGTCGTCTGGTGCGCATCGGGCGGGCGCAGCGGATTACGTCAATCGCGGATATGGTGTCGTCGCGGTTTGGCAAATCGACCCCGTTGGGTGTCATCGTCACCGTGATCTCGGTGATTGCGGCCATGCCCTATATTGCGCTGCAATTGCAGTCTGTCACCTTGTCGTTTGCCGTCTTTGCGCAGACCGAAGGCGTCGGCTGGGAGCAGAACGACTTTAATTTCACCGCGTTTTGGGTTGCGATCGGTCTTGCCGTCTTTACGGTCATATTCGGCACGCGGAACCTTGATGCAAACGAACGCCACCACGGCGTTGTCATCGCGATCGCGGTTGAGGCGGTGGTCAAGCTCTGCGCTCTGGTTGCTGTCGGCATTTTTGTCGTCTGGGGGATCGCAGGTGGACCAAGCGAGATGCTGACGCGGATTGATCAATCCGACATTGTGCTCTGGAATCAGGAAAGCGGACGCTGGATCAGCCTTATTTTTCTCTCAGGGGCTGCGTTTCTGTGCCTGCCGCGCATGTTTCAGGTCTTGGTGATCGAGAATGCGGATGAACGCCACCTGCATATCGCAAGCTGGGCCTTTCCGCTTTACCTTTTCATGATGAGCCTCTTTGTGGTGCCCATCGCTGTCATCGGTCTTGACCTGATGCCTGCCGGAAGCAACCCCGACCTGTTTGTTCTGACTGTGCCGCTTAGCGAAGGACGCAGCGGTTTGGCGGTGCTGTCGTTTCTCGGGGGGTTCTCTTCGGCCACATCCATGGTCATCGTGGCAACGATTGCCTTGGCGACAATGGTTTCGAACCACATGGTCGTGCCCTTTTGGCTTTATTTGCAAGGCAACCAGCAAGCAGTAATTTCCGGTGACGTGCGTCATGTGATCTTGCTGTCCCGGCGTCTTTCGGTTGCGGGTATTCTGCTATTGGGTTTTGTCTATTACCGTGTCTCCGGTGGCGGTACGGCGCTTGCGGCGATCGGTTTGATCTCTTTTACCGGGTCGGTGCAGATCCTGCCCGCGATGATCGGGGGCATTTTCTGGCGCGGTGCCACGGGCGTGGGGGCGGCGGCGGGGCTGATCACCGGCTTGGTGATCTGGGTGTGGACCCTGTTCCTGCCAAGCTTTGGTGTTGATGCGGTCATCAGTCAGACAGTGATGGAGCAGGGACCCTACGGTTTGTCGTGGCTGAGACCACAAGCGCTTTTCGGCGCGAACGGTCTGGATCCGTTGGTCCACGGGATTGTCTGGTCCATGATTTTGAATACTGCTGCCTTCATCCTGTTTTCACTGGTCACGTTTCCGGCGCCGCTCGAACGCCTGCAGGGCGCACAATTCGTCAATGTGTTTGATCATTCTTCCGCCGCACCAGCCTGGACAGGTGCGGCGACAGGTGCCGAGGATCTGTTGATCATGTCCCAGCGCATCCTTGGTGGCGCCGAAGCGCAGGCGATTTTTGAGGCAGAGGCGCTGCGCCAAGGCAAGGTCGGCTATCTGCCGGATGTGACCTCGGATTTCATCGAAAGGCTCGAACGTGATCTGGCAGGATCGGTTGGCGCGGCCACAGCCCACGCGATGATCGGTCAGTTGATCGGTGGCAGCAGCGTGTCCGTGGAAGACCTGATCGCGGTGGCGGATGAGGCTGCGCAAATTCTGGAATACTCAAACCGCCTTGAGGCAAAATCTAAAGAGCAGGAACGGACTGCCCGCGCCCTTCGCGCCGCGAACGACAAGCTCACCGCGCTGTCGATCCAGAAGGATTCGTTTCTGAGTCAGATCAGCCATGAACTGCGCACGCCCATGACATCGATCCGGTCATTTTCGGACATCCTGCGCGATGGGGTCACAAGTGATGCAGAGCATGAGAAATATGCAGGCATCATCTATGATGAGGCGGTGCGCCTGACACGGTTGCTGGATGATTTGCTGGATCTGTCGGTGCTTGAGAACGGGCAGGTCGAACTGCGTGCGCAGACAGGGCATCTGTCAGACCTGCTTGATCGTGCGGTGCGGGCGGCAGGGCTGCATGAAGGCCCTTTAAAAATTATTCGTGACCGTGCGTCCGAGGATGTGACCCTGACAACAGATATCGACCGGCTGGGGCAGGTGTTTATCAATTTGATCGCGAATGCGCAAAAATACTGTGATGCAAAGGCCCCGCATCTGATGATCAAGGTCAGTGAGGACAGTACCGGTTACCTGATTGATTTCATCGACAACGGCAGTGGCATTGCGCCTGATAAGCAGGAACTGATCTTCGAGAAATTCTCGCGTGTAGCGGATGGGTCCAAGGCGGGCGGCGCGGGGCTTGGGCTCGCGATTTGTCGCGAAATCATGCAACGCTTGGGTGGTGAGGTGCTCTATCTTGCCCAAAGCCGCGGTGCCGCGTTTCGGGTTCGGTTGCCGCAAGTGAAAACAACGACGGCGTTAGAAAAGACGTAACCAATTTTGCCTATCACAGAGGTTCAATATCTGTGGCAGGCAAATGACGACAGGCACACAAGTGACATTGCTGCGGCGGATGACCCGTCCGCAAGGGCAGGGGGAGGCTGAAAACCCGCTGACCTCTTCGCGTGCTGTGCGACTGGCGCTGACAAAGGCCGCGAATGACAGTGTGGGTCTCGTGCTCACGGTCGAAAGCGTGGGCGAAGAGGTGATCGCGCTGGATGATATGCTGGCTACCTTGGGCGCGGACCTGATGCTGGTGGGGCTGGAACGCGACGGGGCGCTGTCCGGTTTGATCGCGCTTGATATGGAAATGCGTGCGGCCGTGTTGGAAATGGAAACCATGGGTACCGTACTGGCGCGGCCGGCGGATACGCGGGCCCCGACGCAGACGGACAAGGCGCTATGCGATCCTGTGCTGCACAGTTTTCTTGGCGCGTTTCCACAGGCCGTTCTCGGAACCCCGCTGGAAGGCTGGATGGATGGCGTCGCGATTGGCGCAAAGGTGGAAAGTGCGCGTGCCGCCGGGCTTGTTTTGATGGATCGGACCTACCGGATAGTCCGGATGAGCGTTGATCTTGGGGTCGCGGACCGTCGCGCGCAATTGGTGATCGCGCTGCCGCTGGTTGAAGTTGCTGCTGTGCCAGAGGCGGCACCGCCTGTGCCCGTTGATTGGCATCAGATTTTCCGCGAAAATGTCCATGATGCGCCCGCCTGTCTTGAGGCGCTTTTGTACCGCGCGCCGATTTCATTGGCGACAGCGCAGGCGCTGCAGGTGGGTACCGTGCTGCCGCTGCCAGGATGTACGGTAAACTCGGTCCGGCTCTTGTCCCCTGACGGGCACGAAGTGGCGCAGGCGAAGCTGGGTCAGATCGGCGGCTATCGTGCTGTGCGGCTCGAACCCGCCCCTGCGCCGCAGCTTGCCGAACTGCCGCATCAAACAATCACAACTCAATTGGGTATGCCCGATGTTATGGACGTTGACGCAATGACGCCTCCGGCAGATTTACCAGACGCGTCATCAGAATGGCCTGATCTGCCGGACGCAGCACAGGCGCCGGATGTTACGGGTGGGGATATGCCGGATTTCCCGGATGTGTCTTTCGATCCTGACCCACTTTAATTCCCTGCAAGCGCATTCAACTGCGGACGCATCCCGCCAAGATCATAGCCTGCCGCCGATGTAGCAGAGAGAATGTCGTCCGCCGACATCTCGCTCGCCTGTCCCAGCGCCCAGACTATCGTGGACCGCGTGCCGGACGCGCAGTAGGCAAGGGTAGGTCCGCTTGATGCGTCAATTGCTGCCTTCTGCGTTGCGACCATATCCATGTTCAGTGTTTGATGCGTCACTTCGTTGATCACAAAGGTCAGCCCGGCGGCCTTCGCCGCGGCCTCAATCACACTCGCGTGGTGAGACGGTGGGATTTCTGCATCCGGTCGGTTGCAGATGATTGTTTTAAAGCCGGCTTCGGCAATCGCAGGGATATCCTCCACTGCGATTTGCGGCGTGACAGCGTAGGTCGGGCTTACTTGGCGAATATCCATAAGTGTTCCTTAAACCGCTACAGTTCTTTGGTCCAGACGCGCGCGCAAGGAAGGTGCTGCCACCATGCCTGCGATCATTGCGCCGACAAAGAGCCAGCCGCCTGGACCTGCAAAACCAAGCGAGGCGATGGCCGGTCCGGGGCATAGTCCGGCCAGCCCCCAGCCCATGCCGAACAAAGTAGACCCAAGCACAAGGTTGCGGCCCAACTTTTGTTCGGGCGCGGGCGGGAAGGCCTCGGCGAGGACCGGTTTGCGCCCGATTGTGAACCGCCATGCAATGGCCATCGGAATGATCGCACCCCCCATCACGAAGGCAAGCGTCGGATCCCAATCGCCAAAGATATCAAGCCAGCCTTGGACTTTGGCCGTGTTTGTCATGCCGGAAATCAACAGGCCAAGGCCGAAGAGTGACCCGACGAGAAAAGAAACGAAGATGCGCATCAGATCACTCCCAGAACATGTTTGAACAGCACGACGGTCAGACCGCCGGCGCCGATGTAGAAAGCAGTGGCGACGATGCCGCGCAGGGACAGGCGCGAGATACCGCAGACCCCATGGCCCGAGGTGCAGCCATTGGCAAAACGCGTGCCAACGCCCACCAGAAGGCCGGCCACGGTGATGATGGCCCAGTTGCCCGTCAGGTTTGTTTCTGATCCACCCATGGCCAGCGCCACGAGGCCGGGAATGATGAACAGCCCTGCTATCAGTGCCGCGCGCTCTTGCCAGTCACTGCGCCCGCTGCCATCGACGAGACCGCCGATGATACCCGACGCGCCCATGATCCGCCCGTTCACCAGCAGGAAAATCGCAGCGGCCGTCCCGATGAGCACGCCACCGACGAGCCCCATGATCCAATCTATTGGCATGTTCAGTCCTATTCCATTCCGTGGGTTTTACAGTGTGTTGATGGGCACTTTGAAGTAGCGCTGCCCGTTGTCTTCCGGCTCGGGAAGGTTGCCCGCGCGCATGTTGGTTTGCAATGACGGCAAGATCAGCCGTGGCATGCCGAGTTTTGCATCCCGCTCTTGCCGCATCGACACGAAGTCTGCCATTGGCCGCCCTGCGCCGATATGGACATTCAGCGCCTTTTGTTCGCCGACGGTGGTTTCCCACGCGAACTCATCACGCCCCGGCGCCTTATAGTCGTGGCCCACGAAAATGCGGGTCTCGTCGGGTAAGGACAGGATTTTCTGGATCGAGGTGTAAAGATCCTCGGCCGAGCCACCGGGGAAGTCGCAACGGGCTGTCCCGAAGTCCGGCATAAAGAGTGTATCGCCCACAAAGGCCGCGTCGCCGATGACATAGGTCAGGCAAGCGGGGGTGTGGCCCGGCGTGTGCAACACGTCGGCGCGCATTTGTCCGATGTGGAAACTGTCGCCATCCTCAAAAAGCGCGTCAAACTGCGATCCATCCCGCTGGAATTCCGTGCCTTCGTTGAAAACCTTGCCGAATGTGTCCTGCACAACGGTGATATTTGCGCCAATACCGATCTTGCCACCCAGATGCTCTTGCAGATAGGGCGCCGCTGAGAGGTGATCTGCGTGGACGTGGCTTTCCAGGATCCACGCAACCTGCAGATCCTCGGCCTTGACCCATGCGATGATTGCATCGGCGGATTTCATGTTGGTGCGCCCAGAGGCGGCATCATAGTCCAACACACTGTCTATGATCGCACAGGTGCGACCTTTCGGTTCGCGGACAACATATGACACAGTGTTGGTTGCGTCATCGAAGAATGCTTTTACATGTGGGGTCATATCGAATCTCCTTTGATTTCCAAAATAGGGAGTTCGAAACACATTTCAATATTGAAATGTATTTAATAATGAGGTATTTTATTTCGCATGACAAATCCGGTTCAAGAACTCGCAGATCCAATGGACAAGGCAGCAACAGAAGCGGCTGAGCTTCTGAAGTCATTGTCCAACCCAGGCCGGTTGCGCATTCTCTGCGCGTTGGTTCCGCATGATATGAGCGTGAGCGAACTGGAAGCAGCGCTCGGCGCAAGCCAGTCCTACGTCTCGGGTCAGCTTTTGCGCTTGCGCAACGAGGGGCTTGTTTCATGCGAGCGCAATGGCCGCAGCATGCGCTACAGCCTTGCCGACCCGCGTATCCGCCCCTTGCTCGAACGGATTTACGAGCTGTTCTGCCCTGCGGAATAACGGGCCAATTCGGCGCGCGCCACCTGCCTGCGATGTACGGCGTCGGGCCCATCAGCAAGCCGCAATGTGCGCAGATGGGTCCATTGCCTTGCCAGTGGCGTGTCTTGTGAAACACCCGCTGCCCCGTACATCTGTACCGCTTTATCGGTGATATCGAGGGCGATTTGCGGGGCCACCACCTTGATCTGGCTGATCCACGGGGCCGCTGCGCGTTTGTCACCCTGGTCCATCATCCAGGCAGCTTTCAGGCATAACAGCCGCGCTTGTTCGATATCCATGCGCGCCTTGGCGATGATATCAAAGTTTTCGCCAAGCTGTGCCAATGGTTTGCCAAATGCCTCGCGCGCCAAGGACCGTTCACACATCAGTTGCAGTGCCTTCTCGGCCTGTCCGATCGCGCGCATGCAGTGATGAATACGCCCCGGCCCAAGCCGGCCTTGCGCGATCTCGAAACCGCGCCCTTCGCCCAGAAGCATATTTTCCACAGGCACGCGCACGTCGTCATAGCGAAAATGCATATGGCCGTGGGGGGCATCGTCATGGCCGTAAACCTCCATCGCGCGCAGTTTTGTGATGCCGGGGGTGTCGGCAGGCACGACAATCATGGAATGTTGCTGGTGCTTGGGTCCGTCGTGGGCGGTGCGCACCATCACGATATGCACGGCACAGCGCGGATCACCTGCACCGGTCGCCCACCATTTTTGCCCGTTCAGGACATAACTGTCCCCATCCCGTTCGCAGCGCATGGCGATGTTTGTGGCATCCGAACTCGCGATATCCGGTTCGGTCATCAAGTAGGCCGAGCGGATCGTGCCCGCCATCAGCGGTTTCAGCCATTGGTCCTTCATGGCGTCGGTGCCGTAGCGGGCAAAGACCTCCATGTTGCCGGTATCGGGTGCGTTGCAGTTAAAGACCTCGGCAGCCAGATGGCTTTTGCCCATTTCCTCGGCCAGATAGGCGTATTCAACGGTATTAAGCTGTGGGCCGTCGCGGAAGGTGTCCCAGAAATTCCAAAGCGCACGTTCTTTTGCCTTGGCCTTGAGCCCCTCCAGAATTTCGGTCTGGCGCGGTGTGAATGTCCAACGGTCGCCGATGCTGACTTCGGACAGAAATTCTGCGTCCAAGGGGGCGATCTCATCCGTGATCATCGCCTTCACTGCCGCCAGTACCGGCGCCAGCCGTTCGGTTTGTCCCAGATCCATTTTCGCGCCCCGCTTTTGTGTTGCGCTATCGTGCATCGTGGGGGCGGGGTGTCAATCAAAGGGTTGCAGTTTGCGGGGCCACCAGCACTAATACGGGGTATGAAAGAAGCCGCGCAAAACCTTGGGATCAGCCTGCCTGATCTGGATGCATACCTCAGCAGTGTGATCCCTGAATTTACCGGCCTGACGCAGGTGACGAAATTCGGCACCGGCCAATCGAACCCGACCTATCAGTTGACCGCCGACAGCGGCACCTACGTTTTGCGCAGCAAACCACCAGGCCGGTTGCTGCCGTCCGCCCACGCCGTTGAGCGCGAATTTCGCGTGATGCAGGCCTTGGCGGATACGGATGTGCCGGTGCCCGCTGTGCTGCATCTGGCAGAAGCCGAGGTTTCCCCCAGCAGGCGTGCGTTTTTCGTGATGCGCTATCTGCCGGGGCGTATCTTCTGGGATCCGGCCCTGCCTGACAGTGACGCGGGGGAGCGCTGGGCGATCTATGACGCGATGAATGCGGCTTTGGCCGCTTTGCACGACATCGACCCTGAAGCGGTGGGTTTGGGTGATTTTGGCAAGCCGGGCAATTATTTCGCCCGCCAGCTGGATCGCTGGAGCAAGCAATATCTGGCCTCGACCGACACACCTTCGGAAGCAATGACCGAGATCATGGCTTGGCTTGGCGCCCATCTGCCCCCTGATGACGGTCAGGTCGCGTTGGTGCATGGCGACTACCGGCTCGACAACATGATCTTTGCTCCCGACGCCCCGCAGATCGCCGGCGTGCTGGATTGGGAGCTTTCGACGCTGGGCCACCCGATGGCCGATCTGGCCTATCAATGCATGCAATGGCGGCTGCCCAACGCGGGCGATATGCGCGGGCTGGCGGGGATTGATCGTGCGGCATACGGCCTACCGGATGAGGCGCGATATGTGGCCGCCTATGCCAAACGGCGCGGTTTGGACCAGATCGATAACTGGCCGTTCTATCTGGTGTTCGCCTTCTTCCGGCTGGCGGCGATCCTGGCGGGGGTTGCTGCGCGTGCGGCGGCGGGCAATGCCTCAAATCCTGCGATGGCGCGCAGATACGGGGCGGCGGTTCCGGCGCTCGCGGCGATGGCTACGATCGTCATGCACGAAGGCGCAGATATTTAGCCCAGCATCACCCCGATCACCACGGCCATCAGACCAATGACCGAGATCAGCAACGCCAAGAGATTGATTGGCAGAACCTTCGAAATACGCGCACGCAATTCGTCGTCGGACAGGTTTGCACGCTTGGCGCGTGTGACGGCCACAATGCTATAGATGATCCCACACAGACCCAACACCGACAGGGCCGCACCAATCCAGACGACGATTTCCATGATCTTATCCCTTTTTGCCGGACCTAGCGCGCCGCAGGTGCGGGCGCAAGGGTTGCGGGGATCAAGGGCAGCGGCTAGTGAAAGGCAACTTTTCAGGAGAGCTTTGATGAACGATTCCGTGACAGATACCGCAAGCACCGTCGCAGGCGAGGAAATCCGTCAGTTTGTGGAGCGCTACGAGCGGCTTGAGGCGGAAAAGAAAGACATTGCAGACGCCCAGAAAGAAGTAATGGCCGAAGCCAAAGGGCGCGGCTATGACACCAAGGTGCTGCGCAAGATTGTCGCCATTCGCAAGCGCGACGCCAATGATCTGGCCGAAGAAGAAGCGGTCATGGAAATGTATCTGGCCGCCTTGGGCATGTAATAATCAATCGAAGGGGAGGATCAGCTCCACCCCTTCCATCTGCCTGATCACATCAAGATCGGCCTCATAGGATGCGGTCATGGCCTGCACCACCGCATCGGTCAGTTCCGGCAGGTCGATGCGGTCTTCCAGTTGCTCGGGCAGGGCGTGAGTTTCCAATATATCGGCAATCAGGTCCTGCCGTGCGTCGATATCGTCGTGATCCAGCGCTGTGATCCCTGATGTAAGCAACTCCAGCCCTGCGGCACTGACGATGCCGGACAGCACATCGAACTGGCCCGCAACCGGCATATCCGCGGGAATGGCGGAAAACAGCCGGATCAACTCTTCCCAGATCAGCGGGGTGTCTTCGTTGCACCAGACATAAAGCGGGGTCTGCGGTGCGGCTCTTTTGATCCGGCGGATCACGTCTGACCAGCGCAATTCAAGCGGCGCAAGCAGGCCAAGATATTCGCTCAGACCCGTCACACCGGCGCGTGTCGCGGTTTCCTGTAGAAAGCTAGCAGGGTGCCGCATTCCCATGAAGAGCATGATGTCATCATCCGGAAAAAGACTGTGTAGACCGCGCACTTTCTTTTCGGCCTGATGATAAAAAACGCCGTGATCGAAGATGCGCCTTGGCACGGTCAGGAAGTTGTCGTTGCTCAGGACAAGGCGGGTGATCTTGTCGTCCTCGACAATCGCATCCAGCAGCACATCGCGGGCGTCAGGCGTCGGGGGCGCGCCATCCAGCGCGTCGATCGCCTCGCGCAGCAATTTGCGATACCGGCCCGGGCCGGGAACGGCGATACCTTGCTGGAGCAAGACGTCGGCATTCCTGAGAACCGATTTCAGCAGCCGGTCTTCATCTGTGCAATTCGCGCCGATATGAAATGCGATTTGCATGAAAAGTCCTTTTGCGTGTTCCGGGTGGCGCTATCATAGGGCGATTTGGCCTGCGCGAAAGCAGGTATCACGGCATCAGTCGCGCAGACGAAGGCTGGGAGCAATTTTTTCTGTGGACGATGCGAAAACACCATTGCACACCGCGGTTTGTCCCTGCTATACGCCGCGCATTCGGACGATCCGATGCACCACACACGGTGCACCAGTGCCCCTATAGCTCAGCTGGTAGAGCAACTGATTTGTAATCAGTAGGTCCGCGGTTCGAGTCCGTGTGGGGGCACCATTAAAATCAATAACTTGGGTGATTTTTATGCGTCGCTTTATGCTGGCGAGCCAGAGTGGGGTTGCCGAATACGGATTCAATTCTGCTATGTTGGTATCGCCTTCAACGGCACGCTTGGCACGAAGCGGTGTGTCCATTCGCTTGCGTCGTTTCGGAGTGTCCGCAACGATTGTTTTTATTCAGTCCATGACGTCCTGGACGAGAGATCATCTCTTATAATGCACTGTGTCGTCTTCACGCTTATCGATTTCAGTACCGGTCATTCTGGCGTTTCAATATCGGAAAAACTTACTGCGAGAGTTCGGTCTTAGTGCGTATCCAACTGGTGGCGAAACGTGCTGAGCTATCGCGTATATCGTCGACGTTTCCTACTTTGGCCGCGGCCTCGATTTGTTTAAGCGTCTTTCCCAAGGGACCTGCTCCAAACACCGCCGCGCTACCTGCAACTTTGTGCGCACGCGCGGATATTTCAAGAAAATCATGGGCCTCGCCAGACTCTAGCCAGTTTTGAAATGCATCGACTTCGCTCACAAAGCGGGCCCTGAGTTTCACAAAAGCCTCTTCCCCCAGTGCATCACGTGTTTGATCGCTATGGCCGATATCGATCATGCCTTGTGTCTCGCGACTTGATGGGCGGCCGATGTGGCCAAGCAGATCGCGCAACGCGGGGCGTGAGAGCGGTTTGGTCAGGATGCCGTTCATGCCATCTGAGAGAAACTCCTTTTGCTCCTCGGGCATGGCGTTGGCAGTGAGGGCGATAATAACCGTTTCTTTGCTAGCACCATTGCTGCTACGGATGGCCCGAGTCGCTGCGCGACCATCCATGATGGGCATGCTGATATCCATCAGAATAAGGTCAAAATGGGTTTCGGTGGCAGCCGCGACACCCTGTGGTCCATCATTGGCCTCAACAACCGAATGTCCCTCGGCCTGAAGCATTTCACGCGCGACGATCCGGTTGATTTCGTTATCTTCGACCAACAACACATTCAGGGGCCTTGTCGGCAGCAAGATCGCAGGTTGCTCAGGTTTGCCATCCGCTGGCCCGGCAGGCGTGACTGGTAGCTTAACCCAGAACGTACTGCCTTGACCAACCACGCTTTGCACGCCAATTTCACCACCGAGTGCATCGACGAAACGTTTTGCGATGCTCAGGCCCAATCCGGTCCCGCCAGCTTCACGGTCGTACGCCACGTTGCCGGTGACAAAATCATCAAAAATGCGCTCGGCAAGATCCGCAGGTATACCAGGCCCCGTGTCTGCAATCTGGATCAGCAGTTCAGCATTATCCGTTTCGCCAACGTTTTCGACGGTGACCGACACCTCTCCACGCCGGGTGAATTTTACAGCATTGCCGATCAGGTTCATCAAGACATGCTGAAGCCTGTCATGGTCGGACAAAACCGTGTTCATCCGTTCGCCGCGCCAACGCCAAGTCAACGAAGTTTCATTCTTTGTGGCGGTGCCCTTTTGGTTATCAACGATATCCTGCAGCAAAGCGGAAATATCCACCGGTTGTGACCGGGTGCTGAGCTTTCCTGCATCGTAGCGGGTAATGTCCAAGACATCGGAAATGTGACTCATCAACAGGCGGCCTGAGGTTTCCATGTAGCCGACGTAACGCTCCTGTAAGGGGTTCATTTTCGTGTCGCGCAACAGGCTCATATTTCCCAAGAGACCATTGAGAGGTGTTCGGATTTCATGGCTCATTGTGGACAGAAAGTCGGTCTTGAGTTTCTCTCCGGCCAAAGCCTTGTCACGCGCTGCGACAAGCTCGGCTTCTGCGGCAACGCGATTTGAGATGTCGCGCAAGAACGCGACAAAAATTTCGCCTTCGTCGGTCGTTGCCGACTGGATCGCAAGCTCGACAGGAAAGATGTGGCCCTCACGGTGCTTGGCTTCCAGCTTGACGCGCCCTTTCCCGACCACGCGTTTTTCGCCGTTCTGGCGCATACGCTCCATGCCGGCGTCATGCGCATCGCGCATGTGGTCAGGCACAATGACCGATCCTATCTCCTGGCCGAGGACATCTTCTTCTTTGAAGCCGAAAATTCCTTCGGCCGCCGGGCTGAACTGCAAGATCAGCCCGTCGGCATCGCATACGATGAGCCCGTCAAGTGACGTGCTCATGACGGTGCTCATACGTGTTGATGTTTGTTTGTTTTCGCGTTCGCGACGATAGATGCGGCCGTTCAAGCGGTTGAGGTAGAGAATTGCTAGTAAAAGCACTCCAATCAACGCAGCAATTGCGACAGCCAACTGTGTCATGGTCCGCGCGACAGCTTCCCTTTGTGCGTCAGCCTGACGCGCGTATAGATCCAGCCCCGAGTTTCCCAACGCCCGTATTCTTGGTGCAATCTCTTGCGCCATCACCGCCAAACGCGGAGTTTGCTGCAAAAGTTCACTGTCGGGCGCGTCGATTATTTCGACTGCTTGGTCGATAAACCGGCTCAACGCGGCCAGATGCTGCCGGACTTCTGGATCAGCGCGCAGGCCTTCAAAAACGGTTGCCTCTTTGACCGTGGCTATGCGGCTGAAGAAGATATCGAACTCTTGCCGCATCTGCCCCAAGTCGACAGGATCATTTTCGACCTCTTGTACGAACTCAAGAAATTCAACCTGTGTTTGAACCAGCGACCACTGCACATTGTCTGATCGGGCAGAGCCAAGCAGGCGGATTTCTTTTGACACATTATATGTGAGCAAGGCGATCGCAGACATCGCCACAAGGCCTGCGAGAACGGCAATTCTGCGACCCTTCCGATTACGCGGCAATATGGTGGCGAACACCTCAGAGGTCCCTTCGATTGAAGCCTTTCAATTGACCTACAGGGTTACTGAACGATTTCCACCCTGTCGAGTTGCCAAATGCTGCGCGAATAGACCACTTCCGAGCGATAGAGGCTGTTGCTGTCATAAGGGTAGATCACCCAGAGCGGCCCCTTGTCGCGTACAGACATTGCTTCTCCATCCATCAGGTAGGCAATGATAGGTCCGCCTGCGACGGCATCGCTGAAAGGGATTTCAACCGTATAATCGTTGATCGCCGTTGCCAGAAACAGCCCGGCCTCTGCACCGACGCTGGCGGCAAAGTCTGCGAGTGAGACGCCTTTGAATTGATGCACGCCATCGGTCCAGATGGTTGAGGTCTCAAAGGTCGTGGCGGGCAACCCCTTCAACATCTCAACATCAAGAAGCAGTTGATCACCGTCATTGGTCATCGAGATCGCGCCGGACACAGTCAGCACAACATCACCGGACGGCGCTTCGATCTGCTGTGCCATTGCGGGTGAAACCGAGGCAACGGCCAATGACATAACAAGCAGAACTTTTTTGACGTAACTTAACATGGGGTATCCTTTGGATTTACCGTACTCTTTTGACACCGAAAAAGTCCGAAAGCATGCGGGCATGGGGATATCGGCCCATCCATTCGGATAGGGCGACCGGGTGGGCGTGCATGTTTGAGCCAAATCAGGCAACCAATCGCAGTGGCCGGGGCCGCTGGTCGACAAAGGCTGCATATGCGTCGCGCAGGTCTGCCCGGCTCAAGGCAAATGCTGCGGTGGCCTGAACATAGCCTTGGACCGATCCGCAATCGAACCGCTGACCTTCAAACATATATCCCGTGACACCCACAGATTTGACGTCGGCATTGATTGCATCTGTCAGTTGCAACTCACCACCCGCGCCCGGGCACAAAGCGTCAAGGCGGTCCATGATCGCACTGTCCAGAATATAGCGACCAATGACTGCCTTTGTTGACGGCGCCAGATCGGGGCGGGGTTTTTCAACCAAGCCACGTGCATAGGCCAGCGCGCCGACCTGTTCCTTGACGTCGAGCACGCCATACATGTTCGTTTCAGCAACAGGGACATTCATGGTTGCAACCATATGGCCGCCGATGTCGCGATGGGCATCAACCATTTGCGCCAAAGCACCACGCTCGCCCTTGATCACATCGTCCGGCAAGATCACTGCAAAAGGCTCGTTTCCGATCAGTCGCTTGGCCTGACGGACGGCATGGCCAAGCCCGAGGGGCTGGGCCTGACGTAGAATCGTCAATGCGCCCTCCGGCATCCGCGTCGGTTCAAGCGCTGCAAGGGCATCTACCTTGCCTGCTGCCTGCAATCGTGTTTCCAGTGCGGCCGCCGTATCAAAGTAGTCTTCCAAAGCGCCTTTGCCTGCCGCAGACACAAAGATGAATTCCTCGATGCCAGCTTCGCGTGCTTCATCCACCGCATATTGGATCAAAGGACGGTCGACCAATGTCAGCATTTCTTTGGGGATGGATTTGGTCGCGGGCAGGAAACGTGTTCCCATTCCGGCAACAGGAAAAACGGCTTTACGGATATGTGTCATTACGCGTGCTTTCATGCGGTTTCGGATCACTGCCTGATCGGACAACAACCGCTCCATCGCAACCGAGCAGAGGGACAGCGGTTTAGCGCAAATGATGCATGCACATCTCAAACGAGATGGATGGCACACTCGATGCGGTAGCTATACTATCCAAAAGGGTTAAGAAGTCTTAATCTTCCAGTAGTTGTGCCATTGATTGGTCATAGTCGACAGCTACTGGATGCAAAATTCACGGGGAAGCGCAATGAGAGTCCTAATCGCCGATGATCATGATCTGCTCAGAGACACGCTGGTCTTGTTTCTGGAAAACGAAGGCAGCATGGAGACAGAGGCTGTCGGCACTTTTGCCCAAGCTGCCGAACGCATTCAGAACGATCCGCCCTATGATCTCATCTTGCTGGACTACAATATGCCCGGAATGAACGGGCTTGAAGGTCTCAAGATGGCTATCGCAATGGGGCGGGGACAAAAAGTTGCACTGATTTCAGGAGAAGCGACCAAGCAGGTCGCAGAAGCAGCTTTAGAAGCCGGGGCCTCGGGGTTTGTGCCCAAGTCGCTACCGGCCAGATCACTGGTTAATGCGGTAAAGTTCATGGCGATGGGTGAACAATATGCCCCGCTCGACTTTATGACGGCGGCGGATGAGGTTGAAACCAACCCTTTGGCAGCCAAGTTGACGGCACGCGAGTTGCAGGTCCTTGAAGGGCTGACCCAAGGCAAGTCAAACAAAGAGATCGCCCGCGATCTCGACATCCAAGAGCCCACCGTCAAACTGCATATGAAGACGCTGTACCGGAAACTGGATGCCGCCAATCGCACACAGGCTGCATTGATTGCGCGTGAGGCGGGTCTTTTCTAGAACCTACCCGTTCGGATGGGTTTGCGTCCCAAAAGCGTTTCGTACTTAGCCGCCCGCGTTGATGAAACACTTTGTTAATCAAGATACCTCCTTCGCCAAGGAGATATCAAATGTTCGACCGCACCTTACGACAAACCCAAGCACCGCGCATGAAGGTAATCGTTGCAGAAGACTCTGATCTGCAGCGACTCTTTTTGTGCAGCCTGATCAATGGTCTTGGATTTGAGGCAATTGAAGCTGCGGACGGCGATATTGCACTTGATCTCGTGGCGCGGACAAGAGCAGAGATCGTGATCAGTGATCTTGAGATGCCGCATCTTGATGGCATCGACCTGACCCGCGCGATACGCGCGCGCAATCTGGATCAATATGTCCATGTCATTATGGTCACAGGGGCAGATGCGGTTGACATACGTGACGCGGCTTTGCTGGCTGGCGTTGACGATTTCATCACCAAAGAGAGCAGCCCCGCATTGCTCAAGGCGCGTTTGCAGACGGCGGTGCGTTTGATCAATCACGCAACAGAGCTTGCTGACCGGACGCGCATCATCAAGGAAACCAACCAGCGTATTCAGGATGATCTGCGCGCAGCGGCCGTGGCACAGTGTCAGCTCTTGCCAAATCTGCAAGACGAAGTGATGGGCTTTCGTGTCGCGTCCGCTTTCGTGCCTTCGGCAATCGTCTCGGGCGACATGTTTGGATATTTTGAATTAAACGATAAAAAGCTGGGTTTCTACGCGGTTGATGTGTCAGGGCACGGTGTGCACGCATCGCTGTTGTCCGTTGCAATCGGCCATCTGATTACGCCGGATTATTTCCGCACCCATGCTTTCGATGCGGATGGTCGGCCCGACCCCGCCGGGATGGTCGCCACATTGAACGCCCGCTTCAGCGCATTCGACGGCGACGACTATTTCACCATGTTCTGCGGCATTGTCGATCGTGTGTCGGGACGTCTGGATTTCTGCCAGGCAGGGTACCCGTCTGCGTTCTATGTCGATCCGGCCGGAAGTGTGAGCTTGGTTGGCGATGGCGGCTTTCCTGTCGGCATGTTGTCCTCGGCAACCTATGGAAATAATACGCATCAATTTGAAATCGGCGCGGCTCTGGTCATTTGTTCGGACGCTGCGGCAGAGGCCGAAAACACATCAAATCAACCTTTCGGCACCCCACGGATCGGCGACATCGCGCGCTTGTTCCCCCGTTTGGGAGTTGACGAAATCCCGCTATCCATTGTGCAGGCATTGAACCTGTGGCGCAACGGCGTGCCGTTAGAAGACGATCTAACGGTCCTCGCCCTCGAGAGGAAGAATCCCAGTGATACATACAACAACGCTTGATGAGAACATCACACTCGTCCGACCCGGTGCCGAACGGCTGACGGCCGCGAATGCAAAGATGTTCAAAGACGAGGTGACGGACATCATCAATGGCGGTGCAAATCGTGTCGTCATTGATTTCAAGAATGTAACGTTTCTCGATTCCTCGGGTCTCGGGGCGCTGGTTGGTGTTCTGAAGAAAATCGGACATCGGGGCGATCTTGTTGTTTCCGGCCTCAACAGTGACGTGCAGCAGATGTTCCGGATCTGCCGGATGGATCGGGTTTTTGTGGTCTACAAGGATGTCGACGCAGCCGTTCAGTCAATGGCTGAATACCAGTGATCAAGAGCCGCCATCAGATGCAAAAAACCTTGGAAGACGTGGACCTTATGGTCATGTCTCTGAAGGCGGCTGTCAGCATGGTCCTCACGGGCGACGATGCAGTGCGTTGTGAAATATCTGTCACAGAAGCGCTGACCAACATCGTCGTTCATGCCAACCCGAAAACCGCTGATGCCTTTGTAGATCTGATCGTTACCGAAATCCCCCAAGCTGTGGTTGTCGAGATATTCGACCCGGCTGGCGCAGAAGCATTCGATCCTCGCGATCATGTCAAACTCTTGCCGGCAGTCGACCCGATGGCCGAAAGCGGACGTGGACTGGGCCTAATTCTGAAATGCGCTGATGTTGTCAGATACGGCCCCGTCGACGGTCGCAACCGTCTCTCTTTGGCCTTCCTCAAGGCGGGCAGGAACCAATCGCGCCCAAAGAAACCGATTGCAACGCAGTCAGGAGAAAATTCGTGAAAAAACATAAATTTACCAGCTTTTTGCGCGTAGTTGCCTTTTCAGGCTTTGGCCTTGGTTTGATTGCTCCGGCCATGGCGCAGGATAGCGCAGATTCAACTCTGGCGATCACTATCACCGGGTCCGCCGTCGATGGGCAAGACTACGACAGTGTCACGATCACATCGGGCACGGCGTTGACCATTGTCGCATCTGAGCCGGTCGCGCAGGAATGTTTGGCTGGATCGCGCAACCAGAATGCCGCGCATTTCGGCCGCAATGGGCCGTTGACAGCGCGCGAGTTCGAAATGGCCAAGACCGCCTGGTCCTATTTCGAGACGTTTTATCAGCCAGAAACCGGATTGGTGAATGCGGTCGGCAACTTCCCTTCGACCACCCTTTGGGACACTGCATCCTACATCAGCGCCATGGTTGCGGCCTACGAGTTGTGTGTGATCGACAAAAGAGAGCTTGATGACCGCGCGACCCGTATCCTCAATACGCTGCGCAACCTGCCTCTGTATCGCGGAGAAGCGCCTAACAAAGTGTATAACGCCGCAACCGGCGAAATGGTGAACTATGCAAACCAGCCGGGTGAGATTGGCATGTCCGCAAATGACATCGGCCGCCTTCTGGTCTGGCTACGCATTCTCAAGGAACGTCATCCGCATCTTGCCAATAGCGTTGACAACGTTCCGATGCGCTGGAATTTCTGCAATCTGATCAATGAAGATGGCCGTATGTTCGGCTCGTTCACACAAGGCAACGGTGAAACACGCTACGTGCAAGAAGGCCGTCTTGGCTATGAGGAATATGCCGCGAAAGGGTTTGCTCTTTGGGGGTTTGACGTTGCGCGTGCGATGTCGCCAGAACCATTGGAATACGCCTATATCTACGACGTTCGTGTGCCATATGACGGACGCGATCCGCGTGTTTTCAAAAGCCAGAACTATGTTCTGACCGAAGGTTATATTCTGGACGGGCTGGAGCTTGGCTGGGATCTGCCGACCGACGACACAAACGACAATATGGTCGCAAGCCACGGCTGGCGGGCGGAATTTGCCAACCGGATCTATCTTGTCCAGCAGCGTCGGTTTGAACGGACGGGCATCATCACCGCACGATCAGAGCATCAGGTCGAAGGCAGCCCTTACTTTGTCTATGACAGTATCTTTGCCGATGGTTATGCGTGGAACACGCTAGACCCAACAGGCGCCTATCAACCCGACCGGGCCGCCGTGTCCGCGAAAGCGGCTGTTGGTTTGTGGGCACTTTGGGACACGCCGTATACCGACCTGTTATTTGAAACTGTTGCAGACCTGTCAGTGCCGGATCGCGGGTTCTACGAGGGCCTCTATGAGAACGGGAATGGGTTCATTCCGCTACAAACGGCAAATAACAACGGGGTTATTCTGGCGGCGCTGCTCTACAAGGTGCAGGGGCCAATCTTGCAGCATGTGAACCAGAACACACAAGTCTGGGACACAGCGTTTGTCGGAACCGATATTCGCGCCAACAAGTGCCATCCCAACCCTGCTGTTGAAGAAATTCCCTGCTGTGCCTGCGCAAGCCGCAATACGGTCAGACCTGTCATTCCGGTTGAGGAATTCCTGTATTGCCGTCCCGTAGTGGCAGGAGGCGAAGTCGCTGCCACTGGGTGCAGTACCCAAGAACACAAGCTGGAACCACTTCAGGTCCGGCAGGTCTTGCCGCAAAGCTGTCCTGCACCGGGGGTAAGCCAATGAGTACCGCCTCTAAACCACGTTTGGTCTGGTTCGATGCAAACCGCGTTTTTGCAGCTTTCGGCGTCGTCCTTATTCACAGTTCAACTGATTTTGGCGGGCAGGCCTTTCCGGACGCGACCGAAGGAGAAAGGGTCATACCTGTCTTCATGCGATCCCTCGGCGAGTTTTCGGGCTCTGAGATGTTCTTCATGTTTTCGTTGTTTCTTATGGCGATGCGTGTGGACAAAAAGATGCCGCACTATGGCAATGTCATTTCTACGCAGGCCCAAAGACTGCTTGTCCCGTTCTTGTTCTGGGCTGTATTTTACGCGTTCTTCCGGCTGCTAAAGGCAGATGCCTTCAATTACGCGCCCTACATCTGGGAGCAGCTGGGGCAGGCCAAGTCCTGGCTGGGGTATCTGATCCTGGGCAAGTCCCAATATCACATGCACTTTCTGCCAACGCTCTTTGCGCTTTTCCTATTCTACCCCGTCATGCGGGCCGCGACACGCTATCCTGTTCTTGGTCTGACAGTGGTGATCACCATCGGTGTGATGAACAATGCGCAAGCGTTCATATGGGGTTTGGAGATTGATCCCATGCTGCGCGATTACATTCTGCGGGCGATCAAGGTTTTCGGCTACGTCGGGTACGGTATGGCGGCCTTTGCCATCTACGGGCTTTGGAATGACGGCATCCCGCGCGGCGAAGCGCGCCTGATCCGCAGGGTCAGTTTTTACTTTGCAGCACTGGCGTATGTCGCAACCTTGCCCTTCTTCTATACCGCGTTTGATACCGGATCATGGGGTGTGCGCAGTGGCTGGGATTTTTACGGCCACTTCCTGATGCCGATCTTTGTTTTCTTCATCTTCATTGGCGGTCAGTATTTGCAGTGGTCTGCCAAGTGGAGCGAACTGGCGCGCTATACCTTTGGTGTCTATCTTGTGCATCCGTTTGTGATCGACCTGTACGACATTGCGATTTTCACAACCGGGATTTCACCACTCATGGACCCGTGGATGATCGTCACCGGGCGGTTTGCCGTCGCGCTGCCGTTGTCATTTGCTGTCACGATTGCTCTGTCGAAATTTCTTCCTCTGGCTTGGACGATTGGTCTGGGTCCAACCCCTTGGGAACTTCTCAAATCCCGCAAGTCAGCGATGGCCATTTAAATGGACGACTACTTCCTTAAGTTCGAAGACCGGACACCGGAGCCGCCACTGCCATATTCGGCACCGCGTGAACTGCTGTGGCAGTCACTCGCGACTGTCGCTCTGGTCGTGGGCGCATGGTACATTGAGTGGCGCTGGACGGCCTCACTCAACACCGAGGCGATGTGGTTCGCGGTCCCGCTCGCCATCGCCGAAACCTGTGCATATATCGGGATGATCCTTTTCGTCTTCAATCTCTGGAAAGACGAACCAATCGAGATCCTGGCCCCTCCGTCGTGCCTTAATGATATTGCACCCGATCACCCCGAGGGCGACCGCCCCCTCGCTGTGGATATCATGTTCGCAACCTATAACGAGGATCCCGCGCTGGTGCGCCTTGGTCTGCGCGATGCCAAGAAAATCACATATCCCCACGCAATCGACATTCGTATTCATGTGCTTGATGACGGACGCCGTGCCGAGATGCGCCGCATCGCCGAAGCAGAAGGGGTCAACTATATTACGCGCACTACAAACGAGGGCTTCAAGGCTGGTAACCTGCGGCATGCGATGGAGCAGACCTCGGGCGACCTGCTGATCATCTGCGACGCCGACACACGGCCCTTTCCCACAATTCTTGAAAATACTTTGGGGTACTTCAATGACCCCAAGATGGCATGGGTTCAAACACCGCAGTGGTTCTATGACCTGCCCGAGGGTGAAACCCTCGATGCTGCCCTGAACCGGCGCTTTGGTCAAAAAGCAGCCATCGCCGGTCGCGCGATACAGAAAGTCGTCGGGCCAATCCGGATCGGCGCTGATCCTTTTGTGTCCGACCCCAAGATGTTTTACGATATCATTCAGCGCCGCCGGAACTGGGCGAATGCCTCTTTCTGCTGTGGTGCAGGGTCCATCCACCGTCGCGAAGCCGTCATGGAAGCCGCGTTGCGCAGCTTTGGCGCAAAGGTTGAAACCCGCGCCCATGCCACAGAAGAAGTTATTACGGTCTCAAGCAAAGAACGCGAGATCGCCCCGGACCTGATGGACGCGATCCGCACAGAGGCGGCGACCACCGAAATCCTGACACCTTACCGTTTTCATGTCTCGGAAGACATCTACACCTCGATCGTGATGCATGCAGACCGCGAGCGCGGTTGGAAGTCGAAGATGCACCCAATTGTGGAAAGCAAAATGCTTTCCCCGCAAGACCTGCTGACGTGGACCACGCAGCGTTACAAATATGCGGGTGGCAGTCTTGATATCCTGATCCATGACAATCCACTCTTTCGGCGCGGCCTGACGTTTCCCCAGCGGATGATGTACGCCACAACGTTCTATTCCTATCTGGCGCCGATCTGGAACGTGATCTTTCTGATCGCCCCGATTGTGTATTTGTTCACGGGTATTTCGCCGGTGACGGCTTACTCGGACGCGTTCTTTTGGCACCTGATCCCGTTTCTTGTGACACTGGAACTGGCCATGATGGCGGGAACGTGGGGCGTGCCGGGATATGCGGCAAAGGCCAGCTATCTGTCATTCTTCCCCTTGGGTTTGCGGGCGATCACTTCGGTGCTGAAAGGCAGCCAGATCTCTTTCAAGGTCACACCCAAAGTGCGGCAGTCGGGGAATTTCCTTGTATTGGTGAGGCCGCAAATCGCCGTCGTTGTTTTGACGGTCCTTGCTGGTCTCTGGGCGCTAGGGGCGCTTGCCGCTGACGCGACACCGCATTCAGCCACCGGCGTCGTATCAAACATTCTATGGGGTTTTAACAACTGCTTGGCGATGCTGGGCATTATCGGCGCGGCACTTTGGTTGCCCGGCGCGGAAGAAGGAATTGAATAACATGAGCGTTAAAGACAACATCATCAAAGCACGTAGCCATATCATCTTTCTGCTGGCTCTGGCGTGCGGTCTGGCACTGGTAACCGCAATAGATCGCCGTTCTGACGGCGCTGACAACACACAGAACGCAGGTGGGCAAATGGCACAGTTTGACGACGTCGCACCACTGCCTCTTGCGATCACGAGGACCTCTTCGCCAGACGACATCGCATACGCGCAGATCGCGTGGCGCTATTTCCAGAACAATACTGACCCCACAACAGGCCTTGTGAACTCGACAGACAATTACCCGTCCACCACGATGTGGGAAACCGGATCCTATTTCGTCGCAACGATTTCGGCCGAAAGGCTGGGTGTCATTGCGCGAAGCGAAGCAGTCGAGCGCATTGGCTTGGCTTTGGATACTCTCAATGACATCCGGCTGTTTGACGGGGTGCTGCCGAACAAGGCCTATAATGTGCGCACCGGAGAACTGGTGAATTACGCCAATGAACCGGTCGAGCGCGGCCTTGGCTGGTCAGCCTTGGACATTGCCCGCATGGTGGCGGCACTTGGCCATGTCGAAGCCAACTATCCCGAACTCGCCCAACAAACCGCGCGCCTTATCAACCGGTGGAACCTTTCCGAAATGGTTGAGAACGGTCAACTCATTGGCGGCAATATGATCGAAGGGAACTTGCGACGTGACCAAGAGGGTCGGGTTGGTTACGAGCAGTATGCAGCCAAGGCGATGATGCTCTTTGGTTACGACGTCTATAATGCCTATGATGCGGAAAGCCATTTGATGGTGCGCGATGTCGAAGGCCATCCGATTCCGGTAGACACGCGGCTGCATCGGAACGTCACTCCTGCTTTTACCGTGAGCGAGCCATATCTCTTTGACGGGTTGGAATTCGGCTTTGACGCGCGGTCTGCGCGATTTGCAACTGCGATCTACAGTGCGCAAGAAGCCCGCTATCGCAATTCCGGCATCCTAACGGCTGTGAGCGAGTCTCACATCGATGTGGCCCCGTACTTTATCTACTCGTCTGTCTGGGGCGGTGGGGCGCCTTGGGCCGTGATGACGTTCAGAGGTGAGAGATTAGACAGCAAGCGCACGATCACAACAAAGGTCGCTTTCGCGTGGGATGCACTTTTCGGCACGGATTATACACGTGAACTGGTGGCCGCAATTGCACCTTTGGGTGACACAGAGCGCGGCTGGCCCGAAGGCATTTACGAGATTGATGGCACGACAAACAGTTCGGTCACGGTGAACACAAACGCGGTGGTCTTGGCATCGTTGGCGTTTCGCGCACACGGTCCCTTGATCAGGGCAGGGCAATGATAGCCCGCCTTCTGCCACATGCGCTTTGGCTCGGTTTGACCGCATCGTCGTTGGCCGCCGCGCCATGTGTCTCGGGGACTTTCGAGCGGCCACTGCCCGGTGCCACAAATGTCGAATCGCATGTGTCCGATGTCCCATCAGCCCAGTTTCCGGCGTTCTGGCAAGACGGGGTCGTCAACGGATATGCTTACACAATATTCGCATCAGCCGAAGGGACACTGCGTCCGACCGACGCCTTTCAGGACTGGGAGTTGACAATCACCTGCGACGTGTCTGCGCAAGCTTGTGAAATGTCCCGCGTGGGGGTCCCGCCTGAAGGTGCAGAGATCGTAGCAAGATCAATTGGCCAATGCCTGCTGGGCGCAGAAGTGGAGACCGTTGCGCCTGTCCCGGTCGCTGCTACTGCCGTGCCAGCCACAGAACCGGTCAACACCGCAATTGCGCTGGAACCGATCGGCACAAGTGAAACAACAGCGAAAGTCCTGTGCCGTGCGGCCTCTGTCGCAGAAACCGATGACGTCGCGGCGCTTCAGCGCTTACTGGTCATAGCAGGTGAAAACCCGGGACAGGTCGATGGTGTTCTGGGCCCGAAGTCACTTGCTGCAATTGAAGCTTTCTCGCCGGGATCAAGTGCAAGCCGGACGGTGCCCGAACTGATCGCCCTGCTGGAAACGTATCTTTGTGGACCTCAGACTGACTGAGTTACACCAAGAGAATTATAGCGCCATAGGACGTGCACACCGGATACAGTATCCATGCAAGGGTGAATGGTGCGCGGGTGTCTTATCGGCCGCAAGACTGCGGTTTTTGCGTTTCCAGATGCGCCGTCAAACAACTGAGGGGTATGCGGCGTCAAGAGGATATCAGTTCTCGGAGCGCATTATACAGTCCGCCCGAAGGCCTGTGCCTTCCTCTTTCCAGTGAACGCTGTTACCGATCAGCATGCCGATTTCTTATGCCACATCATCCGACGGAACGCGTATTGCATTCACTTCTTTTGGTGATCCGACAGGCCCCTCTCTCTTGCTCATTCATGGCTGGGCCCAGCAGTGGATGTGTTGGCAACCGCTTTGGGAAAGACTGCAAGATCAGTTTTTTGTCGTCGTCATGGACCTGCGCGGGCATGGCAGTTCGGGCAAACCGGAGCACGAAGCGGCCTATACCGACACCGCACTGTGGGCAGAGGATGTTCAGGCTGTGATGGACGCGGCAAAACTGGATATGCCGGTGCTGGTGGGGTGGTCTTACGGTGCGCGTGTGATCGCGGCCCATCTTGACGTCAAGGGTGATGCAGATATCGCCGGTGTCGTCCTTGCCGGCGGGATACTTGCGATTGGCGCGCATCGCGAAAGCTGGATGGCGGGGCCCGCAAGCCCGGGCCTTGACCGTGATCTTTACACCGATGACGTGCCGCGCCGACTTGCGGCCACGGCGCGTTTCGTCGATGCATGTACCGCCGCACCATTAGACCGCAGGACCTATGCGGAACTGGTGGGCGCAAACATGCTTTGCCCCGCCCACGTGCGCAGGGCTTTGTTCCGCGCCGATGTAGATTTACGGCCCGCCATTGGCAAAATGAACTGCCGCGCTCTGGTGATCCACGGCACGCAGGATGAGGTTGTCACGCCAGCGACTGCAGAGGCGGCGGTGCACGCCATGCGAAACGGGCAATACGTGCCCTATGAGGGCATCGGCCATGCGCCGTTCCTTGAGGCACCTGACCGTTTTACCACAGACCTTTCGGCATTCACGAACGCCTGCAAACGCCGCGCGCATTTAGAGATCTGAAGATTTCCATTGGTCCTGCAGCGTGTTTGCGATCAGACTGAAACAACAAGCACGTTCAGCGGAGAATTCTCATGCTACAGACCTTTGGCCTTCTGTTAGGCTGCCAGCTTTTGGGCGAAGTGACTGTCCGTGGCGCGGGCTTGCCGATCCCGGGGCCGGTCCTCGGGCTCGCAGTGTTGGTCCTGCTGCTGAGCCTGATGCCCACACTGACGGAACAGCTGAGGCCCACAACAACGGTCATCTTGGCGAATTTGTCCTTTCTGTTTGTCCCCGCAGGTGTCGGCGTGATCGGTAACCTGCAGGTGTTTTCAGATGACGGGCTGGTATTGCTGTTCATCCTGACCGTCTCGACCGTGCTTTCAATGCTGGCGGCGGTCGGTACGTTTATCGGGGTTCGGTATGTCATTGCGGGGCGGACCACATGACGGACGTCGCAGAGCTTTGGAGCTATCTTTCCACAACGCCGCTGATCTGGCTGACGACAACAACGCTGGCTTATCTGGTCGCTGACGGGGTGGCGCGCAGGCTTGGCCAGCCGCCCTGGGCCAATCCGGTGCTTTTGTCTGTCCTGCTGATCGCGCCGGTTCTTTGGCTGTCAAACACGGACTACCCGACCTATTTCGAGGGTGCGCAGTTCATCCATTTTTTGCTTGGTCCGGCGACGGTCGCGCTGGCTGTGCCGTTATGGGAGAACCGCGAAACCATTCGCACCTCGGTTGCGCCCATTGTTCTGGCGTTGCTTGCAGGGTCATTTGTTGCGGCGGGCTCGGCTATTTTGCTCGCCCATGCTTTCTCGCTTCCGGTCGAGGTGTTGCTGTCGCTGGCACCAAAATCCACGACAGCACCTGTGGCACTTGGGATCTCGGAAGCGGTTGGCGGGTTGCCGGCGCTCACGGCTGTTCTGGTAATCCTGACGGGGATCATCGGGGCCGTGACAGTTACCCCGCTTATGAACCTGCTGCGGATAACGGATTGGCGCGCGCGCGGGTTTGCAGTGGGCGTGGCCGCCCATGGTATCGGGACGGCGCGTGCGTTTCAGGTAAATCCGGTTGCAGGCGCCTACGCTGGTATCGCAATGGCATTGAATGCTCTGCTGACAAGCCTGATCGTGCCAGTGCTTGTGCGCTGGTTGGTTTGATGACGTGATCGCTGGCCGCGCTGGGTGTCGGTTTCGGCCGCTGCGGCGCAGATTGTGGTTGATCTTGCATGTTGGGCCGTGGTTCAACTTGCGTACGACCTTGGCAATAAAGGCATTGCGCGCTGCTGCTTGGGTGAGCGGAGCCTTATCTGCTCATTGGCGGCGTCACCTCTGACCCGCAGCGTGCAGCAGGCTCCTTTCATTAATCATCAGGCGGCGCGCCGCCACGCGAAGGGATAAGCCATGCTACATAATGATCAGCTGCAACAATGGGACCGTGAGAACTTCTTTCATCCCTCGACCCACCTTGCCGAGTTTGCACGCGGGAACCTGCCGCACCGCGTGATTACGGGTGGTTCGGGCTGCTACATCGAGGACCGTGACGGCAATCGCATGCTGGATGCATTTGCGGGGCTTTATTGCGTGAACGTGGGCTACGGGCGGCCAGAGATTGCCGAGGCAATTGCCGAACAGGCCAAGGAACTGGCTTACTACCACGCCTATGTCGGTCACGGCACAGAGGCGTCGATTACGCTGGCGAAAATGGTGCTGGACCGTGCGCCGGATCATATGTCCAAGGTCTATTTCGGCCTGTCGGGGTCGGATGCGAATGAAACCAACATCAAGCTGATCTGGTACTACAACAATATTCTGGGCCGCCCCGAAAAGAAAAAGATCATCTCGCGCTGGCGGGGGTATCATGGCTCGGGCCTGATGACCGGATCGCTGACGGGGTTGGAGCTGTTCCACAAAAAGTTCGATCTGCCGCTGGCGCAGGTCATTCACACGCAGGCACCATACTATTTCCGCCGCACGGATCAGGCACAAAGCGAGGCCGCGTTTGTGGCGCATTGCGTGTCAGAGCTGGAGGCGATGATTGACCGCGAAGGGGCTGATACAATCGCGGCCTTTATCGGTGAACCGATGCTTGGCACAGGCGGGATTGTGCCACCACCCGAAGGCTATTGGCCGGCTATCCAGGCTGTTCTGGACCGCCACGACATTTTACTGGTCGCCGATGAAGTGGTCACCGGTTTCGGACGACTTGGCACGATGTTCGGGTCGGACCACTACGGGATGCGCCCCGATTTGATCACAATTGCAAAGGGACTGACATCCGCTTATGCACCGCTGTCGGGCTCTATCGTCTCTGACAGGATGTGGTCCGTGCTTGAAAAAGGCACGGACGAGAACGGGCCAATCGGCCACGGCTGGACATATTCGGCGCACCCCATTGGTGCGGCCGCGGGTGTGGCCAATCTGGCGTTGATCGACAAGCTGGGACTGGTCGAGAACGCGGGGACTGTCGGCACTTACCTGAATGACCAGATGCGCGCCGCACTTGCCGATCATCCCCATGTGGGCGACGTGCGCGGTACGGGGATGATTTGCGCGGTCGAGTTCGTGGCCGACAAAGACAGCCGGACGTTCTATGATGCAGCCGGCAAGATCGGGCCACAAATTGCAGCCAAGCTGCTGGAGCAGAACAGCGTAATTGCGCGTGCCATGCCGCAGGGCGATATTCTGGGCTTTGCACCACCGTTCTGTCTGACCCACGACGAAGCCGATCAGGTGGTCGCGGCAACTGTGCAGGCAGTGACCACGGTTTTGGGGTCACACTCAATGGCGGCGCGCCGATGATCAGTCCTGGGCGCGCTTCCATTCCTGTGGGGTCATATAGACGATAGTATCATCCACGCTGGCCATCACGTCCTCGTCCTGAATGTTGACCTGAATTCTCATCGCGCGACTGGCCAGTGCACCAAGCGCCTTGGTCTCGTCTTCCGCGAAATTTACCACTTGGAGGTTATCAAAGCGCGAGGTGCTGTTCTTGACCTTGTCCCACCACATCTCGGCCGGTTTGCCACCGTAGGCATAGATGCGCACGGCTTTGGCTTTGCCGCAGGATTGCCGGATGATCTTTTCCGACGGTAGGCCAAGCGCGACCCAAAGCTCCAATTCGCCACTCAGGCTTTTCTGCCAGATGTCGGGCTCATCATCGGTGGAAATACCCTTGGTCATTTCCAGATGCTCGTGGGCATTCAGCGCAAAGGCGACAAGACGGACCATCATCCGCTCGTCAGTCTCTGAGGGGTGTTTGGCAACGGTGAGTTTGTGGGTCTCGTAGTAGTGACGATCCATATCGGAGACAGACAGTTCGACTTTATAGATCGTGGATTTTTGCGCCATGGTGTGCCCCGAAATAGCGAAGATAGTCCTGCCTAATGCCTCTGTCGGCTTTGTGAAAGCAGATAAGGGCCCCGTGAGAGGGGCCCCGCTATCATTCGGCGCGTTTTGCTGGGCTCAGGGCCTTTGCTGCCCGTCACCATGAACAAAGTATTTGAAACTGGTCAGCTGCTCTGCACCGACCGGGCCGCGCGCATGCATTTTGCCGGTGGCGATCCCGATCTCTGCACCCATCCCGAATTCACCACCGTCCGAAAACTGGGTCGAGGCGTTGTGCATGACAACCGCCGAGTCGATCGCGGCCATAAAGCGTCTGGCGGCTTGCGCGTCTTTGGCGATGATCGCATCGGTGTGGCCCGAGGAGTGGGTCTGAACGAATGCAATGGCCGCATCGGCGTCATCCACGATTTTCACGGACAAGATATTGCTCAGATATTCCGTGTTCCAGTCGTCATCCGTTGCGGGCGTCATGTCTGGCAATATCGCCCGTGCCGCGTCATCGCCGCGCAGTTCGCAATCGTTCAAAGCTGTCGCCATCAGAGGCAAAACCCGCGCTGCGATTTTGGCGTCGATCACAACACACTCGGTGGCACCACAGATACCGGTTCTGCGCATTTTCGCGTTTTGGATAATGCCGATTGCTTTGTCGATATCGGCACTTTCATGCACATAGGTGTGGTTGTTGCCATCAAGGTGCAGCAGCGTCGGCACGCGTGCTTCGCGCTGGACCAAGGACACAAGGCCGCGCCCGCCGCGTGGAATTACAAGATCAACCGTGTCTGTGCTGTGCAACAGCGCCTTCACCGCTTCGCGATCGCGCGTATCGACAAGTTGAACGGCATCTTCAGGCAGGTCTGCGGCTGCAAGACCCTGTGCCAAGCACGCGACGATCACGCGCGAGGAGTGCAGGCTTTCCGATCCGCCACGCAGAATAACCGCATTGCCGGATTTGATGCATAGCGCACCAGCGTCGGACCCCACATTCGGACGCGATTCATAGATCATGGCGATCACGCCGATTGGCACACTCATACGCTCAATCCTGAGACCGTTGGGACGGTCGAAGGTGGCAAGTGTGCGGCCCAAGGGATCATCCTGTGCCGCAATCGCGTCGAGCGCATCGGCCATCGCGGCCACGCGGTCATCGGTCAGTTTCAGCCGGTCGATGAAAGCGGCATCCTTGCCACTGTCGCGGATGCTCTCAAGGTCCTTGCCGTTCGCGGCCAGAATATCGGCGGTTTTCGCGCGCAGTGCCTTGGCCGCTTCGGTCAATGCCATGTCGCGTTGCGCAGAGGTGGCCATGGACAGATCGCGGGCGGCTGTTTTGGCGCGCCGGCCAAGATCGGCCACGATGGTGCCAATGTCGGACCCCGTTGGTTCGGTGCTCATATCGTTCATCGTATTCCCTTTCCGTCCTATCTTAATTCCACTGCGCGGGCGTAGGCCGCTTGCAACGTGCCGTGGAGCAGGGCGTCCAGCGTCCCGTCCTGCATCAATGCGCCTAGTCCGGCCTGCGTTGTGCCGTTCTTGCTGGTCACGGAATTGCGGAGTTCCTCCAAACTCAACTCAGACTGGCGTGCGGCTTCGACCGTGCCGGTGACAGTATCGAACACCAGCTTGCGTGCTGTCTCATGGTCAAAGCCGAGCGCTTCGGCGGCGGCGACATAGTTGCGCAATATCTCGAAGACATAGCCCGGCCCGCTGCCGCTGACAGCCGTCAGGCGGTCGATCTGGTCTTCGCTTTCAACGGCAATGCACGTGCCGGTCTGGTCAATGAGGGCCACAATATCGCGTGTCTGCTGTGGCGTGCAGCGATCGTTGGCATAAAGCCCCGACACCCCCATGCCGACCAAAGCGGCCATATTGGGCATGACCCGCGCAATGGCTGCGTTGCCAACGACCTTTTCCAGAGACGCAACACTTGCGCCTGCCGCGATCGAGACAAATACGCCGCCGTCTTTGAGCGCATGTGCATAGTCAGGCAGCACATCAGCAATCATCTGGGGCTTGATTGCGATCAAAACGACGTCGAACTCCTGTGCGCGCAAATCTGTCGCTTTTGACACATGGGCCACACCATCGGGAAGGTCATTTGCCGCAGGATCGGCGACCGTAAAAGTGTTCCCGCCATGGCTTGCCCACTGCCGCAGCATCGCGCCGCCCATCTTTCCGCAGCCAATCAAAAGTATGTTCATTCTCGTCTCCTTTTTCCGCACTGACGGGACGCGCCATATGATTGCTGCAATGCAGCATCGCGTCGCGCATCAGCCGGTCTATTTGTTGTCAATGACCGGACAGGTAAGCCATGCCAATCGGCGGCTTTCTGTGGCGACCTGTTTGCGTTCAGGGGCGCGGTACATGTTATACGTCGGCGAATCATTGAATGGGCAGTGCTACAGGGCTGCGTCGTGTGACGCAAACCGATAGCAATTCATTCATTAAAAACAATATCCTACCGGAGGCTTCCATGCCAAAGAAGAAAAAGATCGTCGTCAAAATAGGTTCAAGCCTGCTCGCAAATGACGAAAACCTCACCCTGCGCTATGCTTTCATCAATGGCCTGCTCAGTGATTTGGCGGCGCTGAAAAAAGAGGGACATGATGTGATCCTGACCTCTTCGGGATCGGTTGCGTTGGGTCTGAATATGGTCGGAAAACGCCCCGAGGATGCGGGCATTCTTGACAAGCAGGCGGCTGCTGCCTGTGGTCAGCCCCTGTTGATGAATGCCTACCGACAGATCGCCTCAGAGCATAATATGGACGTTGCACAGATGCTTGTGACCGTCGATGACATGGAAGATCGACGCCGCTTTCTGAACATCAAAAATACGATGCTGCGGTTGTTCGAAAACGACATTCTGCCCATCATCAACGAGAACGATTCTGTCGCAACCCGCGACCTGCGCGTCGGCGACAATGACCGCCTTTCGGCCAAAGTGGCGCAAATGGTGGATGCAGATCTCTTGGTAATTCTGACCAGCGTTGAGGGCCTTTATGATCGTGATCCGTCCGAACCGGACGCCCGGTTTATCGCAGAAATCAACGACGTCAGCGAACATCTGGAGTCCACGACTGCTATCAGCGCGCTGGGCAGCGGCGGTATGTTGACGAAAATGCAAGCGGCAAACATGGCCCAGAACGCAGGTGTCGAAACGATTATCGCCGAGGGTGTTATCGAGCGCCCCATCTCGTCGGTTCTTGAAAACGAACGCCGGTTCACCCGTTGCCTTGTCACGGGCAAGACAGCGTCGCCGCTTATGGTTTGGCTCAGCAACAGATTGCAGGTTTCGGGAACTTTGGTGGTACCAAATGCCGTTGCCGCCGCTGTTGTCGCGGGGGACTGCGGGATCGGGCGACAGGATGTGCTCTCGATTCAGGGCGATTTCACAAAAGGTGATGTACTGCATGTCTACGACGAGGACGGCGCAGAAGTGGCGCGCGGGCTGACAAACTTTTCTTCGGAAGAAACGATGCTCATGGCGCGGCACGTTGACATGAATGTAGAAGACCTGATCGGCTATAAGACCAAGAGTGACGTGATCGGTATCGAGAACCTACTGGTTCTTGAGGATAACCATCTGCCACTTGATGCCCCGGAAGATGAACTCAAATTGGTCATTCCTGCTTAGACAGATCGCAACGACACGTGGCCGGTACCAATGCTGTGATTTTCTTCGTCGCATTGGAAAATCTGGCAGAAAAAAAACGGGCCCCTAAGGGCCCGTTTTATATTCCGGTGCAAGGATAGGGCCAACTGGTGCCCGCATCGTTGCGCGGATTTAGCTCTCTTGTGTCTTTGAGATCCACACTTCAACACGGCGGTTGATCGCACGGCCACGCTCGGACACGTTACACGCGGATGGTGCAATCTCGCCAAAGCCTGTGGTGCTCATTGTCACGTTGTTCAGGCGGTCATCGGCAACGGCGCGCACTTCTTCCAGCACGGCTTCTGCGCGCTGCATCGCAAGTTGGCGGTTGCCTTCGAAGGCACCAACATCATCGGTAAAGCCAACAAATGTCAGTGCTGTGCCTGCAGGAGCATCCTCAAGATAATCGATCAAACGCTCCATGTCCAAACGGCCGCGTTCATCGATGCGGGATGACCCCGTGCGGAAGCGGAATGTTGTCGAGAGACGGTCATAGTTGTCCATCTGCGCAAGCATGTCGCCCATGACTTCACCCTCAAAGCCAACATCATAGCGGGCAATTTCGGTGTTCAGTGCGGCACGGCGAGCATCGCCTTCCGCTTGGCTGCGGCGCAGGATCCCTAGGTCGATAAAGCCTGATTTACCGATAACGCTGTCGGCCTCGCTGGAGATTGCGAAGTCCAGGAACTGCTGGGCCTTCTCGTCAAGATTGTCCGCACGGTTGTACAGGTACATACGACGGCCAAGCTCGTATTCTTCGGTTTTCGCCGAGAACGCATCCGGCGTGTTTGCAATGCCGCATTCGTTGACCAGTGTCACCGGCTTGGCGCCACGTTGGAACGCATAGCCAAGATAGCCGATGGCATTCGTATCGTGGAACAGAACGTTGGATACTGTCTGGTCGTCAGGTGAGATCGCGTGCGGCCGGAAGTCAGGACGCTCTTCACCGAACAGATATGACATGAAGTAGTCATGTCCGGCAGAGTCTTCGTCCTGTGCGATCACTGTGATGCGCTTGTTCGGGCCACCAACCTGGGACCAGTTTGTGATCTGACCCGAGAAAATGCCCTGAAGCTGCGCCTGTGTCAGCGTCTCAACCGGGTTGGACGCGTGTGTTGCAATAACCATACTGTCGACGGCGATAATACGCTCTTGCTCGGGGCTCACCATGCTGCCAGCACCGTCAGCGCGCAGTGCGCGCGCTTCGTCTTGTGTGATCCGGCGGGACGTCATGCCGATCATCGCGCTGCGATCAAGCAACGATTCAAAGGCGTCGTTGTCATTCGTGGACGACACAAGGAAAGTCCCGATTTCTTCACCGAAACCACCGTCATCAATCAAAGATGCGAACGATTCACCGGCCGATGGGTTGGTGATTTCAGCTTCCGCATCAAGGGATGCAGCAAAACCGGTCATCAACAGTGGCATCATACCAAGACCGACTGAGTCCGCGCCGACAATCGCGACATCAGCGGTGACATCTTCAAATGTCGGACATGCCGCGCCTTCACAAACGACGCTGCGTGCAGAAATGCGCAAGTCACCAAGCGATGTCCGGATGATGTATGTATCGTTGGCAAATTCTACGAATTCACCAACCAGATCGATCGTGCCGTCGGTTGACTTCAGGCTGATCTGGTCTGCCGCACCTGCGACGGGGAACATAAGTCCCGAAACCAAGGCGACAGCTGCCGCCGAGGTCTTAAGTTGGTTCTTGAGATCGTAAGCCAATGCTGATTCTCCTTTTTAAATCTCTTGCCCCGGCTCAGACCAAACAAAAAGCCAAAGCCACTATGATGGATGGGCGCACCCTTCGCGTGTCCTTCATCTGAAGTAGAAACAAACAGCTGATTTGGATCAATTTGTGTCCAAATCTTGTTTCTTTGTTAGTTTTTTTGAGCCTGAATCACCTGCACTTCACTGTGTTTGCTGTGGTTGACGCGCGTTGCCGGCGCAGGTGTGGCTGCCCATTTGACGCCGCAAAAGGCGTTGGCTCTTTCGTCTCGAAAGGCTCGAATTGCGGGGTGCAGCCTGGCTGGATGCAAAAAAAGGGACCGCTTTAACAACGGTTTATACATGCTGCTGTGCAGGGGTGGTTCGCTCGCCCGTCGCGGCGTAAGGGACGCGACAGAAGCATCTGCGCAGATGCATCATGTTACCGCTAACGTGGCGTCATCGCACCCTGAAACGCTTGTTGTTTGACTGCATCAGCATCCTGATTGGCGTTCCTTTTGCACATCGGGAGGACCAGCTTTGTCCGTTTTTGCACGAAATTGGGGGCGGGATGAGGCCCTCGGCGTCTCAAAATCACAATTTTCGGGCAATGTGGTGTAGGGCGCGTCACAATTGCCAGCAACAAAAGCTGAAACTGCTGTCAGATTGTCAGCTTCGGCATACGCTGCGGTCACCCAAAGCGCTATGACGTCGCGGGTGTTTTGCCGATGACCGCATCAATTTCACGCAATGTGCGTTCGCTTGCACCTATATGCAGCGCAAGGAAGGCGTCGATCTGTGCGGTCTGATCTACAAGCGGTGCATTGAGTGCAGCCAGAAGCGCCGTCTGATCGGTGACGCTCGCCGCTACCCCCGCTGCGGCGGCCTCGGTGAAGGGGAATTCGATTGGCCAAACCCAAGGACCGGTCAAAACCGGTTTTTTCAGCAAGAGCGGCTCGATAATGTTGTGCGCCCCGCGTGGCGTGAAGCCGCCACCAACGATCACGCGGTCAGCGAGCGACAGGTAAAAGAACATCTCGCCCAGGCTATCGCCAAGCAATACGTCGTGGTCACCAAAGGAGGTGAGCGGCTTCAGTGTTCCATCAAGCACATCGCTCCGCCTGCAAACCGATCGTCCTGCGTCCCGCAATTTCGCCGCGACAGCATCAAACCTTTCCGGCGCGCGTGGCACATAGATAAAGAAAGGTGCTGCTTTGCCTGCGGCGCGACAGTTTGCAATGCGCTGCGACAGAACCGCGACATAAAGGTCCTCTTCGGCTTCAACCCCGCTGGCAATCGCCACGATCTCCCGCCGAGGCGCGAGGGCAGGGCGCAGATCTTGTGCAGCCGCGATCAATGCGGGCGGGACCGGTTGATCAAAGCGCAATTCGCCGGTGATTTTCACATTCTCAAGGCCCACCAGCGCAAACCGATCTGCCTGACCTTGGGACTTCACAAAGGCACCGGCAAACGCGGCGATGCACCATCGCCGGAACGGAAGCCATTTGCGGTCACGCGCAAAGGGGCCGGGGGCATATTGTGCATTGCACATATAGAGCGGCACACCGGCGGCACGGGCCGCGTAAATCATCGCAGGCCAGACCTCGACCTCAAGGGGCAAGCCGATTTGCGGCTGACATGCCCGAAAGAAGCGCCGGTAACACCACGGCATATCAAAGGGGGCCCAGACCACAGCCAATTGCCCCGAGGCAATTTCAGCCGCGAACTGGCTGGTCGAGTCGCGGCGGCCTGCGGGTGTAAAGTGCGTCAGGATAACTTTGTCCCCGCGCGCAAGGATGCGCCGGATCAGCGCAATCGCAGAGCGCGTCTCACCGATACTGACGGCGTGCAACCAGATGGCCTGTTGAGGCAGCGGGGTACTGTAGAACCCGAAGCGCTCGGCCAGATGCCCGGTGTAATCAGGATCCCGCCGCCCCCTGCGCCACAAATAGAGTAGGACAAACGGCAAAAGCAGGGCCCATAGCAGACGGTAGAAAACCATAAAAAGCGTGAGTTTCATCTAGTCCAAGGCTTCCCCATGTCGCGCCGATTGCGCGCATCGCGTTGGGCATAGGCCGCGCACCGCGCCCCCAGCAACCCAAAATCGCGTCGTGCGGCTTTCATCGTATCAGGCTTTTTCGGGAAACAGCCACGTCATTGTCGGCACCACCGCTTTTAGAACAACAGGGATAAGCAGGAAACCTGCCGCCAGTCCGATGATCCCGTCAAGGCCCGCCGTCACGAACCACCGCAGGAAGCCTTGTGCGGTTCCCGCACGGTCCGCCACCACCTGTGCGGCGTGTTTGATCATGTCATAGGGCAGAGACCAGCCAAGATCGCGGATCCCGTGCACAAGAATACTGCCTCCCACCCAGAGCATCGCAACAGTACCGATTGTTGCGATCACAATCATGGTTGCAGGCATTGATCGCACGATCACGCGTCCAACCGCCCGCGTCAGCGAAAGCCGGCCCTGCGCACTCAGCAACATCCCGAAGTCATCTGCTTTGACCAGCAGTGCCACCGCGCCATAGACAAGGGCCGTGATGCCAATGGCCACTGCCGCCAGCGCGGCCGCCTGAATCCAGAACGTATCAATATCGATCTGTGAGAGTGAGATCGTCATAATCTCGGCTGACAGGATAAAGTCCGTCTTGATTGCCCCTTTAACCCGCTGCTCTTCCAGATGCGCCGCATCCAGCGTCTTGGCTTGCTGTGGGCCATGCTCTTTGTGCGGCGCAAAAAGGTGCCAGACTTTCTCGGCGCCTTCAAAACACAGATAAGCCCCGCCCAGCATCAAGAGCGGGGTCAGGAGCCACGGCGCAAAAGCCTGTAACAGCAGCGCTGCGGGTAGCAGGATGACCAGTTTGTTGAAGAAAGACGCGCGGGCGATCTTCCACACAATCGGCAATTCGCGGGCCGCTGGCAGGCCGGTGACATACTTTGGCGTCACGGCGGCATCATCAATGACAACACCTGCGGCTTTCATGCCGGCTTTGCTGGCTTGTGCCGCGACATCGTCAAGCTGGGTGGCCGCGAGCTTGGCAATCGCTGCGACATCGTCGAGTAGGGCCAGTAGTCCGCTCATGTAAATTCGCCTTGGTTCTTAGATCAGTTGACGGCAGCGTCCGGGCACCGGCCAGAGTGCCCATGATGTCCCAGCGGCGGCTATACTTCAAGCGATGTCAGCGGTTATGTCTTGTGCATCTGCCGGATATCGCGGCGGATCGTGCGATAGACCTTCCGGCCCCATTCAGAATAGATTTTGGGCCCGGGGTGAAAGCCGTCAGGGCTCATTTTTGTCACGTCAGGTTCAAAATCCATTTCGACAAACCGGCATCCGGCACGGTCGGCGACAAGCGCGCGCAACGCCCGATCAAAGCGTGTGGCTTGTGCGCCCAAAACCCAGCGGAGCGGTTGTGGCAGCAAAGGAAAATACCGGATCGGCGGGATGCCGGACACGCAGATAACATCGGCCGCAAACCTGTCTTCGATCAGATCAAGCAGCGTCGCATAATTGTGTAGCCATTTGGCAAGGGGTACGCGCGAGGTAATGTCGTTGACGCCCAGTGATATCGACACCACATCGAATTTCTCTGGCGCATGCTGCTGTAGCCGCGCGATCGTTTCGGCCGTTGTCGCACCGGTCTTGGCGTCGACCGACCAATAGACCGTGTTGGTTTGGGACAGCCGTTTGCGCATATGTCCCAAAAGCGCCTCTTCCTGATGCGATGTCCCGACGCCGACCGCAGAGCTGTCACCGATGATCAGGAGACGCAGGTCGGGACCTTGCCCGCTGACACCATGCCGCCGCCCGGAAGGGTCATCCAGATACAGGGCCGACCGACGCACCAGGGCGCCTTGTACAACAAGGACGGGAAACAAAAGCGTACGCGCTGCAAGGTCTAACATCTCAGCCTCCAAACGAGAGGTTTCGCGGCAAATGTGCAATGGCGATGCCCGTTGTGCGGTTTATCTTCCATAAATGCGCCAGTGACGCGAAAACAAAATTGTTATCACTCTTGCAATATATAGGTCATATCGGGCCTTTTCAAAGGGTCGCAGTGTTTGCGTAGTGATACCCGGTGACAAGACTAGGGCCGTTAGCCACATAGAGATTGATCATTGTCAAATCCGGGTGTTCGGCCTGCGATAGATTTGACGTCATTGATATGCGCTCATAATCAGGCTCGAAAAAATACGACCACGGTCTTGATGCGGATCTTCGGTCGCAAAGATGAATGAACAAAGGGACACGAAACAGTGCAAGACGCCGTCAAACTAATCTGTATGTCCTGCGGGCAGACGAACAGGGTACCAACGGCAAAGCGCGGGGCAGGGCCCAAATGCGCGAAATGCAGCGCGGCTTTGATGGATGGTACAGTCGCCGAACTGGGCCTGTCGCTTCACGACAAGGCCGTGCGCACGGATGAGGTGCCGCTGGTTGTCGACTACTGGGCACCTTGGTGTGGGCCCTGCAAGATGATGGCCCCCGAATTTGCCAAGGCGGCTGACGGACTGCGCACAAATGCGCGTTTTGCAAAGATTGATACCGAGCAGTTTCCCGCCGTCTCGCAACGCTTGCAGATCAGAGGCATCCCCTTGTTGATCCTTTATGCCAAAGGCCGCGAAGTTGCGCGTTTGTCCGGTGCGCGGCCTGCAAAGGACATCGCAGATTTCGTGCGGCCGCATCTTTGAGCAGGACGCCTGCGCAAACAGCGTGGTGTTTCCCTGTTGGCTGCGGATTGCATTTTCTGACGGCTTGGTGAAATACAGGCGCCACCTCGCTAACTTTTCTCACCTATCGCGTAGAGGTTTCGGCACGCGTTCAAAACCGCGCCATTACTTCAACCCATCGCACTGACAAAGGATATGATCATGGCCACCAACAAGGTGAACATTGCGGTTATTCCGGGTGACGGGATCGGCAAGGAAGTGGTCCCCGAAGGCATCCGTGTCCTGAACGCAGCGGCCGCGAAATACGGTCTCGATTTCAACTTTGATACATTCGATTTCGCCTCCTGTGACTACTACCAGCAGCACGGCCAGATGATGCCGGACGACTGGAAGGACCGGATTGGCGGCCATGACGCGATCTTCTTTGGTGCGGTTGGCTGGCCTGATACGGTGCCAGATCACGTCTCGCTGTGGGGGTCGCTTTTGCAGTTCCGCCGTGAGTTCGATCAATACGTGAGCCTGCGACCTGCCAAGCTGATGCCGGGCGTCACCTCTCCTTTGGCGGGGCGGGGGCCGGGCGATATCGACATGATGATCGTGCGGGAAAATACCGAGGGCGAGTATTCGTCCATCGGTGGACGGATGTACCCCGGCACCGACCGCGAGATCGTGATGCAGGAAACCGTCATGTCACGCGTGGGTGTGGACCGGATTCTGCGCTATGCCTTCGATCTTGCGCGCAAGCGTGGCGGCAGACTGACCTCTGCGACCAAATCCAACGGAATTTCGATCACGATGCCCTATTGGGACGAACGTGTTCTGGAGATGCAGAAATCCTACCCTGATGTTACGGTTGATAAATACCATATCGACATTCTGGCGGCGATGTTCGTGCTGCATCCTGACCGCTTTGATGTGGTTGTGGGCTCGAACCTGTTCGGTGATATCCTGTCCGACCTGGGGCCTGCCTGCACCGGTACAATCGGGATCGCGCCATCGGGCAACATCAACCCCGAACACAAGTTCCCGTCCTTGTTTGAGCCTGTTCACGGCTCTGCCCCCGATATCGCGGGCAAGGGCATCGCGAACCCGATCGGTCAGATCTGGTCAGGTGCGATGATGCTGGAACATCTGGGGCATCCGGAGGCCGCACAGGGGATTATGGCAGCCATCGAAACCGTTCTGACAGATTCCGCTTTGCGCACTGGTGACCTTGGCGGCAAGGCAGACACAGTGGCATGCGGCAAGGCCATCGCGGCGGCTGTCTGATACGCGTCAAATGCACAAAGCCCTGTGCCGCAGGGCCCGTGTGCGGCGGCCTCAGTGCCCCATCTTGGCGGTGTAAATACCGAACGCGCCGACCAGAACCAGACTGAGCGCCCAGACCACATCCAGATTGAACCATGTCCGCGAAAGAAATCTCAGGCCAAGCCAGAAATAGATCACCACAGCGATCAGACCGCCCGCGATTGTCATCGAAAACGTATGCACGGCAGCGACGGCAAGGGCGGTCATGATGTTGTTTCCCATCAGGCTTTGTGCGGCAAGGTGCCCTGTTTCTTCCTGACCGACCGCGCAAATACCCAGATAGATCGGGACAAGCATCAGCCCCGCACCATGCGCCATCGCAGCAAGGAACGACCAAAGCGCAAGCCGCGCCGGATGCACCCGCGCCAGTATTTTCGGATGTCTGCGATTGATCAGCAGGTAACACCCTGTTGCGATGACCAGCAGGCCCGCAGCAATGCGGATTTCGACCTCCCACTGGATCAAGGCGATCATGATGGAAAAAGGCAGCAAAATCCCGATCATCGCCAGAAAATGACCCAAGGCAAGCATGGCCAGCGCCTTTGGCATGGCCTTGTGTCGTCGCTCCATCAGAGCGGCAGAAACGGCCAGCGGCCAGCCCATTCCGGGATTGATCCCGTGGTATAGACCAGAAACGATAACGGCCCCCCAAAGGGCCGCCACCGATGTCATTTCACCCAGCACTTAGACGGAAGGGTAGCAGAAACTATCTGTCGAGCAGTCTCCGCCCTCAAGCCGTATCTGGTGGGCGCGCAGGCCTTTGGGGAAATCGATGTAGAAATCCTTGTTCAACGTCAGGCCTCCGTTCTCGCCCACGTCGGCCATCACCATCTGCCCGCCTTCATCATCCGGATAGAATTGATCGTCCCATGTCGAATAAAGCGAGTTTGTCCAATAGACGCGTTTGCCGTCACGGCTGATTTCGACCATCTGCGGACCAAAAGCAAAACCTTTGCCGTTGGGGTGCTTGTGACCTTTGGCGATCCCGCCAAGTTCGACCTTGCCCGCCAAGACGGGGTTCATGGGGTCCGAGACATCATACTGGTGCATCTCGCCCATGCCCCAACACGCAACATAGAGATACTTGTCATCAAGGCTCAGATCGATGTCTGTTACCAGCGGCGGTACAGCACCAAAGCCCTGCAAAAGGGGTGGCAGGTTTGCCGGGTCTTCCGGGCGTGGGTCGATGGTGATTGTTTTCTTGGCCTGCCAGACGCCATCATCGTCGCGCCACCATGTAAAGATGGCCCCCTGAAGGTTGGTGGTATCAACGACAACGCCGCAAAAGCCGTAAGACTTGGTCGGGTCGTGCGCCGGCCGGATTTCCAGAGCCATCTGGTAGTTTTCGCCAAAGTCGATTGTCTGGATATTCTTGCGCGCACGCAGGTTCCAAAAATGGATCGAGTGGCCGTATTTATTGGATAAAAGATCCTCTGGTACGATACCGTTCTCGAACTGTGGCGGCAGACCCCATTCCGAACTGACCATATAGTCCTGCGGCAGGTTCCACCAAAAATCATAGTGCTTGTCCTGCTTGCCGCGATCCATCTCATATTGGCCAATGATCTCAAAGGTTTCGCAGTCCATGATAAAGATCCCCGGCGGTCCGTCGGTGCCGTCTTTACCGGCGCCGCCAAGGCAGGACACATAGATGCCCTCTGGCCCGCAATGGATCGTATGGGGGCGCGAATAGCCAGTCTTGGCAAAGAGTTCCTCCGGTTCAATCGTTTTGTGGATATGGGCTTTCAGAGGCTCTTTGACGTCGATCACGTAAATACGGGACGAGCGGATCCCCGGGACGATCAGGTACCTCCGCTCAAGAAAGGCGTGCCCTGATAGTGGCGAGAGCGATGACGAACAGGCGTTCCATCCAAAATGGTGAAATTCGTCGCCTTTGTTGGGAACAATCACTTGATGGACAATCTGGCCATAGGTGTCCGACCCAGGTTTGAGGTCGATGACGGCGATACCGTCGGACTGCGATCCGTCAGGGCTCAGCATCACAGTAAAAGCGTAATTCTCGATCGGGGCTTCCATCGCCAGTTTGGGTGACGCGTGGAATGTCGGGTCAGGTCTCAGGTTCATATCGTTCCTCCCAGTTTGATTGAATGTCTCTTTTTGCCTCTTTCATTTCCTTGTTACGCGCTGCGATACGCAAAGCGGCTGCAACTTTCCGAACGCTAACACCAGAGTTGCCCGAACGCCGAGTCAAATTGTTGACGCGGTTGCGGGGGCAAGCCGCCGCCCGTTACCCAAAGCTTTGTCGGTTTCGGAAATTCCAAGCGCGTGAGAGCTGCGCTTCTTGATTTCAATTACGCGGTACAATAGACGCCGATTTGGACGCGGGCGTTGTGTAATGGTAAGACCGTTGCCTTCCAAACAGGTGATATCAGTTTCCTGATCATTCTTTTGCATTCTTAGTTATTCAATTCATTGAATTTTATTGTTCCTGCTGATGGAGTGCGTGGCATACGCATTCAGTTTAGTTCCGACAAAAAGCAGACAAAATATGCCAAAGCTTTCAGAGACCTTCGCAACCAAGTTGCCCAACGCGAAAGCAGGCACCGATAAGTATTGGGACTCCGAAATCAAAGGGCTCGTGCTCGTTGTAAGGAAGCGTTCCAAGACTTGGTACTTCCAAAAAGATGTTGGCGGTCAGACCAAGAGGATCCTAATCGGCCGGTTCCCAACCATCTCCGCGCAAGCAGCAAGGCAAACAGCCCTTGGGTTTGCATTGGAGTTGAGCAGAGGGGCAGGGAAGGTCGTTCAGATCGGTGCACCAACATTGGAATTGGCCATGGATGCGTATCTGTCCCGACCAAAGCTGCGTTCTGAGACCAATAAGGCCGGCACGAAGCACAACTCATGCTTCACTTGCGAGACTGGGTGCACCTCCCGCTGGATGAAATCAGCAAGGCAATGGTGGTAGGCCGCCATCAAGAATTGGGGAATGCTCCGTCAAGGGCCAATCATGTTCTCCGTAGCTTTCGAGCGATCTACAATCATGCACGCCGAACCTATGATCTGAGGGAGTGTCCGACGATCGCGATTGAGTGGTTTGAAGAGAGACCGGATGGTCGCACTATCGAAGACCTGGGGAAATGGCGGAAGACGATTGATGATCTGCCCAACCCGATCCATCGCGTGTTCTATGAGCTCTTGCTCTTCACGGGTAGGAGGAAAACTGAGGTACTGACCTTGCAATGGAAGCAAGTACAGGAAGACCGAATACATTTGCCGATGACAAAGAACGGGCGCAGCTT
>NZ_LJAL01000009.1 GCF_001419985.1 Loktanella sp. 5RATIMAR09 | reverse complement strand
AGGTGGCGCTATGTTGCGCTGAACCATTTTCACCTCACAAGTTATTGTGCCATCCTGCACCCAAGTGGCATTTTTTGTCCGGCAAACCAAAAATTTCTTTTGAAAAACAAAGGCAAGCGACAAGAGGTTTTAGCAGCTTCGACGCGGCCATGCAAGTTGATGTGAGCAATTTTGCACGTGATCAAAAGCAAGGATCTGATCCGGTGATGGAGCCAGACATTCGACCAGAGTGCCGATCAATTGGGCGCGTTCTGTTTGAGGTCCTTGAACGTCCGATCTTTGAGCAAGCGTCTTAGTTGTTGCGACCACAGCGGATGGCCGGTTTCCGCCCTTCTTAGCGGAAGTGCTAGTCAGGGGCTGATTTATATTCAGAACCGGCCTTACACAGGGGTTAAGCCCTGGTAGCACTTGCTTCATTGAGCATGACAATAACTACGATTAGCAAAAATCGTTTGGTTCGTGTGTATCGTGCCGATGCAGCCTGTTGCGATCAAGCGCAATCAAGATGGAGGGCTTTATGGCGTTTTAGCTTACGTATCTCACAAATAACTACTTAATAACAACAGCTTACGTTGTTATTTGGAGGCGAGTACCGGAATCGAACCGGTCTACACGGATTTGCAATCCGCTGCATAACCTACCTGCCCACTCGCCTCGTAGGCATGTCACCTAAGGATGACGCCTGATAAGGTCAAGCGCTTAGATAAACGCCATACGCAACTTGGGCAAGAACGCAACGCGCCCAAGGCCAAAGCCCGTTTCCTTTCTGGCGGCATCAGGATAGCCTGCACGGCACATGGGATCGGGTCATCCGATAGCGTATTGATTTGGAATTCGGAATGCCGCGCACAGTTCTTTTTGTCACCGGAACACGGGCTGATTTTGGCAAGCTTGAGCCTTTGGCCATTGCCACACGGGATGCAGGCTTTGACGTGTCGTTTTTCACGACCGGGATGCACATGCTCAAACGCTACGGGCTGACCAAACTGGAGGTGCACCGCACATCGGGGGTGCAGGTGCATGAATTCCTCAACCAGCGTCCTGGCGACCCACAGGACATGGTGTTGGCCAAGACGATCATCGGATTTTCGGATTTCATCAAGGAATACGCCCCCGATCTTGTGGTGATCCACGGCGACCGGGTTGAGGCGCTTGCTTGCGCGCTGGTTTGTGCCACCAACTACATCCGTTGCGCCCATATCGAAGGCGGCGAGGTTTCGGGCACGATTGATGAAATTTACCGTCATTGTAACAGCAAACTGGCCAGTCAGCATTTCGTATCATCGCAGGATGCCGCACGGCGCGTGATGGCACTGGGCGAGCCTGAAGCGAATATCCGCGCCATCGGATCGCCCGAGCTGGATTTTCATGCGGGGCCATCGGGGGTCACTCTTGCCCAAGTCCAGGACCGCTATGCCGTACCTTTCGATGATTACGGTATTTGTGTTTTCCACCCTGTCACCTCCGAAGCCGACACGATGGGCGCGCAGGCCGACGCGCTATTTGGCGCGCTCGATCGGTCGGGGCGCAATTTTGTGGTGATCGCCCCGAACAATGACCCGGGATCAGCTGCCATTTTTGATGCCATTGCCCGCCTGCCCGAAACGCGGTTCCGCGTTTTGCCATCCATGCGTTTCGCACACTTCTCGGAACTGATGAAGAATGCCAAAGCGATGGTCGGTAATTCCTCGGCAGGTGTGCGCGAGGCCCCGTTTCTCGGTCTGCCGTCCCTTGATATTGGCACGCGCCAGACCAATCGCGCCAAATCACCGTCCGTCTTTTTCGCCGATGCGACCGATACCGCAGCGATCAACACATTCTTGCAGAACAGATGGGGCGAGGCATATCCGCGTCACGACGCCTTTGGCGGCGGCAGCGCGTCCGAGCGGTTTGTGGACGCCCTGAAATCCGAAGATTTCTGGCAGAGTTCCTTGCAAAAGACATTTCATGACATCCCCAGCTGACATGCATCGGGGTTTGGCGTTGCGCAGCTATCTTGCGGCAAGCCATCTGATTGCACCGGCGGCCAAGCCTGTGCTGCGCCGCCGATTGCAGCGCGGCAAGGAACACCCGACGCGCTGGCAGGAAAAGATGGGCTGGAACCTCGCCCCACGCCCGGACGGTCCATTGATCTGGCTCCACGCGGTCGGATTGGGCGAAGTGCTTTCCTTGCGCGGCCTGATCGCACGTCTGGGGCAGAAACGACCCGATTTGTCATTCCTTGTGACATCAACCACTGCGACATCGGCCGAAGTCTTTGCCAAGAACGCCCCTCCCCGGACAACGCATCAGTTCCTGCCCCTTGATGCGCCCGCCTTTCGCCGCCGTTTCCTCGATCGTTTTCGCCCTGATCTCTGCGTCTGGGTCGAACAGGACCTCTGGCCGGGCATGGTCAGCGATCTGGCAAAACGCCAGGTGCCACAATGCATGGTGGCCGCGCGCATGAATGCTGCATCGTTTCGGGCCCACCAAAGGGCAGCGGGGCTTTACCGCGACCTTTACAGCGCGATGGCGATGATCACGGCGCAGGATGACGCGACCGCAGCGCATCTTGCATCACTTGGTGCAGAGGTGAAGGTCACCGGATCGCTCAAACCTGCCGCACCCTTGCTGGCCTGCGATATGGCGGAATTGGACCGGCTACAGAAAACGCTTAGCCAGCGTACCATTTGGGCCGTTGCCCCCGCACATCGCGACGACATCGCGCGCGCACGCGCGGCCCATCAAAAACTATGCGACACCGATCCAACCGCGCTTCTCATCATTGCCCCTAGGCTGCCGCAGGACGCCATTGAAGAGCTTGGCCCGCGCCGGTCCAAGGGGGAGGTGCCGGCAACGGGCGATGCCGTCTGGCTTTGTGATACTTTCGGTGACCTCGGCCTGATCTACCGCCTTGCGCAGACCGTGCTGATTGGCGGAACTTTCGGTGATATCGAAGGACATAACCCTTGGGAGGCCGCTGCTTTGGGCTGTGCCATATTGCATGGGCCGCGGGTGGCAAATTTCAGAACCGATTATGCGCAACTGACCGATGCGTCAGGGGCAATCGCGGTCACGACTGTCGATGATATTGCCGCCGCTGTGATTTCGGGGGATTTGCCGCAGATCGCCGAAAACGCAGGGCAAGCGATCAGGACTGCAAGCGCGCATACCGACGCGCTGGCCGCGGATTTGCTTGATCTCTTCGACCGTACTCGCGCAACCTGATCATTGCCCGATGTCTTCGGGCCCAACTGCGGTTGCCTTGATGATGGCATAGATCTTCTGACCCACAGCCAAATTCATCCGCAACGCGCTGCGCCGTGTCACCCGTGCCAAGAGGTGATCGTTCCCCGCACGCAGCCCGACCGCAACACCGGGGCCGCGCCCTTGTTCAACGCGGGTAATCTCGACAGGCAGCACGTTCAGCGCGCTCAACCCCTGCGGGGCGACCGTTGCGAGAATCACGTCCTGCGCGGGAATACGCACACGAATGGTCTGGCCCAACACGCCCAAAATTCCCGGCAAGATCAAACGCCCGCCCGAAAAGGCAAGTTCTGTCAATCCGTCATCCAGCAACCGCCCCGCGACCTTGGTGGTAATCACCGCACCTGCTGCGCGGACGCCGACCAGCGGCATCGTTTCGGGCTGGGACAAGACCTGACCTACCGGTCCAGAGGCCACCACATGGCCTGCGTCAAGCACCACAAGTGTCGTAGCAAGGCGCGCGACCTCGGACACATCATGGCTGACATAGAGCATGGGTGTTTCGACCTCATCGCGCAGCCGTTCGATAAAAGGCAGGATTTCGGCCTTACGCGGGGCATCGAGGGCGGCAAGCGGTTCATCCATCAGTAAAAGCTGCGGATCACACATCAGCGCACGGCCCAAAGCGACGCGCTGGCGCTCACCCCCTGACAGGCCTGCTGGCATCCGTTCGAGCAGATGCGAAAGCCCCAGCACATCAATCACCCGGGCCGCATCATGGTCGCCACCATAGCTCAGATTGCGCTGAACAGTCATATGTGGAAACAGACGCGCATCTTGGAACACATAGCCAATGCGCCGTTTGTGCGGCGGCAGGTGCTGGCGCGTCGCCCCATCAAAGAGAACAGCATCACCAACCGCGATCCGCCCCGCATCAGGATGCAAAAGCCCCGCTACAGCGTTGACCAGTGAGGTCTTTCCCGACCCCGAACGCCCGAAAATCGCAGTCACGCCCTTGGGTGCCGCGAATTGAACGTCCAGTTCAAACGCGCCCAGCCGCTTCTGGATATCAACCGCTATCATCTGCCCGCCACTCTTTTGGCCATGCGGCGGGCCAGCCACTCGGACAGGACGAGCGCGCCCATCGCAAGAATGACCGACACCACGACCAGTGACAAAACCGCTGGCTCACTTCCCGGCACCTGCAACAGACCGTAGATCGCTGTGGGGATGGTCTGGGTCTCGCCGGGGATAGCCGCAACAAAGGTGATCGTCGCGCCGAACTCGCCCAATGCCTTGGCAAAACCCAATATGCCCCCCGCCAATATACCCGGGACGACCAAGGGCAGTGTCACCGTGCGCCAGACCCGCATACGCGATGCCCCAAGGGTGGATGCGGCATCCTCCAATCCCGGATCAACCGCCTCGAATCCCAGCCGGATCGCGCGCACCATCAGAGGAAACGCCATGATCGCGGCCGCCAGTGCCGCCCCCGTCCAGCGAAAAGCAAAACTGATCCCGAATGTCTGGTACAACAGACTGCCCAGCGGCCCTTGCTGGCCAAAGAGGATCAGCAAAAGATAGCCCGTCACCACAGGTGGCAAAACCAACGGCAGATGCACTAGCCCGTTCAGCAGCTGACGACCCGGAAACGATTTCCGCGCCAAGATATATGCCACCCAGACAGCCACCGGCAAAGCCGCCAAAGTCGCCACCAGCGCCACACGCAAAGACAACCAGATGGCGGTCCATTCCGCAGGTCCAAGCGCGTCGATCATGACGGATCGTCCACAGGCGGCAGCAACCCCGTCTCGGCCAAAATCGCTTGACCCTGCGGGCCGCGCAGGAACAACAGCACCTCTTGCGCGGCAACGCCTGCGTCATTGGTCAGCGCAGCAACATAGCGGATAGGTGGGTGGCTTTCGGCAGGGAACAACGCAACTTGGGCCACATCCTGCGTGATTCGCGTATCGCTCTGATACACAATCCCCAAGGGCGCCTGCCCGCGCGCCACCAACGCCAGTGCGGCGCGCACATTGTCCACTTCGGCCAGCTTGCCTTGCGTCACTTCCCACAAGCCCAGCGATTGCAATGCTGCCTTGGCGTAGATGCCCGCAGGCACAGCCTGCGTGAGCCCGACCGCCATGCGCCCTGCCCCCAATGCCTCCAAAATCGCCTCTGGTGCGAGCGGTACGGGGCCGGCACCTTCAGGCCCGACCATCACCAACCGGTTGCTGGCAAAATCAAACACGCTCTCGGCTTGTACATGATCGCCCGCGACCAGCACATCCATCCAGTCGGCATTCGCCAAAAGGACGATATCCGCAGGGGCACCGAAACTGACTTGCCGCGCCATGGTGCCACTGCCGCCATATGAGACAACAACATCGTCAAACTGCGCGGCAATCCGGTCCACAGGTTCTTTCAGGCTGGCCGCGGCAAAGATCAGCACTTCAGCCCGCGCAGCAGGGGCCGCCAGTGCCAGAAAAATCCCGATCATAAGCGCGTGCAATCTCATGGCGCGACTATCAGGGCGTTTACGCCCCCTTGCAAGGGTCAGGCCCAGCGCGGGCGACGCATCGCCAATGTCTGAACACCTGTACGCACGGCATCACTGATGGGCCCCTCTCGCGGGGTGTCGCGCAACGTGGTAATCCAGTGCGCTTCGGGCTGGTGCTTGCGCAGCGGGCTGGTCCACGTCAAGGCACCAAGGATCGCCTGGGATGCGGGCGGCAGGACATCCGGAATGTCGTGGCCATTCAGCGTCGCCCAAACCCCTGTCCAAAGCCGGCCCACCGACCACGGATTATACCCCCCTCCTCCGAGAACCAGATAACGCGGCGACAGCGGGCGCAGGGCTGCGACAATCGCCCAATGGGCATTGTTTGACAGGGCCAGCCGTGACTGGCGGTCTTCTGCCACCGCATCGGCCCCGCATTGCAGGACAATCGCATCAGGGCGAAAATCTGCCACCAAAGGCAGGATGAGCGCGTCGCGGACCAGCGCCATCTCGGTATCATTCAGACCTGCGGGCACAGGCAGGTTAAAGACCTGCCCCACACCGGCATCGCTTAACGCCCCTGTGCGCGGCCAGCGGTTGACCTCATGCACCGAGATTTGCAGCGTGTCCGGATCAGTGGCAAAAGCATGCTCGACCCCGTCGGGGTGGTGGGCGTCGATATCAATATAGGCAATCTTTTGGGCGCCATTGCGCCGCAAGGACTGGATCGCCAGCACCGGATCATTAAGATAACAAAACCCGTTTGCACGGTCTGGCAACCCGTGGTGCGTGCCGCCTGCGGGGGAATAGATTACACCGCCAGCGCGCAACAGCTCGCCCGCCAAAAGCGACGCACCCGCAGCGGTGGCAGGTCTGCGAAACATTTCCTTGAAGACAGGATTAGAGGGCGTGCCGAGATTGTGTTTCAGGCGCATCTGCTCACTCACACTCTGTGCCGCCTCGGCCGCCTGCAAAGCGGCAAGATAGGTCGACGTGTGATAGCCCGTAAGCGCAGCTGCCTTGGCGCGCGGACTGGTGATAAACTGCGCAGGCGGCAGCCAGCCCATGCTGCGCGCAAGGTCCATCACCGTCGACACACGCGGCACGCGCAGCGGATGCCACGCCCCGTAACTTGAGTGCCGATAGATTTCGGACCCGATAAATCGCGCGTGTGGGGTTGCGTGTGGAACGGATGCTTGCGTAACGTCTGACATACAACCTGATGTAATGCGATTTGCGGCAGAGAACATGGCGAAATCAGTCGCAAAACAGCTCCCCTTGAAGCTGCGGACCGGACACAAGACAGACGTACGGGCCCAGTTTGCGGCCCTATGCTGGCGTGTGAAAAACGACAAGGTCCAGATTTGCCTGATTACCAGCCGTACGCGCAAACGCTGGATCATCCCCAAAGGCTGGCCCATGCACAAACAGACGCCTGCCAGCGCTGCCGCCACGGAAGCCTTTGAAGAGGCAGGACTGAGCGGTGAGGCCATTGATTTCTGCCTTGGGGTGTTCAGCTACAGCAAACCGCAGAAGGTGGATAATGCGCCAATCGTTACGATGGTCTATCCGCTGCATGTCACCCATGTGCATGCGGATTGGCCCGAGAAAGAGCAGCGCCGCCGCAAGTGGATGTCGCCCGCCAAAGCCGCCAAGAAAATCAAAGAGCCAGAGCTGAAGCGCATTGTCGCAGGCTTCAAGCCATATAAGATGAAGCGTTAGCATCCGCTTGCAGCCCTGCGTAAAAGGCCTATTTATCACCCAGATGTAAGCGATAGGTTGTGATGATCCGTTTCCACCTCAGATGTGCGCAAGACCATGAATTCGAAAGCTGGTTCCAGTCGGGCGAGGCCTTCGACAAACTTGTTGCGGCCAATATGGTGAATTGCACCGCCTGCGGGTCCACAAAGGTACGCAAGACGATCATGGCACCAGCCGTAAGCACGTCATCGCGGATCACGGCCCCCAAACCTTCCGAGGCCGATCTGGCCGCTTTGCGCGATAAAGTGGAGGCGCAGTCGGACTATGTCGGCAAGGGGTTTGTGAAAGAGGCCCGCGATATGCACGACGGCCTTGTCCCCGAACGCCCCATTTACGGCGAGGCAAACCTGAAAGAAGCCAGAAAGCTGGTAGAGGATGGTATTCCGGTCGTGCCGCTGCCATTCATGCCGCGCAAGAAGACAAACTGACCTCCAAAGACAGGACACCCCCATGACAACACTGATCACAGGGGCCAATCGCGGGATTGGTCAGGCGCTTATGGGACTTTATACTGACGCGGCAGAACCTGTCATCGGCACGCATCGCTCCGCAGATGCCGGGCCGCTTTATAGGCTTGATGTCACGGACCCCGCATCGCATGCCGCCTTGGCCACGCGCCTTGGGGATCGGCCGATTGATCTCTTGGTCTGCAACGCAGGCGTCTATCTCGACAAAGGACAAACATTGGCCGATGGCTACCCCGCAGACATGTGGGAACAGACCTTTGCGGCCAACGTCACCGGCGTCTTTCTGACGATCCAACACCTGCTGCCGCATTTGCAGCGTACCAAAGCAGGCAAAATCGCGATCATCTCGTCGCAGATGGCGTCAGACACGCGCGCACCCGGTGGCAGTTATATCTACCGCGCCAGCAAGGCGGCAGCCCTCAACCTCGGGCGCAATCTGGCCACTGATCTGGCACCCAAGGGCATCGCTGTCGGCATCTATCATCCCGGCTGGGTACAGACGGACATGGGTGGCAACAGTGCCGACATCTCGATGGAAGAAAGCGCCACAGGGCTGGCCGCGAGATTTGCGGAACTGAGCCTGCAGACGACGGGCTGTTTTCTGACGTGGGACGGGCGCGAACACCCCTACTAACTATTTGCCCTTTGGGGCCACGCACATTAAGGAAGCGCTGATAATTCAGACGTTTTCGAAAGATAGCCCATGCCAACGCTCGTGATGAAATTTGGCGGCACTTCGGTGGCCAACCTTGACCGTATCGCACGCGCGGCAAAACGCGTGGCTGTTGAGGTCGCCAATGGCTATGATGTGATCGTTATTGTCTCGGCGATGTCAGGCAAGACCAACGAACTGGTCGGCTGGGTCAATGAAACCTCGCCGCTTTATGACGCCCGCGAATATGATGCGATCGTGTCGTCGGGCGAAAACGTGACCGCAGGCCTGATGGCACTGCGTTTGCAGGAAATGGATATCCCCGCGCGCAGCTGGCAAGGCTGGCAGGTGCCGGTCAAGACCACCTCGGCCCATTCGAACGCACGCATCGAAGAGATACCCACCGAAAAGATCAACGCCAAGTTTGGCGAAGGCATGAAAGTTGCCGTCGTCGCCGGTTTTCAGGGCATCAGCCCCGAAGGCCGCATCACCACCTTGGGGCGCGGTGGATCCGATACGACAGCCGTCGCCTTTGCCGCCGCGTTCGGGGCCGAACGTTGTGATATCTACACCGATGTAGACGGCGTCTACACGACGGATCCGCGCATCACGAGCAAGGCGCGCAAGCTTGACAAGATCGCGTTCGAGGAAATGCTTGAACTGGCCTCACTGGGTGCGAAGGTCTTGCAGACGCGCTCGGTCGAACTGGCCATGCGCTATAAAGTGCGCCTGCGGGTGCTGTCATCATTCGAGGAACCATCGGACAGCGCAGGAACGCTGGTCTGCGATGAGGAGGAAATCATGGAATCCAATGTTGTGGCCGGTGTCGCCTATTCCCGCGATGAGGCGAAAATGACGCTGATCTCGGTCGCTGACCGCCCCGGCATCGCCGCCGCGATCTTTGGGCCGCTGTCAGAGGCCGGCGTCAACGTCGACATGATCGTGCAAAACATCTCGGAAGAGGGGCGTACGGATATGACATTTTCCTGCCCTGTCGATCAGGTGAAACGCGCCGAGAAGGCGATGCAGGACGCCAAGGAAAGCGGGGCGATCAATTTCCACGATCTGGTGGCGGATGAGGGTGTGGCCAAAGTCAGCGTGGTGGGGATCGGCATGCGCAGCCATACTGGCGTCGCGGCCAAGATGTTCCGTGTGCTTTCTGCTGAAGGTGTGAACATTAAGGTCATTACAACCTCAGAGATCAAGATTTCCGTATTGATCGACAGAAAATACATGGAACTTGCCGTGCAAGCCCTGCATGATGCTTTCGAATTGGAAAAAGCGGGCTGACGCATTTGTGTGCCAGCCCGTTCCACAGGAGGGGCTATGCCACATCGGCTAGAAAGCGAAAGCCGCAAGCTGCTTGGACGGCTGCGCGAAGCGCTCGCGGCTGATAACGAGGGTCAGGCGCGGCTGGATGCCGTCGTTAATCTTATTGCTGATTCGATGGGGACCGAGGTCTGCTCGATCTACCTGTTCCGCGATCCCGAAACGCTTGAGCTATGTGCAACCGAAGGACTCGAGGCAGAGGCCGTACACCAGACGCGGATGCGCCTGGGCGAAGGACTTGTTGGCCGCACCGCCAAAAGCCGCACAGTCATCAACACGGCCGACGCGCCGGCCGCCAAGGGCTTTCGTTATATGCCCGAGACCGGCGAAGAGCGTTATTCGTCCTTTTGTGGTGTCCCGATCCAGCGTCTTGGCGATGTTCTGGGTGTTTTGGTTGTCCAATCCAAAGCGGCCCGCGAATATACGCCAGATGAGGTCTACGCGCTCGAAATCGTGGCGATGGTTATCGCCGAGATGACCGAGTTAGGCGCTTTTGTCGGTGAAGGTGCTGCCCTTTCGGCCCGCCACCAACAACCCGTCATGCTGCGTGGCTCGGTTGCACAGGAAGGGGCAAGCGAGGGTGTTGTCTATCTGCATGAACCCCGCGTTGTTGTTACGAACCCCATCTCGGATGACCCTGAAACCGAAGGCGCACGCCTGCGCGACGCGATCGAAGATCTGCGCAAGGGCGTTGACAACATGCTGACGGGTGCGCGGTCGGTTGATGCCGATCAGGTGCAGGTGCTTGAGGCCTATCGCATGTTTGCCAATTCGACCAGTTGGCTCAAGCGGATGGAAGAGGACGTCAAAAGCGGCCTCTCTGCCGAAGCTGCCGTTGAAAAAGAGCAATCCCACGCACGCTCCCGCCTGTCGCGTGCAGCTGACCCCTACTTGCGGGAACGGTTGCACGATCTTGATGATCTCTCGAACCGCTTGTTGCGCATTCTGACCGGCCAAGGGGCCGAGGCTCGTGCAGACATGCCGGACAATCCGATTCTTGTGGCCCGTAATATCGGGCCCGGAGAGCTCTTAGAATATGGCAAGAAGATCCGCGGCATCGTGCTCGAAGAAGGCTCGGTCGGCAGTCACGCCGCCATTGTGGCGCGTGCTTGGGCGATCCCGCTTATCATCAACGCCAAAGGGGTGACACGCGAGGCGCTGAACGGCGACCCGATCCTTGTGGATGGCGATCAGGGCATCGCGCATTTGCGCCCGGACGAGACCGTGCAAGCCGCGTTCCGCGACAAGATCGCAATGCAGACGCGGGCGCAGGAACGCTATGCGTCCATCCGCGACCTGCCTGCGGAAACCAAATGCGGCAAGCATATCTCCTTGCAGATGAACGCAGGCCTGATTGCGGACCTGCCGTCGCTGGCAGGGTCGGGTGCGGAAGGCGTCGGGCTATTCCGCACCGAGCTTCAGTTCCTGATCCGTACACAGATGCCCCGGCGCGCCGAGCTGTCGGCGCTCTATGCGCGCGTGCTGAAAGCCGCGGACGGCAAACGGGTGGCGTTTCGTACACTTGATATCGGGTCGGACAAAGTGCTGACCTACATGAAGCCGAACGATGAACCGAACCCCGCGATGGGGTGGCGCGCGATCCGCGTGGGACTTGATAAACCGGGTGTATTGCGGATGCAGTTGCAGGCACTTTTGCGCGCAGCAAACGGTCAGCCCCTGACCGTGATGTTCCCTTTTATCACCCAGATGAATGAATTTCGCGCAGCACGCGCCGAAATGGACAAGGCCATAGCGCGCGAAACAAAATTGGGCCATGCCTTGCCGTCCAAACTCGACGTGGGTGCGATGCTGGAGACACCCTCGCTTGCCTATGCGCCGGATGCGTTTTTCGAAGAAGTCGATTTCATCTCCATCGGCGGCAACGACCTCAAACAGTTCTTCTTTGCCGCTGACCGCGAGAACGAGCGCGTCCGTAAACGCTACGATACGCTCGACACCAGCTTTCTGTCCTTCCTCAGCCATGTCATCAAGCGGTGTGAGAAAAGCGGAACACCGCTGTCCTTTTGCGGTGAAGATGCCGGGCGGCCTGTCGAGGCGCTTTGCTTTGCAGCCCTTGGTCTGCGCAGCCTGTCAATGCGCCCTGCCTCGGTCGGTCCGGTCAAACATCTCTTGCGCCGCGTAAACCTGGATGAGGTGAAGGCGGTGATGGATGAAGCGGTCGCCAATGGCGACCAATCCGTGCGGCGTGCCGTGGCCGACTGGCTGGTCTATCAGGTCTGAGGCAGCTTGCCTGCGGCCAGAACCGCATGGAAATGATCCGCGACGGCCTGTTGACCATAGATGCGCGCCAAGCGCCGCAGCCCGAAATGCACATGGGCCATCGAGACGTAGTAATCGACGAAGGCATAGTTCGTCCCTGCCCCCGCAGCGGCGCCAAGGATAGGCACCGCCTGCGTCGCCAGCTTTTGCGACAGGACAGCGGCAAACTTCGGGGCCACCCTGCTGATCAACCCGTTCACAGCAGCACCCGAGATACTGAGCCGCGCACCGATAAATGCCGTGTCGATCCCGTCATCACCACTTCCCGGCCCGCCAGCGCCAAAAACCGCAAGACATTCGACCTTCGTTTCTTCGGCGTCAGGATCTTCCCCGTAGGTTACCGCTACATGATGGACTGCGCGGAAAATCACGGTGGTCGCCACCGGCAATTCGGCAAGTGCGGTTGGCAGGCCGCCAACACCACCAAAGGCACCTGAAATCGTTCCCAAAATCTTGTGGATACGGTCCGAACCAATCGCCTGCCCGCGCCCCTTGCGCGACTGGCTTGCGATGTCAAAGCTATGGCGTAACGCTGTGCGAGCGAGATCATCCATCTGCCCACGTACCCCTGCGGGCAACATCTTGAGCCCGTCCTCGACCTGCCCGCCGACATAATTGATGGCAGTCATCAACATCCCATTTGCCTTGCGTTGACGCGCGGCCAAAGCAGCAATTTCGGCCCGAGCCTCATCGCTGAGCGGTGGCTGCGGGTTCGCAGGATTGATCTCTTTCATCGTGGCGCCTTTGTCATCCATACCTTCGAAATGGGGAGGGCAAGTATTGTTTTCAATCGCGCATGGATGTGACAACGCCCGTCACACCATCCCAAGCGCCTTCCACAAGGGCAACACCCAGCACCCGGTCAGGGTTCGTCGGTGGCGGCATGATGACACCGGTAAGCCGCTCAAACCCGAAACGTTGATAGTAGGGTGCGTCACCCACAAGCATCAACCGCTGCCATCCGAGGTCACGCGCATTCGCCAGACAGCGCTGCATAAGCACTGCGGCCACCCCCTCGCCCTGTCGCGTCGGATGAACCGCGATTGGGCCAAGCAGGACCGCCTTTTGCCGACCCACCAGAACGGGCCAGTTGCGCACAGCACCGGCCAAGATCCCACCGGCATCACGCGCCGTCAGACACAGCGGGCCAATCGGATCAACACCTTCGCGCAAGCGATAGGACGACAAGGCAGATCGCCCCGGCGCAAAGCAAAGATCGTAAAGCGCCTCGACTTCCCACCAGTCATCCGCCTGCTCCTGGGCCAATGTAATTGCCGTTTGTTGCATTTGTCTTTCATCTGGCCACGCGCTAGGCAGACGCTACCTGTTGGGCAACAAAACGAAAAGGCATTGCATGTTCTACGAACCTAAAAATGGCCACGACCTGCCACATAATCCGTTCAACGCCATTGTATCACCCCGTCCGATCGGATGGATTGCAACGCGCGGTGCCGATGGCCAGGACAACCTTGCGCCTTACTCCTTCTTCAACGCCGTGGCCTATGTGCCACCACAGGTCATGTTTGCCTCAACCAGCAGCAAACCCGACCGCGATGGCACCAAGGATTCCGTGGCCAACATCCGCGATACCGGCGTCTTTGCCGTGAATATTGTCGAATACGCAGCACGCGATATGATGAACCAGACCTCGGGGTCATGGGACCGTGATACCGATGAATTCACCCTTGCCGGTATCGAAAAAGGCGAATGCGAGACGATCGACTGTCCGCGTGTTCTCAACAGCCCCGCGACACTGGAATGCAAACTGACCCAGATCCTGCAACTGCCCGGTGAAGCCAATTTCGCTGTCTTCGGTGAAGTGACTGGTGTGCATATTCGCGACAATTGCCTTGTTGATGGCATGTTTGATGTGACCACATTCAACCCGCTCACGCGGCTTGGCTATCGCGACTATTCCACGATCCGTGAGGTCTTTAGCCTGCAACGCCCCGGTGAATAGAGATCAGGTTTGGTCCCGATATGTGACGATCACAAAGATGCACGGTCGTGGATGTCACCGCACAACCCTGACCGATCATGCAGTATTGCAGCACCGGCACGGCTGACGGGCTTCCATTTCGGATTGATCCGCGACAATGTGGCGACGCAACGACTTCAGGGCAGACCATGCAGACAAAAATCGGAATTATCGGTGGTTCGGGTATCTACGATATGGACGGGCTGGAAAATGCGACGTGGGTCACGGCCCCGAGCGCATGGGGCACGCCTTCCGATGACGTACTGACGGGGCGCTTGGGCGGCGTCGAGATGGTGTTCCTGCCGCGTCACGGGCGTGGACATGTGCATTCGCCCACCACTGTGCCCTACCGCGCAAACATCGACGCGCTTAAACGGCTGGGAGTGACCGACATTATCAGCATCAGCGCCTGTGGGTCGTTTCGTGAAAACATGGCACCAGGCGACTTTGTAATTGTCGACCAATTTATTGACCGCACATTTGCGCGCGAAAAATCCTTTTTCGGCACCGGCTGTGTGGCCCACGTCAGCGTGGCCCACCCGACCTGCGCGCGCCTGTCAGAGGCTTGTGCAACCGCTGGCCGCGCTGCGGGGATCACGATCCACACCAACGGCACCTATCTTGCGATGGAAGGGCCACAATTCTCCTCCATGGCCGAAAGCAAACTCTACCGCACGTGGGGCTGTGACGTGATCGGCATGACCAATATGCCCGAAGCCAAACTCGCCCGCGAAGCCGAGATCTGTTATGCCTCCGTCGCGATGGTCACCGATTATGACAGCTGGCACCCGGATCATGGCGCGGTGGATGTCAGCGACGTGATCAAAACACTCCAAGGCAACGGGACCAAGGCCCAAGACCTGATCAGCCACTTGCCCGCACTGCTCGGCACAGACCGCACCCTCTGCCCTCACGGCTGTGACCGTGCGCTCGAGTACGCGGTGATGACCGCCCCCGATAAACGTGATCCTGCGCTGGTTGCAAAACTCGACGCCATCGCAGGCCGTGTCCTTTAGGAAGAAATAATGAAAACTGTCCAAGACTATATCCGCACCATACCAGATTTCCCGCATGAAGGGATCATGTTCCGCGATGTGACCACGCTGTTCAGCGACGCGCGGGGTTTCCGCATCGCGATTGACCAGTTGTTACACCCCTATGCAGGCCAACCAATCGATAAAGTCGTAGGGCTAGAGGCGCGCGGATTCATTCTTGGCGGCGCAATCGCGCACCAACTGTCGGTTGGCTTCGTGCCGATCCGCAAGAAAGGCAAACTCCCCGGCAAGACAATTGAACAGGATTATACGCTTGAATACGGCCAGGCCACGATGGAAGTGCACGACGACGCCCTTCAGGCGGGTGAGAAAGTCCTTCTCGTCGACGACCTCCTTGCGACAGGCGGCACTGCGGAAGCGGGCATCAAACTGATCGAACGCATGGGGGCCGAAGTCATCGGCTGCGCCTTCATCATCGACCTGCCCGATCTGGGTGGGCGCAAAAAACTGGAAAGCCTCGGCATGAACGTCCATGCGCTTTGCCAGTTTGATGGCGAATAGCGCCCCGCTTTCCATGTCCCTTCAAACTTCCGCAGGAGGCTGCTCCCTCTGCCGCAAAACGGCACCGGGGTTCATGATCCCCTGCGGGTCCAACGCAGTTTTGATCGCACGCAGCATGTCCAGCTTCACCGGATCACCGTAAGTCTCAAGGTCTTTGACCTTGAGACGCCCGATCCCGTGTTCCGCGCTAACCGACCCTGCCATGGCATGCACCAGATCATGCACAACGCGCTTCACTTGCGGCCGCTCCGCCTCATAATCGGCGCGACTACGCCCCGGCATCGGAAAGACATTGTAGTGCAGGTTGCCGTCACCCAAGTGACCAAAACAATTGATACGGAAGGCGCCAACTTCTGCCAATGCACGCTCACCCTGTGCGATGAACGCGGGGATTGCACTCAGCGGCAGTGAGATATCATGTGAACTGACGGATCCAATCCGACGGTTCGCTTCGGGGATATTCTCGCGAATAGACCAAAGGGCATCACGCTGCGCGTGGTTTTGCGCGATCACCCCGTCGGTCACCAGCCCGGCCTCGAAGGCCGCGGCAAACAAACCCTCCAACGCCTCTTCGGGGCTGATACCCGCCGAGAGCCCCACGTCGATAAGCACACACCATTCCGGCACCTCTGCGAAAGGTTGCTTAACCTCAGGCCCGACCTCGGTCAGGAAATCGAAACCCTGACGGTGCATGATCTCGAAGGCGGATACGCCCTCGCCGATCAACGTACCCGCCAGCGCCAAGAGCTCCAAAGCGGCCGCAGGCGATGGCACCGCCATCATCGCAGCCCCAACGCCAACAGGGCGCGGCACCAGCTTAAGCGCGGCCCCGGTGATGATGCCCAGCGTCCCCTCTGCGCCGATCATCAGGTTGCGCAGATCATATCCCGTATTGTCTTTGCGCAACCGCGTCAGGCCGTGCCAGATGCTGCCGTCCGCACGCACCACCTCAAGCCCCAGACAGAGCGCGCGCGCATTTCCGTAGCGCAGCACATTCACGCCGCCTGCGTTGGTGCCCAGCAACCCGCCAATCCGCGCCGACCCTTCCGAGGCCAGTGACAGCGGGAACAAACGCCCCACATCCTCGGCCGCTTTCTGCACATCGGCCAGAATGACACCTGCATCACAAACGAGCACGTTCTCAGATGGATAAACCTCGCGAATCCGCTGCATCCGCTCCAGCGACAGCACCACAGGCCGCACACCTTCCTGCAAGAGCTGACCGCCAACCAACCCGGTGCCACCGCTATAGGGAATGATCCCGACACGGGCTTCAGCACATGCTCTCACAACGCTTGCGACCTCTTCGGTGCTGGCGGGCGCCACAACAAACCCCTGCCCTGCCCAACGGCCACGCGGCTCGGAGAGGTAGGGTGTGGTGTCATTCTTGAACGCGGCCGCAGGCAGCAAGGCGCGCAGGCTGTCTTCGAAATCCGGTGTAACGGGGTTAAGCATGTAAATTCCCTTAGATCAGCTTATGACATGGCCCGGATCGGGCGCGCGTCCAATCATGATTAATCCGCCGTCCACCCGCCATCGATCAGCAAGTGGGTACCGGTCATCATTGCAGAGGCGTCCGAGGCAAGATAAACCACCGGCCCCATGATATCACTGACCTCACCTGCGCGGCCCAGTTTGATCTTGCTCAACAGCCACGCCACTTTGTCCGGATCGGAAAACGTCACTTCGGTCAGAGGTGTGCGGATAAAGGTCGGGCAAATCGTATTCACGCGGATACCCTGCTTGCCCCACTCAATCGCCATCGCTTTGGTAAAGCCCTCAACCGCGAATTTCGTGGCACAATAGACCGCCCGATCATTGCCGCCCACATGGGCCATCTGGCTGGAAATATTGATCAGACTGCCGGGTTTGCCTGCCGCGATCAAACCTTTCGCAACGGCACGTGTCAGGAAATAGGCCCCTTTGAAATTGATGTTCGATACGGCGTCAAAGTCAGCCTCCTCGGTCTCGAGCGCAGGCGCGTGAATCGCGGCTCCCGCCGCATTCACGAGCACATCGAACGGCTCTTCAGCCAGCACTGCCGCCTCTGTCGCGGCAACGTCTGCGACGTCCACAACCATCGACAGCGCTTTCATGCCGGCGGCTGTCATCTGGGCCACCACTGCGCCAGCGCGCGCCCCGTTGCGCGCGGCCACTGTCACCTCGGCACCCGCATCAGCCAGTGCCACAGCACAGCCCAACCCGATGCCGGACGAGCCCCCGACAACCAAGGCCCGTTTACCATCAAGCCGGAACGAAGGGGTTCGGGGAAGTGTCATAGCTGTCCGGTCTTTCTCAGGCGCGGGCCTAACCGACATCGGTCTTGCCGCGCCGGTCACTGCGCAGATTGGCGTAAAGCACATGATTGCGCCAGCGTCCGTTTATCTGCAAATAGCTTTGCGCGACGCCTTCGTATTTATAGCCACATAGTTCCAGTACACGACGCGAAGCAATATTTTCGGGCAGGCACCCTGCCTCGATCCGGCTGAGATCCATCACCGTGAACGCGTGATGCACAACCGCCTGAATGGCTTCGCGCATATATCCTTGGCGGGCAAAGGGCTCGCCAATCCAATAGCCTGTGATGCCCGATTGCGCGGGCCCACGGCGGATATGGTCAAGTGTGATCGCGCCAAGCAACCCGTTGTCCTCACGGCGCACCAGAAAAAGCGGCATCGCCGTGCCATTGGCAATCGAGCGCTGTGCCCAGTACACCCGATTGGTAAAAGCCTTGCGCGACAAATGGTCAGAAGCCCACGTCGGCTCCCATGGCTTCAGAAAGGCTTCGCTGTCACGGCGCAGGGCCGCCCATGCACGAAAATCACTGTGTATCGGCGGGCGCAATGTCAGCCGCTCGGTTTCGATCCGGACCTTCTTCTTGGCCCCAAGCATTAAGCCGCCAGTCGCGCTTTCAGCGCCTCTAGCGAGGGTGCAGCCGCGGCGGGGCCATAAAACGCCAGCGCCGTACCGGCCTGTCCCGCCATCTGTCCAGCAAATTCTTTGACATCGCCGGTTGTGACATCGTCAATATGCGCGACCGTTTCGCTGATACTGGGGATCCTTCCCCAGATCGACAACAGCCGTGCAAGCCGTTCCGCACGGTTCGACGGGCTTTCCAGCCCCATGAGAAGCCCAGCCTTCATCTGCGCCCGCGCGCGCGCGACTTCAGCCGCACTCATGTCGTCGGCGGCGCGCTTCATCTCATCCATGGTGATATTGGCAAGTTCAGCAATCTGTTCGGCACTGGTGCCTGCATAGATCGTGGTCAGGCCCGTGTCCTCGTAGGCGCCCGCCTGCGCAAAGATCGTGTAGCACAGCCCGCGTTTTTCGCGCACCTCCTGGAACAGACGCGACGACATGCCACCGCCCATCACACCGGCATAGATTTGCGCGGTATAGATCGCAGGGTCCAGATAGGTTGGTCCTTCCAGCGCAAGTGCAAAATGCACCTGTTCGAGATCCTTGATCTCGCGCCGCTCACCGCCGCCAAATTTGGCGGGCTGCATCAGCTCGGGCGCGCGGGGAACGGCAGTCAAATGACCAAACAGCGCCTCTGCCTGTGCAACAATGGCATCATGGTCAATCGCACCGGCAGCTGACAGGATCATCTGGTTGGGGCCGTAATGTTCAGCGACAAACCCTTTCAGATCCTCGCGATTAAAGCTGCTGACACGCTCGGATGGCCCAAGGATGGTGCGCCCCAGTGCCTGATCAGGATAGGCCACCTCTTGCAGCCAGTCGAAAATGATATCATCGGGCGTATCGAGCGCTTGTCCGATCTCTTGCAGGATCACACCGCGTTCAACCTCGATCTCTGCGGGATCAAACACGGGGTTCAGCAAGATATCCGAGATCACATCCAGCCCGAGGGCGACGTCATCTTCGAGGACACGCGCATAATAGGCTGTCATTTCACGGCTGGTGTAGGCGTTCATATAGCCGCCAACATCTTCGATAGCTTCGGCGATTTGCAGCGCGCTGCGCGTCTTGGTGCCCTTGAACGCCATATGTTCAAGGAAATGGGCGATCCCGTTCTGCTCGACCCGTTCGTGCCGTCCGCCGGCTTGGACCCAGATGCCGATACTGGCTGATTTCAGCCCTGGCATGTGTTCGGTGACGATTTGAAAGCCGTTGGACAGCGTGTGCAGTTGGATGGTCAATTCTGGATCCGTTCCTTGATGACCGCCTGAATGGCAGCCAGATCATTGCCGACGCGCGTGACGCGCTCGGGCCGGTCATACAGGTCCGCCATGCGCGGTGGAAGAGGTGCCGCAATGCCAGAGGCCGCTTTCACCGCGTCGGGGAACTTCGCGGGATGTGCCGTGGCAAGCGTGACCATGGGCGTGATGCCCAAATGCGCCTCGGCCACATGCACTCCGACGGCGGTATGCGGGCACAAAAGCTCACCATGGTTTGCCAGATAGGTCTTGATCGCATCCTGTGTTTCTTGTTCAGAGGCGCGGCCGGATTTGAAGGTATCCTTCAACATCTGGTAGGCGCCTTGGCTGATCTCGAAACCGCCCTTTTTCAGGTCTTCCATCTGGCTGGCAACAGTAGCCCCATCGCGCCCATAGGCATCAAACAAAGCGCGCTCGAAGTTCGAGCTGACCTGAATATCCATTGAGGGGCTGATCGTCGGCTCCACGCCTTCTTTGGTGTAGGCACCGGTTTGCAGCGTGCGGTGCAGGATATCGTTGCGGTTGGTCGCAACCACAAGATCAGCAATCGGAAGGCCCATTTTCTTGGCAATATAGCCTGCAAAAATGTCACCGAAGTTTCCGGTCGGTACTGTAAAACTAACTTCGCGATGCGGCGCACCAAGCGAGACAGCGGCGGTGAAGTAATAGACCACCTGCGCCAATACACGGCCCCAGTTGATGGAGTTCACGCCTGCCAGTTTCACCTCTTCGCGGAACGCGAAATCGTTGAACATGTCTTTGACGGCCGCTTGGCAATCATCGAAATCACCATCAACCGCAAGCGCATGCACGTTGCTCTCAGTTGGCGTGGTCATCTGGCGGCGCTGCACCTCGGATACGCGGCCGTGGGGGTACATGATAAAGACATCGACGGCTTTCAATCCACGAAAAGCCTCGATCGCGGCAGAGCCCGTATCACCCGAGGTCGCGCCCACGATTGTCACACGATCGCCCGACCGTGTCAGCGCAGCCTGAAACATCTGGCCGATCAGCTGCATCGCGAAGTCTTTGAACGCGAGCGTCGGTCCGTGGAACAGTTCCAGCAGGAAATGGTTGCTATCGAGCTGCACCAATGGCGCGCGCGCCGCATGGCCGAAACCGGCATAGGCTTGCGCGATCAGTTTGCGGAATTCGGCATCGGTGAACGTATCACCGATGAAGGGGCGCATGACGTCAAAGGCCACGTCTTCGTAGGATTTGCCCGCCATGGCCGCGATCTGCGCATGACTGAGGGTTGGCACCTCTTCGGGCACATATAGCCCGCCATCGCGTGCCAAACCGGTCAACATCGCTTCTTCAAAGCTCAAAGAGGGTGCCGTCCCACGGGTCGAGATATAGCGCATAAGTGTCAGGCGTCCTTTTGGCGTGTCGTCCGGAATATCAGGAACAGGGTCATAATCGCCCAGACTGCGGCCAGCAAGAACCATGTGACAGCATATTCAAAATGGTCATTCTTGATGGTTGCCGTGTTCACAGGCAGCGGTGTCAGCCGCAGATCGGCGGGTGATGTCTGGCTGGCAACGACCATCAGCGGCTGGGTATCGAGCGCCTCTGACATGGTTTCAACATTACGGGCAAACCAGATATTGCTTGCGAGATCCGGCTCAGGTGTACTGTCGTTCTGGTCATCCGGCCACAAGAGTGTCCCAACCATCCGCATTTGCACAAGCAGAGGGGCTGCGTCCTTGTTCTCGAGCGGCAAAAGTCCCTGATCCACAAGGATCGGGCCAATGTCCGTTTCAAACCGTGAAATCACACGATATCCGGTTCCCGCCTCGGTGCCTGACACCAACACGTGAAGCTCTTCTCCGGTCGGGCGACCGGTGACGGAGACACGCGTATATTCATCACTTTGTTCATTAACGAACCGCGTCAGAGGCGCAGGCGCTGCGGCCAGGCGCTGATTTATCTCGGCAAGAATCTCTTCTTTCCATGCCAGACGCTCAACCTGCCAGAGGCCGAGGCTGACCAAGATACCACATCCGGAAACGCCAAGGATCAGAGGGAAAAGTATTTTACGCAGCATCTTGCGCCCTTGATTGTAAAAACGCGCGAGATTGCACCCGCGCGTTTGTGAATTTTGCACAATGGATCAAGATCCACCTTACATATGCAGACCTTAGATGCCCCAGATGTAGACCGCGAAGAACAGAAACAGCCAGACCACATCAACGAAGTGCCAGTACCACGCTGCGGCCTCAAAGCCGACGTGCCGTTCAGGCGTAAAGTGCCCCGCACGTGCGCGCAGATAGCAAACGAACAGGAATATGGTACCGATGATCACGTGAAAACCGTGGAACCCCGTGGCCATAAAGAAGTTCGAAAAGAACTTGTCGCCGCCGAATGTCCAGTCCTGCTCGACCAGCAGATACCAGTACTCATAGGCCTGAAGACCGGTGAACAGAACGCCGAGAACAACCGCCAACAGCAAACCATTTTGAAGGTCCTTACGGTTGTTTTCATGGACCAGTGCGTGGTGCGCCCATGTCACGGCCATACCGGAACACAGCAGAACAAGTGTATTGATCAGTGGCAGGTGGAATGCGTCAACCTGATAGAACTCGGGCGCGACATAGGTCGTGCCCGCGTATTCGTTCATCGGGTAAAGCGTATGCTTGAAGAAAGACCAGAACCACGCGGCAAAGAACATGACTTCGGACATGATGAACATGATGAAGCCGTAGCGCAGTCCGATCCGGACAACCGGTGTGTGATCGCCCGCGTTGCTTTCGGCAACAACCTCTGACCACCAGGCAAACATGACGTAGAGAACAGCCGCAAGACCGATCAGGAACATATAGGGGCCTGATCCGTGCATCCAGATGACGGCACCGAACAGCATGATGAAAGCGCCCAATCCGGACATAAGCGGCCAGATTGATGGTGGCAAAATGTGGTAGTCGTGGTTCTTTGCATGCGCCATGTGGTGCGTTCCCTATAGGCTGGTCTTTAGTTGTTTTGTATGGCGTCTTGTGACGCGGGTGTCAAAGCCTGCGGTGCAAGCGAGGCCTGGATTTCCTCTTCCGGCAGGTCGATTTCGTAGAAGGTATAGCTGAGCGTGATCGTATGCACATACTGCCCCTCCCGGTCGTCCACGATAGCAGGATCCACAAAGAAGCTGACCGGCATCATCACGGTCTCGCCCGGCATCAGAACTTGCTCGGTGAAACAGAAGCATTCGATCTTGTCAAAAAATGCACCAGCCTCGTAAGGGGTGACGTTGTACGCCGCCTGCCCCGCAATCGGCACATCCAGCGGATTGTGCGCCTCGTAGAACGCCAGACCCGTTTCACCGATACGGATTTCCATTTCACGGACTTCCGGCTTGAAGGTCCACGGCATATCACGGGCCAAAGAAGCATCGAAGCGGACCTTGATGGTCTCATCAAGGATCACATCGCTGCCTGTCTCGGCGACATTGGTTGCGCCGCCAAAGCCTGTAACGCGGCAAAACCAGTCATAAAAAGGCACCGAAGCCCAAGCAAGCCCGCCCATCAGGATCACGACCGAAACAGTCTGCGCCAGCGTCCTGTTTGTCCCTTTCAGGTTCGGAAAAAGTTTCATTCTCCCACTCCCTCGTCTGGAATAAGCTGTGGTCGGGCCACGTGGTCGAACCGCTCGAACTGGTTTGCATTGCCCAATTCGAGCACTTTCACTACAGTCAGACCAAAGATCACGGCAATAAAAGCCGCCAATATAAGCCCGAGCCCATAATTGCGGCCTTTGCGCCGCGTGTGCAACTCGTGTTCAACACGCAGTGTCATGACCAACCTCCAATCCCGTAAAGCCGCAGTGCCGCTTCAACAAGGAGCGCGCCAAAGTGCGCAAACAGATAGTAAAGAGAAACCTTGAAAACCTTGATCTCGACCTTGTGCTTGTCAGCTTCACAGGCCGCGTCATCACGCCGCCATATGTCAAAGGCCCCCTTGAGGAACCACGCATTCATCCAGACCGCAATCGCCAGATAAAACGGTCCACCGATCGACGTGAAACCAAGCCCGATCGCAACAGGAACCAGAAGCAGCGTATAGACCAGAACATGCCGGCGCGTTGAATCCCGCCCGTGGGTTTCGGTCAGCATCGGGATACCTGCGTTGCCGTAGTCCGACTTGACAAACAATGCGAGCGCCCAGAAATGCGGCGGTGTCCACATGAAGATGAGCGCAAACATCAGCACGCTTTCGATGCTGACCCCGCCGGTCGCCACGGCCCATCCGATCATCGGCGGGAACGCCCCCGCAGCGCCGCCGATGACGATGTTCTGCGGAGTCGCCCGCTTGAGCCACATCGAATAGACGACGGCGTAGAAGAAGATCGTAAAAAGCAGCAGGAACGCAGCGAGAAAGTTCGTCGCCAGCGCCAAAAGCACGACTGCAAATCCAGAGAGCGCAAGGCCAATGCCCAGCGCCTCTCCCGGTGCAACGCGCCCCGAGGGGATCGGCCGCCCCGCTGTGCGCCGCATGCGCGCGTCAATGTCGGCATCCCACCACATGTTCAGCGCGCCTGACGCTCCTGCGCCGACGGCGATGCACAGGATTGCCACAAATCCGATAAAAGGATGGACCGCGACGGGCGCGACAAGAAGCCCGACAAGCCCAGTGAACACAACCAGGGACATGACACGCGGCTTCAACAGGGCGAAATAATCGCCCATATTCGCCTCGTAGGTGCTTTCAGATGCGCTGATATCGCTCATGCCAAACCTTGTCTCAGGGCGGCGGATCAAGATCCACCTTACGTTATGCAACAGCCGAGTGTGCCATCAGGCGGGTCTTAACCCGCCTTACAGATCAGGATGTGCCTGTCGCCTCGGCGAGCCATGCGTCATATGTCTCTTGGCTCACGACTTTTACAGTGATGGGCATATAGGCGTGGTCTTTGCCGCAAAGTTCTGAGCACTGGCCAAAATAAATGCCTTCGCGTTCTGCCGCAAACCAGAGCTCGGCCAAACGGCCGGGAACCGCGTCTTGCTTGACCCCGAATGCCGGAATTGTCCAGGAGTGGATCACGTCGGCCGCAGTGACCTGCATCACAACGGTGGCACCAATCGGCACAACGACCGCCGTGTCAGTCGCCAAAAGATACTCTTCCTGACTGTAGCCATACTCTTCGAGCTCTTCGCGCGCCAGCATGTAGCTTTCGAAGCCGAAGTCATGGTCGACATATTCATAGCCCCAGTACCACTGATAGCCGGTGACCTTGATCGTGATATCCGCCTCGGGAATCTCTTGCTGCTTGAACAACACAGGCAGCGAAAAGGCACCGATGAACACAAGGATCACGACCGGCACCACGGTCCACGCCACCTCTAGTGGCGAGTTATGTGTGAATGTCGCGGGCTCAGGGTTGCGCTTGTGGTTATAGCGGATCACGACCCACGCCAGCAGCGCGGTCACGAACAGCGTGATGATGGTGATGATCACCAACAGCATATTGTCGAGCCAGACCACATCGCGCGCCAGCTCGGTCGCAGACGGCTGAAAGCCCATGCCGCGATCAACTGGACGGCCTACAATCTCCAGCTCTTGGCTGACCTGCTGTGCTGTTGCTGACGTTCCCGCCATCAGCAGACCGGCGGTGGTCCAAAGCGACGTTGCAAAGGTGTTCAAACGCATATCGTACCCTATCTTGTTTGCACCGCTTATGGTGCGTCTCCCAGGCTATTCCATTCGGGCTACGGACGGAATCCCATTGTATTCGACCGACCGTGTCCCATATCCTAACGCACAACTCAAGAACTGCTATTGCGTCAAACAGACGCTTTCGTGACAAAATTCACGCCGCACAAGGAAAAACCCATGTCCGCAGACCCGTTTCGCCCGTTTGAAACCAATCTAGATCAGGATACGGCCCTTTTGCTGTTGCGGGAAGCGACCGCCGGCGCCGATGATGGCGAGCTTTTTCTGGAACGCCGCAAGTCCGAGGTCATTTCGTTCGACGACGGGCGCATCAAAACCGCCAGCTTTGATGCGTCCGAGGGGTTCGGTCTGCGTGCCGTGCGGGGGAAAACCGCAGGTTACGCCCATTCGACGACCATCGACGAACACGCCCTGAAACGTGCCGTTGCGACCGCACGTCTGGCGGTCGGAGACGGCGGCGGTACCATGTCCGCCGCCCCTGCGGGCACCAATCGCAAGCTCTATCCGGACGATGATCCGATGTTGCAGGCCACCTTTCCCGCCAAGATTGACCTTCTGCGCGAGATTGACGCCTTCGCCCGCGCCCTTGATCCGCGTGTCGTGCAGGTATCAGCCACCATTGCCGCGTCCCATCAGGAAGTCCTGATCCTCCGCCCTGAAGGGACGCTTGTGACCGACACCCGCCCGATGTCGCGCCTGAACATCAGCGTGATCGTCGAGGAAAACGGCAAACGCGAAAGCGGCGGTATGGGTGGCGGCGGCCGTGCGGGTCTGATCGGGCTGATCGGTCGTGACCACTGGGAACCTGTTGCACGCGAGGCGCTGCGCATCGCTTTGGTCAACCTTGACGCAGAACCGGCACCTGCGGGCGTCATGGATGTGGTGCTCGGCCCGGGATGGCCCGGCATTCTGCTGCATGAGGCGATCGGCCACGGATTAGAGGGTGATTTCAACCGCAAAGGATCAAGCGCGTTTGCGGGGCTGATGGGCCAGCAGATTGCCGCAAAAGGCGTGACCGTGTTGGACGACGGCACAATCCCTGACAGACGCGGTTCTATTACCGTCGATGACGAAGGCACGCCCAGCGCCAAAAACACATTGATCGAAGACGGTGTGCTTGTCGGCTATATGCAGGACCGCCAGAACGCCCGCCTGATGGGGGTCGCTCCCACAGGCAACGGACGGCGCGAAAGTTTCGCACATGCGCCCATGCCGCGCATGACGAACACCTATATGCTGGCCGGTGACGCCGCGCCCGAAAGCCTTGTTGCTGATCTGCAGGACGGGATCTATGCGGTGGGCTTTGGCGGCGGTCAGGTAGATATCACCAACGGCAAATTCGTCTTCAGCTGCACCGAGGCCTACCGCGTGAAGAACGGTGTCGTCGGCGCGCCCGTCAAAGGCGCCACCTTGATCGGGGACGGGGCCACTGCGCTAAAACAGATCCGCGGCATCGGCAATGACCTTGCGCTTGACCCCGGGATCGGCAACTGCGGCAAAGCAGGCCAGTGGGTGCCGGTTGGTGTCGGGCAGCCCAGCCTGCTGATTGGCGGGCTGACGGTGGGTGGGGCTGCTGCATAGGGTGATTCCTTTCGGTGACTGACGCAGCTGGGGTGTGGTTTCGCGGCCCCGCCGCGCCGGACTTGCAAGATTTCTGCATTTTCAATCGCATTTAATGTTAATCCGGTAAGAACTCGTTAACCCCGTTAGCCCTACAGTCGTCCTGCAATATGGCGGAGCCTACAGGATGACCGGAACAAACGCTTCTTCCACTCACCCCCCACTCCTACCCACCACGGAAGAGGATCCGTTCAACCGGCTCCGTCTATTGCGCTCGCGTCGGGTTGGCGTTGCAACATATCACCGGCTGCTGGCAGAACACGGCAGCGCGGCTGATGCATTGCGCGCCTTGCCCGATATCGCCAAATCCGCCGGCGTCAGCGGCTATGAAGTCTGTTCTGAAGGTGTGATTTCGGCGGAACTCAAAGCGGGAAAGGCCGCAGGCGCGCGATTGGTGATACATGGATCACCGGCCTATCCTGCGTCACTCTACGATATTGCCGATGCGCCACCCCTTATGTGGGTGCTGGGACAGACAGCGCTGCTGCAAAAGCCGATGATCGCGCTTGTCGGCGCGCGGAATGCGTCGTCCTTGGGCACGCGCATGGCGAAACGACTGGCCGAGGATCTGACGAAAGCGGGCTATGTTGTGGTTTCCGGGCTTGCCCGTGGCATTGATGCCGCGGCACACCACGGGGCACTGGCCGGTGGCACGATCGCTGTGATGGCGGGGGGGGTCGACACCATCTACCCGGCCGAAAACACGCAACTGGCCCAGGATATCGCAAAACGTGGTATCCGCCTTTCAGAGATGCCGATGGGCCTGCAACCGCAGGCGCGTCATTTTCCCGTACGCAACAGGATCATATCTGGCCTTGCCCGCGCTGTTGTCGTGGTTGAGGCCGCCGGAAAATCGGGCAGCCTGATCACCGCGCGCAACGCGCTTGATCAGGGGCGCGATGTCCTTGCCGTACCCGGCCACCCGTTTGATGCACGTGCCTGGGGATGCAACCTGTTGATCCGCGATGGGGCGACGCTTGTGCGCAACGCCGAAGATGTTATTGATGCATTAACACCGATAGTCGAGGCGCCCGTAGCACCGGGAACTGATGAACCTGAAACGGCCCCGCAGGAAAGAACACTGCGCGACATTGCGACGTTGCATTCGGAAATTCTGTCACGCCTCAGCGCAGCACCCATCGCCGAAGACCAGCTGATGCGCGATATAAAGGTGACAGCGACCGATGTGGCGCCCGTTCTGATTGATCTGGAACTGGATGGCAAAATTACGCGACATGCGGGCGGTCTTGTGGCGCGGGTTGTCTGAGATTAAGGCAGTTGCGCGCAAAGATTTATACCCTCATTGACATTGGGCAGGCAGACGCCACATCTTGCGCGACTTAAGGAACCGTATTGTCTGTAAAGGATTCTCATGCCCGTTGTCGTTGTCGAATCCCCTGCGAAGGCCAAAAAAATAAACGGCTATCTGGGCAGTAATTATACTGTTCTTGCGTCCTACGGACATGTCCGCGACCTGCCGCCAAAGGATGGATCAGTCCTGCCCGATGAAGATTTCGACATGAAATGGGAAATCGCATCGGACAGCAAAAAGCACATCAAGGCGATTGTTGACGCGCTCAAAAACGACAATGAACTGATTCTCGCAACCGATCCCGACCGCGAAGGCGAAGCGATTTCCTGGCATCTGACAGAGGCTCTGATCGCGAAGAAAGCGATCAAGAAAGACACGCCCGTCAGCCGCGTGGTGTTCAACGCTATCACGAAATCCGCCGTCACAGAGGCGATGAAAAACCCCCGTCAGGTTGATGAGCCTTTGGTAGACGCCTATCTGGCCCGCCGCGCGCTAGATTATCTGGTGGGCTTTAACCTGTCTCCAGTTTTGTGGCGCAAACTGCCCGGTGCAAAGTCTGCTGGCCGCGTTCAGTCCGTTTGCCTGCGGATCATCGTCGAACGCGAAATGGAGATCGAGGCCTTCCGCAATCAGGAATACTGGACGGTCAAGGCGCTTTTGCAGTCGCCACGCGGTCAGACATTCGAGGCGCGCCTGACCACGCTGGCAGGCAAAAAGCTTGATAAGTTCGATCTGGGCAATGCCACACAGGCCGAAATGGCCGTGCAGGCCATCAATTCGCGCGATCTGGTCATCCAGTCGGTCGAGGCGAAACCAGCCACCCGCAACCCGTCGCCCCCCTTTATGACTTCGACCTTGCAACAAGAGGCCAGCCGCAAATTCGGCATGGGCGCCAAACAAACCATGAGCGTCGCCCAGCGTCTTTATGAGGCAGGTCTGATCACTTACATGCGGACCGATGGTATCGACATGGCGCCCGAGGCTGTCACCGGTGCGCGCGATGCGATCAAAGCCAAATTCGGTGAGAAATATCTGCCCGATCAGCCGCGTATCTACAAAAACAAAGCCAAGAACGCGCAGGAAGCCCACGAGTGCATCCGCCCGACCGAGATGTCGGTCAGCACTGAAGATGCAAAAATCACTGACGCCGATCAGCGCAAGCTTTATGACCTGATCTACAAACGCACGATGGCCAGCCAAATGGCCGCCGCCCGTCTGGAACGTACCGTTGTCGATATTACCAGCGCCGATGAACAGGTCGTATTGCGCGCGAACGGGCAAGTGATGGTCTTTGACGGCTTCATTGCGATTTATGAGGAAGGCAAGGACGATACAGTTGTCGATGATGACGACAAGCGTCTTCCGCAACTGACCGCTGGCGAAAAAGCCGCGAAGAAATCGGTTGATCCCGAACAACACTTCACGCAACCGCCGCCCCGCTACACCGAAGCGACACTGGTCAAGCGCATGGAAGAACTGGGGATTGGCCGCCCGTCGACCTATGCCTCGATCGTCACCACGATTCAGGATCGCGGTTATGTCGAGAAGGATAAGAACCGCCTGATCCCCCAAGATAAGGGGCGGCTGGTGACGGCCTTTCTGACCAACTATTTCCGCAAATACATCGGCTATGATTTCACCGCCGATCTGGAAAACCAACTTGATGAAGTCAGCGCAGGCGCGGCTGACTATAAAAAGGTGCTTGCCCAGTTCTGGCGCGATTTCTCTGCCGCCATCGCAGAAACCGCCGATTTGCGCATCACGGAAGTGTTGGAAAAGATCAACGAGGTGCTGGAACCCCATCTCTTCCCGCCGACCGATGACGGGAGTGATCCGCGCCTTTGCCCCAACTGTGGGGCCGGGCGTCTGTCGATGCGCACAGCGCGGTCCGGTGGCGCGTTTATCGGTTGTTCGAACTATCCCGAATGTCGTTATACCCGGCCTTTCGGTCCGCCCAACCCCGAGGCCGAGGCCTCTGCTATTCCGCCTGAAGGCAAACTGCTTGGCACGGATGACGGTGACGAAATCCGCATCTTCAAGGGCCGGTTCGGCCCCTACGCACAGCGCGGTGAAGTAACCGAAGAGAACAAAAAACCGCCCCGTCAGGGTATCCCTTCGGAATGGGAACCAGAGGACGTGACACTTGATCAAGCCCTGATGCTGCTGTCGCTGCCGCGTGAACTGGGCCCCCACCCCGAAGACGGCATTCCGGTTTGGGCCAATATCGGACGCTACGGGCCATACCTGAAGCACGCGGAAAGCACATCGCATCGCGGTGGCACCAACGCCAACCTCGAGAGCATTGATGACGTCTGGACCGTCGGGATGAACCGCGCGGTGCAGCTTTTGGCGGAGAAAGTGGCGTCACGCGGTGCACGTGGCAAAGCAGCGGTGCCGATCCGCGAATTGGGCGAACACCCCGAAGCAGGCGGTCCCGTCAATATTTATGACGGCAAATACGGACCTTACGTGAAATGGGAAAAGATAAATGCCACAATCCCTGACACCATTGAGCCGTCCGAATTGACGCTGGCGCAGGCGGTACATCTGATTGACGAGCGCGCCGAGAAGGCCGGAAAAAAGAAACCGGCCCGCAAGAAAGCCCCCGCCAAGAAGACAGCTGCCACCAAAAAGAAACCGGCGGCCAAGAAAGCGGGCTGACGGCAATTCTGCGTCGCGGCAATTTATTGACTCTCCCGGTATTGGGCGGCACTACTTGTGCAAATCACGCCGGAGAGTTCGTCAATGAAAAAGATCTACCCTAACGCGGCCGCTGCCCTCGATGGGCTTTTGCACGATGGTATGTTTATTGCCGCGGGCGGCTTTGGCCTTTGCGGCATACCCGAACTTTTGCTCAGCGCGATCCGCGATGCCGGCACCAAAGACCTGACCTTCGCGTCAAACAATGCGGGCGTTGATGACTTCGGGATCGGCATTCTGCTGCAAACCCGCCAGGTCAAGAAGATGATCAGCTCATACGTGGGCGAAAACGCAGAATTCATGCGCCAGTATCTGTCAGGCGAGCTTGAACTGGAGTTCAACCCCCAAGGTACATTGGCCGAGCGCATGCGCGCAGGCGGCTGCGGTATTCCCGGTTTCTATACCAAAACCGGCGTGGGCACGGTGATTGCCGAAGGCAAAGAACACAAGGATTTCAACGGCGAGACCTATATCCTTGAAGAGGGTATCTTTGCCGATCTGGCGATTGTGAAAGCGTGGAAAGCAGACGCCACGGGCAACCTTGTGTTCCGCAAGACCGCCCGCAATTTCAACCCGCCTGCCGCGATGTGCGGCAAGGTCTGTGTGGTCGAGGTGGAAGAAATCGTGCCGACAGGCAGCCTTGACCCCGACAGCATCCATTTGCCCGGCATTTATGTCCACCGTTTGATCCAGGGGGATCACGAAAAGCGGATCGAACAACGCACAGTGAGGAGCGCATAACATGTGGGACCGCAATCAGATGGCCGCGCGCGCCGCACAAGAGCTGCAGGACGGCTGGTACGTAAACCTCGGGATCGGCATCCCGACACTTGTATCCAACTATATCCCCGACGGGATTGAAGTGACCCTGCAGTCTGAAAATGGCATGCTGGGCATGGGGCCTTTCCCGATCGAAGGCACCGAAGATGCCGACTTGATCAACGCGGGCAAGCAAACGATCACCGAACTGCCCCAGACCGCGTATTTTGACAGCGCGCAATCCTTTGGCATGATCCGCGGCGGCAAAATCGCCATGGCGATCCTGGGTGCGATGGAGGTTGCCGAAAACGGTGATCTGGCGAACTGGATGATCCCCGGCAAGCTTGTGAAAGGCATGGGCGGGGCGATGGATCTGGTCGCAGGCGTTGGTCGTGTGGTTGTGGTGATGGATCACACAAACAAGCATGGCGAAAGCAAGGTCCTCAAGGCATGCACCCTGCCATTGACCGGCAAAGGTGTTGTTGACCGCATTATCACCAATTTCGGTGTACTGGATGTTGTCGAGGGTGGCCTGAAGATTGTCGAAACTGCTGATGGTGTGACCGAAGAAGAACTGCGCGCCGCGACCGAGGCGACGATTGTCTGACCTTTCGGTCATGCACGAAGAAAACGGCAGCAAAGGCCGCTATTATATCGTTCATGGATCGGGAGAAAGCGAACTGACCTATTCTGTGGTGTCGGAAAAACAGGTGATTGCGGACCACACAGAGGTGGCAAGCGGTCATGAGGGCGAAGGCGTGGGGCTTATGTTGTTGCGCGAATTTGTTGCCGATGCGCGCAGCAAAGGGTTCCAGATCCTGCCTCTATGCCCGTTCGTGAACGCACAACGGCGAAAGCACCCGGAATGGTCAGATGTGTTTTCGGTCTAGATCCCGTTCACATTGAACACGCACGCATCAGTGATGAGTTCAGGCGGCGTTTGGCACAGACCTTTGGCAACCTGCCACGCCGCCAGCACCTTGGGCACATAGGCCCGCGTTTCCGAGAAAGGTGGCACACCCTCATAGCGGCGGACGTTGCCTTCCCCGGCATTGTAACCCGAGAGCGCGAGCAAAGCGTCATCCTCGAAATGGTCGAGCAACCACTCAAGATAGGCAACACCACCTTTTATGTTTTGTGCGGCGTCCGTGCTGTCATCCACACCGAACCGCGTTGCCGTATCGGGCATTAGCTGCATCAGACCCGTCGCCCCTGCGGAACTTACAGCATTGGTGCGTCCCGCGCTTTCAACCGAGATCACCGCAAGGACCAAGGCAGGCGACACGGAGGTGCCGACAGTCTCGATCAAGATGCGACGTCCATGCGCCGAGGCGATATTCTGCAGCGATTGCAATCGCGGAGAAGGTACGCCCTGCCCCTCTGGAGGATTGTTCAGTTGCGCGATTGCTTTTTGAAAACGGACAGCTCCTTGCGCGGCAATATCGGTGGGAACCGTCGTCCAGAACCATTCAAGCCCCGACGGCTGGGGCACCGCAATAGCGCCAGCGGCCGAAACAGGTTCCGGCTCTGGGTCGGCATAAACCGGGCCAAGCCGGGGTGCAGTTGGATCAATCTGAACTGTGATGCGGCTTGTTGTCTCCGCACTCGGCACCGGTACACGCTTGAACGTGAAGTCCGGCAAGAGACGCTCGACCTCGGCAAACGCAGGGGCTGACGCGAGAATCGCGCCGATCAGCGCTAAGCTCGTTAATTTACGACTCATTTTCAGACCTGCTCGCGGCTTTTTGTTCATATAAAGATGGCAGAAAGCAGCCAAAAAGCCAGAACTTTGGGAACAATCGGCCTGATTCCTACAGAATTGGCGGCTTCGGCGCAACGAAGAGCGCCGAAGATGAACCAAAGATGAATATTTCTTTCATTTAAAAACAACACCTTACAAATTCTACGCTGAAATTATCAACCGATGGCAAAAAAAACTGATTGATGCCAAAGTGCTGCCCCATTCAAATGGATATATGTACTCATCCAAGACGGTCTCCGCGTTAGCGTAATGAGTAAACCAGATGCCGACGCGGAACGAAACTAAACCTGCTAATACCCTGAGGAGGGATCACAATGCTTAACTTTATTAAAAACTTCCGCAACGACGAAGACGGCGCTGTCACAGTTGACTTCGTTGTTCTGACAGCGGCAATCGTTGTTCTGGGCCTGGCAGTCGGTACTGCGGTCAGCAACGGTGCGACCGGTCTTGCAAACGACATCGAAGACTCGCTCGGCAACATGAACGCTGGCTAAGTCGCCGGCTAGCCGAGAGCTAGTGTGTGAAGCCGCGCCAGTGAATGATTGGCGCGGCTTCTTGCGTAAAGACGATAGTTAATGCAGCAAGAAAGTTCTTAAAATGCTGCATAAGTTGGGTTTTGAGTGCGGAACGTCATTCTGTATTAGGTGCAACCGGACATCCTGGTTCGCAACTTATCGTAAAAAGGCAGTAGACTAATGAAACCTCTATTTTCGGCTTTTCTCGACGATCAAGACGGTGCCATCACTGTCGACTTTGTGGTTTTGACCGCTGCAATCTGCACATTGGGTCTGGTCGTTGTGCAAACTTTCAGTGGTGGCACCACTGATCTGGCCAATGACATCGAGCTTGCTATGGATAATGTCGAGCTTCCATAGACCTTTTATGGTTTCAGCACGATCACCGCGCCTCGTAAGCTGTTGTAAAACACGACAGTGGTCACGGCACGAAGCAGCAATTTTTTGCAAGGCGGTTGCTGTTTTCTACCGCAGAACCAAACCGATTGCACCAATGCGGAACACCAGTTAACTCTGCTGTTGAGACACGTGAATTTACTGTCGCTCCGTATGAGTCTTGCAAAATTGGCAATCGGACAGCAAATTTAATATAAAGATGTGATCGACCCTTTGGCCCAAAGGGCGTGAAACGAGAGGCTTGGAAATGCGCGCAGTTTTTGGATTGGTACTTTTGATTGGGATGGGGCTTGCTGGCTTCGCCGTGTATATGGTGAACCAATATATGGAAACGCAGGCATCCCAATTGGAGCGTGAACGCCAGCGTTCTGCAACTGCACTTCGGACTGTGGACATTTACGCGCCTTCGCGGTCGCTGACATATGGTGACCTGCTGACAGTAGATGACGTCCAGATCATCAAATATGCGCGCGATTATTTGCCCGATGGCGTGTTTGCAACAGAAGAAGAGTTGTTTCCCCAAGGTCTGAACGTGCCGCGCGTTGTCCGCATCCCCATGCAAGCGAATGAACCGATCTTGAACGCAAAAGTGACAGAAGCAGGGGCGCCGCAGGGTATCACCGCGCTGCTTGATCCCGGTATGCGCGCCTTTCCACTGCCCAATAACATGACCCAAGCGTTCGCAGGTGATCTACGAAACTCTGATCTGATCGATCTTTATTGGGTCGGCCGGGTGGACGGCGGGCAAAGCATTTCGCGCCTCGTCAAAAGCCGCCTTGAAATCATTGCGATGGACGCAAGGAATGGCGGGGTCGTTATTCAGGTATCCCAAGAAGACTTTGCAGACCTGCAAGTGCTTCAGTCAGCAGGCGTACTGTCCCTCACACCTGTAGGTCGCAATGATCTTGACGCTGGTGACACGACGATTGAAACCAACATCCGTGATGTCCTTGGAATTGTGGAAGAGGTGCGTGCACCGGAGCCAGAGGTTGTCGAGGAAGAACGCTGCTTTGTTACCCAGCGCAATGGCACCGAACGTATTCAAGTCGAAGTCGAATGCGCCAACTGATTTGGCCAACGAGCTGAATTGACAACATCTTTCTCGCGCCCCGCTAAATCTTGTGTGGGGCGCCATCATTTACACACTGCCTAGCTAGTGTTGCGTTTAATCCACATTCGCTCTGCCCTCCAACACCTTGATTATTGCAATAAATATGCGCGTGCCTCATGGTCGAGAGATCATGGGCGGGAAGACCCGTTAAAACGAGGCGTGATCGGAGAGGCAGGTCACTTATGAAATATGACAAATTCTTAAAGGCAGCTATTGCTGGCTTAACGTTGTCGCTTACTGCGGCAGCACCGAGTATTGCACCGGCCGAAACGTTGCGCGTTCTGCGCGGCGCGGCGTCCAGTGCACTGAGCGTTCCGATGAGTCGGGCCGTTGTTGTGGAGAGCGATGTGCCCTTCACCGAACTATCGATTGCGAACCCTGGCATCGCGGACATTTCGTCGTTGTCGGACCGCACAATCTACGTCCTGGGCAAAGAGCCCGGCCGCACGACCCTGACCCTTCTGGGTGAAAACGGGCGTCTGATTACGAACGTTGAGGTGCATGTGTCCCCCGACATGGCGGAATTCAAAGAGCGCCTGACGCAAATTCTGCCAGGCGAAAACATCGAGGTCCGCACCGCGAATAACGGTATCGTTCTGTCCGGCACAGTAAGCTCGATTGCACGTCTTGATCGGGCACTGGATCTTGCAGAGCGCTACGCACCCGAACGCGTGTCAAACCTGATGACCGTCGGCGGCACACAGCAAGTGATGCTGAAAGTACGGTTTGCTGAAATGCAGCGTTCGGTCAGTAAAGCACTGTCATCGTCGCTTGCACTTTCGGGCCTTGGGTTCGGGGACGACGTTGGCATCACGGGCGGTACAAACCGCACAGTTGGCCAAGGTGCGATCAACGGCGCCCTGAACAACTCTGTTCCAGCTTCAAACTCCAACACTGGTGCGTTTGTGTTTGGCTTCGGTGCAGGAAGCCTCGAAGTAGGCATCTTGCTTGAAGCGCTTGAAACACGGGGTGTTGTACGGTCTTTGGCAGAGCCGAACCTGACAGCGCTCAGCGGCCAGGAAGCGACATTCCTTGCCGGCGGTGAATATCCTGTACCATCGTCAAACGAAGGCGGAACGATCTCGGTTGAATACAAACCGTTCGGTGTCGAGCTTAGCTTTATTCCACGGGTGATTGATGGCGACATCATCAATCTGGAACTCAGCGCCGCGGTATCGGCGATCGACCCGTCCAGCGGCTTTCAGGCAAACGGCTTTTCTGTAGATGCTTTCAGCCGTCGCGAAACATCGACCACAGTTGAGATGCGTGATGGCGAAAGCTTTGCAATTGCCGGATTGCTCTCGGATGACTTCAACGACTTGAACGGTCAGGTTCCATGGGTCGGGGATATCCCTGTCCTTGGCGCACTGTTCAGAAGCGCTGAATTCTCCCGTCGCCAGACTGAACTGGTGATTATTGTGACGCCACACCTTGTCTCACCGACACGGGGCGAAGCGTTGGCCTTGCCAACAGATCGTGTGCGCCCACCCACCGAGCAAGGGCTCTTCCTCTTCGGCCAAGTGGCCCGGACAGGTGGTCCATCAACAGGTGGTGCAGGCGAAGTGGCACGCCAGGACTTTAGCGGGTCCTACGGCTATGTCCTTGACGAATGATTGGAGCGTAAGTCGATGAAATACATAATGACAGCAGCCATCGCGGCCGCAACACTGGGCGCCTGCTCATCCGCTGACAGGCAAATCGCAGCTTCTTCGTTCTTTACTGAGGCAGGGTCAACGATCGACTCTGGTGATTTTGGCGAAGCCACAATGAACAACCGTCTGGTTCAGACAGGGGCACAGGATTACACAATCAATCTTGCGCGTCGGTTTGCAGCAGATGTGAACACAACGGTGAACTTTGCCTTTAATTCAACAGTGCTGGACGCGGATGCGCAGGCAACACTGATGCGACAGGCAGATTGGATCCGTCAGTTCCCTGAAGTCCGCTTCAAGGTCTACGGCCACACTGACCTTGTCGGTAGCCAGGGCTATAACCGTTCACTCGGGTTGCGCCGTGCACAAACCGTTGTGTCGTTCCTGGCGTCACAAGGGATTGACCGTAGCCGACTGGAAGCGGTCGTCTCCTTTGGTGAAACGCAACCGCTTGTTGTGACCGAAGGACGCGAGCGTCGCAACCGTCGCACGGTCACAGAGGTGACTGGATTCGTTGAGAGCGATCCAATGCTTCTGAACGGCAAATACGCCGCGGTTATCTTCCGCGAATATGTTGCAAGTGCTGCTCCGGCCACCTCGACTGCGACAGACGGCCTATAAGAAAATGCGCTGACGCGCTTCGTTGACGCCGGATTCTATATCCGGCGTCAACATTTGACCAAAGAATTGCAAATCGTCGCAAATATCTGCACAGTCGAGTTGATTTGGTCCTATTATCGACAAATTTCCCATTAATGATTGGACCATAAGTTGGTTTTATTGCCATGGTTTAGGCAAATCTGGCCGGTATGGTAGGTGAGTCTTACTTCTGGCTGGTTATTTTGAGTGAAATTAAGTGATGGGGACATCAAGAAGATGAGTACAAGCCCAGTTGTCCAAAGCGACCCGCCACAGATCGTGGCGTGCACGATAAGTCGTGACGTGCAGAACTTTGATCTTTTGATCGAAGATATGGAAGCGGCTTTGGGCGATGCATGGGGTGACCTCAGTTTTGAGGATGCCATTGCATTTCTTGGCCAGCCTGATGCGCGCGGCCTGCAATTTGTTACACTCGCTATGGACGCCGAGGACGAAGACAATCTTGCAACCATCTCCGAGGTCATCGCCGCGGCCAAAGCGGCTTCGGTAAAAGTGATCCTGATCGCGGAAGATGTAAGTCCGACCGCACTCCACCAGCTGTTGCGCGAAGGCGGAGACGAATTTGTCCCCTACCCGCTTCCTGAGAATGAATTGGCGCGTGCAATTGAACGCGTGTTAACCAAGCAGGAAACCCCTGCACCGCAAAGCGGTGAAAAAGGGTTTCAGGTCAGTGGTGACCGTTCGGGAGTTATCATTCCCATTCACGGTCTAGCAGGGGGGACCGGCGCCACCATGTTGGCCGTCAACCTTGCATGGGAGCTGACAAACGTTGACAAAAAAGACCCGCCAAAGGTCTGCCTGATCGACCTCGATTTTCAGTTCGGCTCTGCCTCGACATATCTGGACCTGCCACGCCGCGAAACCGTTCTTGAATTGCTGACCGACACAGCGTCAATGGATGCGGAAACCTTCATGCAGGCGACCCTGACCTATGGTGACAAGCTGCATGTGCTGACTGCGCCGATGGACATGATTCCGCTTGATATGATCACGCCGGATGACATCACGCGCGTGATACAGATGGCGGCCAGCAACTTTGACTATGTCATCATTGATATGCCTTCAACGATGGTGGAATGGTCCCAGACCGTTCTTGAAATGGCACATGTCTATTTCGCGATGATTGAGCTTGATATGCGCTCGGCGCAGAATACACTGCGTCTCAAGCGCGCGCTACAGTCCGAGGATTTGCCGTTTGAGAAGATACGATTCCTGCTGAACCGCGCGCCCGGATTTACTGACATGAACGGGAAAAGCCGCGTGAAGCGCCTTTCAGACAACCTTGGTATTTCCATCGAAGTTCAACTGCCCGATGGCGGCAAACCTGTCGTGCAGGCGGCCGACCACGGGGCCCCAATGGCGGAAACCGTACCGAAGAATGCCCTGCGAAAAGAAATTATGAAGCTCGCGAAGTCGATCCATGATGTCAACCAAGCAGATACAGCCGAAGCGAATGCTTGAGAGGTAACACTATGTTTTCAAAATATAAAAAACCAACTCTACCAAAAGACGCCGCCGCGATCGCACCAACGGCCCCTGCCAAAGTTGACATTGCGGCAGTGACGCCAACAAAAGCGGATGACGGACGCAAGCCGCTTCACAAGACAACCCAGGCACGGCGTCCGGGCGAAGTGGCCCCGATGGACAAGGAAAAACGTCGCAAGGAACGTTTGGGCGAAATCAAGCTTGAGCTGCACAAGGCCCTGCTGGACAACCTGAACCTTGCAGCGCTTGAAACCGCCTCCGAACAGGAGTTGCGCTCGGAAATCAACGCAATCGCAAACGAAACCCTCGAAGAGATGGGAATCGTCCTGAACCGCGATGAGCGCCAGACATTGAGTCAGGATCTTTTCTTCGAGGTCACCGGGCTTGGCCCGCTGGAAACCTTGCTCAAAGACGAGACCGTGAACGATATTCTGGTCAATGGACCGCAACAGATCTTTGTAGAACGTGACGGACGTCTGGAACTGACCGACATTACGTTCAAAGACGAACGGCATTTGCTGCGGATTATCGACAAGATCGTGTCTGCGGTCGGCCGGCGCGTTGATGAATCCAACCCTTATGTTGACGCCCGTCTTGCCGATGGCTCGCGTTTCAACGCGATGGTGCCACCAATTGCGGTGGACGGCTCGCTTGTTTCCATTCGTAAGTTCAAAAAAGATAAGCTTGGCATCGAAGAGCTTGTCAAATTCGGCGCCTTTACCGAGGAGATGGCCGCCTACCTTCAGGCCGCAGTGTCCACCCGCCTGAATATTATCGTTTCCGGCGGTACGGGTTCAGGTAAAACCACAACCCTGAACGCGCTGTCCGGCTTTATCGACGATGCAGAGCGCATTCTGACGATTGAGGATACGGCGGAACTACAACTGCAGCAAACGCATGTGGGCCGCATGGAAAGCCGTCCACCCAACGTGGAAGGCAAAGGCGGCGTGTCCCAGCGTGATTGTCTGAAAAACGCCCTGCGGATGCGCCCTGACCGCATTATCGTGGGCGAAACCCGTGGTGAAGAAGTCATCGACATGTTGCAGGCCATGAACACCGGCCACGACGGATCCATGACCACGATCCACGCCAACAGCGCCCGCGATGGTGTGTCGCGTCTGGAAAACATGATTGCGATGGCCGGTATCGAAATGCCGATCAAAGCAATGCGCAGCCAGATCTCTTCGGCTGTGAACCTGATCGTGCAGGCGTCCCGCTTGCAGGATGGCTCGCGTCGCATGACATCCATCACCGAGATCACCGGCATGGAAGGCGATGTCATCTCGATGCAAGAGATCTTCCGGTATCAGCGTGTGGGCCTGACCCCTGACAACAAGATCATCGGTCACTTCACGGCAACCGGTGTCCGCAGCCACTTCTCCGAGCGCTTCAAGCTTTGGGGTTATGACCTTCCACCAGCCATCTTTGAACCGATGGTCGCGGAGTAGCCGACATGATTTCAGTCGAACCACTTATCTATGTCCTGATCTTTGTCGCCGTTCTGGCGCTGGTTCAGGGCGCCTATCTTGTCATTTTCGGCAAGTCGATCAGCATGGACGGCAAGGTCAACCGCCGTCTGGACATGCTCGACAAAGGTGGAAGCCGCGAGCAGGTCCTGGATCAACTCCGCAAGGAGATGACCCAGCACATGAAGTCACAGAGTATTCCCGTATACTCTTTGCTGGCTGATCGCGCACAAAAAGCCAATATCGCATTCACACCGGTTCAATTGATGCTGATGATGGTGGTGCTCAGCGGTGTTTCCTTTGCTCTTCTGACGGCATTGACCGCCGTTGGCGTCCCGATCCGCGCACTTGTTGCGGTACTGATGGGCATCGGGAGCGTTTATGTCTGGGTGAACGGCAAAGCCAACAAGCGTATGAATATGCTTGCAGAGCAACTGCCGGAAGCTGTGGAGCTGATGGTGCGTTCGCTGCGCGTCGGGCACCCGTTTTCGTCTGCCGTCAGCATTGTGGCACGCGAAGTGCCAGACCCGTTGGGTACGGAAATGGGCATGATTTCGGACGAGGCCGCCTATGGTCGCGATATGGGTGAAACGCTCAAGGCGATGGCGGAACGGCTCGACAATCAGGACATGCGCTTTCTGGCGGTTGCGGTGACGATCCAGCAAACGTCCGGTGGTAACCTTGCCGAAATTCTTGATGGTTTGGCCAAAGTGATCCGCGCACGCTTTCGTCTGTTCCGCCGCGTTGCCGCGATTACGGCTGAGGCGAAATGGTCCGGTAATCTGCTATCGGCATTCCCGATTTTGGCATTGCTTGGTATCAATCTTGTCAAACCGGATTATTATGATGAAGTTATGACAAGCCCGCTGTTCATTCCTGCGGTTCTGATCGTGGTCGCATTCCTCGTGGTGAACCTGTTGGTGATGCGGGCCTTGGTCAACATTAAAGTCTAAGGGGGACCGGATGGAAAATATCCAAACAATGATCATTGATCAGCTGGGGCCCTACGGTCCTTTGATGATTGTCGGTTTACTCGGCGTATTTCTTATCTTGGTAACGCTACCTGTTTTGCTCAAGCGGGAGGTTGATCCTCTTGACCGGATCAAGGCTGCGAACACGTCGCCCGATGCCGGAAAAAAGGGTAAAGGCAAACAGCTGCGCTCCGCCTCCGGCAAGGACAAGCTCGAGAAATACGCCAACTTTCTCGAACCGCAGAACGCCGAAGAATATTCTGCGATCAAACTGAAATTGCTGCAGGCCGGTTACCGTGGCAAAAATTCGGTGCGGATTTACAACTTTCTGCAATTCGCCTTGGGTATCTTTGGCCTGATCTGCGGTGGCGCATACACGCTCTTCCAGATGACAACAGGCGTCGAGGCCACGACCCAGCAACTTGCGATGTGGATCCTGATCCCGGGCGGTTTCGGTTACGTCATGCCAAAATATTGGGTGACACGTCGCCAGCAAATGCGCCAGGAAGCGATTACGAACGCCTTTCCCGACAGTCTTGATATGATGCTGGTCTGCGTCGAGGCAGGTCAATCTTTGGATCAGTCCATCATCCGCGTCGCACGCGAGCTGAAATCCGGCTTTCCTGATCTGGCCGATGAATTCGAAATCGTCAGCCAGGAAGCCAAGGCCGGTAAAGACAAAAATACGGTTCTCAGGGATATGTCGGATCGTTGTGGTGTTCCGGATATTGCCAGCTTTGTCACTGTGCTGGTGCAATCATCGCAATTTGGTACCTCTATTGCGGACGCGTTGCGGGTCTATTCCGCAGAAATGCGCGACAAACGCGTGATGCGCGCCGAGGAAAAGGCGAACAAGCTGCCGACGAAAATGACTTTGGCGACCATGATGCTCACCGTGCCGCCGCTGATGGCAATGCTGATTGGCCCGTCAATCTATGCGATTGCCGTCAACCTAGGCTAGGAGGCTCACCCGCCATGAAGCTACGGCCGTTTGGCGTTAGCCTTGTCATGTTATTCTTGGCCGCCTGCACGACAGGCGGCCTTAATCGTTCTCCGGATGGCGTATTTGCGCCCGGCGTTGCGCGCGGCGAAAGTGCCGACGGCCTGATCGTTGGCCACCGCCTGATGGCCGCAGGTGAATATGAATTGGCCCTGAAAGCCTATAACCGCGCTGCCGCACAACAGGGCCTGAATGTCGATACGATGTCCGCTATCGGATCGGCCAACCTCAATCTGGGGCGTTTGGGACAGGCCGAACGCTGGCTGCGTCGTGCGGTTGAAGAAGACCCGACATTCCCGCCCGCATGGAACAATCTTGGCGTCATCTTGATGGAAAGGGGGAATGTCAGTGAGGCAAGCGAGGTTTTCCGTCGCGCATTTGCCGCGGATAACGGAAATTCGGACGAAATCCGCGACAATTTGCGCTTAGCGCTCGCAAAATTGGAAAATCCGATCAATAATGATGCACAAGAATATCAGAACTTTAATCTGATCCGGCGCGGTGCAGGTGATTTTGTGTTGATGTCGGAACCACTATAGGCAAGAGCAGCAAGAGGACGCAGAAACATGCGCCACCCAATTATACTGACGCTTTTTGCGGCAACCATCGGGTTGTCCGCGTGTGATCAATCCGGCGAGGCACAGGTCGAACGTGCCATGCAAGATATCAACGTCGTCGACGAAACCAACCTCAACGATGTGATGCTGACTGTCGGCGACCCAGATGAGGCCGTGCGCTATTTCGCCAACGCCAATGCCAATGACCCCGGGCGGATCGACCTGCAGCGCGGCTTGGCAAAGTCACTGATCCGCGCCAAGCGACCCACCGAGGCCATCACAGCATGGCAGGCTGTTGTCGCGAATGAAGCGTCATCAAACACGGACCGCGTTGAACTGGCCGATGCATTCATCCGTGCAAACCAATGGGATGAAGCCGCGGCAACACTGAACACCGTCCCCCCCACCTATGAGACATTCCAGCGTTACCGGCTGGAAGCCATGGTCGCAGACAGCCGCCAGCAGTGGGACAAGGCAGACAGCTTCTACGAGACGGCCGTTGGTCTGACGACACGCCCGGCCACGGTTTACAACAACTGGGGTTTCTCGAAACTGACAAGGGGCGATTATGCCGCCGCCGAGCGTCTTTTTGGTGATGCGCTGCGTTTCAACAGCAATATGTTCACCGCCAAGAACAATCTGGTTCTGGCGCGCGGGGCACAGCGCAATTATGCGATCCCAGTCATCCCCATGACCCAGATTGAGCGCGCACAGTTGATGCACACGATGGCCCTTGCCGCGATCAAGCAAAACGACATCACGATCGGCAAGTCGCTGTTGAATGACGCGATCAATACCCATCCTCAATTTTTTGAAGAGGCCGCCCGCGCATTGGAAGCGCTAGAAAACAACACCGGCAACTAGGCGTAATCAGGAATGACAGCCATCGCCGCCTACTGGTTTCTTCCGGCCGTCATTCCGCTGGCATTGATCATTTCATGGAATGACATGCGCGACATGAAGATCACCAATAAAACGGTGGCGGTCATGCTTGGCGTCTATGCGGTGCTCGGTCCCTTTGCATTTGGATGGGAAATGTATCTGTGGCAATGGCTGCATTTTCCCATCGCTCTGGTGATCTGTATGGCGCTTTGGGCCCTGCGTTTGATGGGCGGTGGAGACGCCAAACTCATCGCCGCAATGGCCCCCTTCTTTGTCATGTCGGATATCGACGTGATTTTGCGTGTTTTCGCCGCCAGCCTTCTTGGGGCCCTGTTTGTACACACGCTGTTTCGCCTCACTCCGCTGAAACGACCGGTGGCAGAGTGGAAAAGCTGGAACGCCGGCCGGTATTTCCCCAAAGGCTTTCCGCTGAGCATGACGCTTGTACTATATCTGGGACTTGTTGCCGTTTATCGCTGATAACCTGTGCAATGCCTTGGACAGGCACATGTTTATTCACTATTTTGCCATAGTTTCCACTACACTCACCGGCATCTGCCGCTGAGTCTGCGGCCAGGATGTGTTTTTGATGGGCGGGACCTGATATGAATGTTCAAACAAACGGTGTAATGGCGCCTCCGGCGCCACGCAGCCTCGAAGCCATGCTTTTGCCAATGGCCATGATGCGCGACATCTTGATCAAAACGATGTTCCGCATGAACCTTGATCTGGTGTCGGCAATCAGCCGTGCCATCTGCCTGCCGATCCCTGTCACACAGGAACTGGTCGATATGGCACGGGGCCAGCTTTTGCTGGAAGCGACTGGTACACTCAACGCCAATAGCGGCAACGAAATGGGTTATCAGCTGACCGATGCAGGTCGCGCACGCGCACTCGATGCGCTTGGCCAGTCCGAATATTATGGCGCGATGCCTGTGCCGCTTGATATCTATCGGCAACAGATCCAGCGCCAGTCGATCCGCAATATCCAACTGACCCGCGACCAGTTGCAAACAGCGATGGGGCATCTTGTTCTGCCGGAAGACTTGTTGTCCAACCTCGGCCCTGCGGTCAGCGCCGGTCGTTCAATTCTGATGTACGGACCACCCGGTAACGGTAAATCCTCAATCTCGAACGGTATTCGCGACGCATTGGGCGATAAAATCTATGTGCCACGCGCAATTGAATACTCCGGTCAGGTGATCACCGTTTATGACCCGATCGTGCACAGCGCTGCCGAAGATGACGTAGATGACCCCAACAGCCTGCGCCGCACATCTGGCCGGTTTGACACCCGCTATGTCCGCTGCGAACGCCCCACCGTGATTACGGGCGGTGAATTGTCACTGTCGATGCTCGACCTTGTCTATAACCCGACAGCACGGACCTATCAGGCCCCTTTGCAGCTGAAATCAACCGGCGGCATCTTTATCGTGGACGACCTTGGCCGTCAGGCGGAACCGCCGCAGACGCTTGTGAACCGCTGGATTGTTCCGCTGGAAGAGAACAAGGATATTCTTGCGCTGCAGTCAGGTGAAAAGTTCGAAGTGCCCTTCGATACGCTCGTTGTGTTCTCGACCAACTTCCACCCCAACGCGATCTTCGACAAAGCGGCCCTGCGTCGTATCTTCTACAAGATCAAGATTGATGGCCCGAACCAGGAAGACTTCCTCAAAATCTTTGCAATGGTCGCGCGCAAACGCAAAATGCCGCTGGATGAAGATACGCTCGTGCACCTGCTGAACGTGCGCTATCCGGAAATCGACAACGTCTACGCGAACTACCAGCCGATCTTCCTGATCGACCAGATGATTTCGATCTGCGAATTCGAGGGCATCCCTTACCAGATGTCGCCCGAGCTGATTGACCGCGCCTGGGCCAATATGTTCGTGAAAGAAGAAGAGATCGTTCACTAACATTTCCCCTAATTGGCCCCCGCATGGGGGCCTTTTTTCTTTGTAAGCGCGCAAAACGTAAGGTGCGTCTTGACGCACCGCCCACGCAGGTCACCTTAGCGGTATGACCACCCTGCCCCCCCTTTTCCAAGACTGGTTCACCACCCGCGGCTGGACCATCCACCCGCATCAACAGGCCATGCTGGATCAGGCATCAAGTCCTGCCCTCATGCTCATCGCACCGACGGGCGGTGGCAAAACACTGGCAGGCTTCCTGCCCTCCCTGACCGAACTGGCAGACGGCACGCATGAAGGCCTGCACACCCTCTACGTCTCCCCGCTGAAGGCGCTCGCTGCCGACATCAAACGCAACTTGCGCCGCCCTGTCGAAGAAATGGCCCTGCCCATCCGCATCGAGGACCGCACAGGTGACACGACCTATACCCAAAAACGCCGCCAACGCGCCGATCCACCGCATATCCTGCTGACTACCCCTGAATCGCTTGCGTTACTCACTAGCTATGAGGATGCCCCGCGTATCTTCAAAGGCTTGCAACGTATCATCGTCGATGAAATCCACGCGCTCGCCGAAAGCAAACGCGGCGATCAACTGATGCTCGCGCTCAGCCGCCTGCAAACGCTGGCCCCGGATCTGCGGCGTGTCGGGCTCTCGGCCACGGTCGAAGATCCGGATGCCATCGCGCGCCAACTTGCCCGCCATCCCGATCCTTGTGATATCATCAAGGCCGATCCTGGCCCTGATCCGGATATCTCTATGCTGGTGACGCAAGAAAAGCCCCCATGGACCGGTGGCGGGGCCAAATACGCGATCCCTGCGGTGCTCGACGAGGTCAAGAAACACAAGACAACGCTGATCTTTCACAACACCCGCGCGCAGGCCGAGATTTTCTTTCACAACCTCTGGCTCGCCAATACTGACGACCTGCCCATCGGCATCCACCACGGCAGTCTTGCCCGCGAACAACGCGAACGGGTTGAGGGCGCGATGGTCGCCGGACAATTGCGCGCGATCGTCTGCACAGGCTCGCTTGATCTGGGGATCGACTGGGGTGACGTCGATTTGGTGATACAGGTTGGTGCGCCCAAGAACGTCAAAAGGCTGGTGCAACGTATCGGGCGCGCGAACCATCGTTACAACGCGCCCTCCAAGGCGCTTTTGGTGCCTGCCAATCGCTTTGAAGTGGTCGAATGCGTCGCTGCACTCGAGGCCGTCAAAGCCCATGACCTTGACGGTGACCCCAAAGGTGCCGGTCCGCGCGACGTGATGTGCCAGCATATCCTGATCACCGCCTGCGCTGGCCCCTTCGACGCGGATACGCTTTACCGCGAAATCAAGACTGTCGGTGCCTATCGCGATCTGTCGCGCGCAGCCTTTGATGACTGCCTCGATTTTTGCGCCACTGGCGGCTATGCCCTGCGCGCCTATGACAAGTGGAAACGCCTGCTGCAAACCGCCGACGGGCGCTGGCAGTTGCGCGACCCGCGGGCAGCGCAGCGTATCCGCATGAACCTTGGTACCATTCAGGATACAGACACCCTCAAGGTACGCATGAAAGGCAATTACAAACCTTTGGGTGAGGTGGAAGAGGCCTTTGCCGCCACCCTGACCCCCGGCGATACGTTCCTGATCGGCGGACAGGTTGTCCGCTACGAGAACCTGAAGGAGATGACAGTCGAGGTATCGCGCCGCGCCGACAAAACACCGAAAATTGCCACCTTCATGGGTACGAAATTTGCCAATTCCACCCAGCTGTCGCAGCGCATCCTGCGCATGTTCGACCAACCCGACTGGCCCGAACTGCCCGCACATACCGCTGAATGGCTAGGCCTGCAGCGCATGTTTTCCAAGCTGCCTGAAGCAGACCGTATCCTTGTCGAGAACTTTCCGCACGAAGGGCGCCATCATCTTTGTATCTACGGGTTTGCGGGGCGCAACGCGATGCAGACCCTTGGCATGCTCGTCACTCAGCGCATGGAAGAATTGAACCTGCATCCCATGGGCTTTGTCGCTACCGATTATGCGACGCTGATCTGGGGCCTTGATCCTGTCACAGACCCCACCCCCTTGCTGCAACCCGACAATATGCGCGCGGATTTTGAAACATGGTTGTCGGGCAATGCGGTGATGAAACGGACATTCCGCGGTGCGGCCACGATTGCGGGCCTGATTGAACGCAACCTGCCCCAAGCCCGCAAAAGCGGACGACAGGCCACGTTTTCCTCTGACATCCTTTATGACACCCTGTCGAAATATGATCCCGATCACCTGATGCTGCGGATCACCCGCGAAGAGGCGATGCGCGGGCTGGTCGACTTTGGGCGGATCGAAGAAATGCTGACACGCACCGCAGGGCGGATCGACCATCTGACCCTCGACCGCGTCACCCCGCTCTCCCTGCCCATGTTCCTCGAACAGGGGCGGATCGCGGTCGCTGGCGCGGGCCAAGAACGTCTGATGGAAGAAGAAGCCGCCCGTCTGATGGCCGCTGCCGGCGTGTCATCGCTTTGACGCTTGAACTCGCATCGGACTTACCTCAAGAACAGAGCATGAACGCCTATAGCTTTGATTTTTGCGGAACCCGATGCAGCGCCATGCCCTCAGGTGCGCTGTATTTGTCTGAACACGCAGTGCTCTGCGTCTCTGATCTGCATCTTGGCAAATCCGAACGGATCGCGCGACGCAGTGGCGTGATGTTACCCCCTTACGAGGTGCAGGAAACCTTGCAGAAACTTGAGGCCGATATCATCGCGACCCAACCCCGACAGGTCATCTGCCTCGGAGACAGCTTCGACGATCTTGATGCCGCCAACAGTCTGGATGAGGATGCACGGCTTTGGCTCACGCGTTTGCAGGCGGGAAAATCATGGGTCTGGATCGAAGGGAATCACGATCCGGGCCCGATTGACCTTGGCGGAACGCATAGGGCGCAAATGATGATCGGCACGCTGATGTTCCGCCACATCGCCACGGCCGAAAGGGCCGAAGTGTCGGGCCATTATCACCCCAAACACCGCGTTGCAGGGCGCAGCAGGCCCGCGTTCCTTTGTGATGAGCACAGACTGATTCTGCCCGCCTATGGTGCCTATACCGGCGGGCTTTCCAGCCACACAGCAGACTTGCGCAAACACTTCAGCGGACAGGTCATCGCAATCCTGACAGGACACAAAGCCATCCCTGTGCCTGTTTAGACGGTCAGGCCCTCAGGCTCTGTCAACCCGTTTGCACGGCAACAAGCCGTCAGCGTATTGGCCAGAAGGCAGGCGATGGTCATCGGCCCCACACCACCGGGCACAGGGGTAATCGCACCGGCGACAGCGGCGCAGCTATCATAATCGGCATCCCCCACCAGACGGGTGCCGCCTTCGGGTTTGTCGATCCGGTTGATGCCTACATCAATCACGGTCGCACCCGGTTTGATCCAATCGCCCGTTACCATCTGCGGACGGCCCACCGCAGCCACAACGATATCGGCCTGCCGCACGACATCGGGCAAATCCTTTGTCCGGCTATGGGCGATTGTGACGGTGCAACTATCATTCAGCAAAAGCTGCGCCATCGGTTTGCCGACGATATTCGAGCGGCCGATGACCACGGCATTCATGCCCGACAGCGACCCGTGATGATCGCGCAGCATCATCAGACTGCCCAAAGGCGTACACGGCACCATGCTTTTCTGCCCCGTACCCAACAGGCCCACGTTCGAGATATGAAACCCGTCCACGTCCTTGGCCGGATCGATGCTGTTGATTACCAGATCGCTGTTCAGATGTGCAGGCAGCGGCAATTGCACCAGAATACCATGCACCGCAGGGTCAGCATTCAACTGCGCAATCAGCGCCAACAAATCGGCCTCGGAGGTGTTCGCATCCAGCCGGTGCTCGAACGACGCCATCCCGACCTCGACGGTCATCTTGCCCTTGGACCGCACATAAACCTGACTGGCAGGGTCTTCGCCCACCAGCACAACAGCCAGACCCGGGGTAATGCCATGATCAGCCTTCAGCCTGGCCACACCTTCGGCGACTTGCACGCGGACCTTTGCGGCAAAGGCTTTTCCGTCAATTACTGTTGCAGTCATTACGTCTTCTCTTTGTTGGTCGGATAGAAAATGGGCGCGGCATGGCCCCGCCCATGTCAGTTAGAACAGCCCTTCGATCTCGCCTGCATCATTCAGCATGATCTGCTCGGCGGAAGGGACACGTGGCAGACCCGGCATGGTCATGATCTCGCCGCAGATTGCCACGATGAAGCCGGCACCTGCGCTTAAACGCACCTCACGGACCGGCACGGTAAACCCTGTCGGCGCGCCGCGCTGTGTGGGATCGGTGGTAAAGCTGTACTGCGTCTTGGCCATACAGACCGGCAGATCGCCATATCCCTGCTCTTCCCATGTCTTCAACTGCTCGCGAATTTTGCCATCAACAACAACCCCATCAGCGCGGTAGATTTTCTTGGCAATGGTATCAATCTTGTCGAAAAGGCTCATGTCATCGGGATAGATCGGTGCAAAATCTGCCTCGTCTGCGTCGGAAATCTGGGCCACACGGGTCGCAAGATCCTTGGTGCCTTCTGATCCCAAAGCCCAGTGTTTGCACAGGATCGCCTCGGACCCTTGGGTTGCGACATAGGCTTTGACCGCCTCAACTTCGGCATCTGTATCAGTGACGAAATGGTTGATCGCCACGACGACCGGTACACCAAAGGATTTGACGTTCTCGATGTGCCGCCCCAGGTTCGCACAGCCTGCCTCGACCGCCGCAACATTCTCTGTGCCGAGATCGGCCTTGGCCACACCACCGTTCATTTTCATCGCGCGCACTGTGGCAACAACCACAACACAAGACGGCGCAATGCCCGCCTTGCGGCATTTGATGTTCATAAACTTCTCGGCACCAAGATCGGCACCGAAACCTGCCTCTGTGACCACATAGTCCGCCAGCTTCAGCGCGGTCGTTGTCGCCGTAACCGAATTACAGCCATGCGCGATATTGGCAAAAGGGCCGCCATGTACAAAGGCGGGGTTGTTTTCCAGCGTCTGCACAAGGTTTGGCTGCATTGCGTCCTTCAACAGCACTGTCATCGCGCCATCAGCTTTGATGTCACGGCAATAGACAGGTGTCCGGTCGCGGCGGTAAGCCACGATGATATCACCCAGACGCTTTTGCAAATCGTCCAGATTGCGGGCCAGGCACAGGATCGCCATGACCTCGGATGCCACAGTAATGTCAAAGCCCGCCTCACGCGGAAAACCGTTCGCCACACCGCCCAACGACGTTGTGATCTGGCGCAAGGCGCGGTCATTCATGTCCAGCACGCGCCGCCACACCACGCGGCGGATGTCGATCTCGAGTGCGTTGCCCCAGTAGATATGGTTATCAATCATCGCCGACAGTAGGTTATGCGCCGATGTAATCGCGTGGAAGTCGCCTGTGAAGTGCAGGTTCATGTCTTCCATCGGCACGACTTGGGCATAGCCACCGCCCGCAGCACCGCCCTTCATGCCGAAACATGGCCCGAGCGAGGCTTCGCGAATACAAACCGCGGCCTTCTTGCCGATCGCGTTCAGCCCGTCACCCAAACCCACAGTCGTGGTTGTCTTGCCTTCACCCGCAGGGGTCGGGTTGATCGCGGTAACAAGGATCAGCTTGCCATCGGCGCGGTCTTGCACGGCATTAATCAGACGCTGGCTGACCTTTGCTTTGTCGTGGCCGTAGGGTAGCAGATCGTCGCTCTCAATGCCCAGTTTCGCGCCGATTTCCTGAATTGGGCGCTTTTGTGCGGCGCGTGCGATCTCGATGTCAGACTTGTATTCCATGAAAACCTTACCCATTTCTTGGCAATTGCCGTGTGTGTCCCTGATCGCTTCTAGCGCTTGGTTATCATGGCATGCACTGTGATTGCGACATATTCACCGCCGGAATCGTCGGTTCAGGTCGTGCTTGTGTCGGATGGGAAACCTAAGGGGCCCATGCGCGTTGGTCGGGGACGTGCAGCGTTACGGTATCACCAAGATGGATACGCCCTTCACGTTCGACCCAAGCCGTCACGCCGCGTTTGCCCTTGGCCGCTGTTTTGAACTTGTCGCCTGCACCGGGATGATCCGCGTTGATCACCTTGGCGGGCAAATGGCAGGGCCGGTTCTGCATATCAACAACAATCGTGGACCCGTCAGGGAATTGAAGGCGCGAGGATGGCGGCAGGTGACTAAAATCAGGGATACCGCCAATCACCAAAGACGCGCCAATCAGCGCAGGGTCCAGCGTTTCCAACCCACATGCTGTCGCAATCTCGGCCAGCTCCTCGGCAGATACGACGGACAACTGACGCACGTTGCGGATGTCGGTATTGCGCGGATACTGGCTTAAGACGCGGCTACAGGATGGACGCGTCAGACCGCCATGCACTTCACCCGGAATGCCCGCATAGGTCAGCTCCGCCATATCCACAGCTTGTGAACGCAACGAGGCATCGCGGTCGGGCACATGACCGATCCAGACAACTTCGCCGGTGATTTTTGTGGGGGCCAATGCAGGCATAACGCGCTCCTCTTTGTCGTTGGCCTCTGCTTACGGCAGACAAATGAAGGCTTCAATCGGCAGTCACCAAAGAAAAACGCCGCTCTGTTGGGAGCGGCGTTTTATTCTTATGCAGAAGGTTCCGGTTCCATCCCGCCATCATCAGAAGCGCGCGGCTTCTTGGGCTTGGTTTTCGGAATCGCCGTGACCGATGGGGTCCCGCCCGCAGACGGCGTATCATCGCTATCGTTGCCTGCCTGCGGTGGTTCACCCGCCATCACGCGTTTGATCTCATCGCCAGTCAGTGTTTCGTACTCCAACAGACCCTGCGCCAGACGCTCGAACTCTTCGTTCTTTTCGGTGATGATCTTATGCGCAAGCTCATAGCCAGCCTGGATAAAGCTGCGCACCTCTTCCTCGATCAACTCTTTGGTGTTTGCTGATACGGACAGACCAGCGGTATTGCCGGAATAGCCTTCATGCGCTTCGGAATAGTCGATGTTGCCGACCTTATCCGACATGCCCCACCGCAGGATCATGGCGCGGGCCAGTTGGCTGGCCTGCTGGATGTCACCGGCTGGGCCGTTGCTGACTTGATCGGCACCGTATTTGATCGTCTCTGCCGCCTTACCGGCCATGGTCATGGCCAGACGCTGGTGGCATTCATCGCGGAACATGTTCAGACGGTCCATTTCGGGCAAGCTCATCACCATGCCCAACGCACCACCGCGCGGAATGATCGTGGCCTTATAGACCGGATCACATTTCGGCAGCGTGATCCCGACAATCGCGTGGCCCGCTTCGTGATAGGCCGTCATTTCCTTTTGCTCGGCAGTCATGACCATCGACCGGCGCTCGGCCCCCATCATGACCTTATCCTTGGCACTTTCAAAATCGACCATCGTCACGAACCGGCGTCCAACACGTGCCGCCATCAATGCGGCTTCGTTGACAAGGTTTGCCAAATCGGCACCCGAAAAACCGGGCGAGCCGCGCGCAATGATGCGCAGATCAACATCAGGACCCAGCGGGATTTTACGCGCATGCACGCCCAAAATCTTTTCGCGGCCTTTGATATCGGGGTTCGGCACGGTGACCTGACGGTCAAAACGGCCCGGACGCAACAGCGCAGGGTCAAGCACGTCACGACGGTTGGTCGCAGCGACAATGATGACACCTTCGTTGGCCTCAAACCCGTCCATCTCGACCAGAAGCTGGTTCAGCGTCTGCTCGCGCTCGTCATTGCCGCCACCGATGCCGACACCACGTGCGCGGCCGACGGCGTCAATCTCGTCGATGAACACGATGCACGGCGCGTTTTTCTTGGCCTGCTCGAACATATCGCGGACACGGGATGCACCCACACCAACAAACATTTCGACAAAATCAGAACCAGAGATCGTAAAGAACGGCACACCGGCTTCGCCCGCAATAGCGCGTGCAAGCAGCGTTTTACCTGTCCCCGGAGGACCGACAAGCAGCGCACCTTTGGGAATTTTACCACCAAGACGCGAGAACTTTTGTGGATTCCGCAGGAACTCAACGATCTCTTCAAGCTCTTCTTTAGCTTCATCAATGCCGGCGACATCGTCAAACGTGACGCGCCCATGCTTTTCGGTCAGCAGTTTTGCGCGCGATTTGCCAAAGCCCATCGCACCACCTTTGCCGCCGCCCTGCATCCGGTTCATGAAATAAATCCAGACACCGATCAAAAGCAGGAAGGGAAGCAGGCTGAGCAGGAATGACTGGAACACCGATGTTTCCTGGCTCCGCGCCTCAACCGGTACATCAGCGGCCAGCAAAAGCTGTGTCACTTCAGCATCTTGCGGGCGGATCGTGGTAAAGGTGCGACCTGCCTCAGTGAAGCGGATATTCTCACCATCTATGACAGCGCTTGTTACGCTGCCACTTTCGACGGCTTCGACAAAAGCAGAATAGCTGCGCGTCTCACTGTTTGTGGCGCCCTGCGGACTGCTGAAGAGATTGAAAAGGGCCAGCACCATAAGGAACAGGACGACCCAAAAGACCATGTTACGCGCGTTGCCCAAGGGGGAAACTCCTTTGAAATGGGGAAGTGGGACGACAGAGTCGCCACACAAGCGTTTCATCTAAAATAGAGGTTAAACCTCAATCTTCAATGGCAAACGCCGATGTATGGAAATCCGCGACAATCCGCGCAGACCATCCCTGCGATAAACCGGCCAATGGTGCGGCAATCAGACGATCCCCCTGCCAGACCGCAGGCGAGGCCATCAGCGATGTCCGCGGGAGCCCGGCAGCACGCCAATCAGCGCAGTCCTTGATCCCTGACCCAAGCGCCTTGAAGGACAAAGTATCGCGTACCGGCCCCTCAAGAAACCAGCGTTTATCCCAAAACACGCCCAGAGGTCGCCCCGCGTCGGACTGCAAGCGGACGGCCGACGTTGTCGCCGCCGCCTCACGCATCAGGCGCACTGCGCCCCCTTCATCAGGTGTCATGATGCAACCGCCCAAAGTCATCGTAATGCCCTTGCGGGCCTGCGCGACCGTTTCCAGCAATTGCTCAAACCGTGGCCGGTAGCTGCGGCTGCCGACCCATGAAAACGCGGCAGCCATGACACGCCGCGGGGCATCGGCCTTGGCAAGATCAAGTGCGGCAGGTGCCAGAATCAGATCACCCGCATCTTGCCGTACATGACGCCTCGCAAAGCCGAGTGCCGCCTCTTGCAATGACAGATGTGCCGCTTGCATGTGGTCGACGGTTTGCAACAAGCGCTTGCGTGTCATGCCCAAGGCTTGCAGATGTCCGAACATCTGGCGCGCGCGCACGCGGTCAAATCGTGGGTCGTCATTGCTGGGGTCTTCTGCCCAAGTGATTTTCTGTTGCATCAACCAAGCGCGCAGATCGGCGCGCGACAGCCCCAAGAGCGGGCGGAACACCTGCAGACCGTCACGCAGCGTCAGCGGATACATTGCGGTCAAACCATCAATACCCGACCCACGCGCCAGACGCATCAAAAGCGTCTCAACCTGATCATCTTCGGTATGACCGAACCAGACCGTGGACAAGTCATGCATCACGGCCCAGTCGCGCACGGCAGCCCAGCGCCCCTCGCGGGCGGCAGCCTGTAAATTGCCTTTGCCGTCCCATGTCCAATCGACGACCGCATGATCAATCCCGAGCTTTCCGGCCTGTGCGGCCACCAAAGCGATCTCGCCTTTCGCTTCGGGACGAAGACCGTGATCTATCGAAATCGCGCGGAGCGTATCTGCGGGACGCAACCGCGCAGCCAATTGCATCAATGCAATAGAGTCGCCGCCGCCTGATACGGCAAGTCCGATGACGTCATCAGATGTTGGTGCAGCTGTGACCGCAGCCCGGAAACGTGCCTCAACGCTGTCCGAGTGGCGGCTTACTGGCATCCCAAGGCTTGCATTTCCATCTGGGCATCAAGCACGGTCGCGTTGCCGGGGAAACGGACGTTCACTTCGGCCAGCGTCAGGCAGGCATCTTGTGTTTGCCCGATCTTTCCAAGAGACGACCCCAGTTTGAACAAGGCATCAGGTGCCTTTGGTCCGGTCGGATCGCCCGAGAAAGCCTCAAGATAGGCGCGCGCCGCATTTGTCGTTTCACCCAGTCCTTCCAAAGCCTCGCCACGGAAGTAATTCGCATCTGACGTCAGCGGACTGCCGGGGTAGGTCGCGACAAAGGTCTCAAGCTGGTCAACGGCGCTGCGAAAGTCACCTGCAGCGAGCGCCTCCTGCGCCCGCTCGATGTCGCTTTGTTCGCCAATGGCCAAAGCGGGGCCGCTTGAGTTCGGGTTGGTCACAGGCGCAACAGCACCCGGGACTGCGATGCCACCCAAAGGTGTGTCGTCAAGTTGGCCGATATCGCAGCCCGGCTCAAGCTCGCAAAGGCGAAAGTTCAGATCCCCGATGCGGTTATTGGCATCGGTCGTGACACTGTTCACCCGAAATTCGAGCTGTTCGGTGTTCGACGTCAGGCGCTGCAACTCTGCCTCGATCGCATTCAGACGATCAAGCGGTGTGTTCCCTGCAACGCCCGCACCAAGCCCGCCTGTCGTTGACAATTCGCGTTTTAGACGCTGCACATCAACAAAAAGCACGGTCAGCTGTTGCCTGATATCGGCCAAGGTCTCTTGCTGCGCCAGGGCAGGAAGCGGCGAGATCAGCAATGCGCAGACAACAGCGATACGGTACAACATAGGGGCTTCCTTCAGGTCTTGATCAGCTTGTCATCGCAGAGAACGACAGAACGGTGACGGCCCGACGGTTTTGGGCGTAGCAGCTTTCGTCCGAACACACCGCGATGGGGCGCTCCTTGCCAAAGCTCGTCACTTGCAGTCGGCTGGATGGCACACCGCGCGACACCAGATATTCACGCACCGCATTTGCACGCCGCTGGCCAAGTGCGAGGTTATATTCGCGTGTGCCCTGCTCGTCGGCGTGACCTTCGATCACAGCGCGGTAATCCGCGTTGGTCAGCAACCATTGCGCCTGGCCGTCCAGAATGGTCTGGCCTGCGGGCGTGATGGTTGATGTATCAACTGCGAAAAGCACGCGATCACCGATTGTCTGGTTAAAGAAAAGCGGGCTTGTCGGGTCGCTCGCCGATCCGGCCATTCCGGCCCCAAGACCGGCATTCGCACCTGCACCGGCACCGGCACTACCATCGCGGCCCGCGCCAAATCTATCAGGGTTTGTACATGCTGCTGTTGCCAGCACCAAGAGCACAACCGCCGTTGTCTTAAAAAGTGTCATAGGGTTTCATCCTGTTTATAGACTGCTCTGTTTTTTTTACTCTAGCACGGCTTTCGCCATTAGGGAATCACACATCGTTACGGCTGCAACGGCCCCCATGACGGGTCTGACGCACCGCTTGGCAAAGGCACGGCTTTGAGGTTGCGGCCCGAAATATCAACCGAATACATCGACGATGTCCCGCCCGCGCCTTGGGTCTCGCGGCTGAACATAATGACGCGGCCGTTGGGCGACCAAGTCGGCCCTTCATCAAGGAATGACGAGGTCAGCAGGCGCTCTTCAGAGCCGTCAGTGCGCATTACGCCGATATGAAAGCGCCCTGCGTTTTGTTTGGTAAAAGCCACCAGATCGCCACGGGGCGACCAGACCGGCGTGCCATACCGGCCCTCACCAAAGGAAATGCGCCGCGCCTCACCGCCGTTGGCCGACATAATATAAAGCTGCTGGTTGCCGGAACGGTCGCTTTCGAAAACAATCTGGCTACCATCCGGTGACAGGCTTGGCGCGGTTTCGATTGACGGGGCCTGCGTCAGACGCACGTGCTGACCTGTGGCCAGATCGGTGCGATAGATGTCAGTATTGCCGCCATTTGACAGACTATAGATCACCTGCCGCCCATCGCGCGAAAAGCGGGGACTAAAGGCCATCTCGCCCGGTGCCGTTGACAACTCTTGGCGGCCCACGTTGGCCACGTTCAACAGGTTGATGCGTGGAAAGCCACTTTCGAAACTGGTGTAAAGCACGCGGTCGCCACTGGGCGAGAAACGCGGCGCCAGTACGATGCTGCTGCTATCGGTCAGAAACTGGACGTTGGCGCCATCGAAATCCATGATCGCAAGGCGCTTTTGGCGGTTATCCTTGGGTCCGGCCTCTGAAACGAACACAACGCGGCTGTCAAAATAACCGCCCTCGCCCGTGATGCGGCTATAGACTGCATCCGCCACCTTATGGCCCATGCGCCGCCATCCGGCAGTGGTGCCTGCAAATTGCAGACCCTGCCCCAGCTCTTGCCCTGAAAAGACATCGTAGAGACGGAATTTCACCGTCAGCTGATCCCCGTTCACAGTGACCGCCCCGACAATCAGCGCTTGGGCATTAATCGCGCGCCAGTCAGCAAAGGCGACAGGCTGCACAAAGGAACTGATCTGCGAAATAAAGGCTGTCGCAGGCACCTCACGGAAAAGGCCCGTCCCCGCGAGGTCTTGCACCACCAGCCGCGAGATATCCGAGGCTGCTTGCTGTGCCGCAGGTGTTTCCGCTTCAAAACTTGGCACGGCAAAGGTGATCGGCTCAATCACACCATCCGTAATCGTCAGCCGCAACGGGCCGCTTTGCGCCATCATGGGCCCCGCCAAGACCAAGGCCACCAAAACTGTCAAAAGTCGCTTTATCATTTTTGCCTCACTCCGCCTCATCAGGCATTTGCCCGAATCTGCACTGTCTCTCTTCATTATGGCAGGGGGAAAAAACCATTTCACCTCACCTACGCGTGTCTTTGCCTATCTCAATCGCATCCCGCTGGGATCAAAGGTGATCACAACCTCTTGCCATTGGTCGTATTTGTCTGCGGGAAGCTGATAACCCCCGGATTGGCACCGCAAGATTGCACGGCGCGCAGCCTCAAATGCGGTATTGGTGGCGCTCTGGTCGCCATCAGATGACAGAAGGCGCACTTCATTTCCGATTACGCGACCCTCGCGATCAAGGTTAAAGCCCACCTCGACCGTGACACGTGCCGCGACCGATCCGGGATCAACGTTCCAACAGCGGTTCACCGACAGGCGGAAGCTGTCACGCTCTAAGCCCGTCATCGGTGGACCGGCAGCAACGGCAGGCGCATCAGCGGCACTTGCCAGAGCGGCAGCCAAAGCATCTGCAACGTCATCTTCGCGCACGGCCGGTTCCGTCTGCGTCTGCTGCGTTGGCGCAGGCTCTTGTTGTGCCGCTGCCGTCTGCTGTTGCGGTGCAGGGCGGCTTGGCCGTGTTGACGGGCGCACAGACGTGGTCGGGGCCAAATCCTGAATCACAATAGCCGTCGTTGTTTCCTCAGGCGCAGTCGCCTCTTGCTCTTCGGCCACAACCTCGGCCTCGGCACTGTTGTCCGGCACAACCTCTTCGCGCACCACATCATCCACCCGCGCATCAGGCGGAGGTGGCGCGGTAATGGTTGAGGCAACAGTCGGCGCTTGTGGCGGCGTCGGCGTCTCGCTCACTTGCAGATCCGGTGTCGGTGGCGGAGTGACGGGCGGCGCAGGCTCTGCGGGGGGCGCATCCACAACCTCGGCCTGCGGCGGCGCAGGCGGAGGGGGTGGCGGCGGCGCTTCTGCCGCGGGCGGCTCAATCGGCGCAGGCGGCGGGGCAGGTTCAACAGTCGCTTCTTCTGCAGGCTGCGGCGGCGGGGTCTCTTCGATCACCGGCGGAACCGGGGCCGCCGGATCAGCCAACCCTGGCTGCGGCGTCGTGCGGGCACGCATCTGTTCAAATTGATCACCGGACACCAGCGAGACATCCATCGTCTGTATCTGCAACGGTTCAGACGACATGCCCCAGCCGACAATCAGCCAGCCGATCAGCCCGACATGGCCAATCCCTGAAATGATGGTGCCCGGCGTTGCCATGATCTACCCGTCAGAGCCGCCTGTGGCAGGCGGCGCGATATCGGTCACAAGACCAATGTCCGAGAACCCGCCAGCGTTCAACAGGCCCATCACCTCGGCCACGCGATTCCAGTCGTTGCGCCCGTCAGCACGCAGAAAGATCTTGTCGCTGCTGCGCTCGGCGGCAATGGCCTGCAAGCGGGCTACCAGTTCGGCCTCGGTGGTATCGGTTTCCTGAATCATCACGCGGCCATCATTGGTGATTGTCACCGTCAACGGCTCTTCTTCATCACCCGGCAAAGCGGTCGCTGACGTCTCGGGCAATTCCACCGGAATACCCACAACCGAAAGCGGTGCTGCGACCATGAAGATGATCAGCAAAACCATCATCACATCGACAAAAGGTGTAACGTTAATCTCGGACATCGGCTGTCCGCGACGCGAGCGGCGCCGGCGGCGTCTGCCTCCGTCATCGCCTGATTTCATGACCCCTGCGCTCATCTCAGCTGTCCAACTGGCGGCTCAGGATCGTAGCGAATTCATCGGCAAAGGCTTCATAGCCGCTGACGATCTGGTCACTGTCCGCTGAAAGCTTGTTATAATAAATCACCGCCGGAATAGCGGCTAAAAGGCCAAGACCTGTGGCCAACAACGCCTCGGCAATACCGGGTGCTACAACAGCAAGATTGGTGGTCTGCGCTTCGGCAATCTCGATAAAGGCATTCATGATGCCCCAGACGGTTCCAAACAGACCGACAAACGGGGCGGTGGAACCCACAGTCGCGAGGATCGGCAGGCCCTTTTGCAAGCGCGCCGCCTCCTTCACGATCGCAACATCCATAGAGCGGTCAATCCGCGCGGTGGCACCCGCTATCAATCCACCGTCTTGCCGGTGCGATCTGCGCCATTCCAGCATTCCGGCGGCGAATATCTTTTCCGAAGCGCCTTCGGGGTCCGCCCCGATCTGGTCAAACAATCCGTCCAGTGGCTCGCCCGACCAGAATGCACGGTCAAAAATCTCGGCCTCGGCGCGCGCTTTGCGATATTGGATCGTCTTGTCGATAATCACAGCCCAGCACCATACGGAGGCTGCGACCAACATGACCATGACCAGTTTAACAGTAATTGTGGCGCGCGCGAACAACGCCCACATAGTGAATTCGTGTGCTGCTTCCATATGCCTGCTCTGCCTATAGGCCCGATTGTGGGCTCTGATTACAGATCAGCGTATCGCATCAGGAAAAGGAAATCCAACCAATCCCGCATCACGTTCGCGAAATCACGCAGTTTTTAATGCATAAACCGGCGGATCACTGCCGGAAGACGGGCGACAGCACCCTCAAGGGTCATGCAAATGATGGTGACGATGGCGGAAAACAGCACGGCATCACCGCGCATGACGACTTGCCGGACGACGAGGCGCGCGCCCGATCCGGGCTCCATCGACGTGTGAACGACAAGTTCGTCATCATATTTCGCCGGCAGCAGATAGTCGGCCTCAACGCGGCGCACGGCAAAAACCAGCCCATCCGCCTTCATCTGGACCTGATCGACACCCAGCTCGCGCACCCATTCACTGCGCGCACGCTCAATGAACTTCAGGTAATTGGCATAATAGACAATGCCCGCCAGATCGGTGTCTTCATAATAGACACGGATGGGAAATTGATGTGTCATGACTTGCGCTGAACCCGTGCGGCAAGACGCAAGGCATGGCTGGCATCACGGGCCATCACAGGCATCACCGGATCATAGGCCGCACGGACCACATCCGCGATTTCAGGACGCAACATCGCCTTGTCCCCAATCATCGCCAAAGGCGGTACCTCGTCGAACGCCGTATCCGACCACAACAGTATTGTCTGTACGGCCTGGCTCAGCGCCAGCGTCTCTGCAGGCACGGCCGCAAGGTGGTCGTCCATACGCAAGAAAACGAAGGCCGCCCGTATCGCGCCCGCTTCATCGAACCGGAAAATCCGGTATTGATTGGCATCGGCCTGCTGCAAACGCCCTACCAACGGGGCAAGGTCAGGCACCAATTTGTCCAGATGCGGCACCTCGGTCATCTCGTCCCAATCCTGACAGAAAAACACCATCAGGTTCGCACCCAATTCCATATCCGTCTCGGCCATCTGATGCGATGCCAGTGTCACCACAGCCTCAATCGCGCCTTTGAAGACCGCCAACGAGGCATCATCGACACCGAACACCACCGGCACAATCGGCCGCCCCCAGCGGGCAAACACATAGGTACCGTCCGCGCGGGTAAAAAGCTGCTCTATCGCCTGATTTTCCATGTCCATTCAAACTTCCGCCGGAGGCATCTGCCCCCTCAACCAAATAAATCCGTCTGCGATTTGGGCGCGTTCAGCCCCAAATGCGTCCACGCCAGCTGCGCCAGCATCCGGCCACGTGGCGTGCGCTGGATCAGCCCTTTTTGCAGCAAATATGGCTCGATCACATCTTCCAGACTATCACGACTTTCCGACAAGGCCGCCGAGAGTGTCTCAACCCCCACAGGCCCCCCGCCATAGCTTTCCGCAATCAAACGCAGATAGCGGCGGTCGGCATTATCAAGCCCCAGATGATCCACACCCAGGCGGGTGAGTGCACTGTCCGCGATGGCTTGGGTCACGGTGCCATCGCCGTCAACAATGGCAAAATCCACGACACGGCGCAGCAACCGCCCTGCAATCCGCGGCGTCCCCCGCGCACGGCGGGCGATCTCTCGCGCGCCTTCAGGTGCGGCCGGGGCACCCATCAATCGCGCACCTCGCGTGACGATTTCGTGCAACTCGTCTTCGGTATAAAACTCCAACCGTGTCGGGATACCAAAACGGTCACGCAATGGTGTCGTCAAAAGCCCCATCCGTGTGGTTGCGCCCACCAATGTAAAGGGCTGCAATTCAATACGCACGGTGCGCGCCGCAGGGCCCTCGCCGATCACCAGATCAAGTTCGAAATCCTCGAGTGCCGGATACAGGACTTCTTCCACCGCTGGATTGAGGCGGTGTATTTCGTCAATGAACAAGACATCCCGCGCTTCCAGGTTGGTCAGGATCGCCGCAAGATCACCCGCCTTGGCCAAAACAGGCCCCGAGGTCATCCGGAAATTCACCCCCAACTCACGCGCCATGATCTGCGCGAGCGTGGTTTTGCCCAAACCGGGCGGTCCGTGAAACAGCGTGTGGTCCATCGCCTCACCACGCCTGCGCGCACTCTCGATAAAGACCGACAGGTTCGCCCGCGCTGCCTGCTGGCCGATAAATGCGTCGAGCGTTTGCGGACGCAAAGCGCGGTCCTCATCTTCGGGTCGGGGGGCTGCGCGCAATGTCGGGTCAGGCTGGTCCATGGCCATCCCCTACCCCTTTGGTGCCAGCAATTTCAAGGCAGCGCGGATCAGAGCCGATGTATCCGCATCAGGGGCCGCACCCGCCGCTTCAGCGACAGCGCCAGCTGCCTCGCCCGGGCCGTAACCAAGATTGCCGAGGGCCGATAACGCCTCGGCGCTGGCGGGATTGCCCTGTGGCGCCGCAGCCTTGCGGGGGGCCCTTGGTGCATCCACTTCGATCACGTCATCGCCCAGCGCCTCTGCAACAGATCCACCCATCGCCATCACACCGGGAGCTTTGTCTTTCAATTCGATCGTGACCCGTTGCGCAGTCTTGGGACCGACACCTTTTGCCTTGGCCACAGCGTTCCAATCGCCCAGCGCAATCGCGCGACTGACACCGTCAGCGCCCAGAGTGCCCAGAATAGCCATCGACGCCTTGGCCCCGATGCCCTGCACCGACATCAGCAAGCGGTGCCATTCCTTTTCCACGAGCGTGGTAAATCCGAAAAGCTGCAAGTTATCCTCGCGGACCAACAAATCCGTGTAAAGCGCCACTGCCTCACCATTGGCAGGCAACCCCGCCATGACACGATCAGAGACATAAACAATGTAGCCCACGCCGCGCACATCAATCAGCACATGATCCGTACCGCGATAGTCCAGCCGTCCTGCAATCTTGCCAATCATGCGCCAGCCTTTGCCAAAGCGGCAGCGAGGCTGCCGGAGGACTGCACATGAAACGAGTGACAAATCGCGATGGCAAGCGCATCGGCGGCATCAGGTCCGGCCAACTGCACGCCGGGCAATTGCACTTTGACCATATGCGCGACCTGTACCTTATCGGCATGGCCTACGCCGACGACGGCCTTTTTGACAGCATTGGGGGCGTATTCCCCCACCACAAGCCCCGCCTGCGCAGGCACCAGCATCGCAATACCCCGCGCCTGACCCAGTTTCAGCGTCCCTGCCCCGTCTTTGTTCACAAAGGTCTGTTCGACCGCCGCCGCCTGTGGCTGGTACTTTTGCAAAACTGCGGTCAGTTGCTGATGCAACGACAAAAGGCGGTCCGCCATATCGCCCACCTGCGAGTGACAAATCCCGTTGGCCACATGTGTCAACCGTGATCCGGCCACGTCGATTATGCCCCACCCCATATTCCGCAGGCCCGGATCGATCCCCAAAACACGCATCGCTCGCCTCTTTTTTTGTTCTAGAAACATCGCTAGCACAAAACGCGAACAAGGACCAAGAGGCTTGGTGTATCCCCGTTCTGCGCTGAACAGGTCGCACTGTCTGAATGCGGCACTCAGAGGGTGAAAAGCGCCTCCGTTAACCCCTTATAAATAAGTAATTTGCGGCAGCATATGCACAAAAATAAGGCATGATGAAAACGCATATGACCCATGCTAAGATGGCACTAGTCAACCCGTGCTTTCCCTCCTAGATGCCCCCTATCGGATCAACGCTGCAGTTGCAGCATAGACAATAGGAATATGGCCATGGCCTCTTTTGACACAACCCGCCCCGTCGCTGGCCAATCCGCTGGCAAAATTTCTGGTTTCTTCATGAACATGTTCAGCACCGTTGCTGCATGGAACGACGCCCGCATCACGCGCAACTCGCTGTCCAAGCTGACAGCCCGTGAACTGGACGATATCGGCCTGACATTCGGCGACATCGACGAAATCGCGACACGCACCTCACGCTAAGCAAAAGCGACCGACCAAAAGCGAAAGGCCGCGTTCACTACGAACGCGGCCTTTTCGTTTGTCTGGTATCGTTTCCTAGTTCTGTGGCAGGACTGTCGCGATGCCCGCCGCTGCGACCATTGTCACAGGATCGGGCTGCATGACCCAAGCGCCGGCCTGTTCAAGCACGGAACCGCCTTGCAGTGCTGCAACACGCTCGCCGTAAGCAGCTTCACCCAAATAGGCAAAAAGGAACCCTTTGAACAGGAAGCCAAGGAAGAGAACCGCCAAAAGACCTTTCAGCGGGAACCGCGGACGATAGAGGCGTGGCTTGGCCACAATCAAACCGTCGGAATTCACTGTCCGCACAACACCGTTCGCCATTTTTTCGTGGCGACGCACAATTTTTTTCAGTCTTTTATCAAAAGGGACGTGGGCTTGCACCGAATCATCCTCCAAAGTTTGACGATCACTAACACTACAACTATTTCTCAAATTTCGCATTAGCCGAGTTAAATTTCAATTAATCTCGACAATATGGCTCTAATTGGACAAAATTTTGCCTAAAATTAGGGTCGTCCAGTCAACAATCACATGGCGCTCAATCAGATTGAACCCGTTTTCAGTATAAACTGCGATGACCTCGTCGGCCTGCTCATTGAGAATCCCTGAGAGAATCGCATAGCCGCTCTCGGCAATACTTGTCCCCATATCCGGCGCAAGACCGATCAGCGGAGCTTTGAGGATATTGGCAAAGATCAGGTCATAGGGCGCGCTCTCTTTCAAAACAGGTGCACCAAAACCAGCCGCGACAACGCATTTCACACGGTCCTGCAAACCGTTGCTGACGACATTGGCTTGCGCCACTTCTACCGCAGTCGGGTCAATATCACTTGCCAGAACGGCGTGAGGCAGCACCTTGGCCGCGGCCATCGCAAGCACTGCGGTACCGCACCCCACATCGAGAATGTTCTTTCCGGCGAAACCATCTGTCAGCAACTTGTCGAAAGCCTCCAGACAGCCCTTCGTCGTGCCATGATGCCCGGTACCAAACGCCATGGCAGCATCAATCAGCAACGGAATCTTGTCGGCGGGCACCTTGTCTGCATCATGTGTGCCGTAGACGAAAAACCGCCCTGCCTGCACGGGTGACAGCTCACGCTGTACTTTCGATACCCAATCCTGTTCGGGAATTTCCGAAATGTTGAAGGGTTTGGCCTTGTAGAGCGCCGACAACACCGCCAGTGCACCGGCATCGGGCCAATCCATGAAATAGGCCGCGACCTCCCAAAGGCCTGATCCGTCTTCGATCTCGAAAACGCCGACACCCGTCGGTTCCGGTTCCAGCCCTTCGATCGCTTCGGCCAAGGCATAGGCCGGGTCTTCGCCGGTGATCGTTGTCAAAGCCGAGTAGGTAATCATCATCTTGCCCTTGCGCTGGTTCACTTTCCGTTATGGCGCGCCCTGCGTCCCGTCAAGCAGTTCGCGGTCTGCAAGAATGATCCGCGCTATCGCTTCGGCCCAAGCTGCATAGACCGCAGGGCCGGGGTGGAATCCGTCTTTGGACATGTTTGTTTCATCCAGTCCCAGATCAATGCGCGCCATGACACAAGTTGGTCGCACCGCGACAATCGCCTCCAGATGCCTGTCAAAGCGCGCCGCCTGATGCCCCAGAACCCAGCGGAGCGGGTGTGGCAAAAGCGGAAACTGGTCCATCGGAGGCAGGCCAGAGACGACGATTTTTCGCGCACCGAACTGTGCCGCAAGCCGGTCAAACAAGCCTGATTGTTGCCGCCGCCATCGGCCGAGCGACACAGCCTTTGTCACGTCATTTACGCCCAAAGCGGTGACAACAACATCATATTGCCCCTCTTGCAGCGTATCGAGCCACGCCAATACATCCGATGTCTTGGCACCAGTCACAGCGTGCAAATGATACGTCACGGTCGCATGAGTGGACAGATGCGCGGTCAACTGCCCCAGCAAGGCATCCCCTTGGTGCTGCACCCCGACACCCGCGGCCGAGCTATCACCAAGGATCAAAAGCCGAAGGGGCGGCCCCTGACCAATCGTGCCGGTTCTGTCCCCCGGTGGTTCAGGCAAAGAAATGGCGCGTTTTCGCACAAGAACCGCCTGCCCCAGAAGGACAGGCAGCAGCAAAACGCGCGCTGCGATATAAAGCGTATCGCGCGTATCAGACACCCACGCCAATCGGGCAGGTCACGCCCGTACCACCGATCCCGCAATACCCGCCGGGGTTCTTGGCCAGGTATTGCTGGTGGTACTCCTCCGCAAAATAGAAGGTCGGCGCATCAACGATTTCGGTTGTAATCGCACCGTATCCCGCCTGCGACAAACGTGGCGCAAAGGCCTCTTTTGCCGCGTCTGCAGCAGCTTTCTGTGACGCTGAATAGGTATAGATACCCGACCGGTACTGCGTGCCGGCATCATTGCCTTGGCGCATTCCTTGGGTTGGGTCATGACCTTCCCAGAAGACCTGCAACAATTGATCGTACGACACGACCGCAGGATCATAGATTACGCGCACCACTTCATTATGGCCGGTCTTGCCGGAACAGACCTCTTCATAGGTCGGGTTGGGGGTATAGCCGCCCGCATAACCCACCATCGTTGATTGCACGCCGTCCAGTTTCCAGAACATCCGCTCGACACCCCAGAAACAACCCATGCCGAACATGGCCTCTTGCATGCCCGCAGGCACCTCGCCAGTCAGCGGGGTGTCGAACACGTAATGTGTCTTGGCTGTGGGGATTGCATGCGCACGGCCCGGCAGGGCTGCATCTTTCGCTACCATTTCAGATTTCGCGCGGGACATGAAAAACATATAAACGCCTCCTATCGGGTTTGAACTCTCATATAATGCAGCCGGGCGAATTTGCTACTCTGCCGCCGCCAACAAACGCCCCTGAAACACGGTCTCGTGACCGGGGGCCGGATGACGCGGGATCAAAAGCGAGAGCAACAGCGAGATAATCGCCATGCCCGCCGCCATCAAGAACACCAATCCCGGCGATTGCAGCCAGACATAGCCCAGCATTGCTGGCAAAAACACCGCCGCAATATGGTTGATTGTAAAGGCCACGGCAGCGGTGGGGGCAATGTCCTGCGGATCAGCAATCTTTTGAAAGTAGGTCTTGATCGCAAGTGCGAGGCTAAAAAACAAATGGTTCACGATATAAAGAGCCGTCGCCAGCAACACACCCCAGCCGAAATAATAAATGCCGCCATAGGCAAAAAACACCAGACACAGCCCCACATATTCGAAAACCAGCGCGCGGCGTTCACCAAACACCTGCACGATCTTACCCAGCAGAGGCGCTGCAAACATATTGATCAAAAGGGTGAACATGAACAGTTTGGTAATGTCGTCGACTGCGAAACCGAATTGTTCGACCATCATGAAACCTGCGAAGACGACAAAAATCTGCCGCCGTGCGCCCGACATGAATTGCAGGGCGTAATAAAGCCAGTACCGCTTGCGCAGGACCATCTTCTTGATCTGCGGGTGCGGCGCCTCGAACTGCGGATAAGCGAGCAGACACATCGTGGCGACAACGGCCGTAAATCCGCCCGAGAGCCAATAGACAATGCTGTACGTCAGGCCAAACCGTTCCCAGCTGATCACAATCAGCAGATACACAAGCAGCGTCGCCCCCGATCCCGCCGACAAGAGCCAGCCCAGCGTTTGTGGGGCCCGCTTTTTGTCAATCCACTGCAATTGCAGCGATTGATTGACTGTCTCGTAATAGTGGAACCCGATAGACGACAGCATTGTCACCGTCAGAATTCCTGCCATTTCGGGGAATTGCGCCGTTACTGCCGTGGCCGCCCCCAGCATGATCAGCGCGACCAGCCCCAAGACCTGTTCGCGAATGAACATGATCAACGCAATTACTCCGATTGCAAAGAAACCCGGAATTTCGCGTACCGTATGCAGCCAGCCAATGTCCGAGCCATCAAAACTTGCGACCTCAATCACAAAGTTGTTGAGCAGTGCCGACCATGTCGCAAAGGCGACCGGCATCGCCATGGCCATCACAAACAAAAGCGATGTGGGCCTGCGCCACAGCGGTAAGGTTCGGGCATCTTCGAGACGAATGACTTTCATACCGAAACGCTTACGCCCCCTGATTGCCGAAAGCGAGCGTTAGATTGCGTGTGCCTTGGCGATCTAGCCACCAACATCTTAAAACATTCAATTTTTGATATATGTCAATGGCCGGATTTTCACCATTCGCTAGCTATTGAAGAATTCCATTTTTGGAATGCGTAGGAATTGCTTCAACAGTAGGGGACGATGAAATGACACGACACAAAAACAGGTTTGCCACCGCCGGATCAGTGGCCGCACTCACGCTCGCGTGCACTACAACATGGGCCGATACGCTATCGGACAATCCGTTAATCGGCACGTCGGGTGATGGCCTGATTTTTGTCGATCCGGAAGAGGGCGTTGTTGAGCCGGGGGTCAAGGCGGTGACATTCACGTCAACACGTGATCCCGACCAGGAAGGACTGTTCTTCGTCCCTCCCTTTGAGGATATCGTCACGGACTACACCCTGTTGGCTGACGATCCCGATGAGGGGCTGAGTGTGGATTCGCGCAGTGACGCGACGAACTGTCTGATGGCAAGCAATCCGGGAATTTACTGCGATTCCGCGCCAGGATCCGGCAAACGGATCAAGACATGGCTGACCGGCCCCGATCCGTTTGATATGACATTCCAGACGTCGAACGAACCATACCTGATTACAGATCCCGATAACGGAACTGTTGGCAGCGTTGTCGATACATCATCGGTTGACTACTTTACCTTCGGCAAAACCTCGAACTTCACAGGAGCGCGGATCACCAGTTTCTCGCTCGAGTTGCTGGATGCGAACGGCAATGCCATGAGCGATCTGGATGCGGCAAATGCTGTGTTGTTTTTGAGAGACGGGCTTGATCCGAAACTTGCAGGGGGTGCGGGCCTGCCGGACGGGCTTTTCGGTGAAGGTGGCAACGAAGGCGACATCGGGTTCTTTTCGGATGCAAAAGCACAACCCACGCTGACGCCTGAAAGTGATGTGATGACTTTCGGGGCATTCACCAACCCGGATTACGTGGCCAACTTCGGTACCGCTTTCCTTGATAACTCCATGGTGCCTGACGGCCTGTTTTGGGATGACAACGCAGATCCCGATGACGAATCCGCTCTTATCGCTTGGAACGACATCGGAGGCGACGGCTGGACCTATGGAACACTTGCGCTGACAGAAATCCCGGATGACCTACCAGGCAGCGCAGAACCACCTGTTTTGCTTCCCGAGCGACTGGAGGAATTGGCTGCGACCCTTGGTGTTTCGGTCGAAGACCTGAATTACGTGGCAGGCGGCGCCGTCCCTGACGCAATCGTCGCCGCAGCAGACGCCAATGGATTATTCGGCGTTGATCCCATCGAAGACCTGCGCAACGCCAACCTGAACTTCACCCTTCGGATTGGAACCATCGCAGACGGTGAATTCACGTTACGGATCAATCCAGAGTTTGCACCGTTTGTGGAAAGCTTTATCGCCAGCGGCTCCGAATACCAGTTCAAGCTGGCCGGATATCTCGATGCAGCAGCGAATGTGCCGTACTGGGATATCTACGATAACGATGGCGACACCTTCCAAGCCGTCATTGATGCGATCGACGAAATTGATGGCGAAACAGAACGAGCAGCCGCTTTGACCAGCACCGGCTTCACGATTGCACCGGCCTACACTGCGATGGGCTTTGAATCGGCACGCGGTCATGTTGGTGCAATCACCGGTCTGGCCCCGATTGACGGTGCTGACGCTGCCGCTGTTTCGCAAAGCGGCGGCGCACAGTCTTGGCTATTGGGTGGAAACCTCTATGGCCTTGCGTCACTCGGTGGATCAGCCGCGACGTATGATGCGACATCCGCATCAAACGGCTATGATGTCGATGCGGCATCGTTCACTGTCGGCGTTGAAAACCGCGTGAGCACGAATGCCTCGGTCGGTATTGCGGTCGGCGGAACAACATCAACTGCCGAAGACGCCGACGGGCTTGGTGATGTTGAAATGACGGGTCTGTCTTTGATCGGGTTTGCACGGGCGAATATGGACAATGGCGCAAGCATCAAGGCACTCTTCGGGTACCAGGACGCATCCTATGACAGCACCCGCAATGTGCTGGACCAAACCGCCACCGGAAGCACGGACGGATCGCAGACCTTTGGTGCGGTTGAAGCCAGCTATCTCAGTGACCTTGGCGGGTTTGCGGTTGGTCCGATGGCCTCCATCGGCTTCTATAATGTCACTGTTGATGGCTTCACAGAAACCGGTGCAGGCGCATTGAACCTGACAGTCGAAGAGCAGACGGGCAGCACTTTCATGGGCTCGATCGGTGTAAAAGGCGAGTACGACATGCCGGGCGCCTCAGGCCAGAACAAACTGACAGGCAGTGTCGCTTACAGCACTCTGTCCAGCGATGATCTGGTGATCGAATCCGGATTTGACGGATTGCCTGCCGCGTCCTTCCCGATCGACGGACGTGACGACGACTTTGTCGAAGTGAACCTCGGCTTTGAAAGCCTGATTGCATCCAGTACCGCACGCGATATCCGGATCGAAGCGGGCTATGGCGGCGCATTTGGCGACACATATGAAAGACACGGCTTTCAGTTCGGCATGAACATCCAGTTCTAGAAAAGCCGAGCATGCAACATAAAGAAAAGCGACCCACGCGGTGTGGGTCGCCTCTTGTATTCAAGGCCGTTCCTATCCCACTGAGCACAGAGAACTCTGACGGCATGATCAGGCCATCATTCAAGACGACGCTAAGCTTGCCTGTGCGGCGGTAGGATCGGAGCGGTTTCATTTGGCCCTGACCACCTAATCCACGCCGCGTTTCGAACGCAGAAGAGGAAAGCCATATCATCAAAGACGATTTCCCGCATCTTTTGAGAACTGAACCGGACAGCACGACCCAACGATCAACAGTCTTCTCGGTTTATCCAGACCCCTGTATAAATGTCTTTTCACGATTGGTCAGTTATGGTTTAGCTTCATGGTGTGTCATCAGGATCAGTAACGAACAGTGCCAGATTTCAACATAGTCAGTGAGACGGCAACCTTCGTTGACGAAACGCCCAACGGCGGCCTGATCATCGACTTTGCGACGCTCGACAACAGTTTCAACGTTCAGATCAACGGAGTTAGTCTCTTTGTCGGCGGCCCTGCCGGCGCGCTAAACGAGGTCGAATTTCAACGAAACGGTACCGCAGGGCAAACAATCCGCTTCACAGACGGTCGCACTTACGGCTCAGTTGTCGGCAGTGACCGGATCCCTGAAATCTGGCAGTTGGGCACGGTTGGCGGCGATCCATTGGTCCGTTTGGTGATCAACCCCGATGGCACCGTCGAACTTTTTGGTGCGCGATCCACCGGCGGAGCGCTTGAACCGCTCGAACTTTTTAACGGATTAACCGTCAACTCAGCAGCGATTGATGCCGTCTGGAACGATTCCGGTACGAACACGATTGTCGTCAACCAAGTAATAACAGGTCCCACAAACGCCAGCGGCGAATTTGTCGACGTGCCCTGCTTTGCGGCAGGGACATTGATTGAAACCGCAGACGGGCAAGTCGCTGTCGAGAACCTGAAGGTCGGCAATCTTGTTCTGACGTATGATCGTGGCTATCAACCTATCCGCTGGATAGGTTCATGCCGTGTCAGCCCCGCACAGCTTGCGGCGAAGGAGCGGTTAAAACCGATCCTGATCCGCGCGGACGCATTGGGTGCGGGATATCCCCAACAAGACCTGATTGTTTCACCCCAGCATCGCATTCTTGTGTCTTCCGTCATCGCGTTGCGGATGTTTGATTGCAAAGATGTCCTGATCCCCGCCAACAAACTCGTCGCGCTGGATGGCATCGACATTGTCGACGCTACGACAAATGGCGTGACGTATTTCCACCTCTTGTTTGATGCGCATGAAATCATCTGGTCAAATGGCGCAGCAACAGAAAGCCTTTTTACCGGTCCCGAGGCGCTCAAGGCTGTTTCGCCCGAGGCCCGTCAGGAAATCAAAGACCTTTTCCCGGAGTGCTGCAATCCAGATTTCGCGACGCATGCCGCGCGCTATATTCCGGAACAGGGAAAACTGATGCGCAAACTGGCCTTGCGGCATCAAGCCAACCAAAAGCCGCTTTTTGACGGATCCGCAGGGCCGAACGCCTCTGCTTAAATGGCTGCGGACGCATTCTTGCGCAACCCTCATTGCACGAACGCATGCGACAGACCACCGCAGGCATGACCTGCGGAACCTTGATCCACATCAAAGAGTTTCACCACCCACGCCTTAGAACCGAACCTGCGAACAGAAATTAAACTTGCAGGTCACCGATGTCCTCATCCGAGAACCAACCGCTTTACGCCGCGCGCGAGCCTATTTTTCCGCGCCGCGTCAAAGGCTTTTACCGGAACCTCAAATGGTGGGTCATGGCCGTGACCTTGGGCATCTACTATCTGACGCCATGGATCCGCTGGGACCGTGGCCCGAACCTGCCGGACCAGGCCGTTCTGATCGACATGGCCCACCGCCGCTTCTATTTCTTCTGGATCGAAATCTGGCCTCATGAATTCTATTTCGTGGCGGGCCTTTTGATCATGGCAGGCCTTGGCCTTTTCCTTTTTACCTCCGCACTTGGCCGTGTCTGGTGCGGCTATACCTGCCCGCAAACTGTCTGGACCGATCTTTTCATTCTTGTCGAACGCTGGATTGAGGGCGACCGCAACGCGCGGGTGCGCCTGTGGAACGCCGACTGGAGCCTGCGCAAAGCCCGTTTGCGCATCACCAAGTGGACGGTTTGGCTCTTGATTTCTTTGGCAACGGGCGGCGCTTGGGTCTTTTACTTTGCTGACGCCCCAACGCTGGCTGTCAGTCTCGCTACGTTCAGCGCTCCTCCCATCGCTTGGGCGACGATTGGCGTACTGACAGCGACAACCTTTGTTTTCGGCGGGTTCATGCGTGAACAGGTGTGCAACTATATGTGCCCTTGGCCACGCATCCAAGCCACCATGATGGACCCTGAAACACTGACCGTGGCCTACCGTGAATGGCGCGGCGAACCGCGTGGCAAGAGACGCATTGAAGGCGCGGGTGACTGCATCGACTGTATGGCCTGCGTCAACGTCTGCCCTGCGGGTATCGACATTCGCGACGGGCAGCAGATGGAGTGTATCACCTGCGCGCTGTGTATCGACGCCTGCGATGACGTGATGGACCGGATCGGCAAACCGCGCGGTCTGATTGACTATCTTGCGCTCTCTGACCAAGAAGAAGAAGCCAAAGGCAAACCCGCCAAGAAGCTTTGGCAGCATGTGTTCCGGTTCCGCACGATCCTTTACACGACCATGTGGGCTGCGATCGGGGTCGGTCTGGTCTTTGCGCTTTTCATCCGTGCCGATATCGAAATGACAGTGGCCCCGGTACGTAACCCGACCTTCGTGACGCTCTCTGATGGTACGGTGCGCAACATCTACGACATCCGTCTGCTGAACAAACACGGCGAGGACCGGACGTTCCGCCTCTCGCTGACGTCAGATGAAATTCTGCGCATCGAACTGGAAGGCACCTCGCAAAGAACCATTGTCGTGCCCGCCAATGAAACCTTTCTGCAACGCGTCTACGTTTCGGCCCGCCCGATTGATCCGGCCTCCAGCATCGACCGCGTCGATCTGCGCTTCTGGGTCGAGGATGAGGCCTCGGGCGAACGCGCCTACAAAGATGCAATTTTCAATGGGAGAGTCCCACAATGACCCGTGAATTTACCGGATGGCACATGCTGGCCCTTATGGTCGGCGGTTTTGGAATTATCATCGCCGTGAACCTGACACTGGCATGGAACGCGATTGCCACGTTTCCGGGGCTTGAGGCGCGGAACTCCTATGCCGTCAGCCAGTCATTTCAGGCGGATCGCGCGGCGCAAAACGCGCTCAATTGGGATGTCAGCGCCGATATATCAGGCGGTGTATTGACTGTGGATATCCTTGATCATCGCGGCGCGCCCCTCCGGGCAGAGATCACGCGTGCCATTCTCGGGCAAGCAACAAACGTGAATATGGATACTGTGCCGGAATTCACATGGACGGGGACGCAATACACCGCGCCTGTCACCATGACAGAAGGCTATTGGAACCTGCGTCTGGAACTGATCGCACCGGACGGGACAAAATTCCGCCGTCGTTTCCCGATCACTGCAAAATGAGCGACGCTACCTTCTGTCCGGCCTGCATTGGCCTTCCCGAGGGGCAGCTTGAAAAAGCCGCCTCCAACGGTACAGCGCAGATCGTACTATCCCTGCCAGGCATCCATTGTGTCGCCTGCATCAATGGCGTTGAACGGGTTTTGCGTGATATGGAAGGTGTCGCGAATGCCCGCGTCAACCTCAGCATGCGGCGGGTGACGGTCGGTACGGATCGGCCGATCTCACCGGAAGACCTGATTGATACGCTGGAACTGGCCGGGTTCGAAGCCCGTGTTCTCGATACAAGCCTGCTTGGTGCCGAAACCGACACCTACGGCCGCGGTCTGATGACCCGCCTTGCGGTTTCGGGGTTTGCCAATATGAACATCATGCTGCTGTCGGTGGCTGTTTGGTCGGGTGCGATCGGCGCCACGATGCATATGTTCCACTGGATTACCGCGATCATTGCGATACCGACCCTGCTTTATTCCGCGCAGCCATTCTTTGAAAGCGGCTGGCGGTCCTTGAAGGCTTACCGTCTGAATATGGATGTGCCGATTTCGCTCGCAATTCTGCTTGCGTCCGGCATCTCGCTTTACGAGACGCTCTATGGCGGGCGTCATTCCTACTTTGATGCAGCCGTAACGCTGACGTTCTTTCTGCTGATCGGCCGCTATCTCGACCATCGCAGCCGCAAGGCCGCAGCCTCAGCAGCCGCACAGCTTTCCGCCCTCGAAGTCCCCCGCGTCATGCGTGTGCGCGATGGCGTGCGCCAGATGGTCAACTTCGCCGACCTCGCGATCGGTGATCTGGTGCAGGTATTGCCCGGCGGCCGTATTCCTGTCGATGGCACGATCACCGAAGGAACCAGCCAGATCGACCGTTCCTTGCTAACCGGTGAAAGCCGTCTCAGCACCGCAAACGCAGGCACGACCGTCACCGCCGGTGAGGTAAATATGACCGGCCCGCTGATGATCCGCGCCACAACCGTCGGCGCGGACACGACACTGCGCAAGATGGTCACGATGGTGGACGAGGCCGAAGCCACCCGCAATCGCTACACCGCCATCGCGGACAAGGCCGCGGCACTTTATGCGCCGGTCGTGCATTTGCTGGCGTTCGTCGCCTTTGCCGGGTGGATGCTTTATTCCGGCGATTTCCGGTTGTCGTTGAATATTGCGGTAGCGGTGCTGATTATCACCTGCCCCTGCGCCATGGGGCTCGCAGTCCCAGCGGTCTCCACGACCGCTGCCGGACGTTTGTTTCGTGCGGGGCTCTTGGTCAAGGATGGCACAGCACTTGAACGACTGGCCGAGGTTGACACGGTGGTTTTCGACAAGACCGGCACCTTGACCATGCCAGCGGCCGCACGCGACGCGCTGGATGCCGAAACGCAATCGATCGCACTGGCCCTGACCCAGAACGCGACCCACCCTGTCTCGCAAGCGATTGCTGCGTCCCTGCAAGGCGTGACGCCAGCCCGGCTAAGTGACCAAGAGGAACACGCAGGCAAAGGGCTTAGCGCGCACTACAAAGGCCAGATTGTCCAACTCGGCTCGGGCTCCTGGCTTGGTGCAGGCAAAGGTACCTTCATCAAAATCGGCGACCGGAAACCACAGAAGATCACCCTGCGCTCAGACCTGCGCGACGGGGCGAAAGCACTGGTGCAAGGCTGGCAGGAAGCAGGCCTGACCATCCATCTGGTGTCGGGCGATGATGCCGATGAAACCGCGATGATTGCACGCGCATTGGATATCACCTCATGGCACGCCGAAACAACGCCCGCAGGCAAGATCTCCTATATCAACGATCTGTCCAGCAAGGGCGCCAAGGTTCTCATGGTGGGTGACGGCCTGAACGATACAGGCGCACTTGCGGCGGCCTATGCCTCGGTTTCGCCCGCTACCGCAGCAGATGCCTCGCGCGCGGCTTCGGACATCGTTCTCCTCAATGACAGCCTGACCCCATTGATCGAACTTCCCTTGGTCGCGCGCGCGGCCCGCGCACGGATCCAGGAAAACTTTGCCATATCCACACTCTACAATGTCATCGCTGTGCCAATCGCGCTGGCAGGCTTTGCGACACCGCTGATCGCCTCGATTGCCATGTCGACGTCCTCGATCACTGTCCTGTTGAACGCGTTGCGCCTGAAAGGAAAGCTATGAACATCCTTGTGGTCCTGATCCCTGTTTCGCTGTTTTTGGGCGGTGTGGGCCTTGCTGCATTCTTATGGAGCCTGCGACATGACCAGTACGAAGACCTTGAAGGTGATGCCTGGCGTATCCTTTCCGAAGACGACGACGCCCCGCACAAGCCCTGAGTAAACCGGCACTTCTCTCATTATCGGCCCATAAATATCCTGGGGAGCGCGAGGGGTAAAACCCCTCGCTTGTCGCGCCGTGCCCGCACGGCGCAAACCCGCGATACCAAAGCCGCAACACGGCCCACGCGCCTGATTTCAAAAAACTGAAAAAAACGATGCAGCGTGCTGTTGACTCACACTGGCGTGATCCTTACCTACGCATCGTTATCACTCGACCCTGTTGAGTGCTAACGTGGGAGAAACACGAACTGGAGAAGTTCAGAGATGGCATTTAAACCACTTCACGACCGTGTACTGGTCCGTCGCATCGAAGGCGACGAAAAGACAGCAGGCGGTCTCATCATTCCTGAGAACGCAAAAGAAAAGCCAGCAGAAGGCGAAATCGTCAGCGTTGGTGAAGGTGCACGCAAGGACAGCGGCGAGCTGATTGCGATGTCTGTCAAGGCAGGCGACAAAGTGCTGTTTGGCAAATGGTCCGGCACCGAGGTCAAGATCGACGGCGAAGAGCTGCTGATCATGAAAGAAAGCGACATCCTCGGCATCATGTAAGCCGACCGGTCGCCCTCACATTTCCAATCATTCAAGGAGCACATGAAAATGGCTGCTAAAGAAGTAAAATTCGATACCGATGCACGGAACAAGATGCTTAAAGGCGTCAACATTCTTGCAAACGCGGTAAAAGTCACACTCGGCCCCAAAGGTCGCAACGTGGTTCTGGACAAATCGTTCGGCGCGCCACGCATCACCAAAGACGGTGTTTCTGTCGCCAAAGAGATCGAACTGGAAGACAAGTTCGAGAACATGGGCGCGCAGATGGTCAAAGAAGTGGCCTCACGCACCAATGACGAAGCAGGCGACGGTACAACAACCGCGACTGTTCTGGCCCAGGCCATCGTCAAGGAAGGCATGAAATCTGTTGCCGCCGGCATGAACCCGATGGATCTCAAGCGCGGCATCGACATGGCGACAGCCAAAGTCGTCGAAGCCATCAAAGCAGCGGCACGTCCCGTCAACGACAGCGACGAGGTTGCACAGGTCGGCACAATCTCTGCCAACGGCGAAACAGAAATCGGTCGTCAGATCGCTGATGCGATGCAGAAAGTCGGCAACGAAGGCGTTATCACTGTTGAAGAGAACAAAGGTCTGGAAACAGAAACCGACGTTGTTGAAGGCATGCAGTTCGACCGCGGTTACCTGTCACCATACTTTGTGACAAACCCCGACAAAATGACAACAGAGCTGGAAGACGCCATCATCCTGTTGCACGAGAAAAAGCTCTCTTCGCTGCAGCCAATGGTGCCACTGCTCGAATCTGTCATCCAGTCCGGCAAGCCACTTTTGATCATCGCTGAAGATGTCGAAGGCGAAGCGCTGGCAACACTGGTTGTCAACAAACTGCGCGGCGGTCTGAAAATCGCAGCGGTCAAAGCACCTGGTTTCGGCGATCGCCGCAAAGCCATGCTGCAGGACATCGCGATTCTCACAGGCGGTCAGGTCATCTCTGACGATCTGGGCATGAAGCTCGAGAACGTCACAATCGACATGCTGGGTTCGGCCAAGCGCGTTTCCATCACCAAAGACGAAACAACCATCGTTGACGGTGCTGGCGACAAAGCCGAGATCGAAGCCCGCGTTGGCCAGATCCGTGGCCAGATCGAGGAAACAACATCCGACTACGACCGCGAAAAACTGCAAGAGCGTGTGGCCAAACTGGCTGGCGGTGTTGCTGTTATCCGCGTCGGCGGCATGTCCGAAGTGGAAGTCAAAGAGCGCAAGGACCGCGTTGATGACGCCCTGAACGCAACACGCGCTGCCGTACAAGAAGGCATCGTTGTTGGTGGTGGTGTTGCGCTGATCCAGGCTGGCAAAACACTCGAAGGCCTGAAGGGTGCAAACTCTGATCAGGACGTGGGTATCGCGATCATTCGCAAAGCCATCGAAGCACCACTGCGCCAGATCGCCGAGAACTCCGGCGTTGACGGTTCGGTTGTTGCGGGCAAAATCCGCGAAAGCAGCGACAAGGCTTTCGGCTTTAACGCACAGACAGAAGAATATGGCGACATGTTCAAGTTCGGCGTGATCGATCCGGCCAAAGTTGTGCGCACAGCACTGCAAGACGCAGCTTCGGTTGCCGGCCTGCTGATCACAACCGAAGCAATGGTTGCTGACAAGCCATCCAAAGAAGGCGCTGGCGCTGGCGGCGGCATGCCCGACATGGGCGGCATGGGCGGCATGATGTAAATTGCGGTTTGGGCCCCGCCCAAACGCTGTTTACCAGCTCAGATAAAGAAGGGCGGTTCCGCAAGGGACCGCCCTTTTTGCTTGATCGACATGTAAAAAGACTACTTTCGGTGCAAAGCGATGCAGGCTAAGCACCCGCCAGAACACGCCCAACCGGAGGGACCCGACCATGCAAACACCATATTACCTGATCGACAAAGCCCGCCTGTTGCCAAACCTCGAAAAGATCGCGTGGCTGCGCGAGAATTCCGGCGCCAAATCCCTATTGGCACTCAAGTGCTTTGCCACATGGTCCGTCTTTGATCTGATGTCCGACTATATGGACGGCACAACCTCCTCCTCTTTGTATGAGGTCCGTTTGGGTAAAGAAAAATTCGCAGGCGAAACACACGCCTATTCGGTGGCCTACGCCGATCACGAAATCGCCGAGGTTCTGGAGCATTCCGACAAAATTCTCTTCAATTCCATCGGCCAGCTACAGAAATTCGCGGACGCATCCGAAGGCCACATTCGCGGCCTGCGTGTTAATCCTGGCGTTTCCACATCCGAGTTCGACCTTGCCGACCCTGCCCGCCCGTTTAGCCGCTTGGGCGAACATGACCCCGCCGAGATTGCACAAGTCGCCGAACAGATCAGCGGGCTGATGTTCCACAACAACTGCGAAAATGACGATTTCGACCGTTTCGACGAAATGCTTGCGCTGATCGAAGACCGTTTTGGCGCCGTTATCCACAAAATGGACTGGATCAGCCTTGGCGGCGGCATCCATTTTACAGGCGAGGGCTATCCGCTGGACCGCCTTGCCGCGCGGCTGAAATCCTTTGCACAAACCTACGGCGTACAGGTCTACCTCGAACCCGGAGAGGCCGCGATCACAGGGGCCGCGACGCTCGAAGTCACTGTCCTCGACACCATGCACAACGGCAAGAACCTCGCCATCGTCGACAGCTCGATCGAGGCGCATATGCTTGACCTGATCATCTACCGTGAGCCTGCCAAAATAGCACCCAATACCGGCGACCATGAATGGATGATCTGCGGAAAATCCTGTCTCGCGGGCGATATCTTTGGCGAATTCCGCTTTGCTGCCCCGCTCAAGGCAGGTGATCGGCTTTCGTTTCAGGACGCCGCAGGTTACACGATGGTCAAGAAAAACTGGTTTAACGGGGTCAAGATGCCCAGCATCGCCATCCGCGAATTGGATGGTACGGTCCGTTTGGTGCGCGATTTCGACTACGACGATTTCGCCGCCGCGCTTTCCTGAAACTACAACAAGAGGTCTTTTGGATATATGAAACGCAATGTCTTGATCATCGGCGCAGGTGGCGTCGCACAGGTTGTCGCGCATAAATGTGCGCAGAACAATGACGTGCTCGGCGACATCCATATCGCAAGCAGAACAATCGCCAAATGCGAGGCGATCATTGACAGCGTGCATGAAAAATCCGCGATGAAACAGGACGGTATTCTAAAGGCCCATGCTGTGGACGGGATGGATAGCGCGGCTGTGGCCGAGCTGATCCAGCAAACCGGCTGCCAGATCGTGATCAACGTAGGCTCGCCTTTTGTGAACATGACTGTGCTTGAGGCCTGCATCCAGACAGGGGCCGCCTATATCGACACCGCGATCCACGAAGACCCTGCCAAAATCTGCGAAACACCGCCGTGGTACGCCAACTATGAGTGGAAGCGCCGCGAAGATTGCGCCGCCGCTGGGGTCACGGCGATCCTTGGCGCGGGCTTTGATCCGGGCATGGTCAATGCCTTTGCGCGCTTTGCGGTTGATGAATACATGGATGAAGTCACCTCAATCGACATCGTCGATATCAACGCGGGCAACCACGGCAAATATTTCTCGACCAACTTCGACCCCGAGATCAATTTCCGCGAATTCACCGGCACCGTCTACAGCTGGCAAAACGGCAAATGGCAGGAAAACAAGATGTTCGAGGTGGGCCGCGAATGGGACCTCCCCGTCGTTGGCAAACAAAAGGCCTATATGTCCGGCCACGACGAAGTGCACTCGCTCGCAGCCAACTACCCGCAGGCCGATATCCGGTTCTGGATGGGCTTTGGCGATCACTACATCAACGTCTTTACCGTACTGCAAAACCTTGGCCTTCTGTCCGAACAGCCTGTCACCACCGCTGAGGGACTTGAAGTCGTGCCGCTGAAAGTTGTGAAAGCCGTTCTTCCCGATCCGTCCAGCCTTGCGCCGAATTACACCGGCAAGACCTGCATCGGCGATCTGGTCAAAGGCACCAAGGACGGCGAGGACGTCGAGGTTTTCGTCTACAATGTCGCCGACCACAAAGACGCCTTCAACGAGGTCGGAAGCCAAGGTATCTCCTATACCGCCGGTGTGCCGCCAGTCGCGGTGGCCATGCGCATCGCCGACGGCACCTATGACCACGGCAAGATGATGAATGTTGAAGAGCTGGACCCAAAACCGCTTTTCGTACTGCTCGACAAGATCGGCCTGCCCACACGCGTCAAAGATGCCAAAGGCGACCGCGCGTGGGATGCCGCATAGGCGACCCACCTTCCCTTTTCCGGTGATCCGGTATCAAATCACGCCCAGATCAGGAGGCGGACATGACACAGATCGGGATCATCGGATTGGGGCGCATGGGCGGCGCGATTGCACAGCGGATGCAGGCGCAAGGGCATAGCGTCCAAGGCTGGACCCGGAGTGGCCGCGCAGTGGATGGCATCACCACCACGTCAGACCTCGCCAGTCTTGTGAACGCCTGTGATACGCTCATCCTCAGCCTGCTTGACGACACGGCCGTGGCCTCAGTTCTTGACAGCTGCCTTGCGCTGGACCTGACCGGCAAGATTATCATCGACACCAGCACGGTCGTCCCTACGATCCTCAAAGACCGCATTGCGCGGATTGAAGCCAAAGGCTCTCTGGCCGTCGATGCCCCGATTTCGGGCGGACCAGAACTTGTGCTTGCAGGACAATGCGGCGTTTTTATCGGCGGTAGCGAAGCAGCGGCGGGACGTGCGCAGGACGTGGTCAGCAACATCTCTGGCCGCATCTTCCACGTAGGCCCCCTTGGTTCAGGCCTTGTGATGAAAACAATCAACAACAGCATGATACAGTGCTACTTCAGCGGCCTTGATGACATGATGCCACTTGCGAAACGCGCCGGCCTTCCGCTGGAAACTGCATTACGCATCCTCTGCGGTGGCCCCGCCGGCATGCCGATGATCGCAGACCGTATTCCCAAAATCCTCGGCGCTGATGAAACGGTAGGCTTCGAAATCCAGGCAGCCCACAAAGACAACGGCGTCTTTCAACGCGTGGCCGAGGCCTACGGGCTCACCTCCCCTATTCTGGCGGAGGCAGGTGAACGTCAAAAACAGGCGCTCGCTGAAGGTCTGGGAGCAAAAGATCCCGCAGCACTGGTCACGGCAGCTTACAACCGTGGATAACGCGCGCGGGCCCGCATAATGCGGCTCTTTGCCCTTGTCGCACTGACAATGTGCGCCTTCGCCGCCAACTCGATCCTCAACCGGATCGGCGTGGCGCTGCAAGGCATGGACCCCATGGATTTCGCCACCATCCGGACGGGGGCAGGTGCGGCGATGCTATGGGTCTTGGTGATAGCCCGCAAAGCGCCGCGCCCAAAGGTTTTTACCACGCGCCGTTGCGCAGGCGCGCTGGCGCTCGCGATCTACATGATCGGCTTTTCATGGGCCTACATCACGCTCGACGCGGGTCTTGGCGCGCTCATCCTCTTTGGTGTTCTGCAGATCGTTGTCTTCGGATGGGCGGCCATCGAAGGCAGTACGATCCCCCTCTTGCGGTGGGTCGGCGCTGCAATTGCACTCACCGGCCTCTGTGTGCTGCTTTGGCCCGGTGGCGATGTCACTGTGCCCATTGGTGGCGCCATTTCGATGGTTACCGCCGGCATAGCCTGGGCCGCCTACACGCTCTTGGGACGGGCCGAAGCCGACCCCTTGGGTGCGACTGCGAGCAATTTCCTGCTCTGCCTGCCGCTGGTGGCAATGGTGATGCTTGGCACAGGTATTGGCGACATGCCCGCACCGGCCATTTTGACTGCCGTAGTTGCAGGGGCAATCACATCGGGGCTTGGATACGCGCTGTGGTATCGTGCCCTGCCCGAATTGCCGACCACCGTTGCGGGGATCGCACAACTCAGTGTGCCTGTTATCGCCGTAACCGCGGGCGTGCTGTTTTTGGGCGAACCGCTGACCCATCGCCTGATCGCAGCAGGCGCACTGGTTCTTGGCGGGATCGCCGTGTCGCTGATTGCGCGACGGTAGGTTTATGCACTTTTGGGCTTTTGCACGTCCCCATGGATGCTACCTATGGGTCATGAGACTGATATGGACATCACTTTTCGGCATTTTCCTCTCTGGCGCAGCTGTCGCGCAAGAGTGCGTTGTCATGCTGCACGGTCTCGCGCGGACCGAAATATCGCTGACCCCCCTTCAATTTGTACTCGAAGACGAAGGGTATTTCGTCGTGAACCGCGGCTACCCCTCGACAGAGAGGGACATCCCGACACTGGTGCAACAGAATCTCCCCGAAGATGTGGCCGCCTGTGGTGACCGCCGCGTGAATTTTGTGACCCACTCGATGGGCGGTATATTGGTGCGCGCCTGGCTGACCAACAACCGGCCCGACAAGATGGGACGCGTCGTGATGCTGGGGCCACCCAATGGCGGGTCAGAGCTGGTTGACATCTTTGGCGACTTTGAACCATTCCAATGGGTCAATGGGCCCGCTGGCCTGCAACTGGGAACTGAGGCAGGGAGCCTGCCCAACCAACTGGCGGAAATTCCCTATGAAATCGGGATCATAGCAGGAAACCGCACCCTTAACCCTGTTTATTCCGCCCTGATCGAAGGCCCGGATGATGGAAAAGTGTCGGTCGCATCCACGCGCCTAGAGGGCATGAAAGACCACATCGTCCTGCCAGTCACCCACACCTTCATGATGAACAATCCGCTGGTCATCGAAGAGGTCGTGGCCTTTCTGCGCGACGGCGAATTCGACCGCAGCCTGAGCCTGACAGGGATTATCTTCGGGACCGACTAAGCGGGTTTCAAAACCCGATTGATATGGCCCATCTTGCGCCCTGCCTTTACCTCGGCCTTGCCATAAAGGTGGATCGCCGCATCCGTCTTGGCCAGTTCCGGCACACGGTCCATGTCATCGCCGATCAGGTTCTCCATCACCACATCGGCATGACGCGAACCGTCCCCCAAGGGCCAGCCTGCCACGGCGCGGATATGCTGCTCAAACTGGCAAATCGTGCAGCCGTTCTGCGTCCAGTGGCCCGAATTATGCACACGCGGCGCGATTTCATTCACGATCAAACCCTGCGGGGTCACGAAGAGCTCGACCCCCATGACACCGACATAGTCCAGCGCATTCAGAATACGCGCAGCAATCAGCACGGCATCCGTGCGCTGGCCGGGCGTCAGTTTCGCAGGGACGGTCGTGGTGCGCAAAATACCCGCCTCGTGTACGTTTTCGCCCGGATCGTAGCATGCCACCGACCCGTCAGGCCCACGTGCACCAATAACTGATACCTCATGGCTGAAATTCACAAAGCCTTCCAGGATCGCAGGTGCACCTGCCATATCGGCAAGTGCGGTGGTCGCATCATCCGGCGTCAAGATCCGCGCCTGCCCCTTGCCGTCATAGCCCATCCGCCGCGTTTTCAGGATCGCAGGCGTGCCAATGGCGGCCAATGCGGCATCCAGATCTTCGGCATTGCCGACATCCGCAAAGGGCGCAGTTTGCAGCCCCAAATCCTGCAGGAAGGTCTTTTCGGTCAAACGGTCCTGACTGGTGGCCAATGCCTGACGCCCCGGATGGATCGGAGCCAGCTTTTCCAGCAAATCGAGTGCACTGGTCGGGATATTCTCGAACTCATATGTGATGACATCAACCGCATTTCCAAAAGCCGTCAGCGCCGCGACGTCATCGTAGGCGGCGGTCGTGACGCGGTGCGCGACATCGCCCGCAGGTGCATTCGCGCCCGGTTCAAAGATATGGGTTTTGAGGCCAAGGCGGCTTGCAGCAACGGCCAGCATGCGACCCAACTGACCACCGCCCAAAATACCGATCGTGGCCCCGACAGGAAGAGGGTTAGACATCGCTGGGTTCATCCGGAATAGAAGCACTCAAATCGCTGCGCCATTGGTCCAATCGCGCAGCCAGATCAGCGTCATGAAGCGCAAGAATACCCGCCGCCATCAAACCGCCATTCTTGGCACCCGCCGCACCAATCGCCATTGTTGCCACAGGATAACCGCGCGGCATTTGCAGAATGGAATAAAGGCTGTCTACACCTGAGAGGGCCTGCGTCTGAACAGGCACGCCAATCACAGGCACCCGGGTTTTCGACGCCATCATGCCGGGCAAATGCGCAGCACCCCCGGCGCCCGCGATAATCACGTGCAAACCACGGTCCACCGCAGTTTTACCATACTCCCAAAGCCGGTCAGGGGTCCGGTGCGCCGAGACAATCTTGGCCTCGTAAGGAACCCCCAAAGCATCAAGCACATCTGCCGCTTCACGCATCGTGGGCCAGTCCGACTGGCTACCCATAATGATACCAACAAGGGGTTTGCTCATGATATTGTCCCACCTTCAAAACGAAGCGGCACTATAGCCAAGCCCTGCGGCGCGGCAATGCCCTCTGGCGAGTTATGCAATGATATCAGGTAAAATGCGGTCTTCGAGCTGGGCAATCCGGTCTTTCAACGCAAGCTTTTGCTTTTTCAACCGCTTGATCGTCAGCATATCAGCCGAGCCGCGATCATGTAGCGCCTCGATCGCTTCGTCCAGATCACGGTGCTCGCGGCGCATCACTTCGAGCTTGACCCGAAGGACATCGACTTCTTCCATTTTGTTCGAAGTGTTCATCAACTGCTCATTCAAGGGCGGGGTATTGTCCCACTGTATAATGTGAAAGCATCAAGAACCTAATACTTCCTCTTGATCAATGCCCGATCCACACCCATATTTTTGATAGCGGTCGCCACAACGGGGCCACAACCTGACAGTCGCTTCAATAAAGGGCATGTCTTATGACAAAATTGGCTTTGGGAACGCATCCGTTCCTTTTGGGTTTCGAACAGCTGGAACGGCTGGTCGAACGGACCGCGAAAAGCGGCAACGAAGGGTACCCGCCCTACAACATTGAACAGACTTCGGAAAATTCCTATCGCATCACACTGGCCGTTGCCGGTTTCGCGGAAGGGGATCTGTCAATCACTGTTGAAGACAACGCGCTGGTCATCCGTGGCCGCCAATCTGACGACAGCGAAGGACGCATCTTCCTGCATCGCGGGATCGCCGCGCGTCAATTCCAGCGCTCTTTTGTACTGGCTGATGGCGTCGATGTCGGCGAGGCGATCATGGAAAACGGTCTGCTGCACGTCGATCTGACCCGCGCGGTCCCGCAGCGTGTTGTTCAAACGATCAAAATCAGGAAGGGATAAGTTATGAATACAAAATTTGATCTCGAAAAGCTCGGGCAAGGCATTGTTTACGTGAAACCTATCCTTGCAACGGACCTTCCCGAGGAAATGCGCGAACGTGTCGGTGATCTGGAAGAGCTGTTTTCAGTGCACAACGCAGATGGCGAACAACTCGCGCTGGTTGCTGATCGCAAGCTGGCCTTTCATCTGGCCCGCGAAAACAACATGCAGCCTGTCACGGTACAGTGATCAGGTAAGGTGGATCTTGATCCACCCTACCTTAAAAACCAATACCTTAGCCCTTGATCAAGCCAAGGCTTTCCAGCTTCAGAATGACCTGATGCGCGCAGTTGTCGACCGGCACACTCTCGGTTTCCAACCGCAGTTCAGGGTTTTCAGGCACATCATAGGGGTCTGAAATCCCCGTGAATTCCTTGATCTTGCCTGCACGTGCCAGCTTATAAAGCCCCTTGCGGTCGCGCCGCTCGCATTCCTCGATCGAGGTCGCGACATGCACTTCGATAAACGCGCCGAATTGCTCGACATCTTCACGGACCGCACGGCGGGTCGTTGCATAGGGCGCAATGGGCGCACAGATCGCAATACCGCCGTTCTTGGTGATCTCGGAGGCCACATAGCCGATCCGGCGGATGTTCAGATCGCGGTGCTCTTTGCTGAAGCCCAACTCGGATGACAGGTTCTTACGCACGATGTCACCGTCCAAAAGCGTAACAGGCCGCCCGCCCATTTCCATCAGCTTGACCATCAGCGCATTGGCAACTGTTGATTTGCCAGAACCCGAAAATCCGGTGAAAAACACGGTGAAGCCTTGTTCTGCCCGCGGTGGACGCGTCTTGCGCAACTCGTCTACGACAGCAGGGAATGAGAACCACTCAGGAATTTCAAGCCCCTCAGACAATCGGCGGCGCAATTCGGTGCCCGAGATATTTAGGATCGTCACATCGTCCTTGTCGTGAATCTCATCGGCGGGTTCATATTGAGCGCGGTCCTGCACATAAACCATGTGCTTGAAGTCGACCATTTCGATGCCCATTTCTTCCTGATGCTCGCGGAACAGATCCTGTGCATCATAGGGGCCGTAAAAATCCTCACCGGCGGAATTCTTGCCGGGGCCTGCGTGGTCGCGGCCCACGATGAAATGGGTGCAGCCGTGGTTTTTGCGGATTAGACCGTGCCAGACCGCTTCGCGCGGGCCGGCCATCCGCATAGCGAGGTTCAACAAAGACATCGTTGTCGTGGATGAAGGATACTGGTCCAGCACCGCCTCGTAGCAGCGCACGCGGGTGAAGTGGTCAATATCGCCCGGTTTCGTCATGCCCACGACCGGATGGATCAAAAGGTTGGCCTGCGCCTCTTTTGCGGCGCGGAAGGTAAGTTCCTGATGCGCGCGGTGCAACGGATTGCGGGTTTGAAACGCCACCACTTTGCGCCAGCCCACCTTGCGGAAATAGGCGCGCAATTCGTTTGGTGTGTCGCGGCGTGCACGGAAATCATAGTGTACGGGTTGCTGGATGCCTGTGACCGGACCGCCCAGATAAACAGCGCCAGCCGTGTTGTGCAGGTAGTTGACCGCTGGGTGCGCGCTGTCATCGGCCCCGAAAACCTTTTCGGCTTCATGCGCCTTGTTCGGGACCCATTTGTCGGTGATGGTCATCGTGGCAAGGATCACGCCTTCCTGATCACGTAGCGCGATATCCTGACCAAGCGCTACCGTCTCGGCAAATCCCTCGGACACATCCAGCGTAATCGGCATTGGCCAAAGCATACCGTCGGCCAGACGCATGTTATCAACGACACTTTCATAGTCAGCCTGCCCCAAGAACCCTTTCAGCGGGTTAAAGCCGCCGTTCATCAGCAATTCCAGATCGCAAATCTGGCGCGGTGTCAGATCGTGGCTGGTCAGCTCTGCTGCTTCCAGCTTCATCTTCTGGGCACTCTCGTAAGAAACATAAAGTTCCGGAACAGGTGTCAGATCATACGACATGGTCATCTCAAATACGCTAAAGGTCGGTTGGCTGTGGCATAGACGTGGCTCAAGGGGCTTGTCTAGCGGCCAATCAGAAAAAAACCGATAATGTCCTTTGCCCCGCAAATGCAGGGTTTGCGTCCTCTTTCAAGGCCGCCGATGAGAACACTGACCTTACGGCCGCAGGTTGAAAACCTACTCGGCTGCTGCGACAGCCTGCGTATCTTCCAACTCGGCGATGTATTTCTCGGCATCCAGCGCTGCCATGCAGCCCATACCGGCAGAGGTGACCGCCTGACGATAGACGTGGTCTGTCAAATCGCCTGCAGCAAAAACACCCGGGATGGCCGTTTTTGTCGTACCGGGGGCCACTTTGACGTAACCGCCGTTGTGGGTTTCCAGCTGATCCTTGACGAGTTCCGAGGCAGGGGCATGGCCAATCGCTACAAACACACCTTTCGCAGCAAGTTCAGTGACTTCACCAGTCTGCGTATGTTTCACACGCACACCTTCCACGCCCAAGGGGCTATCTGCACCATAGACCTCTTCGATCTCGTGAAACCACAGCGTTTCAATCTTGGGATTGTTCATCAGACGGTTCTGCAAGATTTTCTCGGCGCGCAACTCATCACGGCGGTGCACAAGTGTCACTTTTGAAGCAAAGTTCGTCAGGAAAAGCGCTTCTTCGACTGCCGTGTTGCCCCCACCCACAACCACGATCTCTTGGCCGCGATAGAAAAAGCCATCGCAGGTCGCACAGGCGCTTACGCCGAAACCTTTGAATTTTTCCTCAGAGGGCAGGCCCAGCCATTTGGCACGCGCACCGGTGCACAGGATCACCGCATCAGCGGTATAAACCGCACCACTGTCACAGGTGGCGGTGAAGGGGCGGTTTTGCAGATCGAGCGAGGTCACGATATCGCCCACGATTTCGCAACCCATCGCGCGGGCGTGCGCCTCCATCCGGACCATCAGATCAGGTCCCTGCACTTCTGTATCACCCGGCCAGTTTTCAACCTCGGTCGTGGTGGTCAACTGCCCGCCGGGTTCGATCCCTTGGATCAAAACCGGTTCCAACATCGCGCGCGCGGCATAAACGCCTGCCGTATAGCCCGCAGGCCCCGATCCGATGATCAAAACTTTGATGTGGCGCGTGTCGGTCATGGCAGCTTCTCCTAAATTCACCCGTCCGATATAGCCCTCTGTGCAGGATGATAAAAGGCCAAGTCATGGCAGATCACCTGCGTTATTTTGTTGCGGACCCTTGAAATAATATTGCGCGCAACCCCATCTTAACGTAGCATTTGCAAAATTTATCAGGGAACATCCGATGCCAGGGACCAAATTAGACGAAATCGACCGCATGATTCTGGCCGAACTCCAGGCCGATGGCCGCATGACCAACGTCGAGCTGGCCAAACGCGTCGGCATCTCGGCCCCGCCGTGCCTGCGCCGTGTGCGCACCCTGGAAGAGCAAGGCTATATCCAAGGCTATCATGCCGATGTCAACGCGCGCGAATTGGGTTTTGAAGTACAGGTTTTTGCGATGGTCGGATTGGTCAGTCAGGCCGAGGCCGACCTAAGTGCATTTGAGAACCGCTGCAAATCATGGCCGCTGGTACGCGAGTGTCACATGCTGAACGGCGAGGTGGATTTCATCCTCAAATGTGTCGCGCCCGACCTGCGCACATTCCAGCGTTTCCTGACCGAAGAACTGACGAGCGCCGATAACGTCGCATCCGTGAAAACCTCACTGGTGATCCGTGGCGCCAAGGATGAACCCGGCGTACCGTTTGACGTGCTGGAGGCGCGGCTGGCGCAAGAGGCGTAGCTTCCCTACGCGATCAATGTCTAAAATCATACAACACCTTGAGGCCGGATGATGAAGCGCAGTGCATTTCCTTTTCTATTTCTGATGCTTTTTGCCGGTGGTTGCGCTTTGAACGGCGGTGGGCGCACGCTGGTTCAAGGTACGGGTCCTGACGAACTGCTCAAATTGCGTTCGGGACCGGGGCTTGGGTTTAATATTGTTTTGGGCTTGCCCGAAGGAACGGCCCTTGATCTCGAAGACTGTGTGACCGAAGTTGGCCAACGGTGGTGCAAGGTCGCACTTGCTGATGCTCCGCAAATTTCAGGCTACGTGTCGGCTGACTACATTTCGGAAAATTGATCCCGAAGGCATGCCAAATTGTTTCAGACCATTGAAATAGATCATTGAAAAGGGCGCCCACTTTCGCAGACGCCCTCTCCTTCACGTGGCCAACAGATCTATGCGCGAACAGATGTTCCGAGGCCAGTGATCCCTATTCGCCCCCGCCCAATTGGTGGACATAGGCAGTGACCGCTTTGATTTCTGCCTCTGTCAGGCGTTCGCCCCAAGGCGGCATGACACCGAAACGGGCGTAGCGCACGGTTTCTTCCAAGGCATCCACGCTCCCGCCGTAGAGCCAGATCGCATCGGTCAGATTGGGTGCGCCCAGATCACGGTTGCCCGCGCCGTTGTCACCGTGGCAAGCCGTACAGTTGTTGAGGAAGAGCTCTTCGCCTGCCGCTGCAAGATCCGCATCATGCGCTTGATTGGAAATCAGACGCACATACTGGACGACCTGATCTACCTCTTGATTGCTAAAGATATCATCATAGGCGGTCATTTCAGAGTAACGCGCATCCCAGTCTTCCTCGTTGCGGATACCGTGGCGGATCGTGTATTCGATGTTGTCGAAATCACCGCCCCAGAGCCAGTCGTCATCCAGCAAGTTGGGATAGCCCACCGCACCAGCCGCACCGGACCCGTGGCACTGGGAACAGTTGTTGCGGAATACCGCACCACCGGCAGAAGTCGCAAAGCGGGCGAGGTCTTCGTTCTCCAACAAGGTGTTCAGATCAGCCGAGGCCAGTTGTGCCGAAATCTCGGAGTTGGCGTCTTCAAAGCGGGCAATGTCCTGCGCCACTTCGGCCCGTGTTGAATAGCCCAACAGACCGGCCGTGGCGCCGCTAATCATCGGCCATGCGGGATAGGCGATCGAATAGGCGACCCCCCAGATAATCGTGATGTAAAAACTCCAGAGCCACCAGCGGGGCAACGGGTTGTTCAGTTCCTTGATCCCGTCCCAGCTATGACCGGTTGTGTCGGTGCCTGTGACGTCGTCGATGTCTTTTTGGTCATTGCTGCTCATTTCTGCAGCTCCTCAGTCTCGGAAGAACCGGGGTGGTCCTCGTTTCGGAAAGGGATGTTGGCGGTGTCGCGGTGCAAGGCACGGGTCCCGGGGCGTAGCGCCCAGAGGATTGCGCCGATGAACAGCGTGAACATCGCCAGCAGCATCCAGTTTTCGGCCATCTGGCTCAGAAGAGATGTGTTTTCCATATCCATGCGTCCTTAGCGGCTTGCGTCTGGTGTGAAGGTCGAGAAATCGACCGTTGTGCCCAGCATTTGCAGATAAGCGATGAGAGCATCCATTTCAGACACGCCCGGCGCACCATCAAAGTTGCGGATTTGCGCCCCCGGATAGCGTTCGAGAAGATCGTCATAGGCGTCAGTATCGGGATCGGCCTGTGCCAAGACGTCCGCTGCGGCCACTTCGATCATTTCATCGGTGTAAGGCACACCAACGAACCGGTGGGTCGACACAAGATCGGCAGTGTATTCCGCGTTGACCGGCGTATCGAGCAGGTAGGCATAGCCCGGCATGATCGATTCCGGCACAACCGAGCGTGGCGCGATCAGGTGATCAAGGTGCCATGCATCCGAATATTTGCCACCCACACGGGCCAGATCGGGGCCCGTGCGTTTGGACCCCCACTGGAACGGATGGTCATACATGGATTCCGCTGCCAGCGAGTAGTGTCCATAGCGCTCGACCTCGTCCCGCATGGGGCGGATCATCTGGCTGTGGCACACATAACATCCTTCACGGACGTAGACGTCGCGCCCTGCCAGTTCGAGCGGGGAATAGGGTCGCACCCCTTCTACCTCTTCAATGGTATTCTCAAGATAGAAGAGGGGTGCGATTTCCACGATCCCGCCCACCGTCACCACCAACAGGGAGGAGATCAGAAGTAACGTTGGACTGCGTTCAAGGATCGCGTGTTTGGCAAGGAAGCCTTTGGCTGGTGTGTTTGGTGTATCAGACATATCTCAGCCCTCCTTATTCTGCTGGCACGCCAACCGGTGCGTGGACTTTCGCGCCACCCCGGATGGTCATGTACATGTTCCACACCATGATCAGTGCACCGCCGAGGTAGAGAACCCCACCGAGGCCACGGACCACATACATCGGGAACTTCGCGGAAACGGTGTCGGCAAAGCTGTTCACAAGGAACCCGTTTGCGTCGACTTCGCGCCACATCAGGCCTTCCATGATCCCTGTGACCCACATCGAGGCCGCGTAGAGGATGATGCCGATTGTGGCCAACCAGAAGTGCCAGTTGATTGCGGACATGGAATACATCTGTGCGCGTCCCCAAAGCTTTGGTGTCAGGAAGTAGAGCGCAGAGAATGTGATCATCCCGTTCCAGCCCAGTGCGCCAGAGTGCACGTGACCGATGGTCCAGTCTGTATAGTGTGACAGGCTGTTGACCGCGCGGATCGACATCATCGGGCCCTCAAATGTGGACATCCCGTAGAAGGCAAGGCTGATCACCATCATCCGGATAATCGGATCGGTGCGCAGCTTGTCCCATGCGCCTTGCAGCGTCATCAGGCCGTTGATCATACCACCCCAGCTTGGCATCCACAGGATGATCGAGAAGACCATACCAAGGGTCGATGCCCAGTCAGGCAGTGCAGTGTAGTGCAAGTGGTGTGGCCCTGCCCAGATATACAGGAAAATCAGCGCCCAGAAGTGGATGATGGACAGTTTGTAGGAAAACACCGGACGGCCCGCTTGCTTGGGCACGAAGTAGTACATCATGCCAAGAAAGCCTGCCGTCAGGAAGAAGCCCACAGCGTTGTGGCCATACCACCACTGTACCATCGCATCCTGCACGCCCGAGAAGACCTGCACGGATTTGCTGCCCCAGATGCTCACGGGGATGCTCAGGTTATTGACCAGATGCAGCATCGCCACGGTGACGATGAAGCTCAGCAGGAACCAGTTGGCGACATAGATGTGCTTTTCGACCCGTTTGAAAATCGTACCCATAAAGACCGCCAGGAACGCCAGCCAGACCACAGTCAACCAGATATCGACGTACCATTCAGGCTCGGCATATTCTTTCGATTGGGTTGCACCCAGCAGATAACCGGTCGCTGCGAGAACGATAAAGAGGTTGTAGCCCCAGAAAACAAACCACGCGAGATTGCCACCCCACAACCGTGCGCCGCAGGTGCGCTGCACGATGTAGAAGGACGACATGATCAGGGCATTCCCCCCGAACGCAAAAATCACTGCACTCGTGTGCAGTGGGCGTAGCCGTCCAAAGTTGCCGTAGGGCTGCAAGACCTCGAAATTGAGGGCGGGAAAGGCGAGCTGGAAGGCAATAACCACGCCCACCAGAAACCCGACAACACCCCAAAAACCGGTGGCAATTACGCCGGCGCGGACGACATCGTCCATATAGCCGTCTGGTGTGGCGTAAACCGGCGCTTCCATCTGGCGCAACACACGCACAAACATGAAGGCCGCCACGGCCATGATAATCAGAGCATGCACGATATACGCAATATCACGCCCCCAGTTTGCAGCGAGAGCAGCGAAGAGCATGACGCCCCCCAATGCTATCAACTTTATGTAGTTCCCCATAAGTGATCCCCTTCTTTTGCCGGATCGCAAACAGGTCCGACGGCTACTTGGTTCCTCCGCTTATGGAATCCGTGGCGCGGCGGGTCTTTGATGTGGATCAATGGCGCATTTGACATGGATCAAGGTCATGCGGCGCAAAGAGAGCCAGTGTTTCAGCAAGAGGCGGTTTTGCGCGAACGATCGCCCCCAAACTACGACCGAAATGGGGAAGACAGAGCCAATGTCATACAAGATTATCGCGACGATTCTCACCGATACAGAACAATCCACCCAAGCACTGGACGCGGCCATCGCGCTTGCAGACCGGATGGATGCACATCTGGACATTTATGTCGTAACGATCAGCCATACTGAAACATACAACTACTATCTGGGCTCCGAGGCGTTGATGGTGGCGCAACAGACCAGTGATGCCATGGCCGAGCGTGCGACCATCGAAGCATGGCTGACCGACCGGATGCGCGGCGAAGTTGTTCGCTGGTCATCACAGGCCGCCACCGTTCAGGGCCCTGCCCTTACGGGCTATCTGGCCCGCAAGCTGCGGTTCTCTGATCTTGTGGTGCTACCCCGCCCCTATCAGGACAACCCCGAGACCGCGCCCCTTGTCGAGGCCTGCCTTTTTTCTGCCGAACGCCCCGTTTTGATGATTCCCAAAGGCTGCAAAGCGCCTGATGCAGGCGGTCATGTGCTGATGGGCTGGAACGACGGGGCTGAAGCACTGGCAGCGGCACGTGCGGCCATGCCGCTTCTGGAACAAGCCGACATTACCGATATTTGCATCATTGATCCGCCGATGCACGCCGCAGACCGTTCTGATCCGGGTGGGGCGATGGCACAATACCTGATGCGGCACGGCACAAAATCCGAAGTCGCCGTTCTGGCCAAGACCGAACCGCATATTGGTGACATTCTGTTGCGGCGCGCGAAAGAAGTAGGTGCCAAAATGATCGTCAGCGGCGCCTATAGCCACTCACGCCTGCGCGAAGCGGTCTTTGGCGGCGCGACGCGCGATTTGCTGGAACTGGCGGACCTGCCTATCTTGATGTCGCGCTAGGTTTTCGCGCACGGGGCTGGCAGTGTGACTAGTAGCTTTCTTCACCTGTTTCAGCCTTCAACGCATCCAGATCGGGCACGCGAATGTCACGACGTTCGTCAAAGGCGATAAAGCCGTCCTTTTTCAACGCCGACATCTGGCGACTGACCGTCTCAATCGTCAGGCCCAGATAGTTGGCCATGGTCTCGCGGGTGATCGGCAAGGTGAATGTCGTCTCTGCTGTCTCGCCGGGCTTCAGCGATGCCATGCGTACAGCTATCATATGCAGCAAGGACGCGATTTTTTCGCGCGCCGTCTTGCGGCCCAGCACCAGCATCCACTCACGGGCTGCATCCAACTCGTCCAAAGTCATTTCAAGCAGACGCTGGCCCACATGCGGGGTGTCGTCGATTACCTTTTCAAACGGTTTACGTCGGAAACAGCACAGCATCACATCGGTTTCGGCAACCACATCGCAGTCAATCGTGTCGCGATTGGGACGGCCCAGAAAATCACCAGGTAACAGCAAACCCACCATCTGCACGCGGCCATCGGGCAAGGTGCGCATCAGACTGGCAACGCCCGATACAACCGAACCCACAAATTCCAGCGGGTCGCCGCCAAAAAAGATCGGCTGGCCGGCCGCATATGTCCGGTAATATTTGATCTCTTCCAGCTGCTCCAATTCATCCGGCTCACATTTGGAACAGACAGCACTATAGCGAATCGGACAATCATTGCACGAACGCAGCTTTGGGACGGCAAGCGTCATATCGGGAATCCCTGGTCTTTTTGGCTGACCCGAATATGACGCAAATCCGGTTCAGGTTCAAAGGCGCATTTTCTTCGGCGCCCGTAAGCCGCGGTCACCGTCCGGCAATCGCAGCCAACTCTTCTGCGGCATCGCGCAAAGTCTCGAGATGTTTTGTCAGTTCCGCGACCTGCACCCGTTGTTCGGGCGCATGTATCGAGAGTGTCGACAAAAGCCTGCCACGGTTATCGAGGATTGGCACAGCAATGGCGCTCATACCGGGCATGAATTCTTCGTCATCCGTGGCATACCCCTGCTCCCGCGTCTTTGCCAATTCTTCTCGCAGCAGCGCGGGGTCGGTGATTGTCTTGTCTGTTTGCCGGCGCAACTCGTTGTTTTTCAGAAACCGGTCAAGATAATCGGGGCGCAGCGTTGAAAGGTACATTTTTCCGCTGGCCGTACAGTGAAAAGGGACCTCTGTGCCAACAGGCAGCTGTATGCGCAGCGGCCAATGGGTTTCCACACGGTCGAGATAGAACATTCCCTCGCGTTCAGGGATCGCAAGGTTGCATGTTTCACCAACCGCCAGTGCCAAGGACTTCAGGACTGCCAGGCGCACGGTTCTGATCCGCTCGGACGACAGGGTGTTGATCGAAAGTATCCGCATCCGACGGCCGGGGCTATAGGACCGGCCGTCAATGTCGCGTTGCAGGAACCCTTCCGCTTCTGCCGTGGCAAAGAGCCTGTGGATCGTCGGCTTCGGCAGCTTCATCGTCTCGTTGATGACTGACGGCGTAACAGGGACACCGGCCTTGGCGACTTCTTCTAAGAGCAACAAGAGCCTTAGATTGGTCGGGATTTGGCCGGCGGCCTCATCATTGTCGTCGTCAATCATCGTCACATTATCTATCCGGCAAAATCGCGAGCGCAGTTTCCGGAACAAGCGCCACAAAGAACCAGACTGCAATCAGTGCAATAAGGTAGGGCACGATATAGCGCAACAACCGGAAATAGGGCACACCCGTCACACCTGAGGCCACGTAGAGATTGAGACCATAAGGCGGCGTGACAAACCCGATGGATGCACCAACAAGAAAGACAACCGCAAAGTGAATCGGATCAATGCCGACAGACGCTGCAATTGGCGCAAGGATCGGTGCAAGAATGATCGTCACAGGCAGAGATTCGAGGATCATGCCGGTCACGAAAACAATCGCCATAGAGGTAAACAGAACCGCATAGTAGCCCCCCATACCGGTCACGAATTCACCGATAAAGTCTCTGGCACCCAAGGATGACATGACCTGCTGCATCGCGACCGACACCGCAATGAGCGGAACGAGAATACCCGAAATCTGTGCAGACCGGGACACGATCGAAGGGATCTGTGGCACGGTAAAGCCTTCGACAACAAACATCGATGCATAGCTCTTTTGCTCTACAGCAACATCTGACGCACTGCCCATCATCCGGTTGAGTGGATAGGACACAAGACCAACAAACACACAAAAACCAACGGTCACACCTGCCGCCTCGGTGGGCGAAAACTTACCGGTGTAGATGCCCCACAGCACCAGACCGATGGCAAAGAAGCCCAACCATGCGCCGATGCCTGTCTTGATCATCCGCGACACCGACAGGCCGATCAGAACACCCCAGCCGTTGATCGTGCAGATGATGAAAGCTGCGGTCATCATGCCCAGAACCATCAAGGCTCCCGGAATGATACCCGCAACAAACAGGTCAGAGATCGGCAGGTTCAGCAAGAAGCCGTAGACGATGAAGATGATGGACGGCGGAATGATGATCCCCACGGTCCCCCCCGCAGCAGCAGTCGCCGCCGAGAAGCGTTCATCGTAGTTGCCCTTGACCATTTCAGGGTGAAGCATCGAACCGATGGTTGCGGTTGTCGCCGAGTTGGACCCCGAGATCGCAGCAAACAGACCACAGGCCGCAATCGAGGCCATTGCAAGACCACCGCGCAGCCATCCCAGCACCGAATAAGCGAAATCCGACAATCGTCGCGCAATCCCCGATTGGTTGATCAGGTCACCCGTCAGGATAAAGAGCGGCATCGCCAGCAGGGCAAAACCCTTGCTGAACACGTTGATCAGCTCGTTGCCAGTATTCGCCAAAGGCAGGTCGATGACAAAACTGATGCCGATGACCCAGTAGAAGATGACCAGCAGAACGGGTGTACCGAGCATGAAGAACAGCGTCACGCCCAATGAAATAAGTGTAATCCATGTACTATCGGCCATTAGACGTCCCCCCCGATGACGGCTTGTTTGATGATCTGGTCACCAGATTTGTAGTTATTCCAGTCTTCAATCCAGTTTCCGAACACGCGACCGGCCATAAGCGTGAAAGCAATGGGTATTGTTGTGTAGAACCACCATTTCATGACGTCATCAACGCCATCGACCAATTGGAAGTTATCCGCAGACAACGCGGTGAACCGCAGCGACGTGGTAATCGCAATCCAGCAGAACCCCAGCCACAGGGCCGCATCCAATGTCAGTGTCACCATCTGGCCGATTGGCGGCATCTTTGATCGGAACTCGCTAAAGCTCAGGTGTGTCCGCAGCTTCACATTATACGAGCAGGCAAACCATGCCATGACCATGAACAGGAACGGCGGGATCGTCGTCGACCCGGACCATTGGCTGGAAAAGACAAACCGGTCAATCACGCCCCAACAGATGATGCCTGCAATAATCAGATACATCACGACAGAAATCGTGCGTTCCAGATGGCGCTCCATAAAAGGAAAGAATCTGTAGAAGTAATGCGCAGCAAGACCGCCTAGAACCGTGTAGACAAAACAGAAGAGCCACATGCCATCCGCATCGAATGCCTGGCGCTTCTCCCACGCACTGCCCGAGAACAAGGCCGGAATAACGGCCACTGCTTCAGCAATTATCGACATATAGGTCTCCCCCCTAATGTGTCCCTATGCTGCGTTCATGCAGCCATATTATTCTTGTGATGAAAAGGGCCGACCGAACTCCCATCCGGCCGGCCCTTAAATTGCGGGTTAGATAAAGGCAGCGTTAGCTCTTCCACCAGCGGCGTGGCTCAACGTTCTCAGGCAAGGTGTTCGCGTCAATTGTGCGGACCTCGTCGTAGATCTCCTGATATGTGTCCAGACCACCGGACCAGCCGTTCAGGCGCTCGCGCCACTCTTCCCAAAGTGCCGGCTGGTACTCAGGTGAGCACATTTCTTCGGCCTTCTTGATCTCTTCGGCAGACAGGAATGCGTTGCGCACGCCGTTCTGTGCAAAGATCGTATTTGGAAGCTGTGGATCGGACTGGCCAACAGTATTGATCAGGGCCACTTCGTTTGCGGCCTGAACATGGGTCTGTGCCCAATAGGACGATTCCATCACTGCATCCTGCAGATACCCTTCAAGGCTATCGAAGACCGACGCTGACATCGCTGTATGCTCGGTACCGCAGAAGAAGTTCAGGTGAACCGACTGGGATACAACGGGCGCCATGTTCGCATAAGCCACAGCAGAGGCCCATGTTTCCGCACCATCAATCAGACCCTGCTTGAGACCATCAAGCGTTTCTTCCCATGCAACAGGAACAGGGTTCAGGTTCAGCGCTTCCATCGCAATGCGACCAAGCTGTGTGCCTGTGACGCGGTTCTTCGTACCGGCCAACTGCTCTACCGATGTGATTGTCGGCTGATCATCAAAGTTCATACCCAGCTGGATGCCGCGAAGCTCGGCGTGGCTGAACAGGAACTTCAGACCGTGACGCCGCTCGTAGGGTTCACGCAGCAACCGCATGGACGCCGGCGAATACAGGAAGTGGTACTGGTCCGCGCGGTTACGGAACATATACGCATAGTCCAGAACGTTCAGGTAGGGTGCAGTACCGGCAGAGTTCTGCGTCGAAGCCGCGTAGATATCAACGATACCTTGCTGCGTCTTCTCAGCACAGGATGTCTGGCCGCAGATCTGGTTGTCGCCGATGAATTCGATGCGAATCTCGCCGTCTGTACGCGCCTCAAGATCACGTGCAAATTCCAGCGCGCCCGCGCGCTCGATCAGCAGGTTGCGGGCGTTAAAGCCCGATGCGCCGAATTTGAGATTGTATTTGGCCTCTTTCGAGAAGCGGCGCTCATAGGTTGATTCTGCGGCAGAGGCCAAATTTGCAAGGCTCATCGCCCCGCCGAATGTACCCGCCGCCATTAGCGTAGAGCTCATCCCGTATTGGCCTGCCAATTTGAACAGATCCCTCCGCGAAATACCGCTTAGTTTATCACTCACTCCCATGACTTCCTCCCATGACGTCAATTATTGAGACTAATAGTTCCAAAAAAGCCTAGTATAGTATTCGCAATCTGCATAGAGTTTTTTCACAGTGATGGAGAAAGATGCAGTGGAAGCTGATTTTATAGTCGTAGGCGCAGGTTCTGCAGGGTGCGTCATTGCAAATCGCCTCAGTGCGAATCCTGCGCATAAGGTGATTCTGCTTGAGGCAGGTGGTCGTGATCTTAACCCGTGGATCCATATTCCGGTGGGGTACTTTAAAACGATCCACAATCCCAAGGTGGACTGGTGCTATAAAACAGAGCCTGATCCGGGCCTGAATGGCCGCTCGATCGAATGGCCGCGCGGCAAGGTTTTGGGCGGATCATCGTCACTCAATGGTCTGCTTTATGTGCGGGGGCAACCACAGGACTATGACCGTTGGCGCCAGATGGGAAATACCGGCTGGGGCTGGGATGATGTACTGCCCCTTTTCAAACGCGCCGAAAAAAACGAACGCGGCGCCGATGAATTCCATGGCGATCAGGGGCCATTGTCGGTTTCCAACATGCGCATCCAGCGCCCGATCACCGATGCATGGGTCGCAGCGGCACAGGCGGCAGGTTATAAATTCAATCCCGACTACAATGGCGCTGAACAAGAAGGCGTTGGCTTCTTCCAGCTCACCTCGCGCAACGGGCGGCGGTGCAGTGCGGCGGTCGCCTATCTCAATCCGGTTAAATCGCGTGAAAACCTGCAAATCGTCACCCATGCACAGGTCGAAAAGGTCAGTATCGAAGGCAAGCGGGCCACAGGTGTGACCTACACCGACCGCAGCGGCACCCGGCACACGATCAAGGCACGCAAGGAAATCGTCCTGTCTGGTGGCGCGATCAATTCGCCACAAATCCTGATGCTTTCGGGCATCGGCGAGGCGGCGCAACTGACCGAAAACGGCGTCGAGGTGGTGCATGACCTGCCGGGCGTGGGCAAGAACATGCAAGATCACCTGCAGGCGCGACTTGTCTATAAATGCAACGAACCCACCCTGAATGATGAGGTTGGCTCGCTCTTTGGACAGGCCAAGATCGGGCTGAAATACCTGATGTTCCGTGCGGGCCCGATGACCATGGCCGCGAGCCTTGCCACCGGTTTCCTGAAAACACGCGAAGACATGGAAACCCCCGACATCCAGTTCCATGTGCAACCACTCTCGGCCGAGAACCCCGGCAAAGGGGCCGATAAATTCTCGGCCTTCACGATGTCGGTCTGTCAGCTCCGCCCCGAAAGCAAAGGCGAGATCAGGCTACAAAGCAGCGATCCCAAGACCTATCCAAGAATCATCCCCAACTATCTGTCTACCGAAACGGACTGTCGCACGGTGGTCGCAGGCGTGAACATTGCCCGAAAAATCGCACGGCACGCGCCGCTGACCTCGAAGATCAGCCAAGAGTACCGCCCGCACGCCGATCTGCCGATGGACGACTATGACGCCACGCTGGATTGGGCGCGCAACAACACCGCGTCGATCTATCACCCGACCGGCACCTGCAAGATGGGTCAGGGCAAAGAGGCTGTAGTCGACGAACGCCTGCGCGTGCATGGGATCGCGGGGCTACGGGTGGCGGATTGTTCAATCATGCCTGAAATCGTGTCGGGGAACACCAACGCGCCTGCCATCATGATTGGGGAAAAAGCCTCTGATCTGATCCTGGAGGATGCATAGGAGGCACACCGTGAAACCACGACAATCCATGCAAATGTTTGATTGGCTCAACTCAATTGCACTCGTTGCCGTTGGCGTTTTTCTTGGCGTAGCAATTGATGGCCTCGTAGACCTTGCGACTGTCGGCGCATGGGGCAGTATCATCATGATACTGGGGCTAAGCGCAGGAGGGCTAGTTTTTTACGTCTTGATTGAGCGCGTGATCAACTTCATTTCCATCGGGCGGTTCTCAGAGCCGCAACAACTTCAAAAGCCGCGCAAGCCGTTGGCACTTTATTTTGCCCTGCCTATCGGCATCATCATCGGCGTGATCGGAGCACAGTTTGGTTTGGCAGAACTGATCCTCTAGCGATCAAGCCGAAAAGCCTCACATATCCACCCCGCGTGACACCACGCTCTGTCAACTTGACGCTTGACCCCTTCCCCGGAATCGCAAACAGTGTTGGCGATGGTTCCCGGTCGCCGAAAATGCGTCTGGGATGAAAAGGGAATACGGTGAGGAAGAGCCAAAGCGCGCCAAATCCGTAACTGCCCCCGCAACTGTGAGCGGCGAGCGACCCCGATGATCACCACTGAGCGATAAGCTCGGGAAGGATCGGGCAAGCAGCGACCCGCGAAGTCAGGAGACCTGCCATCAAAGGGCGTAGAAATACGTCAATTGAAACTCAAACCGGGCGGGGTGTCCGGAGCGGAGAACATGATGGTGAACACGGCTCATTTGGCCCCACAAACATGCCCTTTCGTCCCCCCGCTTATGCGCGGAGGGCTGCATGGACCGGACCACACAACATCGCATTACGGTCTGCACATCGTGTAGACATAAAGGGACGGAATGCCGCCCCGGATACGAACTCATCGAAAAACTGCGCAAAGCCATAGCTGCGGCGGGCGATAGCATTGCCGAAGACTTTGCCATTTCCGGTGTCGCTTGCATGGCAGGCTGCGACCGGCCCTGTACGGTCGCCTATCACGGCACGCAAAAGGCGACTTATCTTTTTGGCGATATAACCCCCGAAGACGACATTGACGATCTGGTCGCATTCGCCCGGCAATACGCCGTCCTGCATGACGGCTGGTGTTCGTCCGTTGACCGGCCCGGCAAGCTGCGCAAATCGACACTGGCACGAGTTCCGGCAGCGATGATCGCACTCGAAGACAGCAAGGCTTTGGTGTCATGAGCGGCGCGCATCTGAGTGTTTCAAACGTCAGTTGGCGTCCGCACAAGCGGACCGCCCCTGTTCTGCACCCGACCAGTTTTGAGGTAGAAAATGGCCGTGTGCTGGGCGTTGTCGGCCCCAATGGCGCAGGTAAATCGACGCTGCTGCGCCTGCTTTATCGCTATCAGGCGCCGACAACCGGGCATGTGCAGATCAACGGCACGGACATCTGGAAGATGCCCGCACGCAAAGCCGCCCGGCATGTGGCTGCTGTCCTGCAGGAACAGGCCGCCGCCTTCGGCCTCAGCGTGCGCGAGATCATTTCGCTTGGCCGCACCCCACACCGCCAAGGATATACCAGCGCGGATGCGCATGACACGACGGTCATTGACCACGTGATCGCGTTGCTTGATCTGATGGGCTTGGAACACCGCGACTTCGGCACCCTCTCGGGCGGAGAACGCCAGAGGGTCATGGTCGCCCGCGCGCTGGCGCAGGAACCTGAAATCCTGATCCTGGACGAGCCGACAAATCACCTCGATATCCGGCACCAGTTGGAAGTGCTCGCCCTGATCCGCCAGCTTGACCTGACCATCGTGGTTTCGCTGCACGATCTGAACATGGCCGCCGATATCTGCGACAATATCCTGGTACTGGAAAACGGTCATCCGCGTGGCTTCGGCACCCCCGATGAACTGCTGACCGAGGCGCTGGTGTCCAACACCTTCCGCGTCGATGCCCGCCGCGAAAGGCTGGCGCCCAGCGACACCAACCATTTGTCATTCCACCTACCCCATTAGAGATAAACATCATGAAACTGACCCTGACAACCGCGGTTTTCACCCTCGCGGCCAGCACTGCCTTTGCCCAGACCACTGTCCAAAGCTGTGACCGCGAAGTGACTTTCGATTCACCACCACAGGCCGCAATCTCCAACGACGTGAACCTGACCGAAATGATGCTGGTTCTTGGCCTGACCGATCACATGGTCGGCTACACGGGCATTTCCGGCTGGAACAAACTGGACGCAGAGATGCGGGCGGGCGTTGAAGAATTGCCGGAACTGTCCGAACAGTACCCTTCTAAAGAGGTGCTGATCGGTGCCGAGGCCGACTTTTTCTTCGCGGGCTGGAACTACGGCATGCGCGTGGGTGGTGAAGTGACCCCCGAAACGCTCGCCCCGTTTGGTATTCAGGTCTATGAACTAACCGAAAGCTGCATCCACATCGGCCATACGGGTGGCAAAGACGCAGCCTCAATGGATGATATGTACAATGATCTGCGCAATCTGGGTGCCATCTTCGGCGTCGAGAAGCGGGCGGAGGCACTGATCGCCGATTACCAGTCGGACCTTGCTGATTTTCTCGCGAGCCAACCCGCCTTGCCTGCGGCGCCGCGCGTCTTTGTTTATGACAGCGGAGATGATGCACCCTTCACGGCAGGTCGCTATGCCATGCCCAATGCATTGATCGAGGCCGCCGGCGGTACGAACATCATGGCAGACTTCGACAAAAGCTGGACAACGGTCGGCTGGGAAGCCGTGGTGGAACGCAACCCCGAAATCATCGTGATCGTGAACTACGGCGAAGTGACCGCCGAACAGAAGCGCGATTTCATGATGACGAACCCCGCCTTCGCTGAACTTGATGCAGTCAAGAACGACCGCTTCGTGGTGCTGGAGTATGTCGAGGCCACACCGGGGCCGCGCAACATTCAGGCGGTCAAGACGCTTGCCGCAGCATTCCGCGCAGACTAACGGATGGATCAGGCGGACAGACAGATCACGACCCTCAGCCCGCATAAGGCCCGGCTGCGGCTGACCTTTGGGCTGGGGTTTGTGGCGCTGTTTCTGTCAATCTCTGTGGCGATCAGTGTTGGCGCGGTGTCGGTGCCGCTGCCGACGGTCTGGGGCATCCTGATCAACAAGATGGCACCTGGCGTGGTCAATCCGGACTGGTCTGCCGGGCGCGAAGCCATCGTCTGGGACATCCGCTTTCCCCGCGCGATCCTTGCCTGTCTGGTGGGTGCAGGCCTCGCCATTGTTGGGGCAAGCTTGCAAGCGGTGACGCGCAATCCGCTTGCTGACCCGCACCTTCTGGGCATTTCTGCGGGGGGTGCCTTCGGTGCGATTCTCGCCTTGCTGCACACCGGCCTGTTCATCGGCTTGCTGACAGTCCCACTGATGGCATTTCTGGGTGCTTTGGGGGCAACCCTGATCGTCCTCGGCGTGTCCCGCTTCGCCGCCGCGACCAGCGCAGATCGGCTTGTGCTGGCAGGGGTCGCAGTCTCATTTATCGTGATGTCAGGTGCCAACGTGCTTATTTTCCTTGGTGATCCGCGCGCCGTGCATACAGTCGTTTTCTGGATGCTCGGCGGCCTTGGCCTCGCGCAGTGGAGCCAGTTGATCTATCCTCTGGTGATCTTGATTGCCTGCGGCACGTATCTGTGGGCCAATGCAAGCAACCTCAACGCCATGACCATGGGCGACGAAACCGCCTCAACGCTCGGCATCCCTGTGGGGCGTTTCCGGCTAGTCGTCTTTGTCGTCGGGGCCATGATCACCGGCGTGGTGGTCGCCTTTTCAGGCATCATCGGCTTTGTCGGCCTGATGATTCCGCATATCGTTCGCCTGATTGTCGGCGGCGACTACACCCGCGTCCTGCCTGTTTCGGCACTCTTCGGCGCGATCTTTCTGCTTTGGGCAGATATCTTTGCGCGCACGGTCATGGCCCCCGACGACATCCCGATCGGGATTGTCACCGGTTTGATCGGGGGGCTGTTTTTCATCTGGCTACTGCGGCGCAATCCGCTTTAGCCGCATTTGGAATAACCGCAGGACCCGCAGGTCATGCACCCCTCAACCATGCGCAAATCGTAAGATCCGCAAGACGAGCATGCCTTGCCGCGCGGTCCACCGTTGATCGCAACAACGTCCGCTTGTGGATCGGCCTTCAGGCCCATGCCTTCGCCCGCCAGAAAACCGGTGGCGACCATGTGTTTCTCAATCACGCCCCCAATCGCGGCCAGAATTGACGGTACATATTTGCCTTGCATCCACGCCCCGCCGCGCGGATCGAACACGGCCTTGAGTTCCTCAACCACGAAAGACACATCACCGCCGCGCCTGAACACCGCAGAGATCATCCGCGTCAACGCAACTGTCCACGCAAAATGTTCCATGTTCTTGGAATTGATAAAGACCTCGAACGGCCGCCGGTGCCCCGCGATTACCAGATCGTTCACGGTGATATAAATCGCATGCTCGCTATCGGGCCATTTGAGCTTGTAGGTCGCACCCTCCAACTCTTGCGGGCGGTCCAGTGGCTCGGACATGTAGACAACTTCAGCCCCTTCACCCTCTTGCCGGACCTGCGCCGGAACCTCGGAAGGCGACGCCTCTTGCGAGACCGACAGGACCGATCCGGTGACATCGTTCGGACGATAGGTCGTACAACCCTTACATCCCTGATCCCATGCAGCCATGTAGACCTCTTTGAAGTCATCAAAGCTGATATCCTCAGGGCAGTTGATTGTCTTCGAGATCGAGCTGTCGATCCACTTCTGTGCCGCGGCCTGCATGCGCACGTGATCCAGCGGGGCGAGCGTTTGTGCGTTCACAAAGTAATCCGGCAAAGGTGCATCACCTTTCAGGTCACGCCACATCTGAACCGCGTAATCCACTACCTCTTCCTCGGTGCGCGACCCGTCTTTTTGCAAAACCTTGCGGGTATATGCATAGGCAAAAACAGGCTCGATGCCTGATGACACATTACCCGCATAGAGGCTGATCGTGCCTGTTGGCGCAATCGACGTCAAAAGCGCATTCCGTATGCCATTTTGACGTATTGCATCCCTCACATCCTCATCCATGTGCTGCATTGCACCACTGGCCAGAAACCTCTCTGCATCGAACAGCGGGAAAGACCCCTTTTCTTTGGCAAGCTCCACAGAGGCCAGATAAGCCGCCCGCGCAATCTGGTGCATCCATTTATCCGTCTGGGCTGCAGCCTCTTGCGACCCGTAGCGCAGGCCGACCATCAACAGCGCATCCGCCAGCCCCGTGACGCCCAGACCGATGCGGCGCTTGGCCTTGGCCTCGGCCTGCTGTGCATCCAGCGGGAACCGCGACGCGTCCACCACATTGTCCATCATCCGAACGGCTGTCGCGACGAGATCGGTCAGGGCATCCTCATCCAAAGTGGCCGCATCTTCAAAGGGGTCACTGACCAGACGCGCCATATTGATAGAGCCCAGCAAACATGCACCGTAGGGTGGCAAGGGCTGCTCGCCGCAGGGGTTCGTTGCCGCAATGGTTTCACAATAGTTGAGGTTATTCATCTGGTTGATCCGGTCGATGAAAATCACACCCGGTTCAGCATAATCATAGGTCGAGCGCATGATCGCATCCCACAAATCACGCGCCTGCACCGTGCGATAGACCTGTCCGCCAAAGACCAGATCCCACGGCCCGTCTGCCTTCACCGCATCCATGAACGGATCGGTAATCAGCACGGACATGTTGAACATCCGCAAACGCGCGGGATCGGATTTGGCCGTGATGAAATCTTCTACATCAGGGTGATCGCAGCGCATTGTCGCCATCATCGCGCCGCGGCGCGATCCGGCGGACATAATCGTGCGGCACATCGCGTCCCAGACATCCATGAAGGACAGCGGCCCAGAGGCATCCGCCGCCACGCCCATCACGCTCGCTCCCTTGGGGCGGATGGTTGAGAAATCATAGCCGATCCCGCCACCCTGCTGCATCGTCAGCGCCGCCTCTTTGAGCATATCAAAGATACCGCCCATGCTGTCCGGAACCGTGCCCATGACAAAACAGTTGAACAGCGTCACAGACCGCGCCGTGCCAGCCCCTGCCGTGATCCGGCCCGCAGGCAGATATTTGAAATCAGCCAGTGCATCGTAGAATTTGCCTTCCCACGCTTTGGGATCAGCCTCAACCGCAGCCAAAGCACCGGCAATACGCTTCCATGTATCTTCGACCGTTTCGTCGATCGGCGCCCCCCCCGCATCCTTGAACCGGTACTTCATGTCCCAGATTTGTTCAGCAATAGGGGCGGAAAACGCGGTCATGGCGGGGAATCTCCTCATCGGTACAGGCAAGGCTTGCATCTTACGTGTTGGGCTATTGGTTGGGAATGGCAAAATCGGGCCTAAATTGCCGCAGAGATGCGATACCACATATAGCGGTTGATATCCAGCCATCCACCACATAAACCTTTTTCCAGCAAAGCCTTGTCCTGCTGGCGATCCACGTTACCTATCACTCATCCCGGGGGGGATTGATGTCGAAAACCGTCCACATCCTGAAGCTTTCTGTCGGCACTGAAACGATCGCCGATCTGGCGGCATGGCAGGCAACGGCGCGTGCGCAGACCCAAGACGGGCTGCCACGCCACATCACCCGCATGTGGCCCAAGCGCGGCGATGAAATCCTCAATGGCGGCTCCATCTTTTGGGTGATCAAAGGCGTGATCCTTTGCCGTCAACCTATTGCGCGACTGGATGAATACATCGGCGCCGACGACATCCGCCGCTGCGCGATTGTGTGCCAGCCCGGCCTGATCCGCGTCGAAGCCACCCCTAAACGTGCCTTTCAGGGCTGGCGGTATCTGACCGTAGATGATGCCCCCCGTGACCTGCCCGAGGGCCGGCAGGATGAAGAGGCGCTACCGCCCGAACTCTCCAAGGCACTCGCCGCCATCGGCGTACGCTAGGCAGCGGGCATACCCTGTGCCATGATCCGTGCAGGAGGAGCCCTGCATGACCATTTTCACAAGCCCTTATCCGGATGTCCCCGCAACAGACCTGTCGATTACCGAGCGTGTTTTTCAGAACCTTGAAGGCCGCCCCGACGACATTGTGCTGACGGACGGCCCCAGCGGGCGCAGCACGACCGCCGCCGAATTCATGGATCAGGTCAAGCGCATGGCGGGTGGATTGGCCGCAGCAGGCTTTGGCGCGGGGCGGACGATTGCGATTATGGCCCCCAACATGCCCGAATATTGCGTGGTATTTCACGCGGTCGCTTGGGGTGGCGGAACGATCACAACGCTGAACCCGACCTACACCGCCAACGAAGTCGCCCATCAGATGGCCGATGCGGGCGCGGAACTTCTCATCACGATTCCCGACTTTCTGGAAACTGCCAAAGAAGGCGCGGGCGACACCCCCGTCATCGCAATAGGGACTGCAGAATATGCGGCCCTCTTTGGCGATCCGATCACAGCACAGGTACCGGTTGATCTGGATGATTTTACCGTCGTCCTGCCGTATTCCTCCGGCACGACGGGCCTGCCCAAAGGCGTCATGCTCTCGCACCGCAACCTTGTGATCAATGTCGATCAATCCATCGTTGCCGCCGATTTTCAGACCGGCGAAGTGACTGCAGCCTTCCTCCCGTTCTTCCACATCTACGGAATGACCGTTCTGATGAATATTCACCTTGGTGGCGGTGGTGCATTGGTGACAATGCCGCGCTTTGACCTGCCGCAATTTCTGCAAATCAGCCAAGACTACAAGGCCCAGCGCATGTGGGTGGTGCCACCGGTCGCCCTTGCACTGGCCAAACATCCGCTGGTGGAGGACTACGACTTGTCGGCGCTGCAAGAGGTGTTCATCGCCGCTGCTCCTTCCGGCGCCGATCTCTCCGACGCGATCGCAGCGCGGCTGGGCTGCAAGGCGTTGCAAGGCTACGGCATGACCGAACTCAGCCCCGTCTCCCACGTGGTTCCGCGCAGCACCCCGCGCTCAGGCGCGGCAGGCGTAACAGCGCCAAACACCATCTGCCGGATTGTCGACATCGAGACTGGCCAAGACCTGCCAGCGGGCGAAGAAGGCGAACTCTGGATCAAAGGGCCGCAAGTCATGCAGGGCTATCTCAACAACCCGCAGGCCACCGCGCAAACCATCACGGATGACGGCTGGCTGCGCACCGGTGACATCGCGAGGATTGATGAAGATGGTTACATGTTTATCACCGACCGGCTGAAAGAGCTGATCAAGTATAAAGGCTTTCAGGTTGCCCCGGCCGAACTCGAGGCAACTTTGGTCGCCATGGACGGCATCACAGACGCTGCCGTTGTGGGCCTGCCGGACGATGCGGCGGGCGAACTGCCTGTCGCCTTTGTCGTGGCAGGTGATCCCGCCCCCGATCAGGACACCATCAACACCCATATCGCGGCGCGCCTGGCCACTTACAAACAGCTTCACCAAGTCTATTTTGTCGATGAGATTCCCAAATCCGCATCCGGCAAAATTCTCCGGCGTTTCTTGCGGGACAGATTGAAGGACTGACACTGGACGCCCCGCCCTTCCCTTCTATAGTCAGGCACGACAACGACATCCAAGGGCGCAGCATGAAACCAACATCTTCCCGCGCGGCCCGCAGGCGCGCCCAGAAAAGCAATACATCAGGCACGATCACTGTTGCCGATATTGCCGCGCGCGTCGCAAAAGCCAAGGTCAAAGGCGCAGGCAAAGCACAAGAGGATCGCGCCAAACGCATCCTGACCTCTTTCCTGCAAACCGCCGAAAGCTATGGCATGCCCGCCAATGAGGTCGTTGCGGAAATGGCCAGCGGCAAAGCCGCATGGCGATTGGGCCATGCGGTGCGCGCTGAAATCCTGAAATCCCCGCCCGAGGCCGTCACAAAGGCCGCATGCGCCCAAGGCTGCGCCTTTTGTTGCATCCTGTCAGGGGGTGAGGGCGGTGTGATCACAGGCTTTGAAGCGACACAATTGCACAAGGCCGTCAGCCCGCTTGCCGGACAACCCGACGGGCGGGATTGGCACGCCGCAGCCTGCCCTGCCCTTGACCCCGAAACGCGCAGCTGCCGCGCCTATGACGCGCGCCCGATGATCTGCCGTTCATTTCTGTCTACAGATGCCGAGGCCTGCGAACGAAATGCCGCAGGCGGGACCGAGAAAGGTGCGGGGCTATTGGGAAATCATCTCGATTATCTGCTGATCCACGCCCTGTGTCGGCAAGCTTTGAAAGGCATCACACAGGTTCATAGCTATAACATGGCCGCAACAGCCGCATCGGCAGTGGCTGGCGACGACACCGCAACCGGCCTCGCAAAAGCCCGCCACAAACCCTCGGCGCTTGAAACAGCATGCCGTGACGCGGTCAGGGCGGCGCAGGCCTAGATCCCCAGCACCAGCTGCAGCGCTTTCAGTTTATTGCGTTGCTCGTCGGTCCAGTCGTTCCGCCTGCCGCGAAACAACGTCGCTTGGGACGCATGAATCAGCCCGTCATCCAGAATCTTCAGACCATTGGCGCGCAGCGTCTCACCTGTCGAGGTGATATCGGCAATCGCCTCGGCGGTTTCATTCTTGACCGTGCCTTCGGTGGCCCCCTGACTATCGATGATCTGGTAATCCGCCACACCCTGTTCACGCAAAAATTCGCGCACAAGACGATGGTATTTCGTAGCGATCCGCAAACGGAACCCATGCTTTTGCCGGAACGCCGCCGCCGCCGCATCCAGATCGTCCAGCGTGTTCACATCGACCCAGCCCTGCGGCACCGCGATGATCAGATCAGCTCCGCCAAACCCCATCGGCGCAAGCTCGGCCACACGGCTGTCCCAATTGGCCAGCTTCTCGCGCACCAGATCGGACCCCGTGACACCAAGGTGAATATTGCCCGCCGCCAGTTCGCGCGGGATTTCCCCCGCCGACAGCAGCACCAGTTCAACGCCTTCGATCCCGTCAACGGCCCCCGCATATTCACGGTCGGAGCCGGATTTACGCAGGCTGATCCCGCGCGCGCCAAACCAGTCGAAGGTTTTTTCCATCAATCGGCCCTTTGAGGGCACACCAAGTTTCAACATCAGCGCAACCCCAAAGCCAAATCAGGGCGGATCACACCGCCCACCGCGGGCACTGCACGGCCCTGCCCCAATCGCGCAGTCAGCGCATCATAGCGCCCGCCGGACGCAACGGGCGGCTGATCAGGGCGATCAATGGCATAAAACCCGAAAACAAAGCCGTCGTAATATTCCAGCGAGGTACGCCCGTAACTGCCTTCAAACTCAAGGCTGGCGACATCGACACCGTGCTTGGCCAGCGCCTCAAGTCTGGCGTTCATCGCGGCCACGGCATCACCAATAGCAGGCATGTCGACCGCGATATCGCGCAGGGCACTCAGAACATTCGGCGCCGTCTCACGCAGGCCCAAGATCGCATCAATCACTTCGATCTCTTCGCTGGCAATCGGCGGCGCTGCTGCATCCGCACGCAGCGCCTCAATGCGCGCCTGCACTTCTGCACGGGTGCGCAACCCGATTTCCGGACCTGCCTGCGCAAAAGGATCATCGGCAGCCAAAACCGCGGCCCGCGCAGGCGGGACAGCCCCGCTGCCAAATCGCTTCAACAACGCGCGAAACCGCTGGGGCCGCCAGATATGGCGCATCAGCGCCGCCTTGCGATCATCAGTCGTCCGCAGCCCGCGCACCGCCGCCATCAGTACCCCGATATCACCTGTGGCTGCACGCACAGGCAGCCCGGCAAGCCCTTCTGCAATGGCAGCAAAAACCTCGGCATCGGCGCCTGCGGGGTTTGCGCCGTCAAACACCTCATACCCCACCTGCACGAACTCATTCGCGCGGGTTTCATCCGCTTCCTGCTTGCGAAACACCTTGCCGGAATAGGTATAGCGGGCAGGGTCTGCACGGGCCTCCATGTGCATCTGCACAACCGGCACAGTAAAGTCAGGGCGTAGCACCATCTCGCCGCGCAAGGGATCAGACGTCAGATAGGCGCGCGCGCGGATATCCTCGCCGTAAAGATCAAGCAGGGTCTCTGCCGATTGCAGCACATCCGCCTTGATCACCTGCGCGCCCTTGGCGGCAAAGAGATCACGCAGACGCCGCGCCTCGGTCAATGTATCAGATGAGGTCGGCATCAGCTGTGCGTGTCCAGAATTTCGCGGACCTTCGCAAGCATCTGGTCGCGCGGCACCTCGTACTGGCTGGGGCGGTCTTTCCACTCTTCCAACGTCGCGTTCTTGGCAATCTCGGCGCCCAAAATCAGGTCCTTGATCTGCACGATACCCTTATCAAACTCATCACTACCCGCGATAATGGCGACAGGTGAATTGCGCTTGTCAGCATACTTCAACTGATTGCCAAAGTTCTTGGGATTGCCCAGATAAACCTCGGCACGGATACCCGCATTGCGTAACTCGGCCACCATGGTTTGATAGTCGGACATCCGCTCGCGATCCATAACAGTGACAACCACAGGCCCCACGGCGGTCTGATCCATCCGCCCTTTGGCGCGCAGCGCCGCCAACAGGCGATCCACGCCAATCGACACGCCGGTCGCCGGTACTTCCTGCCCTGTAAAGCGCTTCACCAGATCATCGTAACGTCCGCCGCCCGCAACGGAACCAAAGTTGCGGGGACGGCCTTTTTCATCGGTCACTTCAAAGGTTAGCTCGGCCTCGTACACAGGTCCGGTGTAATAGCCGAGTCCGCGGACGACGGAAGGATCAATCTCGATCCGCTCAGCGGTATAGCCCTGCGCTGCCAAAAGCGCCGCGATAGTCTCCAACTCTTCGACGCCTTCGACACCAATCACAGACCCCGTCACCAGCTCGCGCAGGCGTGCCACTGTTGCGGCACCCGTATCGCGTTTGGCCTCCATAAAGCCCATCACGACCTCGGCCTGCGCATCCGTCAGCCCCGCGCCCTTAGTGAAATCGCCACTATCATCCTTGCGCCCTTCGCCCAACAGCGCACGCACGCCATCCGGCCCCAGTCGATCCAGCTTATCAATCGCGCGCAACACGATCCCGCGCTCGGCCTCTTTGTCGTCACCCGACAAACCCGCGACTTCCATGACACCGTTCAGCACCTTGCGGTTATTCACGCGGATAATGTAATCCCCGCGATCAATCCCTACAGCTTCCAGCGTATCGGCGAGCATCGCGCAAATCTCGGCATCCGCCGCAACAGAGCCCGACCCGACAGTATCCGCGTCACACTGATAGAACTGGCGAAACCGCCCCGGTCCGGGCTTTTCGTTGCGCCACACAGGGCCCATCGCATAACGGCGGTAGGGGCTTGGCAAATCATTGCGATACTGGGCTGCGACACGCGCCAAGGGGGCCGTCAGATCATAGCGCAGCGCCAGCCAGTCGTTATCCTCTTCCCATGCAAAAACACCCTCATTCGGGCGGTCCACATCGGGCAGGAACTTGCCCAGCGCCTCGACCGTTTCAACGGCAGAAGTCTCAAGCGCGTCAAACCCGTAGCGATGATAGACACCCGCAATCGTGGCCAGCATTTCATTGCGCGCAGTCACATCCGCGCCGAAATAATCCTGAAACCCTTTGGGCGTCTGCGCCTTTGGGCGGGGCTGTTTCTTGATCTTGGCCATGCGCTTGATCCTGCCGGTCGGTTCTGTTCAAGCGCCGTTTAACGCGCCATTGTGACAGGGGCAATGCATCCAGACGCAGATCAGAGCAAAGCCCTGTCATCATCTTGCCAGAAATACTCAAAGACCGACCACTGACATAATCCGCAGCGCGGCCCTTTTCGCGGCAACGTTGCAACGCTATGTTACGATCATGACAAGCATCACCCACCTTGAAGAAAAGATCGCACACCTGACCCGAACAGTCGAAGACCTGTCGGATATCGTCGCCCGTCAGGAGACAGAATTGGCTGTGGCACAACGCCGACTGGCGATGCTGATGGAACGCGAAGCAGGGCGCGAGATGGACTCAGGCAGCACAGTACCACTCGCCGACCAGCGGCCGCCACACTGGTAAGCGCAGAACCCTGTCAGATCAGGTTTTGGAGAACGGGCCATGAAAGCTATCTCTCTGGTTCTTGCCACTGTGTTTGCAATGTCGGCTCCGGTGATCGCGGCGGCACTAGGCGAAACGCGGACCGCACAAGTCCGCTTTGCTGCCGGCAGCTCTGGCACATCCATCACCGACACCATCGCAGGGCGTGAACTCGTCCTCTACACAATCGGGGCCGAGGCCGGCCAACGTATGGCCATCACGCTGATCCCGTCAAATCAGGCCACGTATTTCAAACTCTACGCGCCCGGCACCGGCCCCGGGGATGAGGCATTGGCTGTTAGTCAGACAACGCCAGCGCTGAATGCCTTTGACGGAACCCTGCCCTTGTCCGGCGAATATACGGTTGCGATCTCGATGATGCATGGCGGCGCGCGGCAGGATGAAAGATCTGACTATACGCTTACGATCAGCATCAGTGGCGACACAGACGCAATTGTTCAGGGAGACTATGCCGATGGGCTGCAGGGCGGACCCGATTTCTATCAGGTCGTGACAGCAGGCGGTCGTTTGAACCTCCGCGCGGCCCCGTCCACAGGTGCGGACCGTCTTGCCCGCCTGTCCAACGGTCAAAACCTGCAAAACCTCGGCTGCCGGATGGCCGAAGGCCGGCGCTGGTGCAAAGTTACAACCCTGGCTGATCCCGGGATTGCGGGCTGGGCCGCAGGTGACTTTCTGATCGAAGGCAGTGGCGCGGAAACGGCCCCCTCTCGCCCTTAGGCAACACATCACGCCCTTGATCTTCCCGGGCGCGAAACGGACGCTGATCCTACGATACGCCTCTCGGATGAATGTCGCCTGACCGGGACACAACCACCGGCTACTGCTCTATATGGATCATCTTCGCAATCATGCGGCCTTCAGCGGACTTCAGGCTCATGCGTGCCAATGGTCCGAACTCGGCGAAATCCCGCTCCAGCTCTGGGAACAGCGCGAATATTTCGTCCCGCTGCGCATCATCCATACCCGCAACGCCAACATGGCCCGGATGGAAGCTCTCACAAGGGGCGCCATCCGCGTAGACGATTTCATGCTGATCGAACATCATATGGAAATAGGTCACGGTGCCACCTTCGCGGCGCAAGATTCTCTTGTCGTCCACCAGATGCTTTGCCGCCACCAGCACTTCGGTGACACCGAACAAGAGCTCGGCCTGCCAGCCCCCAAGCATCACTCGGTGTTGCGGCGACACAACAAGCGACCTGTCGTTGCCAAGCACATTTGCGGCAATCTCAATCGGCGCAAAGCGCCCAACGGCATCAACGGTCCGCGATCCGATCCAGCGGATCGGCAGCAGACCGTTGTCCTTCGTGCGCACCAGATCCCCAACGGACAGGTCCTGCACTGCAACCTGACCGTTTTGCGTATCAATCAGCGTATCACGCGCAAAACAGACAATATCGCCGGTAAAGTCACCGAGACCTATCGCGCCTGATGAAACACCATTGTTACTATTGCCCGAAAACGAGATCACGACGCTGACAACCGGTGAACCAAATGTCACCGAAATCGAGTCTGCAGCCCCGGGGCCCTCGATACCGGTAGAACTGTTACCAGTTGCTGCCACGGTGTTCGGGCTCAGCAGTTGATGGTAACTTTCCAGGTTCGAAAAAGTCGGCGTTACCGCGTTTCCGTTTGCATCCAATGCAGTGATGGTCACAACATCGGACCAACCGTTGCCGTTCGCGTCCAGATCAAAAATTTCGAAAGACAGATTCTTAACACCGTCATCGAAATCCAGAGTAAGGTTGGACGATTGTCCCGCCGGAACCCCCTGAGCAAAGATAGAACCACCGAAATTGCCGAAATAGCCCGGATTGTTGGCACCGCCCGAGCTTGATGCCGTCGACGTAAAAGTCGTCGAGTTTCCTGTCCCCGGTCCTGAGGTATTGGTCAGGGTCGTGGTTCCGTTCGGACTAAAAAAGGTGGTCCAGTCGAAAAGAAATGGCATTGCGGCTACCTGGTTAAAAAAACGTTTCGCACCCTATTACATTTAATTTAGACCATGTTAAGGAACTGCGGGGTTATCCTAGCCTAAAAGAGATAAACATCGGGCTAATCTGCCACATTTTTCAAAGCGCAAGTACGAATAGGGTCAAATAATGGCAATTGTGACACTACCACGCGAAACATCTGAACGGTTGCACCAACGGATTGAAGCGCTTGGACAGACCCATCCGGTCGAACTTTTTCCGGCAAGCAAGATTGTCATGGGCATCGTTTTCACAACCGCAGAAACAAAGGAATTCGGGGGCGAAGGGGGCGAAGCGATGGTTCTGGCGGTGCAAGATATGGCCGTGCTCAGCGCAGCCATTCCCGAATTCGAGGACGAACGCAGGAACTATTGTGTCATCAATCACGCCAAAGCCATCGCGAGGCTTGATCCTTTTGCCTAGGCGTCTTCCACTTCGATCACACCGCCCAGGCTACGCAGCGCACCTTTGATCTGCGGGTTAACCGGAAATTCCTCGCCCAGATCAAGCTCGACCTCTCCGGGAAGATCGTCGCGCATCAAGCAAAAATAAATTGGCCCCCGTGAGGCACGGACAGACCCTTTGGCCGCGTTCTCAAGCACAGTGGCAACCGATCCGATCGCGTCCGGCCCGTCAATGAACACCCGCAGACCTGCCCCACCTGCATCGGCAACCACAGCATCGACGGGGCCCACCGAACGGCCCAACAGCTTAAGCTGGTCGGCCTCCATCGTGGCCTCACAGGTCATGACGACCTGACTGCCGGTCTCAAGAAATTCACGCGCGCTTTCCAAAACATCCGAAAAGAGTGTTACCTCGTATTGGCCTGTCGGGTCAGAGAGTTGCGCAAAGGCAAAGCGGTTGCCGCGCGCCGATTTCCGTTCTTGCCGGCCTGACACGGTGCCGGCCATCTTCACCACACAGGCCCCACGCTCGGCCTTGGCGATCACTTCGTCCAGCGTCAAAACCTGCTTGCGTTTGAGCGCGCCCATATAGTCATCCAACGGATGCCCCGAAAGATAAAATCCGATGGCCTTGAACTCTTCGGCAAGCCGCTCGGCAGGCAACCAGTCTGCGCCATCCATCAGCCGTGGTTCCGGCAGATCCTCGCCCGCGTCCCCGAACAACGAAACCTGATTGGATGATTTCTGGTCGTGAATCGCCGCAGAATAGGCGGTCAGCGCATCAAGGCTCATCATCACGCGGCGGCGGTTCGGGTCCAGCACATCAAAGGCCCCAGCCCGGGCCAGCATCTCAAGTGAACGCTTGCCGACACGCTTGAGATCACAGCGGCGCGCAAAATCGAACAGGTTCACAAATTCGCGGTCTTCGCGCCCTGCAACGACCAGCCTCATTGCCTCGACGCCCACGTTTTTCAACGCGCCCAGCGCGTAGACAAGCTTTTGATCCTGCACATCAAATGTCGCCTGAGAACGGTTCACACAGGGCGGTGTGTAGGCAATGCCAAGGCCTTTCTTGACCTCTTGGAAATAGACCCCGAGCTTGTCGGTCAGATGAATATCGCAGTTCATGACACCGGCCATGAATTCGACCGGATGGTTCGCTTTCAGCCATGCCGTCTGATAGCTGACAACTGCATAGGCGGCCGCATGGGATTTGTTGAAACCGTAGTTGGCGAATTTTTCCAGCAGGTCGAAAACCTCGCGGGCTTTCTTGGGCTCTACCCCGTTGGCCTTGGCGCCTTCTTCGAATTTCGGGCGTTCCTTGGCCATTTCCTCGGCGATCTTTTTACCCATCGCGCGGCGCAGCAAATCTGCCCCGCCAAGCGAATAGCCCGCCATAACCTGCGCGATCTCCATCACCTGTTCCTGATAAACGATGATGCCTTGGGTTTCCTTGAGGATATGGTCAATCGACGGGTGGATCGATTCCAGTTCCTTTTGGCCGTTCTTGACCTCACAATACGTCGGAATGTTCTCCATCGGGCCGGGGCGATAAAGCGCCACAAGCGCCACAATATCCTCGATACAGGTGGGTTTCATGCGCTTGAGCGCATCCATCATGCCGCTCGATTCAACCTGAAACACGGCTGTTGTTTTGGCGCTGGAGTATAGCGCATAGGATTTTTCATCATCCAGCGGGATCGCCCCGATATCGTATTCGAACCCCTCCAGTACATCATAAAGCTTGGTGCCATCCGCCGCGACATTCAGCGGGCGGCCTGTCTTTTTCACCAGTTCCACCGCGTTCTGGATCACGGTCAGGGTTTTCAGGCCCAAGAAGTCGAATTTCACCAACCCCGCCTGTTCCACCCATTTCATGTTGAATTGGGTCGCGGGCATATCCGAGCGCGGATCCTGATAGAGCGGCACCAACTCGTCCAGCGGACGATCCCCGATCACAACACCAGCAGCGTGGGTCGAGGCGTTCCGCAACAATCCCTCGACCTGTTGGGCGTAGGTCAGCAGACGGTCCACGACCTCTTCGTTCTTGGCCTCTTCACGCAGGCGCGGTTCATCGGCCAGCGCTTTTTCAATGGACACCGGTTTGACCCCTTCCACAGGGATCATCTTGGACAGCCGGTCCACCTGCCCGTAGGGCATCTGCAAAACACGACCCACGTCGCGCACTGCGGCCTTGGAAAGTAGCGCACCAAAGGTGATGATCTGCCCCACCTTGTCGCGTCCGTATTTTTCCTGCACATAGCGGATCACCTCTTCGCGGCGGTCCATGCAAAAGTCGATGTCGAAGTCAGGCATCGACACACGCTCGGGGTTCAAAAACCGTTCAAACAGTAGCGAATAGCGCAAGGGATCAAGATCGGTGATCAGCAGCGCGTAAGCCACCAAGGACCCCGCACCAGAGCCACGGCCCGGCCCGACCGGAATACCCTGATCCTTGGCCCATTTGATAAAATCCGCCACGATCAGGAAGTAGCCGGGAAACCCCATGCCTTCGATAATCCCCAACTCGAATTCGAGCCGTTTTTCATACTCCGCCACGTCGGCGGCATGGGGGATGACGGCAAGACGCGCCTTCAGTCCCTCTTGGGCCTGACGGCGCAATTCAGCGACCTCGTCATCGGCAAATTTGGGCAGGATCGGCGCGCGTTTATACGCTTTGAACGCACAACGCCGCGCGATTTCAACAGTATTTTCAATCGCCTCGGGTAGATCAGCGAACAGCGTTGCCATCTCTTGCGGGGATTTCAGATAGTGCTGCGGCGTCAGCCTGCGGCGCGGTTCTTGCTGGTCGACATATGCACCCTCGGAGATACAAATCAGCGCGTCATGCGCCTCGTAAAGCTCGGTCTTGGGGAAATAGACGTCATTGGTGGCAACCAGCGGCAGGTTCTTTGCGTAGGCCATTTCGATATGTCCGCGCTCGGACAAGCGCTCGGCCTCGGGCAAGCCATCGCCCGGATGCCGCTGCAATTCCACATAGAGCCTGTCTGGATAGATTGCGGCCAATCTGTCCAGAAACGCCTCGGCCTTGGGCCGCTGGCCCTGACGCAACAGACGGCCCACCGGGCCATCGGGACCACCGGACAGACAAATCAGGCCCGCATGATACTGCGCGAGTTCCTCAAGCGTAACCTGCGGCAGCTGGCCCTGCGCATCCAGATAAGCGCAAGAGTTCAGCTTCATCAGGTTCATATACCCCGCCTCGGACTGCGCCAGCAGGACGATGGGCGCGGGCGCTTCGGGCCGTTTGCCCGGCTCTGCGGGAATATAGGTGACATCCAGCTGACAGCCGATGATAGGCTGCACCCCGGCCTTGGACGCCCCTTCGGAAAATTCCAACGCACAGAACATGTTATTGCTATCTGTCACCGCGACAGCAGGCATGCCCATTCCGGCAATCAGTCCGGGCAATTTTTTGGTCGGGATCGCACCCTCCAACAACGAATATTCGGTGTGGACGCGCAGGTGAATGAATCGGGGGTCAGCAGTCATGCGCGCAAGGTAGCGAAAGCAAACGGCGCTGCAAGCGCGGAAGCGCATCTTAGCCCATTACTTAGCTGATATACTAACTTTATTGACAATCCACGGTTTGCGCCCAAAGCTTACCGATATGACCAAGCAACTTGATTCCTTCTTCGGCGCAATGGCCGACCCGACCCGCCGCGCTGTTATTGAACAGCTCGCTTCCGGCCCTGCCAGTGTCAGCGAATTGCACAGCCCTCACAAAATGGCGCTGCCGACATTTATGCGGCACCTCAAGGTCCTTGAAGACACCGGAATCGTCCGGTCCATCAAAAAGGGACGCGTGCGCACCTGCCACATAGAGGCGGCACCCCTGATTGCGGCACAGGGGTGGCTCGCGTGGCAACGCGTGATTTGGGAGAACCGGATGAACAACCTCGATGCACTGGCCCATAAGATCGCCGCAGAAGAAAAGGATGTTTAACCACCACTTGAGACACATTCATTCGACATGCACCGTACATTGCCGCTTGCGCCCGGGCGGCTCTGGGATGTCCTGACTGACCCAAAGACGCGCGAACAATGGAATGGGCCAGATCCTCGGACAAGACTGGTCACAGACATTTCAGATCTGCGTATCGGAGGTACGGATTGCCATCGGTTCGGTCCAGCGGATACGCCCGAATTCGTTGTTGATACAAGGTAGTATGACCTGTCAAAACCTGCCCGCGCTGTCTTTACCGAGACCCTGATTTTCGGTGGGACAGCTGCCTGCACCAGCCTCTTGACCTATCATCTTGACGCCACAGCCGCAGGGACCGTGCTTGGCATTTCAGTGGCCGTGTCATCCTTCACAGGCCCCGAAACGCTGGCAGAGGTACAACAGGGCTGGCAAGGCGGGGCCGACAATCTGGAGCGCTATGTCGCAAAGATCACGGCGGATGCATAGGCCGTCCGACCCTGCCAAAACTTAAGGCAGTTGCCCTATTTGCGCGCGGCAAATCTACATTAATTCTTGCCAAACCGCCTGCACCCCGCTTTGATGGGGTTCGGCTATGAGGCAGGTGTCTACGTCGCATCGACACCTGAGCGCCCTCACTGACTTCGGTAAGGCGACAGGTTTAAATCATGAACGTCACGTTTCTTCTCAACGGGGAAACCGTGCAGGTCGAGGCAGAGCCGACCCGCACCCTGCTGGATTGGCTGCGCGAGGATCACGGTCTTTGCGGCACCAAGGAAGGCTGTAACGAAGGCGATTGCGGGGCCTGCACTGTCATGGTGACGGACGCGGGTGGCGCGAAAGCACTGAATGCGTGCATTCTGTTCCTGCCGCAGTTGCATGGCAAAGCCGTGCGCACCGTTGAAGGGATCAGCGCGCCAGACGGCACGCTGCACCCTGTGCAACAGGCCATGGTTGACCATCACGGATCGCAATGCGGGTTTTGTACGCCAGGGTTTATCGCCGCGATGGCAACCGGACACCTGCACGGACGCACCGATCATGACGATGTGCTGGCTGGCAACCTGTGCCGGTGTACCGGCTACGCACCCATCGTACGGGCAGCGCAGTCGGCCGAAGCCGCACAAGTGCCCACATGGATCAAGGATGAGGTGCCGGTGGTTGATGGCGTCCCATACGCGCCGGAAACCTTAAACGCGTTGTCCGACTGGTACGTCTCCAACCCCGACGCGACACTGATCGCGGGGGCGACCGATGTCGGCCTGTGGGTTACAAAGCAGTTGCGGGACCTGCCCGAAGTCGCTTTTCTGAACCGCTGCGGACCGCTGCGCGAGATCACCGAAACACACGACGACATCCATTTCGGGGCTGCCGTCACAATGACCGAAGTTCTGGCTGCCATCCGCGAGGTGCACCCTTCTTACGCCGAAATGATCCGGCGCTATGGCTCTGAGCAGGTCCGTAATGCCGCCACCATCGGCGGGAATATCGCGAACGGCTCGCCCATCGGGGATAACCCGCCTGCACTCATCGCACTTGGCGCCACCTTGCACCTGCGCCACGGCACCAGGCTGCGTGATCTGCCGATCGAGGAGTTCTTCATCGCATACGGCAAACAGGACCGCGCGCCAGGCGAACTGGTGAGCGGCGTGACAGTGCCCAAAAACGCGCCCGCACTGCGCTGCTATAAAATCTCGAAACGCTTTGATCAGGATATCTCGGCGGTTTGCGGCTGCTTCAATGTCACCGTTGTGGACGGTCTCGTCAGCGAGGCACGCATCGCCTTTGGCGGCATGGCGGGCACCCCCCACCGCGCGCATGGGGTCGAGGCGGCGCTCATCGGCCAGCCGTGGACCTCTGCGACAATCGCAGATGCCGCAGACCTCTTTGCGCAGGATTACACGCCCATGTCCGACATGCGCGCCAGCGCAGACTACCGCCTGACGGTCGCGCAGAACCTGCTGCAGCGCTATTTCGCGGACCTCAACGGGCAGGTCACCTCTGTCCTGGAGGTGTCAGCATGAGCGTTGCCAAACCCCTACCCCATGATGCTGCCACCCTGCATGTAACCGGGGCTGCGCGTTATATCGACGATATCCCCACCCCGGCAGGCACGCTCCATCTGGCCTTTGGTATGGCCGATATCGCCTGCGGGCGCATACGTGCGATGAACCTTGAAAAGGTAAAGAGCGCCGCCGGTGTTGTGGCTGTGCTGACAGCAGATGATCTGCCTTTTGCCAATGATGTGTCGCCATCCGCACATGATGAACCGCTGCTGGCAACAGGACAGGTGCATTACTTCGGGCAACCGCTCTTTCTGGTGGTCGCACAGTCTCATCTGGCGGCGCGCAAGGCAGCGCGACTGGCCAGCATCGACTACGACGCAGACACCCCCATCCTGACAATCGAAGATGCTATCGCCGCCGACAGCCGCTTTGAGGATGGCCCCCGCATCTGGGCGAAAGGTGATGTCGAAAGCGCCCTGAGCTCCGCGCCACATCGGATCACGGGCACGATCAACATGGGCGGTCAGGAACATTTCTACCTCGAAGGTCAGGCGGCACTGGCCTTGCCGCAGGAAGGCGGGGATATGGTCGTGCAGAGTTCGACCCAACACCCCACGGAAATCCAGCACAAAGTGGCCGAGGCATTGGGCGTTCCGATGCATGCCGTGCGCTGCGAAGTGCGTCGCATGGGGGGCGGCTTTGGCGGTAAAGAGAGCCAAGGCAATGCGCTCGCGGTAGGTTGCGCCGTGGCCGCGCGGCTGACCGGCAAGCCCTGCAAAATGCGCTATGACCGTGATGACGACATGATGATCACAGGCAAGCGTCATGATTTCAGGATCACCTATGACGCAGGCTTTGATGGTGAAGGGCGCCTCACGGGCATTGATTTCACCCAAATGACGCGCTGCGGTTGGGCGCTTGATCTGTCACTTCCTGTGGCGGACCGTGCGATGCTGCATGCGGATAACGCCTATCACCTGCCCGCCGCGCGGATCACGTCGCACAGGTTCAAGACCAACACCCAATCCGCCACCGCCTTTCGCGGCTTTGGCGGTCCGCAGGGGGTGCTGGGGATCGAGCGGGTGATGGATCATATTGCAGCCGACCTGGGCCTTGATCCCGTGGACGTGCGTCAGCGCAATTACTACGCCGCGATGAAGACCGAAGGGCCGGGAACCGGCAAGCCGTTTGGCGCAGAACATTCGCCAAAGCCTGCCGTTCAGACCACGCCATATCATATGCCCGTCAAGGACTTCATCCTGCACGAAATGACCGAGACGCTGCTTGGCTCCTCCGACTATCATGGACGCCGTGCCGCGATCGCAGCGTGGAACGCAGACCAAGAGGTGCTCAAAAAAGGCATCGCCTTCAGCCCCGTAAAATTCGGCATTAGCTTCACGCTGACCCACCTCAATCAGGCGGGCGCGCTGGTGCATGTGTATCAGGACGGCTCGGTCCATATGAACCACGGCGGGACCGAAATGGGCCAAGGGCTGTTTCAGAAGGTGGCGCAGGTGGCCGCCCACCGCTTTGGCGTTGACGTCTCAGCGATCAAGATCACCGCCACGGATACCGGCAAGGTGCCCAACACCTCGGCCACGGCAGCGTCATCAGGCACAGATCTGAACGGGATGGCGGTGGCCAATGCCTGCGATATCATTCGTGACCGGATTGCAACCTGTCTTGCAGAGCTGCACCAGACGGATGCCGCCAGCGTGCGCTTTGCGAACAGTCGCGTCTGTGTCGGGAACACCGAGATGACTTTCGCCGAAGCCGCGCAGACCGCGTACCTGAACCGCGTCAGCCTGTCGGCTACCGGCTTTTACAAGACACCCGATCTGGCGTGGGACCGGATCAAGGGCACTGGCACACCGTTCTTCTATTTCGCCCAAGGCGCTGCGGTGACCGAGGTGGTAATCGACACGCTGACGGGTGAAAACCGTATCCTGCGCACCGATATTCTGCATGATGCGGGCGCATCGCTGAACCCTGCGCTGGATATTGGGCAGGTCGAAGGCGGCTATGTCCAAGGTGCCGGTTGGCTGACCACGGAAGAGCTGGTTTGGGATGACAAGGGGCGTCTGCGCACACACGCACCCGCGACCTATAAGATACCTGCCTGCGCGGACCGGCCAGATGTGTTCAATGTCGTGCTCTGGGACCAACCGAACCCGGCGCAGACGATCTATCGCTCCAAAGCGGTGGGTGAGCCGCCTTTCATGCTGGGCACGTCAGCGTTTCTGGCGTTGTCGGATGCGGTCGCCGCCTGTGGCAACGCCTATCCCGACTTGCAAGCCCCCGCGACCGCCGAAGAAGTGCTGCGCGCCGTGAAAAGGGCGCGCGCATGACGGCAATTCGCATCACGGTGACAAAAACTGCCGGGTCCGTGCCACGTGAAGCAGGCACGCAGATGCTGGTTTGGGCGGACCGGAGCGAAGGGACCATCGGAGGCGGCACGCTGGAATGGGAAGCGATGGCCGAGGCGCGCCGGATGCTGCGCGACGGACGCCAAAGCCATAGCGCAACGGTACCGCTTGGCCCCGCACTCGGCCAGTGTTGTGGCGGATCAGTCGGTCTTTTGTGGGAAGAGACGGAGACGATGACCACCCCTCCTGCCCGTCCACTCTGGATTTATGGTGCGGGTCATGTCGGGCGCGCTTTGGTCAACGTGATGGCACCTTTGCCGGATTTTGAGATCACTTGGGTGGATACGGGCCCCGAACGCTTTCCACAGACCGATGTGGCAATCCTTGTCGCCAAAGACCCTGCCCTGATTGTCAAACATGCCCCCAGCGACGCCGATCACCTGATTCTCACCTATAGCCATGAAATAGACCTCGCCCTCTGCCACGCACTGCTGAACCATGACTTTCACAGTGCAGGATTGATCGGTTCGGCGACGAAATGGGCGCGATTCAGGGCGCGCCTCGCGGCATTGGGGCATACGCCCGCCCAAATCTCGCGCATCGCGTGTCCAATCGGGGATCCTTCGCTTGGAAAACACCCTGCGGCGATTGCACTTGGCGTCGCAACTGCGATGATCAGCCCTCAGGCACGCCAGACAAGGGAGCGCACTGCATGACGGAACCGCTGTTGCGCCTATGGGGGCTGACCAAAGCCTATCCCGGTGTCGTCGCCAACAAGGACGTCTCCTTTGATATCGGGCGCGGTGAAGTCCATGCGCTTTTGGGCGAAAACGGGGCCGGCAAATCGACACTGGTCAAAACCATCTACGGATTGGTCAAACCTGACAGCGGGACCATGACATTGGAGGGCGAACCCTTTCAACCCGCCGAACCCCGTGCGGCCCGTGCCGCAGGCGTTGCAATGGTGTTCCAGCATTTCTCGCTTTTTGATGCGATGAACGTAGCCGAGAACATCGCGCTTGGCATGGAAAACCCGCCACCCCAGGCCGAGATTGCAGCGCGGGTGCGGCAGGTATCGGATCAATACGGCCTGCCGCTTGATCCGGACCGGATTGTCGGCGAGCTGTCCGCGGGTGAGCGCCAAAGGGTCGAGATCATCCGCTGCCTGTTGCAGGATCCCAAGCTTTTGATCATGGACGAGCCGACATCGGTCCTTACACCGCAAGAAGTGGCGATCCTGTTTGAAACGCTGCGCAAGCTGAGCCGCGAAGGCACGGCGATCCTCTATATCTCGCACAAACTCGAGGAAATCCGCGCACTTTGTGAAAATGCCACGGTCCTGCGGCTGGGACAGGTCGTCGGCACCTGCGATCCGCGCACAACCTCGGCGCGGGATATGGCGGAACTGATGGTGGGCAGCACGCTGCATGTGCCCCATAAAGAGGACAAGCCTGCAGGTGAAACCGTTCTGGCACTCAAGAACCTGAGCGCGAAAGCACCGCATCGTTTCGGTACGCCTTTGCGGGACATTACGCTGCAGGTGCGCAAGGGTGAGGTGCTGGGAATTGGTGGCGTTGCGGGAAATGGGCAGGATGAGCTGGTCGCGGCCTTGTCGGGTGAAATGAAAACAGCCAAGGCAATGATCCACTATAAGGGTCAACCTATCGGCCACCTTGCCCCCAATGCGCGGCGCAAGATCGGCATTCTGGCCGCCCCCGAGGAACGGATGGGCCATGCCGCAGCACCCGATATGAGCCTGACGGAGAACGCCATCCTGACAGCAATGACGCGCGAGAAACTGACCACAAACGGGTTCTTGCATTGGGGAAAAGCACGGAAATTCGCTGAAGGTGTGATTACCGCCTTCGATGTGCGCACACCGGGGCCGCAGAATGCGGCGCGGTCATTGTCCGGCGGCAACCTGCAGAAATTCGTGATCGGACGCGAGATCATGCAAGCCCCCGAGGTGCTGGTCGTCAACCAGCCGACTTGGGGTGTTGATGCTTCTGCTGCCGCAGCGATCCGGCAAGCACTGCTTGATCTTGCGGCCAAGGGAGCGGCAGTGATTGTGATTAGTCAGGATCTGGACGAGTTGATGGAGATTTCGGACCGCTTTGCTGCGTTGAACGAAGGACGGCTTTCGGCACCGCGGCCTGCTGCGGGACTGACGGTGGAAGAGATTGGTCTGATGCTGGGCGGTGCCCATGATATGGAGGTCGCGCATGTTGATGCGTAAGGATGCCTCCGGCGGAAGTTTGATTGGACATGGAAAGTCGGGGGGCTGCGCATGATTATGCTGGAAAAGCGCCCGCAGCCTTCGCGTGCATGGACCTTTGCGACCCCGATTGTCGCTGTCCTTTTGACCATGGTGTTTGGCGGATTGTTGTTTGCAGCCCTTGGGCAGGATCCGCTGGTCACCATCCGTACGATCTTTTTTGATCCTCTGTTCTCGGAATTTGCTTGGTTCTATCGCCCGCAGCTTTTGATCAAGGGCGCGCCTTTGGTGTTGATTGCGATCGGGCTGTCGTTCGGCTTTCGCGCGGGCATTTGGAATATCGGCGCCGAAGGGCAATATATTGTCGGCGCAATCTGTGGAGCCGCTGTGGGCCTCGCGTTTTATCCGATGGAAAGTTTCATCATCCTGCCGTTGATGGTTGTCGCAGGTGCTTTGGGTGGGCTGTTGTGGGCGATGATCCCTGGCTTGCTTCGGGTCAAATTCGGTACCAACGAAATTCTTGTGTCGCTCATGCTGGTTTACGTGGCCGAGCAACTGCTGGCCTCAATGGCGCTTGGTGCGCTGCGTAACCCGGAAGGTATGGGCTTTCCGGGCAGCAGGAACCTTGCGCAATATCCCTCTGCCTCAAGCTGGATCACACAATCGGCAGGCATGCACTGGGGGGTTGTGACCGCTCTGATCGCTGTGATTTTTGCCTACATCGCCCTGTCGCGTCACATCTTCGGGTTCAACGTGCGCCTGTCGGGGCAAAGCCCCCGTGCAGCGCGGTTCGCAGGGGTGAACCCGGGCAAGCTGATCCTGATCTGCATGGGGATTTCAGGCACTTTGGCGGGTCTAGCCGGATTATTCGAGGTTGCGGGACCTGCTGGACAGGTCAGTATCGACTTTAACGTGGGCTACGGGTTTACCGCAATTATTGTGGCATTTCTCGGGCGACTGCACCCTGTCGGAATTTTGCTTGCGGGTGGTCTGATGGCACTCACCTACATCGGCGGCGAGATCGCGCAATCCAATCTGGGCCTGCCGATTGCCGCGATCCAGATTTTGCAAGGTATGCTGTTGTTCTTCCTGCTCGCAGTAGATGTGTTGACCAACTACCGGATCACCTCGGCAAGAAAGGCGCACTGATGGACCTCTCTTCGATCAACCCCATCCTCTTGCTGGCCTCTCTGATGGTCGCCGCCACGCCGATCATGCTTGCCGCAATTGGTGAGTTGGTTGTCGAACGTGCCGGAGTTCTGAACCTTGGCGTCGAGGGGATGATGATAACCGGTGCCGTTTGCGGGTTTGTCGTGGCCGTCGGGACCAATTCGCCCTGGCTGGGGTTTGCGGGTGCGGCCATTGGCGGCGCGCTTATTTCGATGATTTTCGGGTTTCTGACACAGTTTTTGTTATCCAATCAGGTGGCCACAGGTCTGGCGCTGACACTCTTCGGGTTGGGGCTGTCGGCGCTCATGGGGCAAGGCTATATCGGGATCAAGGCACCCGCCTTTCCGGATTGGCATATCCCGATTCTCGGAGATATCCCTGTCATAGGCCCGATCGTTTTTCAGCATGATCCGATGGTCTATGTGGGGATTGCGCTTGTTGCAGCGGTTTGGGCATTTCTGCGCTATTCACGCGCCGGATTGATCCTGCGGGCGGTTGGCGAAAACCACGAAGCGGCCCATGCGCTAGGCTATCACGTTGTGCGGGTGCGGATGCTGGCCATCATGTTCGGCGGGGCCTGTGCGGGGCTGGGTGGCGCGTATCTTAGCCTTGTGCGCGTGCCCCAATGGACCGAAGGGATGACCGCCGGTGCAGGCTGGATTGCACTGGCCATCGTCGTCTTTGCAAGCTGGCGGCCAGGGCGGCTTTTGCTTGGTGCCTATTTGTTTGGCGGCGTCACGGTCTTGCAGCTTAACCTGCAAGCAGCGGGTGCGGCCATTGCGGTCGAGTATCTTTCTATGGCGCCCTATCTAGCCACTATCGCGGTTCTGGTTATTATGCGGGCTGGACGTGCGCCCGGGTCACTGGGCCAATCTTTCCATGCCTCACGTTGAGGCGACAACAAGACCACCAAGGGGAAACACATGACAACGAAAACACTACTGGCCAGTGCTGCGCTCGCACTTGGCCTTGCAACAGGGGCCACCGCCCAAGACACGACAACCGTCGGCTTTGTCTACGTCGGGCCGATCGGCGACGGCGGCTGGACATATGAGCACAACAAAGGCCGTCTGGCTGTGGAAGAGCATTTTGGCGACGCAGTTGAAACCGTCTTCGTCGAAAGCGTGCCAGAAGGCCCTGACGCAGAGCGGGTAATGACACAGATGGCGCTGCAAGGTGCTGACCTGATTTTCACCACCTCCTTTGGTTATATGGATCAAACCATCAACGTCGCGGCACAGTTCCCTGACGTGAAGTTCGAGCACGCCACAGGCTATAAGCGCGCCGACAACGTATCAACCTATTCGGCACGTTTCTACGAAGGCCGCGCAGTTCAGGGCCATATTGCGGGTCAAATGACCGAAAGCAACATCATCGGCTATATCGCGTCCTACCCGATTCCCGAAGTTATTCGTGGCATCAATGCAGCCTACCTGCACGCCAAGGAAGTGAACCCTGATGTCGAGTTCCGCATCATCTGGGCCTACACATGGTTTGATCCCGCTAAAGAAGCAGAAGCCGCCAATGTTCTGATCGAACAAGGTGCCGACGTGATCCTCCAGCACACAGATTCGACCGCACCACAGGCCGCCGCACAGGCCGCTGGCAATGTTGTCACCTTCGGTCAGGCATCCGACATGGCCGAATTCGCACCGTTCCCGCGCGTTTCGTCCATCATTGACGATTGGGCACCTTACTACATCGCCCGCACGCAAGCGGTGATTGACGGCACATGGGAAAGCACCGACACATGGGACGGCATCGGCCCGGGTATGGTTGGTATCGGTGAAATCACCGACGCAGTGCCGGCAGACATCAAAGCCTCTGCCGAGGCCCTGATCGAGCGCCTGCGCACTGGCGAATACCACGCGTTTACCGGCCCGATTAACCGCCAGGACGGCTCTGTCTGGCTAGCCGATGGTGAAATCGCTGACGATGGCACTTTGGCGGGAATGAACTTCTACGTTGAAGGTATCACGGCTGAAATCCCGCAGTAAACGTTGCGGCAAGGCGAAACATCAAGGCCCCGCTTTGGCGGGGCCTTTTTTATATTGATGCGCTCATTTTGGACCGCGCAACACAGCGTTTCCAGTATTCAGACCTTTTGCGGCACACGAATCTTGGACGTGACGCCCAAATAAAGTTACCATTAGCACTGTTACTGGCGGTCTGTGTTTTGCCGCTGGTTTGACGAGTACGGCAAGTGGGGCTTTTCTTCCACGCTTGTCGGGATGTTCACCGTCAGGGTTCTTGCGCCCTGCTGCCGAAGGAAGAAACTCTCATGGTCCGTTCTGTTGGCGCCCGCCTTACCAATATTGCAACCTATGTCCGTCTGTTGGGTGTGTCTGCGGCCATCGCATGGAGCCTGCCTGCACATGCGCAAACGACTGCAACCTACGAGGATGGGACGCTGCGCATCTCATTCGCGGAGTTCACCAAAGAAACCGACACGGACCGGCGCATTGATCTGTCAGGCAAACTGCGGATGCTGAGCCAACGTGTTGTTTCCGACGCATGCTTTGTGCAAACGGGGATTGCCAAGCGCGACGCTCTTGCTGCGCTGAATGCTACGATTTCAGAAATGGGCGCCATCGCGCATGCGCTGGAATTCGGCGACACTGAGCTTGGTATTTTCGGCGCAGAAGAACGCCGTATGACTTTGGCCGTTATCGCGCAATTCAATGACGTCTGGACGACGATGCAGATCAATGCGCTTTCAATCGCGCAGGGTGAAAGCACCCATGCCGATGTTCTACGGCTCAACGCGCAAAGTGCAGACCTTCTACAAGTCGCGCACCGCTTGGTATCGACAGTGGCCGCGCAGTATTTCAACCCGGCCGAGACACGGCTTGCTGATGCATTGCTGATCGATATTGCCGAACGGCAGCAATTCCTGGCGCAAGAAATAGCAAAAAACGCCTGCCTCACCAGCGCCGGCATCGGGATAGACGGTTCCATCGACGCGCTATGGTCTGCCCGCATGGCATTCAATAGCTCAATCGGTGCGTTATCATCGGGTATGCCAAGCCTTGGTATTCAGACCCGCCCCAGCACGCACCAGATTGACGCAGGCCTTTTGGCAGTCCGATCAGCGTGGCTGGATCTGCGACAGCCGATCGATGCGCAACTGTCAGGCGATGCTCTGGACCAAGAACAGTTGGAAGCAGTCTATTATGGCGCGAACGACATGACCCGCCAGATGGATAGTGTCATCAAGCTATATGCCGAAGCTTCAAGATACGGGTCCTAGACACTGCCACCTTGGGCCGTCAGGCCGCTGACAGACCGGCGTTGCAGCAACAACTCGACGCCTTGCTTGCGTCAGAAAAGGCGCATCGGACAGGAAACTTTAACCGCGCACAACGATTGCCCCTGCCCCATCGCATCGCTATCTAGGGCAAAACCTCATTCCAAGCGGAGCGTCCCCAATGGCTGCCAATCAATTCGTCTATTTCATGGACGGCGTGTCCAAAACCTATCCCGGCGGGAAGAAGGTTTTTGAGAACATCCGTCTGAACTTCTTGCCCGGTGTAAAAATCGGTGTCGTCGGTGTGAACGGCACCGGTAAATCGACACTGATGCGCATTATGGCCGGTCAGGACAAAGATTTCACAGGCGAGGCTTGGGCCGCCGAAGGCGCGCGCGTTGGCTATCTGCCGCAGGAACCGGAACTGGACCCGAACCTGACCGTGCGCGAAAACGTCATGCTGGGCGTGGCTGACAAGAAGGCGATCTTGGATCGCTATAACGAAGTCGCCATGAACTATTCCGAAGAAACCGCTGACGAGATGGCGCAGCTTCAAGACGAAATCGACAGTCAGAACCTCTGGGATCTGGACGCGCAGATCGACATCAGCATGGAGGCGCTGCGCTGCCCGCCAGACGATGCGGATGTGACAACGCTTTCGGGCGGTGAAAAGCGCCGCGTGGCGTTGTGTCAGTTGCTACTGGATGCGCCAGACATGCTGCTGCTTGACGAACCGACCAACCACCTTGACGCGGAAACCATCGCATGGCTGCAACAGCACCTGATTGATTACAAAGGTACAATCCTGATCGTCACCCACGACCGCTATTTCCTTGATGCGATCACCGGCTGGATTCTGGAACTGGACCGTGGGTCCGGCATTCCCCACGAAGGCAATTACTCAAGCTGGCTTGAAGCCAAGGCAAAGCGGCTGGAGCGCGAAGCCAAGGACGACAAATCCAAGCAACGCACATTGCAACGCGAACTGGAATGGATGCGCCAAGGGGCCAAGGCGCGGCAGGCCAAGTCCAAGGCACGGATCGCGGCCTACAACGAAATGGCGAACCAGTCCGAAAAGGAAAAGATGGGTCGCGCCCAGATCATTATCCCCAACGGGCCGCGTCTTGGCTCCAAGGTGATCGAAGTGAGTGGGCTGAAAAAGCATATGGGCGACAAGCTTCTGATCGAAGATTTGAGCTTTGATTTGCCCCCTGGCGGAATCGTCGGCGTGATCGGCCCCAATGGTGCAGGTAAATCCACGCTGTTTTCCATGCTCACAGGTCAAGCAGAGCCCGATGAAGGCAAGGTGGAATACGGCGAAACCGTCAAACTGTCATACGTGGACCAGTCACGCGATGCGCTTAACCCGGACAGCACGGTGTGGGAAGAAATCACCGGCGGCGCCGAGATTATCGAGCTTGGCGATGCGTCAATGAACAGCCGTGCCTATTGCTCCGCGTTCAATTTCAAGGGCGGCGATCAGCAAAAGAAAGTGGGCTTGCTCTCGGGCGGTGAACGCAACCGCGTGCATATGGCCAAACTGCTGAAATCCGGCGGCAACGTGCTGTTGCTTGACGAACCGACCAACGATTTGGACGTTGAAACGCTGCGCGCACTTGAAGACGCTTTGGTTGATTTCGCAGGCTGCGCTGTGGTCATCAGCCACGACCGTTTCTTCCTCGACCGGATTTGCACGCATATCCTTGCGTTTGAGGGCGACGCCCACGTCGAGTGGTTCCAAGGTGCGTTCACCGATTACGAGGAAGACAAAAAGGCAAGATTGGGCGCAGATGCGCTTGAGCCGAAGCGGATGAAGCATAAAAAGTTTGTGCGCTAAAACAGCCCGATTGATGCCGCGTTAATCGTCCGCCCATCCATGGATCAGATTTTCGCGCATCAGTCGTTGCGCCAAGGTTCCTCGCGCGATCGAAATCTGGTCGAGGTACTTTGCCTTTTGCTGCGCGTCGTCGCGCGCTGCATCAACAGCTTGCTGCGATGAAACAGAGGTAAACCGTATCTTCTGACCCACCCGAAGCTGGGTCAGGCGGTCCGTGTCACATGAAATCACGGTGGCTATTTTCGGATAGCCGCCCGTGGTTTGGTGATCGGCCAAAAGCACCGTCGGCACACCGTCACCCGAGACCTGTATAGACCCACGTATAATCGGCTCGGAGGGAATTGAGAGTGCGCTCTGCATTTCAAGAACCGGTCCGTTCAGCCGCATTCCCATTCTGTCGTAGGCATCGGACACAGTGAATTGTTCATTCAACAGATGCTCCATTGCCGTTGCTGTAAAATACTGATCCTGCGGCCCCAGGACGACGCGCATCGCGCCGTCAGAAGCGAATTCCGGCTGCGCAATCTCGCCCTCACGCTCTTCGCGCACGGCCGCATCAGCCACGACAAGCGCCTGCCCGCTTTGTAAGACACCCCCGCCAAAACCAGAGGAGGCGTGGGTGGCCTGGCTGCCAAGCCACGTTTCAGACGCCAGATCACCCGCAAAAGCCAGATAGGCCCAACTGCCTGCCTTGCCTGCACGGATTGCCAGCTTCTCGCCTTTACGGACTGTCAGGGTCGTCCAGGAAATTGTCTTTTGCCCTGCGTGTTCAACGACGAAATCACCACCAGTAATTGCAACGGTCACGGTACCCTCAGTGCATTGCAGCATTAAACCACCAAGTGAAATCTCGATCGCACTTCCACCCGATTTATTACCCAAAGCAGCATGTGCCGCGCCGAAAGCAAGACGGTCCATCGGGCCAGAGGCCGCAACGCCGTAGCGCATATTCCCCGGACGCCCCGCGTCCTGAAATGTGACCAGAGGACCGGCGAATGAAACGGAAAACCTAGCGCTCGCCATCGGTCGTTTCCTTGCAAAGTGCCTCGTAGGTTTTCAGATCAACGCGCTCAAACACTACGCGGTCGCCGACATCAAAAAGGAACGGATGGTCGGGGTTCCCAGTGAATATCGGCGTCGGGGACCGCCCGATGATCGACCATCCCGTTGGCATCGTCAGCGTGGTAATCAGGCATTGTGGCCCTGCGATAATCACACTGCCTGCGGGTACACCGCGCACGGGGGCGGGTTTGCGCGGCACTTGAATAGGCTCGGGCACGCCGGACAGATAGGCGTAGCCGGGCGAGAATCCGTACATCAAAACGTGAAAATCCCCCGCAAGATGCGCGTTAATGACCGCCTCTTGGGACAGCCCTGTCGCCGTTGCAACGGCTTCCAGATCAGGGGCGAAATCGCCCTCGTAGCAGACCTGCACATGCCGATCGACCCCGATGATCTTCCGGCTTTCCAGACCTTCTAACTGTGTCCGCAGATGGCTTTCGACGGCGCTATGGTCTGTCTTGATCGGATCAAAAGACACAAGCAGATTGACCAGCGCCGGCACCGTTTCAATCACGCCATCTGGCACATCCGCTGCGATTGCCTGATCAAGCGCGATGACAGCGGCATGGGCCTCTTCGCTGATTGTATCAGAGAAAGTCACCAGCAAAGCATGATCAGCAACGGGTTTGAATTGAGGTTCCATAAGCATCCTTAGGGCGCGATAAACGGTCTGATCGCGACACCCTGCGACGTGAGATGGTCTGAAATTGCGCGTGTCATGTCCACAGCCCCCGGGCTGTCACCATGCACACAGATCGAATGCGCTGCAAGTTGGATAGGGTCGCCATCCACGACAGGCATCAGACCGGTTTGCAGGAACGACATCAAACGTTCCGCGGCCTCGGTCGCATCATGGATCATTGCACCGTCCTGATCGCGCGGCACAAGCTGACCTGAGGCAAGATAGCCGCGATCAGCAAAGATTTCCGAAAACACAGGCGCGGCTGCGGCCCGTGCGGCCTCTTCGCTTTGGGTGCCGGATATAGCAAGGATCGCGAGTTTCGGATCAATCCGACGCACAGCCGCAACAATCGCATCTGCGACCTTGCGATCCCGCGCCGCCAGATTACCAAGCGCCCCATGTGGTTTGACATAGGTAACAGGCACCCCGACAAGTGCGGCGATCCCCATCAGCGCACCGACCTGTGCGGCACACATGCGCCCGATCTCGTCAGGTGACATGGGAATAACACGGCGGCCAAAGCCGGCGCGATCCGCATAACCCGGATGCGCGCCAACACTCACCCCGTTCTGCTTGGCCTGCATCAGCGTCCGATACATCGTCTCGGGATCGCCAGCATGTCCGCCGCAGGCGATACTGGCCGAAGTCACCAGCGTTAGCATCTGCGCGTCATCACCCATGGACCACGGGCCAAAGCCTTCTCCAAGGTCAGCGTTCAGGTCGATCTGCATAGCCTCTGGCCCTTATTGCAGGAAGGTGGGAAGGAACAACGCAATGCTAGGGAAAGCGATCAACAAGAAAGCCATCGCAAGCATGGTCAGGCAATAGGGCAAAGCCCCCAGCATTACCTCGTTCAGACTGCCCGATTTGCGCGCACCCTGCACCACATAGAGGTTCAGACCAACGGGCGGTGTGATCAAGGCCATCTCAATCAGGACAATCATCAAAATACCGAACCAGATCACATCATAGCCCTGTGCAACCACCAGCGGCACGATGATCGGAATGGTCACAACCATCAGCGACAGCGTTTCAATGAAGAAGCCCAGAACGATGTAGAGCACTACAACAACCAGAATTGTCTTAAGCGGCGTCAGGCCAAGCCCATTCATGAACTCTGTCAGTTCACGCCCCAGCCCCGCAGAAGCCAGCGTAAAGTTCAGGAAAGACGCGCCAATCACGATCAGCATGATCATGGAGGTGATCTTGACCGTGCCTGTCAGGCTTTGCAGCAACATGTCCCAAGATACACCGCCAAAGGCCAGCGCGATCAAGAATGCGCCTGCGACGCCAACGGCCGCAGCCTCGGTCGGGGTGGCCCAGCCACCGTAGATCGACCCTACAATGAGGCCGAACAGGATCAGGATCGGGACCAGATCAATCAAGGCGCGCAACATCTGGGCGAAAGGAAACGTGCGGCGCACGCCCCCCAGATCAGGCCGGATCAAGCAGATGATCGCGGTCACGACCATAAAGGCAATCGCCAGCGCAATGCCGGGGATCAACCCCGCAAGAAACAGCTGCGGGATAGAAGACTGTGTCAGGAAGCCGTAAACGATCAGGTTGATCGAAGGCGGGATCATAATGCCCAACGTCCCGCCCGCGGCAATCGCGCCGGAAAACAGTTTCGGGTCATAACCCAGCTTTTCGGCCTGCGGCATGGCGACGGTCGCGACTGTGGCAGCGGTCGCAACCGATGAACCCGATGTGGCCGAAAACATGGTCGCCGTTGCGATATTGGCATGAACCAAACCACCCGGCAGCCAAGACACCCAGCGGTCAAGAGCGGCGTAGGTGCGTGTGGCAACGCCGCTGCGCACAAGGATTTCACCCAGCAGAACAAAGAACGGGATCGCAATCAGCGTAGCCGAGTTGGACGACGACCAGACCATATTGCCAAGACCGCGTGTCAGGGGGAAACTGGAAAAGAAGATATCAATCCCGAAACCCAACAGGAACAGCACGATCCCGACGGGGATAGAGAGCGCAAGCAGCCCCAGAAGGCCGATGGACACATAGCCGATCATTGAAGCGTCTCCTGTTCAGCAAAAGCACCAATGATGCTTTCGGTTTCGGCATGTCTGCGTTTGGCCAGCAAGCTGAGCGCGGCAAGCGTCGTGATCGTGGACATGGCCGCAAACCAGACCCAGCCCGCAAACCAAGGTAGCTGGACCCACGCCAATGGCGTTTCAAGAGGCGTGTTCGCCCGCGATCCATTGGTGATAGACCGTTCCACAACAGGCCATGCCTTGATCGCGATCGTGATGATCACACCGGACATGACAATCATCGAAAAGACATCGAACAACGCCTTTCCGAAGGACTGGAATTTCGTGCGTAGCAAGTCGATGCGGACATGGCCCAACTCAAGCAGCGTGTAAGACATGCCCCATGAGGTCGCGAGCGCCATCGCATAACCCGCAATCTCTTCTGTACCGCCAAGGGACGAGCCGATCTGGCGCATGATAATATCCACGAGCACAAAGGCCGCGCAAAGCAGAAGGCCGAAACCTACGACCAGTGCCACGCCTTTGTTGATCAGCCGCAGACGATGAATCAGCTTTAATTCCATATCAACACGTCCCCTGACTTTGGTTTAGTTGATTGTCACACCGACAACCGCGCCAACGCTTTCATTCCAACGGGCGGCCCAATCACCACCTGCACGTTCCGCCCATTCAGGAAGAACTTCGGTCGTCAGGATGTCGCGTGCCCGCTCAAAGTCTGCGTCGCTTACCTCAACCAAGGTCATCGAGCGCGCTTCACCGGATGGACATTCACCGTTACCCGTCAGGCAGGCAATGTCATTGACTAATGCGTCTTGGGCGCTGGCCCATGCCGGATCTTCAAAGCCGCTGACGATCTCGCTTGAGATCAGCGCTTGGTTATCCGCGCTCAGGCTATTCCATTTGTCGAGGTTGACGGCGGTCACAACCGAATCCCAGCCGCCAAGCGGAATGGGCAGCAGGTGTGTGGAAACTTCCCACCAACCCGCGCTGTAGCCGGAACCGGCACCTGTCACAGCACAATCGACAACACCGTTCTGCAACGCACCCGGCACCTCGGCGAACGACACGTTCACACCTTCCGCACCCAAGGCTTCAAGCAGTTTTGCCGTCATACGGCCAGAAGCGCGGACCTTCAGGCCCTCAAGATCAGCCAGATTTGTGATCTCGTGGTTGCAGAAAACGACCTGTGGCGGATAGGGCGCAATCGCGAGCACGTGTGAATTGAACCGGTCGCGGTAAATGTCCGACACCATGGGGCGGGCGGCATCGACCATCGCGCGGGCTTCGTCGGCTGTCAGCGCGACAAGCGGCACATCCAGACCTTCCAGTTCGGGCGCGTCGGCAACGGCATAATCGGCCACTGTCATTGCAACGTCATAAACGCCTTGGCCAAGCAACGGGTAGATGTCGCCAAGTCCAAGGCTCATCTGGTTGTGCGTTGTCAGCTCAACATTGATGTTCCCGCCAGATGCTTCGGGCAGTGTCGTGCTCCAGAATGGCGCTTCATATTGGCCGTGCAAAGGCAGGCTGGACCAGCTTCCGACGACGGACAGGTCTTCTGCCATCGCGGGTGCGGCAAGTGCGGTGGTCGCCGCGAGGATAGATATGACTTTTTTCATGGTTTTGGTCTCCTTGTTGGGTCGTTTCATGAGTGTTTTAAAATTGTTGTTTCCGCGTCCTCGGCCACATCGGCGATCAGCATGTGACCGGGCGAATGAGTGATGCAGAGCGGCAGCCCCGCGTCCAGCAGGACGTTTTGAGGTGTCACACCGCAGGCCCAGTAAACCGGCACTTCACCGGCTCTGATTTCAACCGCATCACCCCAATCAGGCTGCATCAGATCCGCAATCCCGATCTTTCTCGAATCACCGACAGCAATGGGCGCGCCATGCGCCTGTGGAAAACGGCGACTGATTTCATGCGCTTGGGCTACCTGGTGTTGCGGAATGGGGCGCATGGTGACAACCATTTGACCATGAAACCGGCCCGCCGACTCCAACTCAATATTCGTGCGGAACATCGGCACATTCAAACCTGTCTCGATATGACGCACAGGAATGCCGGCGCGCAACAAGGCATTTTCAAACGTAAAAGAACAGCCAAGCGCAACCGTGACCAGATCATCAGTCCATTCATCGCTGATGTCCGTGACCTCATCGGCAAGCGTGCCATCGCGGAAGATGCGATATTTTGAAACATCGGTGCGGATATCAATGTTCCGGCCCAGCGTCGGCAGCGCAGGATTGCCGGTATCGCTTACCCCGACCACCGGACAAGGCTTGGGGTTGCGTTGGCAAAAGCGCAAGAAATCGAGCGCATAACGTTCTGGCAAGATGGCGAGATTGCATTGCAACTTGCCTGCAGCCAAACCTGCGGTGTGCCCTGCATATGATCCTGACCGGATCGCCGCGCGCGCATCAACCGCAGTGGCGGTGACCAGATCGGTGTGAGAAACAGATTTCGCGTTCATGGCAGCCCCGCTTTCCTTGGTAAAGCATCACATGTTAGAGCCATTCCACGCAAATTATCATTTTATATCGTTACCCATAAATTTTTTGAATTTACCTGACATGCCGCAGATCCCAGTCTTGCGCGACAGTGCGGGCAATCTCTGCACTGGTTTCAATAAGAAAGCTGCGCGGTTCGGACAGATATGAAGCTGTGAAATCAAGCGGGCTGGGGCGAAAGCCCGGATCGAATTCAACAATCTGACCGGCTGATAACAGATCATCAGCCAACGCACGCGGATAAGGACCAACAGCGATTCCCGCCGCAATCATCTTGAGGCTCGCAGACAGAGAAGCCGACGAATAAACCCGCAGCTGGGGCCCAATACGGCGTGACAATTCCGACATCAATTCACGGTGGGGCCGGGTCTGGCTGGAATAAGAAATGATCGGGATCCGGCTGAGATCCTCCTGCGGGTTTGATGCGGCACGGTACCAGTGCAAATGAAAAGCTGGCAGAGCCACGTTTTCAATCGAAAACTCGGACACGGGCCCCATCAACAGTGCCAGGTCAAGTTTGCGGTCAAGAAGATCGGCGCGCAGGTTGAGCGAAATATCAACTGCCAGATCCACGTTGACGCGCGGGTACTGCTCGCTGAAGGCCTTCAGAAAATCGGGCAACCAAGCCTGAGCGATTGTTTCCGAGGCGCCGACGCGAAACAGCCCTTCTGTTTCAGACGGGTTCGCGACGCGTTGTTTGATCTCCTCTTCGACGAACAACATCTGCTCGGCATAAGAAAGCAGAAGCGCGCCATGCTTTGTCAGAACCGGTTCCCCCAAGCCGCGCTCGAAAAGCGGAACCCGGAGTTCCTGTTCGAGGTTCGAAATGCGCGTCGAGACAGCAGGCTGTGACAGGTTGAGCCGTTCAGCCGCTTTGCGAAAGCCACCAAGGCGCGCCACCCACAGGAAGGTCTTGATCTGATCAAATGTCATAGGTCATTCATATAATGGATCACTACGGGCGCAAAATGATAATGCAGGCAATCGTGCCCCGCTGATGCTTGCCACACGTCAAAGGCGCAAACGCGCAACAAAAAAGGCCCCCGCAAAGCGAGGGCCTTTTTCAAATTCACAAACCGCGCGCTTACGCGTCGTCTTCCGGCGACTCGGCAGCGGTGCCAAACACCTGATCTTCCTCGGACTGCGCTGGCATCTCCATCGGAGCTGCAAGGCGTGCTGCCTCTTCAGCTTCCTCGCGGCGTGCTTCAATCACGACATTGTCGCGATCTGCAGCAACACGGCGGATTTGCTGTGTTGCACCACCGGTACCGGCAGGGATCAGACGGCCCACGATCACGTTCTCTTTCAAGCCTATCAGCTTGTCGCGCTTACCTTGTACGGACGCCTCTGTCAGCACGCGTGTCGTTTCTTGGAACGACGCCGCAGAGATGAACGAACGGGTCTGCAACGACGCTTTGGTGATACCCAACAAGATCGGCTCGCCTGTCGCAGGGCGGTCGCCCCGTGCCAGTGCCTTTGCGTTGGCTTCATCAAACTCGGCCTTATCGACGTTCTCGCCTTTCAGCAGAACGGTGTCACCACTGTCCTGAATCTCCCACTTCTGGAGCATCTGACGCACGATAACTTCGATGTGCTTGTCGTTGATCTTCACACCCTGCAAACGGTACACGTCCTGCACTTCGTCGATCATATAGTCCGCAAGGGCCTCGACCCCCATAACCGCCAGAATATCGTGCGGGGCTGGGTTGCCATCCATGATGTAGTCGCCCTTCTGGACAAAGTCACCTTCCGCAACCGGAATGTGCTTGCCCTTGGGCACCATGTATTCGACCTTCACGTCTGCATCATCCGAAGATTCGATCGCGATGCGGCGCTTGTTCTTATAGTCCTTGCCAAAGCGCACGTAGCCATCGATTTCCGCGATGATTGCGTGATCCTTTGGACGACGGGCCTCAAAGAGTTCAGCCACGCGTGGCAGACCACCGGTAATGTCCTTTGTCTTGGCACCCTCACGTGGGATACGCGCGACAACATCACCTGCTTTGATCTCTTCGCCGTCTTCAACGGACAGAACCGCATCCACAGACATCGGATAGGCAACGGGGTTGCCATCCTCTTTGAGGACAACTTCGCCATCCTTACCAAGAACGATGATCTTCGGAGCAAGCTCATTGCCCTTCGGTGCCGCACGCCAGTCAGACACGATGCGCTGGGTCATACCCGTCGCATCATCGGTGTCTTCGCGGACTGCGATACCGTTGACCAGATCAACGTATTTGGCTGTACCAGAGGCCTCGGCGATGATTGGCAGCGTATATGGATCCCATTCAAAGAGCTTGTCGCCGCGCAGTACAGATACGCCCTCTTTGACAAATACTTTGGAACCATAGCCAACCTTGTGGGTCGCGCGCTCTTCGCCCTCTTCACCGACAATCGCGAGAACCATGTTCCGGCCCATCACCACCATTTCGCCAGCTGCGTTTTCAAGCAGCTGTGCGTTACGGTATTCGATCTTGCCGGGCTGTGAGGCCTCGAGGAACGACTGCTGACCACCCTGGGCAACACCACCAATGTGGAATGTCCGCATCGTCAGCTGTGTACCGGGCTCACCAATCGACTGTGCCGCGATGATACCGACAGCTTCGCCGATGTTCACGCGGGTACCACGGGCCAGGTCACGGCCGTAGCACATCGCACAAACGCCATCTTCGCTTTCACAAGTCAGCGGGCTGCGGATACGCATTTTGCCGATGGCAGCCATGTCGATCATGTCGGCTTTACGCTCGTCGATCAACTCGCCTGCCTCGACGATCACCTCATCCGTTCCCGGCTTGAGGACATCGTCGGCAGAGACACGGCCCAACACACGTTCGGCCAGAGAAGCGACAACTTCACCATCGTTGACGGCAGCTTCTGCTGTGATCGCACGATCGGTTCCGCAATCGACCTCACGAACGATGCAGTCTTGGGCGACGTCCACCAGACGACGGGTCAGATAACCTGAGTTCGCAGTCTTCAACGCCGTATCCGACAGGCCCTTGCGGGCACCGTGGGTGGAGTTGAAGTACTCAAGAACGGTCAGACCTTCCTTAAAGTTCGAGATGATCGGCGTTTCGATGATCTCGCCGTTCGGCTTGGCCATCAGGCCACGCATACCGCCCAGCTGCTTCATCTGAGTGACCGAACCACGGGCACCGGAGTGGGCCATCATGTAAACCGAGTTCGGTTCACCTTCGGCACCATCCGTCAGAAGCGGTGTGGTCGAGATTGTGGTCATCATCGCATCGGTGACTTTGTCGTTGGCCTTTGACCAGGCATCGACAACTTTGTTGTACTTTTCACCCTGCGTGATCAGGCCGTCCATGTACTGTTGTTCAAAGTCTTTGACCTGCTCACGCGTTTCATCGACCAGTGCCCACTTGGTGTCGGGCACAACCATGTCGTCCTTACCGAACGAAATGCCTGCCTTGAACGCTTCGCGGAAGCCCATCGTCATGATCTGGTCACAGAAGATGACAGACTCTTTCTGACCACAGTAACGGTAAACGGTGTCGATGACCTGCTGCACTTCTTTCTTGCGCAGCAGACGGTTGACCAGCGCAAACGGCGCCTTGGCATTGAGCGGCAGCAACGCACCCAGACGCAAACGGCCCGGTGTGGTCTCAAACCGCGTCATGACTTCGTTGCCTTCGTCGTCGATCTGTACCATCCGCGCGGTGATTTTGGCGTGCAGGTGCACTTCACCGGCGGTCAGCGCATGTTCGACTTCCTCAATATCCGAGAAAGACATGCCCTCACCCTTCATGCCGTGACGCATGATTGTGGTGTAGTAGAGACCAAGGATCATATCCTGTGACGGCACGATGATTGGCGCACCGTTCGCGGGCGACAACACGTTGTTCGTGGACATCATCAGAACACGGGCTTCCAACTGGGCTTCGAGGCTCAGCGGGACGTGGACCGCCATCTGGTCGCCGTCAAAGTCGGCGTTGAACGCAGAACAGACAAGCGGGTGCAGCTGGATGGCTTTACCTTCGATCAGGACAGGTTCGAACGCCTGAATGCCCAAACGGTGCAGCGTTGGCGCACGGTTCAGCATGACAGGGTGTTCGCGGATGACCTCATCAAGGATATCCCAGACCTCTGGACGCTCTTTTTCGACCAGTTTCTTGGCTTGCTTGACTGTGGAAGACAGACCCTTCGCTTCAAGGCGCGAATAGATGAACGGCTTGAATAGCTCCAACGCCATCTTTTTCGGCAAACCACACTGGTGCAGTTTCAGTTCCGGACCGGTCACAATGACCGAGCGACCGGAAAAGTCGACGCGTTTCCCCAAAAGGTTCTGGCGGAAGCGACCTTGCTTACCCTTCAGCATGTCGGACAGCGATTTCAGCGGACGCTTGTTGGCACCCGTGATCACGCGGCCGCGACGACCGTTGTCGAAGAGCGCATCAACGGATTCCTGCAACATCCGCTTTTCGTTGCGGACGATGATGTCAGGGGCGCGCAACTCGATCAGACGCTTCAGACGGTTGTTGCGGTTGATCACACGACGATACAGATCATTGAGGTCGGACGTCGCGAAACGGCCGCCGTCAAGTGGCACCAGCGGGCGCAGTTCCGGCGGGATCACAGGGATCACGGTCAGAACCATCCACTCGGGGCGGTTGCCGCTTTCAAGGAAGCTCTCAACGATCTTCAAACGCTTGATGATCTTTTTGGGCTTCAATTCGCCTGTGGCCTCTTTGAGATCAGCACGCAGCGTTTCAGCCTCGGACTCCAGATCAATCTGGGCCAGCATTTCGCGGATCGCTTCAGCACCGATATTGGCCTGGAACGCATCCATGCCATAAAGGTCCTGTGCGTCGTTGAATTCTTCCTCGGTCATCAACTGGCCGTAGGTCAGGTCAGTCAGGCCGGGTTCGATGACAACATAATTTTCGAAATAGAGAATACGCTCAAGATCGCGCAGCGTCATGTCCAGCATCAGGCCGATGCGGGATGGCAACGATTTCAGGAACCAGATGTGCGCGACAGGGGCTGCCAGCTCGATATGGCCCATCCGCTCGCGGCGGACCTTTTGCAGTGTGACTTCCACACCGCATTTTTCGCAGACAACGCCGCGATATTTCATGCGCTTGTATTTACCGCAAAGGCATTCATAGTCCTTGATCGGGCCAAAGATACGGGCACAGAACAGGCCGTCACGCTCGGGCTTGAACGTCCGGTAGTTGATGGTCTCGGGCTTCTTGATCTCGCCGAAAGACCACGACAGGATCCGCTCGGGCGAGGCCAAAGAGACCTTGATTTCGTCAAACGTTTTCGCCGGTGTGAGCGGGTTAAACGGGTTGTTTGTCAGTTCCTGGTTCATCTTCAATTCCTTGAATTGGGGTGCGTTGGGGATGTGGGGAATGTGGGTTTCACCCACCCTACGTAGGGTGGGTGAAACCCACGCGCGGTTGCGCCTATTCCTCATCCTCCGCATCCAGGAGTTCCATGTTGAGGCCGAGGCCCCGGACTTCTTTCACAAGCACGTTGAACGACTCCGGCACGCCGGCCTCGAAGTTGTCCTCGCCCTTGACGATGCTTTCATAGACTTTCGTCCGCCCTGCCACGTCATCCGACTTCACAGTCAGCATTTCCTGCAAGGTGTAAGCCGCGCCATAAGCTTCCAGTGCCCAGACTTCCATTTCCCCGAAACGCTGGCCACCGAACTGGGCTTTACCACCCAACGGCTGCTGCGTGACAAGGCTGTAAGGCCCGGTGGAACGTGCGTGGATCTTGTCGTCGACAAGGTGGTGCAGTTTCAGCAGATACTTCACACCAACAGTCACTTTGCGCGAGAACTGCTCGCCCGTGCGACCGTCGAAGAGAACCGACTGACCCGAAGTGTCGAAACCGGCACGCGTCAGCGCGTCGTTCACGTCAGCCTCTTTGGCACCATCGAAAACAGGCGTTGCAATCGGCACACCGCGTGTGACATTGCCCGCTGCTTCAACAAGGTTTTCCTCATCCATGCCAGCGATGCCTTCTTCGTAGACATCATCACCGTAGGCAATGCGCATCGCTTCACGCACAGGTGTCAGATCACCAGAGCGGCGGTATTCACCCAGCGCTTCGTCGATGTGAATACCCAGACCACGTGCGGCCCAGCCCATGTGTGTTTCCAAAATCTGACCGACGTTCATACGCGAAGGCACCCCCAGCGGGTTCAGACAGAAGTCTACCGGCGTACCATCGGCAAGGAATGGCATGTCTTCCATCGGTACAACCTTGGAAATGACACCCTTGTTGCCGTGACGACCGGCCATCTTGTCACCGGGCTGCAGCTTGCGCTTCACAGCCACGAAGACTTTGACCATCTTCATCACACCCGGTGGCAGATCATCGCCGCGGCGCACTTTCTCGACCTTGTCCTCGAACCGCGCATCCATCGCACGCTTCTGGATTTCGTACTGTTCGTTCAGTGCTTCGACGATCTTGGCATCATCTTCGTCTTCCATGGCAAGCTGCCACCACTGTCCACGGGACAGATCAGCGACGCTTTCCTCGGAAACGATAGAACCAGCCTTGAAGCCTTTCGGCCCCTTGGCAGCTTTCTTGCCACCAATGATGTCCCACAAACGCGCATAGATGTTGCGATCAAGGATCGCCAACTCATCGTCGCGGTCGCGGGCAAGGCGTTCAACCTCTTCACGCTCGATCTGCAGGGCACGTTCGTCTTTTTCCACACCGTGGCGGTTAAAGACGCGGACCTCAACCACGGTGCCAAAGTCACCGGGCGGCAGGCGCAAAGATGTGTCGCGCACATCAGATGCTTTTTCACCAAAGATAGCGCGCAGCAGTTTTTCTTCCGGCGTCATCGGGCTTTCGCCTTTTGGTGTGATCTTGCCCACAAGGATATCTGCGGGGCCAACTTCGGCACCGATATAGACGATACCCGCTTCGTCGAGGTTGCGCAGGGCTTCCTCGCCGACGTTCGGAATATCGCGGGTGATTTCCTCTGGCCCAAGCTTGGTGTCACGGGCGGCGACTTCAAATTCCTCGATGTGGATCGAGGTAAAGACGTCGTCGCGCACGATACGCTCGGAGATCAGGATGGAGTCTTCGTAGTTATAGCCATTCCAAGGCATAAACGCGACGACCACGTTCTTACCAAGGGCCAATTCACCAATATCGGTGGATGGACCGTCAGCAATCACCTGACCTTTTTGAACCGTATCACCCACCTTCACCAGCGGACGCTGGTTGATGCAGGTGTTCTGGTTGGAACGCTGGAACTTGCGCATGCGGTAGATATCGACGCCTGCGTCACCCAGCTCGAGATCAGAGGTCGCGCGGATAACGATACGCTGGGCATCAACCTGGTCGATGATACCGCCGCGTTTCGCCATGATCGCCGCGCCACTGTCGCGCGCTACGACTTCTTCGATACCGGTACCCACCAATGGGGCCTCGGCCTGCAAGAGTGGTACCGCCTGACGTTGCATGTTCGAGCCCATCAGGGCGCGGTTGGCGTCGTCGTTTTCAAGGAACGGGATCAGGGACGCCGCAACAGAGACAAGCTGTTTTGGCGACACGTCGATCAGGTCCACGTTTTCACGAGGCGACAAGGTGTAGTCGCCATTCTTACGGGTCGACACCAATTCGTTGTTGAAAGACCCGTCAGCCGCCATATTCGCGTTGGCCTGCGCCACCGTGTGACGCATTTCCTCGGTCGCGGACATATAGGACACTTCGTCTGTGACCTTGCCGTCGGTGACCTTGCGATACGGTGTTTCGATGAAACCGTATTTGTTCACGCGGGCAAAAGTGGCCAGCGAGTTGATCAGACCGATGTTCGGCCCTTCCGGCGTCTCAATCGGACACATACGGCCGTAGTGGGTCGGGTGCACGTCGCGCACCTCAAAACCTGCACGTTCGCGTGTCAGACCACCGGGCCCAAGCGCTGACAGGCGGCGCTTGTGCGTCACCTCCGACAGCGGGTTGGTTTGGTCCATGAACTGCGACAGCTGGCTGGAGCCGAAGAATTCACGCACCGCTGCGGCAGCAGGCTTGGCGTTGATCAGGTCCTGCGGCATCACAGTGTCGATCTCGACCGAAGACATCCGCTCTTTAATCGCGCGCTCCATGCGCAGCAGACCAACGCGGTACTGGTTTTCCATCAGTTCGCCAACGGAACGGACACGACGGTTCCCAAGGTGGTCGATATCGTCGATATCGCCCTTGCCGTCACGCAGTTCAACCAGTGCCTTGATGCAGGCGACGATGTCTTCCTTGCGCAGGGTGCGCATGGTGTCTTCGGCATCCAGATCGAGGCGCATGTTCATCTTCACGCGGCCGACGGCGGACAGGTCATAGCGCTCGCTGTCAAAGAACAGCGTGTCGAAAAGCGCAGACGCGCTATCAACGGTCGGTGGCTCACCCGGACGCATGACGCGGTAGATATCCATGAGCGCGGTTTCACGGTTCATGTTCTTGTCAGCGGCCATCGTGTTGCGCATATAGGCGCCCACGTTGATGTTATCGATGTCGAGGACAGGGATCGTCTTGATGCCCGCATCAACCAGATCCTTGAGTGTACCGCCGATGACTTCACCATCTTTGTCCATCTCGAGTGTCAGCTCGTCACCGGCCTCAACGTATATCGCACCGTTTTCTTCGTTGATGATATCTTGTGCGACGAACTTGCCAACGATGTTTTCGTAAGGCACCAGCAGCTCTTTGACGTCGCCCGCATCAATCAGCTTCTTGACCGAACGCGGTGTCACTTTCTCACCGGCTTTCGCGATGACTTCACCGGTTTTCGCATCAACCAGATCAAAAGTAGGACGTGTGCCACGAACACGCTCCGGGAAGAACTTGGTTGTCCAGGCCTTGCCTTTTTTGTCCAGCTTGTATTCGACAGTGTCGTAATAGGCATTCATGATGCCTTCCTGATCCAGGCCCAGCGCATAAAGCAGGGTTGTCACAGGCAGTTTGCGGCGGCGGTCGATCCGGCAGAAGACGAGGTCTTTTGCGTCGAATTCAAAGTCAAGCCAGCTACCGCGGTATGGGATAATGCGGCAGGCAAACAGCAGTTTACCGGAAGAGTGGGTCTTGCCCTTGTCGTGATCAAAGAAAACGCCCGGCGAGCGGTGCATCTGGGATACGATCACGCGCTCGGTACCGTTCACAACAAAAGTGCCGTTCGGTGTCATCAAAGGCATATCGCCCATGAACACGTCCTGCTCTTTGATGTCTTTGACGGACTTCGCGCCTGTGTCTTCGTCCACTTCGAACACGATCAGGCGGAGGGTTACCTTAAGCGGCGCGCTATAGGTCATGTCGCGCTGCTGACATTCCTCAACATCGTATTTCGGCTTTTCCAGCTCGTACTTGACGAATTCAAGCACAGCGGTTTCGTTGAAATCCTTGATCGGGAATACCGACTGGAAGACACCCTTGATGCCTTCGCCGTCAAGTGGCGTTTCGCTGTCGCCGGAGCGCAGGAACAGATCATAAGAAGATTTCTGAACCTCGATGAGGTTCGGCATTTCGAGCACTTCACGGATTTTGCCGTAGTACTTACGCAGGCGTTTCTGACCAAGGAAAGTAGAAGCCATGTGCGGTGTCACCTTTTGTTTGTCTCTCGAGCTCCACATCGCCCGGGCCGCGACGCTTCACCCATTTGACCGGGGGCTCTAAAGTCTATTCGTGGCTGCCGTCCCACCGGCACCCTCCCGACTTTTGGAACCTACCCAAGAGGACGGTCAACGCATTGGCCGACCTCTAAGACAGGTTTGGCTGGACCCGCAAAACGCGAGTCCAGCCTTGTTTACAGGGCGAATTGTACTTCGCCAAAAGCGGGCTTAGGCCAGCTCGACCTCTGCGCCAGCTGCTTCCAGCTTTGCTTTGATCTCTTCGGCTTCGTCCTTGGACGCGCCTTCTTTGATTTTGCCACCAGCTTCGACGAGGTCTTTGGCTTCTTTCAGGCCAAGACCTGTGATGCCGCGGACTTCTTTGATGACGTTGATTTTGGATGCGCCGGCATTCTTGAGAACGACGTCGAATTCTGTCTTCTCTTCTGCTGCTGCACCAGCGTCGCCAGCAGGGCCAGCCATCATAACAGCGCCACCGGCGGCTGGTTCGATGCCATACTCATCCTTGAGAATGGTTTTCAGTTCTTGTGCTTCGAGAAGGGTCAGACCAACGATCTCTTCAGCCAGTTTTTTCAGATCAGCCATTTTATGCTTTCCGTTCGTTTTAAGTGTGTTCCAACGTGAGGGCACGCCCCCAAGTCAATTCAGATGCTTTATGCAGCTTTCTCTTCGATGGTTGAGAGAATGCTTGCGATGTTCGAAGCAGGCGCGCCAATGGCCCCGGCGATGTTGCTTGCAGGTGCAGCAATGCAGCCCACGATCGAAGCAATAAGCTCCTCACGGGATGGCATGCCGGCAACAGCTTTCACACCGTCAACGTCCAGCGCTGTATCGCCCATAGCACCGCCAAGAATGACAAGCTTGTCGTTCTCTTTGGCATACTTGTCGACAACCTTCGCCGCAGCGACAGGGTCTTCCGAGTAGGCGAGTACAGTCATGCCTTCGAGGTATTGGGCGATGCTTGCGCAAGGCTTGCCCTCGAGGGCGATTTTGGCGAGCTTGTTCTTGGCAACGCGCACGGATCCGCCTGCGTCACGCATGTGCGCGCGCAGATCCTGCATTTCAGCAACTGTCATGCCTTCGTAGCGGGCAACCACTACAACGCCAGAGCTTTCAAAGATCTGGCCGAGATCGTCGACCAGCTGTTCTTTTTGTGCTCTATCCACAGTTTCACTCCAAGTTTGGGGTTTCCCCCGGCTCAATTTTGTCAAACGACCAACGTCGCCCAACAGTCTACAGTCCATGCATACGGGTGTGAGCCAGAGCAAACAGAGGAGAGCCCCTAGAAATCTGGTCTTCCCGTCTCAGGCAGGATTTATCAGCATGAGGCCAACCCACCGTCTCGGACGAAACAAAATAGCGCACGACGAATCGTACGCTGCTCTGCGAAGGTGGATATAGGAGGCACAGGGGCAGAAGGAAAGGGGGAAAGTGAAGTTTCGCCGATCTGCGTTGTGGAGTGCCGCGCTTGGCTGGCATTGCCAGCGCAACCAGAATACCTGAACCTCTTTCAAAGCACCACTGCTTGCAAACACCAGATATCCATGAATGATGCAGGCATCAGGTTGAACTCCGACCGGCCAAGCTCTTTACGGACGCAGACCGGTGAGAGTTAATAGCGTTAGAACCGTACCATGACATTCAATGACGCCCTGCGCTTTTGGCCCATGATACATAGTGCAAGCAACGTAGCGCCCGGAACCAGAAGACGCGCATCAACCTTTGGAGCGCTTACTGTCGTCTTGTTCCCGCTTGCTTTTACGCTCATTGGTGCCGGGCTCGGGCTGGTTCTGTCCCACTTCAATGTGGCATTTGCAGAGTTTGGCTTTGATGGGCTGCTTTTTTTCTCAACCTTTGTAACGCTCTTTGCGCTGGTCGCCTGTATTTTTGCAATTCCTGCGATCGAGATCGCAATCCATTTTGGCAAAGCAGGATGGTTGGTTGCTGTTGGGACCGGTGTTTGTTTGGCACTCATTATGTATGACTGGCTGTTCGATTACTCAACAAACACCGTCGGCACAGCGGTTTTCGGAACCTTTGGCGCTTTGTTTGGTGCTGTCTTTTGGGTTGCTGCGCGACTTTCGACCCCCAAAGCCTTTGTGCGAGGAGATGATGCGTGATGAAGAAAGCCTACGGGATGCGCCATAGCCGACAATCATGGAACGCGGTTACGCAATGACTATTCTGTTCGTCCCCATTGCTTTTGCCTATCTCGCGCTGCCACTTTCTTTGGCCCTTGGTATCGCGCCCGCAGCGGGTTTGCTCAAAACACATCGGGCACTTGCCGGTTGCGCGTTGACCTGCGGTTTTCTTCTGGCGGCAATATGGTGGGGCACCTTGCCAAATAGCGGCAGTACAAACGTCAAATTCATATCCGAAAACTGGGAGGCCATACGCCCTTGGTATTGGGGTGCGACCGTGCTGTATGCCTGTTTTATGTGTCTCGCGGCGCGGGCGCACAAACAGATGACCGCTGCCTTGGGATCAAAAGGGAAAGCTGCAATAGCGAGCGCCGCCCTGACAAAATCATATCTTGTTTCGCTTTGGATATTTTCCAACGTTGATCTTGATTGGACGTTGTAAAGCGGCGGCAGTGAACGTCTGAAGGCATCCCATCGTATCGGCGCCCTTTTACAACCGGCCTTCACGGACACCCCAAAAAATAAAGGCGGCCCCGAGGAGCCGCCTTCTTTCACACGAACCGAAATGCTTCGGCCTTATGCGTTGCCGGTTGCAGACGCTACATCAACAGATACGCCCGGGCCCATAGTCGAGCTGACCGAGATCTTTTTCATGTAGGTGCCTTTTGCGCCTGTCGGCTTGGCTTTGCCAACCGCATCAACAAAGGCTTTCATGTTCTCTTCGATCTGCTGCGCGGAGAAAGAGGATTTGCCGATACCGGCGTGAACCACACCTGCTTTTTCCGCTTTGAACTGAACCTGACCGCCCTTTGCTGCTTCCACAGCTTCCTTGACGTCCATGGTCACTGTGCCAACACGCGGGTTTGGCATCAGGTTGCGTGGGCCCAGAACCTTACCCAGACGACCGACAATGGCCATCATGTCAGGTGTCGCGATGCAACGGTCAAAATCGATCTTGCCGCCCTGAACCGTTTCCATCAGGTCTTCTGCGCCAACGATATCCGCGCCAGCTGCTTTCGCTTCTTCCGCTTTCTCGCCGCGTGCAAACACAGCCACGCGCACAGTTTTGCCTGTGCCGTGTGGCAGATTTACCGTGCCACGGACCATCTGGTCGGCGTGACGTGGATCAACGCCCAGCACCATTGCGATTTCGACGCTTTCGTCGAACTTTGCTGTGGCGTTATCTTTGACCAAAGCAGCGGCTTCGGCGACGGTGACGTTGTGTTTCTCTGCAAATGCAGCGCGTGCTGCAGTTGTACGCTTACCAAATTTTGCCATTACTTCACCTCGATGCCCATAGAGCGAGCGGAACCCGCGATGATCAGCATTGCGCCTTCGATGGACGTCGCATTGAGGTCCTTCATTTTGGCTTCTGCGATTTCACGCACCTGCTTGCCTGTGATTGTACCAGCAACATCCTTGCCGGGTGTCTTGCTGCCAGACTTCAGGTTCGCGGCCTTCTTGATGTAATACGACGCAGGTGGCGTCTTGATTTCCATCGTGAACGACTTGTCCTGATAGTAGGTGATTACTGTCGGGCACGGGGCATTCTTTTCCATGCCTTCTGTCTTGGCGTTGAACGCTTTACAGAATTCCATGATGTTGATGCCGCGCTGACCCAATGCCGGGCCGACTGGTGGGGAAGGGTTAGCAGCGCCTGCAGGAACCTGCAGTTTGAGCGTACCCATAATCTTCTTGGCCATGAAGCCATCTCCTATTCCAACGCCCTTTGGTCGCGACCGCGGGGCTTTTCGTTGTGTGGTCCGGTCCGGCGCACGCGTGCCCCTCGCCTCCCACATGAGTGCCGGTGATTGCACCGACACTGCGGGCACCTAGGGGTGAATCGCATCGTTTGCAAGAGTTTTTCACACTGCGCTGCTTTCGAGGGGATAGGGTAACGCATAGAGAATGGCGGCGTCGACTATGCGGGACCCCTCTGCCACTCGGCATGAAGATCGCAATGGCTGCATAGAGAATGGGAGCCGCTTCCGACACTATCCCAAAATGAACTCTATATCGCTCCATGAAAAGCCGCGTCAGCACCGTTATGTCGAGAGTTAGGTTCGTGTTCTTTCAAGCAATGATAAAGAACACAACTGACGATAAGCAGCCACTAGCGGGCAGCGCAGTATTCAGCGGTATGGGCTCAAACCGCCTTTTGCCAAAACAAAAGGAGCGCGAATGCGCTCCCTTCTAAAATTCAAACCCTGGCGGCTTACTGCTTGGACACCTGCGTGAATTCAAGCTCGACCGGTGTGGCGCGGCCAAAGATAGACACGGTCACCTTCAGGCGCTGGTTCTCTTCGTCCACTTCCTCGACCATGCCGTCGAAATCTTCAAACGGACCATCGTTGACTTTGACCTTTTCGCCAATCTCGAAGTGGATGAGCGTGCGTGGCGCGTCTTCACCCTCTTGGACACGGCCAAGGATTGCCTGCACTTCAGCATCACGCATCGGCATCGGGCGGCCTTGCGGACCCAGAAAACCGGTGACGCGATTGATCGAGTTGATCAGGTGATAGCCCTCGTCCGACATTTCCATGTGAACCAGAACGTAACCCGGCATAAAGCGGCGCTCGGCGGTCACTTTCTTGTTGCGGCGGATTTCGATTACTTCTTCGGTCGGCACCAGAACCTCATCGATCTGATCGCTGAGCCCCTGCTCTTCTGCCTTTGTGCGGATCGCTTCTGCAATCTTCTTTTCAAAGTTCGAGAGAACGCTTACCGAATACCAACGTTTGGCCATCTGTCAGAGCACCTTGTCGTCACGCAGCCCTGCGGCCGCAATTGCATTTCAGTTCGGCAGTTGAACCGCCAGTCCCGAAAATAAAAGCGGCGTGCAACTTGATTCGCCGCACGCCATTTTCGGAAGTTGCTGGCTCATACCGCTGCCTTACAGAGTTTTCAAGAGGCGGGCGGGAAAAGCGCCGTATTAGCTGCCAAAGTAGGTCAGAACGCCATTCAGACCGGTCCGGATCAGAAGATCGACCAGAAAGAAAAAGATCGCCGTCAGCGCCGCCATGATGAACACCATGATCGTGGTCATCACCACTTCACGGCGGGTCGGCCACACGACCTTGCCTACCTCTGAGCGGACTTCCTGAATGAACTTAACGGGATTGGCGAGTGCCATGGCTGATCGTCCTTTGTAAAAACATGACGGACTTACGGCCTCTGACCCACAAATTCAAGCCCGTAAGGACCGCTGCGTGATCGTGACACGTCAAAGCAGGTCGGGGCGCAGGAGCGTTACGCCATCCATTTGCGCAATCTGCGCAATCTGGCGCGCATAGTCCGCATCACCCATCGCATGATCCTTTTGCGTGAACCCGTCAAAAGGCGCATGGCCATCTTCAACGGCAAGGGTTTTGCGGGCCGCTCTTGCACTGTTCTGCCCGGCCAGATCACCCGCCTGTTCCAGCACCTGCGCGACAGCGGCAGCAGACAAACCACGATTGACGCGGCGTCGTGGTGGTGTGACCGATGCCGCCGCATCCTGCCCGACCAATCCGGCAATAATGTGCGGAAACAGGGTGGCATAATCCTCGTATCGCCAGACGGTGACAGTGCCCACACCATGTGTCGCACGCAAACGGCTGATCAGATCAACCCAATCCACAGTCCCCACGCCATGTGTCTTTATATAGGATTTGAACGGCTGCACTCTTCCGCCTAACAGAAGCTGGCAATAGGCCGAATTCACAAAGGCCGTCGGGCGGCGCACCGCAAGGTGGACGTCAATGTTCTGGCCAAGCGCCGCGGATAGCCCCGTCAGACGCGTATCGGCGACCTTGTATCGCCGCTTCATCTTGCCACCGTTCGGCGTGTTCAACGCACCGATAAAGTTTTCCTCGCTGAACACCAACCGATGGCCATCCTTGCGCAGCCGTGCCAATTGCTCGGCGGCCGGCCGTTTGACGATACCATCCGGCGCTTGATGTTTAAGCCCGAATAGCGATTGCAACGACCGTCCCGGCAACCGTAGCGTATCGGGGCCGTAATATTGCACGCCCTGCCCTGCCAGTTGATCCGCAGCAGTTCTCAGTGCCCGTTGCAGATGTGTGGTGGCTGTCTTGTGCGCTCCGATATGGAACGCAACAGAAAGAGGCGTCGCTGACATGGAAATTTTTACCTCCGCGCACCAGCGTGTCGGTGATCTGGTCTGGCAGGGGCACCAGGACTTGAACCCGGGACCTACGGTTTTGGAGACCGCCGCTCTACCAACTGAGCTATACCCCTACGACCGAGTAGCGACGTAGTCCGAAACGAAAGCAGGATCAAGAGGGAAGGTGCCGTGAAACGAGCAAGGCCGTGCGATTTCGGTTTGGGCCAGTAGAGGCCGGGCACAATCTATATCCAGACAGGCCCCATATAGAAAGCCCGCCAATCGAAAGCCGGAAAGGCGGGCTTCTGCCGAAATCCTGCGGATCATCGCAGAATTATGCACGTGGACAGCACTGACGACGCGGCGCTGCTTGTGTTCCGGTGCAGACCTGCGAAAACTGGAGCACGAATTTTACCAAAGGCAGACACCCCAAATGTCACTGCGTAAACGCATCGAGAACTCGGAACGGCTCGTGAATGTGGTTGGACGTCTGGTTTTGCTCTATCTCAATCTGGTACAGCGCACGACACGCTGGCAGTCCGAGGGGGTTGACGAATTGCGTGCCGCGATGGCGCAAGGGCCTGTCCTGCTTGTGATGTGGCACAGCCGGCTGATGATGATCGCGCATCACTGGCCCGTTGAGAGCGGTTCACTCTCAAGCTTGCATGATACCTCACCAATCGCACGTGTCGTGGGCGCGGTTCATCAGCAATCGGGACTGCGGCCGATGAAAATGTCCGCGCGCGTTTCTAATATCGTGGCGTCACGCACGGTACTGAAGCGCGTGAAGGACGGCGTGAGCATCGGGCTGACAGCTGATGGTCCCACCGGCCCTGCCCTACAGTTGAAGGATCCACCGCTTGAATGGGCGCGCGCAACGGGGTTGCCTGTTTTCTGCTACGCCTTTTCCACCACGCGGCAGCGACGCGCACAATCTTGGGATCAATTGCTGGTGCCCCGGCCATTCAGCAAAGGCGCCTACGTCTTTGCCCGCGCTCCCCAACAGATACCACGCAAGCCGGACGCAGCTGAATTGGAAACACTCCGGCAGGATCTCGCAAGTTTCATCAACGCCACAACAGCGCGGGCCGATGAACTCATTGATCTTCCGCACGGCCCTTAAATTTTTCATCCACACACGATTGGCGCAAGTTCCACGCATGTTGCAGCCCGCGTTGGCGAGGTCATCCTCGCAAAGGGGTTTGAGGGCTGAGGCGGCGGAGTTTACGCAGCACCAGCCCGCAGCGTGGCCAGATCAGCACCAACAATCGCGGCCTCTTGGGCAACGATCCTGTCGATATCCCAATCCCACCACGTCATCTCAAGCAAGGCCGCAATCGTCGCGTCGTCAAAGCGCATCCTGCTGATTTGCGCAGGGTTACCCCTGACAATCGCATAGTCAGGGACTTGCCCGCTCACAACTGCTCCTGCCGCAACGATGACGCCGTTACCAATCCGGGCACCGGGCAGAATGATAGCGCCCTGGCCGATCCAGACGTCATTGCCGATAATTGTATCGGGGCCAGGCGCGGGCATGGACGGCCCGTCCGGACCTGCACCGGTGAAGATCATAAAGGGGAACGTCGAGAATCCATCGTAGCGGTGGTTCGCGGAAGCGGTAATGAAAGTGACACCATCCGCAATTTGGCAAAACTTGCCGATTTGCAGCTTTTCCGGAGAAAAATCATAAAGGTAGGGTGCGAGACGGGCAGCCCAGTCATCGGGCGGCTTGTGCGCACTGGCATATGTGTAATCGCCAATCTGGAAGCGCGGATGATCAACAGCCGCAGAAAGAAAGACAGTGCCTTCGTGTGCATTGCCGTCAGGCAGAACAACCGGATTTCGGGTTTCGGGAGATGGAAAAAGCATAGAACATCCTTGTGCTGAATCGAAAAAAGCTCACAGCGTTGAATGATCCATGTCGGCCTCCGTTTGTCGGGTAACGGGTAGCACAAGCGAGAGGATAACAAAAGGCCGCCTCTTTCGAGACGGCCTTTCGTTTGTTTGGTCATGCGGTGGGTTTTACCCACCCTACGTAGGGTGGGTGCAACCCACGCGTGGTCCGATTACTCGACGATCTTGGACACAACACCGGCGCCGACAGTGCGGCCGCCTTCGCGGATCGCAAAGCGCAGGCCGTCTTCCATCGCGATCGGGGCGATCAGCTCGACGTTGAACTTCAGGTTGTCGCCCGGCATGACCATTTCGGTGCCTTCGGGCAGAACAACTGTGCCTGTCACGTCAGTCGTACGGAAGTAGAACTGT
>NZ_LJAL01000008.1 GCF_001419985.1 Loktanella sp. 5RATIMAR09 | reverse complement strand
AAAGAGAAAGATGCCTTCGAGGAACAGGCAGCAATCATAGAGTTCGATGGCGGACTTCAGCGAGACGCTGCAGAGGTGGAAGCACTCTGCATTGTTCTTGCTCTGCGAAACTCCTCGTAAGTACAGCGCGGCCGCGATCTAAGCGAGCCAAGTATTCCAGCGCTCTGAACGGGCAGGGGGAGGGGGCAGAGCAAAATTGATTGTGTCGAAGACCGGAGGAGTAGCCTTTCTGTGCGCAAAGCTGGAATTGAATAGAGAAATACAGCTAGCTCCCGGTAAAGAAGCCAATGCCGATGCAGGGACGAAGCCAACATTCGATATGGCTGGTTCCGATGGCGGCAATACAGGAAGCACCGTGAATTCATAACAACTGGGCGAACGTCCGCTTAGCATAGCGAATGAATTTCTTGGTGAATAACAACCGTGAGTCGTTATAATAAATAAGCAATCACAGGAGCGCCCAGTGCCATCCCCCCACCTAAGTCGCGCAGCAGCGTTCTGTGAAGCATATGATCTCAGAGTTCCGATCCTTTTGGCCCCGATGGCCGGGGCTTGCCCTGTTTCGCTTTCGATTGCTGTCGCAAATGCAGGCGGGATGGGCGCGTGTGGCTGCCTATTGATGCAGCCGGAAGACATAGCCAAGTGGGGACAACAGATGCGCGCCGGTTCAAATGGTGCATTTCAGCTCAACGCCTGGATACCCGATCCCGATCCACTGCGTGATGCTGACCACGAAGCAAAGGTGCGCGCGTTTTTGCGGCAATGGGGGCCAGACGTTTCTCCTGAAGATGCCGAAGCGCCGCTGGTAGACTTCGACGCGCAATGCGATGCGATGTTGGCGGCGGGTCCGCATGTGATTTCATCCATCATGGGTGTGTATCCCGCCCCGTTTGTTGAACGAATGAAAGAGCGCGGCATAAGGTGGTTTGCAACAGTCACATCTGTCACAGAAGCCAAAGCGGCAGAAGCCGCAGGCGCTGATGTCATTGTAGCACAAGGCATGGAAGCGGGCGGGCATCGCGGCTCCTTCAGCGCTGAAGATGCATCGCGTTCTATGATCGGGCTTTTTTCGCTACTTCCTGCGGTTGTCGATGCCGTAGATGTGCCTGTGATAGCAACGGGCGGCATTGCTGATGGCCGTGGGATCGCTGCTGCGTTGCTTCTCGGAGCTTCTGCGGTGCAAATTGGCACAGGTCTGTTGCGCACGCAGGAAGCCGGAATCGCGTCTCCTTGGGCAGATGCAATCAAGTTTGCATTGCCTGAAGATACAGTGCCAACGCGAGCATTCTCGGGGCGCTTGGGAAGGTCGATTCGTACGGCTTATACAGATGCCGCTGAGCAAGGACCCATACCTGCACCTTATCCAATCCAACGCAACATGACCAAACTGATGCGGACCAGCGCAACCGACATCGATAGGATGCAGGCGTGGGCCGGACAATCGGCTGGACTAGCGCAATCCGGGCCTGCATTCGAACTGATAACTGATCTGTGGAATAACGCTAGAGAACTAGTTCAATCATGAACTAACGCAGCAATCGAGTTTGCGACCTCAGCTTGCATTGGAGCGGTTATTCGTATCGAGTGAGGGATTAGGAACTGTGGGCTCAGATCACACCAAACTCACTGAGTTAGTTGAGTGTAACAATGCCTTTGCACAAAAGCACCAATTTCAGCAACAGAGCTATCTGCTTCAGGGGACCGTCCGACGTTCAGGTGCCAAACATGCGAACGGCCTGTGAATGTAACGAATTCAGTTGTAACGCCCTGTTCCCGAAGACGAGCTGCAATTGCCTTCGCGTCGTCAAACAATATCTCGGTACTATCAGCGTGTATCAGGCAGGGTGAAGCACCGACGAAGGTGCCAAGCACAGGAGAGACCTCAGGATCGCTTGGATCGTGTCCCGCAAGATAGGCATTCTTGCCCCTAACGACCCAGCTCAAGGGTACCAAATGGTCAGATTTTGAATTCGCTTTCAGTGATTCATTGGTCATCCGCATGTCAACAATTGGTGAAATTCCGACTACGGCAGCGGGCTGCTGCAACCCTCGACGACAAATGCGATGCAACAATGCAAATACCAGGTTGCCGCCCGCACTATCGCCGACAAGACTTATCGGACCTGCTTCAGGATCAGCACAAAGTGCTTGATATGCTACGGTGGCCTGATCAAGGGCCTTTGGAAATGATTGTTCGGGAGACAGCGCGTAGTGCAGGAAGTGCGCTTGCTGGTTTGCAGCTTTCCCGAGGCTCGCCACCAGATGGCGATAGCCTTGCAGGTTCCCGATCATGAAGGCACCCCCATGCAGATAGAGCATACTGCCAGCCGTTGGAGCGGGACCAATCTGACAGATTGTCGTTCGAACTGTGTCAGACCCAAATGCCATTATTTTTTCGGCCAGTTGCAGATCGATGGGTGTTTTCAAAGTGATGGCTGCGCTCAGATCAGCAATGCGACGTACTGTCGGTTGATGCCTGATCAAGGCAATCACCGGCTTCTGCACCAGCCGAGCATAGGCGTTCCAGAATTTTTGTTGGCGCGAGATCATCGTTAAGCTTTGCAGCCAAGCTCTATCGAGTCAAACAAAGCCGAAGCCGACCTTCGCTGTGTTGAGGTATGTTCGGAAGCTGCCATTCGCTGCTGGATATACCCATGTTTGCTTAGCGGACAAAGTGAGCTTTCGCTGCGGTTGCGCTGAGGTCTGCTTTAAAGCGTTCGGCTGCCAGGCTGCGGCCTGCCAATCGCTAACCTTCGTTTTTGACGTGTGGGAAATCGCCAGTCGCGATGTACGTTTCCTCCTCTTGGGAAGACACGCGACCGAAATGGGGGTTTCGATGTGGGTGCCGTCCAAACCTTTCGATGATTGAACGTCCCCGTGCGTTCTGGCCGCGCACCTTCTCAGCTAGATGGGCTAGTTGGTCGGGCATCTCTTCGGCCATGACTTCAGTCAACCGCTCGGCAACGGTCAGTCTGTCTAAATGATCCGGGCCTTCGCAGTGAAACAGAGCGATGATATAAAACAGCTTCTTCCATGGTGCGATCGCTGCAAAGTGCCCATTTCCCACGCCTTCGAGGACAAGTCTATTTGCCTTAATATCCTGAGCATAGGCCGCAGGCATATCTCGCCACAGTGATCGCGGGAATTGGTCAAGCGCAATGAGCAGCGCAATACGCCCTTCTGCTGTCTCTGCCCAATGATCCAATTCACCGCGTGCAGCGGCAATGGTCAAATCTACAAAGTCGTTGCAAATGGTTTCGTCCATCCCGCCATACATGCGGCACTGGATCCATGACGAAAAAGCCTCTGTTGTTTCCCAAAATCCAGTGTCAGGAAACCAGAGGTCAAGAACTGTTTCGGATGCAAATGATATTGCTATGTCCTTCCATAAGAAGTTTCAAAAGTCTTGTGGGTAAAGTCCCATCAATGCTTGCACCCCAAACTCGCCAACGCAACAGAAAGGCGTTGCTTGGAAGCCGACACTCATTCTATTCGCAGCATCCATTAGAATGGGCCGTCAGCGGACATTGGGGGCAGGGGTGCAGCCTGCTGATACGGGCTTTCCCAACTCGCGTGGGGACCCGACCTTGAATAATGAGAGACTAATGGACGCTATGCCTTAGTGGCGTTCGTTGCGAAAAGCAGCCAAGGTGGAAAACAGACATTTGCTGTGTCTCGAAGCGCTAGTTCACTTGAAAAAGTGTCGGCCCTTGCGATGGGATGTTGGATGATGAGTTGTTGGTTCTCAGTTCATGGCCTTGGCGGACGAGACTTATAATTAGGCAGGCTCCATCCGAAGGCAATTGACCCTGAGCGCAGGGTAAAGGTGACTGCTGCGCACGCGAAGGCCGTTAGATTGGGAGATAGGCCAAAATAGTCGGCAATGACCGTGGCGGCTGATCCTGCCAATGCGCAGGTCACATATAGTTCTCCCTGCTTTAGCACTAAAGGCACCTCATTTGAGACGACATCGCGCAGAAGCCCACCCATGCTACCCGTGATGACGCCCATAACCAAGACAATCGGTACAGTTTGATCCAGTGCCTGAGCCACTCCCGAACCTGCAGCGACTGCGATGGACAACGCGAAGGCATCAAGCCAAAGCATTAATCTGTAACGGCTTTCAAACAAGTGCGCTGTAAAAAAGACCAATAATGCTGCGCCACAGGCAATTCCAAGGTAGGACGGGTTTCCAATCCAAAACACAGGATTGCGGTCGAGCAGCACGTCACGCACGGTGCCGCCACCCACTGCTGTGAAACAGGCAAAAAAGCAAAACCCCACGATATCGAGTTGCGCCCGGCTGGCTACCAGCGCACCAGTAAGTGCAAAGACTAACACTGACGAATAATCTAGCAGAATAAAGAGATTCATGCGGCGCGCTCCAGTCAATTAGATAGTTTCTAGCGCTGGCTATTAAGCATCACAATGTTTGCTTCGTTAACGCAATGAAGTCTCACTTTGGGCATAAATTTCTTGAGCGACTTGACTGGCTACTTAGATCCGACATTGGCTGCAACGCAGAAAAAAGCAGAGTGGCTCAAACCGGAAGTTCGCGGCATCTTGCACAGATTTCTGCAATGGGGGACAAAATGTGCATTCGCTGCGGCTGTTGCAATGTCCGTCTTGGGTACGTCCTGTTGGCAGCTAAGAGTATCAAGGCTCCATACTAGCTACTTCACTTCAATAAAAGACTGATCCTGCGCGTCGAAAACGACCAATCCCTTCCGAGCTGTTAGAACGAGAAGTATTGACGCAACCAGTCCAAAGGCCGCACATCAAAGTAGGCGCGACCGGTGCGGCCAATAGCGCATGCGAATTCCTCGTCTTCGCGAAGTGTTGGCACCTCGAGTGTTACGTCAAAGCGCTCAAGATGCTTTTGGCTTGGGGCAACTGCGAGATCTTCGTAAACCCTAGCCGCACCTGAACCTGCCAGGCGGAAGATCGAAGCGTCAAAAACTTTGTCCGATCCGCGTGGCCGGAATGTTGCGGGATCGCCTGTATTGAGCCGGTCATAAACGTTTTCAGTGACCGAAAGCGTTACAAAGATGGTTGTGCAATCAACGATAACCGCTATCGGATCACCCCTCTCGACAATTTCGCCAGAGGTTACGAGTGCCTGATAGAGGGTACCGGAGGCAGGTGAACGCAAAATCACCTGTTCGAGGCGATTAACTCTGAGCCTTTCGGCCTCGGTACGCTCGACAAAGGCCGCAACACGTGATTTCGCCTCTGTCAGTTCGCTCGCAAGTGTTCCGCTTTCGCGCAGCAGATCTGTTCGCCGTTGTTCAGAAAATGGCGCATCGTTGAATCCATCTCCTAAATAAACGCCATCCAGCGCGGCGTTAAGTTTGTTTTCCAATAGCTGGACGCGTTCTTGGGCAAAGTTGTAAATGATCGACGGCGATACCCAATTAGGCTGCAAACGCGTTGCACCATTCAACTGATTGTCAGCTTGGTTTTCAAACGATTCAAAATCAAGTTCGATAGGGTCTTTTCCTCCTAGCCCAAGTTGCTCGGTGGCCAAGGCAAGCCGTTCTCTTGCAGCCGCCAACTCAATGCCCAGTTCTTGGATTCGGGCTGTATTGTAGGCTTCAGTGCGCACCTGCAGCGCAATGATTGCATCATCTATAACAGCTCTGCGGCTTTCGATATCAGTAACTTCAGCCTGTGCGAGATGGATTTCCAACTCTAGATCATTCAGCCGCACTGCGTCTGCGCGGGTGTCGCGCACAGTGCCATATTCTTGGCCGCGTGATAGGCGAGCGCCTAATGGCAGCGGTGCCAAGTCAAGTTCACCAGCAATTGGTGCGCGTAGGCTGACCAACTGTGCGTTAATGGTTGCATCTGCACTGGCGCCTGAGAGTTGCTCTGTCACGATCAACCAAACGGACACAACGACGATCACAATTCCCAAGAAAATACGGAAGGGTTTCATGCTATTTTTTCCTAATTGAGGGGTCGGGCGTCTTCATTTGAAGAAAACCCGTGCCAGGCGATCGGCAAGGTCTGGGATCAATGTCATGGCTCTGCCTCTGCTGATTCCGGGTACGTTGTCTGCTGTGTAGAATTTGACGATCATAGATTCGTATTGCGTCTCAGTTGGTTCGAGCTGAAGACGTGTCTGAGCTTTGTTATTGGCGATCGTGTAACAATTTATTCGCCCAATGTCGGCTATATCAATCTGGCCACGTGCGCCAATGGCAAACTCTGCGCCGCGCACAAATGCGGTATCGCCAGTCAGCTTTGATATCCAAAGTGTTTGCATCGCACCTGTTTCAGAAATGAACGTCGCTTGCTCTGGGTTGTCAGCGACATGCGCTTCGTGGCGTGGTAGCTCCACACAAGCCACCAGCGTGAGCGTAAGAACCCCTAAGTTATAGAAGGTCCAGAACAGCACGACACTTTTGCCACCGCCAGCATCATTGAACGCAAAGCGATCCGAGACAATTCCGATCAATAAGCCAATCACCGTAAGCACCGTCAGGATCAGGAACGGCATCATGAAATACCACTGAACCACGATCTTGGAACGATCGCCACCTTTTGCAGTTACAACGAACTTGTGTCCCTTTGGACGCAACAGGCCACTAAACGCCGCACGTGTGATCGGGATAGCGCCGACAAGCTGCGTGACGTCCTGAACCAAGGGCACCAGCATTCCTTTTGATAGGATTTGCATAGTCAGCATTGTCCAAACATAGAATGTTCCAAAGTACCGCAACACGTCCGGCACGGTTGCATTGACGACCGTAATATTGAAGAACCAATAGAGAAGTGGGAACACCAGCGCGGCCAAGCGGAACGGGAAAGTCGTTATCCAGTAAAGACCGCTGTCGATCACACTCCATCGATCACGAAGGCGCAGTTTGTTTGCCGCGAACGGCCCGACATTTGATCGCGCGATCTGCATCATGCCAATGCACCACCGAGCGCGTTGACTTACGTATTCCTGCAGGCCTTCAGGAGCAAGACCTTCGGTGAGTGCTTCGTTAAGGTAAACGGTATTCCATCCTGCATTTCGCAAAACAAGTGTTACCATAAAGTCTTCGGTGATGCTTTCGGTCGGTAAACCGCCAATATCTTGCAAGGCTGTCCAGCGAGCCATGGAAGATGTCCCACAACAAAATGCAATGCCCCATGCATCGCGGCTTGGCTGGATGTGATCGAAAAAATAGCGCTGTTCGTCAGGATAAGACCGCGACAGACCCAAATTATGCTGGATCGGATCCGCGTTGAAGAAGTGTTGAGGGGTTTGAACAAGACCAACTTTTGGATCATGAAAAAGCGCAAGCGATCGAGATAGAAACCCGCGATGCGGCACGAAGTCAGCATCCAGAACGGCGACAAAATCAGGCGGAGCGCCTTCTGCCTCTAACAGCGTCAATGCATGATTTATATTGCCGGCCTTGGCCCCTGCATTGTCGGGCCGGCGAATGTACCTCACACCGCGTTGGTCGCAATACTCCTCAAGCCAAGACCGCCCACCGTCATCAAGAACCATGATTTCTTTATTTGTATACGACAGGAATTGCGCGCCAACGATGGTGCGCTCCAAAACCTCTTTTTCCTCGTTATAGGTCGCAATCATGATCGCAATCTTGGGAGTCTTTCCGGCTTGCCCGTACCAATTGAGATTCTGCTCGACTTCATCCGTACGTGCTTTCAATCGGCTTTGCATGACCATCGACGACATCGTTGCAACCATCGCCCCCATCTCAAATGCAAAGAGCGACCAGCTAGCCGCACATTCAACAGTAAAGCCGAAAGGAGCAATCGTTTCGGTAGCGCGCCACCACACATAACGGAGGGCCAGAGCCATTGTGATCGCGTAGAGTGCCGTGCGTTGCCATGTCACGTAGCGATCAACGATCCAAGGCAAGATCAACGCTAATCCCAGCACAAGAAATGACGGAGCAAGGCTCGCCTGGATTTCAGTGAGATGTGGGATCACAAGAAGCACTCCAATTGTGATGAGATCGAAGCCGAAAACATCAATGCATCAGAGTGGCTGACAACCGTTCAAAAGGCGAGCAAAAACACGGAAGATCAGTTCTGACCGACGACAAGCCTAAGGCGCCTGTCCGATTTCTTTTTGTCGAGAACAAGCGGCGCTTGGAGACGTTGGGCGTTTAGTGCCGCTGATTGTAGTCGCACCAGCGCTTCAGATATCTCAGCGGCCTCACGGGATGTCGCATTGTCACTTGGATACACAACGTCACCCTCGACCATTTGCTTCGCAACGCGAGCCAGTCTTCGGATCGGCATTAGGAAGGATACGGCAAAGAACGCTGCGCAGATTAGAATTACAGCCACAAGCCCAATAACTACATTCCGCATTTCGATCAGTGTATCCACAAAAGAGCTGGGCGAGCTATAAGCCGGTGCCCGAACAACAATGCCCCAGCCAAAATCAGGTACAGTGCCTACGACAAGCGATGACAGCATCGAAACGACATGCGGATCGTATTGCGAAGACGTCACGACCTCGGCACTGCGATCGCCACCAGCGACCAGACGCAGCAAGTTTTGGTTGTAGGGTGCTTGGACAAGCCTTTGGCTTTGCAGGACAACTTCTCCTTCGCGGGTAACCACAGCGTAATCAACCTCAAGAAACTCGGCGCCTTCTCTCATCATTGCGTCTAGCCAAGCTATGTCGATGCTATAAATCAACACGCCTTGGGTCACCCCTTCGGCGGTGGTTGCAGGGATGGACAGATGTATTGCACCTCCGTCGACGGCTGTACCGCTTTCCGCCAACGTTACATGTACACCGCCTTCCTGTAGGCCTGCAGCGAACCAATCTAGATTTGCCACGTTGCTACCTTCACCAATCCCACCCGAGCCCGCAATTATGTCGCCTGATACATTGACCAGCCCCGCCCAAGATACAGCATCGGACATCGTTTCGACCGAAGTCATGGCAGACGTCAAATCTGTGTAAGTGGAGGATGCAAAGCGGGGAGCAAGTGTCGACATTGCGTCCCATTCACGTTGTACAAGTCGCGTAGCAGTGAACTGCAGCGCTTTAGCGGCTTGGTCTGTGACTTTGGCCTGAGCGATCGTTTCCGTTTGCCCTGTAAAGTGCTGGGTTGTAGCAACTAGAAGCACCACCCCTCCCGTTGCGGCAAGGATGGCTGATAGAGCAACTGCTTTTAGTAAGCTGGGTAACTTTGACATTTTGCTTATTCGCACAAATAATTTATTAATTTTTTATACAGCAACTTGTCAGCAGTAAGGCACGATTTAGACAATCCCATTAACGTTGTTGATCGGATTAGGAGCAAATTTGCGCCTGAGAGTATCAATTGAACGCAATACAATGATTGCTGCTGAAGCGATGATCCATGATCACCTATTTGGCACTCCTAGATTGCATAGCAGTCGTTGGTGAACAGTGCAGCGTCGTTCAATAAGGGCTCAGACCTGCCGTTGGCTGCAGTGTGAACCAAGGTCTGTAGTGCGGACAAAACCTGCCATTCGTCTTCCGCGCCGCAACGTCCACTTCGTGCGCTTCGCGACAGCAGCGACAAGCAATGTGGGCCGAACTGTGATCAAGCTAAGGGGCCTCGTGATCGGCGGAAGTGTCGATGAGCGCAAGGCTCTTTAGCAACTTGGGTTTATACAGTGCAAGCCGCATCCCCACAAAGCCACCGGTGGACATGCCCACAAAATGAATAGGACTATCACAGGTTTCGCTGATCAATGCGGCAGCATCGTCGACCAAGTCTTGCAACGCAAACTCTGTTTGGACTTTCTCGCTATCACCTTGGCAACGATGGTCAAAAGCAATCACCCGCGCAGAGGAGCTAAGTGCGGTGCTTTGGTCATCAAACATTCGATGGCTCATCAAGCACCCATGAGAGTAAACAATGGTCTCTGGACCTGAACCGGCTTCGACATAGTGAACTGAAATGTCTTTCACGGTAGTGGTCTTTGACTGCAATTTATGTATCCTTCATGAGGCTTTAGGTACTTGAAGCTTAAGCCCTTGCCATCAAATTCTCCAACCATTCTATACCGGTGTCAGTCAGTCGATTAATCGGTGGGTTGGACGACCGGCTGGTTGCCAAACCGACATCGCAGCATCTGACTTCTTAAACTACCAGACGCCTTGAGCCGATCAGTACGTCGCTAAAGTCGGCTTTCCTAAGTTCGCGGTCATTTGAACAACGCGCAGCATCCGACACACTGGGCTCGACAGCCGTGTCGATATCGAACCGCGCAACGCGGCCTTCTGCGCGCAGGTGCCGGGCCCTGGCGAAACAGCCTATGCGCAGGCCTTCGACCGGCGCCAGGAGACTTGGGCGCGCAACCTTTCGAAGGCGCCCGGTGACCTTTGGGAGGCCCTGACCGAATTCGACAGTTGCAGCCGCGAGGCACTGTTCGCCCATTGCGTGGCGATAAGCGTCAACGCCGTCCACGACCACTACCAGCGCCGCCCGCGACCCAACAAAATATATTGAGACCTGGCATCCATCGCCGCGCTGCAAATTGATCCATGTCATCAAGTGGCATACTTTTTGCAGTTAGAAAGGACCAGCGAAACTCAAGATTGCCGATAGAAATGAAACTTCTTCTTGCTCTTCTCTTCGCGATTGTTCTGGGCGTCTGCACTTTGGCGCTTCTCGCGCTCTTGGACCGGCAGGCGGACCGCGCAGAATGGAACAGACTGACGTCACTCCAGCCGACCGGACCAAGGTTGTTCGCGCCAGAGATGGTTGCCGACCTGCCAGAACCTGCGCGACGGTATTTCGCCTACATGATCCAGCCGGGCTCGCCACTTCTTCCGGTTGCCGAAATCGACATGACCGGCCAGTTTAGCCTCGGCACCAAGGACGATCCACGCTATCAGCCGATGGAAGCGCGCCAGATCCTTGCCGCGCCCGAAGGGTTCGTCTGGGCGATGCGCACCCGGGGCGGCATGCCGGTTTCGGGGTCGGACTCGGGGAGTTGGACGCGGTTTCGGATTTTCGGAGTGATCCCGGTGGGGCGGCTTGGTGGCGATCCGGACCACACAAGGTCCGCCTTCGGGCGCTATGCCGCAGAGGCGGTAATCTGGGCGCCAGCCGCCCTTCTGCCTGGATCCGGCATCACCTGGGAAGCTTTGGGCGATGATTCTGCGCGTGTGACGATCAGGCACGGCGATCTAGATCAGGCAGTCGACGTGAGCGTTGACGCGGAAGGGCGGCCCTATGAGGTCACCTTTCAGCGCTGGAGCAATGCCAACTCCGAACAGATCCACCGCCTGCAGCCGTTCGGGGCCACTATGTCGGACTTCAGGGACGTTGAGGGCTACCGACTGCCATTCCGCGTCGAGGCCGGGAATATGTTCGGCACCGACGATTATTTCCCCTTCTTCCTCGCGGACGTCACCGAGATACGGTTTCCAAGGCCCGAACCATGATCGCCCAACTTTTGCTATCTTTGCGCTTTGTGTGCCGAGGGGGCGAAGCCCGCGTTGCATGGCGGGCGGCAAACGCGGCTCGGTGGTCCTCCATCCGAGCCATCTTGGCGGTTGTGATCTGTTGCGCCTTTACGGGCAGTGTATCGGCACAACAAGACAGCGACGTCTCTCCGCTGGCCGCGCGGTTGGACGGGCTCGCCGAAGGACTGATGGCGCGCGAACAGGTCCCGGGTGCGATCGCGGCGGTGGTCAGCGGCGATCAGGTGATCGTGCGGGGATACGGCGTCGCGGGCTCGGGTGGCCAGACGGCAGTTGGCCCCGACACTTTCCGGTTCGAGATCGGCTCGATCACCAAACTGTTCACCTGGGTCGCGGTGATGATGCTGGTCGAGGACGGTCGTCTGGACCTGCGCGCGGATGTGTCAAACTATTTGCCGGGCTTCGACATTCCGGGCGGCGAACCGCTGACCCTGGCCCATCTGATGAGCCACCGGGGTGGTTTTGAGGAAAGCTACGCGATCTTCGACCAGGACATTGCCGCCTTGCCTCGCGCGGAGGCCTTGGCGGTGGCAGCGCCCGACCAGGTGTTCCCGCGCGGGGAAATCACATCCTACTCGAACTGGGGGGCCGCGCTGGCAGGGCTTGTCGTCGAAGAGGTCTCCGGCCAGCCTTGGGAGGCGTTTGTCCAGGCGCGCATCCTCGACCCGCTTCGCATGGGCGACACGACATTGGCCGAACGCCTGCGGCAGTCGGATCAACCGCCCCTTGCGCAAAGCTACGCGGTTCGGGGCGGCATCGCCCATCCGGCTTTCCGCATCGACATCGGTGCCTTCGGCCCCGCCGGGGCAACGGCCAGCACGGCATCCGACATGGCGTGGTTCCTGCGCTTTCTGATGGGTGACGGGGCGCTGGAGGGCGCACGACTGCTAGAGCCCGGCACCATGGCGCAGATGCGCACGCGGCTCTTCGACGAACGGCCACAGGCGGCGGACATGGCGCATGGCTTTCAGTCCCGGCCGCGCTTTGGCACCATGGTCTACGGCCATGGCGGCGGTCTCAACGAATTCATCTCGAACCTCGTGTTCATCCCCGAGATCGGCGCTGGCGTCTTCATCTCCCAGAACGGTGGCGCGGGGGCGAGCCTTCCGCTTTTTGCGCCGGACCTGATCCTGGCGGAGCTTGCCGCCGATGCCGGGCTGGCGGCGCCCGAAGCGCCGCCGGTGCCCGAGGCCGCCACGCGCGCCGCGGAGGCGGCGGGGCGCTATGTGACCAACCGCCGGACGTTTTCGGGGCCGGGCCAAGCCCTCGCCGCGCTCTCGCCGATAAATGTGGTCGCATTTTCCGACGGCGCATTGCTGATCCCTACGGGCACCTTGCCGATGCCCTCGCGGTTCGATCCGATCGCGCCAGATCTGTGGCAGGATGCGATGGGGCACCGCGTGACGGTGATCCGCGACGCGCAGGGGCGGGTCACGCGCCTTGCCGACGGAACCGGGGCGCAGACCCATGAGCGGGTACGCGGGCTGGCGGATCCGGTGTGGCTGACCGTGGGATTTGCGCTGGCGCTGCTACTGGCGACTACCAGTATCATTGGCCTGATCTGGCGTCACGGGCTGCGCGGGGGATCGCGGGTCGGGACGCTGGCGGCGGCGGTTCAAGTCACCGGCGCGATCGCCGTCTGGGCGCTGGCGGTGGCCGGGGTGGCGATGGCGCTCGCGGCGTCGCGGCTGGGATCGCAATTCCTGTTCGATCAGCCGCAGCCGACGTTCGAGCTCTTCCTGGGGATCGCCGCCGCCGTCGCTGTTCTGGCCGCTGTGCTCGCGCTGTCGCTGCCGCTCGTCTGGCGCGCACCGGGCTGGAGCCTCTGGCGGCGTACGCACCAAACAGCCTTCACGCTCGCGCTCATCGGGCTGGCGGGCCTCATGCTGAAGTGGGGGCTGGCCTTCGGAGGACCAATCTGATGAGGACTCAAGCGCCGCATCCCGCAGAGGTTTCGCCATGATGGCGGTGGTTCTGCTCGTGCAGGTCGCCTTGCCTTTGGCCCTGCTTGCGTGGCTGGCCCTGTTTCCGGCGGCATCGGTGGTCGGGTGGCTGATGCAGGCCGCAGGCATTTCGGCGTTTCTGTTCGCGTTGTCGCGCGTTGCCCAATGGGCGCTGCCTGTCTGGTGGCTGCCTTGGGGATATGCCGGCTTGTTTCTTGCCATCGCGGTCTTGCAAGTGTCCGCGCTGCCCGGGCGGTCGTCAGTGCCGCACGGCGCGTGGGCGTGGTCGGCAATGGTTGTCTCGGCGGGTCTTCTGGCGCTCGGCAGCGTCTACACGGTCAAGGCGCTTTCCGGGCGCGCGCTGCCGCCGGTCGAGGTGGTCGATATCTCCAATCCCTTCGGGCCGGGCCGCTATCTGGTGGGGCACGGTGGATCCAACACGTTGGTGAACGGCCATTTGCGGACGCTGGATGCCAGCGTCGAGCGGTTCCGCCCTTGGCGTGGGCAGTCTTATGCCATCGACTTTTTCGGCCTCGGCCCCTGGGGCCTGCGCGCATGGGGCTGGCAGCCGGTCAATCCGACGGACTACGCGATCTTCGGTGCGCCGCTGGTGGTGCCCTGCGCAGGCACGGTCATCGCCGCTCAAAACGACAGCCCCGACCTCAACGTGCCCGAGAGCGATCAGGTCAATCGCCTCGGCAACCATGTCATCCTGCGGTGCGGCGAGGCCGAGATTGTCTTCGCGCATATGCGTGAGGGCAGCGTCGTTGTCGCGGCGGGCGATCAGCTCGCGCGCGGCGACCGACTTGGCGAAGTTGGTAATTCCGGCGCTTCCACCGAGCCACATCTGCATATCCACGCGCAACGCCCCGCCGCCGAGGGCGCGCCGCCGATCTCTGGTGATCCGCTGGCCCTGCGCATCGATGGGCGTTTTCTCGTGCGGGGTGATCGCCTTCGGGGCCAGTCAGAATGACCGCCCGGGTCTACCGGCCGTTCGCGTTTCTCGCTCTGACGCTCACCTGGACCTGGGCCTGCTGGTGGGGGCTCGTTCTGACGGGGCTTCAGCCTTGGAGCGGCACAGGGCGATGGCTCCTCTACCTCGGCGGTGTAGGCCCGCTCGTCGCCGGGCTCTGGTTTCAGCACCGGCACAGCGCCGGTCGCGGATTGGCGGATCTCTGGCAACGGCTGGTGCAGCCCGGCCGCGCGCCGCACTGGCTCTGGGCGGTGACACTTCTGCTGATCCCGGCACTTTCACTGCTTGCGCAAAGTCTCCTGATGCTCGGTGGCGGCGCTGGCCCCACGCTTGCTCTACCGGGTGCCACCTGGCCTGCAGCCCTCGGATACGCCGCGTTCCTCTTTCTTCTCGGGCCGCTGCCGGAGGAGATCGGCTGGCGCGGCTACGGGCTCGACGCGCTGCTCGAGCGGTATGACCCTGTCGTGGCCTCAATCATCCTGGGTGCGGCATGGGGGGCGTGGCACCTGCCGTTGTTCGCAATGGACGGATATTACAACGACTTCGGTGGCGCACCAGCCTTGCTGCCCTTTCTTTGGTCAATCCTGATGAAGAGCCTGATCATGACATGGGCCTATCTTTACAGCGCCCGGTCGCTTTTGCTGATGGTGACGTTTCACTTCATGATCAACGCCACAGGTGAGGTGCTGCCGCGACCTTCCGAAGTCGAGGCCGTGTTCCAAGGCCTGTTGACAGCCGTCGCCCTGGTGGCGGCGATGCATCTGCGCTCCAAATGGCATACGGCACGACGATAGAGAGCCAATCCGCGCGCGGCGGTTCGATTGCTTCCGCGCAGGTTATCGCTGCTGCCGTCCAAGGGTGAACGCTGCAAGGCACAGGCCAGCGATCCCGCAAGACGCAGCCAGCCACAGCCAAAGGCCGGGCAGGATGGAGAAGAGGAACAGGTAGTCCTGAGCCGCTGCCCAAAGTGGCCAAACGATAAGGGCGGCGGATGCTGCGCCTGCGATCGCTCGGACAGCGCGAGTGCGTGATGCGCACGCGACGGCCACCCAAAGCGCAAGCGCCGCCACAATGCCAAGCCCGGCGATGACGACGCGTGCCGCCGTTTCAGCCCAAAGCACGCGCGTCATGGCCACAGGCTGCACGCCGAGGCTCTCGGACCAGACCCGAAGGACATCTGCGAAGAGCGGCCAGGCACGTTGGCTGTTGGACAGGATAACGATCCCGTCGCCGGTCTCAGGCACCAGATGAAGATGGCTCATCCAGCCATAGCCCTGTCCGCCATGCCAGACCGCTGCCCGTCCGTCCGACAGGGTTTCGGTGAAATGCCCAAGCCCGTACCGCTCGGCGGCAAAACCGAACAACCCGCCTACCGCCATGGCGGGTCGGTGCAAATCGGCCACCCCGCCGGGGGACAGCACATCCTGATCCGCACCGTCCATCGCGGCGGCGGCGAAGCGGGCGATGTCACCGGCGGTGGCGAAAAGCCCACCCGACGCGCGGCCCGGATAAACGTAGGGTGCTACGGGTCGTCCGTGTAGATCATGTCCCGTCGGCATTTCAACACCGGGCCAGTCGAAGCCTGCCTGTTCCATACCGAGAGGACCAAGGACCTCACGGGTCATGAACGCGGCGAAATCCTCGCCCGTGCAGTCCTCCATCACCAGTTCCAGCAGATTGAACCCGGTGTCGGAATATGAAAACGTGGCGGGCGGGGTAGCAATCATCTCGAAGTCCTCTGCCAGATGCTCGGCGAGTCCGGGCCTTGGTGCATCCGGGGCATAGCGCGCCGTGAAATCGCCAAGACCGATCCCGGCACTGTGCGACAGAAGCTGTCGGGGCGTCAGCAGCGGCGTGCCCTCGGGCGGCTGCCAGCGCGTGAGGCAATCGGCGATCGGTGCATCGAAATCGAGGCGACCGGTTTCGGCCAGCCGCATCGCGCCCCATGCGGTGACGGATTTGGTGATCGACTCGACCCGAAAAAGCGCATCCACCGTCATTTCGCGCCCGGTGGCAGGATCAGCTTGGCCCAAAGCGCGGGTCCAGACCGGGATGCCATTCTCCAGCACGACGACGACAACACCCGGCACTCCGTCCCTTTCCATCCGCGCTTGCACGGCATCACTGATCCGGTCCGAGGGGATCGCTTTCAGGACGACCGAACTGACCGCAACGGCGCCAAGGAGGGCTATGACAAGCAAGGATCGTCGGGCCATTTCTTGGTCCTCAATGTCTTCCCTCACTCCGCGTCGGCCAGCGTATTCGTCCCTTGCAGCACGTTCTGGAGGAGGATTTCCGTTGCCCGCCCGGGTTCTTCAAAAAGTGGGCTGTGGGCGGAGTTATCGAATGTGTACAGGCCGCTCATCGGTGCATTTACCCGCCCGAAATAGGCGCGGGCAAGGTCCGGGTTGGCGGTCATGTCGTGGCGCCCGAGGAAGAAGTAGATCGGCAGGTCGAACGCGGTCAGCCGCGCCGCCAGATCATCGCGCAGCAGGTCTTCCCAGAAGAAGGGCCGCGACCAGATCTTGCCGCGCCAGACGTTGATTTTTTCCCACACCGTATAAGCCCGCATCTGCCAGACCGGCACAAAGATGCCCGTGATGACGGAGCGCATGTCGCGCGTGTGCCCGACGCCGATCCGGTGCATCGCCGTGTCGCGCAGCCGCATCCACGCGGGCGAGGTGCCGTCCGCCATGCTGACGGGAGCGGCCTCCAACCGCCGCACCATCACACCGTCGCCCCGTTCGCGGTAGGCGTCGAGCATGTATTCATGGGCCATGACCTCGGAGCGGAGCTGGTGGGCGATCTGCGCCATGCCGACATAGGCGAGGAACCGGTCAGGTGCTTCAGCCGCGACCTGAATGCCCAGATAGCTGCCCCAGGAATGACCAAGGAGCAGGATCCTGTCCTGCCCGAAGCGGCCCCGGAGGTAATCGGCCACTTCGATGGTATCCGCAATCATCTGGTCCATCGTCATCGTCTCGGGCGGGATATCGCCCGAGAACGACATGCCCGCGCCGCGCTGTTCCCACCAGACCATGGTGAAGTGACGCTCCAGCCCTGTGGGGTAGTCGTCTTCCATGAAGAACTCGGTCATGCCCGGGCCGCCATGCAGGAACAGGAGCATAGGGTTCGCGGGATCGACGCTTTGGATGAACATGCCTTGCGGGATGCCGCCGATCTGGACTGTGACCCGTTCGGACAGGCTGCCGGGGATGATCTGCCCCGCGTCGTCGCGCAGTGGGGCCGGGTGGCCCGGGCTGATCGCGAAGAGGATGCTGATCGCGACGAAGATGAGAGTGCCAAGCAGAACTGCGACGACGGTCATGATCCACCCGAACTTTCCGCGCTTTCGGGTGCCTTGATGGGCCACACGCCTACTCACCCTCGGCTAGAAGCGTCGCCTCCAGCGCATCGAGTGCTGCGCGGTCGAGAACGACGCCGCCCGCGATCACCGCACGCGGGCGGCGCAGCGTGCCGAGGCTTTCCAACGGGTTCGCGTCCAGCAGCACCAGATCGGCGCGGCGGCCCGGCGTGATGGTGCCGTCCTGATCCGTCAGCCCGAAGAACCGGGGCGGGGCGACAGTGGCGGTGTGAAGCGCCTCGCGCGGAGTGAGGCCGATTTCGACATAGAGGTCCAGCTCATCGAGCAGAGAGAAGCCGTGGAAGAGGTAGGGGTTGGCGAAGGAGGCATCGGTGGAGGCGAGGATCGGCACGCCCGCCTCATGCGCCATCAGGAAGGTGCGGCGGTCAAGCGCGATACTGTCTGTCGCCAAGGCCCGCACCTCATCTGTCATCGCCTCCAGCCGGAAATCGGGGCGGCCCCAGGCCTCGCGGACCTCGGCCGGGATCATCCGCATGCGTGGCGCATCGGCGGCGGGCCAGTTGCCGGTGTAGAAATCCGCAACCACAAGGGTGGGGCTGACATGCATCCCCGATGCGGTGAGCCGCGCCAGAAGGGTGTCGCACAAATCGCGGTCCCATGTGTCCAGGATAATCCGGTTCTGCCCGGTCATGACCGCAAAGATGGCCGCCTGATCGCCACCGTCTGCCATGACGTGGCGCAGATCCTCCAGCATGCGGTCTTCGCCCGTTGCGCAGGCCATGGCGACGCGCCCGAAATGCTCCATCCCGTCCTGGCCCACGTCGATGGCGGTGGCAAGCGCCACGCGCTCGGGGATATGGCCTACCAGCGGCAAGCCTGCGGCATCGGCGGCCTCGGCCAGCGCCAGATAGGTCGCCTCGTCCAGCATGGAGTAGGCCTTGACCGCTGCCCAACCCTCGGACGCGATCCGCTCCACAACGGCGCGCGCCTCAACGGGCGTGTCGGCGAGGAACATACCGGGCCATGATCCGGGGCTGGCGTCCACCCATGCGCCCGAGAGGATCAGGCGGGGGCCGAGAACCTCGCCCGCCTCGATCCGCGCCTGTAGCTCTTGCTGGGCAGAGATGGGCCAGAGCGCGCCCATGTCGCGGATGCCCGTCACGCCGTTGATCAGGTAGAGCGGAAAGGCCGTGTCGGGTTCCGTGGCGCTGGAGAAGACATGGACGTGGCTGTCCCACAGACCGGGGATAAGGTAGCCGCCCGAACCGTCGATCACCGCGACCCCGTCCGAAGGGGCTATAACGGCCTCCACCTCGGCAATGACGCCTTCACGGATCAGCACCGATTGGCCTCTTGCCAAGGTGCCGGTTTCGATGTCGACTAGCGTGACGTCGGTCAGGAGCGTGTCGGCCTGTGCTGCGCTTGCGGTGGCGAGAAGCCATGCGAGAAGGGCTGTTTGAGCGAATTGCCTCATGCTTCCGTCACCCGCATCACGAGTTTGCCCTGCACCTCGCCCGCCTCCACCCGCTCATGGGCGCGGCGCACCTCCGATAGCGGGACGACTTCGGCCACGGCCGGATCGAGCCGCCCTTCGGCCAGCAGGGCAAAGAGTGTCGCGAGGTCTTCCCGGAACCATTCCGGATGGGTCCGGCGCATCGCCCCGATGGAATAGAACGCCGTCGCGTGGCCGTTGGGCAGCCAGTCCCAGATCTTGAGCTTGACGAAATCCAGCGGGATCGAGCCGCCGCGCCCCAGCACCTCGTTCATGAAGCCGTAGGCCACCAGCATGCCGCCGGGTTTCAGCGCATGCAGCGAGCGGGGGAAGCTGTCACCCCCGAGCGGATCGAACACGGCATCGACGCCGTCACGCACCGCCGCCGCGATTGCCGCCTCGAGGTCGGTGGCCGCGCTGTCGATCGCCGTTCCGCCATACTGCCGGATCAGGTCGTGCTTCGCCGCAACATCGGTGCCGAACGCCACGATCCCGGCCTCCCGCGCCAATTGCAGCATCGCCGTGCCCACGGCCCCGCCCGCGCCGTGCACCAGAATGCTTTGCCCATTTTGCACTTTGGCCACGCGGTGAAGCATCTGGTAGGGCGTCACCGCCGAGAGGATCATCGCCAGCGCATCCTTGTCGGACACCCCCTCGGGCACGGCTGTCAGGCCATTGGCGGGGCGACAGATGTATTCGGAATAGGCACCGATGCTCGACAGGTCCGCGACGCGCTCGCCCACAGTGAACCCCACGACGTCGGACCCGAGCGCGTCCACCACGCCCACCAGATCATAGCCCGGCACGAAGGGCGGTTTTTCCTTCACATCCGGGTACTTGCCCTTGCGGATCATCACGTCGGTGAAGGCCGCACTGCTGACCAGCACCCGGATGCGCACCTCGCCGGACTGTGGCTCCGGCAGGTCCGCGACAGTCCGGATGTGCAGTTCCTCGGGTCCGCCAAAGGCTCGCAGTTCGATCTGTTGATAAGGCATCGTCTTCAGCCCTCCTCGGGCAGGTTGATCTTTGGGTCTGATATGAACCGGACGATCTCGTCCGCAAACGCGTCATCATGGCCGAGCCAGATGTGTCCCCCGTCCGGATAGACGACCAGACGTGTGTTCGGGATGCGGTCTGCCAGAAGCCGTGCGGTGGCCACGGTGCCGAACAGATCATCCTCGCAGGACAGGATCAGGCTGGGCGCGGTGATCTGGTCATAGGCGGTGGGCGACGGCGTTCCGGCCCAGAACCCGTCGGTACGCAGGCCGTCCACTTTGCGGCTGATCGGGAATATCTGGGCAAGGATCGCGTCGGCGCGCTGCCGCTCGTCAGGGGTAACGCGGGCCAGAAGCGCCGGATCGGTGGCCAGCAGCATTCGGATCATCTGGCCGGGTGCCGCACGCGACAGCGCCCAGAACCAGAAGTCCGACCCAAGCACGGCCCCCACGGCCAGCCTTTGCAGGGCCGTGAACGCCACCGGATCGCGGTCGGTCAGGTTTGCGGCCGGCACCAGAAGTCCGAGATGCGAACAACGGTTGGGGTGACGAAGGGCAAATTCGGCAGCACTCAACGCGCCCGCAGACCCGCCGACCACGGGCAGGCGGTCGATGCCGAGATGGTCGAGCAGCTCTACCAGCACATCCGCCTGACGCGCGGGCGAGGCATTGTCGGGAAAGGCGCTGCCGAGGTAGCCGAAGCGCGACGGAGCCACGATGCGGAAACCGCGCTGTCTGAGGTTCGACGCAAACAACAGGCCCTGATCGAAGCCGCCCCCCGTACCGTGGATCATCACCAGGGGCGGGCCATCCCCGGCGATGGCGTATTCCAGCGCCCCGCCATTGGCCTCGATCAACGTGCTTTGGCCAAACAGGCGCGTGTGCGCCTGCGCGCGCGCCTCTCTGAACGCCCCGAGCGCGTAGCTTCCGCTTGCGAGGGCGAGGCCACCGAGGCTCAGAAGGAACGCACGCCGCGTCGTCATGGTTCGGCCCCCGCCTGGGTGATCCACGCGACGGCGAGGTCTGCCAGAGCCGCCTCAAGCGCAGGCACGACGTCCGTGCTGTCATCGACGACGCCGACATCACTGTTGATCTGGAATGCGACGGTCACCCTGTGATCGGCATAATGGCGCAGGCTGGAGACATAGGCTGGGATCCAGCCGCCATGGCCATAAACCGGCCCGCGGGGCGTGTCGGCGTAGATCGCGACGCCCGCACCGTAGAGGATGTCCGGCGCGTCGGACGACACCGGCACACCGTCCAGTAGCCGGTCAAGGTAGGGCGCATCCATCGCGGCACCGCCAAACAGCAAATGCCCCCAGAGCGCCAGATCATGCGCGGTCGAGGCCAGCCCGCCACCGGTCCATTCCACGGACGGATCCCAGACCAGCCGATCCTCCGCGTCCGCCGTGCGCTCGGGCAGGCCGAAGGGATTTTCCGGGATCGTGTAGCCGACCGCGAGGCCCGGAATGGCGCGTTGGTCGGAGGGGATAGTGCCGGACAACTCCAGTGGTCCGAGAAACCTTTCCTGTACGACGTTATAGTAGGTCCGCCCGCTTACCTCTTCGATCAGCAGACCAAGAAGGATGTAGCCGGTATCGCTGTAGGACCAGGCCGTTCCCGACGCAAAGAGGTGGGCGTGACCGGAGGCAAAGCCCAAGACTTCCTCTGGAGTGAAGGCATCGCCGCCCGCAGCGATCCGGGCTGCAGCGGCGGCTTGGAACTCCGACAGGTGCGGATGATCCGGCAACCCGGACTGATGGTGGAGAAGGTGCCCGACGGTCATCGTCTCTGCGTTCGGCAGGTTGCCAAACCAAGGGCGGCCTCTGAGGTGATCGGCCAGCAGATCCGACTGTGCGAGCACCCCCTCGCTCTCAAGCGCCAACACAGTCGCCGCAACGAAGGTCTTGCCGATGCTTGCCGCCAGCATGGGTGTCTCGGGGATCATCGCGCGCCCGGCCTCGATGTCGGCCAAGCCTACCGCCGCCACCACAACCGTGCCGTCCGGCAACGCAATCGCGGCCGTTGCACCCGGAAAACCGTAGCGGTCTTGAAAACCCGCGAGTGTGGTTTCCAGTTGCGCCGACAGGTCCGGCCCATCCTGCGCCATCAGCGGGGCAGAGGTTGCGGCACAAACCATCACGACAGCGGTGAGGAGGCGGGCAAGCATGTGCGTCACTCCGCCGGGCGGGCGACGGAGGTCGCCATTGGCGGCAGAACCTCTGTGACAGCGCCCGCGCGGGTGAACATAGTATCGCGGTTCCACCAGACGACGACGGCGGCCACGGCGACGAGGATCCATGTGTCCCACGGCTGCGCATCGGGCCAGAACGGGTTGATCAACTGCCAGTGAAACAGCATCGGCCAGAGCAGGCTGCCGCGCGCGGCGTTGAAGATGGGCGTGACAAGGACCGCGAGGACGATGTTGCCGACGAAGAACGGCAGGAAGTTCCAGCCCGCAAAGACCGTCCCCGACAGAAAGAAGGCTGGCAAGTGCCAGAAGCCCCAGATCATCCCGATCAGGATCCCGGCCCAAATCGGGGCCATGTGTCGTTGCAGGATTGGCTGCGCCACGCCGCGCCAGCCAAATTCCTCGATCGGGCCGAGAAACAGCATCATGAAAAGGATCGCGATCATGGCACTCGCGCCCTCGGGCGGGATCGGTGCCAGAACTGGGCCGTTCTTGATCAACGAACCGGCTACGAAGACCAACGGAATGACGATCAGGATGAAGCCGACCCAACCAATCGAGACGCGCCAAAGAAACAGGCGGGTCAGGAAGGCGCGCAAACCAGCGGTGCCCGAGTAATACAGTACGAGCGCGAAGGCAGAGATCGCCGGGGCCCAGGTTGCCAGAAAGAAGAACGGGTGCGAGCCGCTGATTTCGCCGAACCGGGCGGAGGCGGTTTCAGGTGCCAAAACATAGAATCCGATCAGCCCCCATGTAATCAGAAACGTTACGGCCAAGAAGCCGATGAGCGCGACTGATGGTATGCGGTGCGGTGCTTTTGTCTGTGAAGCGAGGCTCATCGCTAGTCCTCCTGATGGATGAAAATGCGACGAGCTCTAGCGTATTTTCGGCGGATCAGGATTGATGAAGATCAATCTCGGAAGGGTGCTCTCGTCTTCCCACGCCGTGTTCGCAGGTAAGGGTAGGTGTCCCACTCACGCCCAAGCCCGAGGCGGCGCTGGATCTAAAACTAAAACATATGGGACCTTACGGCCCAAAGCTGCCGTTGGCGCTCGTCCTCAACGCTGCGTTGCAGCTTCCCCAGAGCGGACCTTCACGAAGAATGTAGCAATTTGGGCGGACCGGATGACTGCAATTCGGACTTTGCTGCCGTTCGAGGCAACCACAAAATTCAACTGGGTTGAACGCCGGCGCCGACGCCAAGGACAGAAAGCATGCGTAATCGGGCTGACAGCACCCATGAAGATGCTGCATCATTCTGCTTTACGGTCGAATTTCCCAGTATTCGCTACCCCACTCGGCTGAGCGGGATAGCGGGAGACTTCTTCAAGCCTACACTTTGTCTAGCAAGGATTCACCGTGCAACGCAGGGCGCCTTTGCTGATCATTTGTTTGCATTGCTTGGGCCGTCGCCCTTGCCGCCGGGCTGCGGGAATTCAGTGTCCGTCCGCTGACCATCCATAGGAGCAGCACGTGGTCCCAGATTATTGTTGCCGCTATTGCCAGTAATGCCATCCCAAGGACTGTTGCCCACAGGCTTAGCATTTCCGGGGTTACCGCCTTCCGGTTCCTCGGTTGGTGGCGGCGGAGGCTCGCAATCTGTGACGCAGCCTTCCGCGAAGCTCGCCGATGCCAATCCCAAGGATAAGAAAGTAAATGTGCTGAGCATCGCAGTTTTAAGAATATTCATCTTACTTCCCTTTGCACTGTTAAACGCGCCCAAAATACACTGGGCGTGCCTCATTCTAAGAAAAATAGCATGAATGCTGAATTAATGGCCCATTGGGACGGCAATTTTGCGGTCATTCTACCCTGAACCTCATCCGTCTCGCTCTGTTTGGCGTTTGCAGTCAATCTGGGCTCACAGCCGCCGTTCGCTGCGGTCACCAGCAAGGTCTGCTGTGCGGGTCAAAGACATCAAAAACGAAGGTCACGTAGCAAAAGTCCTGCCATATCGCGACATAGGTCAAGTCGCTGACACTAAGTAATTTTTCATTGATAGTACTCCGTTGAGAACGCGCCGGTCCATCCGGCGCAAAAACGAAGTGGTTTCGTGTCGATTCTGACAAATATTCTTTATCTTATTCAAACATAAATGATAACGGCCAAGAGCGATTGCTCTCGGCCGCATCAGTGTTTCTGTACAGAACAGCGCCCTAAAGGCCGAGAACCCGCCACAACTCTGCCAAGGCGGCTTCTGAAAGCTCACGACCATCTGTCAGAACGGCCAGGCTGTCTTTCGCAGCGTCCTGCGCATCTAGCGCATCCTCTCTCGCCATTTCATAGGCAATTGCGGCCGCTGTCACAGCTTCTTCATATCCACCTTCCGGAAATGCGGCTTCAATTTCTTCTTCAGTCAGCCCAATCAAATTCTGAAGATCCTCATATTTTTCGTCTTGGATCGCAACGACCGCCGCGAAATCCTCTTGCGACATTTTGTAGGTGTAAAGCTTGCCGGGCATGCTGTTGGGCGACGCATTCGCAAGCGCATTGGGGTTGGCATGTGCGGCATTCAGGTTGCCAAGTTCGCGGGCAAGGTGGCCCCGACCATTGTTACCGGACGCTTGCCGTTCGCTCGCGCCATTGCTTCGTTCGCTCTGATTGCCGCGCGCGTCGTTGGAGCGGCCATTGCCTTGCCCATTGCCGCCACGCTCCGCAAAAGCTGGGGTAGCTGATAGTGTAAAAACCGTAGTACTCGTCATGCACAACATGGCTGCAATGCAAAGAACCTTCGTCTTCACGTGTGTCTTGCGTATCATTTGCTTTTCCTTTCTGCACAAATCGCTTCAATTCGTAAGCGAAGCAAAATGAACAGCCGCTGAATGGGTCGTTTGTCTGGGTTCATGTGATCCCATCAGGATCAGGTTAAACCACATATCTGCGCCTGTTTGGCGGCGATGGGGTCAAAATCAAACGGCGCATTTTTCGCGAGACGCCGTCTCACAAGCGGGTTTCAAGTACCCGGAAACATGAACCGCACGTGAATACGTGGTTTTGAAAAGGTTCATAGCGGTCATGTCATCTGTGACGCCGTACAAGTTATTTGTTTATCGATTGCAATTCACCGCAGTGATGAGAGTTAAAGACATGTCTGATACAAATATCTTGATTTTGCGCGGCCGTATGACTGAAGAACTCCACGAGAACGATCAGATTGTGTCTGAGCCAGCACCGAAAGCCCGCAAGCTGCCTTTCCCCAGTGTTGAAAGTGTCATACGAGATCTGGATGATCGCACGAATGCGTGTATGGTGTCTGTGCGCGGTTAATTTTGGATAATGGACGAAAGCCTTTGCTGGAAATGCCGATCACCTTGAGATCAGCGATATTCGCGTCAATCCTGGCGTTGGTGCCATTTGGCGCTACAGCTGAAGTGACAGAGCTATCGCAAGGTCAATTGCGCCAGTTGGCCCAGCAGGAACAAATTCTGCGTGCCGAAACAATCGCATCAACGGCGGTTTCGAATTTTGGCGGTGTTGTTATCGATATGCGCGGTTTTCTTTCCAACGGCCGCATGACCTATCGTTTGCTTGTGCAGCGTGATGACGGATCAGTTATTGAACTGCTCTACAACGGCGTTCAGGGGGAACGTATTTCGCATACAAGCGAGATGGGTCAGGCCGTTGCAGCCACGGCAAAGTCAACGAGCGGCGGATCAAATCTACCATCCACCGCAAATGCGAACGCACAGGCGAACGCGAACGCGGGCGATCGTGGGAATTCCGGCAACAGCGGCAATTCCGGTGATCGCGGCAATTCCGGTGATCGCGGAAATTCCGGTGGCGGTGGTGGTAATTCAGGTGATCGGGGCAATGGCCGCGATAGATAGCCTGTTTATCTGTAGTCCAATTTTTGCCATTATGGCGATCTAAGGATTTTCCATGCGCATATTGGTTGCAGAAGACGATACTGAGCTGTCCGAACAGATCAAACATGCTCTTTCGAACGAAGGGCATGCGATTGACTTGGCGTCGGATGGTCAGGAAGCCAAGTTTCTGGGTGAGACAGAACCGTATGACCTAATCGTTCTTGATCTTGGGCTGCCAGTCCAGGACGGCATTACCATCCTTAAGGCGTGGCGCGACGACGGCAGCAACATTCCAATTCTTATTCTCACAGCACGTGACGGCTGGGCAGATCGCGTCGACGGGCTTGACGCTGGCGCCGATGACTACCTGACCAAACCATTCCATATACCCGAATTCATCGCCCGCACGCGCGCGCTCTTGCGCAGGAATTCCGTTCAGCGAAATCCCGTGTTCCAGAAAAACGGGGTCAGGTTTGACAGCAGAAGCGGCAGGGTAAGCTTGGACGGCATGCCCGTCACGCTGACAGCCCCTGAATCAGCGGTGCTATCCTACCTGTTTCACAACGCAAACCGCCCAGTTTCTATGACTGAACTGTCGGAGCATATTTACGAATACGGCGATGACCGCGATTCCAACACAATCGCTGTTTTTGTGACCCGCCTTCGCAAGAAGCTGGGAAATGACCTTATCGAAACAGAACGTGGTCGCGGGTATTCGATCCAGCTGGTCGCGTGAGATCACTTCGCCAACGGGCTGTCGCCGGCGGCGCGATTTGGGCAACCATTGTTGTGCTAGCCGGCACGAACGCTGTTGGAAACTACCTCGAAGATCTCACCTTATCACGCTTTGATGAACAGCTTGCGGCACGGCACACGCAAGCTGTCGTTGCGCTGGCCAACACAGGCGGTACAAGCGAAGCGATGCTCAATCAGCTAGACGACCCGGTCTATCAACGGCCATTCTCGGGAACCTACTGGCAAGCCACAAACGAAGATGGTGGGGTCGTGGTATCCCCTTCGCTTGCGGACTCCTTGTTGCCTGTCAGCACCTCACGTGCGACAAATACGACCATTGCACGTATGGATGGACCAGCAGGACAGAACTTGCGCGCCTTGTCGCGTCAGATGACGCTTGATGATGGCGCGGTGTGGCTTCTGACTGTTGCCTCTTCGACCGAAGCGCTGGAGGAAGATCAAACAGGGCTGCGTCAGCGTCTGAACGTATCGTTTGCGCTCGTCGGCCTTCTGGCCGTTGCGGGTGCTTTTCTGCTTGTGATATTTACGCTCAGACCTCTGTCTCAGTTACGCAAGGATGTAATCGCCCGAAAGGATCACGAAGGGCAATTGCCCGTCGAGAACTATCCGCAGGAAGTACAAGCGCTCGTCACTGACATCAACACGCTTCTGGATCGCAACAGAGAGATCGTCAGCCGGTCTCGACGCCAGACAGTGGATCTGGCGCACGCGCTAAAAACGCCATCAGCTGTCTTGCGCAATGAGCTTTTTGAAATGCAGCGAGCGGGCATGCAAGTGCAAAAGGGCATTAATGCGCTTGACCGGTTGGACGCCCAACTGAAACGCTCATTTGCCCGGATGAAGGCGACGCAAGATAGCGCACTTGAACAGTCATCAACTGATCTGAATATGAGCCTCGCAAGGTTAGAGCGTGCTTTTAGCGCACTCGCAAAACGCACGGGGCGCGAGGTGATCACTGATGTTTCTCCTGATCTTCACGCCAAAATCAACCAGATCGACTTTGAAGAGATCATTGGAAATTTGCTTGATAATGCGCTGAAATGGTCAGAGACTATGATCCGCATTACCACTGCCGCAACACCAACCGAGGTTCGTATCATCGTCGAGGACGATGGCCCAGGCATTGCGGAAGGAAGTGGGGTTCTGGCCTTTGTCAGTGGGCAAAGACTTGATGAATCAAAGCCCGGAACAGGTCTTGGATTGGCCATCGCATCTGATCTGGTGATTGCCTATCAGGGTGCCATAGAAGTCCAACGATCCATACAGCTTGGCGGTGCAAGATTTGTGGTGACATTGCGCAGGCAAGCAGGGTCGTATTGAAGGCATGCCCTTAAGTGTACTTGTTGTCCCGTTTGCGGGCTTCATCGGACTATGCGAATGATCAAAGCTCTATTTTAGGTAGTATGAGAGACCTGAAATGAATAACATTTCGATTTCAATGTAGTGTATTCCTTTCAGACGCGAAACTTCGCAAGGAAATATAAGTGTGAGAAGCAGATCGGCATGAAGGGCCTTGACAGCGTTCTAAGAAGAGAAGTTTTTGACAGTAGATCGATCACAGATTGTCAGAACTGACAAAACCGCTACGGTCTCGTAGCCTTCGATATAAGTGTGTCGTAATGTGATCATTTAGTTTGCCATGAAACGATCGCTGCGACAGCATGAGACAGGTTTTCGGTGGCATGGATCACCAAATTACCTAACCCTAATCGGAAATGTGGGCGACGCCAGCAAGGTATGACGCCCTGTATCAACAAATCAAACAGACTTACCAAAGTCTTTAATTGTTGAAGCTGCTCTTCGCTCTCCGAACAATGAAACAGACGATGACTTCAACTGCTCGAGCAATAAGAACGACCATCATAAGAACCAGTATTGTGGGCAAAAAAATGCGGATCTAACAAGAAGAAACGCCCTTTTTTCGAACAATGTGGCCCCAATGGTAGCATTGTAGCAACTTGGGCGATAGAGTCATTTTAAGATACCAATTTGGCCTTATTCATGCTACTAAGAAGATAGATAATGGTATTAAATGCTAATGTATCATCGAGGAACGGAATGATGAATAAATTCACACTACTTATCGGCGGCTTGGCCATGGCGACAACTTTTGGCGTCGCCACACCGAGCTTGGCTAATTCTGGGTGCGTCGCGGCCAATTATGAAATCCTAATTGATAAAACGGCGACCGGCAAAGAGAGAGCCGACCTGCCATTCTGTGCAAATATGAATAACGGTTGGGGTAATGGCGACCAGGCTGCGCCAGGCAGTTCTCTCTTGGTTAACAATGCTGAGAACAATTGTACCGATGATGTGCTGTGCGAAAGCACGGGCAACGGTGACAATACTCGCAGGTCGCCAAGCAACTCCCCGAATAGCGGCTAAACTACAGAGCCGGCCTAAGTTGGTCTGATCTGTGGTACCTCATCCCAGGTATTCAGCCTGTTGGGAAGAAGCTAATACACCGTGCTGAAAGGCAGTTTTTACCATGACGGTCCCTACAAAGGGCCGTCATTTGTGATTTTGAACATGCTCAAGGTTTCTGAAAGCGTGTTGCACGTAAATGCGAGCGGTGCCGATATTGTCACCAAGTCTTGCCCCATCCAGCCACTTTGCTTCGTTCTTGATGATCCGGTCGATGCTGGTTTCTGTTCGTTCCTGTTTAGCCATTTGCGAGCCTTGTGCCCAGCGGTCGCTGTAATTACGGGTCTCTGGTCTGCGGCAGACAAGGGCAGGCCAGAAAACACTGTCCGCATCATTTGCGGGGCCATAAAGACCTTTATCCATCCGCTCCAGTTCAGAGAGAAAATGGTCTTGATGCTGTTGGGATCGTAAGACTTATGCAGAAGATGGTGCAATACAGCACTTCTTGAGGCGTTGAACGGCAGATACCCTCAGCGCTTCTGAGATCACTAATTCGGCTTTCATCGGTACTTCAGCGATTGTTCCAGCTAAGGAAAGCAAACGAGAAAATCCAATTTCAACCGATTCCGTTTTCAGGTGGTAGAATATTCGAATTACATTCGACATGGATACGCCTCCAATTCAAATCGTCTCCGAAAGATTTCATCAGTTGCATGAATAGGATATGGCTATTTCTTGGTGCAAATCACCAATTATAACGCGAGGCGCAATGCGGTAATCTGTTCCGCAATCCGCGCGAAGATCTCGCCCAAGCCGGGTTCATTTGGATCATTTGTGACTGCGGCAAAAAATGCATTCCCTGGCTCGCTGGCGCAGTTCGTCATGGTTGGGTTCTGGACACCCAGTGAGATTGTGAAAATATCGGTAACTTCAGCTCCAGCCAAATTACAGATCTGACTTAGTTTCAAATTCAAGTCGTTTTCCGTACCGATCGATTCGACCATAGTGTTCACTATTTCACCTGTGTCTCTATCAATGCTCGCTGATGTCGAAGACGAAGGGTCAGGGTTATTATTGGCGTAATAGTATGCGGTCTGCGTACTCAGCCCCGCTCTCTCTTCGAATTCGTCATAATGTTCGTCTCGAATCTTGACAGACGATACCGTTTCCCCGTCCGTCATAATAACGATGTATTTCTCCGTTGTTGGATCATTATAGGGGGCTGGTCTGGTGGAACGAAACGCAGGATCAACAGTTGGGATATTGGAAATCAGAGTGCGCATGGACGGATCCAGCAAGGTCGCGCCCCACTTCATGCCGCGATGGATAGAGGTGTTCACTGTCGGCTGATACTGCATAATCGCAGATTTCAACGCCGCAGCGTTCTGTGACATCAATATGATACCGTGAAAATCCTCAGTAGGGCATGCCTCAAGGCCAGGTATCAGATTTGTGCCGATCCAATAGTAATCTGCAAGCTCGACCTGCTGGTAGACACGCTCGGTATTGAATGCCAGCGTGTTATATTCTTCGTCGGTAAATGTTACGCAGCGCGATAGGTTGGTGAAGACAGGCGTACGGTTCGGGACCCAACCATAGTTCGTCGGAACAACAAGTCCGCCACTGCTGTAGTCATCAATGATGGTTCCATCGAAATATGGCAGAGTAACAGGTACACCATCCTCACCGTCGACGACGGCGCCATACGAGCTGCCAATAACAGACTGTACTGCATTACCATCAATGTCCTCTGGTGCTGTTATGGAATCAGGTGTCGTTCGGAGCGCGTAATACAGGTCGTCACCGATTGACACGTGCTGAGAGTAGGCGATCAGATTAATCGAAATCCGGTCTTCGTATTCCGGCAGCAAGAGATCATCAATAAATTGGCTCGCCGCCTGTTGCAGGAAAAACATTCTTGTCCCTGTACCGTCAACGGTGATGATATCGCCGCTTGCATCTCGTCTTGGTACGCCGCTCTCGTCATATTGAATGACGGAACCTTGCATCTCTTGCGCCATTGAACCGGAGATATCCAATACGAGTGAAACCTCGACATTCGCGACTCCTTCTATCGCCGTCGCTCTTGCTGGCGCAGTGAGCGTATCCATGCCTATCAGCCTGAGGAAGAAGGTATCCATCTCGATTCTAGAACTGAGCGAGACAACGCTTCGGGATGCGGTTCTTTCGGTAACGGGAGAGCCTACGATCGACCCTTCATACCCTTCGGCATCAAAGAAATCCACAAGCACGTCTTGTTGACTGCGATTTTGGTTCATATTCGCAGCAGCAAGGACGGCGCGGTCTGATACACTCTGGAGCTTCGTTCGTTCGGCCTCGTAGCGCATGAAGTCAACGGCCATCCCCCCCACAACCAGCATCGAGATCAGCAGGAGCAGCGTCAGGACAATCAACCCGCCTTCTTCATCTTTCCTAAACCGGCATAGGAAAATCTGTTTCTCAACACCATCGCGGAGCGATCGTTTCAGATTCATCAACTTGCTTTGACGGCTGATGGTAATCACAGTTTTCGGCCCCTCGTGGCAGTCGGCGCAGTACGCTTAACAAGAATTAATTTGTAAATTCGTGAACATGAACAGACTATGAACCGCTGAGCTTCTCCCCATTTGTTGGGTTGGATCTGGCGTAAATTGAGCTAATTTTCGCACCTGCTGGTTGGGGTTGGTTGTGTCATTTGTCTGCCAATGGACCATAGCAGGTGGTTTGCCGCCAAAGGGGAATGCGGGCGTTTATGTTCAAACTCGCCAGCGGCGCTGAGTCGGCGATATGGGTGTTGAGGAGGTTGAGGGTCCGCAATCCCGTTAAGCCCGCGAGAGCGCGTAGATCGGTGATTTGAATGTGGGCGAGAGGGAGGGTCCGTAGGTCTCTCAGCTTTTCAATCTCTGGGGGTCAGCGAACTAGGGCGTGGAAGTCCCCATCGTTGAAATCCAGTGCGTTCAAGCCCGCCTCGGCCGCCTCTGTACTCTTAACTCGTGCAGATGCATAGGCCGTGTCTGCGTCGCTTATAGTACGCTCATATTCAATAGCAGCACTCTCGCGCGGCGTATGTGAGGCAATCAAGGGAAAAGTCTGTGTCGATGGCTCAAGCTATATGGACTTTTCGCGTTCAAGCTTCTTCAGCAGCAGTCGGCTCAGGCCCCTCAACCGGCAATCGCCGTGCTCTTCATGAATGGCCGCTTTGATATCTTTGACAGGATGCCTTTGCAGGTGTAACGAACTCACACTTTCCGCCCAATCCAGCTAATCTCTCTCTGACAGGACCAAAGTGCCACTTGACCTCAATCGGTTGCTTCAATAATCCATGCCCGTAGTTGCGGGCGTGATGTAGTGGTAGCCTGTCAGCCTTCCAAGCTGAACGTGCGGGTTCGATTCCCGCCGCCCGCTCCAATAGCTTCCTGACAACCAAAATATCGCAGATGCGCAGGGTTGCCTTGTGAAACGGTTGGTTCAGTTTTATGTCTTCCCCATAATCTGAGGACAGTGCATGGCTGAGACCCAAAAACCTATCGCCGAAGAGCGGCCCGTCGGCAAACGTGTCAGCGCGCTCAAAGCTCTTTGGCCGTTCATGAGAACCTATCGTTACAACATGATCGCGGCAGGCTTTGCGCTTGTCTTTACGGCCATGGTCGCGCTGAGTTTGCCGATCGCGGCGGGACAGGTTGTTGATACCTTCGGGCTGGCCAGCGGCGAGATCAGCCAGCACTTCGTGACAATGCTGATTATCGCTGTATTGCTCTCGTTCGGAACGGCGCTGCGCTATTACTTAGTCACCCGGCTAGGTGAAAGGGTCGTGGCAGATATTCGCAAGGCCGTGTTCAACCGCATGATCAGCATGAGCCCTGCATTTTACGAAAAAATCATGACGGGTGAGGTGCTTAGCCGGATTACTACAGATACAACATTGATCCTTTCGGTGATCGGTAGCTCTGTCTCGATCGCATTGCGTAACATATTGATTTTCATTGGTGGCGTCATCCTGATGCTGCTGACCTCGGTCAAGATGAGCGCGATGGTGCTTTGGCCGATCCCTGTGGTGCTGTTCCCGATCCTGTTTCTAGGGCGTCGTGTGCGCAGTCTGTCCAAGGAAAATCAGGACCTGATTGCTGAATCCAGTGGCGATGCGTCCGAGCAGCTCTTGTCGGCGCAAACCGTGCAGGCCTTTACGCACGAGGAACTCAGCCGCGCCAAATTCGACGAAGTCACCGAGCAAAGCTATCGCTCTGCCCGCCGCCGGATCATGACACGTGCAGCGCTGACGGCCATCGTGATCTTCATGGTCTTTGCCGCTATCGTTCTGTTTTTGCAGATGGGTTCACAAGACGTGGTTGCCGGTGAGATCACCGAAGGCGGGTTGGTGCAATTCATGATCTACACCATCATGGTCGGCGGGGCTGTTGCAGCGCTGTCCGAGGTCTGGGGGGAATTGCAACGCGCCGCTGGTGCTACGGAACGTTTGGTCGAGCTTCTGACCGCCGAAGACACAGTGCAGGATCCCGCAGATTCCAAGACGTTGGCTCAGCCCGTCAAAGGAACCTTGCAATTCGAGAACGTACAGTTCCATTACCCGTCGCGGCCCCAGATTTCTGCCCTCGATGGCATCAACCTCGAAATCAAGGCGGGTGAGACCGTCGCACTTGTCGGCCCTTCCGGGGCGGGCAAAAGCACGATCATCCAAATGGTGCAGCGCTTCTATGACCCGCAATCCGGAGCGGTCAAAATCGATGGTATGGACCTGCGCGAACTCTTGCGCTCGGAATTCCGCCAGCACATCGCGCTTGTCCCGCAAGATCCTGTGATCTTTGCTGATACAGCGCGCGAAAATATCCGTTTTGGCAGGCCCACCGCCACCGATGCCGAGGTTGAAGAGGCCGCAAAAGCCGCCGCCGCCTATGATTTTCTCAAAGCCTTGCCTGATGGTTTCGAGAGCTACGTTGGCGAACGCGGTGTAATGTTGTCGGGGGGACAGAAACAGCGGATCGCGATTGCACGCGCCATTTTGCGCGATGCGCCGATCCTGCTCTTGGACGAAGCCACCAGCGCACTTGATGCCGAAAGCGAATACGCTGTGCAGCGCGCGGTCGAGGAACTGGCGCGGACACGTACGACATTGATTGTCGCGCACAGGCTGGCCACCGTCAAAAAGGCCGACCGCATCATCGTTCTGGAAGACGGCAAAATCGCGGCCCAAGGCACCCATGATGCGCTTGTCGCCCAAGGCGGGCTCTACGCGCGGTTGGCGCGGCTGCAGTTCACAGAAGGTGTCGCGGCGGAATAGCTGCGTTTTTCGTAGCGTCAGACTTGTGCTTAAATTTGTTTTTCACCACCCTGTTCCCTCAGGGAGGCAGCGTCACGCTGCGTGAAAAGAAAACAGGGAGGAGACGACATGGCTTTTGCAACTGTCGCGGATCGGGACGCTATCGAAAACGAAAAGCCGTGGGAGGACCGTGATAAGGCCACGACGACCTTTGAACTGCTTTGCCGGACGTCCGCCAAACATGGCTCACGAAAAGCGGTGACTTTCAGCCTCTTCTCTGACCCCGATGCGAAATGCGAAACGCTCGATTGGAACACGCTGCGCGAAAAGACGGCACAAGCTGCCAACATGTTCCGCAGTCTGGGTGTCGGTGAAGATGATGTCGTGGCCTACCTGATGCCCAATGCGACCGAAACGGTCCTGACATATCTGGGCGGACAGGTGGCGGGGATCGTAAACCCCATCAACCCGCTACTGGACGCTGAACAAATCGCCGCCATCCTGCGCGAAACCAAGGCCAAAGTGCTTGTCACGCTCAAGGCCTTTCCAAAAACCGATGTCGCCCAAAAAGCCGCCGAAGCCGTGCGCCTGGCACCAAATGTCACGCATGTGCTGGAAGTCGACCTGCACCGTTATCTGACCGGATTGAAGCGCCTTATCGTGCCGCTGATCCGCCCCAAGAACCCTGTTGCCCACAAGGCCACGGTGTTGGATTTCAACGCCGAGATGAACAAACTGCCCAAGACCCTGAACTTTGAGGATTGCAAGACCGACAGGGTTGCCGCCTATTTTCACACGGGTGGCACCACAGGCATGCCCAAGGTTGTACAGCACCGCTATTCCGGAATTATCTACAATGCGTGGCTGGGTGATCGGCTGCTCTTCACCGAAGAAGACGTGCAAATCTGTCCGCTGCCCTTGTTTCATGTTTTTGCGACGATCGTGTCATTGGGTGCTTCGCTGGGCTCTGGTGCGCAGATCGTGTTGCCCACGCCGCAAGGATATCGTGGCGAGGGGGTATTTGATAACTTCTGGAAGCTGATCGAAAAGCACAAAGTGACTTTCATGATTACCGTGCCCACGGCCATGTCGGCACTGATGCAGCGCAAAGTTGACGCGGATATTTCCACGCTGCGTCTGGCCTTCTGCGGCTCGGCGCCGCTGCCGCTCGAACTTTATCGCCGCTTTGAAAAGGCCGCAGGTGTCACAATCTGTGAAGGCTACGGGCTGACCGAGGCGACATGCCTTGTCTCGATCAATCCGCCAGCGGGCGAAAAGCGCGTCGGCTCGATCGGTTTGCCTTTCCCCTATACGGACATAAAAATCGTGAACGCCGCCGATGGCGAAATCCGTGATGTGGATGAAATTGGTGAAATCTGTGTTTCCAACCCCGGGGTCTTTGGCGGGCAAACCTATACCGAGGCCGACAAGAACAAGAACCTCTTCTATCCGGGTGAGAAATCCGATCAGCAGTATCTGCGGACGGGTGATCTGGGGCGGTTCGACAGTGACGGCTATCTCTGGATCACAGGGCGCGCCAAGGATCTGATCATCCGCGGCGGTCATAACATCGACCCCGCCGAGATCGAGGAAGCCTTGGCCGGGCATGAGGCCGTGGCCTTTGCCGGTGCCATTGGTCAGCCAGACGAACACGCCGGTGAAGTGCCTTGTGTTTATGTCGAACTTGTCGAGGGGGCCGAGGTGACGGAAAAAGACCTGATGGCCTATGCAAAAGAACATGTACATGAACGCGCAGCCCATCCCAAATATCTGGGCATATTGGATGAATTGCCAAAAACGGCGGTTGGGAAAATCTTTAAGCCGGACCTGCGCAGACTGGCCATCATCCGCGTCTTCAACGCCGCTCTCAAGGAGGTTGCTGCGGAGGTCCATGACGTCAGCGAAGACAAGAAGCGCGGCTTGGTTGCCAATATCGTCAAGACTGGCAATGCAACGGACGCAGAAATCGGCAAAGCGCTGAACGCTTACACTGTACCGTGGGATCTGGTGGACTAAGTATTGCGCCAAGTTTACGAAAGATAAGGACAACTGCGATGACGAAACTAGCGTTTTTGGGCCTCGGGGTCATGGGCTACCCTATGGCGGGTCACCTTCAGGCAGCCGGGCATGATGTGACGGTCTACAACCGCACAACGGCCAAGGCAGAAAAATGGGTGGCACAGCACGGTGGCGCGCTGGGCGAAACGCCGCGTGCGGCTGCGGAAGGGGCCGCGTTGGTCATGGCATGCGTGGGCAACGATGATGACCTGCGTTCGGTGTGTTTGGGTGAAGACGGCGCCTTTGCGGCGATGTCGGCTGGATCCATCTTTGTCGATCATACGACAGTTTCTGCGGCAGTCACACGGGAATTGCATGATGTGGCCGCCGAAAAAGGCATCGCCTTTATCGACGCACCCGTATCGGGCGGGCAGGCGGGCGCTGAAAACGGTGCGCTTTCGGTCATGTGCGGTGGGGCCGAAGACAGCTATGCCCGCGCCGAGGCTGTGATCGCTGCCTATGCCAAGCTCTGCCGGCGGATCGGTGAAAGCGGTGCCGGGCAAATGACCAAGATGTGTAACCAGATTGCGATTGCGGGTCTGGTGCAGGGACTGTCCGAGGCACTTCATTTTGCGCAAAAGGCAGGCCTTGATGGTGATGCGGTTGTCGAAGTGATCAGCCAAGGTGCCGCTGGCAGTTGGCAGATGTCGAACCGTCATCAAACGATGCTGGCTGATAAATGGGACCACGGCTTTGCGGTGGATTGGATGCGCAAGGATTTGGGCATTTGCCTTGATGCCGCAGATGAAAACGGGGCAAGCCTTCCTGTGACAGCGCTGGTCGACCAATTCTATAAAGATGTGCAAAAACTAGGTGGCGGGCGTTGGGACACGTCATCCTTGCTCAAGCGTCTTCAGGCAATTGATGCAAAATCCGGCTGACGTTAGAAAAGCGTGATGTCCGGCGGAGGCGGTGCCGCCGGTTTTTCGGGGATAATCTCGGGCGCGACACCTGCGATCTGCAATTGGCGTGCAGCTCCGGTCGCAGGTATAAACTGCACGCGGCGCGCCTGATCACCGCCGAGGCTCTGGGACAGGCAGGGAATACCCTCTTGCATCAGGAAATCAGCCGCGAAACGTGCATTGGATTGACCAATGTCGCGGGAATGCTCCGTCATGCGCGCACCGCCAAAGAGTTTCGCTGTCAGTTTGTGGCGTTCTGCACCGGCACGAAGCAGTTCATTGATCAAAAGTTCCATCGCATTGACGCCGTAGCGCAAATCGTTCCCGCGCGCAGCACCCGTACCCGCCAGTAAAAAGTGGTTCATACCACCCACACCGGCCTGTGCATCATACAGACAAACCGCGACGCAGGACCCCAGAACTGTTGACATGACAACGGCAGGATCGCTGGAAACGGCATAGTCACCCTGAATGATTGTGATCATTTTTTGCGCGGATGTCATGCGCGCATCTTTCCTGCTGATGCATGCAGCAGCGCAGGCCCGATTTTACCGAGGGGGAGTTGCTGACACACGCCACCCATTTCCATTGCCACCCGCGGCATCCCGTAGACGACACTTGTATGTTGATCTTGCCCTATGGTGTGCGCGCCGGCCCTGCGCAATTCGGTCAGACCGGCTGCGCCATCTTTCCCCATCCCCGTGAGAAGGGCGGCGGTGACTTGTGGAGCCATTGGCATGGCTGACATAAATAGTGCATCAATCGAAGGGCGATGCCCCGATATCAAATCGTGGGGCTGTAGATGAATGGCCGGTTTCCTGCGCTGGGCAAGCGTGAGATGGAATCTGTCATCAGGTGCAAGATAGATATGGCCAGGTTTTATTTCTATCCCGTCTTCGGCCGGTGATACCGTGGCACGGCACGCGCTATTCAGAAGGCGGATCAGACTTTTGGCAAAGCTGCCTCCGGTGTGCTGTACTATCAAAACTGGCGGGCAGTTTTCCTCAAAGTGTTGTGCGATTGTGATCAATGCGTCGATCCCGCCAGTGGACGCACCGATGAGGATAAACTTGTTTGGATCATAGGTGCTTACAGGACTTTCCTTTTTCGGATTAGCCCGAGCAACGGGAGTTGCCTCGTCTGCGGCCTTCAGGATATTACTAAGGTGCTGTTCGAAATCGGCTTCAGGGATTTTTGCGAGGGCTTCAGGAAGTGAATGGATGTCGGCGCGGCTGTCTGCTGCGGTCAAGACGACGCAAGTGATTTTGAGGATACCAAATAGAGACAAGAGAAGTTCGCATTCCGGAAGATTGGCCAGTGCTTCCGAGATAAGGACACAGTTCGGTTCATGATGTTCTGACAGGTTATAGGTTTCGGTCAGGGAGGTTGCCGTCAGAAACTGTGCTTGCGGATGTGCAGCCTTTATCGCACGCCGGACACGTGCCAAGGACAGCTGAGACTGATGTGTAATCAGGAATTTCATTTGTGGTCCGGAAATGGTGATAGGGCGTCGTTTCGTCAGAGAGAGTTAAGCTGGCACGCGTTCACGGCGCGCCCTTGAATGAGCGGTCTTGTGAGTATCTGCAATCTAGCAGGATGCTTTGACTTCGAAACAGACCGACCCCAAAAGAGTGGGTTGGACGAGATTGCGAAGGTTCTAGAAAATTTCTACCTCCTGTTTTTCCGCGTGATTGTCGGCTGCGTTCAACGCGTTTGCGTTGGTGGTGATGATCTGACGCAAGACCTCGAGTTTCATCGGGGCGATCACCTCAATCTCGCTTACATTGACGGTACTCGGGACAGCTTTTTCCAACCTCTCAAGTAAACCCGCCAGATCATCGGTCGCCTGTTTCATGAAATCGAGTGCTTGCAATGCGTTGGCCTGCATCACGGGTTCGCCTGGCGGTGTGGGTACCCCCCAAATCGTATGTTCCAGATCAAGAATTTTTTCGCTCAACTGCGTGAGACAGGTCCCCGTTTGGTGCAAGACTTGGCTCAGGGAGACCTCTGCAGTTGGGCAATCACGCGGCAACACGGTCATAAGCGGCCTACCACGCTCTCGATGCATTGTTTCATAGTTGCCGTGGTAAACGGTTTCTTAATGATGTTGTTCAAGCCAAGGGCTTTGCCCTTGCTGACAAGGTCTGGTGTTGGGTTGCCTGTGACCAGAATAAAGCCAATCCGCGCAGTTGACCTATTTTGGCGCAGTGCCTGCAACAGTTGTAGCCCGTCCATGCCGGGCATATTGTAATCAGACAGCACAAGGTGGACCGGATCTGCGATCAGTTTTTGGAGGGCTGCGCGCCCGTCGTTCTCGGCCTGGTTTTTCCAGATACCCATCTCTTCAATCGCTTGCACCAAAAGGCCGCGACTAACGCCCATGTCGTCGACGATCATTACCCGCAAGGAGTCTTTCAGGCTCAATTCTTATCTCCTTCATCCGTTGTTTTTAAAGGGGCGGATGCCACTGTCAGTTTTTGATAGGTTGTGATTCCAACGCTTTTGAATGCACTCTGTGCCGGGCCGCTTAAACGTTCTGAATGGCCAATCATCAGATGCCCCCCTTCAACCAAGACATCGGCAAACCGCCCCCAAAGACGAGCTTGTGTAGCTTTGTCGAAATAAATCGCTGCGTTTCGACAAAGTATGACATCAAATTTGCCCTTCATCGGCCAGTCAGCAATCAGATTGAGTTCGCCAAACGAGATGAGGTTTTGCAAGGCCGGGTCGATACTGAAGTCGCCGGATTGCGGTTTCTTGGATCCCGTCAGCAGGTCGCGCCAAAACGGCGGTAGTGTCTCTATCTGCTCGGTTGGATAGACTGCGCGCTTTGCCGTTTGAACCACTTGCGGGTCGATATCTGTTGCAAGGATTTTGATGTCATGTTGTGAAAGTTTCGGAGCGGCGGCGATAAGCGCCGCTGCGATCGAATACGCCTCTTGTCCAGATGAACAGGCAGAAGACCAAAGCCTCACAGGATTGCCTGCTTCTGACTTTTCAATCAACTGTGGCACCAGTACGTCTTTTAGAAAATCAAAATGATGCATTTCGCGGAAAAAATGGGTCACGTTCGTAGTCAGTGCTGACAGAAGATGCGGGCGCTCCGCATCACCCTCCGTCTTGTTGAGTAAACTGCAGTAGTCTTCAAAACTGGCTAGTTTAAGAGCGCGCAAGCGCTTTGCGAGGCGCGAGTGAACGAGCGCCTTTTTCGATGGCTGTAAGAAGAGCCCATAGCGTGCGTTCGCGAGATCCGAGATCATCTGAAAATCATGATCCGAAAACGTGAATTCGTGAAATGTTTCCCCACGGGAGAACGGCACACGCTCCATCATGCGGCCGTCGCAAGCTTTGTGGGCAAAAGTGCCTCAAGACTCAGAATTTTTATCATGTCGTCCCCTGTCGGGATGATCCCGTTGATCGCGCGGGTGGATTCATCTTCTTCGGTGCGTGGTGTTTCGCGCACCATGTCGGAGTTGATCCCCAAGATTTCGGAGACGGATTCAACCAAAAGCCCGACGATGCGCTCTTCAACTGAGATGATGATGATGACGTGACGCTCGGTCGGCTCGATCGCGCGAAAGCCGAGTTTGGCCGCAAGGTCTAGAATAGGAATGACGGCACCGCGCAAGTTGATGACACCGAGGACATAGGGTGGTGAATGCGGCAACAGGGTAACCGGTGTCCAACGCCGGATTTCGCGAATTTGCGTGATTTCGATGCAGAAGCTTTGCCCTCCTGCAACGAGTGTCACAAATTCAATCTGTTTTGCGGCTTTGGGATCTTCATGTTGCTGCATGTGCGACCTCTCTTTGGGCTTGGATTTGCAACTTCAATTCAGTGGTAGGTGCTGCGGCAATAGCGTCGGGATCGATGATCAGAGCGATCTTGCCGTCGCCCAATATCGTGGCCCCTGAAATCCCGGCAATTTCTCCGTAGCTGCCTTGCATGCTTTTCACGACGACCTGACGCTGGTCGAAAATATCATCCACGGCCAATGCGCATTGCGTCACAGCTTCCGTTTGTATCAGCAAGAGCACCCGATCAGTCATAGTCTCTGATGATGATCGCACCCCAAGCCGTTCTGCCAAGTCAATAATAGGGACATAGTCGCCCCGAATGCGGAGCAACTGGCTATGCAGGCCAATCCGGGATAGATCGGCGTCAGTGGGGCGGATTGTTTCGAGGATGCTGGAAATCGGAACGACCATTGTCTGACCGCCGACGTTGATGATCATACCGTCCATGACCGCCAGCGTGAGCGGTAAGGTGATCGAAAATGTGGTTCCTTGGCCAGTGGTGCTGCTGATCGTTATCCGCCCCCCCAAGGCGGTGATCGCCGTTTTGACCACATCCATGCCCACGCCGCGGCCCGAAAGATTAGTGACCTCCGCAGCTGTGGAGAACCCCGGCGCAAACAACAGGTGATCGATTTCCTGTTCTGTGAGTTGGAGATCTGCCGAAATCAGTCCCTTACTGACCGCAATCTCTTTGATGCGCTTGCGATTAAGGCCTGCCCCGTCATCAATTATCTCGATCACGATACTGCCTGATCGCTGGCTTGCTGTCAGGCGCAACGTGCCGGTCGCGGGTTTTCCGGCGTTTGTTCGATCTTGTGGCTTTTCAATGCCGTGATCAATGGCGTTGCGGATCATGTGGGTCAGGGGGTCAGCCAGTCGTTCGACAACGATCTTGTCCACCTCGGTTCCGTCGCCTTCCGTCACGAGGTTGACGTCTTTACCGGTGGCATCGGCCGCCTCGCGCGCGATACGCAACATCCGTTGAAATAGCGGCTTCACAGGCTGCGCGCGGATCGCCATCACACCTTCCTGGATTTCGCGGGCCAGAAGTTTGTAATCGTCCAGATCACCGTGCAGTTCGGCACTGTTGGGCAGGCCTGCTTCGTCAATCCGCTGTGAAATAACGGACTGGTTGATAATCAATTCACCTACCGCATTGATCAACCGGTCAACGCGTTCGGGATCGACGCGTAAGGTGCTTGCAGGTCGTTTGGCAGGTTTGTCAGCCTTTGCCGGGGCGTCCTCCGTTTCGGCACGCTCTACGACGGGTTCTTGCGCTGTTTCAGGCATAGGTCCTGCGGTTTCCGGCGATAACGCGGCCTCGGGCGCATCATCGTCAGCCACGGGGGTTGTTTCGTCGCCGAAAGCTTCGGCAATTTGTAGATCACAAAGGTCGTCAACGAATTGGAAGACTTCTCTGATAGCCAAATCATTTTGCTGATCTGCCACATCCACCTGCCAGGTCAGATAGCCCTCGTCCCATTGAAAATCTGCAAAATCCTGAGGCAGGTCGCCATTCAGGGTGCGGACCGTGCAGGGCCCCAAATCTTGCAGTGCCGCGATCACCAGAGTCGGATCGTTGCCTGTTGCATAAAACTCCCTACTTGGCCTGAATTGCACCTGATAGGTTGCCGTGTTCGGTGCGCTGTCAAAGGCTAAAGTGAGGGCTTCGAACACGAATTCCTCTTCGACAAGGCCGTCGGCACCCAAGAAGGATTGCAGTTCTGCGACAACCGGATCCACCTGATCGGCATCAGCCGGAAGTCCGTCACGGGCGGCATCCACCAGATCCGCTAGAATGTCACCGGCCCGCTGCAGTACCCGCAAGAGTGTGTCATCTGTCCCGAGCTTGCCAGAGCGCACGTCATCCAGAACTGTTTCGAAGATGTGGGCAAAACTGACCAGATCCTCGAGTGAGAAGGCGCCAGCCGCACCCTTGATCGAGTGGACAGACCGAAACACTGCGTTGACGGTTTCATTGTCAGCCTTGCCTTCCCGCATGTGCTCTAGACCGTCCGAGAGGGCAACCAGAAGGTCCTCGCATTCTTCAAAAAAGGCGTCAAGAATTGCAATGTCTGTCATGGTTCAGGCCCCTGTCAGCCGCTTGATGACCGATACCAGCGCATCATCGTCGAAAGGCTTTACAATCCAACCTGTGGCCCCGGCCTTGCGCGCGCGCTCTTTGAGTGCGGCCCCGCTTTCTGTGGTCAGAACAAGGACTGGAACTGCGCGGTTCACGGCCCCTTGGCGGATATCCTCGATCACGCCAAAGCCGTCTTTGTTCGGCATGTTCACATCTGTAATCACCAGATCGGCGTTGGCGCTTTGGAACTTTTCAACACCGTCCACCCCGTCCACGGCGGTGGTCACGGCAAAGCCCGCTTTTTCCAGCGTTGCGGTCAGCAAGGCACGGATCGTGCGCGAATCGTCAATGGCAAGGATATGCGCGGTCATGCGGTCACCTGCGCCGGTAAAAGGAGATCGTTCAGACCGAGCATGCTGACGCTTAGCGAGAACCCGTCCGAGGGGCTGCCAAAAGTAACGTCAAGCGACTGGCTGCGCCACACGCCCGCCGCCATCACCAGAATTTGCGCCGCTAAACCGCTAAGCCTTTCGACCGCTGAACAATCAAAAGCGATGTGTTTGTTTTGGGCATCGGCCAGAAACCTGTGCAACGCTTCACAATCATCAACCTTCATCATCTTGGGAAGTTCAAAACTTGCCGTATCGTCAGTCATTCTGGAACTACTCCTTTTCAAAGGGTCACAGTCGCGGTTGTGGCCCAGAATGCGTATGCCGGTTGCTGGCTTAATTTCACGTAAATGCGGCACAATAATTTTCCGGACCTATGTGCAATCCGGGCAAATGGCTCGACAATGCCCTGCGTCCTTGGCTAGGTTGCCCTGAATGTTGCGGATCAGTTACCGAAGGGTTGAAAGAACCACATGCGCCAGAAACCCCACGGGATCGCCCTCTGTTTCGTCTTGTCATCCCTGTTTGTGGCAAGCGCTGCTGCAGAAGGCATCGGCGGCCTGTCACAAGCGATAGATACGCCCCGCGCCGCCAGCGGCGTTGCTGATGATTTTGCGATCCAATTCGATTTCCGCGAAGACTACCGTGCGCTGTCTCTTGGGCTACAGCCGAGCGATTGGCTTGAAGTCGGGATCAGCTTTCCGACCTATGATGATGACACGGGCAGTTCGAGTGGCAATGAACTGAGCTTTGGTGTGCGCCTCTTGAAAGAACGCACCTACACGCCCGGTCTGACCGTCGGGATCGTGGGATTTGGAAGCGATGATCGCGGCTCGGGCGAGTATGTGCTTGCCAGCAAGACCTTTGGCGCTTTCGCGGCGTCTGCTGGCATAGGGTGGGGGCGTTATGCGCAGACCGTCGCGGAAGATCGCGGTGTGGATGACGGAACCATCCGGACTGATCACCTGTTTGAGGGCGATACCGCGCCTTTCGCGAATATCGTCTGGGATACTGGCGTGGCCGGTCTTGTGGCTGCGGCGGAATATAGTGGCGTTGCAGGCCCAGATGCCGATGAAACCCTCGCTGCCAGCCTGTCCTATGAGATTCTGGATGGGCTGACCGTCACCGGCTTGGTCAACAACCAAGGCAACGCGGGCCTGCGGTTACAGTTTGCAGCAAACCCTGCCCAAGCGCTCGTACAGGAAAATGTGGGGCGGGGGCCGTACCCCTATGTGCCGAACACGCCCGCGCGCGCCAGCCAGCCGCAACCGAGCGCACAGCAGGTTCTCGTGCTTTTGAACGAGCGCGCCGAGAAAGAAGACATCCGTATCAGCCGCTTTGTGATGGAAGGCGACACGATTGATGTGACGGCCTCATCCGCCAAGGATGTTGTCTTTGCGCGCACGGCAGGCCGGGTTGCACGTATCCTTTCGGCAGTCGCACCTGCCGACGTGACGACATTCCGTGTGACACAGAACACAGGGGCCTTTGACAGCAATGTTGTAGTACTGGACCGGGCAGGGCTTGATCGTGCGGTTGGTGCGCCCAATGCCGCAGAACTGGCGTGGGACGCGACGTCGTTCGAGGCGCGCCCGCGCAACCGTCCCGAAGGACTGATTGCGGATCGTTTCGAGCCGCGCTTTACTTATGGGCTGTCACCGTCTTTCAAAGCGGATTTTATCACGTCCGACACGCTGGAACTGACGGGCACACTCAATGCCAATGCCCGTTATACGTTTTCACCGCAGACATTCGTTTCAGCATCGGTGGGCTACCGCTTTTTGAACCAATGGACGCAGCAAGATCCGCCTGCCGCGCCGCAACCACGGTCTGACTTTACGTCCTACGCGCCGGATATCGCGTTCCTGCAATCGCTGTCGGTCCAGCACCGTTTCCGGATCGCGCCCGAGCTTTACAGCCGTGTTTCTACGGGTTTGTTTGAACGCGCCTACGGTGGTGCGAGTGGCGAGATTATTTGGCGTGATCCCGAACAGAACTTTGCTTTGGGACTCGAGGCGACCTATGTGCAAAAGCGCGCCTACGAAGGCTGGTTCGGTTTTGAGGACGCGGATGCGACGACGCTGATCGGCAGTCTTTATGCCAATGTCGGCACAAACGGCAATTTCGTTATCCTCGACGCGGGCCAGCATTTGGCGGATGATTTTGCGGTCGGCATGACCGTTGGTCGCAATTACCGCAACGGCTGGCGCATCGCCGCATCGACGACATGGAGCGAAGAGGAAACAGCACCGCTGAAGTTCGGTGCCGAAATCTCTATTCCTTTGTCGTGGACGTCGGCAGAGGGCGGTGTCGGCGCGACCAATTTGTCTGTAGGTGGCCAATCGGGTGACTTCGGGTCGCGCGTGTCCGGAACCGGACTGATTTATGACGAACTGCGCGCGTCGGATAAACGACGCATCGAAGACGGCTTTGGGGAGTTCTGGAATTGATCAAAGGTGTTGTTTGCGCAGGTCTGATTGCTTCGCTCTCTGGCTGTATCGGAACCTTGGGGCAGATGCGTGATGCAATCCTGAACCCCGAACCAGAGGTTGAAATGCAGGTGCCACGTGTCAATCGTGCCGCGATCGAAGAGGCCGATCTTGCGGCTGTGCTGGTGTTAAGTCCAACAATCGGGTTGGGGTCGGTCGGGGTCGCGATCCAGTTGCGTGACGGGCGGGTTATCTACAACGCGAACGATAATCGCGGTGTCACGCTTGAGGGCGGGTTGGTCTATGCCACACTTGGGCTTGGCACAAACCTGCAGGCGGTGACCACGCAAAGCAACGATCCGCTTGTGACAGAGGCGCGCGCGGGGGCGTGGCCTGCCGAGGTAACACGCACCTATTACATCGCGCAGCGTGGTACGGAATTTGCACGGATCACAGCGACTTGCCGCAATCAGGTTGGCCGCAGCCTTGCCATTGACGTGGCAGAGGCCACGCGGCAGGTGGTGGAAGTCGTCGAGATTTGCACAACGCAGGCCGGAGAGAATTTCAACAACATCCATTATCTTGATGCTGGAACTGGCCGTGTCTGGCGCACCAGCCAATGGACCGGCCCCGAGCAAACCAACATTCAGGTGGACGTGATCGAGCAATTCGACCCTGACGCCTGATAGGCCCGCCGGGTGTCGCGCCCGCTATGCCGATCTGTCGCTGAACCTGCCGCGAGTCCTGTTGGCAAAGGCCACCAGCGATAGCATCACGGGCACTTCCACCAGAACGCCCACCACGGTGGCCAAGGCCGCGCCCGAGTTCAGCCCGAACAGGCTGATGGCCACGGCAACGGCGAGTTCGAAAAAGTTCGACGTGCCGATCAAGGCACAGGGGGCGGCGATACGGTGCGGCACACGCAAGGCAAAGGCCGCTGCATAGGCCAGCGCAAAGATGCCATAGGATTGCAGCAGGATCGGGACCGCAATCAGGGCAATGACCATTGGACGATCAAGAATAACCTGCCCTTGAAGGCCAAAAAGGATCATCACGGTCACGATCAACCCGATCACTGACCACGGTTTGACACGCGCCTGAAACGCCGTGATCCGCGCCGCACTTCCCAGCCGCGCCCGTGTCAAAAGCCCCGCGGCCAGCGGCAATGCAACGAATAGCACCACCGACAAAACAAGCGTTTCCCACGGCACGATGATGTCCGTAACGCCCAGCAGGAAGGCCACAATCGGCGCAAAGGCAAAGACCATCACCACATCGTTCACCGAGACCTGCAAGAGCGTATAGCTTTCGTCGCCCTTGGTCAGTTGCGACCAGACAAAGACCATCGCCGTGCAGGGTGCTGCCCCCAAAAGGATCAGACCCGCCAGATATTGTTGCGCATCCGCGGGCGCGATCAGATCGGCAAAGACGACCTCAAAGAACAGCACGCCCAATGCGGCCATGGAAAAGGGTTTGATCAACCAATTCACCACCAGCGTGATGGCAAGGCCCTTGGGCTGTTTGACCACATCTTTGAGGCTGCGGGGATCGACCCCCACCATCATCGGGTAAACCATGGCCCAGATCAGAACGGCGACAACAAGGTTCACGCTGGCAAATTCTGCCGCCGCAACGAGGTTCACAAGGCCCGGTGCGATGCTGCCAAGCGCAATGCCCGCAACCATCGCAAGTGCTATCCAGAGGGTAAGATATCGTTCGAACAGGCCCATGGTGTCACCGCTCTTTGAGTTTTCGACGCGTCGCGAAATTAGTCAAACGTGTAGCTTGATGATTGTGCGTTGAAAACCTTTGTCTGCTGGCGGGCTGGCGAATGGTCAGGTTGCCAATGCCGGGCGCAAGGCCCTGGTTGCTTCAAACTGTGATAGAAACACCTGTCCGGTCATTTCGGAGAGGAAATGTTCGCGCTTCAAGCGGTCCATCACGGGGCCTTTGACCTCGGACAAATGCAACTTCACATCCATCTCCTTGAGCCTTTCATTGATGGCCTCAAGCGATTCAAGCGCGCTGAGATCAATCTCGTTGATTGCCGCACATTGCAGGATGACGTGGCGGATTGCTTTGTCTTTTGCAACGCGACTTTGGATCTTGTCTTCCAGATAGCGCGCGTTGGCAAAATAGAGGCTCTCATCCACGCGCAGGGTGACGATGGACGGGTCCGTGATCACGTCGTGGCGCAAAATGTTGCGGAAGTGTTCAGTGCCGGGCACTTGGCCCACTTCGGCGATATGGGGCTTGGATGATTTGTAGAGGTGCAACAGGATCGACAGCCCGACACCTGCGGACACACCTGCCTCGACGCCCAGCGTGAGCGTCAAAAGGATCGTCGCCAAAACGGCCGCAAAATCGGCCTTGGAGTAGTTCCAGCTGCGTTTGAGGATGGAGAAGTCTACCAGACTGAGCACGGCCACGATGATCGTCGCCGCCAAGGTCGCTTTGGGTAGGAAATAAATCAAGGGTGTCAGGCCAAGTGCGGCAATAGCCAGACCGACAGCCGTAAAGGCACCTGCGGCGGGTGTCTCTGCGCCTGCGTCAAAGTTCACGACGGACCGCGAAAACCCGCCCGTTACCGGAAAACCACCCGTCAGCGAGGCCCCGATATTGGCGGCCCCTAGGCCGATCAATTCCTGGTCGGGGTCAATGCGCTGGCGTTTCTTGGCGGCAAGGGTTTGGGCGACAGAAATGGATTCCACAAAGCCGATGATTGAAATCAGAAAGGCGGGCAGCAAAAGCTGCGCCAAGAGGTCAGGCGAAAAAGAGGGCAGCGTGAAAGGCGGCAGGCTCTGCGGCACTTCCCCGACGATCCTGACACCTTGATCCGCCAACCCCAAGCCCCAGACAGCGGCAGTTGTCGCAACAACGACAGCCACAGGACCGGTCTTGACGAGCACGCCCGTCAGACCATCCGGCAGGCCAAAGCGTTTGAGCAAAGGTTTCAGACCCTTGCGCACCCAGAACAGGAACCCGGTGGCAAGGATACCGATGATCGCGGTGATCCAGTTTGTCTCGGACAGATGCGCGACGAGCGAAACAACCAGTTCCAACAGGTTGTGACCTTCGGCATTGATCCCAAGGATATGCTTGAGCTGGCTGGCCGCAATGATGATGCCTGACGCGGTGATGAAACCGGCGATCACAGGGTGGGAGAGGAAATTCGCCACAAACCCAAGGCGAAACAGCCCCATCGCCAAAAGGATAACGCCCGAAAGCCCCGCGAGCGACAAGGCCGCAACGGCGTAACCCATGGTGCCTTGTTCGACGATGTTGCTCAGTGCTGCTGCGGTCATCAAGGATACAACAGCCACAGGTCCAACGGCCAGCGCACGGCTGGTGCCAAAGACCGCATAGAGCATGATCGGCACAATCGACGCATAAAGACCTGCCTCTGCCGGCAGCCCCGCAAGCAACGCATAGGCCAGCGATTGCGGGATCAGCATGATCGTCACGATCAACGCGGCAACAAGATCGTTGAACAGGGCAGTGCGGTTGTAAGTCCGGCCCCATGTCAGGATGGGCAGGTAGCGTGATATATCGGGTTTCATTCTATTCTCTGTCGGTGCCCATGATGCTGTCTATGAGGGCGCAATGATCGCTGTTTGGGTCTTTGTCGATATATGTGATGGTGTTTGTCGCCTCATCAAAATGGGCGGATACCCCCCCGTGTGATAGACATATCGACGGGATGGGTCATGCGTCTTCTTTGGATTGATCAGGCACTGGCCGTGGTACGTTTCACGGCAGCACGGCTGCCGCAAAACGACCGAAGCGATTTGAAGTGACGCGCGATCAGAGCTTGCAGGTCTGGATGCCCAAAACGCGGTAAAGTGGGCAGAATTTCATTGCCGAGGTGCCAATCATCACAAGGCCCAAGACAACGGAAATGATCGTGGCTGTGCCAGACTGAAACATCTCTGCGCCGCTGAAAAATGGTAAGGTCAGCAGGACGATGCCAAGCACGAGGCGAAAAGCACGGTCGAATGTACCAACATTATTAGTCATTTTGCTATCTCCTATGAATGATACAGTCTTCATAGCCTCTCGCGACGCAGACTTCGGTGATATTGTCACCAAGCGCGCAAAACAGTTACGCGGAATGGTCGGCCAGTCTTTCAAGGTGTGCGCGATCAAGGATCGTCACGCTGCCGCGCGCCTGTTCAATCCAGCCGCGGCGCTGGAATTCCTGAAGCTGGCGCGAAATGACTTCGCGTGCCGTCCCCAATTCGACCGAAAGCTTCTGGTGTGTTGTTGCGACAACATCCTGCCCGTCACAGAGCCTGAGCAATTTATCTGCAAGCCGGACGTCGATCCGCTGAAAGGCAACTTCGTCGATCATCAAAAACAGGTCTGTGATGCGTTTGGAAAATGCTGCGAAAACAAAATCCCGAAACGACTTGGACTGAGCCACAAGATCATCGAAGACGTCGCGCGGAACCGCGGCGGCTTGGACGGCCGTTTCTGAAATCCCTTCGGCTGCATAGTTCTCATAAGCCAGCAGGCAGGCGGTTGTCAGAACGCAACTTTCGCCGGCATGGATGCGGTAGAGCACAATTTCATGCCCGGTATCCGATACCTGCTGGACCCTGACGGTCCCGTCCAACAAGAACAGCATATTCTCGGGCGAGTTTCCGGGCCCAAAGAGCGTGACCCCGCCGGGTACCGCGATGATTGCGCTGCGCGCCAGCAAAAGCTTCTTGATATGAGGTTCCAGCCGCGAAAGTCCGGGGAACCGTTCGACCCATTCTTGCGTGTCGGTCATCGGGCGGCCGCCGCGGGTGCGGGTGTTTCCAGCGGGGCGATCCGCTCCATCAATTGGTTGCGGTTTGCCAAGATATCCGCGATGGTCAGATCATCAAAAATGGCCATAACGGTCGCTGTGGCCTCCTGCATTTTCCGCGATAGCACCCAGATACCCATCAGCGGGCGGGTGTTCTTTTCGGGATTGACGCTTTCAACGACATCACCAACAACAGGTTCTTCTGGCGGTCGCGAAAGCCCGTGATTTTTGGCAACGTCATCGACATGGACGCGGTCGGGCGTTTTCAACACGGCAAGCTGCAGAGAGCGCAGCGCACCGTTGGTATCATTGGTCAGTTTCATGGCGCATCCTGTTGCCGGGGCAAAAGTTACATTCAGCCTATTTCATTTGCAAATACCGCAGGCCATGCACCCCGTATAACCGCTGGGTCAATTGGAGAGAACAGGACACGCAATACCTGATCAACCATCATTGCCTTGGATATATTCGCCAAATGTGCCGTTTTGACACAAAAGGCGCCGCGCGTATGAAACACAGTACAGGCGTCCACGGCAAAAACCGCCACAACACACAGATTGGCCTGCCTCTGCCGTCATACTGGCATCCGCACTAGGTCGGGGATGTGCTTATTCCGCCTCGGCGCTGGTGGTCACACCGACAGTACCGATCCCGTCGATCACGACTTCGACGTGCATGCCGGGTTTGACAGGACGCGCACCGATCGAGGTGCCGCAGGCAATCACGTCACCGGGGTTGAGCGTCATGTCGTGTGACAAGGCGCTGACAATCTGCGCAGGCGGCAGGATCATATCGGCGGCCGGATAGGATTGCCGTTCGCGGCCATCGACAAGCACCTTGATCGTTAAGTCGCGCCAGTCGAGGTCGGTCGCGATCACGGGGCCAACCACGCCGAACCCGTCAAAGCTCTTGGCGCGGGTCCACTGCGGAAATGACGGATCTGCGTTCAGAATGTCGAGCGAGGTAAAGTCGTTGATGCAGGTATAGCCCAGAATTGCGTCTGCGGCGTCAGCGATGCTGATGTTTTTGCAGGTTTTGCCAATCACGATGCCGAGTTCCCCCTCGAACAGGACGCGGCCTGCGGAGGCTGGTAGAACGACAGTACCGCCCGGACCGGTCAGAGACGTATCTGCCTTGAAGAAATACAAAGGATGCGCGGGGTGTTCCATTCCACCCTTTTCAGCCGCCGCCCTGAAGTTGTTCCAAAGCCCGATGAATTTTCCGGGTACAACCGGTGCCAGTAAACTGACGTCAGCCAGCGGGACGGGATCGCCCGCCTGCTGTTCCGACCCAAGTGCTGCACGCGGATGCAGCATGTCCTCTGCAACAACGCCGGTCAGTTCTGTCCCGTCAGCTGTCTTGCCACGTGCCCATTTCATCGTGAAGCCTCCCTTGCCTAACTCTACCTGCGTAATCTTGCAGGTCTGCGCACAAGGATAAAGCCCTGTCGCAGTTGCCATGCATCGCTTCCCGCAGACGAGGCGCATGCGCATGCGCATTGCCTCGGCCAGCCCGTGAATATGCAAAGAGGGACAGTTGCAGAGCAATTTCTGCAATCCCCTGTTCGTGTCCGGCGGTGCAAAATAGGGGCGGGATTGAGTTCCAATATCCGCAGGTCTATCACTGGGTAAACCTGTGAATATACCGGAGCAATCAGTGACCGACTTTGTGATACCATGCCCGCCAGTTGTCACCATTCCTGTCGCGGGAGGAGGGGCTTTTCCTGTCCGTCGCGTCTATTGCATCGGGCGCAACTACGCAGCCCATGCTGTTGAGATGGGCCATGATCCAGACCGCGATCCGCCCTTCTTTTTCCAGAAGAACCCCGACAATCTGGATGCAAGCGGGACTTTTCCCTACCCAAGCCAAACCAACGACGTGCACCATGAGGTCGAGTTGTTGGTCGCGCTCAAATCGGGTGGCACCAATATCGCTGTTGAAGACGCGCTTGGTCATGTCTGGGGCTATGCGCCCGCGCTTGATATGACGCGGCGCGATCTGCAGGGCATTGCCAAAAAGATGGGTCGCCCTTGGGAGATTGGCAAAGCCTTTGAACGCTCTGCCCCTGTGGGTCCATTACAGTCGGTCGCGGATGTCGGCCATCTTGATCACGGTACAATCGCATTGACCGTCAATGGTGAGGTCCGCCAGACTGGTGACATGAACCAGATGATCTGGAAAGTTCCGGAAATGATTTCCTATCTGTCGGACTACTTTACGCTCGCGGCAGGTGACGTGATCATGTCAGGCACGCCTTCCGGTGTCGGTGCGGTTCAAAAAGGTGACACAATGGTGGTGAGCATCGACGGATTACAGAATTTGACCGTGAAGGTTGTATAGCAACCGTGCGCTTGACGCAAGGCGGCGCTTTCTTTGACTTTATGCCCTAGATGTTCGTGAAAAAGCGCGCAATGGACGCATTGAAAAACAGGCAGGACGCGGGCCTACTGCGCAGGTCTTTGCAATGTAACGCGCAGGACATAATGCCGCTGCCATGCCTGGCATACACCGTCAGACAACCGCAATGGCTTGGCATATTCTCTAAAATGGTGCCCGGGGGCGGAATCGAACCACCGACACGAGGATTTTCAATCCACTGCTCTACCCCTGAGCTACCCGGGCACCGGGATGTTGGCGCTGTGCGCCCGCATCGGGTAGCGGCGTTTTAGACGCGGGAAAGGGGGGTGTCCAGAGGGATTTGTTGGAAAAGCAGACCGCTAATGCGGTTTCTGCCTTTCTGCCGCGTCCAACTGCTGTTCGAGCTCTTCCAAGTCCTCGGGATTGTCCGCAGGAATGGCATAGGCGCCCGTAAACCACTTCGCCAAATCAATATCTGCGCAACGCTTGGAACAGAACGGGCGAAAATCGGTTTCGGTCGGTTTATCACAGATCGGGCAGGGCATCAGATTTCCTTGAACAGATGTTTGGGAAAAGGCGGGCGCTCGCGTTTGCGCTGCAATTCAAAAAGGCCCATCGGCGTCCAACCCACCAACGATGTCTCGATCGGATCGGCCTTGAACGACGCCCGCAGTGATTGTTCCACCTGTTTGCGATGGGCCTTTGACATGGATACGAAATCGACCGAAATCTGCCCTGCGAGCCCTCGCAAACGCAAGGCCCGCGGCAAGGCGCGCGCCGCGGCCAAGTTCGCCTTCAGCGCGGCCGCAGGCGAGGTATCATTACCTGTGTTCACATCGACCGCGACCAACGCACGGGTCGGCTCAACAAACATAGAGCCTTCGCCCAAAGCCACTTCGGACTGGCCAAGTGCGACCACCTGATCCAGCACACCCAAATCGGCGAATGAACCTGCACGGGTCACAACCTCGGCAGCACCGGTCCATTCACGCCACGCCACGATATGCGGGCCGTCACCTTCAGTCAGCGCCTCTGGGTCGCTGCCTTCGGCATCTGCCAACACCGCATCGGCCAACTCCACCATTGCAAGGATATCATCCGCAATTTCGGCTTCATCAGCGCCTTCGCAGGATGAGCGCAGAATCAATCCATGCGGGCTGTCAAACACCTCATGTGCCACCGCCAGAAGTTCATCGCGCACATCTTCATCGGTAATCTGGCGGGAGATATTCAGCCCCGGCTTGCCCGGCGTCACAATCGCATAGCGGCTTTTGAACAGCACTCGGTCCGTCACCGGCACTGCCTTGCCATCTTCGGGGATACCCGTGACCTGCACCAGCATCGCCTGACCGGGTTTCAGCCCCTTTCCGTGTCGCAAAAACGCCGTCTCGCCTGCGGGCAGGCGCAGCATCATACCACCTTGGCCTTTGATGGGCCGGTCACAGATCGCACGGAAGATCGCACCGGGGCGGGGGGCGTCTTCGTGGTCAATCAGGATATCATCCAGCTTGCCATCCACAAGATAGGCTGCGGCTTCAATCTCACCGATATGGTCCAGAACGATCATGCGGCCCTTCATGTGACATCTCCATAAAGCACAATACCTGCAGCACTTAGCAAACCTGCCGTTTCGGTCAGGGGCAGACCGACAATACCGGTGTAAGACCCGTTGATCCACGGAATAAACGCGCCCGCAGGCCCTTGAATCGCATAGCCGCCCGCTTTGCCGCGCCAGTCATCCGAGGCCAGATAGGCGTTCACTTCCCCATCAGAAAGCTGTTTGAAAGCCACGGTGCTTTGCACGTCCTTGGTCCAGACCTGTGCGCCGCGCTTCACGGCCAAGGCGGTAATCACCTTATGGCGACGCCCTGACAGTGCAAAAAGAAATTGTGCTGCCTCAGCCGCGTCCGCAGGCTTGCCCATGATCCGCCGTCCGAGTGCCACCGTGGTATCCGCGCACAGCACCACTTCATCGGCGTCAGCCTGCACCGCGGCCACCTTTTCCGTAGCTATCCGTTTGACGTAATCGCGGGGCAATTCGCCCTTGCGCACATCTTCATCAATATCGGGCGCACGCACAGCGCTGGGCGTTAGCCCAAGCTGCGCCAAAAGTTCCAGTCTCCGGGGGGAACCGGAGCCGAGAACAAGCTTCAATGCAGGATTGGGGGGCAGGGTGGTCATTTATCAATATCCACCAGCGCGGCCGTGATTTGCCACTGGCAAATCCCTTCCCCGCGCCGCGCGAAGCTTTGCTTCACGCTATTTAAAGCGATAGTTAATCCGACCTTTGGTCAGATCGTACGGTGTCATCTCGACCTGTACCTTGTCGCCAGCCAGAACGCGGATGCGGTTTTTGCGCATCTTTCCTGCCGTATGCGCGATAATCTCATGGCCGTTTTCCAGCTCGACCCGAAACGTCGCGTTTGGCAGAAGTTCTTTCACGACACCTGGGAATTCGAGCAGTTCTTCCTTGGCCATGTGATCTCCTATATCTGTCGTCTGCTTGTTGCAGACGGCGCTTACATGCGCCTGAATGGGCGGTTTTTCAAGCGTTAATCGTGCGCACGTGGCTGACGCGGCACTTTTTGAGTGACTTAGGTGTCCTCTTGCGCAATCCCCGGGCCCCAACGGGCGATCAGGCGGTCTTTGATCTGGTCACGGGCCTGTCGGTAAACGGCAAGGCGGGCCTCGCGGTTGTCCCCAAGGCCCGTGGGATCAAGGATCGGCCAGTATTCGACGTCCAGATGATAAAACCGCGTCAAGTCCAGCGCGCGCCGCTGGCTGGCAGGCGACAGGGCCAGCACAAGATCGAAAGACGACAGATCATCGCCCCAGTCTTCCATTTCGTCAAATGAACGCGACCGGTGGCGCGACAGCTCGACCCCCATTTCGGCGCAGACAGCAACGGCAAACCCGTCAATCTCCAAATCATTTTTCACGCCAACCGATTGGACGTAGCACTGCTTGCCGTAGAGCATTTTCATGATCCCTTCGGCCATGGGCGAGCGGACAGAATTGTGGTCACAGCAAAACAACACCGACTGGGGAAGAGGTGCATATTTGCTGTCTTGCGCCATTACCTAGCCCCCGAAGTGCAGCACGCAAATCAACGTAAAAAGCCGGCGGGCGGTGTCGATGTCGACATCGGCCTTGCCTTCCAGCCGTTCCTGCAACACCCGCGCGCCTTCGTTGTGGATGCCGCGACGGGCCATGTCGATGGTCTCGATCTGGCTGGGGGGCAGGGTTTTGACCGCGTCAAAATAGCTCTCGCAAATCTGGAAATAATCCTTCACGACCTGCCGGAACGGGCCAAGGGACAGGTGAAATTCACCGGCGGGGGTGTCGTCTTCTTGTGTGATTTCAAAGACAAGCCGGCGTTCCTTGATGGAAAGTTCCAGCTTGTAGGGGCCGGGCGGCACATCGCGTCCTTCACGCGCGGGCAGGGCAAAGCTGTTGTCCTCCAGCAGATCGAACATCGCCACTTTACGTTCCTGATCAATCTCGGGGGTTGGCGGCGGCAGATTGCGGTCGTCGATATGGATATGGATGATCTTGCTCATGGCTCACCTCTGTTCAGGCGGTCGAGACGTGCGCGCACGGACAGGCCATGGGCCTCAAGGCTCTCAGATATGGCCAAACGTTCTGCCGCAGGCCCGATCGCTGCCAGCGCGTCGGGCGTCATCCGTGAAAGGGTCGTGCGTTTGATGAAATCCATAACCGATAGCCCGCTTGAGAACCGCGCGGACCGGGCCGTCGGCAATACGTGATTTGGGCCGCCAATGTAGTCACCAATAGCCTCGGGTGTCCAACCCCCAATGAAAATTGCGCCCGCATGTGTGATTTTCGCAGATAGCGCGTCGGCATCAGCCGTGCACAGCTCAAGGTGCTCTGGCGCGATCCGGTCCGACAGGCGCGCGGCCTCGTCAAAATCCCTGACAGTAATGATAGCCCCGAAATCACGCCAACTCGCACTGGCAATCTTGCGCCGTTCCAGCGTTTCGAGCCGCTTGTCGACGGCCGCGGCAACCGCCTGTCCGAAACCTGCATCATCGGTGATCAGAATCGACTGCGCGCTTGCGTCATGTTCGGCCTGTGACAGCAGATCAAGCGCGATCCAGTCCGGATCATTGTCCTTGTCGGCAATGACCAAAATCTCGGATGGACCTGCGATCATATCAATGCCGACCTTGCCAAACACCCGTCGCTTGGCCGCGGCCACAAAGGCGTTGCCCGGACCCGTGATCTTGTCGACAGGGGCGATCGATTCGGTCCCGTAAGCAAGGGCGGCAATCGCCTGTGCGCCGCCGATCCGGTAAATCTCGTCGACACCGGCAATTTTGGCAGCCATCAATACCAGCGGATTGGTCACGCCGTCCGGCGTCGGCACGACAATCGCCAAACGCTGCACACCCGCCACTTTGGCAGGTATCGCATTCATCAACACTGATGACGGATAAGACGCCGTTCCACCTGGCACATATAGTCCCGCAGCCGACACAGGCGTCCAGCGCCACCCCAGCGTTGCACCGTCCGGATCGGTCCACATCGCGTCTTCGGGCATCTGGCGGCTGTGATAGGCACGGATACGGTCAGCGGCAAGCTGAAGCGCCGCGCGATCGGCGTCATCAACCAATGCACATTCCGCCGCAATCTCTTCGGCTGTGAAACGCAGTGTTTGCGGCGTCAGGTGCAGCCGGTCAAACTTTGCCGTCAGCTCCAGCACGGCCGCATCGCCGCGCTTGCGCACATCCGCGATAATCTCTGCCACGATATGATCCACATCGGGGCTGTCTTCGCGTTTTGCGCTTAGGATCGCGGCAAAGCGGGCCTCGAAATCGGGATCAGTGGTGGATAGAAACTGTGGCATCGGTATTCTCCTTGGCGCAGGACATAGCGTTCAGGGCAGGGGGCATCAATAGAGCACGGCGCAGTCCCGGACGCGATCCGGGACCTCGACCGTGCCGCGCGCGAAAGGCCCTGGATCAGGTCCGGGGCCCAGTGACGCTATTCGGGATGCGACGGCGCCTTTCGGGATGGCGCCACATAGGGCCGTGTGACATCGCGTAGCACGACCTCCAAGGCCTCCACCTCCAAGGCAATCGCACCATCGCCAGCCAGTGTCAGCTCCACACGGCCGGTGCCATCCTCACCCGGCAGAAACGCAAGCGACAAAAGCGAATACACCATATCCGTATCGGCCTGATCGACACCCTGCACCTGCACCTTGTGCACGTCTTCCACAGCCAAAACCGCCTGCACACGCTCATAGCTGCGTTTGCGCATTTCCGCCTTCGGCGCGTCTTCCCAGCGAAAACGGTTGAGCAAAATTGCAAAACGCCGCGCTTTGCGATCCCATTTCATCTCGGACGCCGGAAACACCGCATCCTGCACCAGTGCGGCAATCACCGCCACATCCTCGGTATCCAGCGCCTTCAGGCGCAAAGGTGCCTCGCGCCCGTCCTCGAAACGTGCATCTTCACTCATGCCGACACCCGCTCAATCCGCGCGCCGACACCGCGCAGTTTTTCTTCGATATGCTCATACCCGCGATCAAGGTGATAAATCCGGCTGACAGTCGTCTCGCCCTCTGCGGCCAAACCGGCAAGGATCAATGACACCGAGGCACGCAGATCGGTCGCCATCACAGGCGCGCCTTTCAGGCGGTCCACCCCGCGCACCGTGGCCACACCCCCATGGACCTCGATATTGGCACCCATCCGGATCAGCTCTGGCGCATGCATGAAGCGGTTCTCGAAAATCTTTTCTTCCAGCACTGACGTACCGTTAGCGGTACAGAGCATCGCCATCATCTGCGCCTGCAAATCGGTCGGGAAACCGGGGAAAACCTCGGTTGTCACATCCACCGCCTGCGCGCGGTCCGTGCGGCGCTTTACTTTCAGGCCGTGTTCCGTTTCGCTCACATCCACACCGGCGACATCCAGTTTTTCAACGAATGAGCCCACCAGATCAAGACGTCCGCCCAGACATTCCACTTCGCCACCGGCAAAGACAGGCGCCAGCATGTAGGTGCCAAGCTCGATCCGGTCGGTCACGACAGGATGGGTCGCAGCCCCCAAACGGTCCACCCCCTCAATCGTAATCGTATTGGTGCCTTCACCCTCGATGTGGGCGCCCATCCTGCGCAGGCATTCCGCCAGATCAACGATTTCGGGTTCGCGCGCGGCATTTTCGATCACTGTGGTGCCTTTGGCCAAAGTCGCAGCCATCAGCACGTTTTCAGTCGCCCCGACCGAGGCAAAGCGCAACGGTACCCGCGCGCCTTTCAAACCGCCTTGGGCCCTGGCATGCAGATAGCCGTCTTTCAATTCAATCTCGGCCCCCATCGCCTCAAGTGCGGTGACATGGATATCCATCGGGCGCGCGCCGATGGCGCAGCCGCCGGGCAAGGAGACGACCGCCTGATGATGCCGCGCCAGAAGCGGGCCCAAAACAAGGTTTGACGCCCGCATTTTGCGCACGATTTCATAATCCGCTGTTGTGGATGTCATGGCGTGGCTGGACAGAACCTGCACCTTGCCATCCTGCATCGAGGTCACTTCCACACCCAAAGACCGCAACAAGGCGGTCATGGTCGCGATATCCGACAGGCGCGGGGCGTTGGTCAGCGTCAAAGGCTCTTCTGACAACAAGGCCGCGGGCATCAGTGCAAGGGCCGCGTTCTTGGCCCCCGCAATCGCAATTTTGCCGTTCAGCGGTGTGCCGCCTGTCACCAAGATGGAATCCATGCTGCCTACTCTTTCTGTTCAGTGGACGGGGCGGCCGCCCGCGCGCGTGCCTGCGCTTTGCGTTTGGCCATATTGGCCTTCAATGCCGCCTTCAACCGGTCTTCACGGGTTTGGACGCTCTTTTCGGCTTTGGGCTTGGTCTGTTTGTCGTTCATAGGGGTGGTCTTATCAATACCGGCAAAAACCGTCCAGAGAGGGCTTGCACCAAGGGGCGATTGCCGCTAATTCCCCGCCTCACGGATGCTGTGGTAGCTCAGTGGCAGAGCACACCCTTGGTAAGGGTGAGGTCGAGAGTTCAATCCTCTCTCACAGCACCATCCGCCAGCTTTACTAGAACTGCGATGAAATCGTCAGGCTCGCTGAAAATGTGGTGCGATCGAAACGGCTCACGTTGCTGTCTGTGCGGTTTGCGTCGATCCGCAGGCCGGGTGTGAAGCCCGCATAGGATATTCCGGGAAATCCGATATCGGCATTGGCGAAAACCGTCCGGTCCTGACGGCCGCCCGTGACGGCAAACAACAGGTTGTAGTCCGGATAATCGCTCCAGCGAAATCCCCCGCCCAAGCCAAGGGTGATCGGCCCCAACGGTTCAGCCCAGCGATAATTCCCGCTCAGCGTCAGATCCCGCGATGTATAGTTGACGTTGTCGCCCTTGTTATCAACCAGTGTGATGTTGCCCCCGATGCGGTCGCGGCTTTCGAGTTGGCGCACAAGGCCGGTACCAACCGTCACGCGGTTGACCTCACCAATGCCCGCGTTCTGATATTCCAGCCATTCCCGACCAACCGAAAAAGACAACACAGTCTGGGCATTCAGCGGCAGCTGACGGTCGATGCCCAACCGCCAGATGTCATAGTATTCGTAATCGACAACCTGCGCACCTGAAGGCCCACGAAGGTCACGATATTCATAAAGTCCGCGCGTGGCACGCAAGGAAATCGTGCCGTTTTCGAGTGCACGCTCATGGCGCAGGGAAACTTCGGAGTAATCGCTTGTAAACGCTTCATCAGGGATGTCGATGTCGTCAGTGATACGCACTCGTGTACCGCGATATTGCGCGCCGACGGTCGTGCGGCTCTGGCGCGATTGATGCAGGCGATAATTGGTGTTGAACGCAAGGACCCCGCGCCATCCCGCGATGGCCTGCGCATCGGCTGACAATGTGCCGGTCGGGTTGCCGGGCGCGGTCGAGGCTTCATCCTCGGCCCCGCCATTCACGTTGTTCGACGGGGCAAGCGAAAACGACAGCCCCGTGGACCAGGGGTTCAACCGGCTCACGCCACGGGCATCATTCAGGGTGCGGTTGCGCTCTTGCTCGTTGGGGGCAACCGTCAGGGCACGGCGGAGCCAGAACGTGGCAAGCGTATAACGCCGGTCATTGGCCGCGGCCAATGCGGTCAGGCGGGCAGCCTCGTATCTTTGCGCATCGCTTTGGGACACGGCAAAGGCGCGCGCACCTGCGGCGCGGCCGCGGGCGGCATCGCCCAACTGCGGAGCCGCAGCTGCGACAACGATCAGTGCGGTACGGTCATCGGGACGCTGGGCCAGAACGGCCTCTGCGATCTGCAGGGCAAGGGCGGGGTCACCTGCGATGAGGGCTTGTGCGGCAACAGAAGACGCCTGATCAAGCGGGACAGCTGTGTTCTCTTGTGCCACAAGGTCCGAACCGGACAGCGCGAACACCACTGCGAAAACCTTGAAATTCAATAAGCTGGTCCTCTGTCTACGCAACGCATCAATATGTTTTGCGGGCGCGCCCGCGTCGTCAGTGGCGCCAAGCTCTTCGGCCCGCCCCGCCATGTCAACACACATCTGTTGATATAATCGTTCCCCCAACCACTATATATGGTTTTGTCGCAGGCCACCATTTTCTATAGTGGCGCAACTTCATCCCGACTCACCGTCAGCCCGGAGACACGCCATGCCCATCACCCCAGACCAACAGGCCGAAATCGACACACTCCGCAGCACTGCAAAACCCACCTTGCGGGCTGTGTCCGAAGGCATGGAAGGGCACCTTTACAAAGCCTACGACGTGCTCGACCACGGCTTTATCCGCGTGATCGACTACATGGGCGACGACGCGGCGATCTGTCAGGCGGCGCGGGTGTCCTATGGGAAAGGCACCAAATCGGTTCAGAACGATGAAGGGCTGATCCGCTACCTGATGCGCCACTGGCACTCGACCCCGTTCGAGATGTGCGAGATCAAGCTGCACGTCAAACTGCCCGTCTTTGTCGCCCGCCAGTGGATCCGGCACCGCACCGCCAACGTCAACGAATACTCCGCGCGCTACTCGATCCTCGACCGCGAATTCTATATCCCCGAGCCGGATAAACTCGCCGCGCAATCGGTGATCAACAATCAGGGCAGGGGCGAGGCGCTGACCGGCGAAGAAGCCGCCCGCGTGCTGGAATACCTCAAAGGCGACGCCGCGCGCTGCTATGACCACTACGCCGAGATGATTTCTGACGACGGCCAACAAGGCCTTGCCCGCGAACTCGCCCGCATGAACCTGCCCGCCAACATCTATACGCAATGGTACTGGAAGGTCGACCTGCACAACCTCTTCCACTTCCTGCGCCTGCGCGCCGACAGCCACGCGCAATACGAAATCCGGGTCTACGCCGATGAAATCTGCAAAGTCGTCGCCGACTGGGTGCCTGCCGCCTACGGCGCGTTCGAAGACTACCGCATGGGCGGCGCCACACTCTCGTCTAAGGCGATTGACTGCGTGCGGCGTATGCTCAAAGGTGAAGAGGTCACGCAAGAGACCTCTGGGATGTCCAAAGGCGAATGGCGGGAGTTTGAGGGGATTATTGGGTGAAAAAACAAACCCCGATGCAGCAACTGAGCGATAACTTTGCGAAGGTTTTGCATGAGGTTTGCCCGGACGCAATTAGACCTGACGAAGTTGGCAACTCTAGTTCATCGGGAAAAGCGCCCGACCATTTTCTCCCAACCGATAGAATTGCCATAGAAAGGAAAACCATTTCCGTAGACTTGTCCGCAGGCAAGACCAATGGCGAGATGTTGCAGTCGGCCAAGCAAGAAGACTTCATAGTTTTTGGTACAGTCCATGTTGAACTCAATCCAAGCGAACATGGGCGCCTTGCGAACATGATGACCGGCATGCTTAAGCAGAGAATATCCGATGCGGAAAAGCAGTTGGCTGAGTTTCATTCGAATGATGATGTTCTAACTGTATGTTGCGTGTTCACCGAGATATCCACGCAAAGTACTCTGAGTTGGGAAAAGAAGAATTTGCCAACGAGAGATATGGTCCGAGCTTGTGCGGCAGCGGCGTTCAAGAAAAGAAGCATCGACGCACTTGTGCTTTTCACGGTTGATGGTTCCCGAGCTTTTTCCCTTGATATCTTTCAGACGGTCTATGCCGATCAGCATTTGCAATCTGAATTCAATTGCTTGGAACGCATTGTTCGAAAAGTTTCAAGAAGCCTCCCAATTCGACCCGACTACAACGTTGTTCCCTGCGTGATTGTTGAACAGGCCACGCCGGAAGCTGAGAAACCGTAGGTCGGGGTTCTCCCCGACACACACCAACACCCCTCTTCTCCCGCCACACCGTCGGGGCGAGCCCCGACCTACGGGTTATCGCGATGCCATGACGAATACGGCCAATCGCGCACGTCTGCGACCAAACCGTGCTTCACCGGATTGATCCAACAATAATGCACATGCGCCGCATAATCGCGATCATCGCGAATGTGGTGTTCCCAAAACCGTTTCTGCCAAATCGGCGCTTCGGCACGTAGGTCGGGGTTCTCCCCGACTCTTGTCCTGCCACCGACAACACCGTGCCTGTTATTGATCGTGGGAGTCGGGGAGAACCCCGACCTACGGACCATCTGCGTAAAACGCCCCTTGATGGCACCCATTCGCACTGAATAATCCGCATCGCTCTCGGGCAACGTCCACACACAATGCATGTGATCGGGCAACACAACCCACGCATCAATCACAAACGGCCGCGCCGCCCGCGTCTGGGCTACGGCTTGCCGCAAAATGGCAATCTCGCGCACCAGTAAATCCGACGACCGGTCCGCCAAATTGACGGTCAAGAACACGGTGGCACCCGCGCACTTGGGACGGCGGTAGTTGGACATGCCCCGTCATCGCATGGGCTTGGTTAATGAACCCTCAAAACTGCCCTTGCCACCTGCCGTGCCCGCGCATGTGTACGCCGCGCCACCGCACATCACCCCGCCGCCCTATGAATGCCGCAAAGTTTTCGCTTTATGAGCGTGTTTTTGCGGTCATAGTCGCAATGACCGTTTCAATTAAGGAGATCCGCTGGTGATCTTTTTGCGCGCAATCCCTTTTTCATTTTCCATTCTCTGGCGGTATCTTGTTGCCTTGCCCGCGCTCATCCTTGCGCTTTTCGCCTTTGCGTTTCTGGCCCTCATCGTGATCACCATTGCGATGCTGGTGTCGCCGGTATTCGGGGTTCTGCTTGCCATGGCCTTTGGTGTCGGGGTCAGCGTCGTGCCGGTCATGGTCGGCCTGCGGGTGGGGTTGCAGGCGCATCACATCCGCCCGAGCGTGAGCTATTTCGGCATGATGAAGCCCGCCATCGGCTATAGTATTTTCGAGACGGCCGTCATGCTTGTCCTGTTTGTCGCAAGCGTCGCGGTTTTCATCGGGCTGACACCGCTGGACATGACCGACCTCGCGGCCCTTGAGGCGCGTGACACAGACGCTTTGGTCAGGGATTTGACGGGGGTCAGCCCCGTTCTGACATGGGTGCTGATCGGGGTGGTCGCTCTTGTGAGCTTTGCGCTGCGCGCGGCCCTTCTGGTGCCATTCGCAGGGGCGTCTGTGGGCAAGGACCCGACCGACCGCGCGCACACGCCGTTCTACGGTTTTGGCAACGGTTTTCTGCCTGTCTTTGCCTTGGTTTTGCTGTCTTATATCGGGCTGTCTTTTGCCGTTCCGCTGGTGCTTGTCGGTCTTGCGATGACAGGTCTTGCGCAAAATGCCCTGGCCGAGATCGCCCGGATCGCGACCTTTGACGAATTGGGGGATTTCGCCACGCTGGGACCGGATGCGATCATCCTCATCGGTGTGACGCTGTTTGTGATGCTGTTCTTTTTCAGCCTGCAGTGCGCGGGCGCTGTGCTGGTTTACATGCGCGAACGTGACGCGATCGTGGCGCGCCAGAAAGCTTTTGACAAGGAAATGCGCAAGGAAGAAGAAGCCATCCGCGCCCCGGTCATGGAAAAAGACGACATGCTGGCATTGGTTCGCAGCCGCATGCCCGAAAGAAAATACTAATCAGGGGGCAACGGGTGCACCCCGTGATCCGTATTCATACCGGTGGTTTGGGCTTAGTTGGCTGTGGCGATATTGCCCGCCATCTTGCGCCCGTCACGTCCTTCGATCAGATCAAAGGTCACTTTCTGGTCGTCGGCCAGACCTGTCAGGCCGGATTGTTCCACCGCTGAAATATGGACGAAAATATCCACGCCGCCATCGTCGGGCGCAATAAACCCGTAACCTTTTGTCGTATTAAACCACTTTACGGTGCCACTTGGCATGCTCCGCTCTCCTTAAATTATCGCACCCCGTAGGGTTGGGCAGGTCTTGGGCCCCGCGATCAGCGGACTTCCCTTCGCCTTCGTGTCTTAAGAATTATGGGTTTTGTGCAAAAGGCAAATGACACAAGGTCGCATCGGCGTTATCTGGTGATTTATTGCTGAAAATGGAGGCGAAATGCGGTTTTTTGGTTTAAAGTCGTGCGACACATGTCGAAAAGCGCTCAAGGCACTGGCTGCGGCTGGACATAGCCCGCAAGTGATCGACGTGCGTGCTGATGGTGTTTCCGAGGCGGATCGCACTGCGATTATTGCGCAGTTCGGTGATGCCGCGATCAATCGCGCCTCAACCACATGGCGTGGTCTGAGTGATACCGAAAAGGCCGCAGAGACCGCTGATCTTCTGGCCGCCCATCCGACACTGATGAAACGCCCTGTGATTGAGGTGGATGGCGCATGGACATTGGGCTGGAAAGCGGATGTTCAGGCAAAATACCTTGGCGACTGACAATTGACTGCTTATGTCGTTAAGTGAGCAGTAAGGAGAAACCCCATGCGCAACGCCGCAAGCATACTTGGCCTCATCGGTGGTCTGATCGGCATTCTTGTCGGTCTGTTCGGCTATGGATATGCCGAGTTATCTGAACGTCACACCGAGGTGGGCGAGCTTTTCGGGCTGCTTGAAAACCCCGGTTTTATCCGTTTTGCCAGCTTTATCGCACCGCTTTTGGCGATTGCCGGTGGCGCCATGGCCAAGTCACGCGCGCTTTGGGGCGGTGTTCTTATGCTGATCAGTGCCTTTTGCTTCTACGCGGCCTTCGGGTTCAATGTCGGCACGATGTTTCCGATCGGCTTTGTGGCACTCGGTGGCTTGCTCGCAATTGCGGCGGGCAAACCTGATGAGCCTAAGGCGCATTTCTAAAGATCAGACGATCCACCGATAACGCACCTGCGCCTTTCAGCACCAGTATCATCAGGCAAAGCACCCAGAACGCCCGTTGATCTAGGATCAGGGCGTCTGACATGCGGTCAAACCACGCGCCCAACGTGCCTTCGTGGCTGATCCCGCCATGCCCGAAAAGGTCTGTCAGGGATTGCATGATGATAAAGCCGATCATGCCGATGGCTGCGAGGCGCGTGAAAAGTCCGGTCACGATCAAGAGCGGCAAGAGAAACTCTGCAATGGTGCCGCCCGTCGCCACAGCCCAGTGAAAGACTGTGAGCTGCGACGTATCATAACCTGCTGCTTCCATCGCTTTGGGAAAGATTTGAACATAGGCACCTGCTGACGGTTGCAGAAACCCGAAAACCCCGTCACCCAGTTTGGTCACACCGGAATTCCAGTAATACATCAGCAGCACACCAGCAAAAACCAGCCTTGCGAGTATCGGGAGGATCGCATCGCCAAGGCGGTTGATCGGCTGGACCAACTGGGAAAGCGGCATGGTGGTCATTGCAATGGGCCTTTCAGTAGATTTCAGTCACGGCGCCCTGCGCCAAAAGCAACCCTAGGACAGCACCTAAATCGAGACTGTCATCGGCGCTCGCGATGGTCTGGCCCAAGGTTGCCCCATCTTTAAGCGCAGCAATGCAGTTCGCAGCGGCACCATTGATCGGATGCAGGGTAGGATCAAAACCCTTCCGTGCGATCATCACAGCCTCGGGCCGCATGACGGGTTTGGGCGCAGAGGGTTCGGTGTTGGCACGGTAGATTGCGTGTATTGGATAGTTTGAGCTGACCACGTGTGTCGCCGGCGCGATGCGCAAACGGACACCCATCAGCGCATCGGGCGCAAGAGCCGTCAGCGCCTCGGCTGCAATCGGTGCCGCATCGGCGGCATGATAGGCATGGCGCATGGCAAGCTCGATGCGGGCGATATCAGGCAGGTAGCTGAAGGATTGTGTTGGTTTGAAGCGGGCCAGAAACCCCGGCATCGCATCACCGTAGAACATCATCAGCGGGGTCTTGGGCGGATGCTGGCGTAGGTAAACACCTGCCATCGCGCGAAAGAACTCATCGCCAACCAGCTTACGCACGACGGGGAAAGCAGCCTCGAGTGCGTCGGAGAGACCGACGGCCACGTTGTTGCGGTAGACATCAAAGCGTTTGCTGGCGGGTTTGCCATCGGGATTAAGGATGCCAGTAGGAACAGCTGACATCGGATCCAGCATTGCGGCTTTGAAAGCGGCTTGTGTCACGGTCATGACGCCACCATCGCCAGTGCGCGGTCAGCACGCGCGATTTCCTCGGACAAAACGGTCCATTCCGGCACGTCCGTATCCCATTCAATCAAGAGCGGTTTGGGTCCGCATTTGGCCAGCGTATAATCCAGCAGGGACCAAACCGGATCAACCACTGCCTTGCCGTGGCTGTCGATCAAGAGCGGCGCACCGGTCTCGTCTTCATCCTCGTCATGTCCACCAAGATGGATTTCGCCAACAGCGGCGAGCGGAAAAGCGTCGATGTAGGCTTGGGGCGAGGTTTTGAGGTTCGTGGCGCTGACAAAGACGTTGTTGACGTCGAGCAGCAATCCGCATCCTGTGCGCCGGGTTAGTGCGTGCAGAAAATCGGTTTCCGACATCGTGCTTTCGGTGAATGCTAGATAGCTGGAGGGGTTTTCTAGCAACATGGGGCGTCCGATTGTGTCTTGGACTTGGTTGATGTGAGAGGCGACACGGTCGAGCGTCTGGGTGGTGTAGGGGAGGGGGAGCAGATCGTTGTAGAAATGGCTGTCGTGCGTAGACCATGCCAGATGTTCAGAGAAGCTGGCAGGGTTCAGCCATGAAATCAGGTGCTTGAGACGGGCAAGGTGGTCGCCGTCCAGAGCGCCTTCGCCGCCGATCGACAGGCCGACGCCGTGCACGGAGATCGGAAAGCGTTCGGCAAGGTGGCGGAGCTGCGCAATCGGGCGGCCGCCGTCGCCCATATAGTTTTCGGCATGGACTTCCAGCCACCCGAGCGGGCCGGGGTGATCCATGATGTCGCGGTAGTGCTGGGCCTTGTAGCCGACGCCGGGGCATGGGGGCAGGGTGGGGTTTTGTATGGCATCAAACATGGCAGGGCACCTTTGGACAGATGAGACGTAAGGTGGATCAAGATCCACCTTACGTGTTGTTCAACTTATGCAGGCAGATCGCGCTCAAGTGCTTCGAGCGACCCCATACGTGCCATGCCGTCATCTGCGGCAGGCAGTTCCATTGTTTCGCACGTGCCGGCAGGTACCAGCGTCCAGGCGTTGCCTTGGTAGTCAACAGTGGACGTGCCCGCACATGTCGTGCCGGGACCTGCGGCGCAGTCGTTCTCGCCAGCCAGCGAGACCCCAAAGCATTTCACGTTTTCCTGTGCTGCAGCAGTTGTCGCGAGGCCGGCGACGGCGGTGGCAACAGCGCTTGCGAGAAAAATTGTTTTAGTAGTGTTGGACATGGAAAAATCTCCTTGAGTTGGGTCAGCAATAGTTTGTCGCCGGTGTTCGGCGATGCCCAAACCCTAGCGGCCAATCGCGCCTGCACGCTATTCACAGGGCTGTGCATCGCGCCCGCGTGAGGTGATGTGAGCCTGTTTTTGCCTGCGACCGCCTGCCGCACCTGTGATTTTCTTTTAAAAACAAAGAACCCGCCGATGGGGGCATCGGCGGGTTTGTTACAGGTTCCAGCGCTGGAATGTTACAGAAGGTCAGGCGGCATGGCCGCTTTACCCAGCTCTGCAACAATTTCGGTCAGAGATGTTACAGAGGTTTTGTTCTCGCCCAGCCGCCGCGCGGTCACCGTGCGCTCTTCAACCTCGCGCGCGCCAAGTGCGAGAATGACCGGCACTTTGCCAACCGAATGTTCACGGACCTTGAAGTTGATCTTCTCGTTGCGCAAATCCGCCTCTGCGCGCACGCCTGCCGCCTTGAGGGCAGCCACGACTTCCAGCGCATAGTCATCGGCATCGGAGACAATCGTCGCCACAACCACCTGACGTGGTGCCAACCAGAACGGCAGCTTGCCTGCGTGTTCTTCGATCAGCATACCGATGAACCGCTCGAACGATCCAAGTGTCGCGCGGTGCAGCATGACAGGGCGGTGTTTCGCGCCGTCTTCGCCGATGTATGTCGCATCCAGCCGCTCGGGCAGCACAAAGTCCACCTGATGTGTGCCGCACTGCCAGTCACGCCCGATCGCATCGGTCAACACAAACTCGAGCTTGGGGCCATAGAACGCCCCTTCACCTGGGTTCAGCTCCGGCTCGATCCCGGCGGCGCGGGTCGCGGCCAGCAGGGCGGCCTCGGCCTTGTCCCACACTTCGTCGGACCCAGAACGCTTTTCAGGGCGATCGGAGAACTTCACTTTGAAGTTCTCGAACCCGAGGTCTTTGTAGATGCCGCTCAGGAACGAGATAAACGCTGCAGTTTCTTCCTCAATCTGGCTTTCACGGCAGAAAATGTGGCCGTCGTCCTGCGTAAAGCCACGGACCCGCATAATGCCGTGCAGCGCGCCAGAAGGTTCATATCGGTTGCACGATCCGAATTCGGCCATGCGCAAGGGCAGGTCACGATAGGATTTCAGACCTTGGTTAAAGATCTGCACATGGCAGGGGCAGTTCATCGGCTTCAGCGCGTTCACCGATTTTTCGCGGGCGTGTTCTTCGTCAACTTCAACGATGAACATATGGTCCTGATACTTTTCCCAGTGACCCGATGCTTCCCACAGTTTGCGGTCCACGACCTGCGGTGTGTTCACTTCGACATACCCACCCTTGCGTTGCTGGCGGCGCATGTAATCTTGCAATTCGGTGTAAACAGTCCAGCCATTGGGATGCCAGAACACCTGACCGGGGGCCTCTTCCTGCATGTGGAACAGGTCCATTTCGCGGCCCAGTTTGCGGTGGTCGCGCTTGGCGGCCTCTTCGAGCATATGCAGATGCGCCTTGAGACCTTCTTTATTGGTGAAGGCCGTGCCGTAGATGCGTTGTAACATCGCGCGGTCGCTGTCGCCGCGCCAATAGGCACCGGCAATGGACATCAGCTTGAAACCATCGGCAGGCACCTGCCCAGTATGTTGCAAATGCGGGCCACGGCACAGGTCCTGCCAGTCGCCGTGCCAGTACATGCGCAGCGGCTCATCGCCGGGGATGCTTTCGATCAGCTCAACCTTGTAGGGCTCGCCTCGGTCCTTGTAATACTGGATCGCGACATCGCGCTCCCAGATCTCGGTGCGGACCTCATCGCGTTTGTTGATGATTTCTTTCATCTTCTTTTCGATGGTCCCGAGGTCTTCTGGCGTGAAGGGCTCTTTGCGGTCGAAGTCATAGTACCAGCCGTCCTTGATGACAGGGCCGATCGTGACTTGGGTTTCGGGCCAGATTTCCTGCACGGCGCGCGCCATGATGTGCGCGAGGTCATGGCGCACCAGTTCCAGCGCGGGCGCTTCGTCTTTCATTGTGTTGATGGCGATGCTGCTGTCGGCTTCAATCGGCCACTGCAAATCCCAGTGCTGATTGTTCACGGTCGCGCTGATCGCCTTTTTGCGCAGGCTGGAGGAAATATCGGCAGCCACGTCGGCAGCAGTGATGCCGGCCTCATAAGAGCGGCTGTTACCATCTGGGAATGTCAGGGAAATCTGTGCCATCTCGGGGCAAGCTCCTCGTCTGTTTGGCGCCTACAAAACGCCCGGTTGCGGGTTATGTGTTGTCGCTACATGGCAATGCGCTGCAATGAGGTCAAGCGCTTTGCGCGTGCCGCATGATTTGTATGCACAGATATACGTTGACTGCGACGCAAATGGCGGTAAACACGACATGAGTTTCCGATCCGAAACCTAGATGTTGGGGTAAGTCCATGCCAAGCTACAACCGCACGTTTGACCTGAGCATTCGCGATGTCGATATGATCGAAGAGGCGCTGCGCGCCCGTGGTCGTGAATTGTCGCGCATGCGTCTGGCCCTGACAGAAGAAAATCCGGCACATTTGGAATCGATCCGCGTGATTGAGCAAGACCAGCGCGAGAACGAGGAACTGCTGGGCCGTTTGCACGACCAGAAAATCTTTTATCGCCCCAAAAAGTCGGTCTATGTGAGCGGCTGAATAAACAGACTGGGGTTGTCCGCGTGAAAACCCTGCGCGGCGCGCTAGGTCATTGGGCCGGAGAGCACAATGACACAGACACTATCTCAAAAACTATTCGCCACACTGACCGATGGGTCCAGTGACGACACCGATCTACCCGATGCTGCGGCCAAGGCCGAGACGGGCAGTTTTCTGCGCCATATCCTTTCACTGAGTGCGTCCAAGATTGCCGATGGGCTGATTGACCCCAAACTGGTGCTCAGTTGGCTTTTGACCAACCTTGGCGCCGGTGCGTTCTGGGTTGGTTTGCTTGTCCCCGTGCGTGAAGCGGGTGCGCTTTTACCGCAACTCTGGACGGCGCCGATCATCGCGCGTCGCAAGATCCGCAAATGGTTCTGGGCCGGTGGCGCCTTTGTGCAGGGCATTGCTGCGGCGCTGATCGTGCTGGCAGGGCTGACGCTGGAGGGGACCGTGGCGGGCGCGACCATCGTGGGGCTTCTGGCGCTGCTGGCTTTGGCGCGCTCGGTTTGTTCGGCAAGCTACAAGGATGTGCTGGGCAAGACCGTCGCGAAATCGCGCCGGGGTACGGCAACCGGTTTTGCCAGTTCGTCCGCTGCCGTCGGCGTCATCGTTTTTGCGCTGATTTTGGTGTTGGGCGTTGGCGGGCGTTACGCTTTGGTGATCGGGGCCATCAGCTTGGCGGCCTGTCTCTGGGTTGGCGCGGCGGTGCTGTTTTCCACACTTCGGGAAGTGCCGATGGAGGGTGACGGTACTGATGCTGTCGCACAGTTTTCGCTGTTGCGCGACGACCCGCAGCTGACCCGCTTTATTGTCGTGCGCAGTTTGCTTGTCGGAACAGCGCTTGCGCCGCCCTATCTGGTGATGCTGCAACCCGATAGCGCGCTGGGCCAGCTGGGCGTTCTCGTGCTGGCTTCGGCAGTGGCGTCGTTACTGTCGTCCTATGTCTGGGGGCGGTTGTCGGATCGCTCGTCAGCGGCTGTGTTGCGGCTTGCCGGAGTAGCGGGAGGCGGGATGCTGGCACTTGTTGTTGTCCTTGATCTCACGGGCATCAGTACGGTGACAGGGGTGATCCCAGTGATGCTATTCGGGATCATGATTGCATACAACGGCGTGCGGCAGGGACGTTCGACGCATCTGGTAGATATGGCTGCTCCAGCCGTCAGGGCAAGCTATACAGCGGTGTCCAATACAATCGTCGGTGTCGTGCTCTTGACGGCAGGCGCGCTTTTTGCAGCGCTCGCTGCCTACAGCGTGACCTTGGTGATTGGCCTTTTTGCAGCGATGTGTTTTCTTGCAAGCCTGATCGCAACCGGCTTGGAAGACGTACAAAATGCCTGATGAACTTGTAACACCGCAAGGGCGCAGGATCGCCTATCACCTGACCGACGGGACCGGCCCCGCTGTCGTGTTCCTTGGCGGCTTCAAATCCGACATGGGCGGGACCAAAGCGGTCTTTCTGGAGGAATGGGCGCGCGCGCAGGGCCGGGCGTTCCTGCGGTTCGACTACTCGGGTCACGGCGAAAGCAGCGAAGCGTTCACTGATGGTGCAATCGGTGACTGGTTCGAAGATGCTTGCGCGGCCATCGGGTTGCTGGCGGGCAAGGTCGTGCTCGTCGGGTCCAGTATGGGCGGGTGGATATCCCTGCTTGTCGCACGGGTCATGCCGGAACGGGTTGCGGGGTTGGTGACCATCGCTGCCGCGCCGGATTTTACCGAAGACAGCATGTGGGCGGGGTTCTCTGACGACCAAAAAACCGAACTGATGGCGGGGCAGGTGGCGCTACCGTCGGAGTACGGCGAGCCTTATATCATCACTAGCCGCCTGATTGAGGAAGGGCGGACGCGGTTGGTGTTGCGTGATCCGCTACCGCTGCCTTTTCCGGTGCGGTTTTTGCAGGGCACCGCCGATGCGGATGTGGATATGTCCGTGGCTCTGCGGCTGCTGGACCATGCCACAGGCCCCGACATGCGGCTGACGCTTGTGAAAGGGGCCGATCATCGGTTCTCTGATCAGACCTGCCTCGACATCATCGTGGCGGCGGTCGAGGATGTCTTGGGGCAGGTGGGTGAACACCCACCCTACGACTGACGCCACGTTCCGCTTTGGGAAAAACGAAGCCTCTGCTTAGTCTGCCGGACATCCTTGGAAAGGGGGCAGTATGGCGCTATCGTTGGGGCAGAAGGCAGGCTGGGGCCTTGCCGACATGGGCGTTGTTGTCTTTGTTGTGGTCAAGCAACTCCTCGTTCTGACCTATTTGACAGCCTATCTGGGGGTGCCGGTTGGCATTGCGGGGTTTGTGACGACCGCAGTTCTGGTTTTTGACATGATTACCGATCCGCTTGTGGGCTATCTGAGTGACCGGACCCAAAGCCGCTATGGACGGCGCGCACCTTGGATGTTTTTTGGCGTTGTGGTGATGTCTCTGGGGATGGTGGGGCTTTTCTCAGTGCCAGCAGGTCTTGGCATGGGCGCAAATCTGGCTTGGGTGGTGGCGTTCTTTGTGGTGGCGACAATCGGTTTTACGATGGTGGCAATCCCTTATGGCGCGCAATCGGGCGAGATCACGCAAGATCCCAAGGAACGGTCTGCGATGACAGGGTTTCGCATGGCGTTTGCGAGCATCGGTATTCTGATCGGTGGTGCTGTGATCCCCGGTCTGGCGGGATCAACGGGTTATGCCATGGCGGCTCTGCTGGTCACACCGCTCATGATCGGGGCGGTCTGGTTGTCGCTCTGGTCGATCCGCAAGGCACCCCGTGTTGAACAGGCAGCACAGGTGAACCTGACAGGCATGTTCGGGCTGGTCTTTGCCAACAAGGCCTTTGTGGTTCTGGTCCTGCTTTACGGTGTCATGACACTCGCGATTGCAATGATTACGGCAGGCCTGCCCTTTGCCGCACTTTATCTGATCGTCGACAGCGGTGATACGCTGCTCTCGGGGGCAGCCACTGCGCTGACCACGCTCAGTCTGATGTTCGCGGCCTTTGTTGTCGGTTCTATTCTCAGCCAAGCCGTCTGGGTGCTTTTGTCCCACAGGTTTGGCAAACTGGGCGCACTGGTGCTGGGGCTGGGTCTTTACGTGGTGCTGCTCTACGCGCTTTTTACGATGCTGCCATCGGTCAATGTGACCGTCATCGCAGGTATGTTCGTACTGGCGGGCATGACAAACGGCGCCTATCAGCAAATCCCTTGGGCGATCTACCCGGATCTGATGGACATCACCCGCCGCGAGAGCGGTGTGGCTATTGAAGGGGCATTTTCGGCGGTCTGGCTCTTTGGACAAAAGCTGGCGAATGCAGTGGCCCCTGCCGTATTGGGCCTGACGTTGGCGGCGGCAGGATGGCAAGAGGCGACGGGGACTGTGGTGTCGCAGTCCGCAGATGCGCTGCGGGCATTGCAAATGGCGATCACGCTCATTCCGGCTGGTATCCTGATCGTGGCACTCCTTGGTCTGGTGGTGGTCTACCGGCCCATGGCTGGACGTGCACTTGCCTGATTTGGCGACCATAGAGGCCACACTTGCCAGCGCAGAGGCACAGGTGCCCAACCTGCGCGCAGGCTGCGAAAAGCAGATCATCTGGGCGGGTGCGCCTGCTACGCGCACGCAGATGGCGGTTCTTTACATTCACGGGTTTTCTGCAACCGGACAAGAGTTGCGCCCGCTACCGGACCTCGTGGCCGATGCACTGGGCGCAAACCTGCATTTCACGCGGCTGACGGGCCACGGGCAGGATCGCGATGCAATGGGGCGGGCCACGCTGGCCGATTGGCGTCGTGACGTGGCCGGGGCGATGGCGATTGCGCAAACCCTGGGCGAAGAGGTCATCGTCATGGGCTGTTCCACCGGATGCACCTTGGCGACGCTCGCTTTGGCTGAGGGTATGCAGGTGAAAGCAATGGTCCATGTCTCGCCCAACTTTGGGCTGCGCAACCGTACGGTGCAGCGCGTGCTTGATCTGCCCGCAGCGCGGCATTGGGCCAAGTACGTCGCTGGTGCCACGCGCAGGATTGAGCCGATCAACGCAGATCACGCCGCCTATTGGACGCTGAACGTGCCGATCGCGGCGGTGCATGTCATGGCCGATGCGGTGCGTGCTGTGCGCAATGCGGATCTTGCGGTCATCCAGACGCCCGCGCTCTTTTGTTTCAATGAAGGCGATCAGGTGGTGCACCCGGATGACACACGTCAGGTTATTGCGCGCTGGGGGTGCGATACGGATGTTGTGACGCTTGCACAAATGCCCGCAGACGATGCGATGGGGCATGTGATGGCTGGCGATGTCTTCTCGCCCGGCCAGACAGACCTCCTTGCTCGGCAGATTATCGCTTGGGTGCAAGGGCTGACTGGACGCTGAAACACTTGCAGAACAACGGTTCCCGCGCCACAGTGGTAAAAAACCGATAAAGGTTGAGCAGTTTGTTAGGGCTTTTGCACAATGCCGCGTGAAACGCTGGTGATGATTCCGCCGATGTTATCTGACGCGCGCGTTTTTGCGCCGCAACTACAGGTGCTGTCGCAGGCGCATGCCGTCATGATCGCCCCCCCCACCTGTGGGGAACGGATCGAGGAGATCGCAAGCCAGATCCTCAGCTGGTCGCCGCCTAAATTTGCGCTTTGCGGCATGGGTCTTGGCGGAATGGTTGCGATGGAGGTGATCCGACGCGCCCCCGAACGCGTCACGCGGATTGCCTTGATCAGCACAAGCCCGCAAGCAGACACCCCCGAAGCCGCAGCCGCGCGCGAGCCGCATATCATCGCGGCGCGCGCGGGCAGATGGAAAGATGTCTTGCAGCATGAAATCAACTCGACATGGATGGCCCCGTCCACGGATAAGGTTGAACTGGTGCGCGAACTGACGGCGATGGGTGATGCGCTGGGGCCGGAGACTTATGTCAAACAGGCGCGCGCTTTGCAGCGCCGCAAGGACCAACAAGGTACATTGCGCCAAATCCTGCAGCCAACGGCGGTGATTTGCGGACGCTATGACGGGCAGTATCAGCTCAAACGCCATGAATTTCTGGCCGAACTGATCCCTTATGCGCAGCTGGAGATCATCGAAGGCGCGGGCTATCTGCCCACGCTTGAGGCACCCGATGCCACAACCGACGCGTTACAGCGCTGGATGAAGCAACCCATGATGCTGCGACCGGCAGCGCCAGCCAGCCGATTTACTTGATCGCAACGACGTTGCGCGATTTGCCCTTTGGGCCGTCGGCGTTGGCATCAATGAAATCCAGCACCAGTGGCCGGATATTGTTGCGCCAGCTACCCCCGGCAAAGATGCCGTAATGGCCCGCGCCAGGTTCAAGATGTGCGGCCTTCTTGCTGTCTGGCAGACCCGTGAGCAGATCAAGTGCAGCCAGACACTGGCCAGGGGCCGAGATATCATCGTCTTCGCCTTCAACGATTTTGACAGCAACGGTCGTGATCTTGCTGAAGTCCACCTTGTGACCGGCAACCACAAATTCGTTGCGCGCTATTTCGCGGCCTTTGAAGATGCGCTCGACGGTCGAAAGATAAAACTCGGCGGTCATATCCATAACAGCAAGGTATTCGTCGTAAAACTGATTGTGCCGGTCATGGTCCGAGGCTTCGCCTTTTGCGACACGGATTATTTCATCGCGGAAGGCGTTGGCATGAGTCTCGCCGTTCATTGAAATGAACGATGCAAGCTGCAACAACCCGGGGTACACCATCCGGCCGACGCCCGCATATTTGAAACCGACGCGCTGGATCATGGTCTCTTCCAGCTGCCCCATGGTGACAGAGCGTCCGAAATCGGTGACTTCAGTCGGGTTTGCGTCGGGATCCACAGGGCCACCGATCAGGGTGAGCGAGCGCGGCTGCGCGTCAGGGTCAAGCTCGGCCAAATAAGCCGTCGCCGCCAGCGCAAGCGGTACCGGCTGACAAATGGCCAGCACATGGGTGTCCGGGCCCATCTCGCGCATGAAATCCATCAGATAGAGGGTGTAATCTTCGATATCGAATTTGCCTTCACTGACAGGAATATCGCGGGCGTTGTGCCAGTCGGTGATATAGACATCGCAATCGGGCAGCAGGCTGATGACGGTTTTGCGCAGCAGCGTGGCGTAGTGCCCCGACATAGGCGCCACCAACAGGACTTTGCGGGTCCGGTCAGGGCGGGCGCCGACACGGAAACGGATCAGATCACCAAACGCGCGTTCAACAACCACTTCGGTTGTTACCACCATATCGGTGCCATCAAGATTTGTTTGCACCGGAATATTCCAGTCAGGTTTGGCGACCATACGCGCGAATGTGCGCTCGGTGACTTCGCCCCAGGCCTTGAGCCAGTCCATCGCGGGGTTCGCGCCCCATGACATCACAGGATAGGATGCAAAAGCGCGCGCTGTTGATCCAAGCCACTGATTGGTGTTGCGCATGCTTTCCATCAGGTCGTAGGTCATCATATACTTCATTTATTCGAACTCCGATGGTAGGCGCAGCCCATGCTGCACCTGCAGCATATGCACAAGGACGTTAAAATGACAACAAACGATTTGGATACGCAAGAGGCTGTTGGCGACAATGTTGCAAAACTCGAGGCCAATCTTGCCCGGGTTGAGGAGCTTACCCAGCGTTTGTTAAAGGTCATGGCGCAAGGCCGCGCTGTCGCGCCTGCGTTGCAAGGGCCCAGTCAGGAGCTCTACGTCAAGGCCGCGACCGCCTACATGGCTGAAATGATGCATAATCCCGCCAAACTGATCGAGCATCAGCTCGAATTCTGGGGGAAATCAGTCAAGCATTATGTCGAGGCGCAGCACCTCTTGGCGCAAGGCAAGCTGACGCCGCCGACAGATGAAACGCCCAAGGACCGCCGGTTTGCGCATGAGCTTTGGGACACCAACCCATATTTCAATTTCATCAAGCAGCAGTACCTGATGAATGCTTCTGCAGTGCAGCAGGCCGTCGATGATATCGACACGCTTGATTCTGAGGAAAAGAAGCGGTTGCGCTATTTCAGCCAGCAACTGGTTGATATGATCAGCCCGACCAATTTTTTACCTACCAACCCCGAGGCGCTGGCGCTGGCGGCTGAAACCGAGGGCGAGAGCCTTGTTGCCGGGCTGGAAAACCTGATTGCCGATCTTGAGGCCAATGACGGCGACCTTGTGGTCACGCTGGCCGATAAGAAAGCGTTCAAGCTGGGTGAGAACCTTGCCACAACACCGGGTGCGGTGGTCTATCGCAACCATTTGTTCGAACTGATCCAATATGCGCCAACGACGGAAAAAGTATACGAGACCCCGCTGATTATCTTCCCGCCGTGGATCAACAAATTCTACATTCTTGATCTCAAACCGCAAAACAGCATGATCAAATGGGCGGTGGATCAGGGCTATACGGTTTTCGTCGTCTCTTGGGTCAACCCTGATGCGGGGTATCGCGATACGTCGATGACCGATTACGTCGAGCAGGGCTATCTGACCGCGATCAAAGAGGTCAAAGACATCTGCGACGTCAAAAAGGTCAACGCGGTAGGGTACTGCATCGCAGGGACGACGCTGTCGCTGACGCTGGCTTTGATGAAGCAGCGCAAGGACACCTCGGTGAATGCCGCGACATTCTTTACAACACTTACCGATTTTTCGGATCGGGGTGAGGTCGGGGTGTTTCTTGATGATGATTTTGTCGACGGCATCGAAAATGAGGTGCGGGAAAACGGCATCCTCGACTCGTTCTTCATGTCGCGGACCTTTTCCTACCTGCGCTCCAATGACCTGATCTATGGGCCTGCCATCAAAAGCTATATGATGGGCAAGGCGCCGCCAGCCTTTGATCTGCTCTATTGGAACGGGGATGGCACCAACCTTCCGGCCGGCATGGCGGTCGAGTATTTGCGCGGGCTGTGCCAGAACGACAGATTTGCGACCGCAGGCTTCGAGATTGCGGGCGAGACTGTGCACCTCAAAGATGTCTCTGTGCCCTTATGCGCAATTGCCTGCGAAACGGATCACATTGCCGCATGGAAAAGCAGCTATACCGGTGTAACGCAGATGGGATCCAAGGATAAGACATTCATCCTGTCCGAGAGCGGGCACATCGCGGGCATCATCAATCCCCCCAGCAAGAACAAATACGGCCATTACACCAACCCAGAGCTTGGATTGACTGCGGATGACTGGCTTGTCAGTGCCGAGAAGCATGAAGGGTCCTGGTGGCCGCGCTGGGACGCATGGCTGTCGGAAAAATCAGGCAAAAAAGTCACCGCACGCCTCCTCGGAGACGATGATCACCCCGTGTTGGCGCCCGCTCCTGGCACTTACGTGGTTAATAAGTAGTTCAAATTTTTCGAAAATATGCAGCTGCAGAAAAAATATGCTGCAGCGCAGAGAAAATACTTGAAATGCTGCACCGCAGCATGCATATTGGTGTCACGAGATAACAGCGGGTGTCCCCCGCACCGAACCCGAAAGGTTGATACCATGGCTGCTAAAGCACAAGACTTCACCGCGATTTTCAAAGACATGACAGGCGCATTCCCTGTAGACACCAAAGCAATGGAAGAGCAGTTCAAGAACCAGACTGCCCTGGCTGAAAAAATGTCTGCTGTTGCAATCGACGCCGCCGGCAAATCTGCCGAGCTGTCTGCAAAGTGGACACAGGACACACTGGCAAAAATCGAAGCCATGTCCAAAGCAAAGGCCGAGCCTGCCGACTATGCAAAAGCAATGACCGATTTTGCATCTGCGTCTGCTGAATCCGCTGCCGAGCACATGTCTGCTTTCGCTGAAATCGCGAAAAAAGTGCAGACACAGACAATGGAACTGGTTCTTGCCGCTGGCAAAGACATGTCCGAGGAAATGACTGCTGCTGCGAAAAAAGCAACAAACGACGTGACAGCTGCTGCCAAGAAGGCAACTGCTGCTGCGAAGTAAGTTTATGTAAAATCGCCCTTGCCTCCCTGAGGGTTTGATTTTCGAAGAACGGTCCGCATTCGCGGGCCGTTTTTTGTTTTGCGCTATTTGCTTTCTTTTTGCGCAGACGCGGCATAGGCTTCTCTGCACTGCAACATCTCTGTGGAGGAACGTTTCTTGGCCAACACCAACAAACCGCTGCTGATCAAGCGCTACGCAAGCCGCCGTCTCTACAACACAGAGACCAGCGACTATGTGACCCTTGAAGATATCGCCGCCTTTATCCGTGAAGGGCGCGAAGTGCAGATCGTTGATTTGAAATCAGGCGACGACCTGACGCGCCAATATCTGCTGCAGATCATTGCAGAACACGAAAGCCGCGGGGAAAGTGTCTTACCAGTTGATGTGCTGACTGATCTCGTGCGCAGCTACACAAGCCAGGCCGCGTCCGTTGTGCCGCAGTTTCTGCAAGCCAGTTTTGATATGCTGCGCGAAGGCCAGACCAAGGCGATGGAAAACATTGGCAAAGCCAGCCCTATCGCAAACATGCCCGGCTTTGAGGCGATGCGCGCCCAGCAAGAGGCCTTTTTCAAGGCAATGACGGGCGGTATGGTCCCGGGCGCGGGCAAGCAGGAAGACACTGACAGCAAAGACGGCGACGATCTCGGCGAAATCAAAGACCAACTCGCTGCATTGCAGGAAAAGCTTTCGAAGCTGGGCAAATAACCCGACTTCAGCAAGGGCGGCTGTTGCCGCCGCTCTTTACCTTAACCTTGTGTTTCTATCGGCGCACCAGTGCACGCGAACAATGACGCTTTTGTAGGGTCAAGCCGTCGGCTCAGCCCGGGGTCAGACCCCCAAGCGATCGCGCATCGAATACCATGTCATGGCCAGTGCCAGAAGGGGTGCGCGGAATGCGGTGCCGCCCGGAAAAGGCGGCACGTTGATATCCGCCAGCGTGTCAAATCGTCCCGCTTGGCCTGCGACGGCTTCGGCCATGACTTTGCCCGCCAACCCCGATAGCGCGACGCCGTGACCCGAATAGCCGCCCGCAGAGACGATATTGGGTGCAACGCGCTCCACCGCCGGCAAACGCGGAATAGTCACACCCAAAGTGCCGCCCCACGCGTAGTCGATCTTGACGCCCTTGAGTTGCGGGAAGACGGCCGCGATCCGTTCGCGCATGACGGTCGCGATGTCTTGCGGAAACCCCATGCGATAGCTTGGACGCCCGCCAAAAAGCAGCCGTCCGTCTTCTGACAGACGAAAATAGTTCACGACGAACTGGCTGTCATTGACGGCGATATCCTGCCCCATGACGTCGGCGGCACGCGCGCCCAAAGGTTCGGTGGCACTGATAAAGCTGTTCAAAGGCATCACCCGCGCGGCCACCTTGCGTTCCAGATTTGGCAGATAGCCGTTGCCTGCAAGGATCACATGGCGGGCTTTGATACGGGCTTTGTGCGTGGCGACAATCGCCGGATCGCCCTTGGTGATCTGATGCACCTCGGAGCGTTCGTAAATCCGCGCGCCCGCCGCCTCGGCCATGCGTGCCAAGCCCAGAGCATAGCGTAGCGGGTGGATTTGGCCCGCGCCCATATCAAGCAAACCACTATGATAGCGCGGCGATTTCACCAATGCCCGCATTTCATCGGTGTCGCACATGCGCGCGTCCGTATAGCCGTATTCACGCACCAAGAGGTCGACCTCCGCGGCATCATGCGCCGCCTCTTTGGCGGTCATTGTGCCATGGACCAACCCTGCGGTATAACGCGCTTCGGGGATATGAACGCACAGATCACGCAGGTCCGCCTTGGCCTCTTCTGCCAAATGCCAGAGCGCATTGGCACGGTCGCGGCCCACATGTTTGATCAGTGTGGACTGGTCCTTGTCATAGCCGCTGCAGACCTGCCCGCCATTACGCCCCGAGGCACCAAAACCACGCGGTGCGCGTCAAGCACGATGACATCAAGCCCTTTCGCCGCCAGATGGCGGGCTGCGGACAAACCGGTATAGCCCGCGCCGATGATACAAACGTCGATTGTGACCTCGCCCTTCAGGGTCGGGCGTTCGGGCGGGATATCGGTTGATGCGACATACCAGCTATCGGGCAATGCGCCGGGGCGGTCGTTGCGGTAGAGCGGGTTCATAGGGCTTTAGGCCAGCGTGCGCTCTTTGAAGAACTTGGCGATCTGTGCCGCGATCAACGCATTATCAATGGGCTTTTCCAGGTTTGCGCTTGTCTCGGCCAGTTGCGCGTCAGGCACAACACCCGGGCCACGGTGCTGGGCCAGACCTGCGATAAAATCCGCGCCGAATTCGGGATGCGGCTGTGTTGTGAATGCGCGCTTGCCATAAACGAGGGCTGCTGCGGCACAAAAATCATTGCTGGCAATGACCTGCGCATCCTGGGGTAATGCGACAACCTGATCCTGATGCCAGGCATTCAGGGCAATCGTCTTGCCATTCCAATCATAGGTCTGGTGGCCAACGGCCCAGCCGCCGGTGAATTTTTCCACCTTTCCACCCAGCGCCTGTGCGATGATCTGATGGCCAAAGCAGATCCCCACCAGCGGAATATCGGCGGCATAGACATCGCGGATAAAGATCTCAAGCGGTGGTATGAAAGGGTGATCCTCATAGGCGCCGTGTTTGGAGCCTGTGATCAGCCAGCCATCGCAATCGCTGATGCTGGCGGGAAAATCCATATCGACCACGTTGTATGTGATGAATGTAAAGCCGTTCCCGTCCAGCAGGCGCTGGAAAAGCCGGTCATAATCGCCGCTTGTTGGCAGCAGCTCATCCGGCGCATGGCCCGTTTGCAATATGCCGATCTTCATGGGTGAACCTCAAACCTTCAGGTGGGGATAGGATTAGACAAGATCAAGATAATGGTCGAGCTGTTCTTCGGGCGACATCTCTGCAAAATACTGCATTTCCTGCCGTTTCGTACGAACCAGATTATCCACGAGCTGCGGATCAAAGATGCGCCGCGCAAGCGTGCTTTGTTCAAACCGGTCAATCGCATCCGCCCAGGTGCCGGGCACCTGCGGCAGCTTCTGGTCATAGGCGTTGCCCGTGATCGGGGCAGGGGGTGTCATGCCGTCCTCGATTCCCACCAGCGCGGACCCCAGCACAGCCGCGAGGAACAGGTAGGGGTTCACGTCACCCCCCGCAAGGCGGTGTTCGATCCGGCGTGCACCAAAGCTGCCGCCCGGCACGCGCACAGTGGCGGTGCGGTTGTCATGGGCCCAGCAAATGCTTGTCGGTGCATGTGCGCCCGGCACCAGCCTTTCATAGCTGTTGCCATGCGGTGCAAAGATCAGTGTCAGATCAGGGATGCCTGCCAGACAGCCGGCGATCGCGTTTTGCAGAAGGGGCGTGCCTTCGAAGGTATCATTGGCAAAGATGTTCTTGCCGTCCTTGTCCTGCACCGAAAAATGCGTGTGCAGCCCGTTTCCGGCATAGTCGTCATACGGTTTGGCCATGAAGCTGGCCGCCATCCCGTGATTGCGGGCAAGGCCGCGGACCAGCATCTTGAACAGCCACGCATCATCTGCGGCCTTCAGCGCATCGGGCACATGTTCAAGGTTCACCTCGAACTGGCCGATTCCGCCTTCGGAAATTGCGGCCTCGGCAGGAATATTCATTGCACCGCAGGCATCATAAAGCTCGTTGAAGAACTCATCGAACGCATCAAGCGCACGCAAGGACAGGATCTCGGCACCGGCGCGGCGTTTTCCAGAGCGTGGCGATTTGGGTTGCCGGATTTTCTTGCCGCTGTCGTCGACCAGATAAAACTCCATCTCGGTGGCCGCGACCGGTGTCAGACCGTGTTCGTTGTAGCGGTTCAGCACATGGGCCAGCGCATGGCGTGGATCGCCAGAGAAAGGTGTGCCGTCATCATGAAACGCCCATAGCGGCAAAATGGCGGTTGGTGCGCGTAGCCAAGGCATCGGCACATAGCCCCGCTCGGTCGGCAACAGTAGGCCGTCGGCGTCGCCTGTTTCAAACACCAGTGGGCTATCGTCGATGTCCTCGCCCCAGATATCAAGGTTCAGGACCGACAGCGGAAAGCGCGTGCCTTCTTTTTCCAGCTTCTGGGCAAATTTGCGCGGCATGCGTTTCCCGCGTGGCTGGCCGTTCAGGTCGGCAGCGCCACAGCGCAGGTTGCGGATTTCAGGATGGTCATCAAGCCAACTCATCGGATAATCTGTGGCCTCACCTTGATTTTCCGGCGCGCATCCTGCGGTAGATGCCGGTTCAGGCGGCTATTCACCAAGCCGAAAAGGCCGATAACGATCAGCGTCAGGATGATGAAATATCCTGCGAGGATCGGATAAGGGACGAAGGGGTTAAAGGTCTTGTCGGCAAAGTAGTTGGCATAATAAAGCGCGTCGCCCCGCTGTTGTGTTGCCGGAAAACCCGAGAAGAACACAAGCGTCGTGGCGTGAAACAGGAAAATCGCCTCGTTGGTATAGGCAGGCCATGCCAGCCGCAGCATGGTTGGCCAGATCACGCGGCGAAAGCGCGTCCAGCCTGAAAGACCATAAGCGTCTGCCGCCTCGATATCGCCTTTGGGGATAGATTGCAGCGCACCGTAAAAAATCTCGCCCGAATAGGCGGCGGTGTTCAGGAAAAGCACCACCAACGCACCGGCCCAGGCCGACGTGAGGGGGTCGAAAAACGGGCTCACGCTTTTGAGGCTGAGAAAAAGGAAATAGGCAAAGAAGAACTGGATAAACAACGGCGAGCCGCGGAAGATAAAGATGAACCATTCAGCAGGCTTGCGAAACAGCGGGTTTTGCGCGGCTTTGCCCATCGCCACGGCTGTGGCCAGAAAGAAGCCGAAGCAAAGCGCCACGACCCCGAAATAGATATTCCAGATCATGCCCGACCCGATCAGCGTGAATTGCTGGCAGAGTGTAAAGTCACTGCGCGGCAACAAACGCTCGCCAATGCCTTGGCTGCGCAGCGCGTAATCGGCGATCGTTTCCCAACAGCTCATTATGCGGCCGCCTTGCGTTGGCGTTCACCTGCGGTGGTGGCTTGGCCGTGGGTCAGTTTGGCCATGATCCGGTCCAGCACGACTTCGGACACTTTGGTGAAACACAGATAGAAAATCAGCAGCGCCCCGAAATACCACATCCGCCAGTCGGGGTGCGGATAGTCGGTGAATTGCGGCTGCTTTGCTCCGCCCAGTTCACGCGCCCAGTAAACAATATCCTCAACGCCCAGCAGAAACAGCAGTGGCGTGGCCTTGATCAGCACCATCCAGAGGTTTGAAAGACCGGGCAGGGCATAGACCCACATCTGCGGGACCAAAACGCGCCAAAAGGTCTGGCGGCGGCTCATGCCGTAGGCTTCGGCGGTTTCAAGCTGGCCCTTGGGCACGGCACGCATGGCACCAAACAGAACATTGGCGGCAAAGGCCCCGAAGACGATAGCGAAGGTCAGAACGGCCAGCATGAAGCCGTAGGTTTCATGGACCCATTGCGGCGCGTTGCCCAAAGGCAGCTTTGCGGCAGTACACACGACAAAGTCGTTGCCTTGGCGCACAGGCTCGGTCCAGTCGGGGCATTTGATGCGGTGGCGGATATATTCGAACGCCTGATCAAGCGCGATCACAAAGAACAGGAAAAACGCGATATCGGGGATACCGCGCACGATGGCAATATAGGTTTTGCCGATCCAGCGCAGCGGGGCCACAGTGCTGCGCGCCGCTGACGCACCTGCAAAACCAAAAGCCAGCGCCGTAGGGGCCGTAATCGCAAGAAGCAGCAAAACCGTCCCGAAGGCGTAGTACATGGACATGTGCTTGCCTGTGGTCAGGTAGCAGCTAAGCCATTGGAAGCCTTCAAGGGTGGCAGGATCCGTACAGTAACTGAACATCAATCGTCTTATTGCGTTGGGTTGTTAATCCGTCCAACAATTGCCGCGTTAAGTCAACGCGCAGCGCGCATTTACGCGGCGCAATGCGGGTTTGCGGCAGCAGGAGACGTTAAAAATGGAACAGTCTGTCATTATTGTGGGCGCTGGCATCATCGGGGCCGCAACGGCGCTGCAACTTGCGCGCGGGGGGCATCGCGTTACGGTTGTCGCAAGCGGCGCGCCAGATGCGACAAGTGCCGCCTTTGGCTGGATCAACGCAAGCTTTTATCTGGACGACGACCACCACCACCTGCGTGCGGCAGGCATTCGCGCATGGCACCGCCTGTTGCACGATGTGCCTGCGCCTGTCGCGTGGCAGGGATGTCTTTGCTGGGATATGCCCCAGGCAGAGATGGAGCAAACCTACGCCCGATTGCGCGGATTTGATTATCCAGTTGAGGTGATCGGCAAAGCGGCGGTGTCCGCGCGTGAACCGGCACTGAAAACCGTCCCTGAACGGGCGCTCTTCTTTCCCAGCGAGGGGGCGGCCTCTTCGGGTGATCTGGCAAGGGCATTTCTGGCCGCAGCGCAGGATGCGGGCGCAAGGGTAATCAGCAATGTGGCAGTTACCGGGATCAGGACGCACAACGGACGTGGGGTAGGGATTGAGACAGTCCAGGGCGTGATCGCAGCCGATCAGGTCGTTATTGCGGCGGGGACCGGCACCACCACACTGGTGCAGAGCATTGATTGCACGATCCCGCTGGTGCCGCGCCCTGCCTATATCCTGCGCACCAACCGGCAAAAGAAGATCTTGCAGCATATTCTGGCAACACCCGACGGCGAGATCAGGCAGGAACCCGCCGGGCAAATCCTGATGCCTGTCTCGGTCGGACACCAAGGCGACACCGCAGAAGAGCTACAGCAAACGCCACATGACGCAGCTGATCTGGCCATGGTGCGTTTGCGCGGCCTTTTTGATGGCCTCGCCGATGCACGCTGGGCCGAAGTTGTCCGCGCAGATCGCCCTGTGCCGCAGGATGGTTTGCCTGTTGTGGGAGCTGTGGCCGAGGGGGTTTACGTGGCTGTGCTGCATTCCGGCATCACGCTTGGGCCGATCATTGCAGAGCTGATTGCCAAGGATATTGCGGGTCGTCTGGATAACGCTGATGCGGCGATGATCGCGCCTTACCGTCCGCAACGGTTTGCCAAGGGCTGAACGAAAAAGGGCCGCCCCGCGGGCGACCCTTTGATGTGCTCTCGCGTGGCTTAGAACTGTTCGCCCACGCCCCATTCGGCGATCAACGCGTTCAACGAGCCGTCTGCTTTCATGGATGCAATCGCTGCGTTGAACTTGTCGCGCAGCTCACCGTCGCTTTCACGCAGGCCGAGGCCGACACCGCCACCGATCAGCTCTTCTTGCTCCAGCAGCATCACTTCCGCATCGGATTCCGCGATCGGCGCAAGGAAAGCTTTGTCCGCAAGAACGGCATCAGCTTCACCGCTCTTCACGGCTGCGACAGATTCGTCAGGTGTTGCGAATTCTAGCAAGGTTGCACCTGTACCGGCAACGAAAGCCGCCTGAATTGTGCCGGTCTGTGCAGCGATCACAGCGTTGGCCAGATCGACATCTTCGGATGTCACCAGATAGGCAGATGGATCGGGCTGTGTGTAGTTGTCGGAAAAGTCGATGACTTCATCACGCTCGTCTGTGATCGACATGCCTGCGATGATCACATCATAGTTGCCGGACACGAGGTTCGGAATAATGCTGTCCCACTCGTTCGTGACCCACTCACAGGTCAGTTCGGCGCGCAGGCAAAGCTCATCGCCCAAAGCGCGCTCGAACCCGTCAACTTCCCCGTCATCGTTGAGGAAGTTGTACGGAGGGTACGCGCCCTCGGTGCCTAGACGCACAACGGAATGTGCATCTGCAAGGGCCATGGAACCAGCAACGGCGAGTGCAGCCGTAGTCAGGATAAGGTTTTTCATCAATGATCTCCCGGGTTGATGATGTTAAGAAACCGTGGCCGACAGGAAGCCCTGAAGCCGTTCGGTCTTTGGGTTGCCGAAAAGCGCGGCAGGTGCGCCTTGCTCTTCGATTTTGCCTTGGTGCAGGAAAACGACGTGGTCGCTGACATCAGCGGCCAGTCGCATGTCGTGGGTGACGATGATCATGGTGCGCCCTTCGGCGGCCAGATCCTTGATCACTTTCACAACTTCCTGTTCAAGTTCGGGGTCCAAGGCGCTTGTCGGCTCATCAAAAAGCAGCGCCTTGGGTTCCATGCACAGGGCGCGCGCAATCGCGGCCCGTTGTTGTTGCCCGCCCGAAAGCATGGCGGGGTAGGCATCGCATTTGTCGCCAATGCCGACCTTGTCCAGATATTTGCGCGCAGCCGCCTCGACCTCGGCCCTGTCGCGTTTGAGCACGGTCAGGGGCGCTTCCATCACGTTTTGCAGGATCGTCATATGCGCCCAAAGATTGAACTGCTGGAACACCATCGACAGGTTCGTGCGGATGCGGATCATTTGCGCATGATCGCCCGGATGGCGGCGCGCGCCGCTACCTTTCCAGATCACAGGTTCCCCGCAGAAGAGAACATCGCCTTGCTGGCTGTCTTCGAGCAGGTTCGCACAGCGCAGAAGCGTGGATTTGCCCGATCCCGACGACCCGATCAAGGAAACGACGTGCCCGGCGGGGGCCGTGATATCGACACCTTTCAGAACCTCCAGATCGCCATAGGCTTTGTGCAGGTTGCGGATTTCGATAACTGGGGCAGACGTGTTCACGGGGGTGGGCAGCTTTCCATTATTGTGGTCACGAGTTGTGCCCATTTCGGGGGCATTTGCAACTCTTTGGCGCGCCCTGACCCTACGTCAGTGCAATATCGGCGCGGTTTTCCCCGGTCGTGCCACTATTTTTCGCTTACCTTGATCCTTGCGCTGTGACTGTCCTGATCGGAGATACCCAGCAAAGAGGCAGTCATCCGCATCATGCTATCTTCTTCATCATCGCGGACGCCGTCCGCCATAACGACCGACCAGAGCGCTTCGATCACGCTCAGGCGGTTTTCATAAGAGACTGCATCTTTGATGGCGCGGGTAAAGCGGACGGTATCAGGGGCTTGCGCTTCCAGTTCTTCGCATTCTGCGCGGAGTGCGGCGGCCTCGGTCGGTGAGAGCCCGTAGCGTGTCATCAACGCCTGATCGATCTGCTGGATTTCGACCTGGGCATAATCGCCATCGGTGCGCGCAACGCGCACCAAAAGCGCGCCAAGCGCCAGCCGGCTGTCGATTTCGTTCAGGGGGGCGGGTGCGGGGGCGGTCAGGCGCCTTAGAAAATCTTGAAACATGTAGCTTACATAGGGTCCTTGAACTGATCTTCAAACAGGGCAGAAAGGCGCAGCCCTTCCTCTGCCAATCCATATGGGGGATTCACGACGAACAAACCAGAGCCGACCATCCTGTGACCCTCGCGCGCAGGTGGGAAGCGCACTTCGTGTGTGAGCGCGCCGGGCAAAGACGCCTTGAGCGCGCGGATCATCGGCTGATGGGGGGCATCGGTCAGGATCGGATACCAGAGCATGATAACACCGACCCCCCATTTGCGATGTAGCTTGGCGATTGTCGCAGGGATGGTTTCGTAGTCGGTTTTTACTTCGTATGGTGGATCAATCAACAAGAACCCGCGCTTGGGGTCGGGCGGACAGACAGACATGGCCATTTCCCAGCCGTCCTGCTGACGGAAAATCCCGCCATAAGGGGCCATTGTGTCCTTTAGGGCAGCGAATTCTTGCGGATGCAATTCCGACAGGTGGATCGTATCAAGGTGGCGCAGGCTTTCGGCCGCGATCAGGGGCGAGCCCGGATAGGCGTTATCGCCATATTTTGCATGGATGCGCGCGAGCACCTGTGCGTATGGGTGATCAGGTGCAAACGAGTCCTGCGCAAGTGCGATCCCCTTGGCCGCTTCGCCGGTTTTCAAGGCGGCAGCATCTTGCAGGTCATAAAGACCGCGCCCTGCATGGGTTTCGAGATAGGACAGCGGTTTGTCTTTACGCGTCATATAGTTCAACGCCCACGCCAACATGCTGTGCTTGTGAACATCGGCCAGATTTCCGGCGTGATAGATGTGCTGATATGAAAGCATCGGGCGCGGCACCGTCCTTGGGTTGGATGGCAAGGGCTTAGCGTAGCAGTGTGGGCCTGTCTATCACTGCAACGCTCGCGCGTTTGTGGGTTGTTTGTGTGTGCACGGGCGCTACCATGGAATCAAGAAGATTAGGAATTGATATGTTACAACGGGTTCTCCTCGCTGCTATCGCCATCGCAGCACCGCAATTCGCATCGGCGCAGGATGCGGCGAATGGCGTGACTTTCCGGTTCGGCCTCGGGCCGTCATTTGCGCCCGAGTATTTTGGCAGCGATGAAACCGCACCCGGTGTGGGTGCGAAATTCCGGTTGGAAAGCCTGCAACTTGGCGGCTTGTCGCTTGGCGGTGGTGACGACTACGGGTTAGGTGTGACCGGGTCTTTCCGCTTTGTCGGCGAGCGCAGCGCGGATGATTTCGGTGAGCTTGCAGGGCTGGAGGATATCGACGCATCACTGGAGCTTGGTGGCGGGCTAGAATTCACGACCCCCTATTATGATGTTTTTGCTGTGCTGCGTTACGGCATCGTCGGGCACGAATCCTTTGTGGCCGAGTTTGGGAGTGACCTATACTACCGCCCCACCGACCAGCTGACCTTCAAGGCGGGTCCGCGTCTTTTGGTAGGCGACGATGATTTTGCGCAAACGTATTTCGGTGTGTCAGGGGCGGATAGCTTGACCGACTTTTCGGCAGGCGGTGGTTTGGTAAGCGCGGGTGCCGTTGCGGAAGCAACCTATGCCATCAACGATGACTGGGAAGTGATCGGCACCGTGACGTATGACCAGTTGCAATCAGATGCGGCCGACAGCCCGATCACACAGTCGCAGGAGCAGTTCAGCGGGAGCATTGTGCTCACTCGCAAGATCACCTTCGGCTTCTAGGTTTCAGGCTCTTGCATAAAATCTAGACTAGACGTGACGTCTCGACAGCAGCCCGCACGAAATCAGCAAAAAGCGGATGTGGCGCGAAGGGCTTTGACTTCAGCTCGGGGTGGAACTGCACCCCGATGAACCACGGGTGATCGGACCATTCGACAATCTCGGGCAGTTTGCCGTCCGGTGACATGCCCGAGAATTTCAGGCCAGCCTTTTCCAAAACATCGCGATATTTCACATCCACCTCATAACGGTGGCGATGCCGCTCTTCGATCGCGGTGGTGCCGTAAATATCCGCAACCTTCGAGCCTTCGGTCAGCGTGGCGTCATAAGCGCCCAGACGCATCGTGCCGCCTTTGTCGTCATCGGTTTTGCGCGCCACGGTATGGTTGCCCTGCACCCATTCTTTAAGGTGATAAACAACCGGTTCGAACCGCTTCCCGCCCGCCTCATGGTCGAATTCTTCTGATCCGGCCTTTGCCAGTCCGGCCACATTGCGCGCAGCCTCGATCACGGCCATCTGCATGCCCAGACAAATGCCAAGGTAGGGAATCTTCTTTTCACGGGCGAATTGGGCCGCTTTGATTTTGCCCTCTGTCCCGCGTTCGCCAAAACCACCCGGCACAAGGATCGCATGGAACCCTTCCAGATAGGGGGTGGCGTCGTCATTGTCGAAAAGTTCGGCATCGACCCATTCGATTTTCACCTTCACACGGTTGGCCATGCCACCATGCGTCAGCGCCTCGGCGATCGATTTATAAGCGTCCTCTAGCTGGGTGTATTTGCCGACAATCGCGACTTTAACCTTGCCTTCGGGGTTATGGATGCGGTCATAGACGTCGTGCCACATCTCAAGTTTCGGCTGCGGGGCGGGGGCGATGTCAAAGGCATCCAGCACCGCCTGATCAAGGCCCTGATCATGATAGGCGAGCGGCGCCTCATAGATTGATTTGAGGTCATAGGCCGCAACAACACATTGCTTGCGCACGTTACAGAACAGCGCGATTTTCTCGCGTTCTTTTTCGGGAATCGGCTGTTCGGAACGGCAGACCAGAATATCGGGTGCGATGCCGATCGACTGCAATTCCTTGACCGAGTGTTGCGTTGGTTTCGTTTTCAACTCACCCGAAGCCGCCAGATAGGGCAGCAACGTCAGGTGCATGAAAATGCACTGGCCGCGTGGTTTGTCATGGGCGAATTGGCGGATCGCTTCAAAGAAGGGCAGGCCTTCGATGTCGCCGACAGTGCCGCCGATTTCACAGAGCATGAAATCGACCTCATCCTCGCCGATGCTGATGAAGTCTTTGATCTCGTTGGTCACATGGGGAACAACCTGAATGGTTTTGCCCAGATAATCGCCGCGCCGTTCTTTTTCGAGAACATTGGAATAGATGCGCCCCGAACTGACAGAATCCGTCTTGCGCGCAGGCACGCCTGTAAAGCGTTCGTAGTGGCCAAGGTCCAGATCGGTTTCCGCGCCATCGTCGGTCACGAACACCTCGCCGTGCTCGAAGGGTGACATCGTGCCGGGGTCAACGTTGAGGTAGGGGTCAAGCTTGCGCAGGCGAACCGAATAGCCACGCGCCTGCAGCAAAGCACCCAAAGCAGCCGATGCAAGGCCTTTGCCAAGTGAGGAGACAACGCCGCCGGTAATGAAAATGAAACGCGCCATTGGCAGGCAACCCCCGTGAAAAATTCCAAAAACTGTGGGAAAGCGAACCCGAAAATTCGCATCATCACGGGATTTGATCTGTAGTGGATTCGGACGCGATTGGCAACCGCTGGCCCAACATCATGTTGCCCTACCTTGCAGCAGGGCAACAAGTAGTGCTTACTTACTCGCCTGCTGGCAGCAGCGGGTCATCACCAGTCAGAGACGGCGGCAACAGGCTATCACCCAGATCGGGAACCGCGACGCCTTCTTGCACAGGATCGGCACCAAACCGGTCAGCAACCGAAGATCCGGCTGTATTGCTTGCAGCAATCAATGTCAGCGCGATGGATGTGCAGATAAATGCCGCAGCCAGCGCCCATGTAAATTTGCTCATCGCAGTCGGTGCAGGGCGCGAACCGGTTGCACCGCCACCGCCGCCCATGCCAAGACCACCACCCTCGGAGCGCTGCAAAAGCACAGTGCCGATCAGGCTGAGCGCAAGGATCAGGTGAATGATGAGGACGACATTTTCCATTTCAGGCCTTTCGGGGCGTTCAAGAACAAGCGGTATCTAAAAGTCTTGGGGCCGTCCCGCAACCCCTGAAAACCTGCTTATTCGTCGATGTCATCCACATCTGTCTGTCCGCTGAGCCGACGACGCACGATAGACCACGACAAACCGACCGCCAAAACGATTGATAAGGCGACAATGCCGATCCAGGTGTTGACCGATGGATCATCCAAACTGATGAACCCTTGATCGAACAATACCCACAAAATCGTGCCGACAACGGCCAAGATAAGGATCATCCCGAACACCCCGATCGAGCGCAGGGTCGCGCGCAGGTAGATGATGTAGCCCACAAACAATATCAGCCCGAAAAGCACCGTGAGCGACAGGCTTGTTTCATAGTTCGCCATGCTCCAGCGCACATAATTCCACTCGGTCGGGTTGTAGGTGGCCACCAGCAACAAAAATGCAAAGACCCAGCGAATGACGAAACCCATGATATGCCTCACTTCTTTTGTACCTTCGGACAATGCCGAGGTCTGGTTGCCCTGTCTAGGGTCGCAAATTTGCGGTTTCCCATTGGCGGGGGCAGCGATATAGGGGGGACGCAATCTGCAAGGGAATGAATATTCATGGCAAACGTAGTGGTCGTCGGTGCGCAATGGGGCGATGAAGGCAAAGGCAAGATCGTGGATTGGCTCTCGGAACGGGCTGATGTGATCGCGCGCTTTCAAGGGGGTCACAATGCGGGCCATACGCTTGTGATTGATGGCGAGGTTTTCAAGCTGAACGCGCTGCCTTCGGGTGTGGTACGCGGCGGGAAACTTTCGGTTATTGGCAATGGCGTGGTGCTGGATCCTTGGCATCTGATCAAGGAAATCGCTTCGATCCGCAAACAGGGTGTGGTGATTGATCCGACAACGCTGATGATTGCCGAAAACACGCCTCTGATCCTGCCGATCCACGGCGAACTTGACCGCGCCCGCGAAGAAGCCTCCTCCAAGGGCACCAAGATTGGCACGACAGGGCGCGGCATTGGCCCTGCTTACGAAGATAAGGTTGGCCGCCGTTCTGTCCGCGTGGCTGATCTGGCAGATGCCGCCACGCTGGAAGCCCGCGTTGATCGTGCCTTGCAACACCATGATCCGCTGCGCAAAGGTCTCGGGATCGAACCGGTAGACCGCGATGCACTGGTCGCGCAACTCAAAGAGATTGCCGCTGAAATCCTGCCCTATGCGGCCCCAGTCTGGAAAGTGCTGAACGAGCAGCGCAAAGCGGGCAAGCGTATCTTGTTCGAAGGCGCGCAAGGTGCGCTGCTCGATATTGATTTTGGTACTTATCCCTTTGTCACATCCTCGAACGTGATCGCAGGCCAGGCCGCCACTGGCGTAGGCGTTGGCCCGACCGCCATTGATTACGTGCTTGGAATTGTGAAAGCCTATACCACCCGCGTGGGTGAAGGACCGTTCCCGACCGAACTCGACGATGCCGATGGCCAGCGTCTGGGCGAGCGGGGGCACGAGTTTGGCACCGTGACAGGGCGCAAGCGCCGTTGCGGCTGGTTTGACGCGGCATTGGTGCGCCAGACCTGCGCAACCTCGGGTGTGACAGGCATCTCGCTGACTAAGCTGGATGTGCTGGACGGGTTCGAGACCCTCAAGATTTGTGTCGGCTACGAGCTTGATGGCGAAAAGATGGATTACCTGCCAACAGCCGCCGACCAACAGGCGCGTTGCACGCCGATTTACGAAGAGATCGCAGGCTGGTCTGAATCCACCGAAGGCGCGCGCTCTTGGGCGGACCTGCCTGCGCAGGCCATCAAATACGTGCGACGTATTGAAGAGTTGATCCAGTGTCCTGTTGCCCTAGTTTCCACCTCACCCGAGAGAGAGGACACCATTCTGGTGACCGACCCATTCGCAGACTGAGGACTGATGACATATAAAGCGCGGAAAAAACTGGCTCTCTTTGTGCTGGTGGTGGGCTTGCCCATCTACATCATCGTGGCTGTGACAATCATGAGCAACATGATGACCCGAGAGGTGGAGCTGCCGCTGGTGGTGGAGTTCATTATCTATGTCGCGCTGGGTATCGGCTGGGCATTCCCGCTGAAATGGGTGTTCAAAGGGATCGGGCAACCCGATCCGGATGCGCCAGAGAGCAGGCAGAAATGAAAAAGGCGAGGTCAGACCCCGCCTTTATTCGTCTTCACTATCCGTAACTTAGCCGCGTGCGGCCTTATATCCGTCAGGGCGATATTGTGTGTTTTCCGCAACCTGAAAGCGCCCGTTGGGAAGTTTGATCAGGCGCGCCTGACGCAAGAGGCGGCCAAAGCTGCGCAGACCGTCTTCGCGGGAAATCTCGCTGTCTGCGGCGGTCTGTACCAGTTTCATCACCTGTGGACGCGAAAAGTCATCTTCACCCTCGACAAAGCAGATAAACGCACCGGCAGCTTCAAGTTGGTCGGTGAGATCCGACGCACCATGTGCTGCGGCGAAATCAGCGAAATCACTGGTTTCCGGCTTTGCGTCCGCTTCCTTCAATGTCGCAATCTTGCGCAAACGCTCGGATGCGGCCTCCATTGAACCCGCGCTTGCGGGCGTAGCGGTTTCGGGCTGCTGCAATGTCTGGCGATCGCCCGCGCCAGGCTTGACCTCTTGCGATTTTACCAGCTTGAGCGGTGGCACGTGTTTGCCGTCACCTTTTCCCTTTGCTTCATGCGCACCTAGATCGTCCTTGTAGACTTCGTCGGGATCGCGCTTGTCCGCGCCTTTGTCGCCAAGCTGCCGTGCGGCTTCTGTCGCGGCGACAGCAGCCTTCAACTGAGCAAACGCATCGCGGTGGCGACGGTTCTCGGGTTGGTTCAGGTGCTGGTCTGTCTGCGACATGATCCGGCTCATCGCGTCTTCGACATGGCGGGGCAGGCCGGGACGGGCGAATTCATTGCCCTGCCGTGCGGCAATCTCTGCCTCGACCTTGGCGACTTCGGCCTCAAGGTCGAATTCATCATCGTCATCATAGTCGTCGTCTTCGATCTGGGACGCCTGCTTTGCAGTCAACACAAGCGGCTCATCATCCTGCTCTGCCGCGATGTCATCGTCGTCTTCAGGCGCAGATGCATCGTCGAAATCATCATCTGCGTCCGTGTCATCGGCGGCCACGTCGTGTTCGGCATCGTCATCCGATTGTGCCGTCGCAAGATCGACCTCGTCATCTGCCTCCGGAGTTTCGGCCATATCTGGCGCATTCGGTTCACGATCGGCAGCCATCAGCTCGTCGTCGTCTTCGTCTTCGGCGGCAAGGGCGGCTGCAATGTCCTCGTCAAAATCTGAAGTGTCGAAGACGTTCAGATCATCATCAAGATCATCATCGTCAAACGCGGCCGTCTGCGCCTTGGGGGTGTCGTCCTCGATTGGATCAGCCGCCGCCGCAGCAGTTGTCCGCTTGACCAGATCGGAAAGACGCTGTGACAGCGGGTTGGCCGCCGGTGTAGCAGGCTCGCTCAGGTCTTCCGAAAACTCTTCCGCGTTTGATGCATTCTTGCGCTCGGCCGCTGCGGCGCGCATCCGCTCCAGCTTGTCAGCGACGCTGGCAAGGTTGTCAGCATATGATCCATCTTCATCTTCGTCAGCCGTATCATCCGTGACGTCTTCAAACGCCGGGTCGTGCATTTCCTCGGCGTCAATATAGTCGTCCGCCTCATCGTCTTCGTCTTCCGACGCGGCAGGGGCAAGATCCGCATCGGGCTGCCGGACGCGCAGGCTGACGCGATTGCCTTCGCCTTCGACGTCCACGGCAACACCGGTCTGCTCTTCCGTCAGACGCGCAAGCGTTGCCATGTCGGGCGCAAGAGGCTCTGTGTCCATGAAGCGATCGTGGCCGGCTAGATCGTGGAAGAAAGACACAACCATCTTCATTGTCTCGACAGAATCTTCGAAACCTTCCAAACGACAAGAGAAGTTGCCGTAGGTCACATCAAGAACTTGCGTGTTGTCATCCATCATTAAGCGCTTTCTTTCGTTAATCAGCGGCGGCCCGCTAGACACATAGTCATTCTTAATTGAAAACAAGAACACGTCTCATTGAGGATCATATTATGACCCTTTTGAGGAATGTTTGTGAATAGAGGTTCAATCATTGCCAAACAAACCGATTGTTTCAAGTGATACCGCAATCTGCCTGGTAGGAGGAGCCCCGATCGCAGAAGATACCATTGCGGCGGTTTTTACCTTTGTGAACAGCTATGTAGGCGTGGATGGCGGTGCAGATCACCTTCTGGCGGCTGATGTGACACCGGCAGCGGTTATCGGGGATCTGGATAGTCTTTCGGACAAGGCGCGTGCCACATTTGCCCGGCAGCTCAATCATATCGCCGAGCAGTCGACGACTGATTTTGAAAAAGCACTTTCACGGGTCAGTGCGCCTGTCGTGCTGGGCGTGGGGTTTACGGGTGGCCGATTGGATCATGCACTTTCGGTGCTGAACGTTCTGGCGCGCTATGTGGAACAGGCTGTCCTGCTGGTTGACGCGCATGAGGTGAGTTTCGTCGCACCTGTGGGCCGTGTCGCTTTCACGCTCACCCGCGGGACCCGAATATCGCTCATGCCTCTGGGGCACGCGACAGTCACTTTCAGCGGTGTGCGCTGGCCTTTTTCACAGACGCGGATGACACCGGACGGTTTTACCAGCCCTTCAAACGAAGCGTTGGGCGGTGCGGTCACGGTTGAAACGGACGGGCCTGTTCTGGTGACCCTGCCGCGCGCGCATCTGGCGCTTGCAATGAAAGCTGCCGTTCGCGCAGAATGACGTAAAGCCCGGCACCAACAGTGATAAAGATACCGGTCGCGGCCAGCCCGTTGGGCAAATCGGAAAAGACGATCCAGCCAATCGCCGTACCGATGGGGATTTCGAGGTACTGCATCGGCGCAAGGGTTGACGCGGGTGCAAACCGCAGGCTCCATGTCATGAACAGATGCGCGAATGTGCCAAGCACCCCCAAAGCCGCCAAAAGGCCCCATGTGGCCCCATCATAGCGAAATAACACCGTGCCGGTTGCGGTCGGAAACGTCAGATAGACTGCGAGAATGATCACGCTCGCCTGCACGCCGCTGATCGCTTGTAGCTTGACCGGATCAACCGCGCGCGCCACCTTGCGGGTCACCATCATGAAGAGCGCAAAGACCAAAGCAACGCCCAAAGGCAAAAGCGCGGGATAACCGACCGCGACAAAGTTGGGTTGAATGACCAGAAGCGTGCCGAAAAAGCCGACAGCGCAGGCGACCATGCGGTGCAGGCCCACCTCTTCGCCCATGGCGAAATGACCCAAAATCAACATGATGAAAGGCATAACGAATGCAATGGCCAGCGCGTCGGCCAGTGGCAGATAGCGCAATGCGCTGAACATCAGGCCGATGCCCAGAATATGCAGCACCGTGCGGACCAGCGTCCAGAGCCAGAGCGTGCGGGGTAGGCGCAGGCCTTGGCCGCTGACAGCGACAATCGGCAAAAGCATCACAGCCTGCACAGCAAACCGCGCAAAGAGCAGCATCATGAGCACAACCGTGCCGCCCAAGAGCTTTGCAATGCTGTCGCCAAGCGGGGCCAGTATGCAAAAACACAGCATCAGCATGACGCCAAGAAAAGGACGGTCAGTGGTCATAGAGGCACCTTACGTCCTCGACGGGCCTGCGACAATCACAGGGGCGTGGGATCATCTTGCCCTGAAAACTCCCGCCGGAGGCATCCCTCCAACTGCAACGATGCGATGCGGTGCGGTTAGCAATTTGGCACATTCACTGCCAAACCACCCAGCGCCGTTTCCTTGTATTTCTCGCTCATATCCATACCAGTCTGGCGCATGGTCTCAATTGCGACATCCAGTGAGACAAGATGCACACCGTCGCCCCGTAGCGCCAGCGACGCGGCCGAGACTGCCTTGATCGCCCCCAAACCGTTGCGTTCTATGCAGGGCACTTGCACCAGACCTTTCACCGGATCGCAGGTCATGCCAAGATGGTGTTCCAGCGCAATTTCTGCTGCATTTTCAATCTGTTCCGGGGTGCCGCCAAGAACGGCGGCAAGGCCGGCCGCGGCCATGGCAGCTGCGCTGCCCACCTCTGCCTGACAGCCGCATTCCGCACCGGAGATCGAGGCGTTGTATTTGATCAACCCTCCGATCGCCGCCGCCGTCAGCAAGAATTCCGGCACGCGGCGCGCCGTCGCACCGGGGACATGATCCAGCCAATAGCGGATGGTCGCAGGGATCACACCGGCTGCACCATTGGTGGGGGCGGTCACGACTTGCCCACCGGCGGCGTTTTCCTCGTTCACGGCCATCGCATAGGTCGACATGAAATCATTGATCGTATGGGGCGCGGTCAGGTTCATGCCCCGCTCGGCCTGCAGCGCCTCATAAATGCCCTTGGCGCGCCGGCGCACTTGCAAACCACCCGGTAAAATACCGCCCGTCTCAAGCCCGCGGTTGATGCAATTGTTCATCACCTCCCAAATCCGCGCGAGACCTTTGTCCAGATCGGTATCGGGCATCCGTGAAAGTTCGTTGGCCTGCTTCATGGCGGCAATAGTCTTGCCGGATCTGGCGGCCATGGAGAGCATCTCTTGTGCGGTCTGGAACGGGAAGGGGACAGGGGCGCCTGTGTCGCTGTCTTTGCCGGCTTGCAATTCGGCCTCGGTCAACACAAATCCCCCGCCGATAGAGTAATAGGTGATTTGGGTAATCACGTCGCCCTGTGCGTCAGTGCCGCGCAGGATCAGGCCATTGGCGTGACCGGGCAAAGCGGGGCCATAGTCGAAATGCAGATCGTCCTTGGGGTGAAACAACAGCGTTCCGAGGCCATCCGGCGTGACCGTATGCTCTGTTGCGATACGGGCAAGCTCTGCATCTGCTTTGCCAGCATCATAATCATCCGCGCGAAACCCCGCGAGGCCAAGGATCACAGCGCGGTCCGTGGCATGGCCGATGCCTGTGAAGGCCAGACTGCCATGCAGCGATGCGCGCAGGCCTGCAACTCCGAAAGGCAGCGCGCGCAGATGGTCCAGAAACCGTGCCGCAGCGACCATCGGCCCGATGGTATGGGATGACGAGGGGCCAACCCCCACCTTGAACATATCGAAAACGGACAAGAACATAAAAATCGGGTTCCTTGCGGGGCTGTGATCTGCTGGCCTGATCCTATCCGCATTCTGCGGTTGGAGGGGGCCAAATACGACACATTGTTACGCAAAACGCAGCGCCGCGCGGGCGCATCTGGGCTTTCGTCAATTGGGGCCTCGCACCCGGCGTTGTTCTTGCCTATAAAGCGCCGGTAAAGATTTCGGAGTGGATTTATGTCGGGTGAACTCTCCCCCATCGACAAAGCGAAATTCGTCGCGGCCAAACAAGCGACGGAATTTGTCGAATCCGGCATGAAAGTCGGCCTTGGCACGGGATCCACCGCCGAATGGCTGGTGCAATGTCTGGGCGAGATGGTGCGCGAAGAGGGGCTCAAGATCAAAGGCGTGCCCACGTCCAAGCGGACAGCGTTGCTGGCCAAGAAAGTCGGGATCGAGGTCATTACCTTGGATGAGGCCAAGTGGCTTGACCTGACCTTTGACGGGGCCGATGAATTCGACGACAACCTGACCTTGATCAAGGGCGGCGGCGGGGCGCATCTGCATGAAAAGATCGTGGCCACCGCAAGCGACCGCATGATCGTGGTCGCCGACGCGAGCAAGAAAGTCGACACGCTGGGCGCATTTCCTCTGCCTGTCGAAGTCGTACCCTTCGGACTGTCAATTACCCAGGGGCTGATCGCTGAAACGCTGACAGGGATGGATGTTTTGGGACGTGAAGTTGTGCTGCGGATGAAAGGCGACCAGCCTTTTGTCAGCGATGAAGGGAACTTCATCCTTGATCTGCATCTCAAAAGGATTGGCAACCCCCGCCAGCTCAGCTTTGTGATCAACCAGATTCCCGGCGTTGTGGAAAACGGGCTTTTCATTGATATCTGCGATGTCGTCATCGTGGGCTACGGCGATGGCCGCGTGACCACCCGTGACATCACCAACAATGCGGCCAATGTGATCCGGTTCGATGTGCTGGATGATGACAATATTTTTGTCGATATCTCTGATTGATCGCTACCCGATGGAATTCAAACGCACACAGCGCCAGCATTTCTTTACCATTCTGACCTTCGTGATGGTCAGCTGGCTCTGGTACGATTTTATCACCTCGGGCACCGCGATCGAGGTTGCCCTTGGTCTGTTGTGCGGGGTCTGGGCCGCCTTCATCGCCTATAGCTATCTGCGCACCCCAAGTCTGGGCCGCTTGGATCCCGATGGTCTGACATTGCATCGCCCGCTGCGGACGGTCTCGTTCAAGTGGGATGATCTGCAATGGGCCAGTATTGGTGCGGATCAACGTGCTTTGGTCTTTGCCTATCGCCATCAAGGTGACGTGAAAGATCGTTACATCGGTTGTAGCCGCAAGATGCTGACCCCAGATGCACTGGACGCGATCACCGCCGCCGTGCAGGCTGCGCGTCCCAATCTACCTTCAAGCCCGCCAGCGGCAGAAAACGGAGCCAAAACATGACTTTCGACTATGATCTTTTTGTAATCGGTGGTGGCTCTGGCGGGGTTCGTGCGGCGCGTGTGGCCGCAGCGACGGGGGCCAAGGTGGGTTTGGCCGAGGAATATCGGATGGGCGGGACCTGTGTGATCCGCGGTTGCGTGCCCAAAAAGCTGATGGTCTTTGCCTCGGGCTATTCCGAGATGTTTGACGATGCCCGCGCTTATGGCTGGGATGTGCAGGACGGGCCTTTTGACTGGTCCAAATTCAGCACCAAGCTGAGCGCGGAGTTGGACCGTCTGGAAGGCATTTACCGCAAACTGCTTGACGGGTCCGGCGTGGACATCATTGACGCCCGCGCCAAGATAAAAGACCCGCACACTGTGACGCTTTCGACCGGTAAGGATGTGACAGCCAAACATATCCTTGTCGCAACCGGCGGTCGCCCTGTGGTCCCCGATATGCCCGGGGCCGAGTTGGGCATCACATCGAACGAGATATTCACGCTGGAAGATAAGCCCAAATCCATCCTGATTGTCGGCGGCGGCTACATTGCGTCCGAATTCGCAGGCATCCTAAACGGTCTTGGCGTACAGGTCACACAGTTCTATCGCGGTGCGCAAATCCTGCGCGGCTTTGATGACGAGGCGCGCGGGCTGGTGGCCGAAGGAATGCGCGCAAAAGGCGTTGATCTGCATCTCGGAACAAACATTGTTGAAATGCGGGCCGCCACCGAAGAGGACCTTGCGGGTATTAGCGAAGGCGTCCCGATGGAGGGTGGCAAGCCTGCGACACTGCCGCATAAATCTGCGGGGCACGGGATCTGGGTCAAGGCAACCAACGGCACCGAGCATGTGTTTGATCAGGTGTTGTTTGCGACTGGTCGTGCACCCAATACAGAAGACATGGGGCTAAAGGACGCTGGCGTTGACCTTGGGCGGCATGGCGAGATCGTGGTGGATGAATATAGCCAGACCAGCGTGCCGTCGATCTATGCCATCGGCGATGTGACGAACCGTGTACAGCTGACGCCTGTGGCGATCCGCGAAGGCATGGCTTTTGTGGAAACCGTCTTTAAGGGCAACCCGACAGCGGTTGATCACGAGTTGATCCCCTCTGCGGTGTTCACGCAACCCGAACTCGGCACCGTGGGTCTGACCGAGGAGAAAGCCGGCGAGCAGGAACCGATCGAGGTTTATTGCACGTCATTCAAGCCGATGAACCACGCGTTTGCGGGGCGTGAAGACAGGGTTCTGATGAAACTTGTGGTCAGCAAGGAAACCCGCAAGGTGCTGGGCTGTCATATCGTCGCAGATCATGCGGGCGAGATGATCCAGCTGGCAGGGATTGCCGTGAAAATGGGGGCTACAAAAGAGGATTTCGACCGTACTGTTGCGGTTCATCCGACAATGGCCGAAGAACTTGTGACAATGAAGGAACCCGTGCGCAGCGCTTGATTTCATGAAATCAAACCACACATGGCACAATGACAGTTTACGTTAGCGACACACGCTGAAAGGAAGCATAGGAAGACAATGGCAGGCAACAACGGTGGCCCTTGGGGCGGCGGCGGAAACAACGGATCGGGCGGCGGCGATGACAATCGCGGCGGCGGCGGTCGTAAGCCCAACAATGATGGTCCGAACATTCCCGAAATCGACGAACTGGTGAACAAGGGCCGCGAACAATTGCGTGTCCTTATGGGCGGCGGCGGTGGACGCGGCGGGTCCGGTGGCACGGGTGGCGACGGTCCGCAAATGACGCGCGGCACCGTGGGCCTTGGTATTCTGGCTGTCGCGGCACTCTGGCTCTATGCCTCTTTCTACACAGTGCGGCCCGAAGAACGCGCTGTTGAGTTGTTTCTGGGTGACTTTCTGGAAATCGGCGAACCCGGTTTGAACTTTGCCCCATGGCCGATTGTGACCCGCGAGGTGATCACCGTCACGACCGAGCGGAATATCGACATCGGCACCAGCCGCACCGGCATGGATGCGGGTCTGATGCTGACCGGTGACGAGAACATCGTCGATATCGACTTTCAGGTTGTCTGGAACATTGTCGATCCCGAAGAGTATCTGTTCAACCTGGCCAACCCGCCCCAGACAATCGAAGCGGTCGCTGAATCAGCGATGCGCGAGATTATCTCGCAGTCCGAGCTGGCCCCAATCCTGAACCGTGACCGTGGTGCGATTGCAGACCGGTTGCGCGACATGATCCAGGAAACACTGGACAGCTACGACTCCGGTATTGCCGTCATTCGTGTAAACTTTGACAAGGCCGACCCGCCCGAACCCGTCATCGCGTCTTTCCGCGCGGTGCAGGACGCCGAGCAGGAGCGTGACCGGGTGCAGAACGTGGCTGATGCTTATGCCAACCAGGTGGTTGCAGAGGCCCGTGGTCGGGCAGCGCAAATCCTTGAGCAGGCCGAAGGTTACCGGGCCCGCGTGGTCAATGAAGCCGAAGGTGAAGCCAGCAGGTTTACGGCTGTTCTTGCGGAATATGCGCGCGCACCGGAAGTCACACGCAAACGTCTTTATCTCGAGACAATGGAATCCGTGCTGGGTGGTGTCGATATCATCCTGCTGGACGAAGGCCAGGGTGGTGGACAGGGCGTTGTGCCATACCTGCCGCTGAACGAACTGCGCCGCACACCGACATCTGGAGGAACCAACTGATGCGTAAATCAGCATTTCTTTTGCCCGCAGTCGCGGTTGTTGTGATCGGTGCGCTGTCTTCGGTCTTTGTGGTGGACGAACGCGAAAAGGCGCTGGTGCTCCAGTTTGGCCAGATCGTGAAAGTCAAGGAGGATCCCGGTCTGGGGTTCAAAATACCGCTCATTCAGGAAGTCGTGCGTTATGACGACCGCATTCTGAGCCGTGATCTGGACCCGCTTGAGGTGACGCCAGCCGATGATCGCCGCCTTGTGGTCGATGCCTTCGCGCGCTACCGCATCGTGGATGTTGAACAGTTCCGCCGTGCCGTTGGTGCAGGTGGCGAAGAGGCTGCGGCCCTGCGTCTGGACAGTATCCTGCGGGCCGAAACCCGCGAGGTTCTGGGTTCTGTGACATCCAACGACATTCTGTCGGTGGACCGCGCCGCGCTGATGCTGCGCATTCGCAATCAGGCCATCGAGGAAGCGCGCCCGCTGGGTTTGCAAGTCCTTGACGTGCGCCTGAAGCGGACTGACCTGCCGACCGAGAACCTTAACGCCACCTACGAGCGGATGAAGGCCGAGCGTGACCGCGAAGCCGCCGACGAACGCGCCCGCGGTAACGAAGCGGCCCAGCGTATCCGCGCCGGTGCCGACCGTACGGTGATCGAACTGGTGTCCGAGGCAGAACGCGAAAGCCAGATCATTCAGGGTGAGGCTGACGCCCGCCGGAACGAGATCTTCGCGCAAGCCTTTGGTGCTGATCCTGAATTCTTTGAATTCTATCGGTCCATGACAGCCTACCAGCGCTCTTTGACACCAGGCAATTCGACCATGGTGCTCTCACCTGACAACGAGTTCTTCAACTATCTGAAGTCCGATCAGGGCCGCGCTGCAGGCCAGTAGGTTTTCTGCTTATTGCGACCGGAAGGGCCAGCCACCGTGCTGGCCCTTTTTTATTGCCCCGCTCCAAGGCAAGTGTTTCAAGGCTTGCACAAAAAATCACAGGGTCTTGAGAATTTGAATGTGAAGTTTGCGTTGCACAATTCGCGCCCTACATAGAACATCAGAAAACAAGAGGGGCCGCTGTCTTGCGCCCCTATTTCAACAAAAGGAGATTTGCCGTGAAGTCCAAGGCAATCGCAGCCAGCCGAGATCAGCAGCGCATGCGCGGTCTGTTGATGGCTTTCGTCACGACCTTGGCGGTCGCTTTCGCCATGGTCCTTGCGCAGGTGACATTCGCTACCGCGCAGCAACGCCCCGAAACATTCGCCGATCTGGCCGAACAGGTCAGCCCGGCCGTTGTCAATATCACAACCAGCACGACCGTCGCCGGCCGGACTGGGCCGCAGGGCCTTGTCCCAGAGGGCTCGCCATTCGAAGATTTCTTCAATGACCTCGACCGCGGGCCGGGCCAGGGCGCACGCCGCTCATCGGCGCTGGGCTCCGGTTTCGTGATCTCCGCGGATGGGTTCATCGTGACCAACAACCACGTGATCGAAGGTGCGGATGAAATTCTGATCGAATTCTTCCCCGGTGGCGAACCCGGTGTGCCCGCCGAATTGATCGGCACAGACCCGAATACGGATATTGCCGTTCTGAAAGTTGATCTTGATAATCTGCCGTTCGTTGAATTCGGCGACAGCAACACCGAAGGAGCGCGCGTCGGTGACTGGGTCTTGGCGATGGGTAACCCGCTCGGGCAGGGCTTTTCGGTGTCTGCCGGCATCGTGTCGGCCCGCAACCGTGCGCTTTCAGGAACCTATGACGACTACATCCAGACCGACGCTGCCATCAACCGTGGTAATTCGGGTGGCCCGTTGTTCAACATGGACGGTGAAGTCATCGGCGTGAACACCGCGATCCTGTCGCCCAATGGTGGCTCGATTGGCATCGGCTTCGCGATGTCATCGGCTGTTGTGACCAATGTGGTGGACCAGTTAATCGAATTCGGCGAAACGCGCCGTGGCTGGCTGGGTGTGCGTATTCAGGACGTGACACCTGACATGGTCGAAGCGATCGAAGGTCTGGATATGGCCCGCGGTGCGCTGGTGACCGATGTGCCGCCGGGACCGGCGGAAAACGCGGGGATGTTGGCGGGTGACGTGATCCTGAATTTCGACGGGATCGAAATTGAGGATACGCGCGAACTGGTCCGCATTGTCGGAAACTCGCCCGTAGGTACCGAGGTGCCCGTTGGCGTGCTACGCAATGGTGAAATGGAAGACCTGCTTGTGATCTTGGGGCGCCGTGAAACGTCCGAGGCTGTGGCATTCCCCGCTTCAACAGAAGAGGGCGAGCCAGAGCAGTCCGAGATCCTTGGTCTGACGCTCTCGGAGATCACGCCGGAACTGACGGATCAATTTTCATTGACCGTCGATACAGGTCTGGTGATCACGGCGATCGACCCGGACTCCGAGGCCGCATCCAAAGGGCTGCTGGAAGGTGACGTAATCACCGAGGCGGGCCAACAAGCCGTGTCCACGATTGCGGATCTGGAAGACCGGATCGAAGCAGCGACAGAGGCAGGACGCAAGTCGTTGTTGCTGCTGGTGCGCCGCGGCGGAGACCCGCGCTTTGTGGCCCTCGTGCTGGAAGACTAAGCTATCAAATGCGAGACAAGGAAAGGCGGCCCCCCGAGGCCGCCTTTTTCATGCGATGATCGGGAGCCCAAGACGGGCTTGAGGGTATGGTCAGGTTGCGTGTGCCCCCAGTGAACAAAGCTGTCAGCGACCGATATCTGTCAAATTGGGGGTGGCGAGCCCGAATAACGTGCACTACTTAAGTCCAGACCAGAACGATTTCATAAGGGACAGACAAGAATGGCCAAGATTACTTACGTGGAACACGGCGGCAAAGAGCATGTTGTAGATGTCGCCAACGGGCTGACCGTCATGGAAGGTGCGCGCGACAACGGCATTCCCGGTATCGAGGCTGATTGCGGCGGCGCTTGCGCGTGTTCCACATGCCACGTCTATATTGATGACGCATGGGTTGAAAAGCTGCCTGCCAAGGACGCGATGGAAGAGGACATGCTTGATTTCGCGTATGAGCCTGATCCGGTGAAATCCCGTCTGACGTGCCAGTTGAAAGTCACTGATGCTCTGGACGGTCTGCGCGTACAGATGCCGGAAAAACAGATTTGATCCGTACCGTTGCATTGGTGGCTGTCATGGCCACCTCTGCCTGCGCTGAAACGATTGTTTCAGCAGACTATACCGCGCCGACCGACCGCTATGCCCATGGAATCTTGGGCGATGCGATCGAGTGGGGCGCGCTGGAAATCACCACAGATACGGGAACGCGCCGCTTTGTGCTGTCCGAGGACCGCGTGTTTGAAGATGTGGCACCGCGCCTGGCCGACATTGACGGCGACGGGTCCCCCGAAGTGATCGTCGTTGAAACCCTCGCCAGTGCTGGTGCACAGCTGGCCATCTATGATGAGACAGGCAAGATTGCGGCAACCCCCCACATCGGGCAAACCAACCGTTGGCTGGCACCGGTCGGGGTTGCTGATCTGGACGGCGACGGTGCGATTGAAATCGCCTATGTCGACCGCCCGCATCTGGCCAGAACTTTGCGTGTTTGGCGGTTCACCGACGGCGCACTTGCGGCTGTGGCTGATTTATCCGGCCTGACCAATCACCGGATCGGAGAACGCGATATCGGCGGGGGCCTGCGCGAATGTGGCGACGGCGCCGAGATAATCACTGCCAACGCCGATTGGACGCAAGTGATGGCGACACGGCTGATCGACGGTCAGCTGACGACCCGCAGCATCGGTGCGCACGTTGACCGAGGGTCTTTTGCGACCGCCTTGGCCTGCGGGGCGTTACCTTAAGTAATCGAGACCACGATTGTGATCAGCGCAACGATTTCCGTCACTTGCTGCGTGGCACCCAGAATATCGCCCGTCTGACCGCCGATTTTGGCACGTGCGATCGCACCACAGCACAGGGCTGCGATTGCGGCTGTCATGATGACCCACGGATATCCGCACAGAACCGCAAACCCGATTGCCATTGCCACCGCCACCCAAACCGTCGCAGGTGGCGGGCGGCCAACCGATCTGCTTAACCCACTGTCGCGGGCATTTGGCAGCATCGCCATCAGCACCACCATGGCCGTCCGGCTGACGGCACCTGCCGCAATGAAGGCGACCCAATAGGCACCCATCGACACGATCACCACTAGTGCAAGCCAACGCAGCAAAAGTGACAGGCCAACCGCACAAACACCGTACACGCCGATATGGCTGTCCTTCATAATCTCCAAGCGGCGGGCTTTGTCCCAGCCCCCCCAAAGACCATCGGCGCTATCGGCCAGACCGTCCTCGTGCATGGCGCCGGTCATGATAACCGCGCCTGCCAACACCAACCCCGCCACGATCCCCGAAGGCACGCCAAGCCAAAGCATCACAGAAGTCGCGCCCGCCAGAATTACGCCCAGCACAACACCCACCAACGGATAGGCCCACGCCGAAGCCGCACCCCGGTCCATCGCGCGGGTGCTATCAATCGCGACAGGCAACCGTGTCAACAGCCCAAGTGCTGCGGGCAGATCAATCGCGGTGATCAAGCTGTTGTCGTGTTTGTACAAAATCCGTCCTTCCGTGGCCTTTTCATCAGCGCACCATAGGTTAAACAAGAGCAAGAGTTGACCCGAGCGAGGACCTGATGCAAGCGCCATTTTCAACCATTTCCGGCTTCCGTGACCTGCTGGCAGCCGCCCCTGGCCCGAATGAGGATGCCCGGATGGGCGCGCAGGACCGCAATGGGCAACTGACAAAACCAACCGGCGCGCTGGGCCGTCTGGAGGATCTGGCAATTTGGTATGCCGCTTGGCGCGGCGATGCGCGGCCACAGATCACAGCGCCGCAGGTGATTATCTTTGCAGGCAACCACGGGGTCTGCGCGCAGGGTGTCTCGGCCTTTCCACCCGAAGTTACCGCGCAGATGGTGGCGAATTTCGAACATGGCGGCGCGGCGATCAATCAACTCTCAAAGGCTTTCGGGGCCAGGATGGATGTTTATCCGCTGGCGCTGGAAACGCCCACGGCCGATTTCACGACAGCCCCCGCCATGACCGAAAGCGAATTTATCACGGCACTGCAAACCGGCTGGACTGCCGTTGATCCGCAGGCCGACCTTGTCGTGACCGGCGAAATGGGCATTGGCAACACGACCTCTGCCGCGGCGGTCGCGGTCGCTGTTCTCGGGGGGCTCGCCTCTGACTGGACAGGGCGGGGCACAGGTGTGGATGATGACGGGCTCGCGCGCAAAACCGACGTTGTCGCGCGCGGTGTCGCGCTTCACGCAACGACTGACCCGCTTGAGGCGTTGCGCTGTCTGGGCGGGCGCGAACTGGCGGGCATGGCGGGGGCAATCGCCGCAGCACGCTATCACCGGATCCCCGTTATCCTTGACGGGTTCATTTGCTGTGCTGCTGCGGCCAGTCTGGCAAAGGCGGTGGATGGTGCCTTGGATCATGCTGTTGCAGGACATCTCAGCGCAGAGGGCGCGCATCAGAAGTTGCTGGATGCTTTGGGCAAAGAGCCGTTGTTGCAACTGGGCCTGCGTTTGGGTGAAGGATCAGGCGCCGCACTTGCAATCGGTGTGCTCAAAGGTGCGCTCGCCTGTCATTCCGGCATGGCAACCTTTGCCGAGGCGGGCGTTGCCGACGGTTAGAGCCCCCGGCTTGCCGGACACGCCGGGCCGTCTAAGCGCGCTTTTTGTCGTTGGCTTGCTGCCGTGCCGTCAGCTCCAGTTCCAGTGAATTGTTCAGTGCCCGTGCCCGGGCCACATATTCGGGAATATCTGTGATCGGAACGCCCGGTTTCCATAGCTCCGCCAGCTCGCGCAGCGCTTTGCGATCGTGTTGATAAAAGGCTTGCTCGACCTCTGCGGCCTCGAATTCGGAAAGCCCGAGGTTCTCCAATGCATAGCGTCCCGCCCGGAGCGAGCTGTCAAACAGCTCTCGCACGATATCATTGGCGCCTGCATCGTAAAGCTCATAGACATGCACACGGTCACGTGCGCGGGCGATGATATGCAAATCGGGCCGTGTCTTGCGGGCATAACTGACCAGCTTGTTGGCCGCTTCGCGATCATCCAGCGCCACGACAAGGATTTTCGCATCTTCCAGACCCGCCGCATTCAGCAGATCAGGGCGCGTCGGGTCACCAAAAAAGCCGCGAAAGCCGAATTTCCGCATCATCTGCACCGTGGCAAGATCGTTATCGACGACCACCGTATCGACGCCCGCGCTTTGCACCAGACGGTTCACGATCTGCCCGAACCGCCCGATCCCCGCGATGATGACCGTGCCATGTTCATCGACTTCGTCATGTTCGGCCTCTTCCACGTCACTCATACGTTTGATGATCAACTCGTAAACGATGAAGAGCAGGGGCGTGATCAGCATGGAAAGGGCTGTCACCAGCAAAAGCTGCCCGGCAAGGGCGTCTGTCAGCACCCCTTGTTGCAGCGAAAAAGAGATCAGGACAAAGCCGAATTCACCTGCTTGCGCGAGGCCGAGCGTGAACAGCCAGCGGTCCTTTTTGTGCAATTTGAACAAAAGCGCCAAAGCATAGAGGATGAGGCCCTTGATCAGCATCACCGCAAGGGCAAGAGCCAGAATACGTCCCGGATCGCCAAACAGGAGTGTAAAGTCGATCCCTGCACCCACGGTGATAAAGAACAGCCCCAAAAGCAGCCCTTTGAACGGTGCAAGGTCGCTTTCCAACTCGTGCCGGAACTCCGAGTTGGCAAGAACGACACCGGCAAGGAACGTACCCAAGGCGGGTGACAATCCGACCATTGTCATCAAGACGGCCGTAGCCACCACCATCAGCAGCGCAAGTGCGGTATACATTTCACGCAAGCGGGCATGATGGATATAGCGAAACACAGGGCGGGTCAGAAATGTCCCCGCCAGAATAACCACGGCCACCGCCCCCAATGTCACGAGCGTGACACCCCAACCGGGCAAGCCATCAACAAGACTGACGACCGCATGATGTTCGTCACCATGTTCGGTTGCCGTGATCATCATCGAGCCGTCGGGCGCAAGGCTCAGCACTGCGGGCACGGCGAGCAGGGGCAGCAGGGCCAGCATCGGGATCACGGCGATATCCTGCGCCAGAAGCACCGAAAACGTCGAACGTCCGCCGCTGGTTTGCATCAGGCCTTTTTCGGTCAAGGTCTGCAATACGATCGCAGTAGATGAGAGCGCAAAGATCATCCCCACCGCCACGGCCGTGGACAGATCATACCCCATCGCTATGGCACCACCGCTGATCGCCAACATGGTCAGCAAGATCTGTAACCCGCCCAAGCCAAGCAATCGCTGGCGCATGTTCCAAAGCGCGCGTGGATCAAGCTCTAGCCCGATCAGGAACAGCATCATCACAACGCCGAATTCCGCGAAATGCTGTAGATCCTGCGTTTCGCTGCCGACCAGTCCGGCCAGAGGTCCGATTACGATCCCTGCGAGCAGATAACCCAGCACAGAGCCAAGACCCAGACGCGCGGCCAGCGGCACCGCAATGACCGCGGCACCAAGATAGATTGTCGCTTGAAACAGGAATGATTCCATGAAGCTTTGGCTCTTTGTTGCTCCGCGCAGTGGCGCGCTGTGATGGTACCAGCGCATTGTAACGCGGCAACGTCTATTGGAAAGGACGAATGGGACCGGCCCCTATAATGGCAAAGGCGCGTCGGGCTTGATCCGTTCCATCACAATCTGGCTTTGTACACGGCTGACGGCAGGGTGGGGCAAGAGTACCTGTTGGACCAGCAGGTTCAGCGCAGCAAGATCGCGGCAATAGACCCGCAACAGATAATCGGCCTCACCGGTCAATGTCCACGCACCGACGATCTCGGGGCGTGTTCTGGTCAACTGCACAAAATCACGCGCGTTCTTTTCGGTATGGGTTGCCATGACCACTTGTATGAATCCCTGTACCGAAAGCCCCACTTTTTCGGGCGAAAGACAGGCGCGGTAGCCGGCAATATAGCCTTCGGCCTCCAATCGTTGTTTGCGGCGTCCCGCCTGTGAGGCAGACATATTCAGTGCATCACCCAGTTCCTGTGCCGTTTTGGCGGAATCGCGTTGCAGCATGGCCAGCAGTGAAAGGTCGGCGGCGTCGAGTGTCATGCGTAAATCCTGCGTACGTACTGTATAATATGCAATAACCGCGCGTTATTTACAATGAATGAAAGGTATAATGCGCAGTATTTGCAGGTATTTCGCTGTATTATCTCCAAAACACATAGGAGATTACCCATGGGACCTTTTCCGCACGATGCCCCGAAAGCCACAATCAGCGCTGAAAACCCTGCCGGGACAGATGGCTTTGAATTTGTCGAATTTGCGCATCCAGAGCCGGAGACCCTGCGCACGCTGTTTGCGCGGATGGGCTATACCCACACCGCCACCCATAAGACCAAAGATATCGAGCTTTGGCAGCAGGGCGATATTACCTATGTCATCAACAATGAAGCGGGCAGTCATGCGCGCGCCTTTGTCGACGAACACGGGCCTTGCGCGCCATCCATGGGCTGGCGTGTCGTCGATGCGCAGCATGCCTTTGATCATGCGGTCAGCAAGGGGGCGGAGCCGTACTTAGGTGATGGCAAGGCGCTTGATGTGCCAGCAATCGTGGGCATCGGTGGCAGCCTGATCTATTTCATTGACCAATATTATGAGGCGAACCCCTATAACAGCGAATTCAACTGGGTCTCAGACGCGCACCCTGCGGGCGTCGGTTTCCACTATCTCGATCACCTCACGCATAATGTGCACAAAGGGAACATGGATGTTTGGTTCAAGTTCTATGGCGATCTGTTCAATTTCCGTGAAATCCGCTTTTTCGATATTGAGGGCAAGTTCACCGGCCTCTTGTCGCGTGCGCTGACATCCCCCTGCGGACGGATCCGCATCCCCATTAACGAAGACCGTGGTGAAACGGGGCAGATCGTCGAATACCTCAAACGGTACAAGGGCGAGGGCATTCAGCATATCGCGGTGGGTGCGCATGACCTTTATGACGCGACGGATGAGATTGCCTTAAGGGGCATCAAGTTCATGCCCAAGCCGCCCGAGGCTTATTATGATCTGAGCTACACCCGCGTTGTGGGCCATGATGAACCCAAAGAGCGGATGATGAAGCACGGTATCCTGATTGACGGCGAGGGTGTTGTGGATGGCGGCGAAACCCGCATCCTTTTGCAAATCTTCTCAAAGACCGTGATCGGCCCGATCTTTTTTGAATTCATTCAGCGCAAGGGCGATGATGGCTTTGGCGAAGGGAACTTCAAGGCGCTCTTTGAAAGCATCGAAGCCGATCAGATCGACCGTGGCGTCTTGAAGGCAAGCTAGCTATGGCAGCTCGATTGCGTAAGTTCGCCCGCGTTTGACGTAGTTCAGCGCGCTATCACCGATGGCAGTGACCTGCCCGCCATCAAGTTCGCTTCCGATTTCGACGCGCACGTAGCGCCCGTTGCTCAGCCGGACAAGGGCGCGGCGGGCGCTGGGACGGCCGTAAACACCGATCAGATTGATCTCACGCAGGCGGATCGCGTCTTCTTGCGTCGCGGCACGTGCAACGCCACCCGGGACAGGCTGCACGTTTTGTGGTGCCACGGGGGCTGCGGCCACGACAGGCGCGGCACTTGCGGGGGCGGGTGGTGCGGGGGCCGCTGGCTGTGTTTGCACGCGGGCATATGCGGCAGCGACCACATTGGCAAAGTTTGACGGGCGTGTGTCTGGGCGGATGGAAAGCACGACGGCCAGTGCGGTGCTGCTATCAAAGCGCAGCGTCGCATCTTCAGCAGCGATATCTGCCAGAATATCAGTGATATCCGGCGTGCCGGGATCGACCCTTGCGGCGAGCCCCTGTGGGCGCAGTTGCGGGCGCAGATCAACAAGCGCGCGCTCTTCGACGACGGCTGTATCAAGTGAAATCGTGCCGGTGTCCTGAAGCTCAAGTCCTCCAAGGCCGACACCACCGGGTGTCGGCGCTTCCGGTTCAGGGGTGACAGAGGCAGCGGTTGTATCCTCTGGCGCCTCTTCCGCTTCGGGCAATGCCGCATCCGCAGGCCGCAACGGGGGCACAACAGCGGGTGTGCCCGGAATGATCACCACACCTTCCGGGGCTGGCGCCAGAAGCGCAAAGCGTTCCAGATCAGCTTCGCTGAGTTCGGGGCGTGGCGTGATCGCAAGGTCGGGCAGCCCCGCGATGACAAGGGCGCCTTCTGGTGTGACGGTGCCTTCCTCGGTTGCCAGAATGAACCCGTCCGCGTCACGCGCGAATGTAACCTCGGGTGCGGGCGGATTGGCGGGCGCGATAAAGCTGAGATCGGTTTCGAATTCATCCAGTTGCGCCATGTCGGGCCGCGCTGGTCGCGCTGGCACTGCGACGTTTGCAGGGCGATCAAACGCCAGTGGCGCGACACCCGATGGCACATCAAAGAAGCGTGGGGCACGTTGCCAGACACCGGTCGCTTCATAGATGCGCTCGGCCTCGTCAGGGCTGAGTACCTGCGCGCGCAGGACAGGCGCACCAACCGTGGCTTGGGCTGTTTCCTCGGCAGGTGGTGGGGCAGGCGGGGCTTGCACTATTGTCAGCGGGGCGTCAGCAGTGGCGACCGCCAATTCCCCGGGTGCGGTGCCGCGCGGCGCTTGCGTTTCGGGTCCGGTTGTCGCGAGTTCACTGCCGGTTGCTTGTGGCGCGGCAAGATCGGGAATGGCGTAAGCTGCGATCTCTGGTCCGGCTTCAGGTGCAGCCTCCTCAACGTTCGGCTGTTCTATCGGTGCCTGTGCGACGACCGCCTCTTCGGTCGCAACCAAAGGCTCTGGCACGAGCGCGGTTGTTTCGGGTGTCGTCTGCTGCGACCAGATAATGCCACCCAACATCAACGCGGCCGCAGCAATGCTAGCGGCAATCAAGGCAGGGCGTTTATTTGTTTCAGGTGCGCTTGTCGGGCGGTTTGCGTCGGGGGCTGCCGGATGGTTCGCTTGCGGTGCCACAGACGGAGCAGCCACCGAGGGCGCAGGCGCACCGAGTGACACAGCCGGTGCCGCGCCTTTCTGTCCGCCGAATACCGCGACCAGCGGTGACTTTGCTTTCTTGCGTGATTGGCGGTGATGTTCGGGGATCACCAGATCCAAAAGCACGGGATTTGTCACTGCGGCGGGGGCATCAACCTGCGTTCGAGGTGTAATTTCAGGCGTCGCGGGTGTGGTCGGCGCATGATACTCGGCCGGTATCAGATCAACCCATCCTGTTTGTTTTTGCACGGTGGCGGCGGGGGCCTTTGCAGCCTCATCTGTCATCTGGGGTTCGGGTGCAACTGTCGGTTCAGGCGTATCCTGCGCAGCCATCAATATCGCGAGGTCGTCTTTATAAGTGGCTTCCTCGGCAATGCCGGGCTGATCAAACACCAACAGGCGTGATTTGATCCGCGTGCCGACCGGCATGACCGGAAGATCATCGCGGTCAATGATTGCGTCCGGGCCGACAATGCTGCGTGCCATCTCTGTCGGGCCAAAGAAGACTTCTTTTTGAAAGGTAAAGGGTTCGGGAATTGCGACAAAGGCGACCGGCTGGAATCCGTGCGCTTGGGCAAAAGTTTCCGCTTCCCTGAGCGTGTCGCGCGCCACGGCCGCAACATGGGTGCGCCCGCCACTTTTTTCGCTATCGATGACCAAATCACCCAGCGCATAGGGCGTTGCGCCATCCAAAGCGGCGTCAATGTCGGCCTCGTTGGTCAATGTGCCATCAAGTGCGATGTATTTGATCTGATCAAGCGGAATAACCAGTTTGGTCCGCAGCCCGTCGGGTTCGATCAACAAGGCCTTTTCGCGCAAGGCGCTCAGATCTTCCTCAAGCGTTTTACTTGCGACATCCACGCGCCCGACAGGCCGCCACCCGCGTGGCACGCGATGAAGCAGCTCAATTCCGTCAAGCGAAAGCGATAGCGCAAAGTTGGTGATCATAGTCACGCTCTAGCATGTTGGTCCCACAGGCAAAACGCGTTTTGCCCCCATGGCGGGACCCTAAAGCAGAAACCCGCCCACGCCAAGGGCAGGGGCGGGTTTCTTATGGTTATGCCGTCGCTTTGGTAAGCGCCTGATCAAGATCGGCAATCAGGTCGTCCGCGTCTTCGATCCCGATGGACAAACGCACGATGCCGGGGCCTGCACCTGCGGCCTCTTGCTGCTCTGCCGTCAACTGGCGGTGCGTGGTCGAGGCCGAATGAATGATCAGACTGCGCGTATCGCCAAGGTTAGCCACATGGCTAAATATCTCAAGGCTATCGACCAGCTTGATGCAAGCGTCATACCCGCCCTTCACAGCGACCGTGAACAAGGCACCGGCCCCTTTCGGGCAGATTTTCGGGATAAGCTTAGAGTAAGGCGAACTCTCAAGCCCCGCATAGGTCACATAATCGGTCCGTGGATCATCCTCGAGCCATTTGGCGATTTTCATGGCGTTCTCAACATGACGCTCCATGCGTAGCGACAGTGTTTCGATCCCCATCAGCGTGTAATGCGCCGCCTGCGGATTCATTGTCATACCCAGATCGCGCAGGCCGATGGCGATACCGTGGAAGGTAAAAGCCAAGGGTCCGAAGGTTTCGGCGAATTTGAGGCCATGATAGGCAGGCTCCGGTTGGCTGAGCGAGGGGAATTTGTCATTGGCGGACCAGTCGAATTTGCCGCTATCGACCACACAGCCGCCGGTGACGGTGCCGTTGCCGGTCAGGTATTTGGTGGTCGAGTGCACGACCAGAGTGGCCCCATGTTCAATCGGGCGGCACAGGTACGGCGTGGCCGACGTGTTATCCACGATCAGTGGGATGCCTGCGGCGTCTGAAATCGCCGAGATTGCATCAAGGTCGGTGATATGCCCGCCGGGGTTGGCAATGGCTTCGCAGAAGACCGCACGCGTGTCATCGTCAATCGCGGCGGCAACCGCATCGTGATCGTCGAAATCCACGAACTTTGCCGACCAGCCAAAGCGTTTGATCGTCTGGCTGAACTGCGTGACGGTGCCACCATAGAGGCGGCTGGACGCGACAATGTTGCGCCCCGGCTGCATCAGCGGGAAGAGCGCCATGATTTGCGCCGCGTGACCGGACGAACAGCACACACCGCCAACACCGCCTTCAAGTGTCGCGATGCGTTCTTGCAGCGCGGCAACTGTCGGATTGGTCAGGCGGGAATAGATATAGCCAACCTCTTGGAGGTTGAACAAAGCCGCCGCGTGGTCTGCATCGCGGAACACATAGGCGGTGGTCTGGTAGATCGGCACTTGGCGCGCGCCTGTTGCCGGATCAGGGCGGGCGCCTGCGTGAATTTGCAGCGTGTCAAAGCCATAGCTTGGGCCGTCGGTCATTTCTGGTCTCCCCTTTGAAAGTTGTTGCCGCTAGGTGTAGGCGGAAAGCCGGAACACCTCAACGGCCCTCATTCGCAAAGGACAAGATCATGCCGCACCCATTCCATTTTGCCTTTCATGTTTTGGATTTGGACGAATCCCGAGAATTCTATTCTGGCGCGCTGGGTGCGACCGAAGGACGTTCAACCGACACTTGGGTGGATTTCGACTTTTTTGGCCATCAACTCAGCCTGCATCTGGGCACGCCTTTTGCCAATGAGCCGACGGGGAAAGTTGGCGATCACATGGTGCCGATGCCCCATTTCGGGATTGTCTTGCCGCTTGAGGAATGGACCGCATTGGCGGGACGCCTTGAAGAGCGTCAGACCGATTTCATCATCGCGCCGTCCGTGCGGTTCAAAGGCGAGCCGGGCGAGCAGTGGACCATGTTTTTCCGTGATCCGTCGGGCAACCCGATTGAAGTCAAAGGCTACGCCGACATGGAAGGCGTATTCGCGACCTAAGTGGGATCGCCCGCAACCCGGGGACGGCGTTGCGGGCGATCCGTTTCTCTGACCCGATATCAGAAACGCAAAACTCGGAACCTTGGGCCAAAGAATTTCTGGCGCTTACTCGGCGGTGATCACAGCCATCACAAGGTTTCCGTCAATGCGGATCGGGCCGTCTTCTACGGCGCCAAGAGTATACTCAAAGCCGCCTGTCATAGTACCACCAGCTTCGGAATGCACCATCAGCATCAGCATATCACCGGGCGCGACCTCTTCGGTCAGGATCGCGGCGACATCAATGTTGTCACCCTTGCGCAGTGGTGCGTAACCCACAACAGGGCCCGGTGTCATTGCAGCGTCGGTTTTATGTACGACCATCCATCCGTTCTCTGCGGCAACAACCATGTTCGCGCTGACGATGCCATTTGCAACAGACTGGTTGGTGGCTTCGACCGAAGGGGTCACAGCGTGGGCTGCGGCGAATGCACCGGTTGCGGCGATGCTCAGGGCGATAGCTGAAATAAAAGTCTTCATGTGTCTCTCCATTATTATTCCACAGGACATCATGTCCGGCAGATCGAGGAAAACACGTGAGAGCACTGGATAAAGTTTCACGGGGCTCTACTTTTTTTCCAGGAAAGGACATTGGCCAACCTGCTGATTTGCCGATAGTCTCTTTGCGACATTTGTAACCTGTGCTTGGCCTTCTGATATTGAAAAACAATGAAAACTGATGGCCGCGATGACATAGAAGCGCTGATTGCGCAGACTGCTTTGGGCAATCAAACGGCGTTCTCGCAACTGTATGATGCCACGTCGGGGAAACTATTTGCTGTCTGTCTGCGTGTGTTAACTGAGCGCGCCGCAGCCGAGGATGCAATGCAAGAGACCTATGTCAAAGTCTGGAAGAATGCCGGTCGCTATCAGGTGACGGGCCATTCACCGATGACGTGGCTTATTACGATTGCGCGCAATACGGCCATTGACCGTTTGCGTGCGCGTCAGTTGGACCAGGATGTGGCCGATTACAGCGAACGCCTTGCTGCACCCGGACTGTCGCCTGAACAGGCGGCGATCGCGCAGTCTGAGGCAAAACGTATTACGCAGTGTCTGAATGAATTGGATGCAGATCGCCGTGCCGCTATTTCGGGCGCATATCTTCAGGGGCAAAGCTATCAGGAGCTGTCGGGTCAATTCAATGTGCCGCTGAACACGATGCGGACATGGTTGCGCCGAAGCTTGATAGCCCTGCGGGAGTGTATGGCACGATGACCACAGAGCAAACACCAGACGAGATGGACGTCGTGGCCGCAGAGTATGCGATGGGGCTTTTGACGGGTGATCAGTTGGCCGAGGCCAAGCGTTTGGCGGCGACCGACCGCATGTTCGCGCAGGCAGTGACCGATTGGGAAATACGCTTGGCGTCGATGACGGACGAACTTGCGCCGGTTGCGCCGCGACCTGCTGTCAAACAGGCGCTTTTTGCAGAATTGTTCCCGACACCAGAACGTAAACCCTGGTGGGCAAAGCTATGGCTCTGGCAAGGGGTCAGCGCCCTCAGCGTGCTTTTGCTGGTGTTCTTGCTCTCGTCCGGCCTTGGCAATCCGACCCCGGCAGATGGCCCGCTCTATACGGCCGAGATCGTTTCCGAAGACGGGGATTTCCGCGTCGTGGCTGTCGTTGACAAATCGACCAATGAGGTCTTTCTGACCCGCACCGCTGGCGCCGCCCCTGAAGGCCGCATTCTGCAAGTCTGGGCGCATGGAGAGGGCGCGCCGGCCACATCTGTGGGGCTCTGGCCGCAGGGCGATACAATCAGGATTGCGATGCCGCAGGAAATCGCTGCGGTTGAGGGTATTTTGACCTTGGGTGTTAGTGAGGAGCCTGTGGGCGGTTCACCAACGGGCTCACCGACCGGGCGTGTGTTCGGCACCGTCGATATTCCCGGTGTGTCTGGCAGCATTTAGGTTTGAAAGGGAGCGGCACGACGCTGACGCGCCGTTCACCGCATCCAGAACCCTGCTGATTTGATCTGGTTCCGGATCGCTTTTTCGTGGCGGGGCAGGTTGTCGCGATCAAAAAGCGCGCGCACCTTTGCGCCGCGCCCTTGGTAGACGATCCGCTTGAACGGTTCGTGCAGTTTCAGCAGTTTCTTGATCTTGTTGGGGGCTGTGACATCTTCCAGCGCCGCCACCTGTTTGTCGGTCGCGGTTGCATAAAACAGGGGTAGCATCCGGTAGTGATAGCTGACGTCCCCATCAAGCCCTGCCAGTTCCGGCCCCGGTCGGCCGCCACCCAGCCCGTGGATCACCAAGGGTAGCACCACCTGATCCAGCCAAGGGTCAAGCGGTTGGATCACCAATTCGGCGGGGGGATTATCGCGCACACTGACCGCATAATCTGTAAACCTTTGGCCGAACTCTGCAGGATCGGCCCCGAAGAACCATCCGGCGTTGAAGTACAGATAGTGTTCCCAATATTCGACGGGCTGTGTGTGGTCGCGCGAGGTGTCAAAATCCAGTCCGAAACGGTCGTAAAGCGATTTCCAGATCGCCGTGTAGCCGGGCCAGTATAGCTCTTCGACAGGCCATGTTCCCTCGCGCTGCATGGATGCAGCAGGGCGGGAGAAATCGAAAGGAATATCGGCCAGTTCGCCGGTGATCAGGGTGTCGGTGTCGAAAAAAATAAACGGCGCGCCTGTGGGCAGCACCTGCAAACCTTCGATCTTGTTGCCGTGGGGATAGGACTGTCCGAAATGGCGCGAAACGAAGGGCACAACTTTCCCGCCCAATGCGGCAAGCTGTGCTTTGACAGGGGCAGACATGCGCGGGTCGCGGTCCCACAGCGGGCCGGGCTGGGGTTCGGCGATATAGAGCTCGCCAGTGAATTCGGGCGCATAAGTCCGCAACGAGGCCGCAAAGAGAAGCGCCTCATATTCAAGACGTCCACCTTGCCCGATGATCAGGATATTGAAATCGGATGTCGAATTGGGCGGCTTGGCCATTGAGGTGCTGATCCTGTAAGACTTTTGCCTTTCTAGCCGTGCGCAGAGGCGAGGTGCAACAGGCGCGCGTTACACACGCGTCCCCTAACTACTGACGTGGCGGATTTGCACATTTGGCAGCCCGATCGGCAACACACCAAAATCGCAACACATCCGCCCGAACCCCTCCGTCTCGAGCAGGTCGTCATAAGGCAGTTCAGGAAACCGCACGCCAGCCTTGTGAACGGCGGCATGAACCAACAGCATTGTTCCCCCGACAGATGTCAGTGGGACACGGTCCAACGACCGCAGCACATGAAGATGCCTGCGCGCGTGGTGATGTGCGGGGGGCATATAGATACCGTTTCTGACACACCTGTAATAGGTCAGGTTCTTGCGTTCGCCGAAATCGTTGAACGCGTTCAGATCGTAGCTGCGCCCGCCCCAGTCCAGCACACAGTCGGGTGTCACGACTTTCTCTTGTTCTGACAAGAGGCGTTCGATGATGTCGGGTGCATAGTCACAGACATCAACATCAATCCAGAGGGCCCAGTCATCGTCATCCGTGACCCCCTGATCAATCAGATGATTGCGCACCTTTGCAAGATTTGACCGCCTTTCCCGCTGCAAGGCAGGCAACCATCGTTTGGCGCGCTCCAGCGGCGCATTGACATCGAAAGTGGTCACGTCCATCGCGCGAAACATGCCCTCGTGGGCCGCCACCAGTTCGGCAAGCTTTGCTTTCGTGCCATCACGGCTGTCGCCTTCACAAAAGACGACCTTCAGCCGTTTTTTGGGGTAGGTCAGCTGTGTCAGAAGTGCGAAGCACCGATCAAGGAACGGTTCTGCATCCCGGACCGGGATCAGAATGGCAATATTCACGTCTTGCGGATTGATCGGTCGGTGCAGGACAGCAGTATCAAGTTGCTTTGCCATTTCTGCCCTTGTCAGCACAGGACCGCGGGTGAACCGGTGAACGGCTCTGCGCAATTTGAATTCCAAACGCATGCGCCGTGTCTGTCTGAACCGGGAAAACCAGGTGCTGCCCCAATAGTGGTGCGCAAGCGTTTGTTGCGGATAGTCCCCGAAACGCGGGCTCGGGCTTGCGGTCAATGCCATGTCGAGGGGATTGAAGAGATGGCAGGAACTGACAGAGATTGTCCCTTTCTCAGGATAGGTCTCGTAAGCGGCCGTCAGCAAAAGCGGACCTGTTGTTTCGAGGACATGCGCCTTGCCGTGCTGACAACGGACCATCGCCTCACAAAGATAGGGCCAGAAAGGGTGTCCTTGGGGGCTTGCCATCACGGCGTTCGACAACACCAGATCCATGCCCAGACGGTGCGCATGGAATGCCTGTTCGACGGGTTCTGCCGAAAAGACAATCCGGTGTTCGTCCGCGATAAGATCAAGCGAGCCCATGCATTCGGTATCTATGTCCGCGTAGACCCCGCCGTGGTGATGCAAGATCAGATAGCGTGCCATGTCCGCCCGCTGCACCGGCTTGGGATAGGACAGGTAGAGCGTTTCCAGTTCGGGATAATTTCTTTGAACGAAGGCAAGCAGATCGTCGTCAGTCCATAGACGATACTCCCAATCCGGATTGAGGCGCTTCCAGCTTTCGGGCCACGCCTTGGGGACCGGCAGATTATGATCGCGCCATGTCTGGTGGATTATCTTGGGGATCATGCGAAAACCGGATCTGAGCATAGGATGCAAGACTGTTCCATCAGTGTGGAAAAGACCACCTGCATCACTTTAGGAATTTGCCGTGACTTTGCTTGAAACAATCGTTTTCGTCCAGCCTATACCGGCGCTTGCTTACGGTCCGGGGACGTGCCCTGCGGTGCGCCCATGCCTGACGGTTCAATCCAGAGCGCGCGCAGCGCATTCAGGATAACGGCCACGTCGATCACCTCTTGCAACAGCGCGCCCTGAACCGGTGTCAGATAGCCAAATGCCGCAGCAATCATTCCCGCAACCGATAGGCCGATCCCCGCGACCACACTCTGCACCGCGATACGTCGGGCACGGCGCGCGATTTCGATACCCTGCGCAAGCCGGTCCACCCGGTCCACCAGCAAGACCACGTCCGCCGCCTCGGCCGAGGCGGCTGCACCCCGCGCGCCCATCGCCACGCCCACATCCGCAGCGGCAAGGGCCGGCGCATCGTTCACGCCGTCACCAACCATCATCACCGGTCTGCTTTTGCGCTCGGCCAGCACCAGCTGTACCTTCATGTCGGGTGTCAGACCCGCGTGCACGCGATCAAGACCGAGGTCCTTGGTGATCCGCTCTGCGACCGCCGCTCTGTCGCCTGTGGCCAGCAGAATCCGTGTGATCCCTTCGCGGCGCAACCGCGCAAGCATGGTGCCCGTTCCGTCACGCAAGGGGTCGGCCATCACGAGATGCCCGGCCATTTTGCCGTCAACCGCGATGGCAACAAGGACAGATCCCGCCGCACCTGTAGGGTGATCGCCTGCCGGATGCCCGATACGCTGGGCGACAAAATCGGCCCCCCCGACAATCACTTTGTGCCCCTCGACATGGCCGGTCACCCCCTCTCCGGGGATTTCGGTAACCTCGGAGGGGAGCGGCAACGCAAGTTCGCGTGCCTTCGCCGCCGCGACGACGGCCTGCGCGACAGGGTGCTGTGACACCTGATCCATTGCTGCGGCAAGGCGCAGGATGTCATTGCCCGCACGCCCGTCGCGGCTGTCGATAGACACGATCTGCGGCCGCCCGACCGTCAGAGTGCCTGTCTTGTCGAGGATCAAAGTGCCGATCCGCGCCATCGTTTCAAGCGCTCCGGCACCTTTGATCAAGATGCCGAAATGCGCGGCGCGCGACAGGCCCGCCACCAGTGCCACGGGCACTGCAAGGATCAAAGGGCAGGGCGTTGCCACCACGAGCACGGCCACCGCCCGGATCGGATCGCCTGTGAACCACCATGCGGCAAAGGCTATTGTGACCGTGACGACAAGAAACCCAAGCGACCAACGATCCGCGAGGCGGGCCATGGGTGCTTTGGCGCGCTGGGCCTCTTCAACCAGACGCACGATACCCGCATAGGTGCTGTCCTCGGCCAACCGTGTCGCTGTGAGGTCAAAGGGTTCGCCCGCATTCGTCGCGCCGCTCATCGCATCTGCGCCGCGCGCGAGGCGGGCGGGCAGTGATTCACCGGTCAGCGCCGAGGTGTCGACGAAAGCGTCATCGGAAGCGACAGTGCCATCAACGGGAACAACGTCGCCCTGCCGGATCAGCAACAGGTCACCCGGTCGAATTGCGTCCAATGCGACCTCTTCCAGACCACCATTGTTGTAACGGGTTGCCGTGCGGGGGACACGTGACAGCAAATCACGCATTTCACGGCGGGCGCGCCCTTCGGCAAAGCTTTCCAGAAAGGTGCCGCCGGAATACATGACCGCGACAACGGCTGCGGCCAGTGTTTCACCAAAGACAAGTGCTGCGGTCATCGAAAGTGCCGCAACGATATCCAACCCGACCTCGCCTTGCCAAAGACTGCGGATGATCTCGATGACCAGTGCTGCGAGCACAGGCACAACGCCCACAAACCAGACGATGCTGGCGATATCGCTACGTCCGTTGAAATAGAGCGCCAGCCCCGACAGCAAACCTCCGACCGAGACCAGCAAAAGCGCTGTCTTCAACCGGTCAGAGGTGGTCTGTTGCATTTGATCCGGCTTTCCCCAGCAAGGGCGGCGCTTTGAGGGGCTGCAAAGAACCCTTCGACCCGCTTTCACGCGCCTCATCATCGCGGAACAGCGACATGGCGTCGAGCATTAACTGCGTGGCAGGCTACGCCGATAAAGTCTCATACGCACCATTCTATCGCGCCCACTCGGGGCGGTGACCTAATTGTATTGTCTAGAAAAATGGTGGGCGACCCTGGAATCGAACCAGGCGTGAGTCGCCTCGAGGGAGTTACAGTCCCCTGCCACACCTTGCGGCCTGTCGCCCAACCAAGCGCTGATTACCCGCGCCCCCAGGGTGCGTCAACCGCAAAAGTGGCTCAATGTGTGATCCTCTTCACAGCCACGCCCGAGTGGGGTATCGCGGGGGCGGACATGCCAGATGGGAAAGCAGATGAAAAAGCCAAAGTGGGTGATTGCAAAAGAGCAGGGCAAACGGATTGCCGCGCAGGAAACCGTTTGGCTGTTTGGCTTGCATGCGGTGCGCGATGCGCTGGAAAACCCCGCGCGCACGAAGCTGCGGCTGGTGGTGACGCGCAATGCGCTGGAACGACTGGGCGAGGCTGTGGCGCAAAGCGGGATGGAACCCGAGATTTCGGATCCGCGCAAATTTGCAGCCCCGCTTGATCCGCAGTCGGTGCATCAGGGGGCGGCACTTGAGGTCAAACCGCTTGATTGGGGTACTCTGGAGGATGTGGCGCTGGGCGACGGTCCGATGCCACCGCGCATCGTGCTGCTTGACCGTGTGACGGACCCGCACAACGTGGGTGCTATTTTACGCTCGGCTGAGGTTTTTGGTGCGCGCGCCGTTGTGGCCGTTCAGCGGCATTCGGCCCCCGAGACAGGCGCATTGGCGAAAACGGCCAGTGGGGCGCTGGAACGGCAACCCTATTTGCGCGTGCGCAATCTTGCGGATGCGATGGAGGCGCTGAAGGGCATGGGCTATCTTGTGCTGGGCCTTGATGGTGAAGCGGAAACCACGATTGAGGCGGCGGTTGAGGGCAAGCGCGACCGTCCCGTCGCGTTGGTGATGGGGGCCGAAGGGCCGGGATTGCGCGAAAAGACCCGCGAGACTTGCGACACATTGGTCAAAATCGACGCAGCGGCCGGATTTGGTTCGCTCAACGTCTCAAATGCGGCGGCAGTGGCCCTATATGCTGTCAAAGGCTGAATGACAGGACCGGATTGATGGCTGCCACAAAGATTGCGACATGTTGTTATTGCGGTACGAAAGCGGCTCTTGTCCTGCGCGGGCAGGATCGGCACGAGCTGACCTGTAGCAACTGCGGTGCGCCCCTGCGCGCGCTCAAGATGTTGCCAAAACAAACTGCGCCCTCGGCGGCATCCGCCCGTCCTGCGCCGCGAAAACGGGTCGAGAAATATCCCGAATACCGCCATGATCGCCCCATGAAGCGTAAGAAGTCCAAGGGTTTTGGCCGGCGCGTCATGTCGCAGATTTGGGATGTTGTCGAAGACGTCGTTGATGAAATTTTCGACTGACGCATCATTGCCCCGGCACACGGCCTATCACATTCGCTTGAGTGCCCCTTCGTTTGTGCCTCTGTCGCGCACACCTCGGTAGGGACAGCGCGCCGCCGGAACATGCGCGCATTGTCTCACTGTCCCTCGTTCCACGACTTGCGCCCGGTTTGTCCGGGCGCTTTTTTCTTGTGAACGCGCGGTGTATGTTACGGCATGAGTTATTCCGACGATCACCTGCGTATGATTCTGAGGCGCACGAAAACGATTGCGATCGTGGGCGTGTCCGCGAATGAAATCCGCCCCAGTTATTATGTAGCGCGCTATCTGAGCCTGAAAGGTTACCGGATCATTCCTGTGAACCCCGGTCTGGCGGGCCAGACGCTTTTGGGGGAAAAGGTTTATGGTGACGTGTCCGAAATTCCCGACGATGTGGATATGGTAGATATCTTTCGCCGGTCCGAACAGGTGCCGCCTATTGTGACGGCATCGCTTGCACGGTGGCCCGACCTGCAAACAATCTGGATGCAGATCGGCGTGTCGCATCCGCAGGCCGCAGCCGAAGCACAAGCCCGCGGTGTCGATGTGATCGCGGACCGTTGTCCGAAGATCGAATACCAGAGACTGTTTTCGGAACTGCGCATGGCGGGTTTTGCGACTGGCATAATCTCGTCAAAGTTGCAGCTGTAAACAAACGCTTTTTATTAAATAAGTCCTAATGTGCCACAAGAATGGCACAATTGCCCGACAGGGTTGTAGTGACTGCGCGCCAAGGCGATTCTAAATGCATTAAATTGCAAATGTTTCGTCATTGACTCATCGGCCCGCTGTCACACCTATAGGTTAGTTCCAGTATCAGTCTTTGTTTTTCCGTTGTGCCTCACGACTATGGATAATCAATGCAAGAAACACGCATAATTGACGCATCTCAGACCTATGAAAGTCAGGGGCAGGGCCTGCCGACCGGATTGGAACTGCTGGATGGGAAATTCAAGATTGACCGTCAGATTGGCGCAGGTGGATTCGGGATAACCTATCTGGCGATGGATACGTTTCTGGAACGGCCCGTTGTGATCAAGGAATGCTTTCCTGAATCGGTCTGTATGCGTTTTGGCAACCGCGTCACCGTGAATGCACCCGCCCATGATGCGCAGTACCGCCAGATCGTCGAGATGTTCATGCGCGAGGCGCGCAGTATCGCCAAGTTGCGCCACCCCAATATCGTCAGCGTCCATCAGGCGTTTGAGGAAAACGGCACCGCCTATATGGTGCTGGATCTGTTCGAGGGGCGCGACCTGCTTGATGTCATTGAGGATGATAATGACGCACTGAGCCCTGATCAGGTGCGCGATATTCTGGTGAAAGTGCTGGACGCCATTGATCTGGTGCACAGCAACGACCTGTTGCACCGTGATATTTCGCCTGACAATATCCTGCTGGATAAATGGGGCACGCCCGCATTGATCGACTTTGGTGCCGCCCGCGAGGATGCGAGCCAAAAGACCAATGCCGTTTCGACAATGCTCGTTGTCAAAGACGGCTATTCGCCACATGAATTCTACGTTGCAGGCGGCGTACAGGGCCCTTGCAGTGACCTTTATGCGCTGGCCGCCACGATGTACCATCTGATTTCGGGTGAAGCACCGCCCAACAGTCAGACCCGTGTGTCCGCGATGGCAGGCGGTGAGCCCGATCCCTATGAGCCCATTGCAGGCCGCTTCCCCCAATATGAAACCGCGTTTTTGGCGGCAATTGACCAGGCGATGCGTGTGTCCCCCAAAGAGCGTATCCAGTCTGCAAAGGACTGGTTGGACCTGATTGCGCAGGAAACTAAGAAGGTCAAAACGGTCAAAATACCTGAAAACAAGACGCTGACGAAAACGCTGAGTGAGCTGATTGAAGAAACCAACAAGCATGTCTTGAGTGCAGATGCCCAAAAGCGTGTCGAAACACCCGCCCCGCGCAAACAGGTGACGCCGAAACGCGATGGTTTCAAGCCCGAGTGGGTTGAGGAGTTCAACCGCGAAACCTTTGAGGCTGAAGAAAAAAAGCGGATTGAGGCTGAACGTGCCGCAGCAATTCAAGCAGCGCATCAGGCCCGAGAGGCCCGTCTTGCACATGAGGCGCGCCTCGCAGCACTGGCGGAACAAGAGGCCGCGCAGGCACGAAAGCAGGTTGAGGACGAACGTATTTCCTCAAAGATCTTTGAGTGGGTCTCTCGCGGGCGGTAGGCGGGTCGTGGGCCGCACGCAGCTACGTGCGGGCGGCTTTCTCGGCGATACCAGAGGTGCCTTGGCGCGCAGCCAATTCGGCAATCACATCGTCCAGCGTCACATCACAGGCGGTCAGCATGACCAAAAGATGGTACACTACATCCGCTGCTTCCGAGGTCAGGCGCGCCTTGTCGCCTTTGATGGCTTCGATAATGGCTTCAATCGCCTCTTCACCGAATTTCTCTGCGCATTTATCCGGCCCCTGAGACAGGAGTTTCGCTGTCCAACTGCTGTCAGGATCAGCTGACTTGCGCGCAGCAATAATGGCAGCCAGATCATTCAGGGTCATGTCAGCCTCACAGGGATGCCGGCGGCGGCCATATGGGCCTTGGCCTCGCCGATGGTGTAGGTGCCAAAGTGAAAGATTGACGCGGCAAGGACGGCAGAAGCGCCGCCCATCGTCACACCTTCGACAAGGTGATCCAGCGTACCCACGCCGCCGGATGCGATGACAGGGACATCCACAGCGTCGGAAATGGCGCGCGTCAGGGGCAGGTTGAACCCTGCTTTCGTGCCGTCGCGGTCCATGGATGTGAGCAGGATTTCTCCTGCCCCTTTTTCCACGACAGTTTTGGCGAATGCGACCGCGTCAATGCCTGTGGCACGCCGACCACCATGGGTGAAAATCTCCCATTTGCCCGGCGCGACTGTCTTGGCGTCTATCGCCACAACAATGCATTGCGAACCGAACCGCATAGCCGCTTCGGCGACCACATCGGGGTTGGCGACAGCGGCAGAGTTGAAGCTGACCTTATCGGCCCCGGCAAGCAGCAGATCGCGCACATCATGGTGCGTGCGCACACCGCCCCCGATGGTCAGCGGCATAAAGCACTGCTCGGCTGTGCGGGTCGCAAGATCAAACATCGTGCCGCGGTTTTCTTGCGTGGCCATGATATCGAGAAAACAAAGCTCATCCGCACCCGCCGCATTATAGGCAATCGCGGCATCCACCGGATCGCCAGCGTCGATCAGATCAACAAAGTTCACGCCTTTGACGACGCGGCCTTCGGCGACGTCCAGACAGGGGATGATACGGGTTTTCAGCATGGCTTCTGTCTAAGCGCGGGCAAGGCGTGCCGCAAGCGTGCTATTCGGAGTTTTTTCAAAGACAAGGTGTTAGCGAAGTGCTGCCAGAGCCGCTTTGAGATCAATCGCCCCGTCATAAAGCGCACGGCCCGATATTGCACCCGAGATCACGCCGGTTGCTTTGAGCGCGGTCAGATCGTCCATCGACGAGACGCCACCTGAGGCGATGACGGGGATATCGACAGCGCGGGCCAGCTCGGCGGTTGCGTCGATGTTGGGGCCTTTCATCGCGCCATCGCGCAGAATGTCGGTGTAGATGATCGCGGCAATCCCTGCATCTTCGAATGATTTGGCAAGGTCGGTGACCATCACGTCGGTTTCTTCCGCCCATCCGCGTGTGGCGACGCGCCCGTTGCGCGCATCAAGCCCAACGGCCACCTGACCGGGGAAGGCGCGCGCCGCTGCGCGGACCAGATCAGGGTTTTCCACAGCGACAGTCCCCAGAATCACGCGCGCCAACCCTTTGTCGAGCCAGCGTTCAATCGTGGCCATATCGCGAATTCCGCCACCAAGTTGTGCAGGAACGGGGCAGGCCTTCAGGATTGCCTCAACGGGGGCCGCGTTCACAGGTTCACCGGCAAAAGCGCCGTTGAGATCGACCAGATGCAACCACGTACAGCCTGCGGCCACAAATGCCTTGGCCTGCGCTGCGGGGTCGTCGTTAAAGACTGTCGTCTGATCCATATCGCCATGCACAAGCCGCACCGCGTTTCCGTCTTTGAGGTCAATGGCAGGATAGAGGATCATCGTCAGGACACCTTTCGCGTTTGTGCGCGTTTATGCATGGGCAGCGCGGGATTGCAACGCAGGCTTTGACCCAACGTCTTTCTTGATCGCATAGGCATTTCGCTCTCATGATCGGCAGCAGAACTCAGGGAGGAATTGAGTATGAAGAAACTTTTGATTTTGGCGGCTTCACTGTTTGCCTTTGCGACCGCCGCATCCGCCCAGGACGCGGCCCTTGGCGTGTGGCAGACCGAGGTAGATGACGGCGCGTATGCGCACATCACAATTGCCCCATGCGGTGCTGCCGTCTGTGGGGTGATCAGCCGGACGTTTAACGCCGATGGCGAATATCAATCCGAAAACATCGGCAAGACGCTTGTGATCGACATGGTCCCACAAGGCGGCGGAGCCTACGAAGGGTCGGTTTGGCGTCCGTCCAACAACAAGATCTACATCGGGAAAATGGATGTTGACGGAAATGCGCTGCGTCTGCGTGGCTGTGTCGCCGGTGGTCTGCTCTGCTCCAGCCAGAACTGGGTGCGTGTGGGATAAGACGAACCATTCCATTATGACGAAAAGCCCCCGCTTTGCGGGGGCTTTTTTGTGCGGGCAAAGGTTTGGGCGCTGCTGTCGTTCGTTCCATTCGACCAAAGCGATACCGCTATCCCACGTCGCTTAACTGTCGAGCCTAGCGCAGCCCTGTTTCTTCCAGCAAGCCCCGCCGCTTGGCCTCATAGTAATAGCCGCGCGCGTACCAACTGACGGCGGTCGCTTCATCCCCGTCCGATACCAGCCACGCACCGCGCAGATACCGCCCCGCGTAGATCAGGTTGGTTTCCGCATCCAAAAGCCCCTCAGGTGCCCCGCGATAGCCCATCGCGCGTGCGGTCTGCGGATGGATTTGCATCAACCCGTAATAGGGACCATTGCGTGCGGCGGGGTTATGGGTGCTTTCGCGTATAATGACGCGGTGCAGCAGCGTGACAGGAATATCATGCACATCGGCGTATTTGTTAATCAGGCGGCGCAGTTCCGGCGTCTCGTTTGGATAAAGCGGGATGCTGCGCGTCCGGCTCGCGGGACTTGCTTCATCGCGCTGCCCGCAGGCGACAAGCGCACCGGTGGCGACAACAATAAAATGGCGGCGGTTCAACATGAGGGTCTGCTCTCTTTTGGCGCTCTTGTTTGGCGCGGGTGTGGTTTATTGACCTGCGCCGCATAGAACCACTCTTCACAAAGCCTGACCAGACAGGCCGATGGGGTCAACGGTTCACCGACGCAAGGCCAACAGTCGCCAAGCAACAATTGTTATTCAATATCAACGTGCTGCGTGGCTATGGCGTCCAGCGCAAGAAATTGCCGATCATGCGCAGTCCTGCGCTTTGGCTCTTTTCAGGGTGGAACTGGGTGCCGATCATCGTGTCGCGTCCGATGATTGCGGTCACATCGCCACCATAGTCGACATGGGCCAGACGCTCATTCGGGGTGGTCACATCCATCGCATAGGAATGAACGAAATAAGCGTGTTCTCCTGTCGTAATACCTGCGAGCACCGGGTGCGGATGGTCGATGACCAGATCGTTCCAGCCCATATGCGGCACCTTCAGCGCGGGATCAGACGGGGTGATCTTGCGAATATCGCCCGAAACCCAACCAAAGCCTGCGGTTTCTTCGTATTCATGTCCCGTGGTCGCCATCATCTGCATGCCCACGCAAATACCAAAGAAAGGGCGGGCGCGGGTTGTCACGGCCTCTACAATTGCTTCGGCCAGGCCGCTGCGGGCAAAGAGTTCGGACCGGCAATGCGGGAACGCGCCATCACCAGGCAGCACGATCCGGTCGGCTTTGGACACGACATCGGGATCAGAGGTCACGATGATAGAGCCCGACCCGACCTCGGCTGCCATACGCTCAAACGCCTTTTGCGCTGAATGCAGGTTGCCGCTGTCATAATCGACGAGTGCGGTTGTCATAGGCTACCCTTGGTCGATGGAATGGCATCGGCTTTGCGCGGATCGGTTTCGACCGCTTCACGCAAGGCGCGCGCGACCGCTTTAAAGGCGGCCTCGGCGATGTGGTGGGCGTTGAAACCGTGCAATCTGTCGATGTGCAAGGTGATGCCGCCATGTGTGCTCAGCGCTTGGAAGAATTCGCGCACCAGTTCGGTATCGAACGTGCCGATTTTGCCGAAGGGCAGATCAAGATTGCAGATCAGATACGGGCGCGCTGATAGATCAAGAGCACAACGCACCTGTGCATCATCCATCGCCAAGTGGCAGCTGCCATACCGGCGGATGCCGCGTTTATCACCCAAGGCCTGTGTGAGCGCTTGCCCAAGGGCAATACCCACGTCCTCGACCGTGTGGTGATCGTCAATGTGCAGATCGCCTGCGGCGCGGACAGTCATGTCGATCAGCGCGTGGCGCGACAGTTGGTCCAGCATGTGGTCAAAGAATCCAACGCCGGTCTGGTTGTCATAAACGCCTGTGCCATCAAGGTTGATCGTCACCGAAATATCGGTTTCTGCCGTTTGGCGGGTGATTGTTGCTGTCCGCATGGTGTCGCGTCCTTTGGAGTTTCCCCTGCTCTATAGGCGGAACAAGCGCAGGGGCCAAGCCTGACGCATTCTGTTGTGGCATTTTCAACAAAATTTAAGGGTTCGATTCGTATGGTCAGGGCGAAAGTCATTGATCAGGAGAATCCGATGAAAGCCCTCATACTACGCAACGATGCCGCGGCATCCCTTTCCACGGCTCACGCGCTGATCGACAAGGGGTTCCAGATCCTATCGGTTGATACGCAAGCGCTTGCCCATGCGCTGATCCGGTTGGATACCATTGATCTGCTGATCATGGATGAACGGGTCGAGGGGCAGCTCACCCATGCAATTGCGCTGTCTGCCGAACGTAAAAACCCCTTTCTCAGCGCCATTCTTGTGACAGACCGGACAGCAGATGAAACCGATGACCTTTTTGAGCTGATCCCCAGCCTTTACGGGTTGGTCGGGCATGGTACGACGGCGCGGATCTTGGGCAAACTGGCGCTCTCAGCGGTAAGTGCGCCAATAACACTGCCGGTTTTTGTTGAGGACGCGGACGTAGCCGAGGTGCCGGAAGTGTTCGAAACACCGCAGCCTGAACCCTTGCTCTTGTTGCATGCACAGATGACCGAAGTGGCAGATGAATGGAACAACGAAGAGCCGGATTACGCCGATGTTGCGATTGCGGCACCGGCCTTGTCCGAAATGGCGGTTGCGGCTGAAAGCATGGTGTTCCAGCACATAAACGATCCTGTCCCGGCTGAGGTTGCGGCCCTCTTTCGCAAGACAGCGCTACCGCATTTTTTACAAGCGCCACCGCCTGCCGCCGCACAAGCCAGCTAGGTGTGTCGAAATGCTTTCGCGACGAAACGCCAAAGGGCCGCAGCACATGCTGCGGCCCTTTGGGATTTCGAAATGGAGCGGGCGATGAGATTCGAACTCACGACCCTAACCTTGGCAAGGTTATGCTCTACCCCTGAGCTACGCCCGCATCCGTTTCGTGAGCCGTGATCTATAAAGAGTTGCGCAGTTCTGCAAGACCAAAATCGCACGGATTGATGTTTTTTCGGTATCTGCGCGGCAAGGGCTATGTGGCGGTGCCATACCCGTCGATGACGCGCGCGCCGGTACCTACGTCGATGCTGTGTAGAATAAGCCCTTCCGCGCTCAGCAGTCCCAATCCATAAGCACCCGGCTCATCGGTTGATAGGCTTGAACTCTGTTTGACCAGATCTACAACACCTTGGTGGCAAGGGCTTTTTAAAACAGTCCATGGCACACCGCGGGTATTGCCGGACACCGTCTGGTGCAAATGCCCGCAAACCAGATGCAGGTTGCCGTGCCGTGCCAGCAGATCAATAACATCGGACCCGTTGCGCAGCTTGATCCGGTCCATCCCGATGATACCTGTGTCAAACGGCGGGTGGTGTATGCAGACAATCGCGTGACGGCCTGCGCGCGTGGCGAGGGCATTTTCCAGAAATGCAAGACGATCAGGACAGAGCAAGCCCGCATGATGCCCTTGCGGGTAAGGCGGACCATCAAGCGAATCCATCGTGATAATCCGGTGATCGCCAATATCCCGCCACGTCTGAATATGGCCCTGCGGCGTTTGTGGCGCATCGGGGAACTGCACCAGAAACGCGTCGCGTCTGTCGTGATTACCGATCATGGGAATCACTGGCACAGAAACCGCGCCAAGGATGCGACCCAACTCCTCATACTCCGCAGGCAAGCCATGATGTGTCAGGTCACCCAAAAGCACCAAGGCTGCGGCATCAGGATGTGCTCGCTCCGCCGCCTCAAGCACCGCAGCAAGGCGCAGCGACGGATCGAGCCCGATTATGCGCTGTCCGGGTACGCAAATATGCGGGTCGGTCACAAAGAGGATTTTCTGCATCATGCTTCCTCCTGTCCGGAACCGACCCTTTGGCTTTAGAGCTACTCGAACTCAACCAACAAGTCTTTGGCATCAATCTGGCTGCCTGCTTGCACATGCACGGCTTTGACAACGGCGTCGCGCTCGGCGTGAATCCCCGTTTCCATCTTCATCGCCTCGATAGTCAACAGCAGGTCACCCTGTTTCACGGATTTTCCAGCCACCACCGCCACCGTCGCAACGACCCCGGGCATGGGTGCGCCGACGTGGTTCGGGTTACCGTTTTCGGCCTTGGGGCGCGATACCTTTTCTGATGCGGCAAGCCGGTTCATCACACGAATGGTGCGCGGTTGGCCGTTCAGTTCAAAGAACACTTTGACCTCACCGTCCTCGTTCATATCGGCAACAGCCTGCATACGGATTTCGAGGGTTTTGCCGGGGTCGATTTCGGCTGTGATCTCGTCACCGGGCTCCATGCCGTAGAAAAAAGTCTTGGTCGGCAGTGTGCGCACGGGACCATAGGTCCTGTGGCGGCCCATGTAATCAAGGAAAACCTTGGGATACATCAGATAGCCGTTAAGGTCCTCGTCATCCACGGCTTTGCCTTCAAGCTGACTTGAAAGATCCGCGCGCGCGGCCTCAAGATCGACAGGGGCGAGGTGTTTGCCGGGGCGGTCCGTGATCGGCTTTTCGCCCTTGAGGATTTTTTTCTGGATTGCAGCAGGCCAGCCACCCGGCGGTTGCCCCAGATCGCCATGCATCATGTCAACGACGCTGTCAGGGAACACCACGTCAATTGCGGGGTCTTCGACCTGCGCACGGGTCAGGTTCTGGCTGACCATCATCAGGGCCATGTCACCCACAACCTTGGACGACGGCGTAACCTTCACGATATCGCCGAACATCGCGTTCACATCTGCATAGGTCTGGGCAACCTCGTGCCAGCGTTCCTCAAGCCCCAAGGACCGCGCCTGCGCCTTGAGGTTGGTGAACTGACCGCCGGGCATTTCGTGCAAGTACACCTCGGATGCAGGGGCCTGAAGCCCGGATTCGAAGGCCGTGTAGTGAGCGCGGACCTGTTCGAAATAATTGCTGATCTCGCGGATCGCCTTGATGTCGAGACCGGTGTCGCGGGCGTCGCCGCGCAGGGCCTCGACGATCGAACCCAATGTCGGCTGCGAGGTATTGCCGGACAGTGCGTCCATCGCTGCGTCAACTGCATCAACACCCGCAGCAGTGGCTGCAAGGATCGTCGCAATCGCCGCACCGGACGTGTCGTGGGTGTGGAAGTGGATTGGCAGATTAGTTTCTTCTTTCAGCGCTTTAACAAGTGCCGTTGCCGCCGCAGGTTTCATCAGGCCCGCCATGTCTTTCAAACCCAGCACATGCGCGCCTGCGGCCTCCAGCTCTTTGGCCATGCCGACGTAATATTTCAGGTCATATTTCGCGCGGTTCGGGTCCAGAAGGTCGCCCGTGTAGCAGATCGTACCTTCGCAGACCTTATTCGCCTTGATCACCGCATCCATCGCGACACGCATGTTTTCCACCCAGTTCAGGCTGTCAAACACGCGGAAGACGTCAACGCCAGAGGTTGCCGCCTGCGCCACAAAGCTTTGCACCACATTGTCAGGATAATTTGTATACCCCACACCGTTCGAGGCGCGCAGCAACATCTGTGTCATGATATTGGGCATAACCGCGCGGATATCGCGCAGGCGTTGCCACGGACATTCCTGCAAGAATCGATAGGCCACATCAAAGGTCGCACCGCCCCAGCATTCGACGCTGAAAAGCTGATGCATTTTGGCGGCATAGGCAGGCGCTGCGTTGATCATATCAATCGAGCGCATGCGCGTGGCCAGCAAAGACTGGTGTCCGTCGCGCATTGTCGTGTCAGTGATCAAAAGCTGCTTTTGATCGCGCATCCAGTCGGCGACTGCCTCTGGGCCAAACTCGTCAAGTATATTGCGTGTGCCGGGGGTGACGTCCGTGGTCGGCTTTACTGGTGGGCGCGGTGGTTTCACATCTGCCGCAGGGCGCGGGCGGCCTGTGGTTTCTGGGTGTCCGTTTACGGTGATATCCGCGATATAGGTCAGGATTTTTGTCGCGCGGTCACGGCGTTTGGAGAATTTGAAAAGGTCGGGTGTCTCGTCAATGAATTTGGTGTGGTATTCATTGTTCAGAAACGTCGGGTGTTTCAGCAGGTTTTCCACGAAAGCGATGTTGGTGGACACACCGCGAATACGGAACTCGCGCAGGGCGCGGTCCATGCGGGCAATCGCCATTTCGGGCGTGGGCGCGCGGGCGGTCACTTTCGTCAGCAGACTGTCGTAATAACGGGTGATGACCGCACCGGAATAGGCGGTGCCGCCGTCCAACCGGATACCCGGGCCTGTGGCCGAGCGGTACATCTGGATGCGCCCGTAATCGGGGATAAAGTTGTTTTGCGGGTCTTCGGTGGTCACACGGCATTGCAGGGCGTGACCGTCAAGTTTCACGTCATATTGGCTGGCACAGCCTGTTGCCTCGACCAGTGATTTGCCTTCGGCAATCAGGATTTGGGCGCGGACGATGTCGATGCCTGTGACCTCTTCAGTGACGGTGTGTTCGACCTGCACGCGGGGGTTCACTTCGATGAAGTAAAACTCGCCGCTGTCCATATCCATCAGGAACTCGACGGTGCCTGCACATTCGTAATTCACGTGCTGGCAGATTTTCTTGCCCAGATTGCAAAGCTGCTCGCGCTGCGTGCCGCTCAGATACGGAGCAGGGGCGCGTTCCACGACCTTTTGGTTGCGACGCTGGACGGAACAATCACGTTCCCACAGGTGATAAATCTGGCCGTGGCTGTCGCCCAAGATCTGCACCTCGACGTGGCGGGCGCGCATGATCATCTTTTCCAGATAACCCTCGCCGTTACCAAATGCGGCCTCAGCCTCGCGCCGTCCTTCAAGGACTTTTTCTTCCAGCTCATCCTCGGACATGATGGGGCGCATGCCGCGCCCGCCACCACCCCAAGAGGCCTTGAGCATCAACGGATAGCCGACCTCGGCTGCCTCTTTCTTGATGGCTTTCATATCATCGCCAAGGACTTCGGTCGCGGGGATTACAGGAACGCCAGCTTCCATCGCGACACGGCGCGCGCTGGCTTTGTCGCCCAACTGGCGCATCGTTTCAGCTTTGGGCCCGATAAAGGTGATCCCGTTGGCGTGGCAGGCATCGACGAAATCGGGGTTTTCGGACAAAAGCCCATAGCCGGGGTGGATCGCATCGGCGCCGGACATCTTGGCGACACGGATAATCTCGTCAATCGACAGGTAGGCGGCGACGGGGCCAAGGTCTTCGCCAATGCGGTAGGCTTCGTCGGCTTTGAACCGGTGCAGGCCCAGCTTGTCTTCTTCTGCAAAGACAGCGACCGTTTTTTTGCCCATCTCATTGGCGGCGCGCATAATGCGGATGGCGATTTCGCCGCGGTTGGCAATCAGGATTTTCTTGAAGTCGGTCATAATGGGTCCTTTTGCAGTTGCAGCATTGGTAAGCTGCAAAAAGCGGCGCGTCTAGGATATTTGCGGCGGCTTGCGCAGGCGACCGGCCAGATCAGCCAGTGTACGTGTGCCCAATTGGCCCATATTGCTGATCATGTCCTGACGCAGGATATCCAGCACATGCGCGGCCCCCGGTTCACCCAGGGCCGCTACACCATAATGGAAGGCGCGGCCAAGCATGACGAAATCCGCGCCCAATGCGAGCGCGCGCAAAACATCCAGACCGCCTTCGATGCCGCTGTCGAAAATAACGGGCAGATCGGTTGCTGCACGCACCTGCGGCAGCGTTTCGATCGTGGAGGGTCCACCGTCGAACTGACGGCCGGCATGGTTGCTGACCCAGATGACATCGGCGCCTTCCGCTGTCAGGCGTGCAGCATCTTGGGGCAGGCTGACCCCTTTGACGATCAACGGGCCCTCCCATGCATCGCGCAGCGCTTTGAAATAGTCCCAATCGGGCGAGGTGCGTAAAAGGTAGCCCACATGTTCATTCGAGGGCAGGGTACCTTTGATATCCGAATAGCTCTCCATCAGGCGCAGGCGCGGCATGCCGGTTTTGCGGATCCCGTTCAGCCATGCGGGGCATTGCGCCGCCTGTAGTGCCAGCCTTGGCGTCAGTTTCGGCGGTTGTGTCAGCCCCCCGCGGGTCTGGCGTTCACGGCGCGATGCCACGGGAACATCGACTGTCAGCACGATGGCGGTGAAACCACTGTCGCGGGCGCGCTTGAGAAGATCATCGCGGATGCCGGGGTCACGCGGCGGGTAGAGCTGGAACCATGCATGCGGGCCTGCATGGGGTCCCACGTCTTCGGGCAGTTGGCTGGCGACGGTGGAAAGCCCGTAGGGGATGTTTTCGGCGGCGGCTGTGCGCGCCAACATCTGTTCCGCACCGGGCCAGATCAGCCCCGACATGCCCACAGGGGCTATTCCAATTGGCAGCGGATGCGTGTGGCCCAGCAGTGTTGTCGAAAGATCAGGTTTAAATTCGCCGTGCAGGACCGACGGGTTGAACAATACGCGATCCAGCTCAATACGGTTGCGTTTTTGCGTGGCCTCTACCCCCGTGGCACTGTCGAGGTATTCCCAGACGAAATGCGGAATCCGCCTGCGCGCGCGGGCCTTGAGATCGGAAATGGCGGGGTAGCGGCTATGGTGTGTCATGGGCTGACGCTATTGCGGCGCGGGTGTGCTTGGCAATGGGTCGGAGCCTCCGGCGGGGATATTTTTCGGGCCGATAATAACGATGAGAACGGAAGTAGAACAAGGGTTTTCACCCGCGCCGGTTGGCGCTATGTGTGGGGCATGAACAGTTTTTCCGAAGATGATGCCTTTGAGGCCGCCGCCCTGCCGCTGAGCCAGCGGGCGATGGCGCGGCCGAGCATGGCCTATCTGGATGGTTTGAACGCCGCCCAACGCGAGGCGGTTGAGACATTGAGCGGGCCTGTCTTGATGTTGGCGGGCGCTGGCACCGGTAAGACCAAGGCGCTGACCACGCGTATCTCGCATCTTTTGGCGACCGGCACCGCCCGCCCGCATGAGATTTTGGCGGTGACTTTTACCAACAAAGCCGCGCGCGAGATGAAATCGCGCATTGGCGGGCTGATGGGCGAAGCGGTCGAGGGGATGCCGTGGCTGGGCACCTTTCATGCGATCTGTGCCAAACAGTTGCGCCGTCATGCCGAACTTGTGGGCCTGAAATCGAACTTCACCATTCTGGACACCGACGATCAGATCCGCCTGATGAAGCAGTTGATCGAGGCGGCTGGCATTGATCACAAACGCTGGCCTGCGCGGATGCTTTCGGGGATCATTGATGGCTGGAAGAATAAGGCGCTGACACCCGACAAGGTGCCTGTCGCCGACAGCGGAGCCTTTGATCACAAGGGTATTGAACTCTACGCCGCCTATCAGCGCCGTTTGCTGGACCTGAATGCTGTCGATTTCGGCGATATTCTCTTGCATATGGTCACGATTTTTCAAAAACACGAAGACGTGCTGGATCAATATCAACGCTGGTTCCGCTATATTCTGGTGGACGAGTATCAGGATACCAACGTGGCCCAATATATGTGGCTGCGCCTGCTGGCCGCGTCTCACAAGAATATCTGCTGTGTCGGCGATGATGACCAGTCGATCTATGGTTGGCGTGGGGCCGAGGTGGGCAATATCCTGCGGTTTGAAAAGGATTTTCCTGGTGCGCATGTCGTGCGACTGGAGGAGAATTACCGCTCGACCCCGCATATTCTGGCTGCCGCTTCTGGTGTGATTGCCGCCAATAAGGGGCGCTTGGGCAAGACGTTGTTCACGTCGCGCCCTGACGGCGAGAAACTGCGCCTGATCGGCCATTGGGATGGCGAGGAAGAGGCGCGCTGGATCGGCGAAGAGGTGGAAGCGATGCAGCGCGGCACACGCGGTTTGGCACCCATGGGCCTTGATAGTATGGCAATTTTGGTGCGCGCATCGCATCAGATGCGCGCCTTTGAAGACCGGTTCTTGACGATCGGCCTGCCTTATCGCGTCATAGGCGGTCCACGTTTTTACGAGCGGATGGAAATCCGCGATGCGATGGCCTATTTCCGGCTGGCCGTCAGCCCCGAGGATGATCTGGCGTTCGAGCGGATCGTGAACACACCGAAGCGGGGTCTGGGTGACAAGGCCATCCAAACAATCCAGCGCACGGCGCGCAGCAATGGTGTGTCGCTGGTTGAGGGTGCGCGGCTGGTGTGTCAGGGAAAATTGCTTGGCGGTAAGGGGCTGAAAGAACTGACGTTTTTGGTGGGCTCATTGGATCGGTGGCACGCGCAGGTGCGCGCCGAGGCGGATACTCATGTTGAACTGGCCGAGATGATTTTGGATGAGAGCGGCTACACCGGGTTTTGGCAGAATGACAAAACGCCAGAGGCACCGGGGCGGCTTGAGAACCTCAAGGAACTGGTCAAGGCGCTGGAGAATTTTGACAACCTGCAAGGGTTCCTCGAACATGTCAGTCTGATCATGGACAATGAGACCGAAGAGCAGGGCGAGAAAGTCAGCATTATGACTTTGCATGCCGCAAAAGGTCTGGAATTTCCGGCTGTTTTCCTGCCAGGATGGGAAGACGGGTTGTTCCCGTCACAACGCTCAATGGACGAAAGCGGGGTCAAAGGCCTCGAAGAAGAGCGGCGTCTGGCCTATGTCGGCATTACGCGGGCCGAAGAGATTTGCACCGTGTCTTTCGCGGCCAACCGGCGGGTATATGGCCAATGGCAGTCGGCCATGCCGTCGCGCTTTATTGATGAATTGCCACAAGATCATGTCGAGGTGCTGACGCCGCCGGGCCTTTATGGCGGTGGTTATGGTGCGGCGGGCATGGCGGCAAGCGCATCTCCTGCTATGGCGGGCATGGTGGGATCCGACCTGCATGAAAAGGCGCATAATGCGGATGTCTATAACTCTCCGGGCTGGCGCCGGTTGCAGTCGCGCAGCCAGCAGCGCGGTATGGCAATGCCGTCCGAAGCGCGCAATATGACCATTGATATGACCGCCGTCAGTGCCTTTACCGAAGGCGAGCGCGTGTTCCATCAAAAATTCGGCTATGGTGAAGTGATCGGGATCGAAGGTGACAAGCTGGTGATCGAATTCGATAAGGCCGGATCAAAGCATGTGGTAGCGCAATATGTGGTCAGCGCGGACAAAGCCGATGACGTACCGTTCTAGGGTCAGCACCGCTTGAGTTCACTGGGGCGAATGGGCCAGAGGTTGCCGTACCTGTCCTGCCAAACGCACGTCTGGCGTGTGACATGCACAGGCGCAACCTTGCTGCGTTGCTGGCGAGAGCTGCTCTGTATAGCTATTGATGACGACAGTGTTGCTGTATAAGAGGCCCAATAAATCTATCTAGAATTGAAGATTTGGCGGTATTGATGCAGTCTGACGTGGCCCAGCTCTTTCAGTATTATCTGGGCTACCTGATGTTCGTTTCATTCGTGGGGTGTTTGGGCATCATCGCACTGGCGCAGATTTTCCCGCGGTTGCGCGGCCGCGGCGATGATGAGAATGCAGTGCAATCAATGCATTCGCGGCCGACGCCGCGCATCGGTGGTGTAGCGATCTTTCTTGCTCTTGCCCTGAGTGTCGTCTTTGCGCCGGACACCATCCTGCCGAACTATGCCGGTTTCATCATCGCAACAACGCTGCTTTTCTTTGTGGGACTGAGCGAGGATCTGGGTTTTCGGGTTTCACCGCGCAGGCGGCTGCTGGCGGTTTGTCTTGCCAGTTTGATTGTCATCGCCCTGTTTGGCGTCTGGTTGCCGCGCATCAATGTGCCGTATTTCGACCTGTTGATGCAGTATTGGATTGTCGGCGTGCCTTTCACCTTGTTGATCACAGCTGGCGTTGCGAACGGTTTTAACCTGATTGATGGTGTGAACGGTCTCGCGGGGCTGACCGCGATTGGTGCTGCTGTATCCATCGCACTCATTTCGCTGCAGGCCGGGCATGGAACGATGGTCATTTTGAGCATGATGCTCGCTGCTGTTGTCTTGGGTTTCTTTTTGGTGAATTTCCCGCTCGGTTTGATTTTTCTCGGCGATGCTGGCGCCTATACAATCGGTTTTATGCTCTGTTGGTTCGGTATTGCCGTGCTGATCTTTGCGCCGCAGGTGTCCGCATGGGCGATCTTGCTGACGTTGTTCTGGCCGCTCGCGGATACGCTCTTTGCGATGTACCGGCGCAGCAGGTCAAAGAAAGATGCCATGTCGCCGGACCGTCTGCACTTTCATCAACTTGTGATGCGCGGGTTGGAGATTTGCTTTCTCGGACGCAAGCGGCGCCGCATTGCCAATCCGCTGACGACACTCGTGCTTGCGCCATTCGTGATTGCGCCGCAGGTGTGCGGCGTGCTGTTCTGGAATGATAACCGCGCTGCGTTTCTGGCTGTGCTGGCGTTTCTCGCCGCTTTCTTCGGGTCCTATCTGGTCTCAGTTCCAGCGGTACGCGCCTTTCGGCAAAGATCGCGAGAGGCCTAGCCAGGCCGCCGGATTTTCACGTTCATACCGGACGATCAGAGAAGAAGAAGCCTTTTCAAATGCGCGACACCTTCGCTGACCAGACGGGCATCACCGCGCGCTTCGACATTCAAGCGGACAATCGGCTCGGTATTCGAGCTGCGCAGGTTGAAACGCCAGTCCCCCATGATCATTCCAAGGCCATCTGTTTCGTCGATTGCGCTGGCCTGAGGGGCGTATGCGGCGCGGACCCGCGCGATTGCGGCCTTTGGATCGTCCAGTGAGAAATTGATCTCTCCCGACGACGGGAAGGCAATCTTGCGCTGCGCCACAAGATCCGCAAGAGGGCCGTTGCGGCTGACCAGTTCGGCAACGAGTAGCAGGGGGATCATGCCGCTGTCACAAAACACAAAGTCGCGGAAATAGTGGTGTGCCGACATCTCGCCGCCATAGACGGCGTTCTCATCACGCATCGCCTGTTTGATAAAGGCGTGGCCGGTGGGCGATTGCACGGCTTTGCCGCCTGCCTTGCTCACGATGTCTTGGGTATTCCAGATGATGCGTGGGTCGTGGATGATTTTGGCACCCGGTTCTTTGGCCAAAAACGCCTCGGCCAAAAGCCCCACGACATATTCGCCGTCGATGAAATCACCTGTGTGGTCAAAGAAGAAACAGCGGTCAAAATCACCGTCCCACGCGACGCCGAAATCCGCACCCGATCGGGCGACAGCCGATGCCGTTGCAGGGCGGTTCTCGGGCAAGAGCGGGTTGGGGATACCTTGGGGGAAGGTGCCGTCGGGCGTATGGAAGAGCCGTTCAAATGTCAGGGGCGCACCAAGTAACTCAAGCTTTGCGGCGATGGCATCAAAGGTTGGCCCGGCCGTCCCGTGTCCGGCGTTCACCAAAATCTTGAGCGGATTGAGTGCGTCCAGATCAACGAAAGACATCATGCAATCGACATAGGCGACACGCGCTTCGGCTGCGATATCGCGTAGCGCACCGGCGGTGTCGGCATTGGCGAACTCATTTTTCTCGGCTAGCGTTTTGATCCGCGCCAACCCGTGCGCCGCATCTAATGGCGCAGACCCCGACCGCACCATTTTCATCCCGTTATAATCCATCGGATTATGCGAGGCCGTCACGCAGATCCCGCCATCCGCATTGAAATGTGTGGTTGCGAAATACATCTCTTCGGTGCCCGCAAGCCCCAGATCAAGCACATCACAGCCCGCATCCATCACCCCGCGCGCGACACTTGCTGCGAGTTCCTCGGACGAGGCCCTGACGTCGCGCCCGAGAACCACGGTTTTTGCACCCAACGCTTCTGCAAAGGCGCGGCCAATGCGGTAGGCGATTCCGGCATCAAGGTCGATGCCAAGCCGCCCCCTGATATCGTAAGCCTTGAAACAGGTAAGCGGGCTCATCCTTTCGCCCCTTGGCCGCGGGCGTAAACGTCGTCGTAGCGGATGATATCGTCCTCACCCAAATAGCCCCCTGTCTGCACCTCGATCAGTGTCAGCGGCAACTTGCCGGGGTTTTCCATGCGGTGCACTGCGCCCAGCGGGATATAAACAGACTGGTTCTCGCTCAATAGCTGGACCGTGTCGTCGATGGTCACTTTCGCGGTCCCTTCAACGACAATCCAGTGTTCGGCCCGGTGATGGTGGCTTTGCAGCGATAGTGCCGCACCCGGATGCACGACGATCCGCTTCACCTGAAAACGTGTCCCCACCACGAGGCTTTCGTACCACCCCCAAGGGCGATAATCGCGGGGCAGGGTTTCGGCTTGGGGGACATCAGCGGCCTTGAGTTTGACAACCGCCTGTTTGACATCCTGCGCACGGTCTTTGTGCGCGATCAGAACGGCATCGGGCATTGCGATGGCGACCAGACCGTCCAACCCAATGCCAACCAGTTGCTGCGCGCCGCTGGTTGCCTGCAAAAGCGTGTCTTTGCAGTCGATGGAGGTGGCGGGGCCGGATGTAACAACACCCTGCGCGTCTGCTTTGCCGTCACGCCAAACCGCCTGCCAATCGCCAAGGTCGGACCACGCGCCGCCATAGGGCACGACGGTCAGGTTCTTGGCCTGTTCCATCACGGCGTAGTCAATGGAGATTTCGGGACAATCCGCCCAAGCGTCAGGGGCGAGGCGGGTAAAGGAGAGATCGGCCTCGGCGGCTTCAAAGGCCGCACGCGTTGCGGCCAGCACCTCAGGCGCATGTTGCGCAAAGGCGGCAAGGATCGTAGTTGTCGAGAACAGGAAAATTCCTGCATTCCACAGGTGCATCCCACCCGACAAAAGCGTCTGCGCCGTCGCAAGATCCGGCTTTTCGACGAAGCCCTGCAACGGTTGTGGCGTGGGTGCAAAGTCAGCGGTAGGCGCGTCTGACAGGGCAAGCCAGCCATAGCCTGTTTCGGGGCGGTCTGGCCGGATGCCGAAAGTCACCAATTGACCGTCCAGCGCTGCGGGTACAGCAGCGGCAACCGTTGCGCGGAACTGCTCGGCGTCAGGGATCACGTGATCCGACGGGGCAATCAACATCAACGCGCCGGGTGCGCGGGCGTCAAGCGCCAGTGCCGCAGCACAAATCGCGGCGGCGGTGTTTTTGGCTGCGGGTTCGATCAGGACATCGGCGGGGGCGATTTCCAGCGCGGCCAGTTGTTCCAGCACGACGAACCGGAAATCCGCCGCTGTTACCACAGATGGGGCGGTAAAACCCGCACCGCTCAGCCGCCGCGCCGAGGCCTGAAACAGGCTTTCCTCGCCGATCAATTTTACGAACTGTTTTGGGTAGGATTTGCGCGACAGCGGCCAAAGCCGTGTGCCTGCGCCGCCGCAGAGCAATACCGGATTGATCATATGTGCCATGCCGCCTTAACCCCTCAGGTTTTCCACATTCGCCAAATACCATTGGTAAGTTTCCGCGATCCCTTTCTCAAGGCCGATGCGCGCGCGCCAGCCCATCTTGGCCAGACGCCCCACATCCATCAGTTTGCGTGGCGTGCCGTCAGGCTTGGTGGGGTCGGTTGTGATCCGGCCCTGAAAACCGGTGATCTTTGCCAGAGCATGCGCCAGTTCAAGGATCGAAATATCGGTGCCAGAACCCACATTGATGTGGCTCAGCATCGGATCGGTGTTGGCGTCATAGTCGGGTTTCGGCAGGTCCAGCACAAAGAGCGAGGCAGCGGCCATATCATCGACATGCAGGAATTCGCGCCGTGGCGATCCTGTGCCCCAGATCACAACCTCGTCCCGGTTTTGTTGCGTGGCTTCATGGAAGCGGCGCATCAAAGCGGGCAAGACATGGCTGTTTTCAGGGTGGAAATTATCGCCGGGGCCGTAAAGATTGGTCGGCATCACACTGCGATAATCGACACCGTGCTGGCGGTTGTAGCTTTCGCAAAGCTTGATCCCTGCGATTTTGGCCACAGCGTAAGGTTCGTTTGTGGGTTCAAGCGTGCCTGTCAGCAAAGCGTCTTCGCGCATCGGCTGGGCCACATCGCGCGGATAGATGCACGACGAGCCCAGTTGTAGCAGGCGCGTGACGCCCGCAGCATAGGCCTGATGGATGACATTGCTAGCAATCATCAGGTTTTCGTAAATAAAATCAGCGGGGTAGGTGTTGTTGGCGTGGATGCCCCCCACTTTGGCAGCGGCAAGGATGACGACGTCGGGCTGTTCGGCCTGCATGAAATCACGTACCGCTGGTTGGTCTGTCAGGTCCAGTTCCGCATGGGTGCGGGTGATGATCTCTGCATCCCCGCGTTCTTTCAACTGGCGCAGGATGGCGCCGCCAACCATGCCGCGATGGCCTGCCACATATACCTTTTGCATCCCCGCCATCTCAGCTCTCATATGCGACGGGTACGTCCATCCCGTTCGCCTTGAGAAACGCGTGCCTCCGGGCGGTTTTCAGGTCTTCGGCCACCATTTCGGCGCACATTTCTTGAGCAGTGATCTGGGGTTCCCAGCCAAGTTTCTGCTTGGCCTTGGAAGGATCGCCGAGCAGCGTTTCAACTTCGGCGGGGCGGAAATAGCGCGGGTCGATCCGCATGATCACATCGCCCGGCTTCAGGGCAGGGGCCATATCGCCGGTGATGCTGGCGACCCTGGCCACCTCATCCACACCTTCGCCGGTAAATTTCAGCGTCAGCCCCAATTCGGCCGCAGACCAGTTGATGAAGTCACGCACAGAGTGTTGCTTGCCGGTGGCGATGACAAAATCCTCGGGCTCGTCCTGTTGCAGCATCATCCACTGCATCCGCACGTAATCCTTGGCATGGCCCCAGTCGCGCAGGCTGTCGATGTTGCCCATATAAAGACACGGCTCCAGCCCTTGGGCGATATGCGCCAGACCACGGGTAATCTTGCGCGTCACAAAGGTTTCGCCGCGCCGCGGGCTTTCGTGGTTAAACAGGATGCCGTTGCAGGCATAAAGCCCGTAGGCCTCGCGGTAATTGACTGTCATCCAATAGGAATAGAGCTTTGCAACCGCGTAAGGAGAGCGCGGGTAAAATGGCGTTGTTTCGCGTTGGGGCGTCTCTTGGACAAGGCCGTAAAGTTCGGATGTGGAGGCCTGATAGAAACGGGATTTTTTGTCGAGCCCCAGAAAACGGATGGCTTCCAAAAGCCGCAATGTCCCGATGCCATCAACATCGGCGGTGTATTCGGGGGCCTCGAAACTCACCGCAACATGGGATTGCGCGCCAAGGTTATAGACCTCATCGGGCTGAACCTCGGACAGGATGCGTGTGAGGTTCGAGGTGTCGGTCAGATCACCATAATGCAGCTTGAAACGCGCGTTATCGACATGGGGATCCTCATAGATGTGATCGACCCGCTGGGTGTTGAAAGAGGACGCACGGCGTTTGATGCCATGTACCTTGTACCCTTTTTCGAGCAAGAATTCAGCAAGGTAAGAGCCATCTTGCCCGGTGATGCCTGTGATGAGTGCAGTTTTTGTCATTTTAATGCGTGCTTGTCCAAGAATGAAATCGTCGATGTAGGTTGTCCCATGCAGGCGCTGAAATGCCAACAGTTCTATGCAACATGAATGCCGCCGACGGCTTGCATGTCTGGTGTTTTGCGCTGCGTCCTGAAGGGTCTGTGACGGACCGAGGCGGCACGGTGGCTTTGGGGCATGAACTTAGAGTAATGCTTGGCTTTGCCAGAGCCGTCCTGCGTTTTCGCTGCCAAGACCGACCAACCTCCCTGACAGCCGGGCAACAGCGATTTGCGCGTTATCGGGCGTTTGCAAACCGGCAAAGTGGTGAGATTGGGCGTTTGAGATGACAGGGGCTGCTATGCGCCTCCTGGCCATTGCGGATAGGTGATCATTTCGGGCGATATACGCAGTGTCAGCACTGCTTAAGCAGGGTTGATTTCCCATGGTCATTTTGGGGGAGTTCGTTTCGGGAAAATACATTTTTCGGGTTGTCTCCGGTTTCAGTACCTGTGCTGAGGACACCAAGGTGCTGTAGGCCTCATGTATCCTTTGCCTTATCTTCTTGCAGTCTTGCGGCAGCGCCTGCTTTTCTTCTCACTTCTGTTGCGATTGGCGCAGCGGAGCCTCTCCGGCTGATATCGATGAGCGCCTGCGACAAACGATCATCGGAGTCCCCTGAATGCTGCACGAGTGCATCGAGCTGCTGCGCCACTGTTTTTAGGGCTTCAAAGGTTGCGCGCTTGCGCAGGCGGGTTGTCCGGACAGGAATGCCACCTTTGTTCTGAATGATCTCTTCATGCTCAACAAAGTGTGGATCCTGCTCGTTAATCAACTCCCAATTCGGTCGCATCTGACCCGTCACGATGTCTTGAGTAAGACCGGGTTTGCGCGTTGCAAACGAACTTTGAAGCAGATGTCTTGCTATGCCGGATGCCGAGTGCGCCGGCGCATCGGTGCCGATGCGGTATCCGCGCAAGCGAGCCTGAATGTCTTCACGTTCAAGCAATTGTGGCCCGCTGACGTGAGGGGTCTCAATGCCTGCGCGCAAGGCAGCTCTGACAGGGTCAAAGCTCTCATGGTACTCCCGCACAAAGGCCTCATGTTGCTCCGAGTCGAGCGGCCATGTGCGCCGCAACGGGCTTTTGGGTTTTGCTTTCCTGCGCGGCATCTCATGTATTCCCTGTGGCATTTCTTGCGGTCATGTGCGCCGTTATGTCCCGTAGTGCTTTCCGTACGCGTGCTTCTGCTTCGGCGCGGTAACGTAAAGAAAGTTGATAGTGTTGGACGAGAGTGGTGCGATCAGTTTGCGTTGGCTGATCTGTCGCACTCAGCTGCTGGGCTTCGGCACTGACAAAGTTACTGAGTTGCTCAAGCAGAAAAACTTGATAGTCCCGTACCTGCGCAACTTGATAGCGTGCTTCGGCAAGCCTCATAAGAGCAGTGTACGGTGCGGTGGCGAGCAGAGTCCCTGTGATCCAATGCGCGACTTGCGCAGTGATTGCCGCTTCGTTTGATCTGCTTGCGGTGAGGCCGTGGCGCCGGGCATTTTGGGCTGCGCGTTTGCGTCCTTCAGATGTCCGTGGACCTGTGGCGCGGCGGTCTCTTTCGCGGGTTGGTTCAGCTGACATTGGCAGGCCCGCTTTCCAAATCCGCGACGATTTCAGCATCATCAATTGCGCCAAGACTTCGCGTTCGGTTGATTCTCCCATCGGTATTCAAATGGCTGTAGTCAACAAGCAGTTGACGGCGTCTGCGTTCAAGGCGTTCGATCTGCTTTTCCATGTTCCCAATAAGAAGAATGTTTTCGAGATAGGCCTGATTGTGGGCGATCGTCGGATCCACACCGAGGGAAATAATCGCGCCTTCGGCATCTCGACATCCTTTGGCCCACGCGATTGCCAAGTCCTCCGCTTGTTTGTCATCACATCCCTCGCTGCGGCGAAGAAGGTCGAACATGGGCGTTATGGCACTCTGCCAGAGGATCGTATTGCGACGTTTTGGAAGCAACGCCAGTTCGCCATCGACCATTATAATGTCGCGGGCAATGCTCACGGCGATTGGAGTTGATGGTGAAAGCTCTTCCAGCAGCTCTTCTTGCGCGTGGGTCAGCGGGGTATCCGCTCCGGGCGGACTTTGCTGCAGTAATGTAGGTGCTGTCGGCGCCTTGCTGGGCTTTGCTGCTGGTGGACTTGGCTGTTTCATGTCCTTGCTTCCTTTTGCACGTTCCGATTTTCAGAGTGTGCCATCAGTATGGTACATTTCTGCATGAAACACAATATGTAGTATGCATTTGCAAATATTGATACAATATGTAGTAACTAGATGTCAATAGCTGTGGCCGCTAGGTGAGCCGATAGAGGACCACGCCAAATGCTGCGCCTGCCAGAAAGCCAACGGCATCCGCTAAGAAGTCCAACTGATCACGATTGCGACTCACGAAGAGCTGTAAGATATGGATCCCGGCGCCAAAGAGCCAAGCCGTTGGGATCATCCAAAGGAGGGCGTGCGATCGTAGCGATGCGAGGTCCAGCGTGTCGGTCAAGCCACCCTTAAAATGCAAGCAAGCGATCTCGTTGCCTACGACTTATACGTCACCACACTGGTCGCGGCGTCAGTCTTGACGTGTTCTAAGACTGCCGGGGTCCAGGTCGATCCAAATACCATTGATATTGACGGTACAGGGCTCACCACAATGGAATACATAGTACGTGAAATGTCCGTGCAGTTTCCGCTCTGCCCTGCCGAGTGCGATGTAATCTGCCGCGACTTTGCACGTCACCTGATCAAAGCGCCCCAAAGGTGAAATCTTCTGAGCACCGGACATCAGGATTTCTTGGCTAGGAATAGACGGTGCCAATCCGTTCTTTCGGATCGCGATGGGCTGCGCCTCTGGATGGGTCAGAAGGTAACGGCGATCAAGCCGCACGGTGTCCACATGCGCAACCCGCAGGAAGCGACCATCCTGTGTCTTGATGGGATCGCGACGTCGTAAGGCTTCAACCGGCACATAGCCGAATGCCGTTGCCACCCGCGCGCCAGCACCAAAACCCGGCAGGTACCATGACCCCTCGGCCGCAGTCGCTGGCACTTTTGGACTGGCTGCCGCTTGGCCACATTGGGCCGCAACTTTTTGCAGCAAACTGGAATCAGAAAAGTCTGAGTTCTGGATCATAACACACTACTAACTACAACAGGCCGCCACAAAACGGCGGACTTGGGAACACTGCCGCGCGCGCCGTATTCACTCAACCGCGCCGCAACAAACAATATCTCGAATCCAGATATCATGATTTTTATAGCATGAAATTTAAGAAAAATAAATTATCTCAATAGGTTGTGTCTATATGCGATACGATGGTGCGGTTTTCTGTCGATTGTTGCGAGAACAACTGTTGCTGGCTGATTTGCGTCAATTCTCCTGCCCACAGACAGTGAAAGGTATAGCGTCTCATCAACGGTAGCCGAAGTTCCTAGGTGAACCGATGAAGGGCCGCGCCAATTGCAGCGCCTGCAAGAACGCCAGCGGCATCTGCCAAGAAATCCGCCAGATCCCGACTGCGATTTACGAAGGGCTGTAAGATCTCGATGCCGGCGCCAAAGAGCAAAGCCGCCGGGATCATCCAGACAAGCGCTTTCGGTCGTAGCGTTGCGACCGGCAGTGTCAGGGCCGCAAAGGCTATGAAATGATAGACCTTGTCGCCACCGTCAGCGGCAAGAGGCGGCGCGGGAAGTGGGAGCAACGTGAGCGCCGCAATCACAAACGCAAGTGCGGCGGTAAGCCCGTATGCAAGCGCCTTGCGTGTTTCGGGTTGCAAAGATGAGACGGAGATCAACAGATGTTCCTAAGCGTCGCGATCCGGCTTTGCATGGATCCGGATCCCAGGGCCATCTTCAGGGGTGCCGATGAATTCAATGCCGGCGGCTTCGAGTGTGTTTTTAAGTTTGGATATCGTCGATACTGTCGAGTCGGGTAGCCCGTTTGCTTTCTCAATGCGCTTAATTGTTCTTGCGCCTACACCACTGTTTGCGGCCAATTCTTCAGCGGTCCACCGAACCGCTGTTCTGGCAATTCGAATTTGAGCACCAGTGATCATTGACACCTCTCTTTTTGGCACTTAAAGTGCCAATAATGACATTATTAATGCCAAATATTAACGTCCACAATTGGCGTGCGGAATTCAACCGTCTTGATGGCGCATATGCGCCAGCTACAATGCGTAGTTACTACGCAGATGTCGAGGCGTTTGAAAGTTGGTGCTATGCACACAGCGAAAATCCGTTCCCAGCAGAGGTTGAAACAGTGTGTCGCTTTCTCGAAGATCAGGGCAAGGACTTGACGCCATCAACGGTGCGCCGCCGTCTCTACGCCATTAGGAAGGTTCACAGGTTGCTCCGTCTGCCAGACCCCACACATGACGAGGATATCAACCTCGCGATGCGCCGTGTGAAGCGTGCCAAACCGGTCCGGCCAAAGCAGGCTAAGGGGCTCACCCATGATCATCTCACGCGGTTCATCGAAAGTGAGCCTAATACTCCTTGGGGACTGCGTAACCGTGCCATGCTATCACTTGGATATGAACTGCTGACGCGGCGGTCAGAACTTGTCGCGCTCAAGAATGACGATATTGAAGATCGGCCCGATGGGACGCTGCGGGTGCTAATCCGAAGGAGCAAGGTTGATCAATTTGGGGCAGGGCGAATTGCATTCACGTCCTTGACCACTGCCAGGCTCTTGCGCAGGTGGATGGCCTTTAAAGGGACAGATATCGAATGGCTCTTTTGTCCGATCTACCAGTCACAGCCTATTAACCGCGACCTCAGCACGACGACGGTTAAAAGAGTGATCAAGACTGCTGCGCAGCGCGCAGGTTTTGATGCGTCAGACGTTGCAGCGTTCAGTGGTCACTCGATGCGTGTCGGCGCAGCACAGGACCTCCTCAAGAATGGATTTGATACCGCAGCGATTATGCGCGCAGGTGGATGGAAATCCGTGAACGTGCTTGTTCGCTACCTCGAACATGCCGAGCATAATGTCTGGGAGTGAGAGGGCAGGCGATAGTGGGCGCGTTTCCTAATGTCGGGGCAACATCTTGAGCAACCCTCGTTCCCATAGCCAACCCGCTGCCGAGCAAATAGGACATTCACAATTGTGTCTATGCGATTAGGCCTTATGATGCCTGCGAGCAGAGGCCTTCGAGGTAATCAATAACAAATGTCTACTGAAAACTCAGTTCGGGGCAGAGCGGAGCTTGCTGAAACGCGTAAGAAGAGCCGTTCTCTGTATTGGGCGGTTGCAGTTTTCAGCTTCTTTGTAAACCTGCTCATGCTGACCGGGCCGCTTTACATGCTCAATGTCTATGACCGCGTGCTTAGCTCGCGGTCGTTTGAAACATTGCTCGCTTTGTCCGTTTTGGTGGCGTTCCTTTACGCGATGATGGGCATTCTGGATTTTGTGCGCGGCCGTGTCATGGGCCGTGTGGGCGCCCGCTTTCAGGCCGATTTGGACCGGCGGGTCTTTGGGGCGGTACTCAAGGCGACAACCCTGAACAGGGCGCCGCGTGAGGCGGCAACCGGTCTGCGTGATCTCGAATCTGTTCAGCGCCTGATTACATCACCCGCACTGATGGCGCTGTTTGATTTGCCATGGGTGCCGCTCTTCTTCTTGGGCATCTTCATTTTTCACCCATTGATGGGACTGTTGGCGATCGTCGGAGCGGTGGTCCTGCTGATTGTCGCTTTGCTCAACCAATTCACGTCGCGCAAACCTCTGGAAGCCGCAAATGCAGCGAGTTTCGCTTCAAACCAATTGGGTACTCAAATCCGCAGTGAGAGTGAAATGGTGCATTCCCTTGGCATGCGGGGCGCTGCATTTGATCGTTGGCAACTCGCGCGTGGCAAGTCTTTGGATACAGCCATTGATGCCGCAGATACGTCGGGCACATTCACGGCGATCACCAAGTCATTCCGGCTGTTTCTACAATCTGCGATGCTCGGTCTCGGAGCTTATCTTGTCTTGATCAATGAGTTGTCACCCGGTGCCATGATCGCGGGGTCCATCCTGCTAGGACGCGCGCTGGCACCGATTGAACAGCTCGTGGGACAGTGGGCCGTGTTCCAGCGTGGGCGCGAAGGCTGGCGCAACTTGTCCGAGCTTCTCGGGCAAGTGCCAGAAGACGAGCCGCGTACCGAACTTCCAAAGCCTTCGGCCAAGCTTGTTGCTGATCAGATCAGTGCGGTGCCGCCAGGCGAGCAACAGGCAGCGCTGCGGAATATCAGCTTTGCGGTTTCGCCGGGACAGGCCGTTGGCGTGATTGGTCAGTCGGGTGCTGGCAAGTCGACACTTGCCCGTATTCTCACCGGTGTCTGGTCGCCTGCGGTTGGCAAGATCCGGCTCGATGGTGCGGCACTTGATCAATATGAACCGGATGTGCTGGGTCAGCATGTCGGCTATTTGCCGCAACGTGTCCATCTTTTTGACGGCACGATTAAAGAGAACATTGCGCGGATGTCGATGGCACCTGATGACGCCAAGGTGATCGTTGCGGCAAAAACCGCCGATGCCCATGAAATGATCCTAAAATTGCCGGACGGTTATGATACCCGCGTGTCATCGAGTAGCGGGCGATTGTCGGGCGGTCAGATTCAAAGGATCGGTCTGGCGCGGGCGCTTTACGGCGATCCGGTGATTGTTGTCTTGGACGAACCCAACTCGAATCTCGACAATGACGGGTCCCTTGCGCTGAACAAGGCTATCAAGGCACTGAAAGCCGACGGTAAAGTGGTCTTCATCATGGCGCATCGGCCGTCTGCCATTCAGGAATGTGATCTCTTGCTGGTGCTCGAGAATGGCACAAGACGGGCCTTCGGTCCGAAAGACGCTGTTCTGGCTGAGATGGTGAAGAACCACGGCGAAATTCAACGCAGCACTGGCAAAGGCGGGGGCGTGTCATGATTGAGAATGTCGCCAAGCGCTGGTCAGCAAACAAGCATCTTACAATTGGTGGTCTTGCGTTGCTGATCCTTGTGGGCGGTTTCGGGACCTGGTCGGTCATGGCGCAAATCTCAGGTGCGGTCATCACTTCGGGTCAAATCGAAGTGGAACGTAACAGGCAGGTCGTGCAGCATCCTGATGGTGGCGTTGTCGATGAGATCGTCGTTGATGAGGGCGATGCTGTGCAGGCAGGCGATCTCTTGCTCCGGCTGGATCCGACGATCCTGCAATCAGAACTCGTGATTGTAGAGGGTCAGCTTTTTGAGATCCTTGCGCGCCGCGCGCGACTGGAGGCCGAAAGGGACGATGCACCTGAATTGACCTTCAGCCCGATCCTGACCGAAGTGGCGACGCCGGAAGTGCAAAAACTCATGGATGGGCAGGAACGCTTGTTCCGTGCGCGACTGGAAACCAATCAGAGTGCGATCGAGCAGCTTAGCCAGCAGCGCGCGCAAGTTGCCAGCCAACTTGCAGGGATTAGTGCGCAGCAAGAGGCACTCTCGACCCAACGCGATCTGATTGGCAAAGAGCTTGCGGATCAGCAAAGCCTGTTCGACCGGGGGCTGGCGCAAGCAAGTCGTGTTCTTGCGCTGCAGCGTGAAGAAGCAAGTCTGCTTGGCCGTGTTGGTGAACTCACGGCGCAAGCTGCACAGGCGGCCGAGCGTATGACAGAGATCGAGCTTCAGGTCCTTGGTTTGTCATCGACGCGCCGCGAGGAGGCCATCACGCGGTTGCGAGATCTGGAATTCAACGAACTGGAACTGTCCGAGCGCCGTCGTACCCTGCGCCGCCAGCTTGACCGGCTGGATATACGCGCACCAGTGTCGGGCATTGTGTATGGTTTGCAGGTATTTGCGCCGCAATCGGTGATCCGCGCCGCAGATCCGGTGCTGTTCCTGATCCCGCAGGACCGCCCGCTTGTCATTGCCACGCAGGTGCAAGTAACGGACATCGACCAGATTTATGTCGGCCAAGAGGTCACCTTGCGGTTCTCGGCTTTTGATCAGCGCCGCACGCCTGAACTGAATGGCACTGTCACGCTGGTCTCCGCCGATGCGTTCCAGAATGAAAACTCCGGGCTCTCGTATTACCGTGCCGAGATCGAGCTTGCAGCAGGCGAGATGGACCGGCTGCCTGAGGAAATGACGCTGATCCCCGGCATGCCGGTGCAGGCGTTTGCACGCACACTGGATCGCAGCCCGCTTCAGTTCCTGATTAAGCCGCTTGCCGACTATTTCGTCCGAGCATTCCGCGAGACGTGATTGGCTCTGGTAATCCCCGATGGCGCTTTGCCAATGATCGCCCAATAGGGGATGTCACCCAGATCTCATTGCAAACCGTGCAAATGCCTGCGGTGAATGTGCGTCAAAAGCAATTGGCTTTCGAGCGAAAGTTTGCGTAGACAAAGATGCAAGAAAAAAGACCATATCTGATGTGGGGTGACCAGACAGGATGGTGGGGCAGGGCACTCAGGCTATGAAAAGATCCTTTCGAATATCTATCTTGGCCTGCTGCGTATTGGATGCGACCGCAGCAGCGGCAGAGGATTGGCGCAGTGGATATACTCTCTACGGCACCCCGGGCCTCATCGAAATGCCCTCGGCTTTCGTGCGTCCGGATGCCGAGATTGGCGTGACCCTCGGGGGATTTGAAAACCAGCAAAGGGCATCATTCAATTTTCAGGTCACACCGCGTTTGAGCGGCACGTTTCGCTATTCGCGGTTTGCCGAGTTTTCAGGACCGGAGACGGATGATCTTTATGACCGCAGTTTTGATTTGCATTACCAGCTTCTGACAGAAGGTAGTCTGCAACCTGCAGTCGCGATGGGTTTGCGCGACTTCCTTGGGACCGGTCGTTATACTGGCGAGTATCTCGTTGCCAGCAAAGCACTCTCACCTCGCTTGCGTGCAACTGTGGGCTTGGGCTGGGGGCGCCTTGGTACTGAAGGCGGTTTTGATAACCCCTTGGGTGTGTTTGACGAGACGCTGAATGAACGGCCACCGCTTGATTTTGGTGACGGTGGCACGCCTGCGTTTGATCAGTTCTTCCGTGGTGACGCGGCATTCTTTGGCGGTGCTGAATGGCGGATCAGTGACAGTTTGACGGCCACGGCTGAATACTCCAGTGACGCCTACGTGCGCGAGACGTCATTGGGGGTCGTCGAGCGCGAGACGCCCTTCAACTTCGGCCTTAGCTATGCGCCACGCCGTGATTACGTCCTGAGCGCCTACGCTTTGGGGGGAAGTGAGTTGGGGCTTTCGGCAACGATTGTCATTGACCCCAAGGACCGCGCAGCGCGCAGTGGCCTTGAGCCTGCACCGCAGCCTATTGTCTTGCGCGGCCGCACCAGTACTAATGGGCTAACAGAGAATACGCTGCGCCGCGCGACCGCCACCGGCCTTCTGGAAGAGGGCGTGGTATTACAGAGCCTTGACCTGGCAGGCCGCACTGTTCGGGTGCGTTTTGAAAACGAGAGATACCGCGCTGACGCGCAGGCTTTGGGCCGTGTCGCGCGGGTGCTGACCAGAACGATGCCACCATCTATCGAGGTTTTCGTGCTTGAGCCGACCCGTGCAGGGTTGCCCCTATCGACCGTTTCTATCCGGCGATCCGATATGGAAGCGCTCGAAAACCGTCCGAACGCGGCAGCACAAATCCTTGACCGTGCGATCGTCGCCGAGGCGGGAGTTGGCACGCCATGGTCTGTGGTTGAATCGCAGGTGAGTGCGTTTGAGTGGGGTATATCACCCTATTATGCCGTTCAGCTTTTCGACGGGTCAAACCCGCTACGGGGCGAATACGGTCTGCAGGCTGATCTGCGCTATGCGTTACAGCCCAATCTCACCCTTCAAGGGACGGCGCGCTACCGGATTTCCGAGAACCGCTCGGATGCGCGTGTCTCGGATTCAACGCTCCAACCGGTCCGGCGGAATGTGGCGCTCTACGGAGAGGCGGGCGAGATCGGGATCGAAGACCTTGCGCTTCACTGGTACGAGCGGCCCGGCCGCGCGCTTTATAGCCGCGTATCACTTGGCTATCTCGAAAAGATGTTTGCTGGGGCTTCGACGGAACTTCTGTGGAAACCCGTCGACAGCCGCGTGGCGCTTGGGGCCGAGCTCAACTACGTTGTGCAACGCGCCTATGACCTTGGCTTCGGAGCACAGGATTTCCCCGAACTCGACGGTGTCTACGATGTCATGACGGGGCATGCGTCGGTCTACTATGACTTCGAAAACGATTTCCACGGCAGAATTGACGTCGGGCGCTATCTCGCTGGTGATTGGGGCGCCACCTTTGCGCTGGACCGTGAATTCGCCAATGGCTGGCGCGTCGGGGCCTATGCGACCTTAACCGATGTGCCCTTCGAGGATTTTGGCGAAGGGTCGTTTGATAAGGGCATTCAGCTGACAATCCCACTCGATTGGGCCATCGGCAATGCGACGCGCGACAGAACAGATGTCAGCCTATCTTCGCTGAGCCGTGATGGCGGGGCGCGGCTGAACGTTGATGACCGCTTGTACGAAACGGTGCGCGGCGGCCATGTTGTTGCCCTTCAGGAAAGTTGGGGGCGGTTTTGGAGATGAGAACACTATCTTTGCTCATGGTGCTCTTTGGTCTGACGGCCTGCGGGCCGCTGGCGCAGAACCAGCCGCTTGTAAATGCTTTTCAGGGGCTAGCCAGCGCAGGTGCGGATATATGGGAACAAGACCGCGACCCCAGAGAAACACTCACAAGAGAGCGCATCGACGCCGCCGCGAATGACCTGTTGCTCTTTGCGCCGGTTAACGAAGAGGTTGCATCGGTGTTTGCGCGTGTGGCTGTAAATGCCGACAGGGTGACTTGGGTTTCTGATGAAGGGGACAGCCTGACGCTGCGGGATGGGATCGTCATTGCCACCCGTGGCTTAGGAAATGACCTGATGGGCGCTGATGTGGCGCAAGTCTATCCAGCAATCGTCAGGGGGAGTGGCCGTGCGCAGCGGGTGCATGATTACCTGGGCGGTGAAGACCAGATTATCCGCAGCATATTCCAGTGCGAGATGGCCACGCTTCGCAACGAAGTGATCGAGATTTTTCAGCGTCAATATCGAACGCGTGTTGTCCGCGAGACCTGCACCGGTGATACAGGCGGCTTTACAAATCTCTACTGGATCGACGCGGCTGGTGCGATCTGGCAGTCGCGGCAATGGGTGTCTGGCAGGGTCGGGTTGGTCGATATTCAGAAACTGTGACAATGCAGTCTTGGGTTGATGTGTTATGCGGTTCAAGGTATATGAAAAGTGTATACAGGAGACACTCACAATGAAAATTAAAGCAATTTCGGCAGCCGCAATTTTTGCAATTGCCGCCTCGTCCGCGAATGCAGGCGGCCTTCTTGATGAAGTCGTGGAAACTCCGGTCGTTGCCCCGGTCGTCGTAGAAGAGTCCACACCTCTTTGGATCCCTCTGCTGGCCCTTGCTGTCGTTGCAGCAGTCGCCGCCGGTAGCTCAGGCGGCGGTAGCTAAAGCCGTTTCGTCCTTTTTTGGGGGCGATGCTGCAGATACGCCGGTTTTTGATGCTTTGATGTTTCATCAGGGGTCTTAAACCGGACGTATCTTTTTGCTTTTAACGTGTGTCGCAATTTGTGATTCGAAAAGCACACCCGCTTGGGGTTTTGGCGACAGCTATGGCTGTTTTCTTTCCCAAAATATGATCGGTGTGCGAGTCTTGGGCGGTCACGGTGTATTTGGAGCTATGATGCGTTTCTTGATCGCCTTACTGATTGGTCTTGGGCTGGCAGCATGCACCGATGGCGTCAGTGAGTTTCCTGTGGCGCCTTCCGCGCAGGACGCTTTGAGTGAGGATGTTGTCGTCATCCAGCTCAATGCAGAGAATATCAGGTCATTCCGACGTCAACTTGCGCAATCCACCGAAGACGCACAGCGTTTGCCTGGGTCGGTCGCGTGGAACTACCGCGTCGCACCCGGTGATATTCTGAGTGTTCTTGTCTTCAACCATCCAGAGTTGACCATGCCCGCCGGTCCCGAGCGCAGTGCTGCTGAATCCGGCTTCCGCGTCCAGTCGGACGGCACATTCTTTTATCCTTTTGTGGGGCAGGTGCAGGCGTCAGGTCTGGCGCCCGAACAAATACGTGCAAACCTGATGCTAAGCTTAGCGGAATATATCGCCGACCCGCAGCTTGAAGTCCGCGTTGCCGCCTTCAATTCCCAATCCATCAACATCACAGGTGCTGTTGTAACGCCACAGCGTCTGCCCGTGACAACTGTGCCAATGACACTTCTTGATGCCGTAAACGCCGCAGGCGGTCTAGAGCCAGATGCCGATCCGGAGCGCGTGACGATCCAGCGCAACGGGCGCACTTACAATGTCGACCTTGAAGGGTTTCTTGAGCGTGGGCAGGCCCGCAATAATCCGATGCTGGGTTTTGGTGATGTGATCTACATCCCGGCACGCGCGCCGCAAGAAGTGTACATTCTTGGTGAGGTTGGCCGGCCCGCTGGTATTGATCTCGACGGTGAAGAGCTGTCTCTCACGCAGGCGCTCGCACGGCAGGGCGGGCTTGATGAGCTGCGCGCTGATGCGCGTGGTATTTTCGTGTTCCGCGGGACCAATGACAACATGACCGTCTTCCAGCTTTCTGTCGAGTCGCCGACAGGCTTCTTGTTGGGGACCCGCTTTGGTCTTGAGCCCGGCGATGTCGTTTATGTGACCCGCTCACCCCGCCAGCGTTGGAACGATACGATCAATGGTTTGCTGCCAACGGTTGGCGCGGTCGCGTCCACCAACGCAACCGTCGACGGGCTGTAAGCCGCGATGAAGAGGATATTGACTGTTTGCGTGGGCAATATTTGCCGTTCTCCCATTGCAGCGGCCATACTCCGAGAGCACTTGCCTGATCATACGGTGACGTCGGCGGGGATCGCTGCAGTCGTGGGGCGCGGTGTGGACGCGACAGCAGCCGAGGTTGCAGCCGCCGCAGGTGTTGCCGATAATGCCCATGTGGCCAGACAGTTTACGCGTGAAATCGGTGAGCAACATGACGTCATTCTGGTGCTCGAAGGCGGGCACAAGCGAGAGATCGAACGGATTGCGCCAGAGCTTTCGGGCCGCGTTATGCGGCTCAGCCGTTGGAGCGGCGATACTGACATTCCTGACCCTTATCGCAAGAGTGGGGAATTCCACGAGTACGTCTTTGGGCTTATTCAAGAGGCCTCAATGGCCTGGGTGTTGCGCCTATCGCCCAAGAAACCGGAGTGATCAATGACGGACCAGCTACAAACCCGGCGTGATCCGATCGAGGACGATGAAATTGATCTGCTGCAACTGTTTGGACAGATATGGGCTGGCAAAGTCACGATCATTGTCTTTGCGATCTTCGGCGTGCTGGCGGGGCTGTTTTATGTTCTGAACACGCCCCCCACGTATCAAGCCGACAGCCTCTTGCAACTTGAAGAAAAGGCAAGCCAACTGGGTCTGCCGGAAAGCCTTGCCGACCTGTCAGGGGATAGCCCCCGCGCTGTGACCGAGATCGAGATCATCCGGTCGCGCATGGTGGTCGGGCGTGCTGTGTCCCGGCTCAATCTTGATTGGTACGCCGCACCACTTCAGGCGCCGGTCATCGGACATTTGCTGGCGACACAGGATCTCCCTTTGCCTGCCTGGGGTTTTCTGGCCCAATTTGCCCGCCCCGGTGATGCCATCCGCCTTGATCTGCTTGATGTTCCCGCTGTCTGGTTGGTTGAGAAAATCCGCCTGACAGCAGAGGGTGAGGGGCGCTTTACGCTGACCTTGCCAAACGGACAGCAGGTGCAGGGACAGGTGGGCGAACCCGTGATTGCGGAAGACGTCGGGCTGTCGCTGCGCGTTGGTGCGCTTGTCGCAGAACCGGGCCGCGTCTTTATCCTTGAACAACTCTCCGAAATTGAGGCGATCGCACGCGTGGCGGATGCGCTGAGTATTGCTGAACAAGGGCGCAATTCCGGCATTCTACGGATGACCTATGAGGCCGATTCACCCGAGACAGCTCGGCGCACACTCGACGCAATTGCGCAGGGCTACCTGTCCCAGAATGCCGACCGCAGCGCGGCAGAGGCCGACAGCGGTCTTGCCTTCGTTGAGAGCCAACTGCCCGCCGCACGCGAGGCGGTGCAAGAGGCAGAAGCCGCGCTGAACACCTTTCGGCAGGATGAAGAGGCGATCAACCTGAGCGCCGAGGGCGAGGCGCTTCTGACGCAGATCCGTACACTTGAGGCTGAACTGATCGATCTCGCGGCCGTCGAGGAAGAGGTGGCAGAGCGGTACACGCGCAACCACCCCGAATACCAGAGATTGCTGAATAACAGAGAGCGGATCGAAGACCGCCTTGCCAGCCTGCGCGAGGAAGTCCGTGCATTACCCGCGACACAACGTGAGGTGCTGAACCTGACACAGGACCTCGAACTGGCGCGCGAGGTGTTTATTCAACTGCGCAATCGCGCACAGGAATTACAGGTCTTGAGGGCAAGCAACATCGGGAACGTCCGTATCGTCGACACAGCACGCACCGCCGAGCGGCCCGTTTCTCCACGCAAGCTCCTCGTTCTTGCGATTGCCGGTTTGCTGGGGCTGATGTGCGGAACTGCAGTGGTTTTGACAAAGCGATATCTGCGCAAGACCGTTGACGGTAGCGAAGAGCTTGAGGCCATGGGTCTTCCTGTATTCGCGACGCTCAATCGCCATCCGTCGGCACCACAATCGGCAAAGGGCCGAAAGAACCTGCCTCTTGTCGCAGTTGAAACGCCCGGTGATCTCTTTGTTGAAGGTTTGCGTTCACTGCGGACAGGGCTCCACTTTGGCATGCTGGACGCGCAGACGCGGTCCGTTGTCTTCACCAGCCCTGCGCCAGGCGTCGGCAAGAGCTTCATTTCTGCTAACCTCGCAGTTGTTGCGGCGCAGTCGGGTCAGAAAGTGTGTCTGATTGACGCCGACATGCGACGCGGGCAGCAGCGCAAATATTTTGGGTTGTCCAAAGCCCATCCGGGCCTTGCGCAGGTCCTTTCGGGCGAAGTCGAACTTGCTTCAGCCCTCGTCCCGACACAGGTGGAAAACCTCTCCGTCCTCTCAAGCGGCCCTTTTCCGCCAAATCCTTCCGAACTCCTGATGCGGGAGGACCTTTCTAGGCTGATCAAGCTCCTCGACGGGGACTTCGACCTGATTATCATCGATGCGCCCCCTGTGCTGGCCGTGACCGACCCTGTCGTCCTCGGACGTGCCGCCGGTGCCGTGATTGGAGTAGCCCGCTTCGGACGGACGCACCCAGGAGAGGTTCTTGCTATGAAGAAGACGCTTGAGACTTCCGGCGTGAAGCTCTCGGGCGCGATCCTCAATGACTTTGACCCGAAAAGCGCGCGGGGACGCTATGGCTATAGTTACGCTTACAATGCGCGGTACAGCTACAAGTCGGGTGAGTAATTGCAAGTCACGGTTGACTATGATTCTAGAAGCCGCCGCCTACGATGCTTGACCAGAACTGTGTCTCGTAGGCCTTCTCTTTTATGACTGCGTAAGGCCGTGAATGGCGATTGTTGCTGAACGAACGATGACCTAATGGAGCATGAGCGGTCACAAGCTGGATTTGCTCAGTCTCATGCAAGACAATGTCCCATCTATGCCTCCGACATTGCGGTTTGCATTGGTAAGGCTAAACGCCTGCGTTTGGCACAGTAGCTTCTAAAGATTAGCTTTGATGCGGTTGTGATTGTAACTTGAGGTGGATGGAAATCCATCAAGGTACTTGCAACTTATCTCTATCATGCCGATCATGATGCTCTGGACCAAGTGATTGAACTTAAGAATGAGGCCATTTTCTGAAGGTATTCGTGTCAAATATATCTTAATATTTGGTCACGAATTGTGGAATTTTTCTAATATTTTTCCACGCAAGAGTAGCTAGTCCACCTACGTCATTTGAGCGCAGCGCTCGATAGTCCTCTTTGCTTTTCCTAAGAATGCGCCCTATCGATCGGTTGCTTTCGCCACCTACACGCATCTTTACCAGAACTTCTGGAACATACGCGGCATGAATACTGCCGGTCCAAAGCCAGCGCAGCATCGCGTCGTAATCCGCTGCAATCTGAAAGGAGGTGTCATAGGTGCCAAAGCGCTCAATGACATCTCGCCGCACAAACAAAGCCGGATGCGGTGGCATCCATCCTCGTCTCAGCTTTTTCCGATTGTAGTCGCCCGAGCGCCAATGCCGAATGATTTTATCAGTATTCGCCGTGGAAACGTAGTCAAGATCGCCGTAGACTAGGTCCGCTCCGGTCTCCGCAAAACAAGCCTCCACCTTCGCGAGGACATCATTGTGGGCATAGAAGTCGTCGCTGTGCATCACGCCAATCACATCTCCGTTAGCAGCTTCAATACCCTTGTTCAACGCATCGTAGATCCCAAGATCAGGCTCACTGATCACCAGCATTCCGTAATGATGACGCGCATCTACGACTTCAATCGTACCGTCCGTGGATGCGCCATCGACAACTACATGCTCGACATCTGCGTAGCCTTGCTTCGAGACACTATCGATGGCCTGGCCGATGGTCTTGGACCGGTTCCGTACAGCGGTGATGATTGTGAATTTCAAATGAATCTCTGAATATATTAAGTGTGTTATATATGAACAATTTCCCAAAATTGGAACAGCCAATCGTTTCAGCGATGAAGTATACCTTTGCGGTAGAAGTATCACTGAGCCTGTCAACCCCAACACTTCGCCTGATACAGTGTTGGTGAGACCTTTTGAAGGAAGAAAGATGCAAATGAGCTGTCTTGGCTAGACCAATATCACCGGAGTGATCAGAGGGCGAGAAGCCAAGTTGCAAGCGAAGCATTATAAGCACTTTATGGCCAATGACGTTATTTGTTCGTCTGTCGCAAAAACAGGCGACGGGGGTGTATAAACATTAATCAGCCGAGCTTAAATCCAGACTGCATATATTGAGGTGGGGTAATTCCAAAGTTTTGGAGAATTGTCGGTGCAACATCTAGAGTTGAAATGCGATGACGTTCTAATGAACCTGCAATCCTAGGGTCGTAAATTGCTAGAATCCCGTCAGGTACATGGTATGCGTTTGAGCCAGCTGCATCCTGCAAATCCAAATTAGCTATTCCGAACACAGCTGGATCAGCGGGTCCACCTTCAAATTCAACAAGTATCTCCGCCTGATTTATCAAACTAATTTCAAGCCGATAAATACCCTCACCAAGCGGTTCGGCACGAATGCACTTACCGTTAATGGTCAGAGCGCTCAATTTTTGAAGAAATTCGTTGCGTTTCTCGGGTGTGATCCATGCGTTGTAGTGTGGTACCATTGCAGGCCGCTTTTTCCATTCTTCGTCTCCTAGCCCCAAGCCTTTCATCAAGCGGTTCAAACCTGTGACCACCACCCTCCGATTCTCACGCTCTGTTCCTTGAACTGCGGCTTGGCCCATGCTTGTTGCAACTATCAGCTTGTAGCCCGGATTCCGCTCTGTGAATGCTATCAGTTGGGAAACTTGATAGTCCGCTTCATGAAGAGTGAACGGTATTTCATTCTTCCAAGCAGTCAGCCAGTCGAGATCATACCTTAGATCTTCATAGTCTTCTGGAAACAAAGATGGCCAGTAGCGATGAAGGGAAGACGCCACATGATTTGTAAAAAAGAAACTTGCCTCAGGATGCTCTCGCCAAAGTGCTTTCAAAAAGAAGTCGAAGGCGATTTGAACTTGAGACGTTCTCCGTCTGACAAGCCGGTTCTTGTTCAGCCGCTCGGAGGCTATCTGACCGACCAGTTTTGTGAGTGTTCGACCTGATATGCCAAGTCCCGGCGAAGCGGCAACAAAGCGTGCGGCTTCCTTTAGTGCGATGCCGCTATTTACTTGTGACGCGTTCTTACCCGTCATCGCCAGATTGAAAGCCTGAAACACTTCGTACTGCTCAGGGAAACACTCGGGGCCGGCTGCAAATGTATCAGGAACATAGAATGCATAGTCCTTAACGTTATCAGGAAGAGGGTGAGTGTGGAGACTTCCAAACATTCCAACTTTAATGCCTCGGCGCGATAGTATATCCCAAATCGGAGGAAGTTCACGGTTCACTGAACGTAAATTTTGACCAAAATCGGTTATTTCATGTTCGTCATTCAATACTCCCCGATGGAGTGTTGGCCACGTAACCCATGGACTTAAGTGACCCGAATCTTCTGCAAAGGTTTCGAACGCGGTAGACTGCTTCCTAAGTCGCGCAAGTGCACCATTTTTAAAGTGGTCACAATAATGGTCAAAGACTTTATACGGCACTTCATTCAGTTCATAGACAATTATTCTATGGGGCAAATTCTTCTCCTTCAAATCCGGATCATCCCAACCGGAACTGTCTTCCACAGATGTTAGTCTATCATCGGCTTTGGTTCTATCTGGAAAACGGTTTCTGGGGCAGGATGTTTTTGCCCTGATCATGATAGGTGTGGTCGAAGACCACTGCGAGCAAAAGACTATCACGATCCCCACTCATCGAAACTTCATTTCGACTGTCGGGCCTTGGGTGCCACCTATTTGAAGTCACATCGTACCGCGCCTAGTATGCGCGTGAAAAAGGTGGGCGTGGGCGTCTTTTGGGCGGACCAAGGGTGGCATGAATGCGAGGCTTCATGCGTTCAGTGACAGCTAGGGACGGCGCCTATCAGCTTCATTTTCATGGCCGGAAAGGTCAGTGACTACATCGGCGCACGGACCCTATTGAACCGCCTGCACGCGCCGACTAGCTGCTCGGGGATCGTGGATATGATGCTGATTGGTTCAGGGAAACCTTGCAAGACGGGGGCGTAAGGCCATGCATTCCAGGTCGGAAATCTCGCGATAAAGCTGTGGGGTGCGACAAACGCAGACACAAGCGACGCGATCGCATCGAAATCATGTTCGGCAGACTGCAAGATTGTCGGCGGGTCGCAACCAGATACAACTGGTGTCCCAAGGTCTTCCTAGCAGCGAATGCTCTCGCCACAACCTTCATCAATTGGTTGTGAGTCCTGAACATAGCGACGAGTAGACACGATTTGTAGCGGCATAGGTGCTTTCCCAAGAAAACTTCCTAGCCCAGTCTATCCCAAGCGAAATTCTCTTCTGTTTTTCTTTTGTGTCATGAAGCATAATAATAGTATCGCTGAGAGATTCTCTTGTTGCCTCTTCGGCAAGAAATCCGGCTGGCCCTGCCACTTCAGGAATTGAAGAGGATCTGACAGCTACAATCGGGCAGCCCACTTTCATTGCTTCAGCAATTGGAATGCCAAATCCCTCATAAGATGATGGATAGAGTAGGAATGAGGCCTGATTGTAAAGCCGGTTCAAAGCATCAGTAGAGACGAAACCGACGTGCCGAAACCTCCCAGGCAGAAGGGTTGAAACAAGACTGCGTTCAGAATTTGAAAGATCTCCACCTCCCACCGCAACTAAAGCATGATCAGATAAATCTGAGACAACCTTTGCCGCAATGTCGAAGTTCTTGTAACCGCACCTAGAGCCTACAAATAGCACGAAGGGCCTTTCGCTCTGTGCCGCTTGTCGGACACTAGGCAAGGGCAAATAATCATCACTAACACCGTTGTAGATCACTTGGACTTTCGAGGGATCACAGTTTCCGATAACATCAAGAAGATCAGATTTTGTTGACTCTGATACACATATTACTGCGTCTGAGGCGAGTATGGCAGCCCGTTTCTGCGCGCTGTGGACCGCTGTTCGCAATCCACCAACCTTTCGCTCGTAGGTAAAGTCATGAACCGTCGTTACAATGGGCATCGACCGCATCGAAGGGAGCCGATAATACGTTGAGTGAAAAAGCTTTGCATCCTTACTCACCCGCGACGCGCGATATCTTTCAAAAAGCCTCGGCGTAAGGCGAGACGACAAGTGTTCGTTTTGATGATTGGAAAGCAGCTTGGTAAGCTCACTTTCTCCATATGCCTCATAGAAGAATGATATTTCATCACGCATCAATCGCGACAAAATTTCAGCAAAATAAATAGTAACGCCCCCATTTCGTTGGAGCTGACTAATTATACCGTCATAGTAGATCAAGATGTGGCTCCCTGGATTCAGATTCAGCAGACATGAAAAAGTTCTAGCATAAGATCAGCCAGACCTCTGATAGCCTCGGAGTCTTTGGGCATCGACATGATGAGCCTTACGAACCAATGGCGCCTTGAATGCGACACTATGCTGAGCAGTCATCATGGCCAGAAGCATCGGTACGAGCGGAAATGAGAGGGGAATCGCACTGAGGAGCAATATGAACAGTACGCATAACCCCCAAAAGGATCTAACTGTTTTGTCAAACGCCGCTGAGAACATTAAACTCAGTGCTGCTATGCCAAAGACTCCCAATTCATAAACCATAGCCCCAATCCAACTCATGATCTTGTTTGATTCCGTGAGATACCAGAAGAAACCATTGTATTGGTCCACGACTCTGTCTCGTGTAACCAAAAAAGTATCCAGCCCGGCAGGTATTAGATTGTGGTAAAGGGCACCATGCAACGACAAGACAACCGCCTCTAGCCGCTGGTTGATGCTGGCATCTACTTGCATGACATCCAATATAGACAAGTCTGCAAAAGTACTGCTGATTCTTGCGATCCTGCTTTCTTCGAGAAAAAAATCTCCAGCCGCCGCAAAGACGTAAAATGCTATTGCGCAAGTACCAATGATCAATAGATCGCGCTGATTTGGGCGGAACCGACTTGCTTTGTAGGCGGCAAGCGCAAACACGGCAATGATCACGAACAGAACTCCCATGGTTGATTTTGCCAGGAAGAGGATCGCCGTGATATTGAGGAGTATCAATGCCGAGACACCTCCTTTCGGTTTGTAGTGGGCGGCGAAGAGCATTAGCCAAGAACTGAAGAAAAGGTATATCGCAAAGTATGTAGGTTCGGGTGCAAGGGACGTCACACCGCGATCCAGAGTAGTTCTTCGCTGTCCAAACATCTCTGATATTTCGGGGTTAAGCAACTCGGCAACTCCAATCGCTATCCAGAAGATGTTTATGAAAATAACGATGCGCCAAGGGAAGCCATAACGAATAATAAATAGATAGAAAGCCATGTATGAAACAATGATAGATAAGTAGGTCATCACAGCACGGGCAAATATGAAACCTCCTAATTGATCAGAAACGAGCGCAGAAATTACGAAACCGAAAGATATCAGTGCAACAACAATCAACAAATGCGGTGGAGTTTTTAATTTTAATCCGCATGAGGCAATAAAAATGATTCCTCCCAAAGTTGGCCATGGTTGCGAGTCAAGGTTATTGGTCCCCATACTTACCCATGGCATCAGGGCTAAGATGCAAAATAAAAGTCCAAGGCTTTTTCTGAAAGAGATCATCTTGGATATCGTCGGTCGTAGGGCAGATAGTCCGCGCTTATCAATAATGAGGTATACTGCGCAGTATGGTCAAACATATTTTTGCACCATGTTTCAGCAATGAAAAATGTTGGCTGCCTACTGCTTTGGGTTCTTTGCAAAATCACTTGGCAATAGAATTTGGATAAGAGAAGCAATTCTTCAAAATGTATCAACCTTGTCGAGCAAGGCGCGGCAGGTTGGCGACGTGCCTCACAACCGACTTAAGTGCAGTAAGAAAAGGTCTTTTGGAAAGAGCATAGTCAACCTTGTACATATCGAGAAGCGTATTATACAGTTGCGTGTTTGACGTTCCCGTCATGGCGTAGGTCCCTATCGTTGTGTCAAGTGCCTCAACGGATGCCCCGTGATGCTCAATGGCATTCAGGATGAAATGTCGATCAGCTGCGATTGGAAAGCGGTTAGAATATAGGCCTATCTTTTGGTGCAAATCTGTCTTGATCAGAGTTCCAACTGAATGCTGAGACACGTATGCTAAGTGACCATATCGAAATGCGTTCCCGCGCTTAGGCCGGAGCATGCCTCCACCCGACATGCGGACATGACCTGAAATAAAATCAAATTCGCTGTCCTTTGCTGCATGGTTGAAGCTTGCAATCGCGTCAGGGTCTAACACGTCGTCCGCGCCAATGACCAAATAATAGGGAGTTTTAACGAATCCAATCGCCCTGTTGAGTCCATCATATATTCCGAAATCTGGTCCCATGATGAGCTGCGTAACGACATCTCCGGCCTCTCTGATTCTATCTAAAGTTTGGTCAGTTGATGCTCCGTCAGCCACGATCCATTTAAAATTGCGATCACTTTGATCGCGCAAAGAACTTATCAACGCATCAATGGTTTTCTCCGCATTGAGGGTCGAAGTAATGACTGTAACGAAAGGTGCTGTTTTGTCACCATCATGCTTACCGAGACTATTTTTTCCAGAAAGCTCATCCATAAAGTTCGGAGCCAACTACCAAGGATGCTTGCTTCACTGCACTGAAAGAGGCAAAATTCCGCCAGAGAGAGGATGCCTTGTGTGGTCCACCCATCAAATAGAACCTTTCGTATTCATCACGTTACCCACCCTATTGTTATATCAGAACTCTTTCAACACTGTTGAAAGGATCTATGTAGTAAAAACTACATCATTATATGCGCCGCTAAAAGTGGACCTGTCACGCTTTTGTGCCGCCCCAAGTACTCGTTTGAGCCACCTTTCGTTCGCTTGTGAAGGGGCTTTTGCAGCCTAGAGCTGAATGGCGGCGGCGCGGAGAGTGCAAGTTCGTTGTTGTCTTCGAATATCGTATCTCGGCTAGCCTGCGGGTTTCCCCAGACCGTCGCCAGATCAGTTCATCTTTGATGGTCTTGAAGAACGTCTCGACGTTGGCGTTGTTATGACAATCACCATTTGCGCTCATCGATACCATGAACCCTAGTTCGCGCATGATTTCTAATAGTCATGAGAATCGCACGCTGCTTTAAAAATGCTTGAATGAAACGCTGCTTGACATACTAAACAGTTCGCTTGAAGCGTTGGAAGAGTGACAAGAAGATTGCTACTTGTGCAGGCTATACTGATTGTTGGTCAGCCTGACGCCAATGGGATTATTGCAGAGACATACGATGGGCAAAACGGTCACCTAAGGTCACAGATCTGATCGCAACGGCTTTGCGCAAAACTGGAGGTAACTTGGGGTGTAGGTCATAAGCAATCGGCAGCACTGCTAAGGGCTGACGGTGCTCGATTTTACAGCCTAAGATACAAAGGTAGTGGTTGCAAAATTGTCGGGTGCCCTGAAAAGGTATTGGTAATTCAGTTTGAATTTTCAGGTTGCAAATCACTTTGCTCATAATGTGCGCTGTGTCACGCATGAAGGTCCATTATGGTTCGCAACAGCCACCTTACGCGGCCGAAGCGAATTACTAGAAGTCCCGTGGAAATAAAGCCAACCGAATATACGGCATACATGAGAGGCTGGCCAACTAAATTGGCCGACACGATCCAAAGGATCGACAGCGCATTAGCCCAAGCGAAGGGTATGAAGGTAGATGACTGTGACTGAAGCAAATCAACCAGCCCTTGCGGGCACTGAAGGTGGACGGACTTGGAAACCCTCACGAATAAATGAGCTGAAGACAATGTGAAAGCTAGAAGCACAGTCGCTAGTACTCCACATAGGCCGAAGGCTTCTCCAAGTGGAAACCCCATAAGAGCGATCAGCCCTGCCCGAATAATTACTGTAAGAACCAGCTGTCGCGATGCTCTCAAAGCCATCAACAAGAAATATCCTGCTGCGGCAGAAGTGCTAATGAACCAAGCTGTACCCAACATCCAGAGCATGATCTGGAATGAAGCACCCGGCCCAGATTGAGCATCGGCATCCAGAAACAAAAGCGAGATTAATGGGCCGGCTGAAAAGAGCAGGGAAAAGGCAATAAGAGCGCCGCCCATTAACACTTGCGTAGCTTGAACAAAATTATCGCGCAACACCGTCTTGTCCTCCGGCTGGGAACTACTGTGATGCCGGGCCAATGAAGTGACCATTACCTGTCCAACTGAAATAATCATCCCACGGAAACCTTCGATGAGTCGCATCACAATCTCTAGAACAGCCACCAACTCAAGCCCGCCGACTTGACTGCACAGAAGCCTAATCATTGGTTGGATCGATAGTTCCACGCTACCGACAAAGAATAGCTTGCTGCCGAAACTAAAAAGTTGCCTGAATTTGGCTCGGTCCCAGAGCGCATAGCGAATGTTTCGAGCAATGAAGCCGTAAAATGCAAGAACTCCAAAGGTCAGCATCACTGCCCCCTGGAATAACTGTAACGTTAGGATGCCAGTGAGTCCGCTGCTCGGATCTAACGCTAATACCCCCAGTAGAAAAAGTAGCGACCCTCCAATCCGTTGGATTGCACTTACCCATACCAAACCAAAACCGACAAAGGCGAGCCTAAAGTTTCCAGCAGAGTTGATAAGCCAATAGGTAGCCACCATCAGGGGTATATTATGTCGAACTAGCTCCACATGGTGTGGGGGGAGGAGTTGGGGCGCAAAAATGTATAGTGCCGCTCCACCGATGGACATTGCTAAAAGATATCCCATCGCACCTGTCACAATCGTCGTCGATGCATATTCAGCAGCGTCCGAAGGTGCGCCACGACCGCGCTCCTGACCGATGAAACTCAGCAGCCCTTTGGACCAGAGATCACCGATCTGCGCATAATTTAGCAGAGCCGTGACCAGAACCCAAAGGCCCACAATTTCCAGTCCGAAACGGCTCAGCAAACTAGCGAACGTTACCATGGATATGAGGAGATAGGCTACGTGTTCGATAATGCTCATGCCCCCAGGGGACATTGCAAAGCTTCGAGCACGTGACGCTGCAGAGAAAGAAGCCTTCACTGGACTAACAACGGCCACATGCTTGCCACATCAGCGGGTCGAAATTGCCTGATCGTATCAAGTGGAATATCCAAACTCAGTCATCAAACTATACCAATGCGGTGTGTGTTGCCTAATAGTGTCATCGACGATCGCCGCTTGTTCGGCGGGGGCATACCCGGTCCCAATGAAACCTGGCGCAGATTCGTTGGAACGATTTCCAAGCTCTTCGAGATTTCTCATTCGGTCAATGTCGTAGTATTTGAAAAGCGAAATGAGTTCACATGTTTTGGGCACTTTCAAAGCACGTCCGAACCTTTCGATCTCTGCGACGTCTAGCATTTTAAGCTTTTGGTATTGAAACAGACTTATTCTGTCTGGGGCAATGTCGTGAAAATGTTTCCATGACATTGCATGTTCGAACCAGCTGCAAGGCCAGACGGCTCCTTTGACGCAAGAAATAGCAAATTCATTGAAGTCGATTTCTACAGAGTTTGTCTTGCGGCTTATATAACGATAATATGATGGAATTACGTCTCGTGGGTCTCTAACAACATAAACGGCGTTGATATACTCAACTTCCCATCGATAAGGTTCATGCGTCTTTACAATATGTCGATGTTGAGTCTCACTATTTAATGAATTCATAATCTTGTTGCGGGGTACACGATAGTGAGTATCTGGAATTCCAAAATCAACTTCAGATAGGTTTATTGGTTGACGATTTTGTATGGAGTGGAAGAGGATGGTTCGGATCCAAGTATTGCCTGATCGGGGAAACGAAGCTAGAAAAGTGTCTTTTTTTGGATCAGCTTGGAAGAACCTATTCCGATACATATCCAGTACATTTGGAATGAACTTATCAAACATCATTTTGCTTTCTTGTGGTATTTGAAGGTGCCAGTCGAAACGCCACCCATTGCGACTGGATAATTTACGAGCATCGCCCAAGTATTAGTCGAAAAATAGTCCCACCGGTGCGAAGATATTCGTCATTGCCAGCAGCGTGGAAGAACGAGCTTTGGGCGACCTGGTACATTGTCTCGATCAAGTTCGTGTGGGAACTGCTGCCTTTGATTTTTCATCACCGACGCTCGATCCTTCCGGTAAAAGGTGAACTCCATTATGGGCGGTATGATAATATCGCCTCTTGTTGTTGGCTCCGCGACATTATTAGGGTGAATATGAACAACTTGGTGATAACGTAAAAGCTTCTGAAACGTTGCGTGAATTATATCTAGAGGGAAGGATGCAAACATTTTGTCCAAATGATGAAACTCGATCACCATGATCCGGAAGCTTTTGAGGATTTCTTCGTCGAGATCAAGAAGAACGCGGTATTCTGCTCCCTCAATGTCCATTTGAAGAATTCGATCGCCGTCTTCGCCTGCCGGCTGTAACCCGCATAGGGTGTCTAGCCGCATATTTTTATCATCTTCGTACACGTCTACGAACTTTGGGTGAAAATGAAAACGTGGGTTTTCGACCGGCGGCCCATCAACCGAGGCGTCTGCCATGAAAACATCTATTGAACGATCTGCGATGGCAAGATCGAAACTGACTTCGGTTGAAACACCCGGTGAAATGAGAGCCTTAACTCCTGACAGGTCGTCAGGTAGGAGATAGCCGCCATCATCCTGCCCACCGATCCTTACAAGGGGTTGCTCGGTGAGCACGGGTGCTAGCGATCTCAATAAGGCTCGAATCTCTCCAACATCCGAAGATCGCTCAAGCCAAGCCTGGTAGCCGGAGAGACGCTCGAGGCCGAGCTTCATCAGATGTCTGAAACTGCGCATGCAAAACCCTTCTTACCTGTGTCAAATGAAGATAACCTAAACTAAGTAATTCAAAGAGCACAGGCCTTCATACCCATTCGTCGAAGCGAATTTCAACTAGCTTAGCTTCATTTCTATCGATCTTGTCCTTCCGCGGCCCGCTATCTTGCGTCTGCCTTTGCAGAAAGTGTCAGGTCACAAGTCTGGGGCTGAGAAAAGGGGCGTGGATGTCTGACTGGGCGGACCAAGGTTGGCATGAATACAAAACTACGCCCCGTCACTGACGCCAACGGTCGCTCAATCCGTTTCATTATCACCGCCGGTCAAGTCAGCGATTACACCGCTGCATTAGCTTTGCTGAAAAGTCTACCGGATGCTGAACGGCTATTGGCTGATTGGGGTTATGAGGCAGGTTGGATCCGGGAAGTCTTGGCAGACACGGGAACTCGTCCTTGCATCTCAGGTCGAAAGTCACGCAACAAGGTCGTCAGATACGACAAGCGTCGCTAGAGACGCCGGAACCGCATCAATCGCATGTTCGGGAGGCTCAAAGACTGGTGACGTGTCTTAACCCGCTAGGATCTCTGCCCTAAAGTGTTCCTGTCACCAATCTCTGTCGCAGCAATCGTCATATTCCGGTCATGAGGCGTGATCCTAGCATCCGGCAATCACATTGCCAGGTAGAATAAACCCATTAGCTATGCGCGACACTGATCTTGACCCGCCAGCCATTAGACGGAACAAGTGATTTAAGGACAGCTTGTATATTCTTGAGAGCGAATTTTAGATGCAGTACCGCAAAGACATTGACGGTCTAAGAGCAGTTGCTGTTTTAAGTGTGGTCGGTTTCCATGCGAATGAAAGCTTGTTGCCTGGCGGTTTTGTCGGAGTTGATATTTTCTTTGTCATTTCTGGCTTTTTGATCTGCCGAATCATTATGCAAGATTTGGAAGCTGGTGATTTTTCCTTCTGGCGATTTTATGAACGCCGCGCACGCCGTATCTTGCCTGCACTTCTTGTCGTTGTCATTTTTGCGTTGTGCGCAGGATTACTAATCTACCTGCCCGATGACTTGAAGTCGCTTGGTGAGGCAACCGTGGCATCTTCACTCTTCCTTTCCAACTTCTATTTTATGAACGAAGTACAGTATTTTGCCGACCCACTAGAAAATTACTCACTGCTGCACCTATGGTCTTTAGCTGTCGAAGAGCAGTTCTATATTGTTACGCCAATCGTGATGATCCTTGTTTATCGCTTTCGGGCAAACTGGGTCGTCTCAACCCTTGTTTTGCTGACGATTGCATCATTTACAGCAGCTCTGTATCTTGTCGTCACAAACCCTAGTGGGGCTTTCTACATGCTGACTTCACGGTTTTGGGAAATGGGGATTGGCGCCGTTCTTGGGATTTGCGCGACACGGGACCCCAAAGGTTTTACCGCGCAAGTCGCATCAGTACTTGGTAGCGTTTTGATTTTAGGATCGATTATGCTTCTCAGCAAAGGACCGCCCTTCCCAGGTTTACTTGCTGTACCGTGTGTGATTGGGGCAGCGCTCTATATCTGGGCAGGACCAGAAAGCATATGTAACAGACTTCTATCTTATAAGCTTTTTGTCTGGATTGGGCTGATCAGTTACTCGGTCTATCTGTGGCATTGGCCGATTTTATCATATGCAAAATATGTCACTGTCATAGACTTAACCTTGCTCCAGACAACATTGGCTGTCATCGCCAGCTTTGTAGCTGCAGTCCTGAGTTACCGTTTCATAGAACAACCTTTTCGCAAGAAATCTGATTTTGTCACGACTGCGCGCTTTCTGTCAGTTTTAGGAGCAACTCTCGCCGCTATCAGTTTGCTTGGAGCGGTGTTGACCACTGGACAGGGGCTCCCAAATCGATGGCACCCCGATTCTCTGTCGGCAATGAGTGTGGCCGGCAAAGTGGATCCGGCGGTTCGGTTCGGCTGTCGGAATGTTTTTGTTGCCGCCTTGCCAAATGGCAACACCTGCGAGGTTGGCGCGGAAAAAGACTCTTACGATTTTATTGTTTGGGGCGACAGTCATGCCGGGGCTATGCGGGCGGGGTTCGCTCAACTGGCACTGGACACAGATACATCCGGCCTCGTGATCTACAAGAATGGCTGCAGTTCTCTTTTGGGGCGGCGAAACCGCAACTTACCTTTTCGTACAAACTGCAATGAACATAACTTGGAAGTCCTAAAATTTCTTGAGATGCAACATACAAGAGACGTCATTCTTGTTTCACGTTGGCTGACAACGGATAATATCAGCCAGTTCCACACTGGTAACGATGTTTCATTCTGGGAAGCAGTTTTGAAGCTACCCGAGAGTGGCAACCTCGCAGCCTCAGTTCAGCGAACGGTTGCAGCGCTGGAAGCACAAGACAAAAGGGTTTTTTGGTTAAAGACAGTGCCGGGGCAGCCGTGGCACGTCCCCAGTGCGGTCGCAAAATCGCTCGAATGGAGCCGACCTGTTCCAAGTCAGTTGCCTCGTGCTGGCTATGAAGCAGTGCATGCACCTATTGATAAGATTTTTGACAGCGCTGGCAGTGCTATTGCGATCCCGACAGTGGATATATTCTGTGAAGCAATGCTGTGTAACGCGCAGCGTGATGGGGCTGTACTCTACTTTGATGATAATCACGTCAGCCACTACGGTGCGATACTGATCGCCTCGGTCATTCAACAGGCACTGGCAGAAAATGCCCGCTAAAATGTTGCAATGCACATTGACGGAGCAGCGCCAAATCTACGTTCTCAGCGCATTTCTGACGAAGTAAGGAATGCATGTCATGCCGTTGTTGCACTGTCTTGCAACGATGGTTGGCAACTGCGTTCTGGAATCCACCGCAAGTTTAAAATTTCTATTTAGTAGGGATTTGGTGCACCTTTGAACCCTTTGAGTTTGGTCTCGTAGTGGGAGCGAAAGTACAAGTTTTTCGCGATTTGTTCCGCGTGAATAGACAATCTATCAATGTCGTCTTGATTGATTATTATAAAAAGGGGGCACCTGCCGTAAAAAACGGACTTTGGCACATCGGCACCACAACTTTGCCCAAATTGCAGTTTAACACTTAGTTAACAGAAGTTTATTATTAGGAGCGATCATGCCTATTTTTGGAGACCCAATCGAAGACCTGGGCGATGTAAATCTCGGGAAGAACGAAGCTGGAGAGTACTGGCTTTTTGACAAGACAAATTCTGCTGATGTTCCCCTTACGTTCGTCGTTGATTCAGTGTCTGAGGCCGTGACTGACAGCAATTTAGAGAATGGGACGATCATTCAGGCTGAAACCGACGGTTCAGGAGGTTATATACTTTTGCTTGCGGACGGCGATTCCTACCTTACTTGGACTGTTGGCTCAGATGGTGTTTTGACGGGTGGTGCAACAGAAACAGTGAGTGTCTTCGAAGCGGAAACGCTGTTTAACGTCAACCTTAACGGCGATGTGGACGGCAACGGGGACCCTATTATTGGTGATCCTATCGTTGATACTGGAACAGATGGCACAGGTACTGAATCGATCGGCGTGGGTAGTGCGAGCAATGCTTACTACGTGATCGATGGCGCGGCCAACATTCTGATTACGGCGGCCAACGGGTCACCCGTCATTGAAGGTGCAGG
>NZ_LJAL01000007.1 GCF_001419985.1 Loktanella sp. 5RATIMAR09 | reverse complement strand
GGGGCCGCATCGACCTTTTCCCAAGTTTTCAGTCACTGTTACAGTGAATGTTGGTTCTTCGAACTGCTTGTAGCTGATCGCTTAACAGCCGAAATTTTTACCACACATTTTTTCGTGCCCCTATCTATAGACCCCGCAGCTTCCATTGCCCCCGTACCCCTTGACGAAACCGAGTGGGCGAGCATTGGCCATGCTTAACCCTTCTTAAGATAGAGAGCCGCCACGAACGCGCATGACAATGGCGAAGCGGGATATCGTCGCGATATTGGACTTGATTTTCATTGACAATGACCTTTGTTCCAGGGCATCGGTGTGACACGAAGTGCGACACACAACTCAACCTCGCACTCGATTGTTCAAGGCTTCCAGTGGCTTAGAAAAATGGTAGCGGGTCCGGTACTCGCCTCCATTTAATTTCAATGACTTAGAAGTTATTGCCGCCCCTGCGGCAGGCTAAGTCTAAACAAATGTCTAAACATTCTGTTTTTGTTCTGTTCGCATTTGCTGCGCCTGAATCGCTCTTACGCGTTGTCGAACTTGCCGTGTGTAGTGCTGGACCGTGGCCGCGCTTGGGCCTGTGACGGCTGCAGCGAGGTCGTCACTGCGCCCCTCTTCGACCGGCGCACGCACTGCATTGTCTCGCCAGCTGTGAATATAAAATCAAGAGCGCCGATCCGTTTTAACATATTCGGGTCACTTGCGCGCTTGCTGAGCCAAGTGCCCCGCTGCGCGGCCGGTGTATCGTACACCGGTACATCGGCTGTTGAGCGAAAGTTTGCCTGTGGGCGCAGGTATCGCAAACTGCAAAGCGACATATGCGCAACGAACAAACCGGTCGCCGAGGTGACTTTGCCTTGATCAAGATTGACTTCTTTTGTGCCCTTCGCTAGCCGACAACCACGCGAAACGGCCCCTGCGCGACCGGTGGGGTTTGGGTCTGGCGCATCAACTATGAGCATCACAGCTCTTGCAAGGTGGGTCTATTCTTCATGGGCGGCCGCAAAACGAGAGTTCGAGCGACACATGCAAAACGTTTCAATCGTGGTCCCCGTGCATAACGAGGCGGACAACATCGGCACATTGGTGGCCGAGATATTGGAAACGGGCGCGGCCTATCCGCTGCATGAAATCATTTTTGTCGATGATGCCTCAACGGACCACACACAAGACGTTCTAAGCGCCCTGCAAGCGGAAGAGCCGCGCATTGTAATTGTGACGCACCCGCAGGTAGGCGGGCAGAGTGCGGCAATCCATAGCGGCGTATTGCGCGCAACGGGGACAATCATCGCGATGCTGGACGGCGATGGCCAGAACCCGCCGTTCGAGCTGCCAAAACTGGTTGCGCCTTTGCTGGCCGATAAATCCGGCAATCTGGCGTTGGTCGCAGGCCAGCGTGTGGGTCGGCGCGATACACTTTCGAAACGGCTTGCATCTCAATTTGCCAACAAGCTGCGCTCGGCGCTTTTGAAGGACGGGACGCGTGACACCGGCTGTGGGCTCAAGGCGTTTCGCCGTGACGCGTTTCTGGTGTTGCCGCTCTTCAACCACATGCACCGCTATTTGCCGGCTTTGTTTCTTCGTGACGGATGGGACATGACACATGTAGATGTCAGTCATCGCGAACGTGGTGCCGGCCGGTCAAAATACAATAACTTCCAGCGCGGCATCGTCGGGATTTTTGATCTGATCGGGGTCAGTTGGCTGATCCGTCGCCGCAAGCGCGTCAACAAGATGTCGGAAGTGCTGCGGCATAGTACAGGAAATTTGCCCCATGTTTGAGTTTCTGAATGTCGACAGTTGGGCTGAATTTACGTGGGTGATGATCGGCCTTGGCGGTCAGATGGCCTTTACCGCGCGGTTCTTGGTGCAGTGGATCGCGTCTGAAAAGGCAGGGCGGTCAACCGTGCCTGTCGCATTCTGGTATTTTTCGATCGTCGGCGGGACCGTGTTGTTGTCTTATGCCATCTACCGCGGCGATCCGGTTTTTATTCTGGGGCAGTCCATGGGCGTGATTATTTATTCCCGCAATCTGTGGCTGATCCGTCGCGAACGTTTGGGATAAAATGACAAAGCTATGGGATTTTGTGGTGCGTTTCCCGGTGATGATCGGGATCGCGTTGATTTTGACGCAAACGCTGCCTGTGCTCGATGCACGGTGGTTGTGGTTTTCTGACGAAGTCCGCTATGCCGAGGTTTATTCCAACCTCGTGCGTGATGGTCACTGGATTGTCCTGAACCTCAATGGTGAGGCCTATCCAGACAAGCCGCCCGTTTATTTCCTGCTGCTCGCAGCGCTGGACCTGATCCCGGGCGTCGAGATGCCGGGGCTCATGTGGCTTGGCTCTGCGGTGTCTGCGATTTTCCTGCTTTTTGCGATGCGTGCGCTGGCGAATGCCGTTGGTATTGGCCGTGCGGGGTTTGCGGCCGGAATGCTGGTGCAACTCAGTCTGTTTGGCATGGTGCTCTTGCTGCATTACGTGCGCATGGATTTACTTTTCGTGGCCCTGATGATGGGCGGACAGGCCTATCTGCACCGACACTACTATAACGCAGAGGCAGCCAAACATGCCTACCTCGGCTTTGCGCTTTGCGGTCTTGCCGTACTGGTAAAAGGCCCGCTTGGGCTTTTGTTGCCGCTGGTTGCTGTCTGGGGTGCCGCAGTCTGGACCGGGCGGGGCGCGGCGATCCTGCGGTTGACGACGGTCTTGGGTTTGTTGTTGTCCGTGCTGGTCATGGCAAGCTGGGCCGTTGGGATCATCCTGGTCGAGGGGTGGGCGTTCTTTAGCGAACAGATCATTGGCCAGCAGGTTGTCGCGCGGGCCACGGATACGTTCCACCACAGCGAACCGTTCATCTATTATTTTATCGTCCTGCCCGTTTTGCTTTTGCCTTGGACCGGCTTTGCGCTGGCGCTGCCTTGGGGGCGTGTTTTGCAGTGGCCTGCTGCGATTTGGAAAACCCGCCGCGCGTTGAGCCCGGTTGGCATCCTCGCAATCGGTGCTTTTGCGCATTTCATGACGCTGTCGCTGCTTGATGGCAAAGTCGGTGTCTATGTGCTGCCGATGCTCGTGCAGGTGTCCTTGCTGATTGGTGCGCTCCTTGCCTCGGGCTTTGTGCCGCGCGCATGGGTGGGTGTCGCGGCGATGATGGCAGTCTTCGGGGTGGCATTGATCGCATTTTCGTTCAGCGAGCAAGCGGCGGCCTATCAACTTGGCGCACTGCTTTGTGGTGGGCTTTTGGTTGTCCTCGCGGGCCTCTTGGTCTGGTTGCGCAAATCGGGGCAGGCGGCCTTGCTGGTACAATCGGCCGTGATGGTCGGGTGGAGCCTCTTGCTTGCGGCTGTCCTGCTGCCGGGGATGAATGAAAGCGCATCGACCCGTATCACGGCAGAGCATCTGGGCCGGCTTGCCGAGAACGGCTATACTCCTGTGGCCTATCGCACCTATCCCGGCATCTTTTCGTATTATGCCGGTCGCGATGTCGTGCAGATTGACAGCCGCAATGATCTGGCGGAACTGATTGCGTCAGGAGATGCGATTGTCATTGCGGGGCGCAACCGCCATCTGGACGAGCTTGATCTGACAGGTTTTGAGCTGCTTGACAGCCGCGAGATCAATGGGGCCGGTGGCCGCTACGAGGTTGTGAGCCGTAGCGCGCGGCAATCCAACTAATGTCGCCGCCGCAAGCATCCACAAGCGATCTGCGCAAAGGAGCTACAAAGATGCGGCACAGGCGGCGGGCTTTGTCTTGGTGTGCATGTTGTGCCATGTTCAATGTTGCCGTGTCGTGCCATCTATGGCATGAGACATCAAACAAACTGAACGAAAGAGTTTAGATCGTGACTGACTATACCTCCCGCCGCACAATGATGGTCGATACGCAGGTACGACCTTCTGATGTAACGAAGTTCCCGATCATTGATGCAATGCTGTCTGTTCCGCGCGAAGCCTTTGTTCCGGACGGCAAGCGCGAAGCGGCCTACGTCGGTGAGAACCTTGAAATCGGTGGTGGCCGTGTGCTGCTTGAACCTCGCACATTGGCAAAAATGATTGATGCGCTGGATATCCAGCCGGGTCACGTCATACTCGATATTGCCTGTGGTCTTGGATATTCGACGGCTGTCTTGTCACATATGTGCGACTTTGTCGTGGCGATTGAGGATGACGAGGCACGCGCCGAAGAGGCGCAATCGCTTCTGTCGGGGCAGGGCGTTGATAATGCGGCGGTCATGTTTGGCGCATTGGCTGAAGGTGCCGCCAAATCCGGACCCTACGACGTGATTATCCTGCAAGGTGGCGCTGAGCAGGTGCCTGCCGCGCTCTTGGATCAGTTGCGCGAAGGCGGCCGGATTGCCGCTGTCTTTGCGGAAGGGACGCTTGGCGTCGTGCGCATCGGTCATAAGATTGACGGCAAACTGAACTGGCGTTTTTCGTTCAATGCCAGCGCGCCGGTGTTGAAGGGTTTCGAGAAAGACCGCGCTTTTGCACTCTGAGAAGTGATCGGTCGCGTGGGCCATGACGTAATAAATTTAAAGCTTTGGAGTTTCGCATAATGAGACGTAAGGGACTGGCCGTTGTCGCGATTGCACTGACATTCATCGGCGCACCCGCATTGAAGGCGGATACTCTGGCTGACGCCTTGGCGGCGGCATATAACAACTCTGGCCTGCTCGAGCAAAACCGCGCGTTGCTTCGTGCTGCGGACGAGGGGGTGGCCCAATCTGTTGCGGCAACCCTGCCTGTCATCAGCTGGTCGGTTTCGGCCACCAGAAGGCGCGTCGAAGTGCCTGTGGCAACGACAACAGACTCGATTTTGGCGCAGATTTCGGGCGATGTGACGCTGTTTGATTTTGGCGTGGGGCGGCTTGGGATCGAAGCCCAGAAAGAAGTGGTGCTTGGCACAAGGCAATCCTTGCGCGGCGTTGAGCAGGACGTGCTTTTGCGTGCGGTGCAGGCTTATATGAATTTCCTGAGTGCGGGCGAATTTGTCCAGTTGCGCCAGAACAACGTGCGCCTGATCACACAGGAATTCCGCGCGGCGCAGGACCGGTTTGAAGTCGGCGAAGTGACGCGGACAGATGTCGCACTTGCCGAGGCGCGTCTTGCCGCCGCACGCAGCCTCTTGGCCGCAGCGCAGGGTGACCTTGCGCGTGCCGCCGAGGAATATCAGGCGGCAATCGGACGGACACCAACGGGTGCGCGGTCGGTCAGCCCGGCACCGGTGTCGCGGACGCTTGACGATGCCAAGGCTTTTGCCGTGCGCAACCACCCCAGCGTGCTTGAAGCACAGCATTCCGTTGCCGCCGCAGAGATCAACATCCGTCGCGCCGAAGCTGCCACGCGACCTTCGGTTTCTCTAAGCGGTTCAGTGGGCTCCGACGACGAAGCGAATACCTCGGCCCAAGTGGGCCTGAGCATTGGTGGTCCGATCTATCGCGGCGGCCAGATCCTGAGCCAGTTCCGCCAAGTGCAGGCCAATCGTGATGCCGCACGTTCGGGGTTGCACCTGCGTGTCATGGCCGTCGAACAAGAGGTGGGCAATGCTTTTGCTTCGCTGCAGGTCGCGCAGGCATCACGTCAGGCATCTGAACAGCAGATCCGCGCGGCCAGCGTCGCGTTTGAGGGTGTGCGCGAGGAAGCGACGCTCGGGTCGCGCACAACGCTGGACGTGTTGAACGCGGAACAGGAACTGCTCGATGCGCGGGCGAACCGGATTGCGGCCCAGTCAAACGAAGTGATTGCCTCTTATGCGCTTTTGTCGGCTATGGGGCTTTTGACTGCTGATCATTTGAACCTGCCCGTGCAGCAGTACGATCCTTCCGCCTACTATAATCTGGTCAAAGATGCGCCATCGGCCCTGTCTTCACAGGGTGCTGCTCTGGATCGTGTCTTGCAGGCGATCGGAAAAGAATAATCGCAGAGTTGTTAGGGGCATCCGCCTTCGCTAAAATCCTGCAACTTGGTGCAAGATCGGGATGAGCAGGATGTCGAGAATGGCGCATGATGAAGACATTGATGACCTCGTATCGTCAGTGCGTGATTTCGTCTCGCATAAAGAGCCGCAAAGGTCGCGGTCACGCATCCTGTTGGATCGTCTTATCCTGACGCCGGACCTGCGGGTCGATGGCAGCAATCTGCCGGAAAGCCCAGCAAATGCGGCACGCAATGGCGCAACATCGCACGTAGGGGTCAGAAACCTGCCACCGGTCAAGACCTATGACAAGGCGGGTCTGGAAGCCACGATTGCAGAACTGGAGGCGGCAGTCACGGCACAGTGCGACGACTGGGAGGCCGACGAGGGCGAGTGCTTTGCCAAGGCGGCATGGGCTGCCAGCGCCTTCCAGAAGCCTCAGGATGATTCGTCGACAGTGACCGATCCGGAGCCGCCTTTCGTGCATTCAGAACAGAAAACTGATGCGGTTGCGCCACAGTCCTTGCCGCCGGCAAAAACGCCGGAAGCCGCTGTCGAAGCGACAAAAGATGCGGTGGTTGCCTCTGTGATGTCCGGTCTTGATGAAGAGGCGCTGCGGCGTCTCGTGGCCGAAATTGTCCATGAGGAACTGGGCGGAGAGCTTGGCGAACGGATCACCCGCAATGTGCGCAAACTGGTCCGCCGCGAGATCAACCGCGTTTTGACCAGCCGTGAGATGGGCCAAGGTTAATGCGCCAAGGCCAGTAGCGCGTCGATATCCATGTGGGTTTCCAGATGGTCGGCCAGTGCATCGAGCGTATCTGTCACGCTTTGCGCATAATCATGATGCGTAACAGGTTTCCCGATATTGGCCAGAAACGCACCCCGGAACGCATCAGCCGCGAACAGCCCGTGCAGATAGCAGCCCATCACCCGCCCGTCAGGGGATGCCGCCCCTTCACCGCGCCCGTCCAGCGACAGCCATGCACGTGCGCAGTCTGGGCCGTCTGTCTGGCCGATATGGATCTCATAGCCGCTCACCTTGTCCCCGCTGGGCAGATAAGAGGCGTTTGACAGGGCAAGCCGCTTTTGCGGTGCCATGATTGTGCGGACATCCAAAAGGCCCAGTCCTTTGACCCGCGCGGGCGCACCTTCGATCCCGTCATCGTCGATGATCTCTTTGCCCAGCATCTGGTAGCCCCCACAAATCCCCAAAACATGCCCGCCGCGTCTCACGTGGGCCTGAAGGTCAATGTCCCAGCCTTGCGCGCGGAAATGCGCCAAATCGGCAATCGTGGATTTGGACCCCGGAATGATGACAAGATCCGCATCACCGGGAAGGGGACGGCCTGCGTCTATGATGTCGACGGTCACATCAGGTGTCGCAGTAAGCGGGTCGAGGTCATCAAAATTCGCGATGCGGTTCAGGCGGGGTACAGCGATCTTGATCGCGCCACCTTTGCGGTTGGCGATGTCCATCACGTCTTCGGCAGGCAGTTTCCACGCATCCGCGAACCACGGCACGATACCAAGCGGCGTCCAGGCTGTTCGCGCGGCAATAATGTCCATGCCTGCGGCAAAGAGCGTGGGATCGCCGCGGAATTTATTGATGGCAAAGCCCTTGATCAGGGCCAGATCCTCAGGTGGCAGGATCGCATGAGTGCCGACCAGCTGTGCAATCACACCGCCGCGGTCAATATCGCCCACAAGCACCACAGGCACATTGGCGGCCGAGGCAAAGCCCATGTTGGCAATATCGCCTGCGCGCAGGTTGACTTCGGCGGGGCTTCCGGCGCCCTCGACAATCACCAGATCACGGCCTGCGCCAATGCGCTGGAAACTCTCCAACACAGGTGGCAGCAGTTTGACTTTCTGTTTGCCATAGTCGCGCGCTTTCATCGTGGCAAAGCGTTTGCCCTGCACGATCACCTGCGCGCCGATATCGGTTTCGGGTTTCAAGAGGACAGGGTTCATATCAACCATCGGTTCCAACCCGCAGGCCAAGGCCTGCAACGCCTGCGCGCGCCCGATCTCGCCGCCATCTGCGGTGACGGCTGCGTTGTTGGACATGTTCTGCGGCTTGAAAGGGGCGACAGACATGCCGCGTTTGACACAGGCCCGCGCAATACCCGCCACGAGCATGGATTTGCCCACGTTCGAACCGGCCCCCTGGATCATGATCGCTCTGGTCATCGGTGCTCCTTTGGGTCACTTCATAGGGGCGCAAAGGGCGCGGGGAAAGAGCATGAACACGCCAGCGCATCTGATTTTCGGGCTGACTGCCTTTGGCAAGGCAGGCCGGCCTGCGATCACAGAGGCCGCTTCTGCCGGCGCCTTGATCCCTGACCTGTCGCTTTATGCATTGGCGGGGTGGCACCTTCTTATACTGGGCACGTCACCTGATGTCGTTTTTGGCCAGCTATACTATTCCGCCGCATGGCAGAGCATCTTTCGGGTCGACAATTCCTTTATCATCTGGGGGATCGCACTCGCGCTTGCGGGGCTCTACCGCGCGCCTGTGATGATCGCGCTGTGTGGTGCCGCATTGCTGCATCTCGGGTTTGATTTTTTGCTGCACAACGATGACGCGCGCGCGCATTTCTGGCCCTTGAGCAACTGGGTCTTTCAGAGTCCCGTAAGCTATTGGGATCCACGGCACTACGGCAATATCGCGGGCGCGGTTGAGGTGGCCCTGTCATTGCTATGTTGCGGTATTCTTTGGCGGCGCTACCGCGGGTACTGGATGCGCGGGTTGATTGCGTTGCTGGGGCTGAGTGAATTTGCCCCCTTTGTTCTCTTCGCGGTCATGTTCGCAGGGCCTTGAAACAAAAAACGCGGCCCAATGGGCCGCGTCTTTAACGCAAAAATGCTGCTTTAAACCTAAGCAGCACGTGCCTCTTGTTCGGCTGCATTGCGGCGTTCGCTTTCTTCGCGTGAAAGTGCAACGGATGTCCGCACACCCTTACCCACGAATTCCATCAAACCGCTTACAACCCGCTCGTTCGGGTCGATACCTGCGCATGACAATACTTCACGTCCATCACGTGAACGCGCCCAGCGTGCAATCTGCTCTGGACCATTTCCATATTTCTTGTCATCTGCAATAGCATCATCGAGCGCTGCCAGTACAACGGCAGCAAAGAGTTTGCGGGCACGGTTACCTTGTTCGTTGTTAAAGGCTGTACCGTCGACGAAATCTCTCATCATATTTCCTTTTTTTGCTCTTGTAGTTCCCGCGTAGGGGCCCTTATGCCCGTTTTGATCCGATTCGGGGGTTCTCTTTTGGAATGGCAGGTATGCAATTAATGCATACCTCGCGCCGCAAAAAGAGACCGCGATGGGTTGAACTTGCCAGCTCCCCACCAGCTGGATATAGGCTTCGCACAAAGCCTTTCAACCTTTCTTAACAATCTAAAGAGCCTCAGACCCATGCCCAAAATCAACGGTAATGAAATTCGTCCCGGCAATGTCCTTGAACACGAGGGCGGTCTCTGGGGCGCTGTAAAAGTAGATCACGTCAAGCCCGGCAAGGGCGGTGCCTTCGCCCAGGTGGAGTTGAAAAACCTGCGCGATGGACGCAAGCTGAACGAGCGTTTCCGTTCGGCGGACAAGGTCGAGCGTGTGCGCCTTGACCAGAAGGATCAGCAGTTCCTGTTTGAGGAAGGCAATATGCTGACCTTCATGGACAGCGACACCTATGAACAGATTGCATTGCCTGCGGATCTCCTGGGTGATCGCCGCCCCTTCCTGCAGGACGGTATGATGGTCAAGATCGAATATTACGGCGAAGAGGCGCTGCACGTCAGCCTGCCGCAGAAAGTTGTCTGCAAAGTCGTTGAGACCGAGCCTGTCGTGAAGGGCCAGACAGCTGCCAACAGCTTCAAGCCAGCGGTCCTCGACAATGGTGTGCGCGTCATGATCCCGCCTTTCGTAGGTCAGGACGAGGACATTGTGGTGAACACCGAAACGTTTGAGTACGCCGAGCGGGCCTAAACCTACTTCAGGCGGGTGAGGGTTGCCTCGCCTGCCTGCATCGGGCCATCGGCCCGGTCAAAGCGCAGAAATGCGAGGGCCTTGTCACCATCAATGGTGTGCAACGTACCCACCGGTTTCCCGTCAGCCGTGATCGGGTCCCCCGGCGCTGCATTGCCTGCGACAGAAACAAGCGCCAAACCCTTCTTCAGCGTTGTTTTGTGTTTCATGCGCGCAACGATTTCCTGCCCGACGAAACAGCCTTTCTTGAAGTCCACGCCGTGCAGGCGCTCAAAACCCGCCTCCAGGACATAGGTGTCATCGTCGAGCTCGATTCCGGTCTCGGGGATCATGTTTGCGACGCGGAGTGCATTCCAATCAGTCTCGTCGCTGATGTCGGTATCGCCGTAGGCGCGCCACCCAAGCGCGTCATGGCGTGGGTCGGCATACGCACCTGCGGGTGCGGTGCCCGTGCCGCGTGACACAACCAGATCAGTCTGCTCGATTGTCACCGCCGCGCGCAACCGGTACATCATAAGCCGTTGGCCAAGTTTCTGCGCGTGGGATGTGGCAACATCAATCAGCAGGCGATCCTGCTGTCCGATCACGAAGAAATCGGCAATGAATTTGCCCTGCGGCGTGAGAAGTGCGGTGTAGATAATGGCGCTATCGGCCCGTTTCACGTCGTTCGTTACCAAACCTTGCAAAAAAGAAACGCGGTCGTCACCACCAATCGAAAGGACGGTCCGGTCAGACATCTTCTGTGCTCTCCTTTTGGGAAAATTGAAGGCGGTGCAGGTCTGCGTAAATACCGCCACGCGCCAAAAGCGTTTCGTGGTCGCCCTGGTCAACAACGCGACCGTGGTCCATGACCACGATCGAATCCGCGTTGCGGATCGTCGAAAGGCGATGCGCGATGACCAAGGTTGTTCGCCCTGTCGAAAGCTTTTCCAGCGCTTGCTGCACGATGGCTTCGGATTTTGTATCCAGTGCGCTTGTCGCCTCGTCCAGCAACAGGATGGGCGTGTCACGCAAGAGCGCGCGGGCAATCGCCACACGCTGTCGTTGACCACCCGAAAGATTTGATCCGCGTGGCCCGGCAGGGCTATCAAGCCCGTTGGGCAAAGATGGCAGGAAGTCACTGACGTGGGCCGCATCAAGAACAGATTTCAAATGCGCCTCGTCCACGTCTTCGCGGCCCAGCAGGATGTTGTCGCGCAGGGTTTCGTCAAAAAGGGCGGCATCTTGGGTTACGACAGAGAACAGGCTGCGCAGGTCGCTCAGATTATAGTCGGTGATCGGAACACCTGCGACCATCGCGGCCCCTTCGCGCGGCTCGACCAGACGGGTCAGAACATTGAACACGGTGCTTTTGCCGGCCCCCGATGCGCCGACAAGCGCAGTGGTTTTGCCCGCCTCAGCGGTAAAGCTCGCCCCGCGCAAGACAGGCAGATCACCGTAGTTCATAGAGACATTATCAAAAGCGACCGCTGGTGCGTTATGCGGGATCGTTTTGGCTTTGGCCGGTGACAGGATCGTCGGGTGCAGGTTCAGCACGTATTGCAGACGCTCCACACTCGCGGCGGCCATCTGCCATTGCCCGCTCATCAGGCCAAGACGGCGGAGTGGATCGAAGGCCAGCGACATGGCCGTAAAGAACGCCATGAATTCGCCGTTGGTCTTTTCGCCCGCGATAATCTCGGACCCGCCATAAAGCATGACGGCCAGAAAACCGATCCCTGTCATGATATCAATCAATGCAGGCACCGCCGCTTGCCCGGCTGTCGTGCGCATACTTGCCGTCACACCCTGCTGGATCAGCGCATCATACCGTTTGGCCTGATAGGTTTCGAGCGCGTTGAGCTTGATCGGGTTGATGCCGTGAAACACCTCATCAAGGCGGGTCGAGACATTGCCCGCGATTTCACGCGCACTGCGGGAACGGCGGCGAATATAGGCCTGAACAAGAATGGATGGCAGGATCAAAAGCGGAATGCCGATGATGGCAATCAATGTCCATTTCCAGTCAATCCAGATCGCGACCGCAAGTAGACCGATCAATGACACCAGATCGCGCGCGATAGCCGTCAGCAAACTGCTCCAGACCGAGTTGATGACTGCCACGTCGCCTTGCACGCGTTCGATCAATTGCCCTGGAGGGTGAATTTGAAAAAAGCCGCTGTCGAGCGATATCATGTGCCGCAGCAAATGTTTGCGCATGGCAGCTGACGCAAGTTCCTTGATCCACTGCATCAAGATGCGCTGGCAAGAGGATGTAAGCGCGCGGACGAAAAAGATCGTCATGATTCCGAAGCCGACGAAATAGAGTGCGTTCCGGTCGCCCTGAGCGAAAACATCGTCAAACATCGGTTGGATCATGCGGCTGATCAGTGCCAGCATTGAGCCTTCGACCATCATCAGGGCAACAGCCGCTGCCAGCAGCCATTTATGTTTGCGCAAATAATCGCGCCAGAGCCAACGAAAAAGTTTGGTGGCAGACTGCTGCTTTTCGGAGCCGGATTTCGGGGTAGGAGGGGGCATCTCGGGCCTTTTGCGAACTCTGCTGTCTCTCGTCTACGCGCAAATGGGGTTGTAGAGCAAGCAAGGCAAGGTTGACGTTGCACTGCGCTGTATTAAGGTCACGCCCAATCATGAAGAAAGCCCCCAAACATGTCGCTATCCCAAGGTCGTGCTTATCTGGCCATTCCCGGTCCGTCCGTCATTCCCGATGAAGTCCTGCGCGCAATGCACCGCGCGTCGCCCAATATCTACGAGGGCGAATTACATGAGCTGACCGCCAGTCTCGTGCCCGATCTCAAAGAGATCGCGATGACAGACAGCAACGTGGCGATCTATATCGGCAACGGCCACGCCGCTTGGGAAGCGGCCCTTGCCAATACGATCTCGGCTGGCGACACCGTTCTGGTGCTGGCGACAGGGCGTTTTTGCATCGGTTGGGGTGAAATGGCCGCGGGGCTGGGCGCAAAGGTCGAGACCATTGATTATGGCGCGCAGTCACCGATCGGCCTTGCACAGGTGGAAGAGGTTTTGGCCAAGGACAAAGAGGGCCGGATCAAGGCGGTTCTTGCTGTGCATGTCGACACATCCACCAGCGTCAAAAACGATATTGCGTCCCTGCGGGATGTCATGGACCGTGTCGGGCATCCGGCGCTGCTGATGGCAGATTGTATCGCCTCGTTAGGATGTGACCGGTTTGAAATGGACGCATGGGGCGTGGATGTCATGGTCGCCGGGTGCCAAAAAGGTTTGATGACGCCTGCGGGTATCAGTTTTGTCTGGTTCAACGACAAAGCTGATGCAGCCCGTGGTGACCGTGTGACAACCTATTGGGACTGGCGGCCGCGCACAAACCCCGAGTTCTATTTTCAGTATTTCGACGGCACGGCCCCGACGCACCATCTGTACGGTCTGCGCACTGCGCTGGACCTCATCAAGGCAGAGGGTTTGGACAATGTTTTCGCGCGGCATGAAAAGCTTGCGCAAGTCATCTGGACCGCCTTTGACCATTGGGCGTCCGAAGGGCCGATGCACCTCAATATCGCCGATCCTGCACATCGGTCACATGCGGTGACATCCGTCAGTATTGGCGCGCCCCATGGGGATGCGTTGCGCCATTGGTGTGAACAGAAATGTGGACTGACGCTGGGGATCGGTCTGGGTCGGTCGCCGGCCGATGCTTATTTCCGGGTTGGGCACATGGGCCATGTGAACGCCCATATGATCATGGGCGCGCTGGGCACGATCGAGGCCGGATTGAACGCGTTGAATATTCCGCATGGACAAGGTGCGTTGTCTGCTGCCGCACAGGCCATTGCGGTCCGTGCCTAGGCATTCCTGATGCGGTCTATCCATTTGACGCACTGAAGAAGGGCATAGGCGGTGGCGGCGACCCAAAGGTATCCGACGGCGGCCGCGATCACCCAAAAGCCCATGAACAAGAAAACCCAAAGCGTCCCCAGAAACGCATCGGTATAGTCTTCGACGGCTTGGATCGGGCGGTGTTGCGACATGACTAATCCTTCTGTGGTTGCGAAAGGATAATCAGCCCGAAATAAAAATCACCTTAATTTTTCGTGTGCTTGCGCCAACGCTCTCGGCAGGGCCTGCGCGAAGGCGTCAGTCTGTGCTTGCGTTCCACAGCTGACACGGATGCAGCGGTCCTGCGGAGGGACAAAGGGCATCCGCACAAAGATTCCGTCTGCGACAAGAGACGCCAGCACCGCTCGGGCAAAATCGCCGTCGCGACCACAGTCAATCGTGACAAAATTGGTGGCTGAGGGCAGCGGATGCAAACCGTGCTCTTGCGCAATCGCGCCAATCCTGTCGCGGGCGTTTTCAACTTCGTGGCGGACGTGGGAGAGCCAGCCGGTATCCTGCAATGCGGCAAGCGCGCCTTCCTGGCTGATCCGGCACATGCCGAAATGGTTGCGGACCTTGTTGAAGCCGGTGATTACCTCTGTCGACCCGATCGCATAGCCGACACGCGCACCGGCCAAACCATGCGCTTTTGAAAAAGTGCGCATGCGGATGACGTTTGCTGCGTTTGGGTCAATCGCAGGTGCGGTGCCGTCAGGGGCGAGATCAATATAGGCTTCGTCCAGAACCAACAGACAGCCAGAAGGCAGGCGGTTTATCATATGCAGGATAACCTCTGCGGTATGCCAACTGCCCATCGGATTGTCGGGATTGGCGATGTAGATCAGTTTCGCCGAAACCTCGGTTGCTTTGGCAATCAGCGCGTCAGGATCTTCGTGATCGCCGTTGTAAGGCACCGTGTGCAGTGTTCCGCCGAAACCTGCCACATGATAATTGAAGGTTGGATAGGCCCCTGCCGATGTGACGACCGGGTCTCCTGCACCAACATAAAGCCGGACCAGAAGCCCCAAGAGCGCGTCAATGCCTTCACCGACCATGATGTTTTCAGGCGCAATCCCGTGATGTGCGGCCAGTGCGTGACGCAGGTCATAGCTTTCGGGATCGCCGTACATCCACGCCTCGCTAGCGGCTTTTTGCATGGCAGCGATGGCCTTGGGCGAGGGGCCAAAGGCGCTTTCGTTGGCGCCGAGGCGGGCTGTAAATGCGCGGCCCATCTGGCGTTCTTGCGCTTCGGGGCCGACGAACGGGACCGAGGCAGGCAGGCTTTCGGCGAGGGGGGTAAGGGCGGGTTTTGTCATGGGGTCAGATAAGCCTGTGCTTGAAGTCTGTGCAACTGTTCTTATGCGCGAACGGTTCTCATTAAGGGGGTGTCGCATGAAGCTGAGTAGACGCGCATTTTTTGGTCAGTTCGGGCGCGGCACTTGCGGTACGGTCTATGCCGCAGGTGGCGATCAAGACGGGTGGCGGCGCATTTTGACTCTGGTCTATGATAAAGCCTTGGGAATGACGCGCGCGGTCGCGCGTGTGGAGCCCTGAGGATTGCCTCCGGCGGAAGTTTGAAGAGACATGGAAAGTCAGGGGGCAGCGACATCACCGCCCCCTGTTTGGTCTAGCCGATCTCAGCCAAGCGCGCGATGGCGGCTTTGAGTTGCGCCTCTTCGTTTTCGCGCAGGGCGAGGTTGGCTTTCGCTTCAGCGACCACCTCATCCGGTGCGGATTCGACGAATTTGGGGTTGTTCAGGCGCCCGCGCAGACCGCCCAGTTCCTTGCCCAGTTTCTGCATCGTCTTTTCAAGACGCGCGATTTCCTCGGCCACGTCGATCAGATCGGCCAGCGGGATGCCAAAGGTGCCACCGTCCATCGGGATGGTGACGCAGCCTTTGGGGAAGTCATTGACGTGTGACAGGCTTTCGATCCGTGCAAGGCGTTGGATCAGCACATGGTTATTGTCCCATGCGGATTGGCCTTTGGCGTCCAGCCCTGTGACGAGCAGAGGTACTTTCGCGCCGGCAGGCACGTGGACCTGTGCGCGCGCAGAACGGACGTTGTCGATCAGGTCAATGACCCAGTTCATCTCGCGGTCGGCGTCTGTATCCACCAGTTCAGCCGCCGTGTAGGTCGGCCAATCGGCGTGGACCAGCATCTTGGCGCGGCTGTCGGCCTGCTGCCACAGTTCTTCGGTGATGAAGGGCATAATGGGGTGCAGCAGGATCAGGCATTGGTCCAGCACCCAGCGCAGGGTTTGTTCGGTCTCGGCCTTTGCCGCCGCATCCTCGCCCTGCAAGATCGGTTTGGAGAATTCCAGATACCAGTCGCAGACCTTGCCCCACGTGAACGCATAAAGCGCATCGGCGGCATCGTTGAAGCGGTAGGCCTCCATCGCCGCATCGACGGTTTCGCGCACTTTGCCGGTTTCGCCGATGATCCATTTGTTCAGCGTTTGCGTGGTCTCTGGCCTTGCCGCATCGCCGGGGTATGGGATTTCATAGTGGTCCGCAAAGCTGAAGGCGTTCCACAGTTTTGTGCCGAAGTTGCGGTAGCCTTTAATCCGATCCTCGGAGATTTTCAGCACGCCGCCCAAGGCCGCCATCTGCGCGTTGGAAAAGCGCAGGGCGTCGGCGCCGTAGGCGTCGATCATGTCGAGCGGGTCGATCACGTTGCCCTTGGTCTTGGACATCTTCTCGCCCTTCGCGTCGCGGACCAACTGGTGCAGATAGACGGTGTGGAAGGGTTCCTTGCCCAAGACCGCTTCGGACATCATCATCATGCGGGCGACCCAGAAGAACAGGATGTCCTGACCGGTGACGAGGACGTCGCCGGGGAAGTATTTCATTGCCTCATCTTCGGCAGGCCAGCCGAGCGTGCCGAAAGGCCAAAGGCCGGAGGAGAACCATGTGTCGAGGACGTCGGGGTCGCGGTAGATTACGACACAATCGTTTTCGTCCAGGAAGCCGTTGGCAAGCACTTCTTCTTGTGTGCCGACGCGGGTGTCTCCAGCATATGTTTGCTCTGCAACAAGCAGAGCCTCAGATTCTGTCGGTGCGCAGAAGGCTTGCACGCCTTTCCATTCACCGTCTACTTTCATTGGCCCATACCAAACCGGGATCTGATGCCCCCACCACAGCTGGCGCGAGATGCACCATGGCTCGATGTTCTCCAGCCAGTGGTAATACACCTTCTCGCCGCTTTCGGGCATGATCTTGGTGCGGCCTTCCTTCACCGCATCCAGCGCGGGGCCGACGATTTTGGCGGTGTCCACGAACCATTGGTCGGTCAGCATCGGCTCGATCACGACTTTTGAGCGGTCGCCGAAGGGCTGCATGATTTTTTTGGCTTCCACCAGCGGGACGAGTTCGTCCGCGTCCGTCCGCGCCTCACCGCCTTCTTCGGGGGCGACGGGGGCTTTCAGCGGCTTTTCCAAGCGCGGGTCAGTTGCGACGGTCATCACGGACAGCCCTTCGGCGGTGATATCGGCCACCACGCGCTTGCGCGCCTCGAACCGGTCCAGCCCGCGGTATTCCTCGGGGACCATGTTCATGGCGGCGATCATCGCCTCGTCGAAGTCCTGCTCACCATTGGCAATCCGCTGTGCGGTTGCGGCTTCTTCGATGTAGGGCTTGCCATCGGCGCGCATGTTACCCTTCGTATCCATCAGCGAATACATCGGGATGTTGCCGCGCTTGGCGACTTCATAGTCGTTGAAGTCATGCGCGCCGGTGATTTTCACGGCACCTGAGCCGAAATTCATATCAGGGTAGGGGTCTGTGATGATCGGGATCAGGCGGCGCTGTTCTTTCGGCCCCACAGGAATTTCGCAGAGCTTGCCTATGATCGGCGCATAGCGCTCATCATCCTTATGCACGGCAACCGCCCCGTCGCCCAGCATCGTTTCGGGGCGGGTTGTTGCGATAGAAATGTAGTCGCGGGTCTCGCGCAGGGTGACGTTGCCGTCTTCATCCTTCTCGACGTATTCATAGGTTTCGCCGCCGGCCAGCGGGTATTTGAAGTGCCACATATGGCCGTCAACTTCGATATTTTCGACTTCGAGGTCGGAAATCGCGGTTTCGAAATGCGGGTCCCAGTTGACCAGACGCTTGCCGCGATAGATCAGGCCCTTGTTGTACATCTCGACAAAGACTTTCAGCACTGCGTCATGGAAGTTGCCCGGCTTTTCCGTCGCGGGCGCGCTTTCGGCCCCCGACATGGTAAAGGCCGAGCGGGACCAGTCCATGCTGTCGCCCAAGCGCCGCGCTTGTTGTTCGATCTGTCCGCCGTTGGCCGCTTTCCATTCCCAGACTTTTTCAAGGAATTTCTCGCGCCCCATTTCGGTGCGCTTGGGAAGGCCTTTTGCTGCAAGGTCTTTTTCCACCATCAACTGCGTGGCGATGCCTGCATGATCCAGCCCCGGCTGCCAAAGCGTGTCATAGCCCTGCATCCGTTTCCAGCGCGTCAGCATATCCATAATCGTGTGGTTAAAGGCGTGGCCGACGTGCAAGTGCCCTGTCACATTGGGGGGTGGCAGCATGATGCAAAAGGTTTCATCGCGGCTGGCATTTGCGCCTGCTTTGAACGCGCCTGCATCTTCCCACATCTGGTAGAGACGGGGTTCTGCTGTCTTGGCGTCGAATGTCTTTTCCATCGGCATCGGTTTGGTCCTTGCTGTGTTTGCTGCGCAAATAACGCGCCGATGGGGTGAGGGGAAGAGTAACGTGGTTTTTAACCCTCCTGACCTGTTGAAAAACGACTTTTCATTGTTGTCGCTGGACTTGGACTGATCCACCGCTAGGGTCTGCGTCAGGCAAACGAGGTGCAGCGATGGAAAAATTCGGCAAAAGCCAACCGGTGACGCGGGTCGAGGATCAGCGGTTTTTGACGGGTCAGGGCCGCTATGTTGATGATGTCGCGCCGCCGGACGCGCTATTCGCATACTTCCTGCGCGCCACAACCGCCCATGGCGAAATTACAGAACTCGATGTCGATGAGGCCCGCGCGATGCCCGGTGTCCATCTTGTTGTGACGGCCGATGACCTTGTGGATGCCGGCGTGGTTTTGGGATTGGCCGGGTCAACTGTCAAAAACCGTGATGGATCGCGGGGTGCAGCACCCGAGCGTCCGCTGCTCGCCCGAGGCCGTGTGCGCCACGTGGGTGAGGCCATTGCGATGATCGTGGCGGACACCATCGTAGCCGCCAAAGACGCCGCAGAGATGATCCTTCTGGAACTCAACGATCTGCCAGCGCATGTCGATCTGGCCGTGGGCGGTGAAGCGATCCATGCGGAAGCGCCTGACAATCTGGCGTTTGACTGGGCGCTTGGGGATGAGATCGCCACACAGGCCCGCATCCAAGAGGCCGCGCATGTCGTCACCGTCGAAGTGATGGACAACCGGATCATTGCCAATGCGCTTGAGCCGCGCGGATGCTATGCAGAGGTCGCGGACGGCCGTCTGCATCTGGCGCTGAACGGGCAGGGCGTCTGGGTTCCCAAAGGCGATTTGGCACGGCATTTCAACCTCGATCCTGCCGATATCCGTGTGACAACCCCCGATGTGGGCGGCGGTTTCGGGATGAAGGCAATGCGCTATCCCGAGCCGTTCTGTGTCGCCCATGCCGCCCGCGTCCTGGGCCGCCCTGTGCGCTGGATGTCAGACAGGGGGGAGGCGATGTTGTCGGATAATGCCGGTCGTGATCTGACATCGACGGCAACACTTGCCTTTGATGATAACTATCGCATCACCGCGTATCAGCTTGATACGATTGCAAATCTGGGCGCGTATAATTCGCAGTTCGCGCAAAATATCCAGACCGAGCTTTTTTCCAAGGTTCTGATGGGCACCTATGATGTCCAGACCGCCTATATGCGCACGCGGGGGATCTATACCAATACAACACCCGTTGATGCCTATCGTGGTGCGGGGCGGCCCGAGGCGATCTTCGTGCTGGAACGAACTGTGGATGAGGCGGCACGGCAGTTGGGTGTCGATCCTTGGGTATTGCGCGAAAAGAACTTCATCGCACCCGACAGATTTCCCTACACCACCGTTTCAGGGGTGACCTATGACGTGGGTGATTTCGCGAGGGTGCTGGCCAGTGCAGGCCGCGAGGCCGACCGCGAAGGCTATGCTATGCGGAAGGCGGCGTCGGCCAGATCTGGCAAATTGCGGGGGCAGGGCCTGTGCTATTATATCGAAAGCATCCTTGGAAACCCGTCCGAGACAACTGCGGTAGAATTTACGTCCGATGGCGCCACGATCTATGTCGGCACCCAGTCCAACGGGCAGGGGCATGAAACCGTTTACGCGCAATTCCTGTCGGATCAGACCGGTATTCCGGCGGGCCAAATCACTGTGGTGCAAGGCGATAGCGACCGTATCGCCACAGGAGGAGGGACGGGCGGGTCGCGTTCGGTCACCGTGCAGAATACGGCAACGCTCGCAGCGGTTGATGTGATCCTTGAAGGCTTCACCGCGTTTCTTGCGGATGCCGAAGGTGTCGATGCCGGTATGGTCCGCTTTGATGATGAGCGTTTCCGGATTGCAGGCTCGAACCTGACGCCGACGATGCTGGAGGTTGCGGATATGGCGCGGGCTGCTGGGCGCGATGATCTGTTGCGCCATTCGGCGACGATCAAACTCGACAATCGCAGTTTTCCGAACGGGGCGCATGTGGTCGAGCTCGAGATTGATCCTGAAACCGGTGTTGTTACTGTCGACCGCTATACCGTCGTTGATGACTTCGGCAATCTGATCAACCCGATGCTGGTTGAAGGACAGGTGCATGGCGGTGTTGCGCAGGGTATTGGTCAGGCGCAGACCGAACGTGTGGTATTTGATGCGGATGGCCAGCTGCTCACAGCAAGTTTCATGGACTACGGGATGCCGCGCGCAGATGATCTGCCTATGATCAGGTTTTCAACTGAATGCGTGCCGTCAGCTTACAACCCCATGGGGATGAAAGGCTGCGGCGAAGCTGGCACCGTCGGTGCGCTTGCGGCGATGGCAAATGCCGTATTGGATGCGCTGTGGGACATCGGCGTGCGCGATGTAGCGATGCCGTTCACCCCGCACCGTGTCTGGGATGCGATCCAGAAAGCAAAAGATGCACGTGCAGCTGCGTGACTGGTTTTTCGGGCTTTTTGACAGACGCCCGCGCAGTGAAGAAGGTGCTGTGCGCAAGCGTGGCCCCGCGATCCATGTCGTCATCCTTGATGGGACAATGTCGTCACTGGCAGAGGGCTGCGAGACGAACGCGGGACTGACGTTCAAACTCTTGTGCGAGGTCGGACGCACCGCCAACGTGACTGTCCACTATGAGGCCGGGATCCAATGGCGCGACTGGGCAGGGACCTGGGACGTGATGACCGGCAAGGGGATCAACCGGCAGATCGAGCGCGCTTACGGTGTCGTCGCCTCGCGGTACCGCCCCGGTGACAGGATCGTGCTGGTCGGCTATTCAAGGGGGGCATATGCCGTGCGCTCATTGGCAGGGGTCATTGATATGGTCGGGCTGGTGCGGGCTGAACATGCGACCGTCAGGACGATCCGCCAAGCCTACCGTCACTATCGCAGCGGTGCGCAAAGCCGGACAGTAGACGCGTTCCGTTCACTTTATTGCCACCCTGTGATCGAAGTCGAAGCGGTCGCGGTCTGGGACACGGTCAAGGCGCTGGGCCTGCGGTTACCGGTCATCTGGCGCTGGGCAGAAGCCCGGCACAACTTTCACAATCATGCGCTTGGTCCGCATATTCGCAATGGCTTTCACGCCTTGGCGATTGACGAGACCCGCCGGGCCTATGCCCCTGTGATGTGGCAATTTCCCGAAGGCTGGTCCGGCCATGTCGAGCAAGTCTGGTTTCGCGGAAATCATGGTGACGTAGGTGGGCAGGTCTGGCAGCACCCGCCATCGCGGCCTTTGGCCAATATTCCCTTGGTGTGGATGCTTGAACGCTTGTCGGATTGCGGGGTGCCCTTTCCCGAAGGCTGGCGCGGGCGCTTTGCACAAGATCCGGCTGCCCCGTCTGTCGGGAACTGGCGGGCGTGGGCCAAGGTCTTCTTGTCGCGGCGCAGGCGGATTGTGGGTCAGGATCGCTCGGAGCGGTTGCACGAAAGCATCAGCGGTGACGCGGCACCTGCCTCAGTTGCCCCGCAATTTCATGATCAGACAAGTGGCTGAGCCTGTGGCATAAAGCCTGGCCGTCGCAGCATCACGAATCTCGCCCCGCGCGACCCCTGTCGTGCGCCCGGCATGTTCAATGATACCTGTGGCCAGTATTTCGGCCCCAATCGGAATGGCACCGACCAGATTAACCTTATACTCCAATGTGGTGTAGACAGAGCCCTTGGGCGTCATCGTCATCACGGCACAGGACATGCAGCTGTCAAGCAACGTCCCGTACCATCCGCCATGCACACCGCCCGCAGGGTTAGTGTGCTGGAATTCGGGCTTGCCGCGAAAGGTGACCTTGCCTTTTTCCACGGCCTCCAATGAATACCCCATCAACGCCGAGATCGGTGGCCGCGAGATGCGGCCGTCCTGCATTGCTTGCATGAATTCAAGTCCCGACATCGACAGGGTTGTCTCAAGATCGGGCATTTCTTCGGGGGTGGTGGCAGTGAACATGTGTGCTCCGGACAGCTTGTCGCCCGAAGCTCGCGCGTCAGGCCACGTTTTGCAACCGTACTTTTGGCGTCACGCCAAGCGCATGGCACACGTCACGCGACAATTCGGGACGGTTCAGTGTGTAAAAGTGCAGATGATCAACGCCACCTTGCAAAAGGTCATCACACAGCTCGGTCGCGACGGCGGTCGCCAAGAGTTCGGTGCTGCCATCACGGGTGGCATTGTCAAACGCGTCATGGATCACCTGCGGGATATGTGTGCCACACTGTTTTGCAAAGCGCTGGGTGCCATTCCAGTTCTCGACCGGAAGAATGCCGGGAATGATCTGGCCATCAATGCCTGCCTTTACACAAGCGTCACGGAAGCGGAAAAATGTCTCGGCCTCAAAGAAGAATTGCGTGATTGCAGAGGTCGCGCCGGCGTCAAACTTGCGCTTGAGGAAGGCAATATCGGCTGCGTGGTCGGTCGCTTCGGGGTGTTTTTCGGGGTAGGCGCCCACGCGGATGGTGAACTGGCCGGTGCTGGCCAGTGCCTCGATCAGCGCGACCGAGCTGTCAAATCCTTCGGGATGGGCGGTAAATTTCGCAGCACCTTTGGGTGCATCGCCGCGCAGTGCCACGATTTCCCGCACACCTGCGGCGGCGTAATCTTCTGCGATCTGCAAGGTTTCGGCGCGTGTCGCGTCAACGCATGTAAGGTGCGCCGCTACGTTCAAACCGCTGGTTTTGTGGATAGTTGTAACGGCTTCATGGGTCAGTTTGCGGGTCGTGCCGCCAGCACCGTAGGTGACAGAAACAAAGGTGGGGTCCAGCGGGGCAAGCGTGTTGACGCAATCCCAGAGACGGAAAGAGCCCTCAAGGGACTTGGGGGGGAAGAATTCGAAGGAAACGGTCGGCTTGGACATGATGCACCTCTTGCTTGCCTTGATGTTTTGTCATCAGTATGAAGATGACGCAATTTCATAAACTTCACCAAAGTCATGAGGGCGCCTCATATATGCATATCGAGTTTCGACACCTGCGGACAATCAAGGCCATCCACGACACCGGCGGGCTCGCCCGTGCGGCGGACCAGTTGAACATTACCCAATCGGCCCTGTCGCATCAAATCAAGGGGATCGAGGATCAGGCGGGTGTTGAACTTTTTGTGCGACGATCAAAGCCGCTGAAACTATCTGCCGCAGGGATGAAGATGCTTGCCGCAGCCGAGCAGATCCTGCCACAAGTGGCGGCCTTGGAGGCTGAATTCTCTGGTCTTGTGGCTGGCAGTGCAGGCAGATTGCACATCGCGATCGAGTGCCACGCCTGTTTTGAATGGCTGTTCCCTGTGTTGGAACAGTTCCGCAAAGCATGGCCAGAGGTCGATGTCGATATTCGCCCTGGCCTCGCGTTTGATGCTTTGCCCGCCTTGCGCAAGGAAGAGGTTGATCTGGTCGTCTCTTCCGATCCTGAGGATTTGCCAGAGACGGATTTTACACCGCTTTTTGATTACGAGCCCGTGTTCGTGGCGGCGGCCAGTCATCCCTTGGCACAAAAGGACGTAATCGAAGCCGAGGATTTTCGTGGCGAGACGCTGATTACCTATCCTGTTGATCGCGCGCGGCTTGATATCTTTTCGCAGCTTTTGACGCCCGCCAAGGTCGAACCCGCAGCAGTGCGGCAGGTCGAACTGACCGCCGTCATCTTGCTTCTGGTGGCCTCTAACCGCGGTGTTGCGGTGCTGCCGGATTGGGTTGTCAGGCAGGTGCGCTTCAATTCGGATTACGTCACGCGGCCTTTGACGCAAGCGGGCATCACGCGCCGTCTCTACGCGGCAACGCGGGCAGAGGATACGAGCCGTCCTTTCATGGCCCATCTGATCCGTCTTGCCCGGCAGGAAGCTGTGAAAATGCAGCGCGCCTAGGCCGCTGATGTGATGTCCTTGGTGGCGATTGGATCCTGCCTGCGGGCATGCAGGCGTAAACAGGTTTCGCGAAAGGGCATTGCTGCGCCATAGAAATATCCTTGCACGTATTTGCAGCCCATATCGCGTAGCATGTTGCGCTGTTGTTCTGTTTCGACACCTTCCGCGATCAAGTCGACCTTGAGTCCCCTGCTGATCGTCAGCAGCCCTTCAACCAGCACCCTTGCGGCGGGATCAATGCCCAGATCACGTACAAAGCCGGTGTCGAGTTTGAGTTCATCGAACGCCATTTCCTTGAGGTGCTGAAGCGAGGCATAGCCGGTCCCAAAATCATCCAGCGAAATGCGTACACCAGCATTGCGAAAGAGCTGGATGGAGCGCCGCATGATTTCACCCGCGCGCGCAAGAAAGATGTCTTCGGTGATCTCGAATGTCAGATGATGGCGCAGTTCGGGATAACGGTCGAGTATCGCAAAAAGTTCTTTACGGCCCAGCAGGGTAGCAAGCGTGACCTCGGACATGTTGATTGAAACCTGCCCGGGATCAAGCCTCTCTTGCTTCATCCGGGCAAGGTCCTGCAGCACACGTTCAGCGGTACTTGCCATAAAGCTGCCTTGCAACGCCAACTCGTTGATCATGGGCAAAAAATGTGACGGTGAAAGCAGGCCGCGCTGTGGATGCTCCCAACGCGACAATGCCTCGAACCCGATGATTTCGCCGGTATCGATCCGCACTTTCGGCTGATAGTACGGCAAAATCTCTCCGTTGTGCATCGCGGCCATCAACGTCTCGCGGTCTTTCAATGTGGGGCGTACGGGAAACGCGTTCTTGTCATAGACCATGATGTTTGTGTTTGAATCCTGCTTGGCACGATACATGGCCTGATCCGCACCCGAGAGCAGTTCCGGCGGCGTCGTTGCCGCTGGTCCCTGCCGCGCGATGCCGATGCTGACGCCCACATCAAGCTGCTTTTGCTCGAAAGGTATGGTCTGTCGCAACGTGTTGACCAGGCGCTCAGCGAAGGCCTTGGCCTGTTTCAAGGACGTGATATGCGCCGACAGGAAGGCGAATTCGTCGCCCCCCACACGCGCGACGCGATCACCGCGCGCAGCAAGTGCGTTGAGCCGTGCCGCAATCGCACATAGAACGGCGTCGCCGGCTTTGTGTCCATAGCTGTCGTTGATGGGTTTGAAGCCGTCCAGATCAATCAAAAAGACGGTGACACCCTGTCTATTGGCATGCTGGGTCATCATGCTTTGCACGACTTCATCAAAGGCGCGCCGGTTCATCAAGCCGGTAAGGCTGTCGCTGCGCGAGAGCTTCTCAAGATCGGCAAGGCGCGCATTGGCTTCTTGTCGCGCCCGCTCGAGTGCTTGATTTGTATCCTTTTGCAGGTTCATCGTATCGCGTGTGTTCGAGATATATACGATCGTCGAAATTGCGGTCAGTAACCATGCGGTCGGGTCCTGTGCAAAAGCCGGATTGTTCATCAGGTTCAAGTGCATCAGGAACATAGCAGCAAAAGCGACGAGCATCTGGCTCCAATTATAGAATGGAAGCAGGCCGAAGGTGTTGCTGACGTGGACATAGACCCCGAAAACCCACAGATATCCGGTGACGACATAGGGCAGGCTACCGCTTTGTGAAAGAATCAGCCCAAAAGCCAAAAATGGCAACATTGCCAACCAATTAAAGAAGAACACAGCGAGACCCGAACGCAGTTCTAAAGGGGCATCGAGTTTTGAGGCCCGTTTGTTCAGCGGATAGGAGATAAACTCTACAACGGCGATGACGGTCAGCACGGTGACCGCCTGCATCCAGAACCCTGCAGCGATGCAGATCCCGGTCATCAACACGGCCACACCGCCGCGTTTTATGATGTCGCGACCAGAAATATGGCCAACGATCTGCGTTTGATGCAGGAAATGATCAATCAGGTGCGGTTGCATACTGTCCTACTTACCACTGCGGGCAATCATGCAGGCAATCGGCAAACAAGCCTTTAAGAACGGCCAAATTATGTGAATACAGCGGAAAGCCTCTTGCCCCTTGTTCCGCCTAGCCCGAAAGCCTATACGCCGCGCTTGATCCCCTATGAAGGACCTCGCAGATGGCTGGCAGCGCAAACCTAAACGTGATGATGAAAACCGCCCGCAAAGCAGGCCGCGGTTTGCTGAAGGATTTTGGCGAAGTCGAAAACCTGCAAGTAAGCACAAAAGGCCCCGGCGATTTTGTCAGCCGTGCCGACAAAGCCGCAGAAGCGATGATTATGGAAGAGCTGATGCATGCCCGCCCGTCCTACGGTTTTCTGGGCGAAGAAGGCAAAGAAATCGAGGGCGAAGATCCTACCCGCCGCTGGATCGTTGATCCGCTGGACGGGACGACGAATTTTCTGCACGGATTGCCGCATTGGGCCGTCTCGATTGCGTTGGAGCATAAAGGCCAGATCGTGGCCGGTGTGATCTATGACCCCGTCAAAGACGAAATGTTCTATGCTGAAAAAGGCGGCGGTGCCTGGATGAACGAAAGCCGGATGCGCGTGTCAGGCCGCCACCGGATGATTGAAAGCATCTTCGCCACAGGCCTGCCTTTTGCAGGCCGTGCCGATCTGCCGGAAACGATTCAGGATCTTGCGCGCATTTTGCCAGCCTGCGCCGGTGTGCGCCGCTTTGGCGCTGCGGCGCTGGATTTGGCCTATGTTGCCGCTGGCCGCTACGACGGGTTTTGGGAACGTGGATTGCATGCGTGGGATATCGCTGCAGGTATCGTGATCGTGCGCGAAGCAGGCGGTATTCTAGAACCGATCAATCCCGAAGGCGACGTGCTTGCCGATGGTCAGTTGATCTGCGCGAACCAACCCATTTTCGAGACTTTCGCGAAGGTCATTCGCAAGGCCTAACGCCGCACAATCGGAATATTGCTGCGTGTATATTCCGCCTCGGGGTGGGGTGGGTGCCCGTGGGTCTGCCGCCAAAACAGGGTGGCCCCCAGCTTGATCCAGAGCGGGACCGTCAGGATGGCTCCGATGACAAAACCGCCCGCATGCGCCCAATAGGCCACGCCACCGTTCGAGGTATCAACATTGATGCCGCTGAAAAGCTGGATGACGAACCAGAGCCCGAGCATGATCCAGGCGGGGATCGGTAAGATGCGGAAGAACACGATAAAGAAGATAAAGATATCGACCCGTGCCTTGGGGAACAGTAGCAGATACCCACCCATGACACCTGCAATCGCGCCTGATGCGCCGACCGTTGGAATGGTGGAAAAAGGCTCCATCGCGTATTGCGCCAGTGATGCGCCGATGCCGCAGACAAGATAGAAGATCAGGAACGGGATATGCCCCATTTCGTCTTCGAGGTTATCGCCGAAAATCCATAGAAACAGCATGTTTCCTGCAAGGTGCATGAACCCGCCGTGCAGAAAAACTGACGTCACAAGGGCTGTATAATTTTCCCCGTTCGACAGGCGGATCGGCAGTAAGGCATAGTCATAGTAAAGCTGCGACAAGGCCCGTTGATCCTGAAACAGGACCAGCCCAGCCAGAAAGATCGCGACATTCGCCGCGATCAGTACAAGGGTCACATAGGGCGTACGCTCGGAAGGGTTGTGATCGCGAATTGGAAACATAGCGCGACCGTCCCCGAAGCCGCCCCAGCGGTCAAGTGAAAGCTGGGGTGGCAACCTCTGCAACTTCAGCCAGAAGTGCGGCATTTCCGCCCGCTGCAGTCGTATCAATGCAGACATGGCGTTCATGCAGCACATGGGCCGCATCAGGCATGCCGGTGATCAAGGCTATGATCGGGCCCTGACGTGTGCTCAGAGCCGTCTCGAGCGCCCGTCCGGTCTGAGCGTCGCCCCACCAGATCACAGCACCCAGATCAGCAATCTCGCTCAGTTGCGAGGCCGTCAAAGCGCCCTCGGTGCTGATCCCGATGCCACCCAGCGCCTTCACGGCTGCCACCTGCTCTTGCGCGACATCCGCACCCGGCCCCATGCAAAGGATCGGACCACGGGCCGTCGTGCTGTGGCGGTTGGATTCGCCGGTTGGGCCGGGCAGATCGGTTGGTTTGGCCGGTGTGGGGGCCGTTGCCTCTGCCAGACGCTTTTTCAACGCCTTCATGTCGGCAGCCGTGGACCAGGTCGCCTCTGTCTGTGGTGCGGGCCGTGCGGCAAAGCGGGGCAGATAGTGCGGGCCACCCGCCTTTGGACCCGTCCCTGACAGGCCTTCGCCGCCAAAGGGCTGGCTGCCGACAACCGCGCCGATCTGGTCGCGGTTGACATAGATGTTGCCGGCGTGGACCTTTTCGACAATCGTCTGCACGCGGTCATCGATGCGTGTGTGCAGGCCAAACGTCAGACCATAGCCGGTCGCGTTGATGGCATTGATGACATCATCCAGTTCGGATGACTTGAAGGTTGCCACATGCAGCACAGGACCGAAGATCTCTTTGGTCAAATCCGCGATCCCGTTGATCCGTATTGCGGTGGGCGCAATGAAATAACCTGTAGAGGGCACCTTGATCTGATGCAGGATACGGCCTTCGCTGGCGGCTTGCGCGATGTGGTTTGCAATGCCGGTATAGGCGGCCTCATCAATGACAGGGCCCACATCTGTGGACAGATGCCATGGGTCACCGACATTGAGTTCATTCATCGCACCCTTGAGCATTTTCAGCAGGTTATCGGCAATGTCCTCTTGCACATAAAGACAACGCAGCGCCGAACACCGCTGACCGGCGGATTGGAACGCGGCATTGATGATGTCGCGCACCGCGTGTTCCGGCAGGGCGGTACTATCCACGATCATCGCGTTCAGGCCACCTGTTTCGGCAATCAAAGGGGTGCCCGGCAGACAGTTTGCCGCCATCGTGCTGCGGATCTTCATGGCTGTCGCGGTCGAGCCGGTGAAGGCCACACCGTTGATGCGCGCATCCGCTGTCAGAGCCGCACCGACGTCACCCCCACCGGGCAACAGTTGCAACGCGCTGGGCGGAACACCTGCGTCATGCAAGAGCGCCGTGGCACGGGTCGCAATCAGCGGGGTTTGCTCGGCCGGTTTTGCAAGCACAGCATTGCCCGCGGCAAGTGCTGCCGCGATCTGGCCGGTAAAGATTGCCAGAGGGAAGTTCCAGGGGCTGATGCAGGTCCAGATACCGCGTGCCTGTTGCTGGCTGGTGGCTTGGGCTGCGTAGTAGCGTAGAAAATCCACCGCTTCGCGCACTTCTGCCACCGCATCCGGCAAGGATTTACCGGCCTCGCGTGTCAGGATCGCAAAAAGCTCGCCCGCATTGGCCTCATAGGCATCTGCAGCGGCATTGAGGATTTCAGCGCGTGCGGTAACATCCGCGTGCCAAGAGGTGGCGGTATCAAGTGCTGTTGCGATCTCTTTTTCGGTCGCGACCTGAACCTGTCCGACGATGTCACCGGGCATCGCGGGGTTTTTGACCGGTTGCGCGTTTTGCAACTTGGCCTTGGGGTATTTATGGGCAGCCGTTGTCAAGGCATGGCCTTTGTACTTGGCTTTTTGCAGCACAGTGCGGCTGTTGAATATTTCGGCAAGCGTGGGCGTATGGGTTAGATCCCACCCCTTCGAGTTCACGCGCTCGGGCTGGTATAGCGAAGGGCCGGTTTTGAGTGCGGGGCGCTGGCCTGCATAGTCGAACGGGCAGGCCGCGACGACCTCGGCAGGGACGTCTTCGTCGACGATCTGGTTCACAAAGCTTGAGTTCGCGCCATTTTCCAGCAAGCGGCGGACCAGATAGGCCAGCAGGTCCTCATGCGCGCCGACGGGCGCGTAGATGCGGCAGCGCGTTTTTTCGGCATTGAGCACGATGGAATGCAATGTCTCGCCCATGCCATGCAGGCGCTGGAATTCGTAATCGTTGCTGCTGCGCTCCAATTGCTGGGCAAGGTCAAGGATAGCAGCGACGGTGTGGGCATTATGCGTGGCGAATTGCGGATAGATCCGGTCGGTCATGCGCAGCAGTTTGCGGGCGTTGCTGATATAGCTGATGTCGGTGTGTTGTTTGGCGGTGAAGACGGGGAAGCCTTCAATGCCTTCGACCTGCGCGCGCTTGATCTCGGCGTCCCAATAGGCGCCTTTGACCAGCCGGACCATGATCTTGCGGTCAAGCCGCGTGGCCATCTCGTACAGGCAGTCAATCACCAGAGGCGCGCGCTGGCCGTAGGCCTGCACCACAACGCCGAAACCGTCCCAACCGGCCAATGCAGGCTCGGACAGCACCGCAGAGATCACATCAAGCGAGAGCGAGAGGCGGTCGGCCTCTTCCGCATCAATGTTGAAGCCCATACCGGCCGATTTCGCAAGAAGCGCCAGTGCACGGACGCGCGGCACCAGTTCTTCCATGACACGGGCCTCTTGCGCGACTTCGTAGCGCGGATGCAGGGCCGAGAGTTTCACCGAAATGCCGGGGTTTTCCGCAACGCTGTCATATTTGCAGTGTTCGGCAATCGCACTGATCGCGCGCGAATAGGACAGGTGATAGCCTTTGGCGTCGGCATCTGTACGCGCGGCCTCGCCCAGCATGTCATAGCTGTAGGTAAAGCCTTTGCCTTGCAGTTCCTGGGCGCGCTTCATCGCTTTCCCGATATCCTCGCCAAGCACAAACTGCCGGCCCATTTCACGCATCGCGCGGGCGACAGCTGTGCGGATGACAGGCTCACCCAGACGTTTCATGGCACTGCGCAGATGGCGGGTCATGCCGGGCTTTTCATCATCCAGCACGCGGCCTGTCAGCATCAACGCCCAGGTCGAGGCATTCACCAGTGACGAGGCGGAATGGCCCAGATGCTTGCCCCAATCCGACGGTGCGATCTTGTCCTCAATCAACTCGTCCATCGTGTCGGCATCCGGCACACGCAAGAGCGCCTCGGCCAGACACATCAGCGCGATGCCTTCATCGGTGGACAGGCCGTATTCGGCCAGAAAGACTTCCATCAGCCCCGGATCAGAGCTGTTGCGGATTTGGGTCACGAGCTCTGCCGCGCGCTTACAAATGCGCGCGCGGTCTTGCGGTGTCAGCTGGGCTGCCGCAACAAGCGCTTCAACGGCACTGTCTTCGTCCTGATACATGGACAAGTCAATCTGGTGGCGGACATCTGTTGAATGATCGCGGGGCATGGCAGGCTCCTTTCTGGATTTGATCTACTCTATCAAGAAATACATGGCCATTCTCACTGCAATGTGCCAATCTCGCGGGCGGTTTAACTTATTAACTGGATGAATCATGGCTGAAACGCCTGCGGGGCTGGATCGGTTTGATCTCAAGATACTCGATATCCTCACGGTCGAGGGCCGGATCAGCGTCACCGAGCTTGCCCGCAGGATCGGTTTGTCGAAATCGCCGACGCAGGCGCGGCTGAAAAGACTGGAAGATCATGGTATCATCCGCGGCTACCGTGCACTCTATGATCCGATCCGGCTGCGGCGTGACCATGTCGCCTTTGTTGAGGTCAAGCTCTCGGATACGCGCGAACGCGCATTGGCGGCGTTCAATAGTGCCGTGATGCTGGTGCCCGAAGTCGAACAGTGTCATTTGATCGCAGGGGCATTTGATTACCTGCTGAAAGTCCGCACCGCAGGCATGACAGGGTACCGCGCTGTTCTGGCTGAGAAAATATCAACCTTGCCGCATGTCGCGAGCACCTCGACCTATGTCGCGATGCAGGCGGTGAAGGAAGAAGGGCTGATACCTGTAGCCCCGGGCGAAGGTGGTGGTGCTTGACGCACACGCGTTCTGGCGCAGATACTTCATCTATGAAATGGATTGTCCCCCTTTGCCTGCTAGCTGCGCCCGCACTGGCGCAAACCTGCCCCGAAGCGCCCGATCACAGCGCGCGCTTGTCCGAGATCTTGTCCGAACTCGGGAATGCGCAGAACGAAATGTCGGGCCGCGCGCTCTCGAACGGTCTCTGGGAGCTTTGGACCGATGCGCCGGATGCCACAGCACAAGCGATGCTGGACGAGGGCATGTCACGGCGCGGCGTTTATGATTTTCTGGGGGCGCGCGCCGTGTTTTCACGTTTGATCGCATACTGCCCCGATTATGCGGAGGGTTATAATCAACGCGCCTTCGCCAGCTTCCTCAGCGACGATTATGAGAGCGCATTGGCCGATCTTGACCGCACCTTGGAGATTAACCCCAACCACGTAGGTGCGTTGTCGGGCAAGGCGCTGACGCTGATCGCAATGGGGCGCAACGAAGAAGGGCAGGCGGTTCTGCGCGCGGCGGTTGCACTGAACCCGTGGCTGTCGGAACGTGCGCTGCTTGATCCGCCATTGGGGACAGAACTCTGATCACGGCTTGCCCAGCGCGGCAGAGCGTCATAGGAATAGCGCCGTGCCCGCGTGGTGGAATGGTAGACATCGGAGACTTAAAATCTCTTGGCCGCAAGGCCGTGCCGGTTCGAGTCCGGCCGCGGGCACCATTTATGAGATCAAGACCGGAAATTATACGCGCTGATCGCGATGATTGCCGTTGTCAGCGGGCACGTGGTAATCCTTGGCTGAAGTAAAGCCTGCAGGGATTGACCACCATGACGCTACGACCACGCAACATCGATCCCCGCAAGTGTTTCATTGCAGGCAAGTGGGTTGACGCGCTCGCAGGCGAGACCCTTGCCCTGATCAACCCCTCCGATGGCAGCACGCTGTGCGAGATCGCCCGTGGCGGGGCCGATGATGTCGCCGCGGCGGTCGCGGCGGCAGAGGTGGCGCTATCGGGCACTTGGGGCAAAGCGACAGCCGCAGAGCGCGGGCGGATGCTCGCCAGGATTGGTCAGGCGGTCCTCGCGCATGTGGATGAGCTGGCGCAACTGGAAGCGATGGATGTGGGCAAGCCCTTGAAACAGGCGCGCGCGGATGTTTTGGCGCTGGCGCGCTATCTGGAGTTCTATGGCGGTGCTGCAGATAAGGTGCATGGCGAGACGATCCCGTATCTGGATGGCTATACTGTCTATACTCTGCGCGAACCGCACGGTGTGACGGGGCATATTATTCCGTGGAACTATCCGATGCAGATCATCGGGCGCTCAGTGGGGGCTGCGTTGGCGATGGGCAATGCCTGTGTTCTCAAACCTGCCGAAGAAGCCTGCCTGACCGCCTTGGCATTTGCCGAAATTGCCCGCGCGGCGGGGCTGCCTGATGGCGCGCTGAATGTGGTGCCGGGATTGGGTGCAGAGGCGGGCGCTGCTTTGTCTGCGCACAAGGGCGTGCATCATATCTCGTTCACCGGCTCTGTCAGGGTGGGAAAACTGATCCAGCAAAGTGCCGGTGCAAATGTTGTGCCGGTGACACTGGAGCTCGGGGGGAAGTCACCACAGGTGGTATTTGACGATGCAGATATCGCGGCTGCGTTGCCGTTTTTGGTAAATGCAGGCATCCAGAATGCAGGACAGACCTGTTCCGCCGCATCGCGGATACTGGTGCAGCGCGGTGTCTATGATCAGGTGCTTACCGAAATGGCCGCTCGCTATACGCAGCTGCGGGCGGGGCCTGCCTTGGCGGATCAGGATGTAGGGCCGTTGGTATCGTTGCGGCAAAAAGAAATCGTTGAGGGCTTTCTGGCGCAGGGTGGTGATCTGGCGATGGCCGCGCGCGGCCAGATTGTTGGCGATGCACCGGCAGGTGGGGCCTATGTCGCCCCCACACTCTTTGCAGATGTCGCGCCTGATCACACGCTGGCACAGGATGAAATCTTTGGACCCGTGCAGGTCATTATTCCTTTCGAGGACGAGGCCGAAGCAATCGCTATCGCCAACGGCACCGCCTTTGGCCTTGTCGCGTCATGCTGGTCCGAAAACGGTGCGCGGCAGATGCGCATGGCGCGTGCGCTGCGGGCGGGACAGGTGTTTATCAACAACTATGGCGCAGGTGGCGGGGTGGAGTTGCCCTTTGGCGGTCGGGGCCTTTCCGGTCATGGGCGCGAAAAGGGGTTCGAGGCTCTTTACGGCTTTTCGGTGCTCAAGACAGTCGCAGCGCTGCATCACTAACGGCTGTGGTGAAACCTGTCATTGTCTTGCCTGACGAAAACCGCGACGATAGCAGGCGATGACAAGATGATCCTGCCCTTTGATCCGATGGACCCCTGTAATGAATACCCTTGGCATTGATCTTGGCGGGACAAAGATCGAGGCGCGTGTCTTTGATGCCGCGTGGCAAGAGATCGCCCGTCACCGTGTCCCGACCCCTGAAGATTATGACCACCTCGTGGATGCGGTCGTTGATCAGATCGCGTGGGCCTCGGGCGCTGCTGGCGCGGTTGCGGCGGTTGGCGTCGGGGCCGCAGGCCTTGTGAACCCGCAAACCGGCCTTACGCTGGCGAATAATCTGCCAGCCTCCGGGCGGCCCTTTCCTGCCGATATAGAAGCGCAGGCGGGACGCAGAATTACGTTCCTGAATGATTGCCGCGCGCTGGCCTTGTCCGAGGCGGTGTTCGGTGCGGGGCAAGGGAAATCCGTGGTGATGGCGCTGATCCTCGGGACAGGCGTGAGTGGTGGTCTGGTCATCGACCAGAAATGGCGCAGAGGGCCGACGGCGACAGGAGGTGAGATCGGCCATATTGCCGCCCCTGCGCATGTTATCGCCGCACATGGCCTGCCGGTTTATGACTGCGGTTGCGGGCGGAAAGGGTGTATCGAGGGGTATATTTCAGGGCCGGGTCTGCAACGTTTGGCCGCTTTCGTGACCGGTATGCATCTGACCACCCATGAGATTGCCGCGCAGCGCACAACGGATATGGCGCAGGTCTGGGCGATCTGGTGTGCGCTTGTGGCTGAGTTGATCCATCATCTTACGCTGACGCTTGACCCTGATGTGATCGTTCTGGGCGGCGGGCTGACGGCTATCCCCGATGTGATTGCGGATTTGCAGGGTGCCACCAAAAACGCGCAGATTGGCGGTTTCTCTGCCGCCCCGCTTGCCTTGGCGCAGGGGGGTGACGCCAGCGGTGCACGTGGTGCCGCCTATGCGGCGTGGATGGATCATTGCAGTGGTGCGGGGACAAAGAGATGACGGAGGGCTGGTTCAAACCCGACCGTGTCTTTGACGGTCAGGACATCTCGGACGACATGGCTGTGCGCGTTGCAGATGGTATGATCGTCGAGACATCGCGCGCGCCGGTTCCGGCCACTGCAGTTTCCGGGCTTTTGACCCCCGGCTTTGTTGATTTGCAGGTCAATGGCGGCGGCAGCGTTCTTTTGAATAACACTCCGACAGCGGAAGGCATGGCGCAGATCGCCGCCGCGCACCGCCGCTTTGGGACGGTCGCGATTTTGCCAACAGTCATCACCGATGATCCCGCTGTGCTTGCACAAGCGGCAGCTGCCGCGATTGCTGCAAGAGATAATCCGGATATTCTGGGGCTGCACATTGAAGGCCCGCATATCAGCGCAGCAAAGCGGGGGACGCATCGTGCGGCGTTTATCCGTCCGCTGGATCAGGTCACGCTGACCATCGTGTCCGATCTGCGCAAGGCAGGCGTCGCCGTGATGATCACCCTCGCACCAGAGGCCGCGACGCTTGCGCAAATCGCCTCACTGGCCGAAACGGGCGCTATCGTTTCGCTGGGGCATACGGATGCCACCGCCGAACAGGTCGAAGCGGCGATCAAAGCAGGGGCACGCTGCGCCACGCATCTGTTCAACGCCATGTCACCGATGACAAGCCGCGCGCCGGGCGCTGTGGGTGCGATTTTGAATGCAGGCATCGCATTTGGCATGATCTGTGACGGTGTCCATGTCGATGACCGCATGCTGCGCCTGGCATTGCGGGCCTGTGCCGCAGGCTCAGCGCCGTTTCTGGTGTCGGATGCGATGGCAACTGTTGGCGGCGAGACGCAATTCACCCTCTATGACCAGACGATCCGTCTGAAAGAGGGACGGTTGGTCAATGCCGAAGGCAATCTTGCTGGCGCGCATCTTACCCAAGCCGAGGGCATGTCGCGGATGGTCCATCAGGTTCGGCTTGCGCTGCCGGACGCGTTGCGCATGGTCGTGACAACACCTGCCACGCTTATTGGACAACCCCGGTTGGCGCATGTGTCGGAGCGGTCTACCGATGACCTGATGTTGCTCGATACCGCGAACAAGGTGTTAGGGACGATGACGCAGTCTCTGGCGCGGTCAAACGTCTGAGCAGCGCTGTCCGCATGCGATCTCTTTTGACAGAACGGCGATAGATCCATCGGAATCATCGGGAGGCTGGGCTTCCAAATTCATTTCATGTTCACGTCAGGGCGCAAGAAGTGATAAAAAATCGGGCGAAACTGCGGTCACTGCTATTTTTATAGGCGCTGAGGCGTGAGGCGTGAGGTTCAACGCGAAATCGCTGGCATATTTCTGCAGTGCAGCACCACTTTGGGGCGGCCGGAGAAAACTTCGGCGTCGCGCAAAGGGCTATCCTGCAAGATCGTTCCCTTCACGCGACTACAACATCACTGTTGCGGGTCCTTCCTAGTTGGTCGGTCCAGAGTTGCAAAGGGAATTGGTTTCCCGACGTGGCATCCCGCAACGACAACGGGGACCAAAAGACTATGACCTTTAGAACTTCTGCACTTGCGTTGACTGCCTTGCTGGGCACGACATCCATGGCCGCTGCACAATGCGCCGATCCGATCAAAGTGGGCGTGCTTCACTCGCTCTCCGGCACGATGGCGATTTCCGAAACCACGCTCAAGGACACGATGGAATTGCTGATCGAGAACCAGAACGCCGCTGGCGGGTTGCTGGGGTGTGAAATCGAAGCAGTTGTTGTCGATCCGGCTTCTGACTGGCCACTGTTTGCGGAAAAAGCGCGCGAACTGCTGACCGTCAGCGAAGTTGACGTGATCTTTGGCAGCTGGACATCCGTAAGCCGCAAGTCTGCGCTGCCTGTACTGGAAGAGCTCAATGGCCTGATGTTCTATCCGGTGCAGTACGAAGGCGAGGAAAGCTCGCGCAATGTGTTCTACACAGGTGCGGCGCCAAACCAGCAGGCGATCCCTGCGACGGACTACTTCCTTGAAGAGCTTGGGGTCGAGAAATTCGCGCTCTTGGGCACAGACTACGTGTACCCGAGGACAACGAACAACATCCTTGAGGCCTATCTGCAGTCCAAGGGTATTCCCGCCGAGGATATCTTTGTGAACTACACGCCTTTCGGTCATTCCGACTGGGCGACAATCGTTGCTGATGTCGTGGCCTTGGGTGCAGACGGCAAACAGGTTGGCGTGATTTCCACAATCAACGGCGATGCGAACATCGGTTTCTACAAGGAACTGGCGGCGGCGGGTGTCTCTGCCGATGACCTGCCTGTTGTGGCCTTCTCTGTTGGCGAAGAAGAGCTTTCGGGCCTCGACACATCCGACCTTGTCGGTCATTTGGCCGCTTGGAACTACTTCCAGTCCGCTGAATCCGACCTGAACGATGAATGGGTCGCAGCGTGGAAGGCCAAAATGGGCGAAGACCGTGTGACCAACGACCCGATGGAGGCCCACTATATCGGTTTCAACATGTGGGTGAATGCAGTGACAGAGGCAGGCACGACAGACGTCGATGCCGTGCGCGAAGCCATGTACGGGCAGGAATTTCCGAACCTGACTGGTGGCACGGCCGTCATGTTGCCGAATCACCACCTCGCCAAGCCTGTGCTGATCGGTGAAATCACCGCAGACGGCCAGTTTGATATCATCAGCCAGACCTCCGAGGTGCCGGGCGATGCATGGACAGACTACCTGCCGGAATCTGCAGTGCTGGTCTCGGATTGGCAAACACTGGGTTGCGGGATGTATAACACCGAAACCGAAACCTGCGTGCAGTTGACTTCCAACTACTAAAGCAGCCGATCAGGGACGCATGATCCAATGCGTCCCTGACATTTCATTCCTCACAATATCGGCTTGAATCCACATGCTGCGATTGCTTTCTTTGGCGCTGTCCTTGTGCCTGATCCTGCCTGCATCCTTGCAAGCGCAAACCCTGCAAGACATCCTGCAAACCCATCAGGACGAGGTGTTGAGCCCCGGTCGCCAAAGTGTCGGTGTGGTGCTTGATGATCTGGTTGCCAGCGGCCTGCCACAGGCGCTGCCTTTTCTGGAGGCATGGCGCGACCGCGAGATTGTACGGCGTGACAGTGACGGTTTGTTTTTCCGCGCGGTTGAAGTGGATGACGCGATCACACTTGAAGACCTCGACACGGGCACGACAACCACGGTTGCGAATGATGATGGCCTGACCGAGGCCCGCCCGAATGGCGGCGTGCGGCGCGCCATTGGGGATGCGCTGGTGCAATTCCAGCTCTCTGATCCCGATATCACCAAACGCCAAGCCGCCGTTGATGCGATTGCACGTAGCATGGATGCCAGCCAGCTTGGACCGCTGCAGGCCTCGATCGCGGACGAACCTGACCCGGCCCTGAGAGAGACAAAGGCGCGGCTTGCCGGTATGTTGGCGGTCCTGTTTGGCGAAACGCAAGACGCGCGGATCACGGCCATCGCAGGTATGGCCGATGATCTTTCGGTGGATGTCCGTGCGGTGCTGAACACCGTTTTATCGACCCGGCCGCAGGTCGCCCAATCTGTCCCCGATGATGCCAATATCGCACAAGTGCTGACGATTGGTGCCGACCTGAATGCGCAGGACGCTTATGACCGGCTGGTCGTAGCAGAGCTTGCACCTGCGCTTGTGACCAAGGCCCAAATCCGTGACGCGCTTGTCGCCAATATCGCAGGTGGCATGGTCGGTGGGGTGGCGGTCCGTTCCCTGAACACAGATGCCGCACGTGCGGCAGCCTATGATGCACTTGCGGCCGCGGGTCTGGTCGCCCCGCGCGTGACGCCCGAGGCGCAAGAGGCGGCGATCGCGGCACATGTCTTTTATCTGCAATACGATGAACCCGATCCGGTCATCACGGATGCCGCCCAAAGGGCGCTGGCGGCCGTTGAAACCCGCGTTGCCGTAAGCCAGGGCATTGATCTGGGGCTGGATGCGCTGTCGCTGGCCTCGATCTATTTCCTCGCGGCCATTGGTCTTGCTATCACGTTTGGCGTGATGGGCGTGATCAACATGGCCCATGGCGAATTTATCATGATGGGCGCCTATACGGGCTTTGTGGTGCAGCAATTTGTGCCGGACTATACGCTGTCGATCATCATAGCACTGCCTTTGGCCTTTGCGATCACTTTCGGGGCCGGTGTCGCGATGGAACGGCTTGTGATCCGGCATCTCTATCACCGCCCGCTTGAGACCTTGCTGGCGACCTTCGGCATCTCGATTGCCTTGCAGCAACTCGCCAAGAACATCTTCGGCACCCAGGCACGTCCGCTCACGTCACCTGAATGGCTCAGCGGGGCACTTGTATTCAACGATGTGATTGCGATCAGCTATATCCGCATCGCGATTTTCGTTTTGGCACTTTTGTTTCTGGGCCTGATCCTGTTTGTCCTCAAACGTACGCGGCTGGGGCTGGAAGTGCGTGCCGTGACGCAAAACCCCGGCATGGCGGCCTCGATGGGGATCAATCCTGACAAGATCAATATGCTGACCTTCGGGCTGGGGTCCGGCATTGCAGGCATCGCCGGTGTCGCGATTGGACTTTATGCGAAAGTGACCTCCGAGATGGGCGCGGATTACATTGTCCAAAGCTTTATGACCGTGGTCGTGGGCGGTGTGGGCAATGTCTGGGGGACACTGGCCGGCGCGTCCCTGATCGGTTTCCTGCAAAAGGGGATCGAGTGGTTGAACCCGTCCAACACGCTGGCCGCACAGACCTACATGATCCTTTTCATCATCCTGTTCATTCAATTCCGGCCAAAGGGCATCGTCGCCCTCAAAGGCCGTGCGGCGGCGGATTAAGTCATGCGGAAATCATTCCTTGCCGAGAACCCTTCAGTCCTGTGGTTCATCGCGATCCTTGCGGTATTCACCATCGTCGTCACACTTCTGTCCGAGGTCACGGGCGTCGACCTGATCTCGACCTCATTCGTCAAGACGCTGGGTAAGACGCTTTGCCTCTGCCTTGTCGCAATCGCAATGGACGTGGTCTGGGGCTATTGCGGGATCCTGTCACTGGGGCATTTCGCATTCTTTGGCATTGGCGGCTATGCCGTCGGCATGTGGTTGATGTACGCCCGCACCGAAGGGATCGTGATTGAAAGCTTCGCAGGTCAACCCATTCCGCCAACCCCGCAGGAAGTATCCGACGCCATCGGTAACCAGATATTCGGGGTTGTGGGCAGTTCGGAATTCCCATGGATCTGGGGCTTTGCTGACAGTCTGCTGTTGCAATTGCTGATGGTTGTGCTTGTGCCGGGTCTGCTGGCGCTGGTCTTTGGCTGGCTGGCGTTCCGGTCACGGGTGACGGGGGTCTATCTGTCGATCCTGACCCAAGCGATGACGCTGGCCCTTGCGCTGTACCTGTTCCAGAACGACAGCGGCCTGCGTGGCAACAACGGACTGTCGGGCCTGCAAAATATCCCGGGATTTGAGGATGCGTCGCAGGCAAGCATCTCGGTTGTGTTCTTCATCGCCTCGGCCGTGGCATTGGCCGCCGGATATGTTTTCTTTGCATGGATCGTGTCAGGCAAAATGGGCAGTGTGATCAAAGGCATCCGCGATAACGAGGCGCGGGTACGGTTTCTTGGCTATCACGTAGAAAGCTACAAACTCTTTGTTTTCACGACCACTGCGGTTGTCGCAGGCATCGCAGGGGCGCTCTATTATCCGCAGGCAGGTATCATCAACCCCGGTGAAATCGCGCCCATCGCGTCGATTTATCTTGCGGTCTGGGTCGCCATCGGCGGGCGCGGGCGGCTTTATGGCGCGGTGATCGGTGCGGCCTTTGTGTCGCTGTTGTCGAGTTGGTTCACCGGCGGCGGCGCGCCCAATATCAACCTGGGGTTCTATGTCATCCAATGGACCGATTGGTGGCTGGTGCTCTTGGGCTTCTCGTTTGTAGCCGTTACACTGTTCTTCCCCAAAGGGATTGGCGGCCTCTTTGACCTGTTGGTGAGGAAGCAATCATGAGCATGCTTTTGGAAGTCTCCGGTGTGACTGTCACCTTTGACGGGTTCCGTGCGATCAATAACCTGTCGATCAATTTCGCCCCGACCGAGTTGCGCGCCATCATCGGCCCGAACGGGGCCGGTAAAACGACCTTTATGGATATCGTGACGGGCAAGACAAAGCCTGACACGGGTCACGTGATCTGGGGCGAGCGGAACATCTCGCTTCTTGGCATGTCCGAAAGCCAGATTGCCCGCGAAGGGATCGGGCGGAAGTTCCAGAAACCCACTGTGTTCGAGGCGCAGACGGTGCGGCAGAACCTTGCCATGGCACTCAAAAACCCCCGGGGGCCTTTTGCGGTGCTGATGCATAAGAAAACCGGATCCAATGCGGAACGGATCGAAGACATCGCAGGACAGGTTGGTCTGTCCGATAGCCTGACCCGCGTGGCGGGTGAGTTGAGCCATGGCCAAAAACAATGGCTCGAAATCGGAATGCTGCTGGCGCAAGAGCCGCGCTTGATGCTGGTGGATGAACCTGCGGCAGGTATGACACCCGAAGAGCGTGAAAAGACCACGGACATACTCAAAGAAGCGGCCAAGACGCGGGCTGTTGTCGTGGTGGAACACGATATGGAGTTCGTTCGCCGTCTTGATTGCAAGGTCACCGTCCTGCACGAAGGGGCGGTTTTGGCGGAAGGCAGCCTTGATCATGTGACCTCGAACCAAACCGTGATTGATGTCTATTTGGGGCGCGCCCATGCTTGATGTGCAGAACTTTGATCTGAAATACGGGCAGAGCCAGATCCTGTTTGATATCTCGCTTCAGGCTGAAACGGGGAAGATCACAGCTGTCATGGGCAACAACGGTGTCGGCAAGACCAGCTTGCTCAAGGCGATTTCGGGGCGGCACGCGATCGCTGCAGGTGTTGCCACGGTTGCAGGAGCGCCGGTACAACTGACCTCGGCCTATCACGCGGCGCGGGCAGGCATCGCCTATGTCCCGCAAGGGCGCGAGGTTTTTGCGATGATGAGCGTACTGGAAAATCTTGAGACAGGTTTCGCCTGTTTGCCAAAGGCGGAACATGCCATTCCTGACTATATTTTCGATCTCTTTCCTGTGCTGCGGGATATGCAGACGCGGCGTGGTGGTGACCTGTCGGGCGGGCAGCAACAGCAGCTTGCCATCGCCCGCGCGTTGATTACGAAACCAAAGGTTCTTTTGCTGGATGAACCGACCGAAGGCATCCAGCCCAATGTGATCCAGCAGATCGGCGATGCGCTCGAAACACTGCGTGATGAGGGCCGGATGGCCATCGTTCTGGTCGAGCAGAACGCCGATTTTGCTTACCGGATCGCGGATACTTTCACCGTGATGGAACAGGGCAGGGTCAAGCGGACGGCGGCGAAAGAGGATTACACGAAAGAGGCACTTATGGCGGATCTTGCGCTCTAAGGGCGGTCTACGGACACAGAGCGGAAGTCTGTTGGGTCTTCCGCCACTTGGCGGCTGATTGATCAGAGTCAAAGCGACATCTGGGGAATGTGCCAGGTTTCGCCGGAAACCTCTGGCGCGCAGATTGGCGCACCCTTAGCCCACAAGGCAGAAACACTGATGTCCAAAAACCGCGTTGAGAACCCGCATGTGCAGTCTGTGCAAGAAATCGGCGACCGGTTGGGCGTCGATCCTGCGCAGGGGCTTGATCCATCACAGGCGCGGGCACGGCTGGCTTCCGATGGGCCGAACCGGCTGCGACGACAGAAAGAGAAAAGCACGCTATCGATCCTTGTGCACCAGTTCAAAGGCATCATCGTCTGGCTGCTTGCTGTTGCTGCGATCATGTCTTTCGTTCTGGGGGACATTGCAGAAGGGATCGCAATTGCTGTCGTACTGCTGATAAACGGGGCCATCGGTTTCTTCACTGAACTCAGGGCCGCCCGCGCGATGGAGGCCCTGATGCAACTTGCCGAAGTGCAAACGCGGGTACGACGCGGCGGCGATGTGCGCAAGATCGACGCACACGAGATCGTCCCCGGCGATGTGGTGATTCTCGAGGCTGGCGATGTGGTGACTGCAGATCTGCGCCTGACCGAGGTCTCGCATGTCATGGTGGACGAGTCCGTGCTGACCGGAGAATCTGTGCCGGTTATCAAATCAACAGACCCGACCGCGTTGGATGCCTCTTTGGGCGACCGCACAAGCATGGCTTTCAAGGGTACAGCGATCACCCTTGGCACCGGGGCGGGGGTGGTTGTTGCGACGGGCATGGATACTGAAATCGGCCAAATCAGCGATCTGGCGCAAACAGCGCAAAGCGATGCCGCCCCGCTGGAACGCAGGCTGGACAAGCTGGGACATCGGCTGGTCTGGCTGACACTGTCGCTGGCGGCCTTGACGGTCGTGATGGGTATTCTGCGTGGCCATGACGCGGCCGGGATGGTGCAGACCGGTGTCGCATTGGCCGTTGCTGCGGTTCCCGAAGGATTGCCCGTTGTCGCGACGCTAAGCCTTGCGCACGGGATGTGGCGGATGAGCCAACGCAACGCGTTGATCAGGCGCCTGTCATCCGTCGAAACACTTGGGGCCACCACGGTGATTTTGACAGACAAGACGGGGACGCTGACCGAAAACCGCATGAGCGCAGTGCGGTATCTGCTGGCTGAGGCTGATGTGAAAGTCGAAAGCGATGGCGACGCGCGCAGATTTGTTCATCAAGGGAATACAGTCGATCCCGCGAATGATGACCGCCTTGCTTGGGCGATCCGGATCGGGGCGTTGTGCAATAATGCCGATTTAGGCGACGGCACAAAGCACCATCACTCAGGCGATCCGATGGAAGTCGCGCTTCTGTCGCTTGCCCAGAAGGTCGGGTTCGGGCGAAGTGGATTGCCAGAAGGAAATGCAAAAGTCCACCAACACGCGTTTGATCCGGACAGCAAGATGATGGCGACCGTCCATCGCGCCGCTGAGGGCTATCTGGTGGCCGTGAAAGGGGCACCCGAAGCCGTGATTGACGTATGCCAGCAGATCCTGACAGCAGACGGGACGCGCGACATGGACGACCGCGCACGACAGGACTGCAAAGATCGGGGTGCAGCGGCAGCGGGCGAAGGCCTGCGATTGCTGGCGTTGGCGATGAAGCACGTCGATAGCCAAGATGCGGCACCTTATGAGGGGCTGACGCTGGTCGGTCTGGTGTGCCTGCTTGATCCGGTGCGCGCTGACGTGCCGGATGCAATCGCGGCAGGCCGCAAGGCGGGCGTCCGTGTTGTCATGATGACCGGCGATCACGCCAATACGGCCGAAACGATAGCACGAGAGGCGGGTTTGGGGCGTGGTGATCTGACGGTGGTTGAAGGCCGCGAACTGGCCGGTCTGGATGCTGACCGGATCAGTGAACAAGAGCGCGCACGTGTACTGGCAGCGGATGTTTTTGCCCGTGTGGCCCCTGACACAAAACTCAAGCTGGTATCATTGTACCAGAAATCGGGGCATATCGTTGCAATGACCGGTGACGGGGTCAACGATGCACCGGCCCTCAAGAAAGCCGATATCGGCATCGCGATGGGGCAGCTTGGCACACAGGTCGCGCAAGAGGCGGCGCATATGGTTTTGCAGGATGATGCCTTTGCAACCATCATCGCCGCGATGCGTCAGGGCCGCGTGATTTTCGACAATATTCGCAAGTTCGTTGTCTATCTGATGTCATGCAACGTCAGTGAGGTTCTTGTGGTTGGCATTGCGGTTGGGGCTGGGTTGCCCACGCCTTTGTTGCCGTTGCAGATCCTGTTTCTGAACCTCGTCACCGATGTGTTTCCGGCGTTCGCGCTTGGTCTGGGGCGCGGTGACGAGAATATCATGCAAAAACCACCGCGCGATCCTGCACAAGAGATCGTCAACCGCCCAAGATGGGTGTTGATCGGGATTCTGGGGGCTGCCATTACCGTCGCCACACTCGCGGCCTTTGTCCTCGCGCTTTATTGGCTTGGTCTGGAAAGCGGGGCTGCGATTACGGTTGCTTTTCTGACTTTGGCACTGGCGCAACTTTGGAATGTGTTCAACGTCCGTGATCCCGGTGCGGGGGTGTTCAGAAATGAGGTTACGCGCAACGTCTATGTCTGGGGTGCAATTGTGCTCTGCCTCGGGCTGATCGGTCTGGCGCTGTGGGTGCCATGGCTTGCGCGTCTTCTTGGTCTGCCGGATCCCGGCTGGGATGGGCTGGCCCTCGCTGTGGGGGCAAGTCTGGTGCCGCTTTTTCTGGGACAGTGCTGGCATATTATTGCGGGACCGGACTGGTTGAGCCGTCATGACAAAGCCCATGGGGGATGAGTGATCCGACGGGGGTGTCGCGCAGGCCCTGCGCTTACGGTTTTGCCGCAACAATGAACCGGCCGGGCGGACGGGCAGGATAGTTGCCTGCGATGAACACCGGACTGCTGCGTCCGTCGATCGACAGCCATTACAGCCACATCGCATGGATGCTGAACATCAAGGAAAACTTCGGCGTCGAAATCCGTTTCCCGACCATCGCCGACCTGAATATGGCGGTTGCCCAAGCTTACGGGATGATCCAGCCGGGTGCGTCTGATACTGCCGCCGTCCGTGCGACAATTATTATTGATCCCGAATGTGTTTTGCGCGCGATGGTGTATTATCCGATGAATGCGGGGCGGTCAGTTGACGAAATCCATCGCTTGCTTGTTGCGTTGCAAACCGCAGACGCGAACCAATGCGCGATGCCTGAAAACTGGAAGTCGGGTGATGAGGTGATTGTACCGACGCCGGCCACACCTGAGGCGGCGATGGCCCGCGGTCGTGAAGGGTATAATACCGTCGATTGGTATTTTTCGACACGTGCTTTCTGACGGTATGCGGGTGGGTGTCGTACCAATCCACCCCGTCAGCTAAGGCCATGCCGCACGCAACAAACGTAAGGTTGCCGCGCAATGGGTGCGGCAATCAAAGATGAAGGAGAAAACCCATGTCAAACCCTATCGTGAAACCTTTCTGGGACGCGCCGACAGGAAGCTGGCAGTACGTGTTCCACGACCCCGGTACCATGCAAGGTGCGATCATCGACCCTGTACTGGATTTTGATCCGCTTGCAGGGGCCACATCGACGGCCAATGCGGAAAAAATCCTCGCTTACGTTCAGGATGCAGGTATTGAGGTTGTCTGGGTTCTCGACACACACCCGCATGCGGACCACTTTTCCGCAGCGCCGTGGCTGGCTGAAAAGCTGGGGGCGCAAACAGGCATCGGCGCACAGGTGACCGGTGTTCAAAAGCTGTGGAAGGACATCTACAACCTGCCGGCAGATTTTCCCGTCGACGGAAGCCAGTGGGACCACCTGTTTGAGGATGGCGCGGAATTCATGGTCGGGAACGTCCCGGTGAAGGTCATGTTTTCGCCCGGTCACACGCTCGCATCCATCACCTATGTGGCGGGAGATGCCGCCTTTGTGCATGACACGCTCATGATGCCGGACAGCGGATCATCCCGCGCCGACTTTCCCGGCGGAAGTTCCAAGGCTCTTTACAACAGTATTCAGGCCATTTTGGCGCTGCCCGACAGCACGCGTATTTTCGTCGGGCACGACTACGCCCCGGACGGGCGCGATGCGGCCTGCGAAGCGACGGTTGCTGCGCATAAGGCATGCAACATCCATTTTAAGGATGATCCGTCCGAGGATAGTTTTCGCACAGTACGCGATGCCCGCGATCAGACTTTGCCTTTGCCAAAGCTGATGTTGGCAGCACTTCAAGTCAACATTCGCGGTGGCCGGTTACCCGAGGCGGAAGAGAACGGACGGTCCTATCTCAAGCTTCCGATGAACTACTTTATGTCGCGCTAATCCCTCTCCGCCCGGGGGTTTTCCTGCGCACAGGGCCGGTTTGATCTACATCAATGAAACATTCCACAATTGGAATGTAATGTTGGAGCAATCAACCAATTGCCGGAGTAAATGCAATGGACAGAAACCACACACGACCCGCTTACACGTATTCGCCGCTCTACTTTCTTGCGTCGCTTGGCGCGGGCGGGCTGACCGTGACGTTCTTCATGTACCTGATGTTCTGGGTGCCACACGTCGGACGGCCGGTGCCGATCTTTGAAGATATGATGGCTGTCTTTGCCAACGGTACATTGCCTTTACAGGTGGCTGTTGTCGTTGCGATGGTCGGGATTGCAGTCTTTGCCTTTCTGAACGTGAAGTCCCTAATATGGAACCTGTCCGCATTGTCGCGCTTTCGCAAAACACCTGAATATGCGGCGTTGCGATCATCAAATGGTGAAACCACTTTGCTTGCGGGACCTTTGGCAACGGCTATGACCGTCAACGCCATGTTTATCGTCGGGCTCGTGTTTGTGCCCGGACTGTGGCTTGTTGTGGAATACCTGTTTCCTTTGGCACTGATTGCATTCCTTGCCATTGGCGTCTGGGCGTTGCTTTTGATTGGTGACTTTCTGGGGCGTGTGCTGACCAAAGGTGGCGTGTTCGATGTGACCGCGCACAACTCTTTTGCGCAGTTGTTGCCAGCCTTCGCCCTTGCGATGGTCGCCGTTGGTCTGGCAGCACCGGCAGCCATGAGTGGGAACACGCTGGTTGTTGGTACGTCGCTTGTTCTGTCGACATTCTTTGGAACAGCGGCAATCCTTTACACTGTCGTGGCAGCCATCACGGCGTTCAGCTCCATGTTGCACTACGGAACCGCACGCGAAGCGGGGCCGACACTGATGGTGATCGTGCCGATCATGACCGTGCTGGGCATCATGTCCCTGCGTCAAAGCCACGGTCTGCATGTCGGGTTTGACCTGCACCAGACTGCGGGTGAAACCATGGTCTTTCTGGCACGCCTTTTGACTGTGCAGGTGTTGTTTGTGCTGCTCGGCATGCTGGTGCTGCGTCGTCAGAACTACTTTTCTGATTTCGTATTCGGTGAAAAGACGTCACCCGGCTCTTACGCGCTGGTTTGTCCCGGCGTTGCCCTGTCGGTGATGATGCACTTCTTCATCAACAAGGGTCTGGTGGCTGCGGGATTGATCGCCGGTTTTGGTGTCGCATACTGGAGCTTGACCGCCATCGCCCTGCTTTTCCAGCTTTTGATGATCGCTCTCGTATGGCGTCTTAACCGCCAGCATTTTTCCGCAAGCGGGTCACCCACCAGCATGGTGCCTGCTGAATAAAGCGTGAACGACACAATGCGCCCCTGCGTTGTCTAAAGGGCGCGGGGGTATTTCTTTTTGTCAATAAACGTTCATTCAAACCGCAGCGGTGCCGCTTTCGTTCCTCATCGCCAGCTTTGGCTCTGCCGCACATCGTTTGACCGGGGCAGGTCTGCTGGCGCTGCGGATTGCAGTTCCTGCCCTTTTGATATTTCGCAGGGCACTCGCGATACGCGCTGGTAAAATATGCGTGCCGGATTAGACCCGCCCACCGCATAAAAGGAGTTTCAGAATGCGTTTTTCCAAGATCCTTTTGGCCCCTTTTCTTGCCCTTGGTCTGGCGGCCACAGCTCAAGCACAGGAGACCAACAAGCTTGTCACCATCCTGACAGCACCCGAGCCGCAGACACAGTTGATGGCAATGGTTTTGACGATGAATGCCATCGCTGCAGGTGCCGAAGCCGAAATGCTGCTGTGTGGCCCTGCAGGTGATATCGCGTTGCAAGATGCGCCTGAAACAGCAACCGCTGGCCAGCCACCGCGCGACGCAAGCCCGCAAGGCCTGATGCAGGTGATGATGGCGAACCAAGGTCTCAAAGTGCAGGTCTGCGCAATCTATCTGCCCGGTCGCGGCGAAGACGTCTCTGTGCTGATTGAGGGCGTCACCGCCGCTGCACCGGACGCCATGGGTGCCGCGATTGTTGCCCCCGGCACGACTGTGATGAGCTTTTAGCGGGTCAACGACGTTCAGGCAGCAGGGTAGCGGATGGTCCGCATGCTGCACGGATACATTCAGCGTAACTTTCAGTGATGCCGGCATTTGGTACAGGCACAAAGGGAGCAAGGGGAATATGAAAGACTTCATGGAAAACAAGGCTTCGCGCCGTGCATTTCTGGGGCTTGCGGCAGGTGCGCTTGCCACGGCTGCTGCCGTGCGCCCGGCACAGGCCCAGATGGTTCAGACCAGCGCCCGTATCGTCATTATCGGGGCAGGTGCCGCAGGCACAGCATTGGTCAACCGGCTGGTGAGACGGCTTGAGGGCGCGGATATCACGATCCTTGATCCCAGTGCCGAGCATCTTTACCAGCCGGGTTTGTCGCTGGTTGCAGCAGGTCTGAAACCTGCGTCCTACACCCAGTCGAGAACCACGGACTGGCTGCCTGCAGGCATCACGCTGATCCCGGAAGCCGCCGCCGCAATTGATCCGATGACCAAGGTGGTGGATACATCGGGCGGTCAATCGCTCGCCTATGATTTCCTGATCGTGGCCCCCGGTCTTGTGCTGGATCATGATGCTATCGAGGGGTTCTCGCTGGACATGGTGGGCACGAACGGGATTGGCGCGCTTTACGCAGGTCCGCAATATGCCGCCAAAACATGGGAGGCGGCGTCGCGCTTTGCCGAGGAAGGTGGCGTCGGCATCTTCACACGCCCCGCAACCGAGATGAAATGTGCGGGCGCGCCCCTCAAACATACCTTCCTGATCGAAGATATCGCCACCCGTACCGCGGGGGCGGGCAAGCACGAAATGCACTACGCCGCCAATAACAACAGCCTGTTTGGCGTCCCGATCGTGTCCGAGAAAGTCCGTATGCTGTTTGAGGATCGCGGGATCACCCCTCACTACAGCCATGTGCTCAGGGCCGTTGACGCGGGCCGCAAGATCGCAATTTTTGACACCCCCGAAGGTGACATCGATATGGCGTATGACTACCTGCACGTCATCCCGCCGCAACGCGCCCCCGATGTGATCCGGCAGTCGGGTTTGAGTTGGGCGGACAAATGGACAGATCAGGGCTGGGTCGAGGTTGACCAACAAACCCTCCGGCATCTGCGCTATCCGGATATTTTTGCGCTGGGCGATGTGGCGGGTGTGCCAAAGGGCAAAACAGCGGCTTCCGTAAAATGGCAGGTCCCTGTCGTTGAGGATCACCTGATCGCAGCGATCGAAGGGCGTGACGCAAGCTTGATCTATGACGGGTATACATCCTGCCCGCTGATCACCCGCGTCGGTCGGGCGATGCTGATTGAATTCGATTACCACAACAATCTGACCCCCTCCTTTCCCGGTGTCATTGCACCCTTGGAAGAGCTGTGGATCAGCTGGTTGATGAAGGAAGTGGCGCTGAAAGCCACCTATAACGCCATGTTGCGCGGCAAGGCTTAGGGAGAAGACCGATGGAACAACTGACTTTTGAAACGATGCTTGCGGTGTTCGAAGAAATCTTCGGGCGCGGTCTGTTCTGGGCCATGGTCGCTGCGGCTGTCGTGGTGACGCTGGTCTACATCTACGTGCTGATCCGCGACCGTTCCATGTCCATGCGCAAGTTCCTCGTGGCGCAACTGTCCATGCCTGTTGGCGCTGTGGCCGCTGTTGTCTTTGTGCAGGCCATGACGCATTCGCATCTGCGCGATATCGGTGGTCCTGTTGATGTGATTGTTCTGTTGGGTGTTGCCGCGATGGGGGCAATCGGGATTGCCATATTGGTCTACACCGCACAATCGCTGATCCGTGGAAAGACGGATGACGCATGACTGATTGCCCGGCGAAATGACTGGCTTGGTGCTGCTGGAGACCAGCAACATCCAAGCGTACCTGCGCAATAGTCTAGAGACCGGTCGTGCTGAGCCCGCGCCTTCCCGAGAGGGCTGGTCATCGGCGGCACAGGCAGGGACATGGCACCCACCGGTTCCAGGAAAGGGCGCATTGCTTTAGGGCGACGATGTGTCGATGGATGTCAGATCAAGCCGGTCTTGCTCGCGTCATGGGTCTTGATCCGCGTCCATGTAGATCGGTGCCACGGGCCGGACGGGAATTCCCGGCTTCCATGCCTGGTTGAAAGAGGGCGCGGCATAAGGAAATTTGTCCTCGTTCAGGGCCTGATCGGAACTGCGCGGCAGGAAGCTGTCGGGGGCCGCATAGCGGAACGGGTTGATGTCCGTGATCGTCCAGTAGATCGCGTCTTCGGCAAAGCTGCGCCCGTTGGGATAGGCCGCAGGCTGTGAGGGGTCCCATGTCAGCATGTCGGGCGCATAGAAGGCCACGGTGTCGTCCAGCTTGTCCTCTTCGACCTCAAGCCGGTTGAAGCTGAAGGCGAACTGATCGCCGAAGCGCGAAAGCCCTTCATCGGGATTTGCGGCGTTATAGGCGTTATTGAAATCACCAACGGTGGGATATGCGGGGTCAATGGGCAGATAGCGTGCCGGATTGTATCCGACGGGCGGATCGACAAAGAAAATACCCTGCACACCCGCGCGCCCCATCCGGTCAACAGATATGCCGTTGCTGTCCGCAACCACCGCCCAGTAGTTGAGCGGCTGATCGGCCAGACCGGGGATTTCAAGCACAATCAGTGTCATATCCGAAATTCCGAAGGCACCGAGAGAGGTGGGTTCGGCTGGCAGGTTGTCGCCGCCGGCCAGTGCCTGCTTGATCGCCAGGGCGGCAGGGGCCTGCACAGTAGAGAAGTCAAAAAAGAACGGATCGCGCCGTGGACCGATGAACAGCAACTCGCCGCTGTCACCTTCGGTGACTTCAAGCGCGTGATTGAGCGCGGTGGTGTAGCCACGTGCAATTTCGCGGCCGTTCCAATGGTTCGATCGGGCCTCTTCGCCTTCGGCTAATCGAAGTTCGACAGTTTGTTTCTGCCGCTCGCCCTCAATATCGCGGACCCGGACTTTATAGGCGATATCGGCGCGCGCGTCATCGTCCAGATCCAGCCGGAACATATAGATCAGATCGGGATCAAGCTTGATGTCATCGGATCCGAGCGTGCCCGGCGCGCCACTGCCTGACAGCGGGTTGAGCGTATAGGCCATCGTCAAGCCGCCAGTTTGCGCACCCCGGAAAAGGAAATTGTCGCCGATATCCGACATTGGATAAAGCTGTGTTGTTGGCGCATCGCGGTGATCGGACGCGCTGACATAGGAGGCCTGAAAGGTGGCGCAGAAAAAGGCGGTGGTGAATGCGAATTTGCGGCGGAGCACATCGTTTCCTTTCAAAATATGGCGCATGGGGCAAACCAGATCAAGCTGGTTTGCGCCCTTGTGTGTGGATCGCTGGCAGTTCTAGTTGCGCGACGGGAAGATTCCCTGCAAAGCGATTATATAGTTAATGCAAAGCGTTGGCTGCATATTTTCATGCCGTTGTCCGCCTCCGGCGCTGCTGATCGTGCGATTGTTCAGCAAGATTGATGGCTGGGTGGTCGGGTCTGAGGGATCATTGTTGACGTAGATGTCGGACCGTCCGATCGCGTCATCCGTGGCACGGTTGTTTGCTGCTGCAGCTGCGGCCACCAGCATTTCATGGCTGTGGGCGGGCATCTGCGATGCAACAAGTGCCACATCTTCAATGCCGATGCTTTGACCGATCCGGCGGGGCGTCAAACCCGGGCCGGTCCCAGCATGCATCGGGACACGTCCGCGCAAATCAGGCAAGGCAAATGATGTGCGCCCGTCGCCACCAAAGGCCGTCCCAATGATAGAAAACAGGGCGGAATTACTTGAAATCGGCAAAAGCTGCCCATCACAAAAGGCCCAGCCACGCGGGGCGAAATTGCCCCCAAAGAGCATGATTTGCGCGATAAATGGTTCCATTGTTACTCCAGTCAATGTGTTTCAGCGGGGTGAGTGGAAACCTGAACGGTCTGCCCGCCTTCGTAGGTTCACAGTGACCGGTTGTGCGCATCGCAATCTGTATCCCAGCGCACATTTCAAGCGGCACAAATCTGCCATTGCCTGTCTCATATCGGTGCCCTGAACGGCACATGCGAATTTGAAAGGCAGGCATATGCAAAAAATGTTAAGAGCTTTGGGTGCGACCATCCTGATAGCGGGGGCCAGCACGCCCGCGTCAGTGAATGCGTTCGGGGGATCGTTCTTTGACGGACCTGCCTTCAAACCCGTCGGTGTGACGGGTGGTTCAACTGTATGTGCGTTCAACCCTTACAACGACCCCGGTTTTGGCGAAGCCGAAATCAGCTTCCTGTCGAGCGCTCCGGGCAACACGTCGGTCGGCGGCACTTGGTGGAGTTCGAGTAATAGCACCATAACATTCAATGCAGTCACCGTCACTGATCTGGAGACTGATTGTCCGTTCTCGAATGTCGTCATTCTTTCACAGGTTGGCGCGGATGCGACGTCATATTCTGCAGAAGATCTGTATGAGTTGGTGTGGACGGCGACTTTTGATGGTGACGGTCAAAGCTATACTTACCGCGTTGCGCTTGAGGGTGTCACATCTACAACTGTTGTAAATACGCGGACCCTGAATGTTGCGCCCAATGTCGCGCCAACGGCGAACGCAGGATCAAACCAGTCTGTACAATCGGGCACGCAGGTAACACTGGATGGATCCGGAAGCACCGACAGTGACGGTTCAATCACGTCTTATGCATGGGCGCGGACAGGCGGCACCGGATCGGGGGCCAATGCTGTTCTGAATGATGCAACGGCTGCGAGCCCGACGTTCACCGATAGCTCGCTCAGCTCCAATGATGTGTCGGTGACACACGTATTTTCTTTGGTCGTCACCGATAATGATGGTGACAGCTCTGTCGCTGATACCGTGACTGTGACGATTACGCCTCCGCCCAACGCAGCCCCCACCGTCACCGCATCGGCGGTCGCAACGAGTGTCACCTCCGGAACGCAGGTGCAGCTTTTGGGGACGGGCAATGATACAGACGGTACTGTCGTGTCCTATGCGTGGACGCGGACAGGTGGCACCGGTTCGGGCGCCAATGCTGTTCTGAGCGATGCGGCCGGGCAAAACCCGACTTTCACCGACAATTCCCTTACGACAGGCAGTTCATCGGTCACGCATCAGTTCTCGGTTGTTGCCACGGACGACGACGGCGCGGCGTCAACCCCGTCTGTCGTGACGATCACGATCGTTGCCCCGACAAACACCGCGCCTACGGCGGTCGCGGGTGCGACACCAAGCTCTGCCACAGCCGGTCAATCTGTGACGCTGAACAGCGCTGGATCAAACGCAAATGATGCCGGCCAGACCTTGACCTATGCCTGGTCCCAGACCGCAGGTGCGGCTGTCACTTTGTCAAGCACAACGGCAGCAGCACCGACCTTTACCGCCCCAACGCTGGTTCCGGGTGCCCCGCCCGAGACGCTGACATTCTCGTTGATTGTGAATGACGGTGTTGAAAATTCTGCGGCGTCTCTGGTCAACATCACCATCAACCCGCCAGCAAACGTTGATCCGACGGCCGATGCCGGCCCTGATCAGACGGTTGCGTCTGCTGCGTCGGTGACACTTGATGGCACAGCCTCTGATCCCAACAACGCGGGCCAATCCCTGACCTATGCGTGGAGCCAGACCAGCGGACCTTCGGTAACTCTGTCGAGTGCAACAGCCGCGCAACCAACGTTTACGGCCCCGACCGTTGCGGTTGGCGCTGCGGATGCCACGCTGGGGTTCAACCTGATTGTCAATGACGGTGTAACCAATTCCGTGGCTGATACAGTTGTGGTAACGGTTCAGGCCCCGGCGAATACTGCACCCACCGCCAACGCAGGCCCAGATCAAGCGGTCGCCTCTGGCGCGTCTGTGACGTTGGATGGTTCTGCCTCTGATGCAAATGATGCCGGACAGACCCTGACCTATAGTTGGGTGCAAGTGGGTGGAAGCGCTGTTGTGCTGAGCGGAGCGGACACCGTGATGCCCACATTCACTGCACTGACCCTGCCGATCGGGGCTGCTGATCAGTCACTGATCTTCCAGCTATCGGTTTTTGACGGTTTTGATACGTCGGTCGTTGATACGGTGGAAATCACGGTGCAGGCGCAGGGGAACACAGCGCCTGTCGCAAATGCCGGGACAGCCCAGTTCGTGGCAACAAATACGACGGTGACACTGGACGGGTCCGGTTCCAGCCCCAACGACGCCGGTCAGACCCTGACATACGCCTGGGCGCAGACAGGTGGCACAACCGTTACACTGTCGAGCCTGTCGGCAGCTGCGCCGACATTTACCGCACCCAATCTGGGAATTGGTGACAGCGACGCGGTCCTGACGTTCAGTCTGACGGTGAATGACGGTTTTGATACGTCGGTTGCCGATACGGTCACGGTGACCGTTACCGCACCACCCAACACAATACCCACTGCCAATGCCGGGACGGATCAAACCGTTGCGGATGGTTCATTGGTCACGTTGGATGGCAGTGCATCAGCCGCCAATGACGCAGGTCAGGTGCTCAGCTATATGTGGGCGCAAACAGGCGGACCAACCATCAGCTTTGATACTGCGGCAGCACAGCCGACGTTCACAGCGCCGACGTTGAATATCGGTGACAGTAACGCGGTTCTGACGTTCAGCCTTATGGTGGATGATGGCTTTGACGCCTCGGTTGCGGATACCGTCGTGGTCTTTGTCACGGCGCCGGGGGATGTGACTGCGCCGGTGATTACGCCACCCGCTGACATCACGGCCGAGGCGGGGCCACTTGGCACAGCTTCGGTGACCTTTGCCGCGACTGTGACCGACAATTTTGATCCCGTGGTCATGCCTGTGTTCCGTCTGGGTAGCGATGTCATCACCAGCCCGTATGACTTTGGCGTTGGCGCCAATACTGTGCTGGTGAATGCGACCGATGCGGCGGGCAACATGGCCGCGCAGCAAAGCTTTGTCGTGACCGTCACCGCAGCAACAGCACCGGATGCGCCATTGATCACGACGGCTGCCATCAATGCAAACCGGTCGCTGACGATCGGGGGGACGGCGGAGGTGGATGCAACCGTCAACGTGACCTTCCCGGACAACAGCACACAAAGCGTGACTGCAACAGGGGGTGCCTATTCCGTCACTTCGGCGGCTGATATGGCAGTGGGCACCGTGACGGTCACGGCGACGGATGCCGTTGGCAATACCTCGGCAGCGGCCACCGTGGATCTTTTCCCGGATTTCGACGGGCCAACAGTAACGATCAGCGGTGCGCCATCCAGCATCGTTGATGCAACGCCTTTCGTGGTCACAATCACCTTTTCCGAAGCCGTCACAGGCTTTGTTCAGGGTGATCTAACCGTAACGGGTGCGGATATCACCGGTTTTGCGGGATCAGCGGCGGTTTATACCGCGCAGATTACGCCGTCGGGCACCGAGGCCGTGACGATTGGCGTGGCGGCTGGTGTCGCGGAGGATGACTTTGGAAACCTCAACGATCCATCCGCAGTCGCATCAATCGGTCTTGGTGCGATGACCGCAACCGAAGAGATGATCACTCAGGTGGCGCGCCAACGAAACACGCATCTTGTCCGTGCACAGCCAAAGCTCTCTGCGTTCCTGATGGGTGACAGCCTTGGACGGTTCAACGTCAATGCCACGCAAGGTGCCGGCAATTTCGCCCTTGGCACATCACCTGATCGTCCCGTCTGGCTCTCTGCACAAGGGCAATGGAGCGAACAGGACGACATCGAAAGCATCTATGCCAACCTGAGCCTTGGCTCGCACTACCGGGTCAGTAAGAATCTGTTGATCGGTGCCATGGCGCAGTTCGATACGATGACCTCCGACAACGGGCCAATGGCCTTCGACAGCACCGGCTGGCTGGCAGGCCCTTATGCGGTGGCACGCATGCCGGAGCAAAAGCTGGTCTTTTCGGGTGCTTATCTTATCGGTCAGAGTGACAATACGCTGTCGCCGCTGGGGACCTATGAAGACACGTTCACCAGTGATCGCAGCCTTCTGACACTCGATGTCGCCGGTGAGGTTGCGTTTGAGCGCTTCATGCTCGTCCCGATGCTGGATCTTGCCCATGTCACCGAAGAGAGCGAAGCCTATGTCGACGGGGATGGCTTTGATGTGCGCGCAATGACCGTCACCACGACCGAGGCGACGCTTGGTCTGGATATTGTTGTGCCTGTCGCTGTCAGTAATGGCGCACTTGATCTGCTGGCTGGGTTCGCGGCCAGAACATCGGTCTTTGATGATGGCTTCACCCGGACAGACAGCAGCCAGGGCCAGGTGTCACTGGGCGCGCGCTATGCATTTGGCGCGGCAAACCAGTTGTCGCTGAATATGCAATATGACGGCATTGGTGACGACGACTATGAAGCCGTTGGCGCCAGCGCGCGGGTTGAGTTCAGCTTCTGACCTGACCGGATGACGATTGGTAAATGACCCCCGCACAGGACAGTGCGGGGGTCTTGAGTGTTGCTGCTTTTTTATGCCACGGCACGGCCCTTCAGGTCGGGCAGAACAGGTCGATCATACCGCGCCCTTTGGCATTCACCTGACCGCAGGATCCGAAACCTGACGTGTCGGGCAGCAAATCCATGCTGCTGCGTGACAGACGGATTTCATTGGGTGCGCTTGCATCGACGATCCGAGAGGCGATGTTGACCGTATCGCCCCAGACATCGAAACTGAGCCTCTCCTGCCCGATGACACCCGTCGAGACAGGACCCGAGTTGATCCCTATCCTGATTTGCCAAAGGGGGGCTTGCGGATCGAGACTGGGTGGTCTGGCCTGTGCGACAAAGCCAAGAAACTCTTGTGCGGCCGCGATCACATGGGCGGTTGATGCCGGATCGTCGTTCAGCCCGGCGACACACATGTAGGCATCACCGATCGTTTTTACCTTTTCGATGCTGTGGCGGGCCGTGATGCGGTCAAATTCGGAATAGTAGTAATCAAGTATTCGCAAAAGCACCAATGGATCGAGCGTTTCTGATTTCGCCGTAAACCCCACGAAATCGGCAAACATGACCGTCGCGTTTTCGCACCGCCGCGGGGTGACGCCGTTGTGGCGCTTTAACTCCTCCGCGATCGAATTGGGCATAATCGAGCGCAAGAGCCTGTCACTGCGTGCTTGTTCTTGTTGCAGTTGCTCGTTGAGCTTTTGCAATTCGGCCTTGGCCTTTTCGACCTGTGCGAGCACGCTGCGTTGAAAGGCCTGACCGGTGTCGATCAGATGTTCAAGTTCGGCCCTGCGCATGTCCGACCTTGCCAACCGCCGTTGCAGGCGCAACACCTCATTGTTCTGTGGTGTCGGGTGATGGGTCATAGGTCTTTCTTCTGGGCTCAGGTTGTCGGCGCGCTGAGAAATACCGCGACGAATGCATTGGTATGTGTCAAGGACGGGCCGCCTGCCTTTTCGGGGCCGATTTCACCGTAGCAGTAGAAGCCTGCGATGGGTACATCATCCCCGATAATTGTGCGTACGTTGTCGTATTCTTCGCGGGTGCGTGTCCCCAGTGTTGCACGGCGGCCTGCGCAGGAAAAAAGCAGCGCTGCGTCGACGGGGTTGCCTTGCATCCCTGCCGCGGCCTGACCGACGGCATTGCGGGCAGCGTCAATAATTTCCTGCCGCGATGCTGTTGAAAGCTGCACCACGCTACCCTGCGCAACAGGGTTGACCAGATGCAGCGCACCTGTGTCGGCATCGAAATTCAAAGGAGAGCTAAGCACCAAGGAGCGCCGTGTTTCGTCCTGTACCGCCAGCGGATAAAAGATTGAAGGCTGTTGCAGGTAGTCGGCATACAGCTCGGCTGCGGGACGGTTGTCGATCTGGTGAACGACAGCACCTTCGGCCTTTGTCACATGGTGCGGCTGACCCAGCGGGGTATAGCCTGTGGCCACGCCCACCGAGACGTTCACAGCCCCATGCACGGTCAAGATCACCACAGCATCGCTTGTCACGATGTCATTGCAGATCTGGCGGGTGCCCTGAAACCGGAGCTGATCGCCCGCAGCGCCGCCGACAATGGGCACACCTGCGCCAAGGGCGTCTTGCAGGCCGCCGACAAGGTCGTGGATGTTCGTGCCCAAGCCTTCGAGCATGGCGATGCCAAGGTGGATTTTCTTGTCCGATCCTGCGCGTGCCATTCCAACCGCATCGGCGGTGGATCGGGCAGGCTCTGCAATGGCGTTACGCCCGATGCCCACGGCGAACTCAAGGCTGTCTGACGCAAACAGCATGATGACAAGGCTGTCTTCCAAGAACCCTTCACCGCCAGCGATTTCGCCATCGGTCGTGCCGCCTGCCACCAACATATCAGGATAGCGCGCACGCAATGTTTTCCCGATCACGGAAAGGTCCTGGTCGATTGCCGCATAGACGAGGGCGGCTTTCGGAACATGGCCGTCCAATGCTGACACGGCCATGTCGAGGGCCTCTTGTGCTGCAGTTGTACTTTCGGGATCGTCGGACCAACCTGTTGCAACTTTCAGCATAGAGACCCCTTCTGGTTTTATTGTCGTGTTCAGCCGTGTGTCAGCCCGTGTAGCCGCAGCACATCGTCCACGGCTGTTTTAGCAGCCGCTTTGAAGGCCGCAACAACTTTGGGGAGATAATTCCCCTCTGCTGTTGCCGAAACCCACGGATCCTGTGTGGTTGAGATCAGGAAAGAGATCGCGGTTCCTTGCGTGGGGGCCAACCCGGCGCGTGCGCCATAGGCATCCACAAAACTTTGTCCATAACTGGGCACATCGAAGGCAGAAGAGGTCACAAACATAGGATTTTCCGGCACAGTGCCACCGTTGAAGGTGCTGATCGACAGGGCCTTGTAGATGGCGGTGTTCACGGCATTCATCAGCGCAACATCCGTGTTCCAGCCTTCCGAAGTTTTGAAATTCACCGCATAGGTGACGATATTCTGATCGGAGCCCAGCTCCTTGAACAGATCCAGCGCCTTTTGATCATTCAGCAGGAATGCGACCAGATCATTATTGTCGCGGGGTACGAAATTTTCGCGGATGTAGGCGATCTCTGCGGCGCGAGCGTGATTGCCTTTGCCGGTCTTTTCGCATGGCAGGCGCTGGAACGGCACCACCTTGATGTAATCGTCCGTGCCATCAAGTGCCACGAGCTCGGCATAAAGCCGTTTGGAGTTGAAAATACATTTGCCCAGCAGTTTCCCATAGCCTGACTTATCCGGTCTGATCATGGCGTGGGAGAGATAAACTCCCGCCGCCGCCGCCCCGGGTTTGGACCCTTCGATCCCGTAAACGCCGACCGTGGGATCAACGCCGCCGTGATAGACCACAGGCGCTGTAAAGGTGATCATGTCGCGCATCGCCCCGTTGCGATAGCAAAGTGCTCCGGCGGGGTAGGGGATAAAGCCCGCCTTATGCGGATCAACCGTCTGCGTGTCAGCCTGCGCAAAGGCATGGTACTGACGCATGACATAATCGCTCATGATCAAGGCCGGCGTCTGTTCGAGTGCTCCGCCCTGATCGGGATCAACCGGTTCTTTGCTGTCGCGCAGCATAGAGGCAAAGTAACCGCCCCATGCCCCGTCGATGTGGAGCGTGAATTCCAGACCTTTCCTGCGGAATTCATCGCGCAGTTCCACCATATCGGCCAGCGGATCAACGGCACTTTCTTCGGTCGAGCCGATGACGGCGACCACTTCGAGGATCGGGCGCTTGTCGTCGAGGCAGCGCTGCAAGGTTTCACGCAGGTGATCCATGCGCATACGTCCGTCCTGATCGACGTGAATTCGCCACAACTGGTTGGCCCCCAGCCCGATCAGGGCCGCACTTTTGGGCCATGAGTAATGCGCCGTGGCAGGTGCAAGAACGACCGGCAGGTTTTGCGTGTCTTTTGCGATGAAACGTTGCTGGTATTCCGCAAGGCCAAGGTTCTGGACAGAGTATTTGTCCAAGGCCGCCTTGATCGCCTCGGGTGTGATCCCGAAATCAGATTGCAGGCGCGGTGACAGCGCGATGACATCATCAATTGCGACGTTCAGCAATTCCCAACAGTCCAGATCAAGCAGTTTGACCGAACGTCCATCGGCGAGGGTGACTTTAACCTCCTTGCCCCCTGCCATGTCAGGTTCGTTGCGGATCGCCTCGGCGATGGTGATGGGCATGTATTTGAGGTTACGCGCCGCCCACATGGATTCGCCATTCGCGACAGATCCGTCACAGGTGATATGCGCCCATGGTGTCAGCGCACCTTGGGCTGTCTCCGCGTCGTTGGGTACGTGATAGCCCAGCATGCGCGACAGATCCTTGCCGACCTCGATCTCAAGCAGGGTGGTGACCGGTGATGCTTCGGCGGCGACGTTGTTCTGGTTATAAAGCATCGCTGCAAAGTATCCGATGGCACCGGGCATCGTGATATCCCAATACATATGTGACTGGTTGCGATAGCTTGACAGCGGGATAGAGCCGTGAAGCGCGCCCAGCAGATCCTCAAGCTTGGTGTCCAGTGTGGCGATGGTTTTGCGATAGTCGTCAGAGGCCTTAATTTCAGACGTCACAAAGGGCGGATCGCGAAACTGTGCACCATATTCGCGCCGCGCGTCGCAATGCGCGGCAATCGCCTTGGCGATGGATTTGTCCAGCACCTCCTGGTTTTCGGCCAATGGGCCCAGAAACCAGCCCGCGAGCGATGTTGAGCCCTTGCTGTTCTTCAGATCCATGCGACCCGCATCTCTTTCGCGGGCGTGAAAATCCGATAGCGTGGTGACGATACGGCGGTTTCTTTGATGACGTTCCATGGGATTCCCCTGAATGATATGTGTTTTGGAAAGGCGCGGCACACGGGCCCTGAAACAAAGGGACCTCCGCTTGATCGGTCCCGGCACTCAATCATCTGCACAGGTGGTTCGATGTGCGCCAGCGCACGTCAAACCGCGTCTTCGGTATCCAGCAAAGTATCGACATCGTTAATTGTGATCACGCCGCGTTTCGACGTGATAACGCCATCGCGGTTCAGTCGGGCGATGACGCGGCTGACGGCCTCACGGTTGGCACCGATGAAATTCGAGATCACTTCGTGGGTTGGGGCCTTGGTGATCACACCGCCGTTGACCAGCTGTTCCTGCTCTTGGGCCAGTTGCATCAGCCTGACGCGTACCCGCGTTTCGACGTTATGGACCACAAGTCCGAACACCCGGTCATTCATGCGCCGCAGGCGTGTGCCAAGATCTGTGGCCAGATTGATCGCCAATTGCGGATACATGCGCAAAAGCGCAAGGAAATCTGCACCCTGAAGCCTGCCCAACACGCAGTCCGAATGCGCCGAAATTGTAATTGAACGGGCATTGCCATCCAATGATGCCAGTTCTCCGAAATACCCCCCTTGGGCAATTTCGGTAAACAGGATTTCGCGCCCGCTTGCGGCCATGACCTGTCCGATGACGGTCCCGGAGAGCAGGAAATATGTCTCGGTCGTCTTGTCGCCGTGCATCATGATCAGCTTGCCACGAGGGACGTGCAAGACGGTCATTTTCTGGAGGACTGCATCCAACGCCAGCTGATCCATGTCGCGCAGCAGGCCACAGTGTTTCAATGAGTGCCGGGTCGCTTCGTCTACGGACATCGTTGCCCCAATTTTATTGCTCGGGAACTCTAGCTTTACACTCTACGATAGCCAACTGGCAAAAAAAGGGCCGACTTCATGCAAAATGTGTCCCTGCGCACATCGGTGTGGGTCGCCGCGGCCTAAAACAAACAGGCCGACGGACAATTCAAACGGCCCTTGGCGTAAGAAATTTTGAAGAACGAAAGGATTTGAGAAAGTGTATTGAAGTTGGTTTTTCAGCAGGTCGTACCTTCAGCGATATCGCCGAAGCGCAGGCCGCTGCAAAGCCGTATCTCGACGCGTTCGGCAGCGCGAAACTCGGTTGCCGCGGCGTGCTGTTCACAGCCGTTTGCAGCGTTTGAATTAGGAGGCGGCGTATCCTGCGGTGCCTTCAACAAGACTTTTCAGTACTTTCAGTGAGGGACCCGTGGAACCTATCGCACGCAATACTACCCAGACGTTTCATGCGCGAGGATTGGTGTCGCAACGCGATCTTGTCGATGGCTCGAGTGTGTTGTTCATGAGCCGCCAATATAGTTTCCTTGTCGTCAAGAAGCTTCACGGGCCCCCATTTTTTTCAAGCAAGCATATGAACGCGAGCCTGCAACAGCCCTGTCTGTGACACGCGGGGCGCAGATTTACCAAGCGCACGCGACCAGCGTTTTGTGCGGCGTGACCAATGCCCTGCTGTGGTGCATGAACCTTGACCGGCCACCCTCGCTGGTCAGCGTCGGAGCAGGCTGACGGTCTTGATGCAGGGCATTTGAATAAAATCCGAAACACTCATTGCTTTCAAAGCGTTGCGTCTATCCCGTATGAATATGCCACACAAACGGATGGAGAACGCGCGGTTATGGGGCATCCTATGCGTATTTGCGTGGTTGATGATGCGGTAGTCAGCCTGAACGTCATCAGCGCAGTCCTGAAACGCGCTGACGATCATCAGATAGAAAGTTACTCATCTGCGATGCGCGCGCTGGCGCGATGCGATGAAACCAGCTTTGATTTGGTTCTGGTTGACTATCAGATGCCGGAAATCAACGGTGTAGAGCTTGTTGAACGGCTTCGGCTCTTGCCGGGCTACAAGGCCGTTCCGGTCATTATGCTGACAGCCGACGAAAATCGTGCCTTGCGCCTGGAAGCCGTCAAAGCGGGGGTCACTGATTTCGTCAACAAGCCTTTTGATCCGGAAGAGCTTCGGGTGCGTGTGAAAAACCTGCTTGCGTTGCGCAAGGCACAGCTTGCGCTTTTGGAGCGGGCAAAAACCCTTGATCTGGAGGTGCAGCGGGCAACGCAGCACCTCAGAATCCGCGAGGAAGAACTGATCTGGCGACTGTCGCGCGCAATTGAGATGCGCGATGGGTCAACCGGCGGACACATTTCCAGGGTGGCCACCTGTGCCAGTCTGATCGCACAACAGATGGGCTTGAGTGAACACTTTTGCAGGACAGTCTACCTGGCCGCGCCGCTTCATGACGCCGGCAAGATAGGCATCATTGATGCCATCCTTCACAAATCTGCCAAGCTGACGCCCGATGAACGTGACATCATCCAGACCCATACCATGATTGGTGCCGAGATCCTGTCAGATGGCGATAGCGACCTCATAAAAATGGCGCACGAGATTGCGCTCTATCATCACGAGAAGTGGGATGGGTCTGGCTATTCTCACGGGCTGTCTGGTGAAGAGATTCCCCTGTCGGCAAGAATTGTCGCCATTGCAGATGTATTTGACGCCTTGTGTACCGAGCGGAGCTACAAGCCGGCGTGGGATTTTGATGACGCGCTTGATGAAATCTTAAGACAATCAGGTCACCACTTTGACCCAAGCTGCGTAAACGCGTTTGTCGCCGTCAGCGACCAAGTCAGGAACGCTTATTTGGAAAACAACGGTTCACAATTTGTGGCCTGAAACATGAAAGGATCTGTCTGATGAGAGGTCTTCTTTTGATGGTGATCTGTACGTTCGCATCGCTGGCGCATGCGGACGGCCTTGCTGAGCCCAAGGGTCCGGTCATCCTGACCATATCGGGTGCCATTACCCAGACAAACGGGCCCGATGTGGCGCGTTTTGATCGTGAAATGCTGGCAGCGTTAGAGCGGCGCACAATCACCGCGAACACCCCCTGGTTCGATGCGGAACATGATTTTGAGGGCCCGCTTGCCGCAGCAGTTCTGGACGCTGTTGGCGCGCAAGGGTCGATCATGCGGGTGATTGCCCTGAACGATTATGCGGCCGATGTGCCTGTGGCAGACGTGCGCGAGTTTCCTGTGATTCTTGCCACGCATCTGGACGGTGAAATGATGTCAGTGCGCGAAAAAGGCCCCTTGTTCCTGATCTACCCGTTCGACGAATTTCCGGCACTTTTTAACGAAATCTACTTTGGCAGATCGGTTTGGCAGATCACGCGGATTGAGGTGATCGAATAGTGTGACCCTGCATCCGTTCATGCGTGTTCCCCCGCATATCATTCGGGCGGCGACATCTGTCCTGATTGGGCTTGGCATCGTGTTGATCGGAATGACGATCTACTTATTCGCGAACCTTCGCGACCGTCAGGAAGCGGTTTTGGCCAGTGTGCGCGAAGACGCCATGTGGGCGGTGTTCCAGACACACCGCGAGGCAACCCGTTTTATCGAAGCAATCCTGATCGCACAAAAGGCAGGCACACCCCAAGCGATCGACAGGGTCTACCTGACATTCGATCTGGTTTATAGCCGAATGACCTTGCTGGACGCGGGGTTCTTCTCAGAGCGGTTTAGTGATTCCCAGATCCTCGCTAAAATGGCTTTGGCGCTTCAGGCTGATATCCAGTCCCTCGCTGATCGCATTGATGCAACGGCGAACACCCCTGCCGTTTTGGTCAATTCTCTCAATTCGCTTCTGGATGACGCCCGTGAATTGCAACAGCAAAGCAATGGGCTGGTGATTGCAACGAACGATATTTTGGGAACAGCGCGGGCGGTCACGCGCGCGCAAACATCGTCAGATTACGGGCGCCTCGCAACCGTCGTCGGCCTGACAGGGCTGGTGTTCATTTGCACGATCATCCTTCAATTCGTCCAATTGCGGATCATCGCAAATGCGCAGCGCCAGCTTAAGGAGCTCTCTTTGCGTAATGCCGAAAGCGCAAAAGCTGCGCAGGCCGCCACCAATGCAAAGTCGATGTTTCTTGCCACCATGAGCCATGAGATACGGACCCCTCTGAATGGCATTATCGGCGCCGTCGATCTTTTGGATGACACCCACCTTAACCCGGCGCAGGCCCGGCTCACTTTGACGATCAGGCGCTCCGGTCACATCTTGCTTGATGCGATCAACGACATACTCGACTTTTCCAACCTGAACGCAAACGGGTTGACCTATCAGGTAGCACCCGTTTCTTTGCCGGATCTCGCCGACATTCTGCACGATGTTTTCCAGCAACGCCTGAATGACGCGGGCTTGACACTAACGTTCGACGTGCAGCCACTTATTGTAGCAACAGATGACGTCCGTTTGCGGCAAGTCCTGGTAAATCTGATCGGGAACGCTATCAAATTCACGCCGTCAGGCACCATAGTTGTACGGTTCTTGATGTCGGAGGATACAACGCTCCGGATCGAAGTTACAGATTCCGGCATTGGAATTCCGCAGGCTGATCTGGCAAAACTGTTTCAAAATTTCAGCCAGATCGAAAACTCATCATCGCGTCGGTTCGGCGGAACCGGTTTGGGGTTGGCGATATCCAAGCGTATCGTCGAGGGGTTGGGTGGGGCAATCGGCGTGGTCAGCACCGAAGGCCAAGGAAGCACATTTTGGTTGGAACTGCCGGTTGATATCGTCGGTCCTGCCGAAACGAGGGCCGTCAATGCGTTGGACGATCGAAAAGAGCGAAGGCTGGTCTATCGCAGCACTATCTTGTTGGTTGAAGACCACCCGATCAACCAAGAGGTCGCAAGGGCGTTGTTCGAAAGTTTCGGTGCGACGGTTGTCACTGCGGGTAACGGCCAATCTGCAATCGAGCATTGCACCAAAGCGGCCTTTGATTTTGCTGTAATGGACCTGCAAATGCCTTTGATGGACGGTATTACGGCAACGCGCAAACTGCGTGATCTTGGTTTCACTATCCCGATTATTGGCTTGACGGCAAACGCATTTGCAGAAGACCGGCAGCGTTGCCTGGATGCTGGAATGGATGACTTTCTTGCCAAACCGGTCACGCGGTCCAAGATCGCATATATCTTTGAGACCTATGCGACGCCGGCAGAGCCAGCGCAAACAGGCAACTTGCTCGATGCACAACAACTCGATGCAATAAGGGATGAATTGGGAACGCCGCTCCTTCTGGAGCTCTTGGGACAAATCTCCAGTGATGGTTTCAAATTGCGGTCGTTCGTCGCGGTTGAACAGCCAGAAGGTGATGACGACTGTGTCGATGCAGCTCTGCATAGTCTGAAAGGTGCAGCATCGACATTGGGATTAACCGAAGTTGCAAAGCGGGCGCAAGAAATGCGTCATCTGGAGCGGCTTGAGCATGAAACCGTGGAAGATTTCATTGATCTCATCACCAAGAGCATTGCGCAGGCGGAAGCGGATAGCCTGCCGCGCCGTTGACCCGTGACGTGAAAGGAGGCCCAGGACATCGGACAGTTAGCGAAGCTTTACGCGAAGGTTTTGTCAGACCCGTTCGAACCAGTCGCATTTTGCTACTGAAAGCGCGCACTTACCCGGAACAACGCTTGTAGCACGCAGAGAGTGCAACGCTCCGGGTGAGCTTGGAATTGTCACGCGAGCGGAGGTTGCGTTCCTGATTGAAATGGTGACAGCTTGAAGAGCGAACCGCGGCGAAAGTCCGCAGACATCGCATCTGCTTGAAACGCAGCATCGCCAAAGACCTTCTTGGCGGCCGTATGGTCCCGCGGTTTATCTGTCACGACAATCTGCGGTTGGTCATAACGTTTCTTGTCATGCGCAGGCGTTGGTCTGTGGGCAGCAGGTCCCCTCGCGTCTGTGTTCCCACTTGCGATTTTCGGGATTTCATCAACGATTTAGAAGGTCTGGCGGAGACGAAGGGATTCGAACCCTCGAGACGGTTTCCCGCCTACTCCCTTAGCAGGGGAGCGCCTTCGACCACTCGGCCACGTCTCCGCCGACGCGTCTAGCAGGAACAAACTGCCGATCACAAGTAGAATCTTGGGTTTTGCGGGCTTTACGTCTTTGATGTTCTGCCTGCCCATTTCGCAGTGGGGCGGACGTTGCGAAAAAGAACAAAGTGAAATAGAACAAAGAGTGAACATTAAGAGGGATTCGATGTGTCGTGTGTGACCCCACTTCGTTTACACAAAGGTTTGGCAGAGCAGGGGCCGCATATTGCGCCAAACGCCCATACCTTGTCGGAGGCTTTTGCGCGCCACCCCGCAGACGCCAGTACTGTGGGCTTTGTGCTATCGCGGCTGCCACGCGGTACGGCACCGGTCCTCTGGGTTCAGGATCGGTTGTCCCGCAAAGAGGCGGGACGTCCTGCACTGGCGGCAATGCGTGCGGACCGTCCGGTGATTATGGTCGATCTGTCGCGTGCCATGGACGTGCTTTGGGCGATGGAAGACGGCTTGCGGTGTCGCAGCCTTGGCGCCGTAATTGGCGAGATTTGGGGCGATCCGCCCGGTTTGGATTTTACCGCGACCAAGCGACTGGCCCTGCGCGCAGAGGCCGGCGATCTGCCCTGCTGGTTGATCCGCAGGGCGGCCAGCCCCGATCTCAGTGCTGCGCGCGAACGTTGGCGTATCGCCAGTATCCCTTCTGTCCCGCATCCCCACGATCCGCAGGCACCTGGTGCGCCGCGCTGGGCGCTCGATCTGTTTCGCGCACGCCATACCAGGCCCGGCCAATGGGTGGCCAGCTATGACCGCGCGACGGATCGTGTCGATCTCGCTGCCCCAGTTCGCGATCGAGCGGTGGATGCGCGTGATGGAACGGCAAGGGAACGCACCGCCGGATGATATTCCCGTTGTGCTGGCCCGCGAAGGACAGCATGGGCCGGTTATTCATGCGGCCAACCGGACCGCGCGGCTTAAGGGGATCACGCCGGGATCGCGGGTGGTCGATATGCGTGCGATTTGCCCCGAACTGCAGGTCGCATATGCCGATGAGGCGGGTGATCATGCCGCCCTTGACCGGCTGGTTCTTTGGGCGCGTCGTTGGTGCCCGTGGACGGTGCGGGATGGCAATGACGGGCTTATTCTGGACACCACAGGGGCCGATCATCTTTGGGGTGGGGAGGCGGCTATGCTGGTCGAGATGGAAACACAGTTGTCTTTGCTGGGTCTGACCGCGCGGTTGGCGGTGGCCCCTACGTGGGGGGCGGCCTGGGCGCTTGCGCGTTTCGGTCCGGTGCGTGCGATGTGCGGGATGGATGAGATTTATTTCAAGCTGGGGGCCTTGCCAGTGGCCGGTTTGCGGCTTGATGCAGCGACGCTGCTTTTGCTGCGCCGCTTGGGGTTGAAAACCATTGGTGCGGTTATGGATGTGCCCCGCCTGTCCCTGACCCGCCGCTTTGTAAAGGCGGGGGTGCAGGCCAATCCGCTGATACGGCTGGACCAGTTGATGGGCAAATTGGCTGAACCTGTCTCCAGCGTCGATGCCAAGCCTGTGATCCGCGCGCAGGCCCGCCTCGCCGAGCCGATTTTTGATCCAACGCCGCATCTGCCGGACCTTTGCGCGGACCTCTGTGACCAGTTGAAGCAAACCGGACAGGGCTGCCGCCGCCTGCATCTGACGGTTTACAGAACGGACGGTGATGTCAGCCATGTTGATGTGGCGACCTCTGCACCAACACACGATCCTGCGCATTTGCAGGGTCTTTTTCGGGATAGGCTGGAACGTATCAATCCCGGTTTCGGGTTTGACCTGATCACGCTTGCGGCAGGTGCGGTCGAGGAGATGCAGGATCGCCAAACCCGTTTGGAGGGCGGGGCGGACGATGACCTGCATCTGACACAGTTGATTGACCGGCTCAGCGCGAAATTCGGGCCCCGCGCCGTTACCCGCCCGATCTTGCGTCAAAGCCATCTGCCCGAACGGGCCGAGGCGCGCATTGCAGCGCTGGCCACGATCCCTGAGACGGGTGTGGTTTTGACCAAAGAACGCCCCCTGCGCCTGCTTGATCATCCCGAAGAGGTGCGCGTGCTTTATGCCGTACCAGAAGGCCCACCTGCGCAATTTGTCTGGCGCAGGCAAACCCACCGCGTGGCCCGTTATGCAGGGCCGGAACGGATCGCGCCCGAATGGTGGAAGGACCGCCCCGGCACGCGGTTGCGCGACTATTTCAAGGTTGAGAACCAGGCTGGCCTGCGGTTGTGGCTGTATCGTGAAGGTCTTCATGAGGATGGGCGCGGGGGGGATCCGCGCTGGTTTGTGCATGGGTTTTTCGCATGAACGGGTGGTGCAAATTGCGGGCTTGGGATGCCTCCGGCGGGAGTATTTTCCGGCAAGATGATAAGCCTGTCGGGTCGGGGGGGAATGATGCCTGAAAACGACCACCAACACCCCCGACGTACGCTAGAGGGCGATGATTTCCCGCCAAACCCTCGAGCACCCTTTGTCGAACTGGGGGTGACGACCTGTTTTTCCTTTCTGCGCGGGGCCTCTGACGCGGTGGATCTGGCCGCGACCGCTTGGGCGCTGGGCTATGATGCGCTGGGTTGTGCGGACCTCAACACGATGGCCGGTGTTGTGCGCCTGCACACCGAAGCCACCAAAGCGAAAATTCGCCCCGTCATTGGGTGCCGTATCCAACTGATCAGTGGTGAGGCTTTCCTCGCCTATCCTACAGATCGTGCTGCTTATGGGCGGCTGTGCACGCTGCTGTCCAAGGGCAAAATGCATGGGGTTGATGGTGCGCGGCAGGATAAGGGAGCTTGCGATATTACGCTGGACGATCTGGCCGAACAGAGTGCAGGGGTGCAGTTGATTGCGCTGCCCGGCGAAAATATTGACCATTTCAGTGTCGGTTTGCGGCGGCAGATCCGCGCGCTGCCGACGCTCAAACATATCGCGGCGAGCCATCTTTATCGCGGTGATGATCGCGCGCGGATCAATCAGCTTGATGCGCTGGCCCGTGCCAACGGGCTCTCTATTCTGGCGACGAATGACGTGCATTATCACGCCGCCGACAGGCGCCCTTTGCAGGATGTCATGACCTGCATCCTGCACAAAACCACGATCCAGAAAGCAGGCTTTCTGCTGGATGCCAACGCCGAACGACACCTTAAATCGCCGGCGCAAATGGAACGGCTTTTCGCCGAATGGCCCCATGCAATCACGGCAACGCGCAAAGTGGCGGATGCGTGCAATTTCAACCTGACCGAACTGGCCTATGAATACCCCCGCGAGACGGTGCCGGAAGGTTCTACCGCGCAAGAACACCTCGAAAACCTGACGTGGAAGGGCGCCGCCACCCGCTATCCCGACGGTGTCCCGCCTCAAATCACGGCAGTCCTGCGCAAAGAACTGGCGCTGATTGCCAAGCTTGATCTCGCCCAGTATTTTCTGACCATCGAACAAATCGTTGATTTCGCACGTCACCAGACCACGCCGGAAATTCTGTGTCAGGGCAGGGGCTCTGCGGCCAATTCTGCCGTCTGTTATGTGTTGGGGATCACCTCTGTTGACCCCAACAAGAACGACCTGCTGTTTGAGCGGTTTATCAGCGAAGAGCGCCGCGAACCCCCTGATATCGACGTTGATTTCGAACATGAACGCCGTGAAGAGGTGATCCAGCATATCTACCGGAAATACGGGCGCCACCGTGCCGCACTCTGTGCGACCGTAATCCACTACCGGCCCCGCATGGCGGTACGCGAGGTGGGTAAAGTCATGGGGCTGTCCGAGGATATCACAACCGCATTGGCCAAGACCATCTGGGGGTCATGGGGGCGCGAAGTGGGCGCGCGCGAGGCGGCAGAGGCGGGGATCGACCTGCGTGATCCGCTGATGGCGCGCACCATCAAACTGGCCGACCAGATGATCGGCATGCCGCGCCATCTGGGCCAGCATGTGGGCGGATTTGTCCTGACTGAAAAACCGCTGGTTGAGACAGTCCCCATCGGCAATGGCGCGATGCCTGATCGCAGTTTTATCGAATGGGACAAGGACGATATCGATGCCTTGCGCATTCTCAAGGTCGATGTTCTGGCGCTGGGCATGTTGACGTGCATCCGCAAGGCGTTTGATCTGATCGATGCGCATTACGATAAACGCTTCACGCTTGCCACGGTCCCGCAAGAGGACCCGGCAGTTTATGATATGCTGTGCCGCGGGGACAGTCTGGGCACCTTTCAGGTGGAAAGTCGCGCACAGATGAATATGCTGCCGCGCCTGAAACCGCGTGAATTCTACGATCTGGTCATTCAGGTCGCCATCGTGCGGCCCGGGCCCATTCAGGGGGACATGGTCCATCCCTACCTGCGCAGGCGCAGTGGCAAGGAGCCGCCGGAATACCCATCGCCCGGTCCGGGGCATGATCCTGACGAGCTGCGCAAAGTGCTGGGTCGCACCCTCGGTGTGCCGATCTTTCAGGAACAGGCGATGAAAATCGCCATGGTTGCGGCAGAGTTTTCCACCAAAGAAGCCAATGAGCTGCGCAAAGCCATGGCCACCTTCCGGTCCCGCGGCACTATCGGCGCGCTTGAGGACAAGATGGTCAGCCGCATGATTAAACGCGGGTATGATCCGGAATTTGCGGAACGCTGTTTCAACCAGATCAAAGGCTTCGGTGACTACGGTTTCCCCGAAAGCCATGCCGCCAGTTTCGCGCATCTGGTCTACATTTCGTGCTGGCTCAAATGCCATTATCCGGACGTGTTCTGCGCGGCCTTGCTGAATTCCCAGCCGATGGGCTTTTACGCCCCCGCCCAGATCGTGCGGGATGCCCGTGAACATCAGGTGATCGTGCGGGCGGCGGACGTGAATTATTCGGATTGGGACAATACGCTGGAACCCGTCAGCCCCGGTGTCTTTGCCGTGCGGTTGGGCCTGCGCCAGATTGACGGGATGCGGCAAGAGATGGGGCAGCGTGTGATGGATGCCCGCACGGCACCTTTCACTGATTTGGCTGACCTTAAAGAACGCGCGCGGCTTGATGCGGGCACCATGCGTAAACTCGCCGCTGCAGATGCGGTGCGTTCCATGACGCTGGACCGGCGGCAAGCGCTTTGGGACGCGCGCGCCCTGCGCGATGCGCCGGACCTGCCGCTTTTTGCGGGCACCCACGATGAGGGCGAAGAACAGCGTTTTGATCTTCCCCGGATGCCTGTGTGCGAACATGTGGTGGCGGACTACCAGACGGCGCGGCTGTCACTCAAAGCGCATCCGATGTCCTTCCTCCGCCGCAGTATGGACAAACAAGGCTATGTCCCGACCCGTGCCCTGCAGGACATGCGCAATGGGCGGCAGATCAAACTGGCTGGCATCGTGTTGATCCGGCAACGCCCGGGCAGTGCCAAGGGCGTGTGTTTCATCACGCTGGAGGATGAAACCGGTGTCGCCAATCTAGTCGTCTGGCCCAAGGTGATGGAGGCTTATCGCAAGGTCATCATGCGGGCCCGCGTAATTGACGTGCGCGGGACCGTCCAGCGCGATGCCGACGTGATCCATGTGGTCGCCCATCACCTGACCGACCGCAGTGATGCGCTGGAACGGCTGTCGCATGACCGGATGGAGGCACCATTGGCCCGCGCCGATGAGGTCAGAAAGCCCATCCCACACGACCCAAGGGGCGGGCATCCGCGCGATGTGCGGGTCATCCCCAAGTCGCGGGATTTTCACTAGCTCAGGCCGGCTCAAGTTCCCGTCGCCTTGCGCGGTGTGTCGTCGATGATTGCAAAATTTCCCGTGTTTTGCACTCTGGCGATGCGTTGTGGTGTGCGGAATCCCTTCAAAGAGTCGGACAACCGCAGAGATTCATCGCGCAAAAACCCGACAGCAGTGCCCGTCTGTTCGACCATCGACGCATTCTTCTGGGTCATATTGTCCAAGGTCCGGACACTGCCGTTGATTTCATCTAGGTCACTGGCCTGCCGGCGGACGGATTGCGCGATATCCGATACGAGCCCGCCGAGAGATTCGACATGTTCCAACACTTCACCAAGCTTGAGCCCTGTATTCTGCACCAGCTTATTGCCCGATTGAATTTCCGCAGCGCTGGTCGATATCAGCGCCTTGATTTCCTTTGCCGAATCCGTGGCATTCTTGGCAAGCCCGCGCACTTCGGAGGCGACGACAGCAAAGCCGCGGCCTGCATCACCGGCACGTGCCGCTTCAACGCCTGCATTCAACGCAAGCAGGTTTGTCTGAAAGGCGATATCTTCGATCACGCCGATTATCTTCGTAATTTCACCCGACGATGCCTCGATACGCCCGATTGATTGCATCGCGGCTTCCAATGCAGTGCGACTATCCGACGACAGCGATTGGCTGCGGGTTGCGGCCGCATCCGCCTGATCCGCTTTTTGTACGATTTGTGTAGTCTCCTCGGTCAAACGGTTCAGCGACGTCGCTGAACCCGCCAGTGTTTTGGCCTGACTTTCGACGCGTGTTGCCAGTTCAGCGGATTCCGCACCGATTGACTGGCCGATCCTTTCGACTTCATCGGCAATGCTGCCAATGTCCGAAATGGTCTGCGAAAGATGCGTCACGAACTGGTTAAAGTCATCACGCAGCGCGGCATAATCCTGCGGGAAACTTTCACCATGCCGCGCAGACACCCGCACCATCAGATCCTGTTTCGCGAGCTTTTCCAGCGCATCACGCAGGGCGCTCACCGCGAAGGCCTGCTCGGCTTGTGCGGTTTCAGAGGCCTGTTTCACGGCCTCTGCGCGGTTCAATTCTTCCTGAAACCCTGAGATCTCTTTGGCGATCGCGCCGATTTGGTCCTTGCGCGCGATAAAAGGAATTGTTTGATGCAAATGGCCCTGTGCCACTTGCGAAATCCTGTCTGCCAGAACGCTCAGCGGGCGCAAAAGCCAAGAAATCAACACGGCCAATAAGGCAGCACCAACGAGAATAATCGCTGCCGCCGTTCCGGACCCGAGCCAGAAGCTGGATGCAAGTGCCGCGTCGATCCGCGTGCGTTCGACGCCCACGTAGAAAATGCCGATCACGTCACCTCGGCTATCCATGACAGGTTCGTAAATCGTCAGATAGGGTTTTCCCAGAATCACCGCTTCGCCACGAAATGTTTGCTTGTTTCGCATGACATCGAACACTGGATTGGCGGTCCCCAAAGGTGTGCCAACGGCGCGTTCCCCGTCAGGCTTGATAATATTTGTGGTGCGCCGAATGAAATCACCTGCGCCCTGATCCCACACAAACACGGTGGCCGTTTCCCCTGAAATTGCACCCACGCGGTCGATCAGGTGGTGGTCTTCAAAGGCGGGGATCGCATCCCAGGTCACGGATGTGACAGCGCCATCTGCCCCGTACGCCACTGCGATATCTTCGAATTGATCCATGAAAGTTGATGTCAGGATGCGCAGCCCCGTGTTTTGTTCCAACTGCGCTCTTTCGATCAACGTCTTCTTTTGTGAATACTGCAGAACGCCGATTACCATCGCAAACAGGGCTGTGATTAAGATCACCGAACTGATGATCAATTGACCACGCAGTGACATGTTCGAGATGAAATTGCGCATGCGGTATACTCCGGATTTCATTGCAAGTAAGAGATCTCGCGCAAAACCCTTGTCAAACAGTGAACGCGGACGGGAAAGTTCCATGTTTTCCCCATGAACTTTCATTGCGCACCTTGAAAAATTTCTTTCTCATGGCCGTCGAAGCCGTTTGTATCGCCCAAATATCGCTTCTAAGCTGACGCGGAATTTGTGCGTGAAGGAGCCCCGCAATGCAGCAACATATACGCATGGGCGTGGATATCGGCGGCACCTTTACGGATGTGGTGCTTGAGGTGGGGGATATGTCCTATTCCACCAAGGTACTGACCACCTATGCCGCCCCCGAAAACGCTATTATCGACGGGATGCATCAGGTCTGTGCCAAGGCTGGCGTTACACCCCCGCAGATCGACCAGATCATCCACGGCACAACACTTGCCACCAACGCGTTGATCGAACGGCGCGGCGCAAAGACAGCGCTGATTACCACCGAAGGCTTCCGTGATGTCATCGAGATGCGCACCGAAAGCCGCTTTGAACAATATGATCTGAACCTGCAACTGCCCGAACCGCTGTTGCCGCGCCAGCACCGGTTTACGCTCAAAGAGCGCATCGACGCGCGCGGCGATGTGCTGGTGGCGCTGGACCGCGCGGATGTTGAAGCACTTGCTGATGAGATCGCATCTTACGGTTTTGAAAGCATCGCTGTCGGCCTGATTCATGCCTATCTGAACGACAGCCATGAACGCATGATCCGCGCGGTTTTGGCCGAAAAACTGCCGGATGTAATGATCTCGCTGTCGTCCGAAGTATCACCGCAGATGCGCGAGTATGAACGCTTTAACACCACCGTTGCCAACGCCTACATCAAACCGCTGATGAAGTCCTATCTGGGCCGCCTCAAAGGCCGCCTGACCCAGGAAGGGGCGGCTTGCCCCATCTTTCTCATGCACTCTGGCGGCGGGATTATCAGCCTTGAAAGTGCGGCGGAATTTCCGGTGCGGCTGGTGGAATCCGGGCCTGCGGGCGGGGCTGTCTTTGCCGCCAATATTGCCGCACGTTATGGTCTGAACAAGGTGCTGTCCTTCGACATGGGCGGGACAACGGCCAAGATTTGTCTGATCAATAACCAAACACCCAAGACCGCACGCGTCTTTGAGGTTGCGCGCACCTATCGCTTCAAAAAGGGGTCAGGCATGCCAATCTCGATCCCTGTCATTGATATGGTCGAGATCGGGGCGGGGGGCGGCAGCCTTGCGCACGTGGATGCGATGCGCCAGATCCGTGTTGGCCCTGAAAGTGCGGGATCAGAACCGGGTCCGGCCTGCTATGGGCGCGGCGGCGCGCGCCCTGCGGTGACGGATGCGGACCTGACACTGGGCAAGCTGGACCCTGACCATTTCGCAGGGGGTTCAATTAAACTTGATGCTGCTGCCGCGTTGCAGGCGTTGGGCACATTGGGTGCGCCGCTGGAAATGGATGCGCAAATGGCGGCCTTCGGGCTGGCTGAGGTGGTCGATGAAAACATGGCCAATGCTGCGCGGGTGCATGCGGTGGAAAACGGCGAAGACCTTGCAGATTACACAATGATCGCCTTTGGGGGCGCGGCACCGCTGCATGCAGGAAGGCTTTGTGAAAAACTTGGCATCGACCGGTTGCTGGTCCCAACGGGCGCGGGTGTCGGTTCGGCGATCGGTTTCCTGCGCGCGCCGTTCAGTTTTGAAGCGACCCGCAGTGTTTACATGAAGCTCTCCGATTTTGCACCGCAGGTGGTTAAGACACTGCTTGCTGAAATGGAGGCCGAAGCTACGGGTTTCGTGCGCACCTGTGACGCCCACGCGCCGATCAAAGCTGAATACAAGGTCTATATGCGCTACACGGGCCAAGGCTGGGAAATCCCGATCAGCTTGTCTGCCGAGCAAGTGCAGAACCCTGACGCAGCAGAGTTCCTTGCGCTTTTTGAGGCGGATTATACCACGCTCTTCGGGCGCACGGTGGCAGGGATGGATGTTGAAATCACTGTCTGGGCTGTGAATGCCACGACCGAGGTGGCGGCGGTTGAAACCATTGGCGCAACGCCCGGCGGCAAGGGTGCAGAGGCGGTGAACACCCGTGCACTCTTCGACCCGATCAAAGGCGCATCTTCCGCCGCAGCCATCGTTCCGCGCGCTGGCCTTTCTGCGGGTGATTGGGTCGCGGGGCCCGCCCTGATCACCGAGGATGAAACCACGATTGTTGTCCCTGCAAGCCGCAGAGCCATCGCGCGCCCCGACGGGACCATCGACATTACGGAGAAACGCACATGAGCAACGTTGCCTTTCAGGTCATGTGGAACCGCCTGATCTCGGTAGTGGAGGAACAGGCGCAGGCGCTGGTCCGCACCGCGTTTTCCACGTCTGTGCGCGAAGCGGGGGATCTATCGGCGGGTGTCTACAATGCTGATGGCCTGATGCTGGCCCAAGCGGTCACAGGCACCCCCGGACACGTCAACGCGATGGCCGATGCGGTCGCCCATTTCATCCGCCGGATTGGTCGCGAAAATATTCAGGAAGGCGACGTCTATATCACCAACGATCCATGGGAAGGCACCGGCCATTTGCATGATATTACCGTTGTGACACCGTCATTTCATAACGGTCACCACGTGGGCTTTTTCGCCTGTACCGCCCATGTGGTTGATATCGGCGGGCGGGGTTTTGGCGCGGATGCAGCAAGCGTTTACGAAGAGGGCATCTATATCCCGATCATGAAATTCGCGGATCGCGGCAAGGTGGATGAGACCCTGATCCGCCTGTTGCGCGGCAATGTGCGTGAACCCGATCAGTTGATCGGGGATATTTATGCGCTCGCCACCTGTAACGAGATCGGGCATCGGCGCTTGGTCGAAATGATGGATGAATTCGGGCTGGGTGATATCGAAGGGATCGGGGATTTCATCCTTGAAAACTCGCGCCGTGCGACGTTGGAGCGTATTGCGGCACTGCCGCGCGAAACTGCGACAGGGGCTATGCGGATTGACGGGTTTGATCGGCCCATTGATCTGAAAGTGAAGCTCGAAATCGTAGAGGACCGTATCTTTTGTGATTTCGCTGGCACCTCCGGCCTTGATAAAAAAGGCATCAACGTGCCCATGGTCTATACCAAGGCCTACGCCTGCTACGCGCTCAAATGCGCCATTGCCCCGGAAATCCCCAATAATGCCGCCTCATTGGCTCCGTTTGAGGTGACAGCCCCTGTCGATAGTATCGTCAACGCGGTTCATCCAGCGCCGGTCGCGTTGCGCCATATCATCGGCCATATGATCCCCGATACGGTCTATGACGCGCTGGATAAAATCCTGCCCGCAACCGTGCCCGCCGAAGGGGCAGGGTGTTTGTGTAATTTTCAGGTCTCTTTGCGTCCGGCAGCGGGCCACCAGGGGCGCAGGTCCGAGGTGCTGACCTTCAATTCAGGCGGCGCAGGGGCGCGCCCCACGGTGGACGGATTGAACGCGACGGCCTTTCCCTCAGGCGTGATGACCATGCCGATCGAGGCGACCGAGCATACAGGGCCCGTCATCATCTGGCGCAAAGAATTGCGCCCTGATAGCGGCGGGGCGGGGCAATACCGTGGCGGTCTGGGCCAGTACATGGAAGTGGGTGCCGCGACAGGGCACGAATTTGATTTCTCGGCGATGTTTGACCGCGTTCACCACCCTGCGCGCGGTCGCCAAGGTGGACAGGACGGGGCGGCGACCACTATCGCGCAGGATGATGGCAGCGCGATGCAAGGTAAGGGCAAACAGTTCGTCCCCGCAGGACGGCGTGTCATGCTAGCCCTTCCCGGCGGGGCAGGCTACGGCCCGGCATCCGCACGCGACCCTGCACTTGTGAAACGCGACCTTGCGCGCGGTTACATTTCTGCCAAAGCTGCCCGTGACGATTACGGGCTGAGCGCCGAGGCGGTGGACGCAATCCTTGCGGCGGTATCGAGAGGGGAAACCGAATGACACAAGCGCCCGCGAAGACCAGCTATGATGTCGTGATCGTCGGTGGGGCGATGTACGGATCGTCCGTTGCATGGTTCCTCACGGATAACCCGGACTTTAACGGCTCCATCCTTGTTGTGGAACGCGACCCGACCTATGAATTCACATCTACCGCGCACACCAATTCGTGCATGCGCCAACAATTCAGCGCGGCGATCAATGTAAAGGTGTCGCAATTCGCGGCTGATTTCGTCAAGAATTTCCGCGCCTACATGGGGGGCGATCCCCGTGTGCCGCACGTTGCCCTGCATAGCTTTGGCTACATGTATCTGGCCGATAACGAAACCTTCGCGGCCACACTGCGCGCAAGCCAAAAGGTGCAAGCGGCCTGTGGCGCGGGTACCAAGCATATGACGCGGGACGAGATTGCCCGCGATTATCCGTTCTATCACCTCGACGACATCATCGCCGCGAACCATAACCTTGTGGATGAAGGGTATTTCGACGGCAATACGCTGTTTGACTGGTGGAAACGGTCAGCCAAGGAACGCGGGGTCGAATACCTGACCAACGAAGTGATCGCGATGAACCGCAACGCGGCGGGGACTAAGGTGGAAAGCGTGATCCTGAAGTCCGGAGAGGTCATCGCCTGTGGCACGGTCGTTAACGCCTCTGGCCCCCGCGCAGTTTTGACATCACGGATGGCAGGGATCGAAATTCCGGTCGAGCCGCGCAAGCGCTATACTTTCATCTTCGAGGCGGAAAAGCCGCTTGATCGTGACCTGCCGTTGACGATTGATCCGTCTGGCGTACACATGCGCACCGATGGGACATATTATCTTGCTGGCTGCCCGCCGGATGAAGACCCCGCTGTGGACTATGATGATTTCGTTCAGGACCACAGCATTTGGGAAGATAAGGTTTGGCCCATTTTGGCCATGCGTATTCCGCAATTCGAGGCGATCAAGCTGCGTAATTCATGGGCCGGGCATTATGCCTATAACACCTTCGATCAGAACGCCATTCTGGGGCCACATACACAAGTTGATAACTTTGTCTTTGTAAACGGATTTTCCGGTCACGGCTTTCAGCAATCGCCAGCGATGGGGCGTGGCACGGCCGAACTCATTACCTATGGTGAATACCGCGCGCTGGATCTGAGCCCGTTCAATTATGAGCGGATAGAGAAGGGCGAAAAGTTCATTGAGAAGGCGGTGATATGAAAATGGCGCCCAACGCCTTCCTTGCCGCAATCCGCACAGGGCGGCCACAAATCGGGCTGTGGATCAGTCTTGCGCATAACTACGCCGCCGAGGTGGTCGCAGGCGCAGGCTATGACTGGCTTTTGGTCGATATGGAACATACGCCCAGCGATATGGCGACCGTTCTGGGCCAATTGCAGGCGATCGCGCCGCATGGATCAACCGCCATCGTGCGCCCGCCGTGGAACGATACGGTTGTGGTCAAGCGTCTGCTTGATATGGGTGCGCCGGGGCTGCTGTTTCCGATGGTCCAATCGGTAGAGGAGGCGCAGGCCGCTGTTGCCGCCTGCCGGTATCCACCGCACGGCGTGCGCGGCGTGGCAGGGTCCATTCGCGCCAATAACTTTGGCCGCATCACGGATTATTACGCCAATGCCAACGACCAGACGGCCGTGATCGTGCAGGTCGAAACGCAGTCGGCGGTGGCGCAGGCATTGCAGATTGGTCAAGTGGACGGCATTGATGGCGTCTTCTTTGGTCCTGCCGATATTGCCGCGGATATGGGCCTTTTGGGCAAACATATGTCGGATGACGTCTGGAACCTGATCCTGCCTGCGGCGCGCAAACTGATGGACGCGGGCATTCCTGTGGGCACCTTGGTGACTGACCCCGCTTTCGCCGTAAAACTCCTCTCGGAAGGCTTCGCCTTTGTGGCCTGCGGGACCGACACGAATTTGCTGGCCAAAGGGGCCGATGCATTGCTGGCGCAAATGCGCGCGGCGACACGAAAGGAAAACACATGAAGAAACTTGTATTGACTGGGGCCGCTGGTCGCCTGGGGTCTTACCTGCGCGAGCCGCTGACAAAGATGTGCGATGAACTGGTCTCGACAGATCTGGCCGATGATATCGGCACGCTTTATCCGGGCGAAAGCTATGTAAAGGCCGACCTTGCCAGCCTTGATGCGATGCTTGAAGTGATCAAAGGCGCCGATATGGTCGTCCATTTTGGCGCGATCGGGGATGAGGCCGCGTGGGACGACATCCTGCAATCCAACATCGTCGGGGCCTACAATGTGTGGGAGGCCGCCTATCGTTGCGGCGTCAAACGTGTGGTCTATGCAAGCTCGGTCCATGCGGTGGGCATGCACAAGAAAACCGACACCATCGGTCTTGATGCCCCGCACCGCCCCGACACGTATTATGGTCTGGCCAAGTGTTTTAGCGAAGACCTTGCCAGCCTTTATTGGGATAAGCGCGGGATCGAGAGCGTGTGTATGCGCATCTTCTCATGTGCGCAGGCCACCAACGCCCGCAGCATCGGCACATGGCTGTCCTATGATGATCTGATCCATCTTGTGGAACGGTCAATCGACAGCCCCGTGGTGGGGTTCACTGTGGTCTATGGTATATCGAACAACGACCGCGCTGTGGTCGACAACAGCAAGGCGGGACACCTTGGGTATCGGCCGAAAGACAACGCTGAGGTTTTCGCCAAAGAGGTTTTTGCCGACACTCCGCCGCTGGACAACAAGGACCTTGCCAATCTATGTATCGGCGGGCCGTTTGCGACCGTTGAACTGGGAAATTCCGGCGTCGCGGCGCTGGGCGTCGTGGACGACCGCAAGGAAACCTAAACCTTACGCCCCTGTGCGACCCACATTCCTGCAAGGATCAACGCGACCCCCAAGGCGCGCGCCCAAAGATTGCCGGGCGCGCCCATGACGATATCGAGCACCACACCTGAAATCATCTGCCCTGCGATGATCATCAGCGCGGTCTGTGCTGCCCCGATTCTGGCGATCAACCAACTGCCGGCCGCGATAAAGACCACGCCGACAGGCCCGCCCAGATAGGCCCACCACGGGGCCTGCGCCGGTTCGCCCGCGAATAACCCGCCCACCGCCAGCGCCACGCAGGTGATAAAGACCAACCCGACCAGATGGTTCCAGAAAGACGATTCCATCGCCGAGGTCGACAGCGCCAAGCGCCCGTTGATCTGGCGGCTGAGTGACACCAGAACGCCGGCCAGAATGGCAAGGGTTGCGAAAAAAATCATGTACTGCTGCCAAAAAAGATCAGGATCAGACTGCCTGCGATGATCAGCGCCAAGGCCACGAAATCGCGCCGCACCGGCATCCGCTGGGGCAGGCCAAACAGCCCGCGCATATCGGCAAACAGACTAAACACCATCTGGCCCGCCAGCCCCAGCGCGATGGTCCCGGACAGGGCCAGTGCCGAATTCAGTGTGGCCGATGTCAACATCACGGTTACCGCCCCCGACACGCCGCCAAGATAGACCCAGAGCGGCGGGCGCACTACCTGCGCGCGTTTTGGTCGCAAGAACAGCAAAAACAGCAGCGCCGCAACACTGCCCGTCAGATGCGGCACCCAGGATGCAAAGAACAGCGACCCATAGGCGGCCAAAGTGCCATTGAAGAGCACCATAAAAGACAGCAACCCGCCTGTGCCGAAGGCAGCAGCGAAATGCAGTGGATGATTTGAAAGCTCAGACTGCGACATAGCCGCAGGTGTCACGCTTTAGACACGGGAACGCAATTGCTGTTGGCGCTTAATCGCACCAAAATATTGCTTTGGCCGTTCGGGACGTGACGATTTGATATCGCGCAATTTGCCAATCAGCTCCCGCCCGGCCTTGGGCAGCCCGTAGGATGCATAGCGCGACATCCACAAGGGCAGTTCTTCAACGGCATGTGCATGCAGGACCATCTTCTTTTCTTGCGCGGTCAGATGGTCAAAAGGTACCTCGCAGGTTTCCCTGCGCATCAGGTCAACGCAAAGTGCCATGAGGCTTTGTTCTGTCTCGTGATGGGTTGGGGCAGCAAAAGTTGAGTGGTAACGGTCGGCCAATCCGGTATTCAATTTGGCAAAGCGACGCCGCACCAACTGATGGCCGAACAGCCAGATTGCCAGAACACTGAAACAAAAGAACAAAATATCCACTGGCAACACCGATCCAATTTACTGCCCCACGATACCTTATCTAGTACACCTTTGTCGATAATTCGTCTTAATTAGTACATTCCTAGGTCGTTCAGATAACAGAACATGAATATCTTGTTTCGTCGTTGACACCTCATGCAACCGCTATATAAGCCGCCCATTCATTGGTGTTGGTGGCCCGCGCAAGCGGAACCCTGTCGCCCCGGCAAAATCCGGGGAAAGGACAACGCCCTTCACAATACAAAGAAGGAGATCAGCGTATGACCAAACGTACCGCTGCCAAGTACAAAATTGACCGCCGGATGGGCGAAAACATCTGGGGTCGTCCAAAGTCACCCGTCAACCGTCGTGAATACGGCCCCGGCCAGCACGGTCAGCGCCGCAAGGGCAAATTGTCCGACTTCGGCACACAGCTGCGCGCAAAGCAAAAGCTGAAGGGTTACTACGGCGACTTGACCGAAAAGCAGTTCCGCCGCATCTATGGCGAAGCCGAGCGTGTCAAAGGCGATACAGGTGAAAACCTGATCGGTCTGCTCGAGCGTCGTTTGGACGCCGTTGTTTACCGCGCCAAGTTCGTGCCAACCGTGTTCGCGGCACGTCAGTTCGTGAACCACGGCCATGTCACAGTGAACGGTCAGCGCGTGAACATCCCGTCCTACCGCGTGAAGGAAGGCGACGTGATTGAAGTGCGCCAGAAGTCCAAGCAGCTTGAGCTGGTTTTGGTCGCGTCCCAGCTGCCTGAGCGCGATGTGCCCGACTATATGGACGTCGACCATAACAAGATGACGGCGACCTTCGTGCGTACACCCGGCCTTGGCGATGTGCCATATCCGGTCACGATGGAACCAAACCTCGTCGTCGAATTCTACGCCAAGAACTAATCCTGGCAATTCTTCGGCGAAATGCCGGAGCACATGTTTCAAGGCCGCTCCGATCCGGGGCGGCCTTTTCATTTGTAGGGCCCGTCAATCCACTGGCGTTGCATCCAGCAGAGCGATAGAACGGGCGAAACGAGACGGGAACGGACTTTCATGGCGGACGGCATTCAACCCCAACCGGGCATTCTGGACATCGCACTTTACAAAGGTGGTGATGCGCATCTGGACGGCGTCAGCAATGTGCTCAAGCTGTCGTCAAACGAAAACCCGTTGGGGCCAAGTGATGCCACACGCGAGGCCATTGTGCGGGCAACCCATGATTTGCACCGCTATCCGCCAACCGACCACGCGAAACTGCGCGCAGCGATTGCAGAGGTCTGGCATGTCGATGCCGAGCGTGTTTTCTGCGGCGTCGGTTCTGGCGATGTCCTGAAACTTCTGGCCGAAGCCTATGCAGGCCCCGGTGATGAGGTTGTCTTTACCGAGCATGGTTTTTCCATGTATCCGATCTATGCCCATGCCTGTGGCGCTACCCCCGTGGTGGTCCCCGAGAATGAACGTGTTGTTGATGTGGATGCGGTCCTTGCGGCCTGTACCGACAAGACAAAACTGGTCTTTATAGCCAATCCGGCCAACCCCACAGGCACGATGATCGGCAGCGCCGAAGTAACGCGTCTGGCTGAGGGTCTTCCGCCGCAAGCGCTTTTGGTGCTGGACGGCGCATATGCGGAATTTATCGACGGGTTCGATGCAGGCAAAGCCTTGGTCGACGCCCGCGAGAATGTGTTCATGTCGCGCACGTTTTCGAAAATCTACGGCCTTGGAGGGATGCGCGTGGGCTGGGGGTACGGCCCTCAGCCGATCATTGATGTGCTGAACCGCATCAGAGGGCCGTTCAATCTCTCCTCGGCGGCCCTCGCAGCAGCGGAAGCTGCGGTGCGCGACACCGCACATACCGAAAAATGCCGTATCGAGAACGCCAAATGGCGTGACTGGTTGGCAAATGCACTGGCCGAACTTGGCGTCCCGTCTGATACTTCTACCGCTAACTTCATCCTTGCGCGGTTTGCCGATGAGGCCGAGGCCACGGCCTGCGATGCACATCTGCGCGCAAATGGGATCATCGTCCGGCGTGTCGCGGGATACGGCCTGCCGCATTGCCTGCGGATCACCATCGGTGATGAAAGCGCCTGTCGCCGCGTGGCCCATGCGATCGCGCAGTTCAAAGGGGCCAAGTGATGGCTCAGGTCTACGAGCGCGTTGCACTGATCGGCCTTGGCCTCATCGCTTCATCCATGTTTCACGCCATGCGGCGGGCTGGACTTGCCGGTGAGATCGTCGGTTACGCACGGTCTGCCGAAACGCGCGAAACAGCCCGCGAAATCGGGCTTTGCGATCAGATTTATGACACGGCAGCAGAGGCAGCAAAAGACGCGGACCTTGTCGTGCTCTGCGTGCCAGTGGGCGTGATGGAAAGTGTCGCGCAAGAGATTGCTCCGCACCTGAAGCAAGGTGCCACGGTCAGCGATGTGGGGTCGGTCAAGCGTACAGTAATCGAGGCCGTCGTTCCGTATATTCCCGAAGGCGTACATTTCGTACCTGCCCACCCGCTGGCAGGCACAGAACATTCTGGGCCGCGGTCTGGCTTTGCTGAACTTTTTGATAACCGTTTTTGCATTATCGTCCCTGTCGAGGGCACAGATCGCGCAGCCGTTGATCGTCTGATTGATCTGTGGCGCGGCATGGGTGCGTTGATTGACGAAATGGATGCCGAACACCACGATCTGGTGCTGGCCGTGACCAGCCATACACCACACTTGATTGCTTACACGATGGTCGGGGTGGCCGACGATCTGCGCCGTGTGACCGATAGCGAAGTCATCAAATACTCTGCCGCCGGTTTTCGCGATTTCACCCGCATTGCGGCCTCTGACCCTGTGATGTGGCGCGATGTTTTCCTGAACAATAAAGAAGCGACGCTCGAAATCCTCGGGCGGTTCACAGAAGAATTGTTCGCGCTGCAACGTGCCATCCGCCAAGGAGACGGGGATCATTTGCATGATTACTTCACCCGCACCCGTGCGATCCGGCGCGGCATTATTGAGGCGGGCCAGGATACGGATGCGCCGGACTTTGGCCGTGTGAAGGCACGCAAAGAGTGAAACGCTGGGCGATCTTTTGTATCGCCATGGTCATTTCCGGCCCTTTGCTCGCGCAGGATGTTGTCCGCCCCGTGGCGCGCCCCGTGTCAGAAGTGCCGCCGGAAAGTATCGTTAGACCTGAGTCGCGCCCTGCCGAGCGCCCGCTTTTGGAACATGGCGCGCAAACGCGGCCTTTGTTTCGTGCCGAACGCGACCTGTTTGCCTTTAGTCCCAATGCCATCGCGCTGTCGCTGCGGCCTGCGTTGCGCCCCGCATCTATTGAAGCTGCCGCCGAAACGCGGCGTCTGGCCCGTGCGCGCGGGCAGGTTTGTGGCAATCCTGCCATACAGGGCACGGTCGTTGGTACGATCAACGGGGCAGGGGCCTGCGGGGTGACGGATGCGGTGAAACTGCGCTCTGTTGCTGGTGTTTCGCTCAGACCGCAGCCGACGATTGATTGCCGCACAGCGCGTGCGCTGAATACGTGGGTCGAACGTGGCGTCCTGCCTGCAGTGGGTGGCGAGGGTGGTGGTGTGTCCTCTTTACGCGTCGTTTCACACTACGCCTGCCGGGCGCGGAACAACCAGCCGGGTGGGCGGCTTTCGGAACATGCCTTTGGACGGGCGATTGATATTGCAGGGATACAGTTGCGCGATGGTAGCGAGATGACGCTACTGACCGATTGGAATTCGGCCGACGATGGCGCGCAATTGCGACAGATGTGGCGCGCGGCTTGCGGCTCATTTGGCACTGTGCTCGGCCCCGAGGCGAACCGCTTTCACCGGGATCACTTTCATTTTGACACCGCACGCTATCGCAGCGGGTCCTACTGCCGCTAATCTGCGATAAGTCGTGCTTTACCCTTTTGAATGCTGGGCCTATAAGCGCGGTCATGTTGCGGCAGATGATCATAAGCATTATTTGCCCGGCGGCCTGAAACCTTTCACGCCTGCCGGGAAAAGGTGTCAGCGTATGCGCACCGATCCAACGCGATAATTCCAAATGACTGCTTGAAGGACGCCACCCATGTGCGCCGAGACACCCGACTATAAACAAACCCTCAACTTGCCCCGTACCGATTTCCCCATGCGTGCCGGATTGCCCAAGCGTGAGCCTGAATGGCTGGAACGCTGGGCGCAGATCGGGGTCTATGACCGCCTGCGCGAAAAGGGTGAAGGGCGCAAACCCTTCACCCTCCACGATGGCCCGCCTTATGCCAACGGGCATCTGCATATCGGCCACGCGCTGAACAAGATCCTGAAAGATATGGTGGTCCGCAGCCAGCAGATGATGGGCCGCGATGCCCGTTACGTGCCGGGCTGGGATTGTCACGGTCTGCCCATTGAATGGAAGATCGAGGAGCAATACCGCGCCAAGGGCCGCGACAAGGATGACGTGAACGTCGTCGCTTTCCGTCAGGAATGCCGCAAGTTTGCCGAAGGCTGGGTCGATATCCAGCGCGACGAATTCAAGCGTCTGGGCATCACCGGCAATTGGGCCGATCCCTATCTGACGATGAATTTTCACGCTGAACGCGTGATTGCCGAGGAATTCCAGAAATTCCTGATGAATGGCACGCTTTATCAGGGGTCCAAGCCTGTAATGTGGTCGCCTGTCGAAAAGACAGCGCTGGCCGAGGCCGAGGTTGAATACCACGACCGCCAGACCGATGCGATCTGGGTGCGATTCCCTGTTGTGTCTTCTGATGAGGCGCTGGCCTTGCTGGACGAGGCCACTGATTTCGAAGGCATACTGTTTGAAATCGCCACGGACCTGCAGACAGCACAAGTGCTCATCTGGACCACAACACCGTGGACCATCCCGCAAAACCGTGCAGTCTGTTTTGGCCCCAATATCGCTTACGGCCTTTATGAAGTGATCGGACGCCCCGAGGAATGCTGGGCCACCATCGGCGAAAAGATGGTTGTGGCAGATGCGCTGGCCCAAGACGTCTTTGCCGCAGGCCGTCTGGAAGGCGATGAAATGATCCGCCGCCTGCGCGATGTGACGACCGAAGAACTGGCAGCACTCACTCTCGCGCATCCGCTGCGCGGGGCTGAAGGCGCAAACGGCGAATGGGATTTCGATGTGCCACTGCTGCCTGGCGATCACGTGACCGATGACGCAGGTACCGGCTTTGTGCACACAGCACCCAGCCATGGTGACGATGACTACGCTATCGGCGTCAAGCACGGCCTGCCGATGACATATAACATCCTTGATGACAGCTCTTACCGCGATGATCTGCCGTTCTTTGCGGGTGAAAGCATCCTGAAACCCAACGGGAAACCCGGTGGGGCCAACAAGGCCGTGATCGATAAACTGGTCGAGGTCGGCGCGCTTTTGGGGCGCAAACGTATCACGATTTCAGACGCGCATAGCTGGCGGTCCAAGGCCCCTGTGATCCGTCTGAACCGCCCGCAGTGGTTTGCCGCCATCGACAAGGCGGTCGGTGACGGGCAGGACACATATGGCACCACGATCCGCGAACGCGCGTTGCGTTCCATCGACGAATTGGTGACGTGGACGCCGAAAACAGGGCGCAACCGCCTGTATTCCATGATCGAAGCGCGCCCTGACTGGGTGCTGTCGCGCCAGCGCGCTTGGGGCGTGCCGCTGACATGTTTCGTCAAGAAAGACACCAAACCGACCGATCCTGATTATCTGCTGCGTGATCCAGCGGTGAACGCGCGGATCCTCGATGCCTTTGAAGAAGAAGGCGCTGACGCGTGGTACAAAGAGGGCGCGAAAGAGCGCTTCTTGGGCAATGCGGTGAACCACGACGACTACGTGCAGGTGTTCGATATTCTGGACGTGTGGTTCGACAGTGGCTCGACCCATGCCTTTGTGCTGCGCGATCGCGAAGACGGGTCCGAGGACGGTATGGCCGATCTCTATCTTGAAGGCACCGACCAGCACCGCGGGTGGTTCCATTCCTCGATGTTGCAGGCCTGCGGTACGATGGGCCATGCGCCTTATCGCGGTGTGCTGACGCACGGATTTACGCTGGACCAGAAGGGCATGAAGATGTCCAAATCCATCGGCAACACCATCGCACCTGAACAGGTAGTCAACCAATATGGCGCGGATATCCTGCGGCTTTGGGTGGCACAGTCGGACTATACGGCTGATTTGCGCATCGGGGATGAAATCCTGAAAGGGGTTGCAGACAGCTATCGCCGCCTGCGCAACACCATGCGGTATATGCTGGGATCATTGGCCGATTTCACCGAAAATGATCGGATCGCACCCGCCGAGATGCCCGAGCTTGAACGCTGGGTTCTGCACCGTTTGGCGGAACTGGATACCCAAGTGCGCGAAGGCTATGCGCGCTATGATTTCCAAGGCGTGTTCCAGTCAGTCTTCACTTTTGCGACCGTCGAACTCTCGGCGTTCTACTTTGATATCCGCAAAGACGCTCTTTACTGCGACGGCGACACGACCCGCCGCCGTGCCGCGCGCACAGTGCTCGATATCCTGTTCCACCGCCTGACCAAATGGTTAGCTCCGATGCTGACCTTCACCATGGAAGAGGTCTGGCTGGAACGGTTCGGGGCGGACGACAGCTCAGTCCATCTTGAGGACTTTGCCGAAACGCCCGCCGAATGGCGCGATGATGCGCTGGCTGCGAAATGGGCCGAAGTGCGCAAGGTCCGCCGTGTCGTCACCGGCGCGTTGGAGGTTGAACGTACTGCAAAAGTCATCGGTGCCTCGCTGGAAGCAGCTCCGACTGTCTATGTCAGCGCGGAGACCGCCAAGCTGCTAGAAACCGTTACCTTCGACGATCTTTGCATCACATCTGACATCACCGTGTCTACGGATGCAGCACCCGAGGGCGCATTCACGCTAGAGGAAGTCGCCAATGTTGCGGTGGTCTTTGGCCGTGCGACAGGTGAGAAATGCCAGCGCTGCTGGAAAATCCTGCCAGACGTCGGGACACATGCTCACGCAGGTGTTTGTGGGCGCTGCAACGATGCGCTTGGCTGATGGAATATGGTGATCCCCAATCTGTTGCACGCATGCGGGCCGACTTTGACCGCCAAGGCGCGATGGCAACCATGGGGATCACTGTTGCTGATGTGGCGCCGGGCCGTGTCGTTCTGGAAATGCCGTTCAATCCTGCGTTTTCCCAACATCACGGTTTTGTCCACGCCGGAACGATTACTTCTGGCATGGATAGCGCCTGCGGGTTTGCTGCACTGACGTTAATGGACGTGGAGAGCGAAGTGCTGACCGTCGAATTCAAATGCAGCTTTCTGGCACCTGCAAAGGGGCAGTCGTTCCGCTTTGAAGGCAATGTGATCAAATCGGGCCGCACCCTGACCTTCACTGAAGGCCGTGCCATCGCGATCGACGGAACGCAGGAAAAGACCATCGCCACGATCACGGCCACCATGATGGCGGTGCGCGGTCTTAAACCGTGATTTGCGCCAATTCGCCAGTAGGCGCGTTGGGTGCAGATGCGGAAGATGGTGCTGTGACGGCATTGCATTGGGGCCGCGACGGTACGCTGACCGAAGGTCCGCTATACCAGCAGATGGCGGATGAACTTGCCGCTTACTTTGCAGGCACGCTCTGGCACTTTAGCACGCCAGTAGCCCCGCGTGGCAGCGCGTTTCAACTGCGCTTTTATGCAGCGCTTTGCGCAATACCCTACGGTGAGACGCGCACTTATGGTGATCTGGCCAAAGCGCTTGATGTATCCGCACAAGCCGTAGGGCAGGCCTGTGGGGCAAATCCGATTGCCATCATAATCCCGTGCCACCGCGTTTTGGCGGCCAATGGGTTGGGCGGATATTCCGGCGCGGGCGGCATTGATGCAAAAGTCGCCTTGCTGCGGCTGGAAGGGGCCGCAGGCCTTTTGATTTAGGCGGGTTTACGCTCTGGGAAGATCTGCTGGGCGACGCCTGCAAAAAGCAGATAAACCGACGTGAGCACCAGCCCCCAATGCGCCCAGCTGTTGGGATAGAAATCGACCCAAGCAGCCCAGCCTGCAAAGAATGTCCACCCCAATGCCATCGGCAAGGTGACCACCCGCCAACGCTCGGTCCGGACTGGATGGACGAATTTCAGCGGTGCAAACATCGTGATGGCAAGACTGCCGACCAACACAAGCGATACCCAGAAATTGGGCTGCAAAGCAAAGATCACCAGCACCAGCATATTCCAGCACCCGGGAAATCCGGAGAATGAGTTATCCTTTGTCTTCATCCGCGTATCAGCGAAATACATGGCAGACGCGAAAGTGATAATGATAATCGCAAACCAGCCCGTCCAACCGGGCAAAAGACCTGATTTGAACAGCGCGTAGGCTGGTACAAAAACATAGGTCAGATAGTCGATAATCAGATCAAGCAACACGCCGTCAAAGGCGGGCGCGTTGGTTTTGACGTCATATTTGCGCGCCAACGGCCCATCAACGCCATCAACGGCAAAAGCCACGACCAGCCAGAGAAACATGAGGCTCCATTGTTCCTCGACGGCGGCCAGCATGGCCAGCATGGCAAAGACGGCACCGGTTGCGGTAAGGAGGTGAACAAGAAGAGCTTTTGCGCGAAGTGTCATGTGACCGTCATGGGGGAAAATAGGTGAAGGGGCAACCTGTTGTCAGGCCTTTGGATGCGCCTTTTCATAAACAGACATCAGGTGCGCGGCATCGACTGCCGTATAGGCCTGAGTGGTCGAAAGAGAGGCATGCCCGAGGAGTTCCTGAATCGTGCGCAGATCACCACCTGCGGCCAGAAGATGTGTGGCAAAGGAATGGCGCATCGCATGGGGCGTTGCCGTTGCGGGCAGGCCCAATTGCAGGCGCGCCTTTTCCATTACCTTCTGGATCGCACGCGGCGATAGAATACCGCCACGGGTGGCGCGAAAAATCGGGGCGTCGTCCGCGACAGAATAGGGGCACAGGCGCAGGTAGGTGTCCACTGCATCACGTGCGGGGGCAATGACAGGGACGATCCGTTCCTTGTTGCCTTTGCCAACGATCCGCAGGACATCGGGCAGGGGCACGTCGCTGCCGGTAAGGCTCAAGGCCTCGGATATCCGCAAACCACAGCCATAAAGAAGAGTGACAACCGCGGCGTCACGCGCCGCGATCCAAGGATCGTTTGATTGCAACTCAACCGTTTCGATCATTTCGGATGCGGCGGCAATCTCAAGCGGGCGGGGCAGCTTGCGCTGGAATTTTGGCGCGCGGGTGGAAAGCACGGCAGTGGGCTCGAACCCTTCGCGCTCGGCAAGCCAGCGGTAGAAGGATTTCACCGCCGACAAGGATCGCGCAAGTGAACGCGCACCGACACCGCGGGCACGCTCATGGGCCATCCACGCACGCATGTCGCGGATTGTGACGCGGGCGATGGGGGCAAGACCTTGGCTGCCACCGTTGTGCTGGGTCATGAAGGCCAGAAATCCGAGCACGTCGGTCTGATACGCCTTCAACGTGTTCTCGGCGGCCCCGGCCAGCGCACGTTGGCCCGCAAGCCACGCGATCAAGGCGTCTGAGAGCGCAGGTGCGATCATCCCGTCAGGCCAGCCAGCGGCGCACGACCCGTTCAAAGACGCCAACAAAGAATGTCAGCAGGTCAGTGCCCTGTTGTGGTGTAAATTGCTGTGGGTCTTCGCTGCCCATGACCAGCATGGCAGGCAGACGGTCAGGGCCCAGATCAACCTTCAGGCAGGCTTCGGATTTGATGTATTCTGCGCGCGGACCATAAAGGCTGCCGCCAACTTTGTGGAATTCACGCAGCGTGATCTGGCGGGCGGGCATGTTGCGACCTAGGGTGATATAGCCGTCCACATAGCCTTCGGGCATGATTGCGATGGCTTCGCCTGTGCCGCTTTGCGTGTCTTGCAGGTTGCTTTCCAGCACAAGGCGGACCGCATCAACGCGCAGGATATCCGCGACCTCGCCGGACAGATCCGCAAGAAAGCGTTCAAAGGTGCTGGCATCCAGCATGCGCAGGATCGCGCGGTGAATTTGATTGGTGCCTGCAAGGTTGTCATAGGCGGCCGCAATCACGTTGCGGTGGGTGTCTTCGAGGCGGTCGAAACGTGCCTCAAGCCGTTCCATGGCGACCGAGCGGAGATCGACAATATTGCCGGCATTCTGGTCTGCATGCGCCCCGACAAGGGCGCGCATCACATCCGCATCGTCCAAAAGAACATCGGGGTTTGCGATGATCTTCTCGCGAAGGTCATCGGCCATCAGTGTTTTATTCATGAGCCTGCTCTGCTTTGTTTTTTGCCAAACTAGCAGAGGGTTGGGGGGCTTGTCGCAGGGTTTTTGCGTTCAAGTCACAGGCCGTGGCACTTTTGCCCTAGTTTGCCGAGGGTAAGGTGGATCAAGATCCACCTTACCTGACGCATTTTTTAGAGAATTTTGATACCGGCCTTGGCGACATCGGCCATAAAGCCGTCCAGACCTTTGTCGGTCAGCACATGGTTCGCCATTGCCTTGATCACATTTGGTGGCGCGGTCGCAACATCCGCACCGATTTTGGCGCAATCGCTCATGTGGTTGGCAGACCGGATCGAGGCGGCAAGGATATTCGTCTCGAATCCGTAATTGTCATAGATCGTGCGGATATCTTCGATGAGCTCCAGACCATCCATGTTCAGATCATCGAGGCGTCCGATGAAGGGGCTGATGAATGTCGCACCTGCTTTTGCAGCGAGGAGCGCCTGATTGGCCGAGAAGCACAGCGTCACGTTCACCATGATCCCATCGTCCGACAGCGTCTTGCAGGTCTTCAGACCGGCCCATGTCAGCGGCACTTTTACCGCGATATTGTCAGCGATCTTGGCGAGCTTGCGGCCCTCGGCCAGCATGGTGTCGGCGTCCAGTGCCACAACCTCGGCGGACACAGGTCCAGAGACGATGGAACAGATTTCCTTGGTGACTTCCAAAATGTCACGGCCTGACTTTGCGATCAGCGAGGGGTTCGTTGTCACCCCGTCAACCATCCCAAGGTCATTGAGTTCTTTAATCTGGTCGATCTCGGCGGTATCTACGAAAAACTTCATCTGTTCACTCCAAAGCAGGGTTGGTGTTTGATGATGCAGCATTTACCTGATCTGCAAGGCGGCGGAAACCCTCAAAGGCGGATATGACCGATAGCTTTTTCCATGAAGGTGATCTTGTTGGCGTGTTGACGGCGCAACCGCTTGACCGCCTGCTCGACTACAAAGCGCCCGAGGGCGGCTGCCATTTGGGTGCATTTGTCGAGGTGCCGCTGGGCCCGCGCAAGGTGCTGGGTGTTGTCTGGGGGCGTGGGAAGGGTGATTATGACCGTGCAAAAATCCGGTCGGTCATTCGTGTGCTGGATGTGGCCCCGATGCGCGAGGAAATGCGCGTTTTTCTTAGTCGTGCTGCCGAATACACGCTGACGCCGATGACCGCGATGTTGCGCCTTGCCACCCGCGCACCGGGCTTGGGCGAGGCGCAGTCGATGCGCAAGATCTACCGTTTGGGTGATCAGACCCCCGACCGGATGACCGATGCGCGCGAAAAGGTGCTGGGCGTCTTGCGCGACTATGGCGGGCTGTCGTTCACCTTGAGCGAAGTCGCCGAGATGGCGGGGGTTGGTACGTCGGTGGTCAAGGGCTTGGTCAAGCTCGGGGCCGTTTCCGAAGAAGAGGCCCCGCGTGATGTACCCTATCCGCAACTTGATCCTGATTATGGCGGTAAAGAGTTGAGCGCGGATCAGGCGGCAGGGGCCGAGACCCTGCGCGCGGCTTTGCGCAGTGACAGCTATGGCACGACCTTGCTGAAAGGCGTGACAGGTTCGGGCAAGACCGAGGTCTATCTTGAAGCGGTTGCGGAATGTCTGCGCATGGGCCGTCAGGCGTTGGTGCTATTGCCGGAAATTGCGCTGTCGGGGGAATTCATCAACCGCGTCGAGGCGCGGTTCGGGATGAAGCCTGCCGAATGGCATTCAGGTGTCACCATGACCGAACGCCGCCGCTGTTGGCGGATGGTCGGCCAAGGCGATGCGCAGCTCGTGGTGGGGGCACGTTCTGCGCTGTTTTTGCCTTATCAGAACCTCGGGCTGATCGTGGTCGATGAGGAACACGACACATCCTATAAACAAGAGGACGGCGTGCTGTACAACGCCCGCGATATGGCCGTGCTGCGCGCTGCAATCAATGGCGCGCAGGTGGTCTTGGCCTCGGCCACACCCAGCCTTGAGAGTTGGGCCAATGTCGAAGCGGGCAAATATACGCGGCTGGAGCTGACGTCGCGGTTTGGGGCGGCGGTCATGCCCAAGATGGCAGCGATCGATATGCGGGTTGAGGATATGCCCGCGGGGACGTGGGTTTCACCCACCCTACGGGACGCGATCAAAAAGCGGCTGGAGAAAGGCGAACAGTCGCTTATTTTTCTCAACCGGCGCGGCTATGCGCCAATTACGCTGTGTCGGGCCTGCGGGCACCAGATTGGCTGTGATCACTGTGATGCGCGGATGGTCGAGCACCGCTTTCTCAAGCGGTTGATGTGCCATCAGTGTGGGGAAACAAAGCCTTTACCAACCAAATGCCCGAGCTGTGATGCCGAAGACCGGTTGAGTGCTGTCGGCCCCGGTGTTGAGCGGATGGGCGAAGAGGTGACAGCGCTGTTTCCGGATGCGCGCATTGCCGTGTTGTCCTCTGATCTTTATGGATCAGCCCGCGCGATGAAGGCGCATATCGAAGAGATTGCCGAAGGTGGCACGGATATTATCATTGGCACACAGCTGGTTGCCAAGGGGCATAACTTTCCACTTCTCACTCTGGTCGGTGTGATTGACGCCGATCTGGGCCTGCGAGGATCCGACCTGCGTGCAGCGGAACGAACGTTTCAATTGATGCGCCAAGTCGCTGGCCGTGCCGGGCGGGCCGAGACGCCGGGCGAGGCACTGTTGCAGACCTACCAGCCAGAGCATGCGGTGATCCGGTCCATACTGGCGGGCGACGAGGAAAGTTTCTGGGCCGCCGAAGCCGCAGAGCGCAAAGCCGCAGGTGTGCCGCCGTATGGCAGGATGGCAGGCATCATTCTCAGTAGCCCCAACGTGCAAGAGGTCTTTGATCTGGGGACGGAGATGGCGCGGATGGACGGGCCATTGCGACAGATCGGGGCGCAGGTCTTTGGCCCCGCGCCAGCGCCCATTGCACGGGTGCGCGGGCGGCATCGGGTGCGGTTACTGGTGAAGGCAGAAAAATCCGCCCCGCTACAACAGGCGCTTACCAAATGGGCGGGGCAGTTCCGTTTGCCCGCAAATCTGCGCATGGCGATCGATATTGATCCGCAGAGTTTTTACTAGCGCGTTGGAGCCTTTAGGCGGGAGTTTTTAGGACAAGATAATGAGCGCTAGTCGATATTTGGATCGGCATAGTCGCCCATTTCCTCGCGCCAATGACGGCGGCAGAGCGAGACATACCGTTCATTACCGCCGACAACGATCTGGTCGCCCGCAGCCAGCACATTGCCGTCTTCGTCGCGGCGCACGACCATCGTGGCCTTCTTGCCGCAATGACAGATTGTGCGGACCTCGCGCATTTCATCGGCCAGCGCCAGCAGCGATGCTGAGGCCGGAAACAAGCGCCCGCGAAAATCGACACGCAGGCCGTATGTCATCACAGGGACATTCAGGTCGTCGACCACACGGGCCAGTTGCCAGACGTGATTGGGGGTCATGAAGTGTGCCTCATCAAGAAAGACACACGCACAGGGCCCCGCGTTTAGGCGGGCGGCGATCATTTCGAAGAGATCATCCTCTGCACCAAAGGTATCGGCATCTGCGCCAATACCGATCCTGCTGCCAATACGGCCAACGCCAGCACGGTCATCAAAGCGCGCGATCAGAAGATAGGTTTGCATCCCGCGCTCAATATAGTTGTGCGACGCTTGCAAGAGCACGGTCGATTTGCCCGCGTTCATTGTGGAATAGTTGAAATAGAGCTTTGCCATGGCAGGTGATTAGCGCCGGTCTTGCCAACTTGGCAAGACCGATACGCGACGCAAATTGGCGTCAAATGCGCTTTGGAGGCAAAAGCCCCCAAGAAAAACGGATCGCGATCCAAACATATCGCACCACTCAGCACGACAACTCGTTAATGCGCCTCCAAAACACGAGACTGTCTATTTCTGCCACACGGGGCATTGCCATTTCATGGGAATAGCGAAATGATTTTCCCCTGCCGCGAGAGGCAGCAGCTTGAAGATGGAGTACACCTATGGCGGGTTATGGCGGCTACCTGAAGAAACATACCGAGGCACTGGTCAAAGATATCGGTATCGAAGCCGCTTGTGAACTGACAGGGAAATCCAAGGCAACGCTGGGCCGCTATTACTCTGACAGCAGCGAACATGCTGACCGTTTCATGCCGGTCGATGCCGTTGCCGCTCTGGAAGCCGCCGCTTCTTATCCGCATGTCACATCTGCGCTGGCGGAACTGAAGGGCGTGACCCTTTCGCATGACACCGAACGGGCAAATAGCACCGGTGAGATCAATACCGATGTCATCAAGTTGAGCCAGCGATTTGCGATGCTGATGGCAGAGTATAACCAATCCATCGTGGACGGGGTGATTACCATCAACGAAGCTAAGCGGATGCTGGGTGAAACGACGGCGCTCCAGCAAGTCTTGCTGGATATAAAACTGCATTTGGATGGAACGACCTGATGGCGATTATCCCGCCTTAGATCAGGGGAACAAAAGGCACACCGCAGGCGGCGAGTGTGAGCAGCACTACCGTAGTGATAAGCAGTTTCATGGCAACATCCGCATTTTAAGCGCGTTCAACGATCACAGAACCGACAGAATAGCCCGCACCGAAGGAACAGATCAAACCCTTATCGCCTGGCGCTAAGTCGCTGGAGTGTTTGGAAAACGCAATGATCGATCCGGCCGAGGACGTGTTGGCGTAGTCCTGCAGGATGTTGGGTTGTTCGTCTGGTGTGGGGGCGCGGCCCAGAACCTTTTTGCCAATATAGTCGTTCATGGTTTTGTTCGCCTGATGCAGCCAGAGACGGCGCAGATCATCGGGGGCGATATTTTCCTCTGTCATATGGTTGGCGATATGGGCGCTGACCAGTGGCAGAACCTCTTTGAACACCTTGCGGCCGTTTTGCATGAACTGCATGTCACGGTGGTCTTCCATCACATCCTGGGTCCGGCGCAAGTAGCCGTTATTGTTGCGGATATTATTGCTGAACTGGGTGGCGCAGCGGGTGGAGAGAACTTTGAAATACGGGCCTTTGAGGTCTTCGTCGCGTTCCAGCAGGGTCGCTGTGGCGACATCACCAAAAATGAAATGGCAGTCGCGGTCGCGCCATTCCAGATGCGCCGAGCAAATCTCGGGATTTATGACCAATGCGCGGCGGATCGAACCTGCGCGGATCATGTCGGCGGCGGTCTGGATGCCGAAAGTTGCACTTGAACAGGCAACGTTCATGTCGAAGGCGAAACCACCCGCACCCAGAAGCTGCTGAATTTCCACGGCAATTGCGGGGTAGGCGCGTTCCATATTGGAGGCGGCACAGATTACCAGATCAACATCGGCGGCAGCAACGCCCGCTTCGGCCAGCGCCTTTTGCGCGGCATCCACGCCGATCTCGGCCATGTAGCCGGGTTGGTCATCGGCGCGTTTTTCCAGCCTTGGGAACATACGGGTGGGATCCAGAATGCCCTCTTTATCAAGGACATAGCGGTTTTCAATCCCAGAGGCGGTCACGATAAAATCACTGGAGGAATGGGGTTTTGCCTCAACCGTGCCAGCGGCGATCGCATCAGCGTTTTCCGCGTTCCACAGGTCTGCGTAGCTGTTGAAAGCGGCGACCAGTTCATCGTTGGTGATGGTCTGGGAGGGGGTGAAAACCCCGGTTCCTGTGATGGCGACGTTATGCATTTTGGCCCCTCAAATTGATGCGGCCAGACTAGGGGGTGCGGGGGGCAAAAGTCCACCGGAACGCAGCGTACACAACGCGTACACAACCCGTACACATCCTGTGCGCACGCCGTGGCATCCCCCTGTTTACCTTTCAGGGGCAATATGGACGTCACTGGAGGACACGCAAATGACCGACCCTAAAGACATGACCAAGACCCAGCGCATCAACTGGAGTTATGCAACGGATGCGCTGCGGATGGTGGAATTTGATCTACATTCCGTAGCGATCAAACTGCGGTGCATGCCCCGCGAGTGGGACGAGATCTGGCAAGATAAAGACCGTCGCGACCCCAAGCGCGTGCGGGCGACGATCCGGCTTGATGCGGATGTGGTAAAATTCTTCAAGACGATGGGTCCGGGGTATCAGCCGCGCATCAACAGGGTGCTGCGGGCGTATATGCATTACCGGCTGGCCGCGATTATCGACGGACCGGATACCACCGATTACGTGCTGCACCCCGAGCGGTTGGACAAAACGCACGTATCGCGGCCGGGCTGGGGCGGCTTGCAGAAGATGGAAGCGGATTTGGAAGAGCGGCGGGCGCGGTATTTGGCGGAGATGGGGAAGTGAGGGGGTAGTGGAAATATCGCGATCTCAACTTAATAAAAAGCGCCCTGCTTAATTGACTATCCTTAGAGGCAGAAGTCGACCATACTTTACGCAACCATAGGGTTAACGGCATTGAGTTTATGACAATTTCTAGCGCAGATATTGAGAGTACGACCCGCTATATTGATGACCAGACCAAAGAGCCTGAAGGTCGCCAACCGGACTGGATGAAGACGGACAGAGGTGACTTTCAAGCCGCTTGGCCAATTGTGGAAACTGATGGTCGAATTCGAGGTCAGTTAAGGTTTCGCATTCATCCTGACTCGTTGGAGTTCCCGTCGATCAGTCTTATATTTCGTGGAAACAATGTTATGCGCATAGACTTAGTTTCACCAACTGAGTGTGAACCCAACCCTGTTCAGGCCGCCCAACTGGGTCTGCCAGCAACGGTTTGTGGCCCGCATGTACATAGATGGGCGGATAATCGTTCACTTGTTAAGTCTAGCGGGGTATGGGGGCTTCCAATACGAGCACCAGTAACCAGCCCAATTCGATCCATTGAACAGATGTTTCTTTGGTTTTGCGGAGAAGCAGGCATACAATTGAGACCAGAACACCGGAGGTTAGTTGAGCCGCCCAAGGATCTATTGAGTGGAATCAGATGAAATGTGACCTAATCATCAAGGCTTTGCATTTGGCAGACGAGTGCCAAGAGACAAGTCGGGGGTCAAGAGTGAGGACCCATTGCCTGTACCCTTCTTTCGAAGCGGTTTTTGTCTATGTTCAGTCCCATCTTCACGGCTTCATGGTAACAGACGCCGGAGACGCACTTAATCGTGCATGGCTACACGGAAGAGATGAAGCTTTTGGAAAAAGGCACCTAAAGCAATCGGCGAGACATTTTGGATGCGAATTCAAGCATGGACAGCTCTCAGTCTTGGCACCATCGGAAGAATGGCTCGCGCAGGCGATTTCTGCGGTTGCTAATGCTGCCGCAGAAGGTGTGAATGCTTCGGTTCGTCATACTGGTCAGTCAAATGAACGGAAGCTGATTTCCCGAGTATACGACGTGGTCAGAGACAGCCCGTATCGCTTTGATGCTGAATTGGATTATTCCGCTGTTGGCAAGAGTGGAAAAACACATCACTACGACATGCTACTCACTCACAATGACGATCAAATCCTCATAAATGTTGTTGTACCGCACGCGAATTCAATCGCTGCTAAGTATCTTGCTTTGTCTGACGCAACAGATGTTAGATCACGTCTAAAGTACGCTGTTTATGACAAAGAACTTACTCGAGAGGATAAGGCATTACTCTCAAATGTTGCAGATGTGTTGCCGTACAAAGCAATTGTTGAAACATCGGGTAAAGCTTTATTGGTTAATTAACCCTATCCCTGCAACGATCTCACCCCAACATCACCCTCTTCCCGTGCTTGCATCGCCAGCACTGCTGCATGTGAGGCGGCGGCTGTCGTGAAGTAGGGGATTTTGTCGTAGAGGGCGACGGCGCGGATGGAGCGGCTGTCGTCGACGGCGGCGGCGCCTTCGGTGGTGTTGAAGACCAGTGCGATGTGCCCGTCTTTGAGCCGGTCGACGATGGTGAGCCCGCCTTCGTAGACTTTGTTTACCACTTCGCAATCAATTTGGTTTTCAGTGAGCCATGCGGCGGTGCCCCGCGTTGCGACGATGTTGAAACCAAGTTGCAGGAGGATTTTTCCGGCCGCGATCATGTCTGCGGTTTTGTCCATGTCTTTGATCGAAATGAACACCGTACCTTCGGTGGGCAGGTTGGTGCCTGCGCCCATCTGCGCCTTCAGGAATGCGCGGGGGAAGGACCGGTCCCAGCCCATGACTTCACCGGTGGACCGCATTTCCGGCCCCAGGATCGTATCGACGCCGGGGAAGCGCGCGAAGGGCAGGACGGCCTCTTTTACGCTGAACCACGGGGTGTGCGGGTCGGCCAGCGTGAAGGCATCGCCCATGGGCAGCACGTCCATCGGGTTTTCGGATGCTGGGTAGGGTTCGCGCAGCGGGAAGTTGGACAGCGGTTCGCCCGCCATCAGCCGTGCCGCGATAGAGGCGATGGCGCTGTCGGTTGCTTTGGCAACGAAGGGCACGGTGCGCGATGCGCGGGGGTTTACTTCGATCAGATACACCGTTTCGTCTTTCACGGCGAACTGGATGTTCATGAGGCCCACGACGTTGAGTGCTTTGGCGAGCTTTTCGGTTTGGTCGCGGATTTCGGCGATCATCGCGTCAGAGAGCGAGTAGGGGGGCAGGGAGCAGGCGCTGTCGCCCGAGTGCACGCCCGCCTCTTCGATGTGCTGCATGATGCCTGCCACGTGGGTCACTGTGCCGTCCGAGAGGCAGTCGACGTCGACTTCGACCGCGCCGGACAGGTAACTGTCGAGCAGGACGGGGCTGTCGCCCGACACCACCACAGCGTCAGAGATGTAGCGGCGCAGATGGTCCATATCGCGCACGATTTCCATGGCGCGGCCGCCCAGCACAAAGGACGGGCGGATCACGAGCGGGAAACCGATGCCTTCGGCGATGGCGAGCGCCTCTTCGTCGGTGGAGGCGATGCCGTTGTGGGGTTGCTTCAGCCCCAGTTTCTGGACCAGTTGTTGAAAACGCTCGCGGTCTTCGGCCAGATCAATGCTATCGGGTGTGGTGCCGAGGATCGGGATGCCCGCGTCGTTGAGCGCGTTGGCAAGTTTCAGCGGGGTCTGGCCGCCGAATTGCACGATCACGCCGTGTAGGGTGCCGTTGTCCTGCTCAACGCGCAGGATTTCCATGACGTGTTCAAATGTGAGCGGCTCAAAATAGAGGCGATCGGAGGTGTCGTAGTCCGTAGAAACCGTTTCTGGGTTGCAGTTAATCATGATCGTCTCGTACCCCTGATCGGTCAGGGCGAAACAGGCGTGACAGCAGCAGTAATCAAATTCGATCCCTTGGCCGATCCGGTTGGGGCCGCCGCCCAATATGACCACTTTTTTGCGGTCCGAGGGGCGCGCTTCACATTCCACTTCGCCCATGACGGGGCTTTCATAGGTGGAATACATATAGGGTGTTTGCGCTTCGAATTCGGCGCCGCAGGTGTCGATCCGTTTGAACACGGCGTTGACGCCAAGGTTGCGGCGTGCGCGGCGCACCTGATCCTCGGAGCGGCCAGTGAGTTTGCCCAGCCGTGCATCGGTAAAGCCGAGCATTTTGACCGCGCGCAGGCCTGCTTCGGTGACGGGCAGGCCGTTTTTGCGAATTTCGGCCTCGGCGTCGATAATTTCGCGGATGCGTGCAAGGAACCAGGGGTCAAATTTGGTCACGGCATAGATGTCATCGTCGGACAGCCCGTGCCGCATGGCTTGGGCGATCACGCGGATGCGGTCGGGCGTTTGTTTGGCCAGTGCTTTGGTGATGGCCGCCGCGTCGGGCGCGCCGGGGATGTCGATTTCGTCAAAACCGGTCAGGCCGGTTTCCATCGAGGCCAGCGCCTTTTGCATGGATTCGTGGAAGGTGCGGCCAATGGCCATGGCCTCGCCCACTGATTTCATGGCCGTTGTCAGGTAGGGTTCGGAGCCTGCGAATTTCTCGAATGCGAAACGCGGGATTTTGGTGACGACGTAGTCGATTGTGGGTTCAAAAGATGCAGGCGTGACGCCGGTGATGTCATTGTCCAGCTCATCCAGCGTATAGCCGACCGCCAGTTTTGCCGCGATTTTAGCGATCGGGAAACCTGTGGCCTTGGAGGCCAGCGCAGAAGAACGCGACACGCGGGGGTTCATTTCGATCACGACCATGCGTCCGTCATCGGGGTTCACGGCCCATTGCACGTTGGACCCGCCGGTTTCGACACCGATTTCGCGCAGCACGTTGATGCTATGCGTGCGCATGATCTGGTATTCCTTGTCGGTCAGGGTCAGCGCAGGGGCGACAGTGATCGAATCGCCGGTGTGTACGCCCATGGGGTCCACGTTTTCGATGGCGCAGACGATGATGGCGTTATCGGCGCGGTCGCGCACGACCTCCATTTCGAACTCTTTCCAGCCCAGCAGGGATTCGTCGACAAGGATTTGACCGACAGGCGACGCCTCCATCCCGGTGCGGCAGTAGTGTTCGTAATCTTCGCGGTTGTAGGCCACGCCGCCGCCGGTGCCACCCAAGGTAAAGGCGGGGCGGATGATCGCGGGCAGGCCGACGTATTCGATGGCGTCGATTGCCAGTTGCAGACCCGCTTTGATATCACGTTTGCCATTTATTTCTGGCGCAGTGATGATCGTGGCCTTGGGGTTTTCAATGCCGAGACGGTCCATCGCTTCGCGGAAGAGCTTGCGATCTTCGGCCATTTCAATGGCTTCGCGCTTTGCGCCGATCATTTCGACGTTGTACTTTTCCAGCACACCCATGTCTGCCAGCGCCAATGACGTGTTCAGGCCTGTTTGCCCGCCCATTGTGGGCAGCAATGCGTCGGGGCGTTCTTTTTCGATGATTTTCGCGACAATTTCGGGGGTGATGGGCTCAATATAGGTGGCGTCTGCCAGCCCCGGGTCGGTCATGATTGTGGCGGGGTTGGAGTTGACGAGGATGACGCGGTAGCCCTCTTCGCGCAGCGCTTTGCAGGCTTGGGCCCCGGAATAGTCGAACTCGCAGGCCTGACCGATAATAATGGGACCCGCGCCGATGATCATGATCGACTTGATGTCGGTACGTTTTGGCATGGCAGGCCCCCGGAATGTGCAAATTTTGGTGGGTTATAGGCATGGTGCAGGCAGGCGCAAGAGGCAGTTCGCCTTTGTCCGGTAAATGATGCCTTCGACTGTGCAAAAAGCCTATTTGATCTGTGTCAATAAATAATGACACATATAAATGTAATTTAAAATGGACACACAAGGGAGTCAGTTATGCGCATTCTGTTTGTTCACCCCAATTACCGCTCGGGCGGGGCCGAGATTGCAGGTAGCTGGCCGCCCGCTTGGGTCGCTTATTTGTCCGGATCTCTGCGCCGTGCCGGCTTTGATGACATCCATTTCATCGATGCGATGACGAATGATCATTCGGACGAGGTGGTTGCCGAAAAGATCGCGGCTTTGCAGCCGGACGTTGTCGGTGTCACCGCTATTACCCCGTCGATCTATAAGGCCGAAGAGGTGCTGCGCATTGCTCAAGAGCATGCACCGAACGCCCTGCGCGTATTGGGCGGTGTCCATGCGACATTCATGTATAAACAGGTCTTGTCTGAGGCGCCGTGGGTCGATGTGATCGTGCGCGGTGAGGGCGAAGAGATCGTGACCGAGCTGATGTCTGCGGTGCGTGATGGCCGTTGGCCTGCTGACAAGCGCAAGATCAAAGGCCTTGCATTCATTGATGCGGACGAGATTGTCGCGACCCCTGCGGCAAGCACCGTCAAGGATCTGGACGGGATTGACCCTGATTGGACCATTCTGGAGTGGGAGAAGTATATTTACATTCCGCTCAATACCCGTGTGGCGATTCCCAATATGGCGCGGGGGTGCCCGTTTACCTGTTCGTTCTGTAGCCAATGGAAATTCTGGCGTGATTACCGCGTACGCGACCCCAAAAAGGTGGTGGACGAGATCGAGCGTCTGGTGAACGAGCAGCAGGTCGGCTTTTTCATCCTTGCTGATGAAGAGCCCACCATCAACCGCAAGAAGTTCATCCAGTTCTGTGAGGAGCTGATCGCGCGGGGCCTGCCGGATAAGGTGAAATGGGGCATCAATACCCGCGTGACGGATATTTACCGTGACCGCGAGTTGCTGAAATTCTATCGCAAGGCCGGGTTGGTGCATGTGAGCCTCGGGACCGAGGCCGCGGCCCAGATGAAGCTGGACCAGTTCAACAAAGAAACCAAGGTAGAAGAGAATAAAGAGGCCATTCGTCTGCTGCGTGAGGCCGATATTCTGGTTGAGGCGCAGTTTATTGTGGGTCTGGACAACGAGACACCCGAGACGCTGAACGAGACTTACAAGATGGCGTGGGACTGGCAACCGGATCTTGCCAACTGGGCGATGTATACACCCTGGCCGTTCACCCCGCTGTTTCAGGAATTGAAGGATAAGGTCGAAGTTTTCGACTTTAGCCGCTACAATTTTGTGACGCCCATTATGAAACCTGCGGCGATGACGCGGGGCGAATTGCTGGACGGTGTGATGAACAACTATCGCCGGTTTTACATGAAAAAGGCGCTGTTCCATTACCCATGGCGCGGCACAGGGTTCCGCAGGCGCTATCTGCTGGGCTGCTTGAAGGCGTTCATGAAGGCCGGTTTTGCGCGCACGTTCTATGATTTGGGCAAGGTGGGCTATACGGGGCCGCAGTCCAAGAACAACCTTGATTTCCACTTTGATGAAACCCGCACCATTGCCGAGGCGCAGATGGACGATTGGGAAGCCAGCGCCGATAAGGCGGCGAAAGCGGCAGAACGCCGTGCGGCTGTCCGTGCGCAGGGCAAAGAAAGGGCGGCCGAGCGCACCGCGAATTTCAAGATGCCGAATGGCGCACAGATCAAAGCCTGCGGCGGTGGTTCAGAGCAAATGGAGGACGCCTGAGGATGTCAATCACGGCGCAGGCCTGATCGGGCCGAACGCGATCTTGCAGCTTTTGCCTGTTCTGGAACGCGCGGGTGGCGTGCCCCTGCGTGATCAGGTCATGGCCGCCGCAGGACTGTTTGCACCGCCGAGCGATGAGGGAATGATGCCAGAAGGACCCGCCGCGCGTGTACATCAGGCTTTGCGTGCGATCGAACCCGAAATGGCGCCGTCATTGGCCTGGGCCGCTGGCGAGCGGACAGCGCGCTACATTATGGCGCGCCGCATTCCAAAACCCGCGCAGGTGTTGTTGCGGATGCTGCCCGCTGCACTGGCCGGGCCTCTCCTGTCGAAGGCGATTGCGCGGCATGCCTGGACCTTTGCAGGGTCCGGTGAATTTGCGGTGACGGGCCCTTTGACTTTTGAGATCAGCGACAATCCAATTGTGCGCGGGGAAGTCAGCGAAACGCCGCTATGTCACTGGCATGCGGCTGTCTTTGAGACGCTTTTTCGCAGCTTGGTTGACCCGCGATTACAGTGCGTCGAGCAAAGCTGTTGTGCGACCGGAGCGCCTGCGTGCCGGTTCGTTCTGGAACGGGGCCGGGGTCGGAACCCTTGATACCAAAATTCTGCGCATTTTGGTGCCTCCGGCGGGAGTTTTTATAGCAAGATGATGAGGAACGGTTGACTTCATCCGGGCAAAGGGGTGTATCGGGCCGACCAATCGCCCCGTCCTAATGCCCAGAGGAATTGAACCATGCACGCCTATCGCAGCCATACCTGTGCCGATCTGACCGCCGCCAATGTCGGGGAGACTGTCCGGCTGTCGGGTTGGGTCAATCGTGTGCGTGATCACGGGGGCATCCTGTTTATCGATTTGCGCGATCACTATGGCATCACGCAGGTGCTGTGTGATCCGGATTCTGCGGCTTTTGCAGAGGTGGAAAAGGTGCGCTCCGAGTGGTGTGTTCGCATTGATGGCGAAGTGAAGGCACGTGATCCCGAGTTGGTGAACCCCAAGCTGCCCACGGGTGAGGTCGAGGTCTTTATCCGTGCGATTGAGGTGCTCGGTGCAGCCAAGGAGCTGCCGTTGATGGTGTTTGGTGATCAGGAGTATCCTGAAGAGACCCGTTTGAAGTACCGCTATCTCGACCTGCGCCGCGAGGCGATGCAGCACAATATGAAGCTGCGGTCGGATGTTGTGGCCTCGATGCGCCGCCGGATGTGGGATAGTGGGTTCCGTGAGTATCAGACGCCGATCATCACCGCGTCTTCGCCTGAAGGTGCGCGCGATTTTCTGGTGCCGTCGCGCCTGCATCCGGGCAAGTTTTACGCATTGCCGCAAGCCCCCCAGCAGTTCAAGCAGTTGATCATGGTGTCGGGCTATGACAAGTATTTCCAGATTGCCCCGTGTTTCCGTGACGAAGACCCGCGCGCGGACCGTTCGCCCACGGATTTTTACCAACTGGATCTGGAGATGTCCTTTGTAGAACAGCAGGACGTGTTTGACACGATCCAGCCGGTTCTGACGGGTATTTTTGAGGAATTCGGCGGTGGCCGGAAGGTTGACCAGACGTGGGAGCAGATCAGCTACCGTGATGCGGCCCTTTGGTATGGCACTGATAAGCCGGACCTGCGCAACCCGATCAAGATGCAGGTCGTGTCCGAGCATTTTGCGGGGTCCGGCTTTGCGATTTTCGCAAAGTTGCTGGAACAGGAAGGCACCGAGGTGCGCGCTATTCCTGCCCCCGGTGGTGGCTCCCGCAAGTTCTGTGACCGCATGAATGCTTTTGCCCAGAAAGAGGGTTTGCCGGGGATGGGGTATATCTTTTGGCGTGAAAAGACGGCGGATGCGGTGGCCCAAGAGCTGGGGATTACGGTGAAAGAGGCGCAGGCCAAGCTGAAATCCGGCGAGATTGAAGGTGGCATGGAAGCGGCAGGGCCGTTGGCCAAAAATATCGGGCCGGAGCGTACGGAGGCGATCCGCCGGCAACTTGGTCTGGGTCTGGGAGATGCGGCGTTTTTCCTTGGTGGCAAGCCGAAAGCGTTCGAAGGCGTGGCCGGCAAGGCGCGGACCGTGATTGGTGACGAGTTGGGCCTGACGGATCAGGACCGTTTTGCCTTTGCATGGATCGTGGATTTCCCGATTTACGAGCAGGACGAAGAGACCGGCAAGATTGATTTCGAACACAACCCGTTTTCGATGCCGCAAGGCGGGATGGAGGCGCTGGAGGGTGATCCGCTGGACGTGCTTGGTTACCAGTATGACCTGGCCTGCAACGGGTATGAGCTGGTGTCTGGTGCGATCCGGAACCACCGCCCGGAGATTATGTTCAAGGCTTTCGAGCTGGCGGGATATGGCAAGGACGAGGTTGAAAAGCGCTTTGGCGGTATGGTGAACGCGTTCCAATATGGCGCGCCTCCCCACGGAGGCTGTGCGGCAGGCATCGACCGGATTGTGATGTTGCTGGCAAATGCGTCGAACATCCGTGAGGTCATCATGTTCCCGATGAACCAGCGTGCCGAAGACCTGATGATGGGTGCGCCGAGCGAGCCACAGAACGAGCAGCTTCGTGAATTGCGTCTGCGCGTGCTGCCGCCCGAAAGCTAGGCGGCAGACGCTAGAGCGGCCCGCCTGCGGCGAGCCGTGTCTGCACCAATTGCGACAGGGCGATGACGCCGGGCCCCGCGTTCTGGCCGGCGCGTCGCAGCCGGATCAGGTTTGCGACAGCGGCGTCAAGGTCGTGATCCATGGCGCTGCGCGCCACACCACCAAGAAACTGCGTGACATAATCCAGCGCGTCATCTTCGTCCGTGTCGTTGAGCACTTGTGCGACATGGTGCAGGTCATCGCGATAGGCGATCAGATCGGGGCGGATTGTTTCATCGGACACCGCGCGGGGGGCCGTGGGCTGCCGCTCTCTGGGCAGGTTTTCCAGAATGGCCGTCTGAAATCCCAGCAGGCTATCGACCGGTTTGGCGACAAAGCCGTCGGCCCCTGCGGCCTTCACGTCCTGCGCGTGATCATCCCCGCTCATCCCCAAAAGCACCTCGATCCGCGGGGTTGCCGTGGCCAGCATCTGTAGCAGTGACAGCCCCGAACCATCGGGCAGACCCACATCGACCAAGAGAACATTTGGCCGGTATATCGCCAGATGGCGCCGCGCATTTTCCAGGCTGTCGGCGCGCCTGAGCCGCGCGCCCGAACGCAGGCACATCAGGCGGATCGCCTCGCTCGCGAAGCGGCTATCTTCAACCACAAGAACCGTAAGCCCAAGAAGCGGGCGGCGTGCGGTGGGCGCACGGGTAAACATCAGTTCATCAAGCGTTGCCATCTGATTCTTCCCTTCGTTGCAGCTTTCCCATTCAAAGCAGCACAAGGTGAAGAGGTGATTAACCGCATCCTCCGTTGCACACGACGTTTGCACGCGCCATAAAGTGCAAAAGAGGAGAGACCCGCATGATTGGCCGTCTGAACCATGTTGCAATTGCCGTGCCTGATCTGGAGGCCGCAAGCGCGCAGTACCGCACCATGCTGGGGGCCGACGTGGGCGCGCCGCAGGATGAGCCGGACCACGGTGTGACAGTCGTTTTCATCACCCTGCCCAATACCAAGATCGAGCTGCTCTATCCGCTTGGTGAAGGCTCGCCCATTCAGGGGTTTCTGGACAAGAACCCCTCGGGCGGTATTCACCATGTGTGCTATGAGGTCGATGATATCCTTGCAGCCCGTGATCACCTACTGGCAGAAGGCGCGCGCGTACTCGGTGGCGGCGAGCCCAAGATCGGGGCGCACGGCAAGCCGGTTCTGTTTTTGCATCCCAAGGACTTCAACGGCTGTCTGATCGAGCTTGAGCAGGTTTAGCCCCTTGTCCTGACGCGCAAACGGCGTATCTGAGGGATAGCCACGCTACATAAGGAATATCGTTTTGGGTCCCGTTTCCGGTCTAGTTCTGCTTGCAGTCATTTGGACAGTTGTTTTCTTCATCGTCCTGCCGCTGCGTCTTGAAACCCAGGGCGAAGCAGGTGAGATCGTGCCGGGCACCCATGCGTCGTCGCCTGCGAATTTCAGTTTCAAGCGCAAGGCGCGGCTGACGACAATGTGGGCCGTGCCGATCTGGGTTGTCATCGCCGGCACGATCCTGTCAGGGGCTGTTTCGGTGCGCGACATCGACTGGTTCGAGCGGATGTCGACCCCTGAGGTCAGTCGCGACTGACAGCGTGGTAAAGGTGGGTGAAGGTTGCGGCACCCAAAATCGGGATCACCAGATTAACCAGCGGAAATGACAGCGGGACCGCCATCAGGCAGCCTGCGAGCCAGATTTTGGCTTGGTGTTCTTTGCGCAACGCCTTGGCGCGGACCCGCCCGACACGGCGCATCGCGGCCAGCGTGAAATATTCGCGGCCCAAGAGGAACCCGTTCAGCGCATAGAAGATAAAGAGTGCGGCAAAGGGGAACAGCCCGTAGAGGATAAAGGCAAAGAGGTTTGCCACGATCAGCACGCCCATAAAGTTCACGCTGTCGCGCAGCCCGTCCCAGAACGTGACATGCGGAATGGTGGGAAGGGTGGGGAAATGCTTGTCCTCGACCGCCTGTGCGACCTCGTCCAGAAAAAGTGACGTGATGGCAGACGCCACCGGCACCATCAGGAAGATCGACATCACGATGATCAGACCGAGTGACCCCCAACTGAGCAGATCGCCGATCCATGTGACTTCGCCAACGCCGGGCAGCGTGATCGGTGCTGCGGTCAGCCATTCGATCAGCCAAAGAAGGCCGGCATAAAGCCCGACAAGCAAAGCGATTGTGAGGCCGATCCCGCGCCACAGAACGCTGCGAAAGCGGGGGTCGGGCAGTTGGGCGATGGCCTTGAGAAAAGACGCAAGGATCATGTGTCGGCCCAGGTGGTGATCGCTGCGAGGTCGGGGCGGGGGCGTTCGGGCGGTGCGCTGGTTTCGGTGCCAAGGTGGACGAACCCCGCCACGGTTTCATGGGGCGCAAGCCCGAGGCCTTCGGTCACGAAGGTTGCATCATGACTTGCCCAGCCCGACAGCCAGTTGGCACCCCAACCCGCCGCAAGCCCTGCGTTGACCAGTGCAAGGCAGACAGCACCTGCGGAATAGACCTGTTCGATATGGGGGATATTCTCGCTTGGTTTTGGGCTGCAGATCACCGCTACGGCAAGGTCGGCATTGGCAAATTGGTCGTGCGCCTTAGTGATTTTTTCGGGGTCGATCCCGAGCGCTGCGCCGCGTGCGCGCACCAAAGCGGCCAAGCGTGTGAGCGCAGGTTTTGACAGGACGATAAAACGCCAGGGTTCAAGCTTGCCATGGTCCGGGGTGCGCGCGGCAGCCGTCAGCAAGGTTTCAAGCGTGGCACGATCCGGCACCGGGGTTGTCAGCGTCTTGGCGGGGCGCGACCTGCGGGTCAGAAGGAAATCGAGGGCGGCTTGGTTGCGGTCTGGCATGGGTCTTCCTGTCATTTCTGTGCGCTACAGATATGAAGGCCGGAGCCGCGTGGCAACAGGGGGGGCGAGTGTTGAAGGAAATTCGTCTGCCTCAGACATTGGATGGTTTTGTGCCTTGCGGTCTGAACGGGTCCAATCCGGCATTCTGGACCTCGACACAAATCGCAGCGAATGTCGGCATAGAACCCGGTCTACTGCTGCTGCAAGATGCATCAATGCCGGCTTTGGACTTTCCTCAACGACTGGTCATTCCAGCAATCATGGCTCCGAGTGCAACAAGATGGACAAGCATCAGTGCCTTGTCGTTCCACAATGCGCCGACTGTGAACCATCCCAGCACCCCAACCAAGAACAGATAGATGTTCCATGGCGTCCAGCCAAAGCCGGTCGCTGTGTATCCCATGATCTGGATAACAGATGCGCCCCATTTAATTATGAAAACCCATCGGTCCCGCGCCGTAGGTTGCATGGCGACCTCAGACTGCACGGGTAAGCCCACCATCAACGCGCAGGTTTTGACCTGTTATGTAGCCGCCGCCGTCTGACGCCAGCAGGGATATCAGCGAGGACACCTCATCGGTACGCCCGTAGCGGCCCATGGGGATGCGTGCTTTGCGGTCGTCGGTCTCGGGAAGGCTGTCGATGAAACCGGGCAAGACGTTGTTCATACGGATGTTGTCTGCCGCGTATTTGTCCGAGTAGAGTTTTGTGAACGCCGCAAGGCCCGCACGGAACACGCCAGAGGTTGGAAACAGTGGGTCAGGTTCAAAAGCGGCAAAGGTCGAGATGTTGATGATCGTGCCGCCGCGCTGCGATTGCATCAACGGGGTTACCAGCCGGGTGGGGCGGATCACGTTCATCAGGTAAACTTCCATGCCTTGATGCCAATCATCATCGCTGATGTCCAAAACGGGTCCCTTCGGGCCGTGCCCCGCCGAGTTGACCAGCACATCGACACGGCCCCAGCGATCGCGTGCGCCCTGAACGAGTGTCATAAGGTCATCGTTATTCAGGTTCGATCCCGTAACGCCAAAGCCACCAAGTTCGTTTCCAAGCGCCTCGCCTTTTCCCGACGATGACAAGATGCCGATCCTGAAACCATCTGCTGCAAGTCGACGGGCGGCCTCTGCCCCCATGCCACTGCCACCTGCCGTGATGAGTGCTACTTTTTCTACTGACATACCTGTCTCCGATTAATGATTGATGTCAGTATATGTGAAATATTTTGGCATTTCGATTGAGAATTGATGTTTCGTGCCTGTAGAAATAGTATTGGCAAATGACTGATCTTCCCTCCCTCAATGCGTTACGTGCCTTTGACGTTGCCGGACGGTGCCTCAGCTTTCGCGCCGCAGCCGACGAGATGGGAGTCACGCAAGGGGCTGTCGCACAGCAGGTGCGTCAGCTTGAGGCTGATCTTGGCGTCGCGCTTTTTGACAGATTGCCTAAGGGATTGGCCTTTACGTCTGCAGGTCGCGGGTATCACGAAAGGATCGTGAGCGCGTTTTCTGAATTGCGGTTGGCGACCGCACAGATCAAGCCCGAGCCAGGAAAAGTCACAATAAGCGTCACACCGACCTTCGCGTCAAAGTGGCTGATCCCGAACCTGCCGGATTTTTCAGTGAGACACCCTGAAATAGACCTGCGGGTTCTGGCGACAGAAAAGGTGTCCAGCTTTCACAGCGACGGTATCGACCTTGCGATACGCCAAGGCGTGCCTCCGTTTGGTGCAGCGCTGAACGCAACACTCTTGTTCGAACAAGATGTGATCGCGGTGGCTGCGCCCAAACTGTTGCAAGCCGAGCAACTTCCCTCTAGCGCCGCAGCCCTGTCTCTCCTGCCGAAGATCCACGATTCACATGATCTTTGGCCAAAGTTTTTGGCGCAAATGGGTTTACCTGACAAAAGCCAGCGTAGACTGCGGCTCAGTCAAACAGCACTGGCTGTTGACGCGGCTATTTCGGGACAGGGCGCCGCGCTGGTCAGTCGTTTTCTTGTTTCCGGTGACATCGCAGCAGGGACACTTTTGGAAATCGGCGCTTTGCACAGCGTCGAGACGCGGGATTTCTACCTGCTGACGTTGCGCAGACCAGCGCCACATGCTGCGGTGGAGACGGTCGTATCGTGGCTGACGTCGCGCGCTAAATGACGCGCATTAATAGTTCGATTCCCAAAAACGAAACGCAATGGGCGGACAATGGTGGCCGTGCGAGATACGGACCTGTATCATGGCTGCACGATTAAGGTGGTGCATGGTTCCGCCGGAGAGGTCGTCAGGTTCTCGCCGGCATGGATCGATTGTTCTTCGACAGATGTAACTGACAGCCTTCAAGCCGCGGCCGAGGTCTCAGGCTAGGCATTCGAGACAGGGGCCGTTAGCTGGTTTCTTCGTTTCAGGTGCGCCGGATGGTGACCCGAAAGACATAGCCTTGGTCTTTGTTCCGACCAAGTTGCAGGCGCTACACCGAAGAATTAGTTGCGACGTTCGAGATTTGCTCGGACGCAAAGCTGTTATCCAGAAACCGGCAGCCAAGGTCGGGTTTGCAAGGCAGTTGCTTAGAGTGCTGCTTTCATTTCGGCCAGCCAGTTGTCCACGAACGCATCAAACCGTGCATCCGGCTGGCGCAGGGGGAAGACCTCGGCGAAGGGGTCGGGGGCAGTGATTTTGCTGCCGGACATTTCCTGCAAGACGTTGTGGCCGCAGAAGGGAACATAGGTTTCCGAATAGCCGCCTTCGTGCACCATCACCAGTTTGCCGTCGCAGATGTCCGCTGTCAGCGCCATGACCTGCGCCGTCATCATCTGGAAGGTTTCGGCGGTGGCCAGCATCCGGCCCAGCGGGTCGTTGGCGGCCGCATCAAAACCGCAGGCGATGATCAGCACATCCGGCGCGAAATCGCGGATGGCGGGCAGGGCGAGGCGCTCCATCGCGGCCAGATAGCCTGCGTGCCCTGTGCCGGGGGGAAGAGGGATGTTGAGGTTGTAGCCTTTGCCTTCTCCGGTGCCGCGGTCGGTAAAGGCGCCGGTGTCCATGGGGTAATTGCGCTCTTGGTGGAGCGAGACGGTCAGCACGTCGGACCGGTCGTAAAATACGGCCTCGGTGCCATTGCCGTGGTGTACGTCCCAGTCAAGCACGGCAAAGCGGCCTGCCAGCCCTTCGGCTCTGGCAGCCTCGATCGCGATGCCGATGTTGTTGAGCAGGCAGAACCCGTTGGGATAGTCCGGCAGGCAATGGTGGCCGGGCGGGCGCGAAAGGGAATAGGCATTGGAAAGCGTGCCGCGCAGGACCGCCGCGAGGGCGGCTTTGGCAAGACCCGCAGACTGTGCCGCCAGTTCATAGCCGCCCGGGCCGAAGGGGGTCCGCCGCCCCAGTTCGCCACCGCCTGCGTCAGACAGCGCCTTGAATTCATCCAGATAATGCGCGGGGTGGACGCGCAAGAGGTCTTCGCGCGTGGCAGGGCCGGCACCTTGCATCGCGAGATCTCGGGCGAGGCCTGTCACTTCGATCAGGTTCTTCAGGCGGCGCTTGGTTTCGGGGCTTTCGGGCAGACCGCCGTCCATAGGCTGGACCAATCCGCCCACAGGCAGCATCCCTGCATAATTGCCGCCACCGTGCCAAAAACACCGTTCGTCCCAAAAGAAACCTGTCGTCATGTGGCTAGCCTTTGCGCAGTTGATAGATGCCTTCCGGCAGATCCAGTGCCGCCTCAAGATCGCGTAGCTGCGTGAGCGACAGCGTGATGCGCACCACCTCGTCGGTGCGCGGATCAAACTGGGATATTGTGACGCAATCATCAAAGGCGTTGATGATGACGTCTTCTTTCAGGGGTGCCGCACCTTCGTCCACCAAGGTGACAACGGTGGCATCATAGTCGTGTTCGATTGTAAACATGCGGTCAGCCTAACTTGCGATTTGCGGGCTTACAATTGCGCAATGCCCTGTCATGCGCGTTCTTGTGCCGTGCGCTTGTTTGTACAGTTGCCGTGACGCGGGCAAATGCTAGTTTCACGCTGAGCGTAAGTTGTCAGCGAAGGCCCCATGATCCGTTTTTTGCCCCTAGTTCTTTGCGCGGTCATCAGCGCTTGTTCGCCTGTGTTGCTTGAGGCGCCACCATCGCAGCCGGTGATGCAAGCGGCCGCACCTGTGTCACCGCGCCTGTCCCAGCGGCAGGCGGTCGAGAATTTCGACTTTGTTGTGCGTCGCGTCAAACCCGTGGCCGAGCAATTTTGCCGCAATAGCGGACAGCAATCCAACTGTGATTTCCAGATCGTGATTGATACCCGGGCAGAAAGCGGGGTGAATGCGTTTCAGACCCTCGACCGTGCAGGGCGTCCGGTGATCGGCTTTACCGTGCCGTTGATTGCCGAGGCGCGCAACCGCGATGAGCTGGCTTTTGTCATGGCGCATGAGGCGGCACACCACATTCGCGGTCATATCGCGCGCCAGCAGCAGAACGCCGCTGTGGGCGGGCTTTTGGTTGGGGCTTTGGCCGGTGCGCTGGGCGCCACGGATATCGAAGGCGCACAGCGGATCGGTGCAACTGTGGGCGCGCGGAGCTATTCCAAGGAGTTCGAGTTGGAGGCCGATGCGCTCGGCACGCGGATCACGGCGGCGGCCGGGTTTGATCCGCTGCGGGGGGCAGAATTCTTCTTCCGTATTCCCGATCCGGGCGATCGTTTTCTGGGCACGCACCCGCCCAACGCCGACCGCGTGCGCACCGTGCAAAGGGTCGCGGCAGGGCTTTAGGTCAGTGCCGCCATGGCGATTGCGATGGCGGCAAAGAAACACCCCGACGCGGTTACGACAAATCCGTGCCAGATCGCAGTCGAAAACTTCAGCGTTTCGCTGGCATAGAAGGGGACGCCCGCTGTATAAAGCAAACCGCCGATGGCGATCAGTGCCATCACGGATGCCGGTACAACCGGCCAGAGCGACCAGACAAGCGCAAGGCTGAGCCAGCCCATGATCAGGTAGAGCGCCGGCCCGAACCGCCCCGGTGTTTGCCAGAAGAAAAGCTTGAGTGTCATGCCGATCACAGCCAGCCCCCAGACAATCGCAAGGACCACATAGGCAAAGCCGCTGCCGATCATCACCACAAGCGGCGTGTATGTTCCAGCAATTTTAAGATAAATGGCGGCGTGATCAAAGCGGCGCAAGATGGGGCGAATTCCTTCCCATGGGGTCATGTGATAAAAGGCCGAGGCGACGAATGTCGCGATAAGCGTCGCGCCATAGACACAAATCGCGGCAATCTGTCCGGGCGTTGCCGTGCCAAGCGACCAGATGATCAGTACGATGGCCCCAGTGATGGCGCCCAGCACGCCCACTGCATGCATTGTTCCATCAGCGATACGTTCAGAGCGGGCGTAGGTCGGATACATGCGAAACACCTTCTTGATATAAAGATGACGTTAGCCGGATCGCCCGTTCGGTCAAATATTCCGTTGGGTCAAAGCGGGCCTTGGCAGCCGCGGCTCGATAGCGCAGTCTCAGTCTAGAGCGCGAAAGGTTAAGATTATGTGGCAACAGGTTTTGCGGGTCAGGCAACGGGCAATCTGGTCTTGGGACGGGTTTGCCCATGTGTACAAAACAGAAGGGTCATTGTCGCAATGGCTCGTGGCGAATGCGGCCTTTGGTGTGTTGGCGTTCGTGTTGCCGCTTTCGGCGGGCGAACGGGGGATGCTGCTGATGGGCGGGATTATCGTGCTGGCCGCCGAGTGTATGAACACTGCGATCGAACGTGTTGTAGATGATATCAGCACAGAAAAACGCGACGCCGCACGGCAGGCCAAGGACTGCGGGTCAGCCGCTGTGGCGGTGACGGCTGTCGGGGTTGGTGTTGCATGGGTCTGTGTAATTGTGGGCCTTCTGTCGTAGCGGCCTGTACGACTTTTGGGGGCGCTCTTTTCAAACGCATGTGGTGAGCTAAATCATCTGCAAATGATAATGGAGAGACCGATGCGCCTGACAACATTGACCCTTGCCCTGTTCCCGATGGCTGCCGTTGCCGCAGGTGGCGGGAGCGCCACGCCGCCCACACCCTCCGAGACAACGACGGAATGCGCGGAAGGCCAGATCTTTGATCTGGCAACACAAAGCTGCATGGACCCCGCCGAGAGTACAAATGACGATAGCGCGCGACTGGATGATGTCCGTGAACTGGCCTATGCGGGGTATTATCAGGCGGCCCTTGATGTGCTTGATACGCTGGAAGACCCGCAGGCGCCGCTGGCGTTGACCTATTACGGCTTCAGCCACCGCAAGGCAGGCCGTGTCGATCTTGGTATGGCCTACTATGATGCGGCGCTTGCCGCAGACCCGAACAACCTTCTGGCGCGGTCCTATATGGGGCAGGGGCATGTGGCCTCGGGTGATATGGTGCTGGCGCAGGCACAACTGACCGAAATCCGTATGCGCGGCGGCCGTGCTACATGGGCCGAGGCATCGCTCGTACAGGCGATCACAACAGGAAGCGGCGTGTCTTACTGACTTGATCTAGCGCAAGGTGCCGGTTGCGGCGGAATGCTATCAGAGCATTACCGCAACCGGAGGATCAATGATGCAAACCTTGGGCGACGCACGCGAACATTTCTGGCGTGTCATCAAAATGGCCGACGCCTGCGAGGTCGATCTGTCGACCGCACTGGATGAAAACAGGCTCAACATTGATGAATACGCCGATATCATCACGGGCTGCCGTGGCTGCACGCAGGTTGGGAAATGTGACCGCCTGCTGGCGGATGCACCAAAGCTGGCTCGTGCCCCGGAGTATTGCGAAAACCGCGATACTTTTGGCGCCTTGAGGCCGGATTAAGCGACCCAATGCAGGACCTTGTATCGGTCATCGCGTCAGGGACTGCGCGATCTGTCCGCCTGTTCAGTGAAACCAACGAAACGCATCAGGGCGCAAGACAGTCAGATGTCTTGCGCCCGCTCGTGACCGTCAGGCCCTTACCTTGCGTGTTTCGGGATGCAGGGCGGTGCCCAGAATATGCTCTGCACGATGGATCACCTTTTGCGCACTGCCGACAATCTCGGGCTGGGGCGGTTGGGCGACAGTATGATCCTTACCCGGGTAATCCAGCGTTGACAGAAAATGCCGCATGCAATTGAGACGGGCGCGCTTTTTGTCATTGGATTTCACCACGGTCCATGGGGCGTCGGCGGTGTCGGTGTAAAAGAACATCGCCTCTTTCGCCTCGGTGTAATCCGCCCATTTATCGAGGCTTGCCTTGTCGATCGGTGAAAGCTTCCATTGCTTTAGCGGATCTGTCGCGCGGGCATCAAAGCGCCGCTTCTGTTCGGCCTGCGTGACCGAGAACCAGTATTTGTACAGGCGGATACCCGAACGGGTCAGCATCCGTTCCAGCTCGGGTGTCTGGCGCATGAATTCGAGATACTCTGCGGGTTCGCAAAACCCCATCACACGTTCGACGCCCGCGCGATTGTACCAGCTACGGTCGTAAAGCACCATTTCGCCCGAGCTCGGCAGGTGTTCGATGTAGCGCTGGAAATACCATTGACCGCGTTCTTCGTCTGTGGGTTTGTTCAGCGCCACGACGCGGGCGGCGCGGGGATTGAGGTGTTCGGTGAAGCGTTTGATCGTACCACCTTTACCGGCGGCATCACGCCCTTCGAACAGCAGCACAAAGCGCTGGCCGGTCTCTTGTGCCCAAAGCTGGACCTTCAAAAGCTCGGCCTGCAATTCCGCTTTTTCCGCCTCATAGGGGCGGCGCGCCATTTTCGGCAGGCTTGCGTATCTGCGGCGCACGGGCTGTTCGGGATCGGCGTCTATCACTGCATCTTTCACGTCACTCTCCTTTGTCGCTTGGCCAAAGACTAGCAAAACCGGAGAAATTTGCCTTGATGTGGGTCAAGCCTGTGACATTGCGCCGGTTGATTTAGTGCAGGGATGGCCTAACATTATTGCACACAGTCACCTTAGGAGGACATTATGCGTCTCACAGTACTTGCCTTCGCGATGCTGCCAGCGACAGCTTTCGCCCAAGATACGGCCCTTCCGACCCCTTCCAACCCCGTCGCACAATCCCAGACCTGCCCCGCAGGCACCGCATGGGATGCAAACGCCGCCGCCTGTGCGTCCACGTCGCAGTCGGTTGTGCCTGCCATGGGCAGCGGTTGCAGCTATGGCGCTGCGCGTGAGGTTACGTCCTGATCTGAGGGCAAAGTCCTGAAGATCATCGAAAATGCATTGAGCGACCGCGGCTCGAAATACGCGGTCGCTGGTGCGCCTGTTGCGTCAGCGGACGAGGCGCGGGCCTTTGTGAAGGCGCTGTGCCGCCGCAAGAAATTCGCCAAAGCGACCCATAACACATGGGCGGTTCTGCTACCCGACGGCCCACTGAATAATGACGACGGCGAAAGCGGCGCAGGCATGGTGATCCTGCGGATGTTGGAGCGTTAGGGGCTGGAAAGCCACATCATCGTGGTGACACGGTGGTTTGGCGGGACCAAGCTCGGCGGCGACCGCTTCCGCCGCGTGCAGGATGCGGTGCGAGTCTATCTGGATGCGACGGGGGTTTGAGGACTCCAAGCCCAGTCAAGAATGTAAGCGGGCTTCGGAAGTGAAGCGGTCTTTGATCATATTGCCGATTTGACGATTTACGCGCTTTATCCTCACCCGCGACTTGATAGTGTCGAGGTCCAGTTGTGGGGACAGGTCAAGAAGCGCTGAGTTTACAAACGAAGAAGTTACGTTGGTCACGCCAGAAAAATCAATATATACAATGTCTTGCTGCCGAAGAGCATCAAGTATCGCATGCTTTACGCAAACGCCTTGTTGGTTTGTGTCACAAGAAGAAACCAGTGACAGTATCTTTATTACCATTCTAGATCCTCCTCCTGATCATCCTCTTCGTAAGGTATTTTATCTGTCTGCAGCGCGATATCTATTGTTGTACCCACGCAGTATCCACAGTCTATATCTTCAGTAACATATATACTTCCTTCTTGATTAACAAATGTTGCATATCCAAGACCCGACCTTATTGTCACCGAGCCCTCAAAGCGTTGGACGATATTTAGCAACAACAGATACAGCCCAGCGCCTCTGTTGGTAGGTAGGCTCTTTGAAGAAAATCCATCTTCCGCTGCTTTGATGATGCTTTCGGTATCGGTGAGGCTTGGTGAGACCTTTCGTACATTCGTGGGAATCCCAACACCAAAGTCTGCAACCGTTATCAGAATTTTCTTAGTCTTCGGATACCATTGGCCAAAGATACACCCCTCCTCAAAATCCGTATGATCGCTGATATTGTTGATAATTTCCTGTAAACAACTTTTTACCTCAGCGAGGCTATTTTTCGTCAACCCTGTCTTTTCCATTAGCCAAGGCAGAAAAGTGTACTCCAGCCAGCCATGACTGTCCCGACGGGCAAGTTGACGAACAGGAATCGTAGTATCGCGACAAGCGCTGTCTGGGCTGAGTTTCTCCTGATTGTGAAGTTCAAAGAAAAGCGAGTCATCAAGGTATTTGATGGCCTCATTTTCCAAGTCCAACCCTAGAAAATCGACACTGCTTCCCATGCTTCGGAACCAATGTGTCATATTGCTCAAGAAAGCCACACTGGGCGGTTTGATATGAATAACTCGGGAGAAGTCTACCTCTATGACTTCAGGAAGCGTTTGGTTGTCTTCCAGAAACGAGTCAAATGCTCTGAAGAGGTTATGGTTAATTAGGTATCGGGGTAGCACTAGGCGCGAAGTTGTCACTCAACTGATCTTTTGTTTATTTCTCCCCCACAAATCATACTCCCCCGCTTCCTCAACCGCGACCTTGACTACATCCCCCACGGCCAACCCCTCAGCCCCTTCATCAATAAACAAATTCCCGTCGATCTCTGGCGCGTCGGCCCATGTCCGGCAGGTTGCGATGCCGTCTTCGTCGATGTCGTCCACGATCACTTCGAGCGTGCGGCCGACTTTGGCCTCCAGTTTCGCGGCGGAAATCGCCTGCGCCTTTTCCATGAACCTGTCCCAGCGGTCCTGTTTGACCTCGGACGCCACATGGTCGGGCAGGGCGTTGGACCGCGCACCGGCCACGTTTTCGTATTGGAAGCAGCCCACGCGGTCGAGTTGCGCCTCGTCCAGCCAGTCCAGCAGGTGCTGGAATTCTTCCTCGGTCTCGCCGGGGTAGCCGACGATGAAAGTGGACCGCAGGGTAATGTCAGGGCAAATGCTGCGCCATGCGGCGATCTCGTCGAGCGTTTTTGCCCCTGCCGCAGGGCGGGCCATGCGCCGCAATACGTCGGGGTGGCTGTGCTGGAAGGGGATATCGAGGTAAGGCAGCACGCCGTTTGACGGGTCCGCCATGATCGGGATCAGGTCGCGCACGTGGGGGTAGGGGTAGACGTAGTGCAGGCGCACCCATGCCCCCAGTTGCCCTAAATCGCGGGTCAGGTCGGTGATATGGCTGCGCACCTCGCCGTCTTTCCACGGGTTCAGATCGTATTTGCGGTCCAGCCCGTAGGCCGATGTGTCCTGTGAGATGACCAGCAGCTCTTTGACGCCCGCCTCGACCAGCTTCTCCGCCTCGCGCAGAACCGCGTGCGCCGGCCGCGATGCCAGCCGGCCGCGCATGTCTGGGATGATACAGAACTTGCATTTGTGGTTACAGCCTTCGGAAATCTTCAGATAGCTGTAGTGGCGGGGTGTCAGGCTGACACCGGAGGCAGGCAGCAGGTCGATGAACGGGTCGGGCGCGGGGGGCACCACGCCATGCACCGCATCCAGCACCTGTTCGTATTGATGTGGGCCGGTGACCGCCAGAATTTGCGGATGGTGTTCGCGGATGTAATCGGGGTCCGCCCCCAGACATCCGGTGACGATGACCTTGCCGTTTTCCTTGAGCGCCTCGCCAATTGCATCAAGGCTTTCGGCCTTGGCGCTGTCGAGGAACCCGCAGGTGTTCACGATCACCGCCTCGGCCCCCGCATAGTCGGGGCTGATGGCGTAGCCTTCGGCGCGCAGGCGGGTGAGAATGCGTTCACTATCGACCAATGCTTTAGGACAGCCAAGGCTGACCATGCCGATTGTCGGCTGGCCCGCACGGGGGGCGTCGGTAAGGCGCGCTTTGGGGGCGAGGTCGGGGCGGAGGTTTGGCGGGTTCTGTGTCATGGGCCGCATATAGCGCGGGGCGGGGGTGTTGGGAATGGGGGTGTTGACCTATGCCTCAAGCCAAAGATGCCGCAGGCGTTTTCCGCGCCTGTCCCCGTGAAGGCAGCAACCGAGCGCGCATCAATCGCCCGCACCAGCAGCGCGATCTATCTCGCCGAGCGCGACACAAGACCCCTGTTGGCACGTCTGCACGACCAGACGATCCAAGGTAGCCACAACAAACTGCCCCAACGGATCAAGCCGGCGGTTGCATGCGCTCTGTCGGCCGTATGGCCCCGCAGCTTTGCGCACGGTCGCCGCGGTCTGGTCATCGGCCGGACCTTCAGACCCCCAGACAATGCCGCATGATCGCCTTTTGCGCGTGCAGCCTGTTCTCGGCCTCGTCAAAGATGACCGAATGGGGGCCGTCCATCACGCTGCTTGTTGCTTCGTCATCACGGTGGGCGGGCAGGCAGTGCATGAAAAGCGCGTTATCCTTGGCCTTGGCCATCAGCGCATCATTCACCTGATAGCCGCGCAATTGGTTGTGCCTCCGTTCGCGGGCTGATTGCGGGTCATGCATGCTGACCCAGGTGTCCGTGACCACCAGATCGGCACCCTGCACCGCCTCATTGGGGTCACGCACCGTGGTATAAAGCCCCTCAAGCGCCGGTTCTGGGTCAAGCGGGGGGGGGCCGGTGAACACCAGATCGAATTCGAACTGTTTGGCGGCATGTGCAAAGCTGGCAAAGACGTTGTTGCCATCGCCGGACCAGACCACCTTTTTGCCCTTGATCGGGCCGTTATGTTCCTCGAACGTCAGGATATCGGCCATGATCTGACAAGGGTGCGTGCGGTTGGTCAGACCGTTGATCACCGGCACCGTGGCATATTCGGCCATGTCCAGCAGGGTCTGTTCCTCAAATGTACGGATCATGATCAGGTCCACATAACGCGACAGCACGCGTGCGGTATCCGCAATCGTCTCGCCATGGCCCAGCTGCATGTCAGCACCTGACAGCACCATGGTCTGCCCGCCCATCTGCCGCACACCCACGTCAAAGGACACGCGGGTCCGGGTTGAGGGCTTTTCAAAGATCAGTGCCACCATATGCCCCGCCAGCGGCTGATCCGCATCCGGCGTGCCCTTGGGCAGACCGGCGCGTGCGGTCTTCATTGCTTTTGCATTGTCGATGATGTTGCGCAGCGCATCAGAAGGGGTCGTATGGATATCAAGAAAATGGGTCATGTATTTCGCTTTTGTTGGGCCATGTCCGGCCAGTCATTTCAGAGATGTGTCATTACCTGCACAAGGCGTCCCTCGCCTGTCGTGGCCAGCCTGCGGTTCATGAAACCGGCCTGCCTGTAGATCGAAAGGGTGCGGGTGTCAGTCGTGCCCACGCCAGCGGCAACCATGGGATATTTGACGCGCAGGGTGCGCACATGCGCATCAATGTAGCCCACCGAATGGCCTTGGCCCATAAAGTCATTGTCCCCCACAAACGTCGCCATCACCCGCGCCCCATGCGGCAGGTCCGCATATTGCGGCAAGGGAAAGGCGCGCGCATCATGGTCGTGGATATAGGCAAAGGGGTGGTTGATCAGGCTGACCACCCGCATGTCAATCGCGGCATTGTCCATGTCTTTTTCCATCAGCGCAATTTGCTTGTCCGCATCGGGCCACCAGACCTTCACATGCGCCGCCTGTAACCAACGGCGCATCAAAGGCAGGTCTGCCTCGGTCAGAGGGCGGAACGTGTAATTACGCATTGGCCTCCTTTACATGGGATGCCGCAGCATCAAGCTTTTCAACCGCCAGCGCGATATCCGCATCGGTGATGTTCAGCGCAGGCAGCAGGCGCACGACATTGTCGGCCGCAGGCACCGTCAGCACACCTTGGGCAAAGCCCGCCGCCACAACATCACTGTTGGTGGCCTTGCATTTCAGACCCAGCATCAGGCCCGATCCGCGCACCGCCTCAAACACATCCGGATGCGCCGCGACCAGCCCTTCCAGTTTCTGGCGCATCATCCCTGCCTTGCGGTTTACCTCGGTCAGAAACGCGTCGTCACCCACGATCTCCATCACTTTGGCACCCACAGCACAGGCCAGAGGGTTGCCGCCATAGGTTGACCCATGGGTGCCTGCGGTCATGCCAGAGGCTGCGTTTTCCGTAGCCAGCACCGCCCCAAGGGGAAAACCGCCGCCAATGCCCTTGGCTACCATCATGATGTCAGGGGTGATCCCTGCCCTTTCATGCGCAAAGAGTTTACCGGTCCGGCCCATGCCACATTGCACCTCATCAAAGATCAACAGGATGCCGTGCTGGTCGCACAGATCGCGCAATCCTTTCAGGCAGACATCCGGCAAGGGGCGGATACCTCCTTCGCCCTGCACAGGCTCGACAAGGATCGCTGCGATTTCATCCGAGATAGCGGCGTTCAAGGCGTCGTGATCGCCAAATTCCAGATGGGTAAATCCGGGTAGCAGCGGGCCGAAGCCTTTGACCATCTTTTCGGACCCTGCCGCCGCAATCCCCGCACTGGAGCGTCCATGGAAAGACCCCGTGAAGGTGATGATCTCGGTTCGTTCGGGCTGGCCTTTGTCATACCAGTATTTGCGCGCCATCTTGACCGCGAGTTCACAGGCCTCGGTCCCCGAGTTCGTAAAGAACACCGTATCCGCAAAGGTCTGCGCCACCAGCGCATCGGCCAGCTTCTGCTGGGCGGGAATGTTATAGAGGTTCGAGACATGCCACAGCGCATTCGCCTGCGTGGTCAGCGCCTCTACCAAGGCAGGGTGGGCATGGCCCAGCGCATTCACCGCAATGCCAGCGCCCAGATCAAGAAAGCGTCGCCCGTCTGCCTCGGTTAACCAAGATCCTTCGCCGGAAACGAAGGTCAGCGGTGCACGTGAGTAGGTCGGCAGAATAGATGGGATCATGGCGATCTTCCTTGAAGGTAAGCCCGATTGGTGCAGGACCAAGCGAGGGCTGTCAATAATGTTAGGGATTTACGATGGACGTGGCAAAGGGCGGCGCAGGTTAGCGTCGGCGTCGGGTCTCGAATGTTGCACGGTTCATCATGCGCAATGTGTAGCGCCGTTTCTGCTCCAAGGGAAGCTGCAAAAACCGGCGCTGTCTGTCGCGGCATAACAATCTGTCTTGCGCGCTTGTGCGAACAGGTCCAATGAGCGGGACATGACCCTGCGTGCCCCCAACCCGCCTCTTGCTATTGCCTTCATGATGACGGCAACCGCGTTTATTGCGGCAACAATGGTGATGGCAAAGTCCTTGGGCACTGACACGCTTGGCCCGCCATTGCACCCTTTGCAAATCAGCCATGGCCGCTTCTTGTTTGCATTTATCGCGATTGCCAGTGTGGCCGCCCTGTTGCGCCCCAAGATCGCGCAGCCGAACCTGAAATTACACTTTGGCCGGACGCTCTTTGGCTGGGGTGGTGTGACTTTCATGTTTTCCGCTGTGGCCTTCATTCCGCTGTCGGACGCCACGGCGATCAGCTTTCTCAACCCCGTGTTCGGTATGCTGCTGGCTATTCCGCTGCTGGGCGAACGGGTGGGGCCGTGGCGCTGGGGTGCTGCCGGTACCGCGTTGTTTGGTGCGCTGATCTTGCTCAGGCCCGGACCGGAAAGCTTTCAACTGGCCGGTCTGCTGGCGCTGGGGGCCGCACTTTTGATGGGGATGGAGCTGATATTCATCAAGAAACTGGCCAATCGCGAACCGGGGTTCCAGATCTTGCTGATCAATAATGCCATCGGGCTATGCATCGCGACACTGGCCGTTCTGCCCGTCTGGGTGCCGCCAACAGCCGCACAATGGGGCGCGCTGGCCGCCTTGGGGGTGTTGATGGCCACCGCACAGGCGTGTTTTGTCAACGCCATGGCGCGTGCAGACGCGAGCTTCATCACACCTTTCAGCTATGTCACGCTGATTTTTGCCGGTCTTTATGATCTGTTGCTGTTCGATGTCTGGCCTGACTGGATAAGCGTCCTCGGCGCGCTTATTATCCTGAGCGGGGCATCGCTTCTGGCGTGGCGCGAACGGCGGGTCCGCTTTGTACGCTAAACGTGCGATACCCCTTTACCTTAGGCAAAATAGGGCCATCTTCTAGGGGTAGATGAAAAAAATGAGTGATGTTTACGAGTACCGCCGCGCACCGAGCAAGGGACCTATCTGGCTTGCCTTCCTCGGGATGGTTTTGTTGATTGTCGCGATCATCTACTTTGAAGCCACGCAATTGGAGGCTCTTGCATGGATCATCGGGGCGGTGTTGATTGCATGGATGCTGCTCCCGCAACCTATCTCTGGTGTGCGGATAGATGCAGACCATCTGACCCTTGCTGCATGGCGTGACCCGCGGCCGATCCCGCTTGATGATATTGCCTACCTGCGTGTCAGCGAGGCAGGTCTGGATCCCGAAGTTGCGATTGTTTATCGCAACGGCACTATCGAGGATATCTTCTCGGGCGATCTGCCCGACACCGATACGTTGATCGCCGTACTGGCAGAGCGGGGCGTCCCCGTGCGCGATGTCGCTTAGGCTTTGAGCCGGTAGCCCGTGTGCATCCAGCGCACACAAACACCCAAAACCACGACACAAGCCGCCGCCACGACCACAAGCCCCACCCAAGGGCTGCTGTCGCTGACCCCGATCATCCCAAAGCGTACCCCGTCGATGATATAAAAGAACGGGTTTGCATGGCTGAGGGTTTGCATGAATGGCGGCAGCGCCTCGATCGAATAGAAGGTGCCCGACAGAAACGCCAAAGGCGTGATCAGAAAGTTGGAAATCGCAGAAAGCTGGTCAAATTTATTGGCAAAAATTCCCGCAATCATCCCAAGAGCGCCCATCAGGACGGACCCGAGCAGCACGAAGACGATAACCCAGAGCGGTGACTGCATCCCCACGCCCAAAAATAGGGCCGATCCCGCAGCAATCACAATCGCGACCAAACCACCGCGCGCCACCGCACCGCCGATGTAGCCTGTCACCAACTCTCCGGCTGACAAAGGCGGCATGAGCGTGTCGACGATATTGCCCTGCACTTTGGCAGAGGCAAGGCTGGAGGAGGTGTTGGCAAACGCATTCTGGATGACCGTCATGGTCAGAATGCCGGGTGCGAGAAACACCATGAACGGGACCCCCATCACATCGCCACGTTGTGACCCGATCGCGATGGTGAAAATCAGCAGGAACAGGCCCGCATTGATTAAAGGGGCCATGACAGTCTGCGACCAGACATTCATGAACCGGCTGACTTCACGACGGACCAAAGTCCAGGTTCCCAGCCAATTCACGCGCCCGAAGCGCCGCACACCCATCTGGTTCATATCTTGCATTACAGTCTTCCTTTGCAGCCCCCTGACATAGTCGTTTTCGCGCGGATGGCCAGCCCTTGGCGGGTGTAGCTGGTTATAACATCACGAAAAGGCACTCCACTGCCTTCACATCACCTGCCGCAGTGTTTAATATGAAGTCAACTTGACGAAGAAGGCCCGATCCGTGCACCACGGATCCTTGCCGAAAAACCAAAGGAACAGATATGTCCTGGACAGACGAGCGCGTTGAGACGCTCAAGAAGATGTGGGGCGAAGGCCAGTCCGCAAGCCAGATCGCCAAAGAACTGGGCGGGGTCACCCGCAATGCAGTTATCGGGAAAGTGCATCGTTTGGGATTGTCCAACAGGGCAGGCTCGGCCGGGGCGCCTGCCAAGGCTGCGCCCAAGGAAAAACCGGCGGCAGCGCCTGCCGCTGCGGCCAAACCTGCGGCTAAACCCGCAGCAGCACCCAAGCCCAAGGCTGCGCCCGCTTCGACGCCGCCCAAGGAAGAGCCCGAGCTTGACGAGAACGGCATTCCGATTTCTGCCGCGCGTCGCGCGATCATTCCGGCGGGTCAACCTTTACCGCCACAGCCATCGGCTAATGAAATCAGCCCCGAAGCACTGGCCAAAGTCAGCGAAATTGAAAAGACGGCCAAGAAGCTGACCTTGATGGAACTGACGGAAAAAACCTGCAAATGGCCGGTTGGCGACCCCGCCACCGATGATTTCTGGTTCTGCGGGCTGGCCGTGCAGCAAGGCAAACCCTATTGCGAAGCCCACGTTGGCGTGGCGTTCCAGCCCATGTCCTCGCGCCGCGACCGTCGCCGCTAACCTATTGTCAGGTCAGGTGGATCACGGTCCGCCCCTGCCGCACAGGCCGCCCCTCAAGGGCGGCTTTTTGCGTTTTGCGCAGCGCATTTGCATGAAGAATAAGAGGATGTGCGTTATGCGGTGTTGCGGCCAACGGTGCAACCAGCAGACACGGCCTATCTCAACGTGCCCAAGAACGCCCGCAAACCCACGTCATCGACCTTCCTGATCGCCTTTTTCAGCGGCATCCATTTACGCTTGCGCAGGCCCGCTTCGGGGTAGGTTTTGGTCATCGCTTTTACGTCGATCCGGTAGACACTGACATGGCAGGGCACGACACGTCCGTCGTCAAAGCGTTTCTCGGTCACATAGCCGCCAATCGGGGCTTTGCTGACCTTGCCTTTGCGTAAACCCGCCTCTTCCCAGGCTTCGATCTTGGCGGTTTCGGCGTCAGTGTGGCCATCCATCGGCCAGCCCTTTGGCACGATCCAGCGCCCACGCGAGGATTTCACCAAGAGTACGTCTTTGCCGTCTTTTCCATCGCGCAAACATAGCGCGCCGACCTGCGCGATTGCAGTCGGATCAAGCGAACGGACCTCGCGGCCCGTCCAAAAAGAGCGGTCCAGATTACTCATTTACCTGCCAATAGCGTGTTTTTATTGCATTCTCATTAACACAAAGCGAATCAATGCGCAAACGGTGTCAGGTGCCGCGGGGTTTGGCGCGCAGGGTGGGGTCTGCTTGGGTGGGGTCCTCTGGCCATGGGTGGCGCGGGTAGCGGCCACGCATGTCGCGGCGCACATCTGCATAGGAGCTTGCCCAGAAGCCGACGATATCTTGCGTGACCTGCACGGGTTTTTGCCCCGGCGACAGGAGGGTCACGCGCAAGGGCGTGCGCCCCACCAATGGATGCACCGTCACGCCGAACATTTCCTGCAAGCGCAGGGTGATGCCCGGGGCGTCGCCACCGTAGTCAATCGGGATCTTGCGGCCCAGCGGCGTTTCGAAATGTGCAGGCGCTGCACGGTCAAGGCGCTGCATCTGGTCCCACTCGAGCATGGCGCGCAGGGCGGGCAAGATGTCAAAGCGTTTCCAGTCCTCCGCGCTGCGCACACCGGCCAGATGCGGGAGCAGCCAGTCTTCCAAGGTGTCCATCAGTGTTATATCGTCCATCGCGGGGAGGCCTTCGACCAAACCAACCCTTGCGCGAAACCGCTCCGCAGCGGGCTTAGGTCGCAAGCCCAGTTGGCGCACGCCCTCTAGCATGGCTTGTGCGATGGCCGCATCCGGCGCATCCGACCACTGCCGGTCATCGAGTACCAATGCGCCAAAGCGTTCTTGTTGGCGCGTCAGCACTTTGCGGTCACGCTTGGACCATTCGCAGATATCGGTCCAAGCGATTTGATCGCCGAATAGGTCGCGCAATTCGCGTTCCGTCAGGGTGACAGCCTGCCTTATGCGGGCCTCGCGGGTGTCGCCATCCAGATCGGTGGCTACGATCAGTCGGGCCCCCGCCATGGGATCGGCGGCGTCGATCACCGCCCCTTTACCGCCTGAAAGCACATAGCGCGGGTCATCGCCTTTGCGTCGCAGGCCGACGCGGTCAGGGTAGGCGAGGGCGGCTTGTTGGCCGAGGCTGAGCGGCGCTGTGTCGGTAAGGCCTTTGGCCAGTCTAGGAATTTCGGATTTGATTTGCGCTAGGGCCGCAGGGTGTGCGGTGCCGGGGCCGTCATAACGCCCCTTGAGTGCCGCGATGCGCAGCGCCAGATCAACAGGCGCGCCGCGCAGCGGATCTCTTGCCGCGAGGAGGGCCGCGAGGGGGGCGGCGGCCTTGCCAGCGATTTGGAGCATATGCGCCAATCGCGGATGCAACGGCAGGGCGGCAAGCGCGCGGCCGTGGTCAGTGATGCGGCCTGCTGTGTCGAGGGCGCCCAGCCCATGCAAGAGTGCGCGGGCTTCGGCCAAGGCGCCCTCTGGCGGGGGTGTCAGGAATACCAAATCATCGCTGCCCCAAACGGCCAGTTCTAGTGCGAGACCTGCCAGATCAGCGGCCTCGATTTCGGCAGGGGCAAACGCGGGGAGCGCACCGTGCTCGCCTTTGGTCCACAGGCAATAAGCATCGCCGGGGGCCACGCGGCCTGCGCGGCCTGCACGTTGGGTGGCTTCGGCCTTGCTGACTTTTTCGGTTATCAGCCGCGACATACCGGAGCCTGCGTCAAACCGCGCGCGGCGGGCGCGGCCCGCATCGACAACCACGCGAATATCTTCGATGGTCAGCGAGGTTTCGGCAATGGATGTCGAAAGCACGATTTTGCGGCCTTCTGTGACGGGCGCAATCGCTTTGCGTTGTTCGGCAAAGGGGAGGGCGCCGTAAAGCGGACGGATCGTGCAGTCGGCGGGTAGCCGACCAGTCAAGAGGGCAGCGGTGCGGCGAATTTCGCCTTCGCCGGGCAAGAAGACAAGGACACCGCCTTGAGTTTCGGCCACGGCAGAGGCGACCAGATCGGCGGTGGCGTCTTCCAGTCTTTGGGTTTTGGGCACGCTGCGGTCAAGGAAATGCGTTGAAACGGGAAATGCGCGGCCTTCAGAGGTGACCACGGGGGCATTGTCGAGCATGGTGGCGACGGGGCTTGCATCAAGTGTTGCGGACATGACGAGGACGATCAGGTCAGGGCGCAAGATGCTGCGGCTTTCCCATGTCAGCGCAAGGCCAAGATCGGCGTTGAGCGAGCGTTCGTGGAATTCATCGAAGATGACGGCACCGACGTCTTTGAGTTCGGGATCGGACTGGATCATGCGGGTCAAGATGCCTTCGGTGACGACCTCGATCCGGCTGCCGGCTTTGCTATCGCCGCGCATCCGGTAGCCAACGGTTTGGCCCGGTCTTTCGCCCAGCCCTTCGGCGAGACGCTCGGCGGCGGCGCGAGCGGCAAGGCGGCGGGGTTCGAGCATGATGATCTTGCCAGTGGTGAGCTTTGCCTTGAGCATCGCCAAGGGGACACGCGTGGTTTTGCCCGCGCCCGGCGGGGCCTGTAGGACGGCACAGCCGACGGATGCAAGGGCATCCATCAATTCAGGCAGGACAGGATCAATCGGCAAGGCGGTCATGGCGCAAGCTTTGCCATAAGGTGGGTCAAGACACCACCTTACATGGTGCAGCGGTCCAATGCCGTAAGGTGGATTTCAATCCACCCCGCAAAGAAAAACCCGGCCGCTTGCACGACCGGGTTCAAATTTGTCTCAAGTCGGATCAGCTTAGGCAGCAGTGGCCTTGGCGATCTCTTTCTTGATTTTCAGCGCGTCGTCAGACAGCTCTGCGTCTTTGGCTTTCGCCATGAACGCATCCAGACCACCACGGTGATCAACTGTGCGCAGCGCCGCGTTGGAGATTTTCAGCTTGAAAGACCGACCCAGCACGTCGGACATCAACGTAACGTCCTGCAGGTTTGGCAAAAAACGGCGGCGGGTACGGTTCTTGGCGTGGCTGACATTGTTGCCAGACATTGGGCCTTTTCCAGTCAGTTCGCAACGGCGCGACATGAGCGTTATCCTTGTTCTTTGGACATCCGCCACCCGGGTGGTGGGGTATCCTGTGATACGGGTTATGGACCCCGCATCGGCAGGGTCGTGAATAAGATTAGCGCGAGATAGGCGGATTCCTTGATCCCGTCAACCGCTTTGCCGTGTGAAGGGTCAGGTTTCTGACCCCGTTTCGCCCGCGTCACCACCAAGCCGCAGACGCAATGGCCCCAAGACCTGTTCCGCGGCGGCTGTGGGCGGGGTGCGCCCCACTTTGACGTCCGCTTCGGCAGCCTTCATGTGGGCGGCGGTTCTGGGGTCGTTTTGCAACATATCCAGCAGGCCCCGACGCACGTCTTCGCCGAACCAATAGGCTGCCTGTGCCTCGCGGGTTGCGGTCCAGATACTATTGTCCCTCCGCCACTGGGTCAGGGCTTCCATCTCGTTCCACGCGGCCTCTAGTCCCTCGACCTCAAGCGCGGAAATTGTGAGTGCCTTGGGGAAGCCCTCAGGGTCTTGCGCGCGTTTGCGCAATAGTCGCAGCGCGCCCGCGTAATCGGCGCAGGTCCGCATGGCTTGTGATTTCAGATCGCCGTCTGCCTTGTTTACAAGGATAAGGTCGGCCATCTCCATGATGCCGCGTTTGACGCCTTGCAGTTCGTCCCCGCCCGCAGGGGCAAGCAGCAGCACGAACAGATCGGCCATTTGCGCCACGACCGTTTCGGATTGTCCAACGCCTACCGTTTCGATCAACACCACGTCATAGCCTGCGGCCTCGCATAGCGCCACTGCTTCGCGCGACCTGCGCGCGACACCGCCCAATTGGGTCTGGCTGGGAGAGGGGCGGATAAAGGCGTTCGGATCGCGGGCCAGATGATCCATGCGGGTTTTGTCGCCCAAAATCGACCCGCCCGAGCGCGCCGAGGAGGGATCAACCGCCAGCACCGCCACCCGTTTGCCCATGCCGGTGAGCATGAGCCCGAAACTTTCGATGAACGTTGATTTTCCGACACCGGGGGTACCTGAGAGGCCGATCCGGAGGGCCTGCTTTCCTGTGCCAAGCGTCTCGAGCAACTTCAACGCATCGGCGCGGTGGTCCGTACGGCCGCTTTCCACCAGCGTGATGGCGCGCGCCAGCGCCCGTCTGTCACCGCTCTGCACGCCTTGGGCCAAAGCCTTGATATCTGTGGTCCTGCTCATGGCGCCTTTCTTATCCGGTCGGGGCCAAAGGTCCAGCCCTCAGCGCAGCTCTGCCACCCATGCGGGCACGATCTGCGTGGCAGGCCCGAAGCGGTGGTCGTCAAATGCGTTTGCCCGTGCAGAAGGTTCCAGATTAATCTCGAGTGTCCGCCCTTGCGCCAGTTCCACCAGACCGGCAGCGGGGTAGACTTCGGCCGAGGTGCCGATGGCCACGAAAAGATCAGCGGATGTGACGGCGTGGGCGATCGTTTCCATGTGATAGGGTATTTCGCCGAACCAGACGACATCAGGGCGCGTGGCTATTGCGCCGCAGTCGGGGCAGGGGTCTTGCGGTGACATGACCAAGGGCGCGTCCCAGCTGGCGTCGCAGGCCGCACAGAGCGCGCGCATCAACTGCCCGTGCATATGGATCACGTCCGGTGATCCTGCGCGGCTGTGCAGGTCGTCAATGTTCTGGGTGATCAGAGTGACATCATGTGCGCCTGTCGCAAGGGCCGCGAGTGCTTCATGCGCAGCATTCGGTACCGCTTCTGCACAATTGGTGCGCCGTGCATTGTAGAAATCATGGACCAATGCAGGATTGCGGGCAAAGCCTTGGGGGGTTGCTACGTCGTTCAGATCGTATTGCGTCCAAAGCCCGCCGACATCGCGGAACGTGCCGAGCCCACTTTCGGCCGAGACACCGGCACCTGTCAGAATTGCAATCTTCATTCCTGCAGTTTGGGCGTGAATTGGCCTGTGCAGCAAGTGCTTTGCGCATCTTTGTGGCCGCCGCGTTTCGGGTTTGCTAGGTTCGGCGCGTCACGAAAGGGTAGGAATGCGTATCGTTTTTGTTTGTCTTGGCAATATCTGCCGTTCACCCGCCGCTGAAGGGGTGATGCGCAAGCTCGCACCGCATCTGATGCTGGATAGCGCAGGCACCGGCGGCTGGCATGTGGGCGATGCCCCTTACGGACCCATGCAAGAGGCTGCACACACGCGGGGGTATGATCTGAGCGGATTACGGGCGCGGCAGTTCGCACGCACGGATTTTGAAAATTTTGACCTGATCGTTGCGATGGACCGCCAAAACAAGGCCGATATCGAACGGCTGAGACCCAAGGGCAACGCGACACCTGTCCAGTGTCTGGCCGACAAAGATGTGCCCGATCCCTATTATACAAGAGATTTCGACGGGGCGCTGGCGATGATTGAGCGCGCGGCTAGGCGTTTACTGGCTGACATATCTCGGCGGCGAGATCTGTGAACGCACGGTAGCGCACCCAGAAGTTTTCATCACCGGGTCGGTCGGATTGACGTGTGTCCTGTGCCAGTTGCGGGTCTGCGAAAAAGCCGACGACGCGCGCCTGATCACTGCCCGAAAGCGATTGGTTGGCGACTTGTTGGATGCAGGAGCACAAGGCGGGTGACGCCGCGCGGCGGTCCGCATCAAGACAGGCGCGCGAGATATCGCCGGTTGCGCCACGGCTGCCGCCGCCACAAGCTGCTACTGATGCCAAAGCACCTGCCATCAAGAAATACCGCATTTGCCTATCCTCTGCCCGGCCCCCGGGTTTGCCCCGGGTGATCCATGTTCGCGTCTTGGGTGTAATTTAGCCGATGCAGGGTGCAAAGCAACGACCCATTTGAGATTTATGGCAGCGCATCCCGGCTTCGGGCAGTGGGCCAGACCCTGAAGGCGCCGCTTTGCTAGGTCCAGTCGTCGGGTGACAGACCAAGCGTCTTGATCCGCGAATAAAGCGTTGTCGGTTTGACGCCCAACAGTGCCGCCGCCCCGTTGGGGCCCGACACGCGGCCGCTGGTTTCCTGTAGGCACGCAATTGTGTTGGCCACGCGGATTTGTTCGATGTCGGCTTCGCTGAGCAGGGTTGTGATCTTGCGCGTCACGGGGGCCGCGTCAGGGCGGATGTCCACCACAAGCTTTTCCCCTTGTGACACGATGGCACCGCGTTCGATCACATTGGCAAGTTCGCGCACGTTTCCTGGCCAGTCATATTGCTGCAGCGTGCGGATCGTTCCTTCGGTGATGATTGGCGGTGTGCGGCTGAGCCTTTTGCACACAAGATTGAGGAAATGCGCGGCCAGCAGCGGAATGTCATCAGGGCGTTCGCGCAGGGGCGTGCAGTGGATCGGAAAAACGTTGAGAAAGAATACCAGTTCCGGCCGCATGCGCCCCGCCTGCACCTCGCGGTCAAGATTGCGGCTGGTCGCGGCGACGACCCGCAATTCAAGACTGCGGGCGCGGTCATCGCCCAGCCGCGTGACCCTGCGGTTCTGCAAGGCATCAAGCAGTTGGCCCTGTTGTTCCAGCGGAATATCGGCGACTTCATCAAGGAAAAGGGTGCCGCCATGGGCCAGTTCCAGTTTGCCCGGCTTGTCGCGTAGCGCGCCTGTGAAAGCGCCACGCACATGGCCGAAAAGCTCGCTTTCAAACATATCGGGCGTGACCGAGCCGCATTTGAAGTGGATCAGGGGCCGCCTGCGCCTGTCGCTGTCGTTATGGATGGCCGAGGCCACCATTGCTTTGCCAGTCCCGCTTTCGCCGGTGATCAGGACGTTCGCCTGCGTGCGTGACACCATTTCGACCCGTTGCAGGATTTGCTGGATCGCAGGGGATTGGCCGACAACATCGTGGTGCGCGCGTTCGATACTGATCGCTTCTTGCAGATAGGCGTTTTCCTGTTCCAACCGGTCGCGCAGGGCGGCGACCTGATCCATGGCTTCGCGCAGCTTGCGTTCATTTTCCCAGCGTTCGGTGATGTCGCGGAAAATAACCACGGCACCGGCCAGTTTCTGGCCCTCGTAAATCGGGGTTGAGACATATTCGACGCGGATCGGCTTGCCATCCTTGCGCCAGAACACCTCATCCTCGATCCGGTTGACCTGTTCATAGCGGAAGGATTGGTAGATCGGGCACTGATGGGACGGGTAGATTTCACCATCCAGATGGTGGTGGTGGATTTTGGTATGGATGTCCTGACCCAGCAGGTCTTCGTCCGTCCAGCCCAGCATTTCCTGTGCGGCGCGATTTACAAAGGTTGTCTTGCCATCGGCGTTGACCCCGTAGATGCCTTCGCCTGCGGCATTCAGGATCAACTGGTTCTGCCGTTCAAGTTCGGAAAAGAACGCCTGCGCGCGCTGCCATTCCAGAATCCCGCCGTTATACATGCTTGCCGCCTGTACCGCCTCGGCGCGGCGCTCAAGGGCTGCAAGATCGGTGATCTGCAGCATCAGCGTTTTGCCGTCCGAGCGCCCGTTGATTTCGCAATTGATGCGGTCGTCTTTGCGGGTGCGCAGAACAATGCGCCGTGTCCATGCCTCTCCGCGGTAGATGACTTCATCCACAAACAGGATCATGTGCGGCACGTCATCTGCCACGAGACCGGAGAAGCGCGAACCGACCAGAGATGGGTCTTTGAGCAGGGTATGGGCCTGCGGGGTGGCGGCCAGAATTTCGTCCGTATCGAGATCAAGGATCAAGGTTGCGCCGAATGCGCCGGCTAGACGGGAATCAGGGGTACGGTCTTGGATGTTCATTTTCTGATCGAAGCTGAGATTGGCATATGAGGCAATACGAAATCTCGTAAATTACGATTTATCGTAATATCCAGTGACGGCAAAAATAACGCAACATGTTGTTATAAAACGAAAATTTAGAACAAAGTTTTTATGCCCTCTTGCTTTCGGCACCCCCTGTTTCTGCGCCAATATCATCTCAAAGTTTGACAGGAGTGACGAGAATGACAGTGAAAAGCCTTGGAAATCCCTATTCGTCTGAAACCGATCTGCGCCATGGCGCGGATTGCGGTTGCGCAGGTTGCGTCACGTCAGCAGTCGAAAAGCAGGGCGGCCCGGACCTGACCACAAGCGAAGGCATGCTGGAACGTGCCGTTGAGAGCGCGATCGTGCGTTCGGTTTTCGGGCAAAGCGACATTGGCCGCCGTTCATTCATGGGCATGATGGGGGGCACCACGATGGCCGCGGCGCTGGCTTCGGTATTCCCGATCAACGAAGCGAAAGCGGCAATTCTTGATAATCTTGGACCGCCCGAAAAGACCGATCTGAATATCGGCTTCGTACCGATCACCTGTGCGACGCCGATCATTATGGCGCAGCCTTTGGGCTTTTACGAACGCTACGGGCTGAATGCGCAGGTCATCAAGACGGCGGGTTGGGCTGTGGCGCGTGATAAGTCGCTGAATGGTGAATATGACGCCAGCCACATGCTGACACCCATGCCTTTGGCCATGACGCTGGGTGCTGGTTCCATCGCGGAGCCCTACATCATGCCCGCCGTTGAAAACATCAACGGGCAGGCGATTGTTCTGTCCAACGAGCATCTTGATAAGCGTGATCCGTCCCAGTGGAAGGGCTTTACCTTTGGTGTGCCGTTTGAATATTCGATGCACAACTTCCTGCTGCGCTACTATGTTGCTGAATTCGGTCTCGACCCTGATGTCGATATCCAGATCCGCGTGGTGCCCCCACCCGAGATGGTTGCGAACCTGCGTGCGGGCAACCTTGACGGCTATCTTTCGCCTGATCCGTTCAACCAGCGGGCCGTATTTGAGGGCATCGGGTTTATCCACCTGCTGACCAAAGAGATTTGGGAAGGCCACCCTTGCTGTGCCTTTGCCGCCCCGCTGTCCTTTGCGCAGGAACTTCCCAATACCTATGGCGCGCTGCTCAAGTCGATCATTGACGCGACGCAATACGCCTCTGCCGCAGAGAACCGCAAAGAGATTTCCGAAGCGATCGCGCCCACGAATTACCTCAACCAGCCTGTGACCGTCATCGAACAAGTGCTGACCGGAACTTTTGCCGATGGTCTGGGCGAGGTGCAGCGCGTGCCTGACCGGATCGATTTCGACCCCTTCCCATGGCATTCGATGGGCGTGTGGATCCTGACCCAGATGAAGCGCTGGGGCTATATCGAGGGTGATATCGACTACAAGGCGGTTGCCGAGCAGGTCTATCTGGCCGCCGACTGCAAGAAAGTGATGGAAGATCTGGGCTATGAAGCGCCGGATGTCACCTACAAGTCGCATACCATCATGGGCAAGACCTTCGATTACAACGAACCCGAAGCCTACATCGACAGCTTTGCGATCAAGAAAGGCTAAGACAAATGCCTACAAGCTCACTGAATTTTCGTGCAGCGATTCTATCTTTGACCCTATTGGTTGTCGGCCTCCTGATATGGGAGGCCGCGATCCCCGCACAAAAAGCGGTGGGTGAATTGACGGAATACGAACTTCTGACCGGTGCGGGCCAGCCCAAGGCAGGAGTGCCGCCGCCGAGCGAGGTGATTGCCAAAGCATGGGAGCAGCTCAGCAATCCTTTCTATGATGCGGGCCCCAATGACAAAGGGATCGGTATCCAGATCGGCTATTCGATTTACCGCGTGCTGGTGGGGTATGCGCTGGCCGCTGTTATCGCCATTCCGCTTGGCTTTCTGATTGGTATGTCACCGCTGGCCTACAAGGCGCTGAACCCCTTTATTCAGGTCCTGCGCCCCATTTCGCCGCTCGCGTGGATGCCGCTGGCCCTTTTCGTCATTCAGGACAGTGAGGCGAGTGCGATATTCGTGATTTTCATCTGCTCGATCTGGCCGATGCTGATCAATACCGCCTTTGGGGTGGCAGGCGTGCGCGAGGATTGGGTCAATGTGGCCCGCACCCATGAATTGAACCCGCTCAAGACCGCATTCACCGTGATCCTGCCGGCCGCAGCGCCCACGATCCTGACGGGCATGCGCATTTCGATCGGTATCGCGTGGCTGGTGATTGTTGCCGCCGAGATGCTCGTGGGGGGAACAGGGATTGGCTATTACGTCTGGAACGAGTGGAACAACCTCGATCTGACTTCCGTGATCTTTTCCATCCTGATGATCGGCGTCGTGGGCATGGGGCTTGATGCAGCCCTCGGCTTTGTCCAGCGCGCAGTCTCTTACGCAGAATAGGACCAAGATATGAAACCGTTTCTAAGCGTCGAGAACATGACACAACGCTATCCCGATGGGCAGGGCGGCGAACTAACCGTCTTTGAAGATGCCACCTTTGGTGTCGAAAAGGGCGAGTTTGTTGTGATCCTTGGCCACTCTGGCTGTGGTAAGTCCACGATCATGAATATCCTTGCCGGTCTATCCGACCCGACATCCGGCGTGGTGATCATGGACGGGACCGAGGTGAAAGGCCCCAGCCTTGACCGTGGTGTGGTGTTCCAAAACTATTCACTGCTGCCGTGGCTTTCGACATTGAAGAATGTCACCTTCGGCGTGTCCGCGCGGCATCCTGAATGGTCAAGGGCACAGGTGATCGAACATTCGACCAAATACCTCGCGATGGTGGGGCTTGAGGGTGACGTGATCCACCGCAAGCCAAGCCAGCTATCAGGCGGGATGCGCCAGCGTGTGTCGATTGCACGTGCCTTTGCCAACCATCCCAAGCTGTTGTTGCTGGATGAACCCTTCGGCGCGCTGGACGCGCTGACCCGTGGCACAATCCAGGACGAGTTGCTGAAAATCTGGAGCGGGACGGAACAGACAGTCTTTATGATCACCCATGACATCGACGAGGCGATCCTGCTGGCGGACCGTATTCTGCTGATGACGAACGGCCCCTATGCACGGGTGGCTGAAAGCGTTGAAATCACCATCCCGCGTCCGCGCAACCGGACCGAGATCATCGAGCATCCCAATTATTATGCGATCCGCAACCATCTGGTCACCTTCCTTGGCAAGCGGTCCAAGGAAATGGCGGGACAGAAGACCGGAGAGGGCAGTAATCGCCCGACACCGGTGCGGATCGACACGACCGAACCTGAAGAACCTGAAAACGCGCCGCCTGCGCTACGGGCCGTCAACGAATAACCACCGGAGGAGAAAAACATGAAAGACCTCACCATGAACGAGATGATGACCAAAGAAGACGTGACCGCCATGATCCTGTCGGCCAAGAAAACGGCTGGCCTGACATGGGAGCAAATCGCCGAAAAGATCGGGATGTCACCGGTTTGGACCCATTCTGCCGCGATGGGCATGAATGCCTTTCCTGCTGATAAAGCCAAGCTGATGGTCAGCGTGATGGGCCTGCCGCAAGAGGCGGAGTCTGTCCTGACCGAGAGCCCGACAAAGATCTGGCAGCAAGCGGTGCCGACCGATCCATGCATCTACCGGTTTTATGAAATTGTCGGCGTCTACGGCCCGACTTTGAAGGCGTTGATTCAGGAAAAATTCGGTGATGGCATCATGTCCGCGATTGATTTCAACATGTCCGTCACCCGCGAGGAAAACCCCAAAGGCGACCGTGTAAAGGTTGAAATGTCGGGTAAATATCTTGGCTATAACAGCTGGTAAGCGATCTGGCGCGGCAGGTCCGACTTGCCGTGCCGCCCTGTCCCGTCCGGGACACGCTACACAAGGATAGCGTCAAGTGCTCTGGTCGGCCGGACCAACCGCAGCATCCCGTTTTCTATATCAAAGGCTTTTTCACCTGTCGGCATCCACTCGGCCACGCGATGGGGCTGGTCGTGTCACCTCATCCAACGAAACGAATCTCTTGGCTCTGCCGCGATACGCCAAGCGTGGCTATGTGCCGTGCGCGCGAATGTGACGATACTGCGATCTGTTTTTTGGCATGCTGATGGAGCGAGGCAGGTTTGTGGTAAGGGCCGTCACCGCGATTTTGAAAGAGGTCGCATGAGCCTGCAACGCCCAGTATATGTTTTATTTCAATGGCTTAATCCGCAACAAACAGGTGAATCGTCGGGCGCTGGCAGAGTTGGGATTCAACTTGCGTCGATGTCTTGCTGCGTGACGCCGCTAAAAACGCCACGGTTTCATCCAACTTTCGCCGCAATCGAGCAGCAGGCTCAACGCAATCGTACCTCACCACGGTTACACCCACTTGTTACTACTCACAGCGAGACGCTGCCCCGGACGAGGCAGCGTCTTTTGCTTTGTAAAGAGCTTTGGTTTGCAATGGCAATTGGTCGCGATCACCTGTGCCGTCGCAGCTTATCTGGCGCGCGTCGCAGAGCTATCCAGTAGAGTCGATCGATGTCAGAGGCGCACGCATTGCCGCCACATGCGCGGCTTTGCGGATCGACTGAACGTCCCGCGAGAGTACACCCTTGATGTCACTGGCGTTCATCCAGATCAGATATTCTTCATTCGTGATCTGCTTGTCTGGTCCGATCCATGCGCCGGGTTCACAATGTGTATAGCCATAACGCAGATGCGCGCCTTTTGCGGCAAGGTGTCTTGGGACAAAGGCAAAAACATAGTCGGGCGCCCAGGCTTGCTGCAGGATTTCAAAGAGGAGCCGGGATAACAGACTGGTTGCGCCATGGCTGCGTGGCCCACCAAGGCCATGTGAGGGCAACCAGAAATCACCACAATAGCCCACCGAACCTGTCACCGTTTTCAGCGCTTCGGGGCCTTGGAAAAACGTCAGGTCAGGATCGGGGGTTGTGTCGGGAACGATGTATTTATGGCGATGCATGTCCAGATGCTTGCCCAGCGAAATGCCCGGAAGATCGAGCAGGCGTACCGCTTGCGTATGCACCAGCTGGTCAAGTTCGTTGAAGCCGCAAATCCAGAAACCGTTCGTTGCATCAATGAATGAGCAGGCCGTGTCAAAGAGCGGCGACATATCACCCCTGTCCACGCATGTGCTGCGGTAATAGCGGTAAAGGGCGAAATCGTCCCCGACCTCAATGCGCATGCCGGCGTCTTCAAGATCCCGCAAGATAACCGACACGTTCTGAACCGTGCCAAAAATGCTCCGCGCCGACATATCCTGCCTCTCGATTTATCGTTGCGCTTCTCGCAACACAGTGCCTTTAGGCTTAATACTGTGTAGTCTTTTTTGGTGCGGCGTCACAATGTCGAGTGTGACGCTTTGCGTGGTTGTGGCAATTGAGTCACTGCCGACGGAAGGTCAGGGAGCGCATCCATAATAAAATCTGCGGACATTTTGGGGCGGTCTGCATCTGAAACCGCATCAATTTCGACTTGTTCGGTGATGACCGCAAGAATGATCAATCCTGGCGTTCCATCCGGAAAGACGCCACCAAGCAGCAATCTTTGAAAGGTGCCCGGTTCCGGCGCTCCACCGTCTTTTGGCAGGTGGGCAAGGATGTGGTCAAGCCGCACGCCGCCTTCATCATAGATGCGGGAATAGGCACCGGCGGTAAATTCGTCATATTCGTCACCGGCATCATCTTCGGTGATCAGCTTGCCGATCGCACTTTGCGATACTTTGGCTCCAAACCAGCGCGCATAGGCGGATTCCTTGCCGATATGGACAAAGACCCAACCGGCGGGCCCTTTGCGGTAAAGGACGGTATAGGGCTTAATCTCTTCCATGGCTTCATGCTCAATTTGCGTTTGCGCTTTGCCCCATGCCGCAAAAGCCGTTTTGAGCAACGGCAGACCATTCATTGCAATTTGAGAGACGGGGTGCTGCTGAGAATAGTAAACCCGTCCTTCGGAATCCGTGAACTGAAGCTTCTCAAGCCCGCCCGAGGTGCTTTTCTTTAAGGCAGATTGTCCAGCCCATGTATCCAGTTCCAACAGAAGGGTTTTGGCACTGGCCAGCGCGTCAATCGCGAATGATGTCAGTTGATACTGGCGGTCGACCACGTCGAACAGCTTTTGCTCCAGTATCACCTCAAGATCGGTGATGTGTCGTCGAACAGTCTGGCGGGTTGTGCCGAGTTCGTCGCTCGCTTTGGACAGATTCAAGTGTCTGCTCAAGCAAACGAACGCACGCAGCATGTCGACCGTAACGCCAGTGTTGTTCTTCGATTGGTACAAGGTGCCTCCGGCTGTCTTTCTAAATCGAGATGTAACTGATCAAAAGATACCAACAATCGGTGCAATACATGGCTTACAATGGTGTACAAATGAGGACCAAAATATAGCTTTTTCGAGAAGAACACGTTGTTCGAGGGGCCGGAGGCGTTTTGTGAACACACCTTATGGTGTGAAAGGGGCCGCACCTTTAAGCCATAGCGCGTATGTTCTTTGGGTCATGCAGGAATACGACACGACGGCGATCAAAATCCCTAGTGTCGCCATCCTTTGGCCATTTTGGTTTGAAAATTCAGGGCAGCAAGAGGAACTGCCATGCACGTCGCAAACTGGATTGATTATACGACCACGCTTTCGAGCCCGCCACCCGGATCAGTCAATGTGCTGGTCGGAAAGAAAGTTAAAGGCCCGGGCGGTCAATGGGTCCCTTGTGCGACCAAGATGGCTGATGGTGCGTATTATTCGGGGCTGTTTCAGGTCGGGCCCGGTCAACGGCAGGTTTGCGCGGCAAGCGTGTCGTTTCACTGTCCGAACGAGGCGCTTTCCCGCGCAATAGATCTGGCGTTTTCTGCTGCCGCCTGATCGCGCTTTTCACGCGATTGCCGTCGGACCTTCGCCCTGAAAGCGGAACAACGTTTGGCCATTGGCAACTATAATAGAACAGCGCCCAGAACGAGCACTGTTCTAAAAAAATAGACAAGCGACTATCGTCAAGCCAACCGGAAACTTGATACTTTTTACTGTCACGCGTTGTTTGACGGCGCCAGTGGCCTCACACACCAACAGGCGCCATCAAAACAAACATATGCACTACGGCATAAACAGAAACTGGTTAACCACATCGATTGGATGCGACTACTCACTACACCCACTCACTACCCACCGAATACAAACACAGCGTACCCGACGCGTTGGTTTTCGCCTTTCTCAGTGCCCAAAACAATTCTCTAAATTTCTAACGTCATAGGTAAATTTGTCATACAATCATGTATGAAAAATCATACATCAGTCGGATATGCTCTCTTAGGCCCAGATCAGGTTGTCGTTATAGCTGCGCCCCGCAAACATGTCGTGCCCGTCAATGCGATATTCACCTCTTGTCGTGAGTGGATTGATCAGGCTGGCAAAGCGCGCCTGCGCGCCGGGCTTCAAAGGGCGGTTGCATGTCGGCGCGGTGCTGGCGATGGCGACAGGCCCCGGCGCCTCTCATCCGGTACTTTGATGTTGACGGATATCAATCCGGCGCAAAGTAACGGTGCTACTTTCATCGAGCCGCGACCTTGCAACTGATCGCTGTCGCGTCCCGTGATGGTGGATGCTTCGTGCTCTGTGCAAAGGCGCATTCAGCGTAAAGGGGAAACCAAATGACAAACTTCAATCTGTTCACTGGCTTGGGCGTCGGCGCGATGATCTTGCTGGGTGCCTGCGCACCGAGACCCGAACCTGTCGCCATGGTAATCTATGCGGAGCCGACATTCGATAAACTTGGCAATCCGTCTTGCCGTCCGGGCGATGTTCCGATGGGTGGCGTTTATACCGAAGACCTGCCTTTGTGTGCCGTCCTGAACAACGGGCAACCCGTTGTCGTTGTCCCGCGTGTCGCGCAGGACGTTGATAGCGATGGTGGTGGGGTGAGTGTTGATCCGGTTGATCCAAATGGCGGCAACCAGCACCAGAACGAAAATCAGAACCAGAACCAGAACCAGAATGAAAACCAAAACCAGTCTGGGGGGTGAACACCCTTGCGACCGAGGGTGCGATACTTAGCGCGTTCGCTTACTATCATTCTGTGCAAGTCGTGCCGCCTGAATTGACCTATATCATGATCTGAGGTTTTTGCCGCGTCACAGTTCTTCCAAAGCATACGGAGGACGATGTGATGGCCGAAGGAAAACCCCTTGTTGTGAATTTCGCGCAACTGCGGCGCGGTGATGTCGATACCGTCGGTGGCAAGAACGCCTCTTTGGGTGAGATGATCCAGACCCTTGGGGCGAAAGGTATTCTGGTGCCGCCAGGGTTCGCGACAACGGCGGATGCGTTTCGGGCGTATCTGACGGCCAATGATCTGGATGCGCGGATCGCGGTGGCGCTGGACGCGCTGGCCAGCGGCAAGGCCACCTTGCAGAAGACAGGTCGACAGGTTCGCGACATGATCCTGCATGGCGCCTGGCCCGAAGAAACTGCCGCGCAGATCGTGGATGCCTATCACGCGCTATCCGACACCGCTGGCGGACGCGATGTTCCTGTTGCTGTACGGTCCAGCGCAACAGCCGAGGATTTGCCGGATGCGAGTTTCGCAGGCCAGCAGGAAACCTTCCTGAATGTGACCGGCGCTGCGGCTCTGCTCGAGGCGTGTCGTAAATGCTATGCATCGCTCTTTACGGATCGTGCGATTTCCTATCGCCAGATACAGGGATTTTCGCACACGCAGGTGGCACTGTCTGTGGGCGTGCAACAGATGGTGCGCGCGGACACCGGCGGATCCGGCGTGATGTTCTCGATTGATACGGAATCGGGTTTTCCGGATGCTGTGCTGATCAATGCAGCCTGGGGCCTGGGCGAGAATGTGGTGCAGGGGGCCGTCGATCCCGATGAGTACGAGGTGTACAAGCCGTTTCTGGACGATGAAACCAAAGTGCCCATTCTGGAAAAGACCCTTGGTGCAAAAAAGATCAAAATGATCCATGACCGCGACGGCACGCCCCGCAATGTGCCCACATCAAAGGCGGAACGTGGCCAGTTCGTGCTGAGTGATCCCGAGATACTGACCCTCGCGCGGCAGGCAAAGATCATCGAAGAGCATTACGGCTGTCCGATGGATATGGAGTGGGCACGCGACGGCAAGACCGGCACGCTTTACATAGTCCAGGCGCGGCCCGAGACGGTACAGTCACGGGCGGATGTCGGGTCACTGAAATCCTATATGGTGGCGGATGCGGGTGAAACGCTCGTCACCGGGCTGAGTGTCGGGAATGCGGCCGTGAATGGCCGCGTGTGCATGATCGAAAGTGCCGCTGATATCGCGAATTTTGTGGAGGGATCGGTGCTTGTCACCTCAACCACGGATCCCGATTGGGTGCCGATCATGAAACGCGCTGCGGCGATTGTGACAGACCATGGGGGGCGCACCTCGCATGCTGCGATTGTCAGCCGCGAACTGGGGTTGCCTGCTGTTGTGGGCTGTGGTGACGCCACGCATCTGTTGCATGACGGGCAGGATGTGACCGTGTCCTGTGCGGGTGGCGAAGAAGGCGTTGTGACTGCGGGGTTGTCCAAGATCACAGTGACCGAGGAAACGCTGGGCACACTGCCTGACGTCAAGACCAAAGTCATGCTGAACCTTGCCAACCCCGCAGCGGCCTTGCGTTGGTGGCGATTGCCTGTCGATGGGGTGGGACTGGCGCGAATGGAATTTGTCATCAACAGCGCAGTCAAGGTGCATCCGATGGCTTTAATCGAGTTCGACGCAGTCAAGGATGCACAGGCCCGCGACAAGATTGATGCGCTGACCAAAGGATACGACAGCAAGCCCGCGTATTTTGTCGATCAACTTTCACGCGGATTGTCGCGGATCGCAGCGTTTTGCTACCCCAAGCCGGTGATCGTGCGAATGAGCGATTTCAAGACCAACGAATACGCCGACCTTCTGGGCGGGCGTGATTTCGAACCGCAAGAAGAGAACCCGATGATCGGATTTCGGGGCGCATCGCGCTATTATTCAGACCACTACCGCGCCGGTTTTGCGCTGGAATGTCAGGCGGTTGCGCGGCTGCGTGGGCAAATGGGTTTTGACAATGTGATCGTGATGATCCCCTTCTGCCGCACCCCGCAAGAGGCCGATCATGTGCTGGCTGTGATGCAGGAAAACGGTTTGCAGCGGGGCAAGGACGGCTTGCAGGTTTATGTTATGTGCGAAATCCCCGCCAATGTGGTGCGCGCGGCGGAATTTGCCGAACGCTTTGACGGTTTTTCTATTGGATCGAATGACTTGACCCAACTGACGCTGGGCATCGACCGCGATTCAGATGCGCTGGCAAACCTGTTCCGTGAGGATGATCCAGCGGTGCTCTGGATGATCGAAAGGGTCATCCACGAGGCGCATAAAGCAGGCAAGAAAGTGGGGTTCTGCGGACAGGCGCCCAGCAACGATCCCGCCTATGCTCAGCGTCTGGTCGGGTTCGGGATCGACAGTATTTCGGTGACGCCGGACAGCTTTGTACAGGTCTTGCGCAATGTGGCAGAGGCCGAGAAAGGCTAGAGTGCCTCAATCCGGCATTGGTCATAACAGGCTTGTGCTTGGGCCAGGTCGCAAAGCGCTGTTGCTTCGGTGGTGACTGTGGCGCTGGCTGCCGCGACGCCCCATTTCAGCGCCGCGTCTGCCGTGCTGCCGCGTGCGAGCGCCAGTGTCATGGCCCCCACGAACGCATCGCCCGCGCCGATTTTGCTGCGCACCGTAACCTGGGGCGCATGACAAATAAAACGCTGATCGCGGGAAACCAGGACCGAGCCTTCGGCGCCACGCCCTGTGACAACCACTTCGGCCACACCCCGCGCAACCAGATCAGCGGCAAAGGCCGTGCTGTCAGCGAGCGTATGCATCGGATGCCGTGCCGCCTCGGCCGCCTCTGCCTGGTCTATGCGCAGCAGGTATACGGGCGTCGTGGGATCGCCAATAAGCCGGTCCAGTGCCCGACTGGAGGTATCGACAACAACGCGGGCGTGTTTTTCCTCGGCCATGGCAATGATCCGGCTTTGCATATCTTCCGGCAGACCGGGCGCGACACTGCCACTGATCACAACATAGCTGTCTTGCGTGGTATGAGCTGCGATTTCGGTGAGCAGGCGGTCGGCATCCTGTGCGGTCAGGGGCTCTCCGGGAACGCCAAAGCGATATTGCGCGCCTGTTGCGTCATCGGTGACGGCAAAGCTCTGCCGCGTTTCGCCGCTGACCGTGACTGGCAGGGTCAGGACCTCTTCGGCGGCCAAGAGGTTCACAAGCCGCTGTCCCATCGGGCCGCCGACAGCAACAAGTGCGCGGGCCGCACCACCAAGTTTCTGCACGGCGCGGGCCACGTTGACGCCACCGCCGCCCGGATCGTAACGCGGTGCTGCACAACGCAGCTTGGGCCCTGCAATGACCGCTGGCACATGCGTTGCCACATCCACCGCCGGGTTCAGCGTAATGGTCAGAATGGCGGCCTGCTCGCGCATGCTAGGCCTTTTGCGCCATGGCCAACCTCAGGACGCCTGCCAGAACAGCCTGCGCAAGAACCGGTGAGCGCGCGCTGCCGATGGCGGCATCACTGTCACGGCTGTCATTTTCGCGCAGGGTGCAGTGCCAGTGGCCGTCGCGGGCATTGGTGCGCCCACGGATATGGATTGACCAGTTGGGATAGGCCTCATCCGCGATCAGCATCGCCGCATCGGTTTTGTTCAGGTTTTCTGCGCGGGGCAGGGTGGTCTGTGGCAGCAGGTAAGCCAAGGCATGTAGTACCCCGTCATAACCGGCAATACTCATGTCGCGTTGGCTTTCGAGCTCTTTGATCAGGATGTCGAGTTCAGGGTCTTTCATGACGTGTCCTCCTTGGTGGGTCGGCCTGTTGACCATCTCTAGCAATGCTTCCGACGACCGCATTTGATCTTGGTCAATTGCGCACAGGTGATCCGGGTGACAATGGATCGCGCAAAGGCCGGTCCTCGCCACTGATTTGCCCTTGCGCGATTGGCATCGCCCGGCGATGGTTTGGTATCCAAAGGACCCCGCGACATTGATCAGGCCCCATGACACTTCCAAGCTGCTGTCGCTTTGGCTGCTTGTCTTTCTGCAGGCGGGCATTTCCGCATCCAGTCTCGTGGTCGAGATTGTGGCGGGGCGCATGATCGCGCCTTACGTCGGGATGAGCCTTTATACATGGACGGCTATTATTGCCGTCGTGCTTGCGGGGTTTTCTGTTGGCCATTGGTGGGGTGGCCGGATTGCCGCGCGTGACACCGCACAGGCGTTGCGCATCGCAGGGTGGATCATGCTTGCCGCGGCCTTTACCACCGCAGGGGCCACGCTGCTCCTGCGCGCTTTTGCGGGACCTGTGATTGCGACATTCGTGCATCCCATGGCGGCGATTACTGCATTAAGCGCCTTGGCGTTCTTTCTTCCGTCACTTTTTGCGGGTGTCCCGGCACCGATCCTGACGGTCGCCGCGATGCGCGGGCGCGCGCAGGCCGAACAGGCCTTGGGTGCCATGTTCGCCGCGGGCGCATTTGGTGCAATTGCGGGCACGCTTCTTGCGGGGTTCCTGTTTGTTCCGTGGATCGGATCGGTGATGACCCTTGTCGTGATCACTGTGGTTTATGTGGTTGCGGCGCTGATCTGTTTCAGACTTGGCAATCTCTTGCCACGCGGGCAGGCAGTGGCCCTTGGCGGGGTCGTGATTGCTTTTGCAACCGGATATGGCGCACTGACCCTACCTGCCGTATGTGACCGTGAAAGCAGCTATTACTGCATCCGCACTGTCGCTTTGTCAGATAACCCTGATGATCCGGTGAACCTGATGGTCGTCGATCACTTGGCGCACGGTATCAGCGGCAGGGCAGAGCCGCGGGTGATGTTCACGGAACATGCGGCCATGCTTGATGCGCTGCCACGGATGCGGATGGGGCGTACAGATTTCTCATCGTTTCACATTGGCGGGGGAACCTATTCTGTCCCGCGCGCTTGGGCGGATCGGGGGATCGGGGACATTACCATCGCTGAAGTCGATCCCGAAGTGACCGCAATCGCGGTTGAAAATTTCTGGTTCGATCCTGCAACCGCGACGATCCTGCACGGAGATGCACGCGTTGCGTTAAACGCAAGCACCCAACAGTTTGACGTGATTGTCGGTGATGCGTTCACCGATATCGCAGCACCCGAGCATCTGGTGACACAGGAATTTTTCGAACTGGTGGCAAGCCGTCTGGCGCAGGATGGTGTCTTTGCGATGAATATGATCGACAATGTGGACCGGCTGAACGCGCTTGCCGCCGTCCATGCGACATTGGGCAGTGTTTTTCCGAGCGTCGAGATATGGACCGAAGCTGTGGCCCCGGAGCCGGGGCAGCGCCGTGTTTTTATCTTGCTGGCCAGTGCACAGGACAGCGCCTTTGCCACGGTAGACGCGCTGGCCCCGGACCTGAGGCGCTTTCAGGTGCTGGATAGCGCCTTTGTGGACAATATACTTGGGCAGCAAAATCCGAAAATCCTGACCGATGATCATGCGCCGCTTGCTTTTCTGATGGGCTTTGACCCTGCCGTGGACTGAGTGCCTGCGAAAAACTGCGGGACGTGCCGAAATGTGCTTTGTACCAAGAACGCGGACAAGCGATTGCGGGTGTTGCATCGCCCGACACGGTTACCTAACACAGAGGCAGGCCCGATGAAGGTTCCATGACATGCTGATTACATTTTTGGCCATTGCGCCGGTTTTTGCCCTGATCCTGATGGGCTACGGCTTGCGGCGTGGTGGTATCCCCTCGACCGAGTTCTGGAACCTGAATGACCGGCTGGTCTATTGGGTTTTGATGCCTGCGCTGTTCTTTGCGAAAATCTCGGCGGCTGATCTGAGCGGCGGTCTGGGCGATTATGCGGTTCTGCTTTATGTGGGCTTCTTTTCCGCGATCTTGTGTGGATGGCTGTTCGGGCGCAGCTTTGCGCCACCGCAAGCCAGCTCTCTTCTGCAGGGCAGTGCGCGTTTCAATACTTTCATCGGCCTCGCCATCGCCGAAGCGCTTTTCGGCACGCCGGGTTTGCAGATAGCCGTGCTGGGGTCCGCGCTGTTGGTGCCTGTTGTCAACGTGACTGTCGTGACCATCATGGCGCGGCAGCTGGGCGGTGGCGGCAAGTCGATTTTCCTTGGGCTGGTGAAAAACCCGCTGATCCTGAGTATCGTTGCAGGAGCACTGTTTAACTTTGCCGGTCTGAACGAGGTGCCGGTCCTGCACGAGATTGCCCGCATTCTGGGTGACGCCGCATTGCCGATCATGCTGCTCTGTGTCGGGGCAAATCTGAAACTGCGCGGATTGAGCGGGTCTGTCGTGATCATCGGGCTGTCGATGGTTGGCAAATTGCTGATCAATCCTTTGGCCGTCATCCTTGCGGCTTGGGTGCTTGCGCCTGATCCCCTGGCCTTTCAGGTCGCTCTGATTTTCGCAGCCCTGCCTGTCGGCGTTGCCAGCTACACGCTGGCGCGTGAAATGCGCGGTGATGCGTCCTTGATGGCGGCCATGATTACCACGCAGACCTTGCTGAGTTTCCTGACCTTGCCTGTGACGCTGATGATCGGGCAGGCTGTGCTGTCGCTGAACTGAGCTGCAAGAACCGGTCACAGGCTGCGTGAAGAAACGACGTGATCCCTTCTTTGCGGGGACATTCAGTGGCATATACGCTCTGACGATGAATACCGCAGCACCCACGCCCCTTTCGACTGTGTCACGCCAGTTTATCCGTGATTGGCTGGTGGCCTTGCGGTCGCTCTGTACGGATGCGCAGATGCAGTCTTTGATGCAGCGTGCGGGGTTGGTTGCCGATGATACGCTGCCCTATGGCCGTGTAACGCTTGACCAGATTGTGCGCCTCTACCAACTAGCCGCGGTTGAGACGGGCGATGAAATGATGGGGCTCTGGAGCAGGCCGATCCGTCCCAGAGCCCTGCAACATCTGCTGACATCGGTGCGTGAAGCCACCAGTATTCCGTCGGCACTCTACCGGTTTGCGACGTTCTGGAACCTGCTGCTGGATGACTACCAATGGGAGCTGACCGAAAAGGATGACATGTTGCTGCTCACCCTGATGCCGCAACAGCCGGTGCCGCCGCAACCCTTTGGTCATATGCTGATCCTCAAACTTGCCCATGGTCTTTTGTCATGGCTTGCGGGGCATGAGGTGCCGGTCAAGCGTGTGGATTTCGCCTTTGCGCGTCCGGAGTACGATCAGGACTACGCCATTATCTTTCCGGCCCCGCTGCGATTTGCGCAGCCCGCCACATCCATCGCTTTCGATCTGCCTTTGCTGGGTCCGGTTGAACCACGCACCACTTCCGATCTGGGCCGCTTTCTTCAAAACGCCCCGCGCGACTGGATTTTCACCAGTTCGCGGGAGCATAGGCAATCGCTGCGTGTCCGCACCTATCTTGGCCAGACAGACTGGGCCAATGCCACCCTGGGTGACGTCGCGCGCGCGATGCATATGACGCCGCGCACGCTAATGCGCAGGCTGGACGCGGATGGGACCTCTTTTCAGTCGATCAAGGACGCCTTGCGCCGCGACATCGCGATCCGTGATTTGCAGGCGGGCCGCAAAAGCATTCAGGCAATCGCGCAGGATGTCGGGTTTTCATCAGCCGCAAATTTCCATCGGGCCTTTCTGCGGTGGACAGGCAGCACGCCGAGTGCCTATCGCCGGACAGAAAACTGACAGGCAGAACTTTTGTCAGTTTTTGACAATCAGATGTCACCTCATGAGATGGAGGTGGGCCGCAGGGCGCGATATAAACCTTTACAGACAAGTAACCTGAAACAACTCCACACACGTGAGCAGTGATTTGCCAAGCCGTGCAATATGGCGATTTCAGACAGCCCTGACCCTGAAGGACGCTCCCATGACTGATAAACTCGCCGCTATTCTGCAAGCTGCCAAGGACCATGCCGAACAGGTCATCCTGCCCAATGTGAATGCATGGAACGCCGCAAAGAAATGGCCACGTGATGCCTCGGACAAGGCGGGGGCTGCGGGCCTGACGGGGCTTTATGCGCCGGAAGAGTTTGGCGGGCAGGGTTTGCCGCTGTCCGAGGGCATTCAGGTTTATGAACAACTGGGGCTGGGTGACGGGGCCTATGCCTTTGCGCTTTCCATGCATAATATCTGTACTTTCGCAGGCTGCGGCTATGGCACGGACGCCTTCAAGCAGAAATGGGCGCGGGATCTGACATCTGGGCGCAAGCTGGCGAATTTTGCGCTGACCGAACCGCAGTCCGGGTCTGATCCGATGCAAATGTACACCCGGGCAACGATCAACGGTGACGGGACATGGACAATCAGCGGCGCAAAGGCCTGGGTCAGCCTTGCGACAGAGGCCGACATCTATTTCACAGTTGTCAAAACCAGCGACGCGCCCGGCCACAAGGATATGGCGATGATCGCCATCCCTGCCGATGCGCCGGGGCTGCGTTTCGGCCCGATGTATGACACACCGTCGTACAACTTTCTGCCCATGTCCGAGATGTATCTGGACAAGGTTGTGGTGAGTGAGGACAATATTATCCTGCCTGTTGGGCAAGGCTTGCAAGGCTCGCTTATGGCGATTGATATCGCGCGTGTGTCAATCGCATCGGGATGCTGCGGGTTGATGCAAGCGGCACTGGATACAGCACTTTCCTATTCCAAGAACCGCAAGATGTTTGGCGGCAAGAACCTTGATCTGGACGGCATCCAATGGATGCTGGGAGAGGTCGCGACGGACCTTGAAGTCTCGCGTCTTCTTTATCGCAAAGCCGCAGAGGCGCTTGGTACGCCCGAGGGGCCCTTGATGGCGGCCCATGCAAAACGGTTCGTGCCGGACGCCGCTGTGAAAGCTGCGAATACCTGCACGCAGGTTTTGGGTGGCATGGGATTGCTGGCGCCCTATGGCCTCGACCGTCTGTCGCGTCTTGCCCAAATGCTGCGGATCGTGGATGGCACGACCGAGATCAGTCGCGTCGTCATCGGGCGCGCCTTGCAAAAACGCGCGGCGACCTTGCCCGATCTGCCGGTGCCGCAGGGATACGAGGAAAAAGATGACTAGATTGACAGGGTGGCGCGAGGTTAGTTCCGCGTTCAAAGCCGTGAAAAGAAATCAACAACCCCGTCTCGCTCGAATGCAAGAATGATTTGAGCCGCAAAAACAATCGAAATTGTAAGTACGGCAATACGACGATCCCATATGCGGGACCGCATCGGTGCGGCCATCGGGTCCGCGATACGGCGTGATACTTCAACAAGATTGGGGCTTGATTGTACCGTCATCAGCATCACCAGATAGGTCATGGATGTAACGGTGAGCAGGACAATCATATCGCCAATCATTCCGCTCGGACGAAAGAACACAACACTCAGGATTGTCATGATGCTCAGGGCCCAGAGTACGATGAGTTCACCATGCGAGACGGATCGCCCGAGTTTTACGCGCAATCGGCGCAGTGCAACCGCCAGATCAGGCGTCCGTTCATGTGCGCTGCGGTAGAGGCGGGCAAAATGCAGGTCAATGTCACTTTGTCGTTCAGCGCGGAGCGTAGTTTCCAGATAAGGCATTTCTTCGGAAGACAGCCATGGCACAATGTCAAGGATGGCTTCCTCTTGTTCTTGCTGTCGTGCAAATTTTCGGCCCAAGACAAAACCGGTCAGGATACCAAAAATGCCAAGTGGCAAGCTGATCAGTTCGATCAATGAGGTCGATGGCAAAAAATTCCGCAGTGGAAGTGCTGGCATCAGGTGAATCACAGTACCCGCAACACATAAAGTCAGAAAAACTGCGACATAGGCCGGGCCGTCATCAGCGCGGGCATGAAGCAGAACATTTGCCGAAATAATGAACAGCCCACCAAGCACGAGCGTTTCTGTAATGTCGCCAAGCCCCAGAAGCCATAGCCAGATGACGGCAAGCAGCGGGGTGAGATACCACAGCAGGATAACGTCGGAACGCCCGCCAATGGCCAATGCCTCGCTGTAGGTGATCGAGCCGATCGACACAATAAAAGCGCCGTTCAGCAGTATGAACAGCCAAAGCCGCGGATCAATTTGTGCGATCTCCGGCCATGGTTGCCACACAATGGCAACACCGATGAAGATCAACGCTGTGATGGCTTTGGTCAGGACATTGGTCGTCAGGGCAGCCTTGCGCATTTGCGGCAAGCTCCCGATGATCATACGCGCTTTGACGTGCACGGCCACGCTCATTGCCATCGCGATTGCCGCGCCTGCCGCAGCAACTGTGCCGAGCGTGAAGTTCGACCTGCCTGATGTCGCAGCTTCGGGGCTCTGTCCCGCCCAAACGACAAGCGCCAGTCCAAGCAAAGCAACGATGCCAAGTACGAGACTGCGTTTTGAAAGGCTTTCAAAATGCGCTCTCATCAACAAAGTCGTACCCAGCATCCCGAATAGAGGCCACGTTTCGAAAATCACTGTGGCGTTTGTTTTGCTGATGTGCAGGAAAGAGAAAAACAACAGAAAATGACTGATCGGATTAAGAATTCCGTCAAGCAGAAGATACCAGCCTAGCGCGGCATCTTTGCGGCAGGCCTGCACTGCTTCCAGGACACGCTGTTGACCGCCGGAACTTGCGATCACAAAACACGCAAATGTCAGGAACGAAACGATATGGCTGAGACCAATGAAGAGCCATGGGGACAGGATTTGCGTGCTGAGTGCGCCAATCAGCGGGAACAGACTATAGGCGGTGATTGAAATGCCCATAAGAACGAGGGATTTTTTTAGCACTATAGTCACCGGTTGCCTGCAAATGATTGATCTTCAGCATTTCAAACAAAGTCACAAGAGATCAATGATCACGCGATGGCGTGTTGTGTCCTGGTTGTCGTTTGTTGCTATTCGGTTGCTGTAAAGCCCACAATGAGCTGATGCAGACCGAGTGCCGCACCGGCAAAGATTGCAGCGAGCGTGACGGGCGCGCTGAAGGCCAGCAACGAAAAGGCGGTCAGACCTTGGCCGATACTGCACCCGATCGCGATGACAGCACCAACACCCATAAGGCCTGCACCGATGATCTGGCGGCGCAACTCGCGTGGGTCTTCGCAGGCTTCCCAGCGGAAGTGGCCTTTGATCAGGCTGCCCAGGAAAGCGCCGATCCAGACCCCTGCGACAGAGCCGATCCCGAATGAAAGCGACTGACCCGAAGCGGTCATTCCGTAAAGGATGGCTTCGCCGACCGGGGCCGAGAACGTGTGCGATACCAGCGGCAGGTCGTCAAAACCGTGCGCGTTGATATACTGCATCCCGCCCCAGGCGCTGACAACAGCAAGGCCGACCGCAGTGCCCCAGAAGACGGCTGACCGGTCCTGTCGCAATGTGCGCGCGCTCAGCGCAAAGGCAACCAGCAACGCGCCGATCACAAGGCCGATAAAAGCCACTGAAATGCCGGTCGCCGCGCCCAATGTATGGGCGATACCACTCGGGATCGCGGCAGGCGGGGTGGGGGGGAAGATTTCGATCCGGATCCATGCCAGCGGGCCCGAGAGCGTGACATAGGCGCTGATACCCATCACCAGAACGATTACGAAAGACCGCAGATCGCCACCGCCGAGCCGCGCAAGCGCGCCATAGCCGCAGTTCCCGGCCATCGCCATCCCGTAGCCGAACAGACCACCCCCTATGATGCTGGCAAGCGGCGACCATTGTTGTGACAGATAAAATGACTTGGTGGAGTCGAAGAGACCGAATGCCATCAGGCCGAAGCTGCCGACGACGGCTGTTCCAATGGCCAGAATCCACATTCTGAGGCGTTTGTCATTGTTGCCGTAAAGATAGTCTTCGATCGCGCCCAATGTGCAGAACCGGCCCAGCCTTGCGGCAAGTCCGAGTAAGACACCGCCAAACAACCCGACGGCTGCCGCGACGTTCGCCTCTCCCAATGCGTCGAGCAATGGCCAACCCTCCCTGTTCTGTCAGTCGAATTGAACGGGAGGTGGCTAAGCCTCAGTCCGTCTTGCAGAACAATTCGTAGACAAGCCCGATGATCTTGCGGGATTTGTCATCCGTCAAGCTATAGTAGATCGTCTTGCCTTCACGGCGTGGCGTGACCAGCCCTTCAAGCCGCAACCGTCCCAACTGCTGGGACACCGCAGCCTGGCGTGCAGAGAGCAGTTCTTCCAGTTCGGTGACTGATTTTTCACCTGTTGCCAGATGGCACAGGATCATCAGTCTGCCCTCGTGACTGATCGCTTTGAGATAGTTCGTCGCGATAGTCGCGTTGTGCATCATCTCGTCCAAGCGTGCATCATCAACGTCAGTATCGAAAACCGGAAGTGTCATAAGCCTAGGAGCCTCATGCGAATCTTACTGTGCCAACCAACTGGTCTGGGGTTGTAATTGGGCTTTTGCCGCCAAATTGCTACCTCTGAGCGCCGCAAAACGGCACTTTTTTCGGCTATTTGTCTGATTTTGCCAGATTAACGCCCTCTTGCTCGAGCATTTGCCCCAAAAGTCCCCAGAAAAAATCATCTCCCGGATAGCCCTCGATCCGGTTTGTTTCGACGCCTTCCACCAGCAGGACAAAGGTTGGCGTGTAGTTGATCCGCCGTGCAAGAACGATATCGGACGGCATCGGATCAAGCAGATTGACACGGCGCAGCGGGGCGGCGGCCCCTTCCTCTGTCTTGGGGTAGATGGGACCGATTTCTTCGTTCCACCGCGCACACCAAAGACAGCCCGGTTCTTCGGCCATCATCAGGCGCACCTCTGCCCGTGCGGAGCCCGCAGAGATCAGCGTGACTGCAAGCACAGCAATCGCGAGGCGCATAATAAAACTAGCTTTCGTCTTAAACATTCAATAATTCTAATATGAATCATGTTAGCAAGCAAGGAAAACAACAAATGCTGGACGTAAGCTTTTTTGGTGCTGCGGTGGCTGGGCTGTTGTCGTTCTTTACGCCCTGCGTTTTGCCGATGGTGCCGTTTTACCTCTGCTACATGGCCGGCACATCCATGTCCGAATTGCGGTCCGATGACGCGATTAGCCAGTCAGTGCAGCGCAGACTGATTGTCTCTGCGGTGTTCTTTGCTTTCGGTGTCACGACCATTTTTGTGCTTTTGGGCATGGGTGCGACTGCGATCGGGCAGGCCTTTGGCATGTGGCGCGACACGCTGCGCTATGTCGCGGCGGGCGTTTTGCTCGTGTTTGGTTTGCATTTTCTGGGCGTCATCCGTGTGCCGCTGCTTTACCGCGAAGCCAAGATCGAAAGTACGGCCGAACCGACAACGATTATTGGAGCCTACGTTATGGGTTTGGCTTTCGGCTTTGGCTGGACACCCTGCGTCGGCCCCGCACTTGCGGCGATCCTGATGGTCGCCAGCGGGATGGGGGACATCTGGCGCGGTGGCTTGCTCTTGCTGGTGTACGGCCTTGCCATGACAGCACCGTTTGTTGTGGCCGCTTTTTTTGCACGCCCGTTCCTGAGCTGGCTCCAGCGCAACCGCAAATATCTGGCGCATGTTGAACGCGTCATGGGTGTGATGCTGATCATCTTTGCGGTGCTGATTGGAACCAATTCGGTCAATTACATCGCCCAGTGGATGATTGAAGTCATGCCCGCATTCACCAACCTAGGATAAAGGAAGTGCCCATGTTTATTCGCCGTTTCTTAGCTCTCGCTGCTCTTGTGGTGGCTCTCCCGGCTTTTGCCACACCCTTGGGTGATGACGGTCTGCACAAAGCCGATTGGATGCATGACACCTTCAAGGATCTGCGCGAGGACCTTGCCGAGGCCAATGCCGAAGGCAAGCGCCTGCTGATCATCATCGAGCAGCGCGGTTGTATCTATTGCACCAAGATGCACGAAGAGGTTTTCCCAACACCTGAAATCTCTGCGATGCTCAATGACGCATTCTTTGTCATCCAGATCAACATGTTCGGGGATGTCGAAGTGACGGATTTTGACGGGACCACTTTACCCGAAAAAGATATGGTGCGTCGCTGGAATGCGCTGTTCACGCCAACGATGATGTTCTTCCCCCAAGAGGTCGAAGAAGGCCAGATCGCGACCCAGGCGGCCGTTGCCGTCATGCCGGGGGCCTTTGGGCGTTGGACGACGCTGAACCTGCTCAACTGGATCAATGACGAAGGCTATCTTGGCGAAGAACCCTTCCAGAAATACCACGCGAGGATCATTCAGGAGCAGGGAATAGCTGAATGAAATCATATGTTTGCACTCAAACATTCAAATAAATGATTTTGTTGTTGCGATTCTGACAATCTGTAGTCTACGGTAAACGAAACACATTTGTGATCCAGGGAGGGACCATGAAGCGGATTCTAAGCACAGGTGTCGCGATTGCCATTGCGACCGTTGGCTTCGCTGAAGGCATGACGCCTGATGACGTCGTTTACAGCGAGTATGGTGAAGTCGAGGCGTCCTTATCGGGTCAACCGGGCGATGCAGCGGCGGGTCTTGAAATCATGGTATCGCGTGGCAAGGGCAATTGCATTGCATGTCACCAAGTGACTGCACTGGAAGAATACCCGTTCCACGGCGAAGTTGGCCCATCACTTGATGGTGTCGGTGAATACCGTACCGCAGCCGAGCTGCGTGGCATTATCGCAAATGCGAAGATGACCTACGACGGGACGATCATGCCGGCGTTCTACCGCACGAGCGGGTTCACCCGCCCGGGCAACGCGTTCACCGGAAAAGCAGCAGAGGGCGAACTGTCCCCGCTGCTGACCGCTCAGGAAATCGAAGATGTGGTCGCATATCTTCTGACACTCAAAGACTGATCTGCAACGGGCAGACTTATAGGAGACCCTATGAAACTAACACGTAGACATACGCTTATGATGGCGTTCGGCTCCGCGCTCGCAGCTGTTATGCCGTTTCGTGCATTCGCTGCCGTCGAGGACAATATTGCAGCGTTTACCGGTGGTGCCGCTGTCGGAAGCGAGGGGATCACGTTGATTGCCCCCGAAATCGCCGAGAACGGCAACACTGTGCCAATCGAAGTGAATGCGCCCGGTGCAGAGGCGATTATCGTTTTCGCAGCAGGCAATCCGACGCCTTCGGTTGCGACATTCAATTTCGGTCCGATGGCCGCATCCCAATCTGCAGCGACACGTATTCGTCTTGCTGGAACGCAGGATGTTGTTGCGATCGCCCGCATGCCTGACGGCAGCTTTGTGCAGGCCAGTCAGGAAGTAAAAGTGACCATTGGCGGCTGCGGCGGCTGAGTGAGGAAAGAAAACAAATGGCAGATAATGTAACACCCCGCGTTCGCGTCCCCCGTGATGCCACCGCAGGCGAAGAAATCACCATCAAGACCCTGATCAGTCACCCGATGGAGTCCGGTCAGCGCAAAGACGGCGACGGCAATGTGATCCCGCGTTCGATCATCAACCGTTTTACGTGCACGTTTAACGGCGAAACGGTGATTGACGTCACGTTGGAACCAGCGATTTCAACGAACCCGTACTTTGAGTTTCAGGCCATCGTGCCAGCGAGCGGGACGTTCGAATTCACTTGGTACGATGATGACGGCGACGTCTACACCGACAGCAAAGATATTACCGTCGGGTAACCGCGGAACACACGCCAGGGAGGGCCGATGTCCATGAAACCACTGTTTAAGGGCGGTTTGACTGCCATAGCGATACTCTCCGCTTTCGCGGTACACGCGGATGAAGAGGCAGATCTGATCATCAACGAAGAGATCGAAATGACGGTCCGTACGGATGCGCCGGCGCATGTTGAGAACCTGAGTACGATTTATTCAGGTTGGGTCTTCCGCTCGACTGAAACACAAGCCTTGCAAATGGATGATTTCGAAAACCCCGGCATGATCTTTGTCGATGATGCGATCGCTGCATGGAACACCGCAGAGGGCACAGAGGGTCAGTCTTGCGCGGCCTGTCACGGTGCGCCGGAAGAAATGGCCGGTGTGCGTGCGGTTTACCCCAAATGGAACGACGAAGCCGAAGAAGTGCGTACAATTGCGATGCAGGTCAACGGCTGCCGGACAGAACAGATGGGTGCCGAAGAGTGGAAGTACGATGGCAATGAAATGCTGAACATGGAAGCGCTCTTGGCGTCTGTGTCACGCGGCATCCCTGTGAACGTGGCCATCGACGGCCCGGTGCAGGCGATGTGGGAAAAGGGCCGCGATCTTTACTACACACGGTTCGGGCAGCTCGATCTTTCTTGCGCCAATTGCCATGAAGACAACTATGGCAACAACATCCGCGCCGATCACCTGAGCCAAGGCCAGATCAACGCTTTCCCGACGTATCGTTTGAAAAACGCGAAACTGAATGGCGTACAGTCGCGCTTCCGCGGATGTATTCGTGATACCCGTGCGGAAACTTACGCGGTCGGTTCTGAAGAGTTCATCGCGCTCGAGCTTTACGTGGCTTCTCGCGGCAATGGTCTCTCGGTCGAAGGCCCGTCCGTCCGAAATTAAATCTCCCTGAACTGCCCGCTTCGACTTGGTCGAGGCGGGCATTTTAAACCTCAATATATTCACAAATTAGAATATGATAGCGTAAGAGGCTCGATAACTCACATGATATCACGTCGCGACTTTCTGCAGGCAAGCATGGCGGCTTCGGCGATTGTCGGAGCATCAGGCTTTGGCAATTGGGGCAGGCTGGCCGCGCAACAAGCGCTGAGCCAAAGTGATCTGCTGCAGTTTGACACCTTCGGCAACGTGTCGTTGATTCACATCACGGACATTCACGCACAGCTCAAGCCGATCTGGTTCCGCGAGCCTGAAATCAACCTTGGTGTTGGGCCGAACAAAGGGATGGTGCCCCACATCACGGGCGCGGATTTCCGCAAACTCTACGGGATCAATGATGGCAGCGCGTCGCATTATGCGCTGACCTATGACGATTTTACGGCCCTCGGTCAGACCTATGGAAAAATGGGCGGCATGGACCGAGTGGCGACTGTGATCAACAGCATCCGCGCTGATCGTCCCGATGCTCTTTTGCTGGATGGCGGCGACACATGGCACGGCTCTTACACCTGCTACCAAACCGAAGGGCAGGATGTCGTGAATGTCATGAACCTGCTGAAACCTGACGCGATGACGTTCCACTGGGAATTCACGCTCGGGTCTGACCGTGTGCGCGATATCGTGGGCGATCTGCCGTTCGCCGCACTGGGCCAGAATATCTTTGATGCCGAATGGGATGAACCCGCCGAGGATTTCGCTCCCTACAAGTTCTATGAAAGTGGCGGTGTGAAAATCGCCGTGATCGGGCAGGCCTTCCCCTATATGCCCATCGCTAATCCGGGCTGGATGTTCCCTGAATATTCGTTCGGCATCCGCGATCAGCGGATGCAGGAAATGGTCGATGAAGTGCGCGGGCAGGGTGCGGAACTGGTTGTTTGTCTGTCCCACAACGGTTTTGACGTGGACAAGAAAATGGCCGAGCGCGTCACAGGTATTGATGTGATCCTGGCCGGTCACACCCATGATGCCCTGCCAGAACCTGTCTTGATTGGAGAGACGATTGTTGTGGCCTCGGGCTCTAACGGTAAATTCGTCAGCCGCGTTGATCTGGATGTGCGCGACGGGCGCATGATGGGTTTCCGCCACAAATTGATCCCGATTTTCTCGGACGTCATTGAACCGGATGCCGAGGTCGCCGCCGCCATTGATGCGGAACGCGCGCCTTTCTTGGACGAATTGACTGAAGTGATTGGCAAAACCGCCGATGACACGCTGCTGTTCCGTCGCGGTAACTTCAACGGCTCGTGGGATGACCTGATCTGCGAGGCGCTGATCCAGGAGCGTGACGCCGATATTTCCATGTCACCCGGTGTGCGGTGGGGCCCGTCGATCATGCCCGGTCAGGACATCACCCGCGAGGATATCTGGAACGTGACGTCCATGACCTATCCCAACGCCTACCGCACTGAAATGACGGGTGAATTTATTCATACCATTATGGAAGATGTGGCCGACAATCTGTTCAACACCGACCCTTATTATCAGCAAGGCGGTGACATGGTCCGCGTCGGCGGCATGGGCTACAGCATTGATGTGAGCAAACCCATCGGGCAGCGCGTCACGGACATGACCCTGCTGAAAACCGGTGAGGCGATTGACCCCGCCAAGACCTACGTGGTCGCGGGCTGGGCCTCGGTCAATGAAGGTACCGAAGGGCCGCCGATCTGGGATGTTGTTGAAGACCACATTCGCAATATGGGCACCGTTCAGGTGACGCCGAACACAAGCGTTAAAGTCAGCGGCGCATAAGGAGATCAAAGAGAATGGATGAGATTTTCAAACCGTCCAGACGCACGTTTTTGCGCGGAAGTGCCGCGATTGCGGCTGGTACTGTTGCAGGTCAGGCGGCCGCACAAGGCACCCCCGACCCAATGATTACAGAATTGCAGGATTGGGCGTCCTACACAGGCGCCGGCGTTGATGAAACGCCCTATGGTCTGCCGATCCGTTTCGAAAGCGATGTGATCCGGCGCAATGTCGAGTGGCTGACAGCGTCGCCCATTTCGTCGATCAACTTTACGCCGATCCACGCATTGGATGGCACAATTACGCCGCAAGGCTGCGCGTTCGAGCGCCACCACTCGGGTGCGATTGAGCTGTCCAAAGACGACTACCGCCTGATGATCAACGGTCTGGTTGACCGTCCGCTGGTGTTCACCTATGCCGATCTTGAGCGCCTGCCGCGCGAAAACCACGTCTATTTCTGCGAATGTGCCGCGAATACCGGCATGGAGTGGGCGGGCGCGCAATTGAACGGCGCCCAGTTTACCCACGGTATGATCCACAACATGGAATACACCGGCGTGCCGCTGCGCACCCTGCTGCGTGAAGCAGGTCTCGGTGCCGCGGGCGATCTGGCAGATAAATGGGTCTATGTGGAAGGCGCTGATGCCTCATCGAATGGCCGTTCAATCCCGATGGAAAAGGCGCTTGATGACGTGCTGGTCGCGTTCAAGGCCAATGGCGAAGCGCTGCGCATGGAGCATGGTTATCCCGTCCGCTTGGTCGTTCCCGGTTGGGAAGGCAATATGTGGGTCAAATGGCTGCGCCGCGTTGAAGTGACGGATATGGCTGTTGGCAGCCGCGAAGAAACATCCAAATACACCGATGTTTATGAAAATGGCATTGCCCGCAAATGGACCTGGGTCATGGATGCGAAGTCCGTCATCACATCCCCCAGCCCGCAAATGCCGATCACGCATGGACAGGGGCCGCTTGTGATCTCTGGTCTTGCATGGTCTGGCCATGGGCAGATCACCCGTGTTGATGTCTCCAAAGACGGTGGCGTCACATGGGAAACCGCACGGCTTGGCAAGCAGGGCGATACCAAAGCGCTGACCCGCTTCTATCTGGACACGGGCTGGGACGGCAGCCCGATGCTTTTGCAATCGCGTGCTATCGACGAGACCGGCTATGTCCAGCCGACAAAAAACCAGTTGCGTGAAATGCGCGGCGAGAACGCGGTCTATCACAACAATTGCATTCAAACCTGGTTTGTTAACGAAGAAGGGGTCGCCGAGAATGTCGAAGTCTCTTAATCTTTTCGTCCCCGCGATTGGTGGCACTGCGCTGTTGCTGGGGCTCGCCTATGGCATTTCATCGCGTGACTACGGGGCCGCGACCATCGACACGCTCGAAGCGCGCGTGCAGCAGATCGAGGCAAACGCCGCGCAGGCAAGCGCACAAGCACAGGCCGCAGCCGCAGAAGCGGCACGCCTGTTGCAAGAACGTGAAGAGCTTGCGGCTCTGGCCGCCACGAGCGGCGCAAGCCTGACCGCACCCGCACCTGTGATTGAAGGCACCTACGGTTTGGGCCGTGTGGCCTTTGATGAAGAAATCGCCGCATGGGATGTCGATGTCCTGCCTGATGGTCGGGGTTTGCCCGAAGGGCGTGGTGACGTTTACACAGGCGAAGAGGTGTTCGTTGATAAATGCGCATCCTGCCACGGCGATTTTGCCGAAGGTGTTGGCAACTGGCCTGTGCTTGCCGGCGGTTTTGACACATTGGCAAATCGGGACCCGGTAAAGACCGTCGGGTCCTACTGGCCCTATCTTTCGACCGCGTGGGACTACATCAACCGGTCGATGCCTTTCGGTGAAGCGGGTACGCTGACACCGGATGAAACCTACGCGATCGTGGCGTATCTTTTGTATTCCAACAACATGGTCGATGACGACTTTGAACTGAGCCACGAGAACTTTACAGACGTCGAGATGTATAACGCCGATGGCTTTGTCGTCGATGACCGCCCCGAGCTTGAGTATGCCGCATGGCGCACCGAACCTTGCATGGAGAACTGCAAAGACGGTGTCGAGATCACCATGCGCGCGACGTTCCTTGACGTCACGCCGGACGAAGAGGTGGAAGCCGCAGTCAGCACACCGACATCCGAGGCCACTCCGGCAGTTGCTGTCGCTGAAGATGCGGGCGGCATTGATCCGGCCCTGATCGCTGCCGGTGAAGGTGCATTCCGCCAGTGCCAGACCTGTCATCAGGTTGGCGAGGGTGCGCGCAACCGGACTGGGCCTGTCTTGAATGGCATGGTGGGGCAGACAATCGGCTCCGTTGACGGGTTCCGCTACTCGGGTGTCTTCGAACAAGCGAATGCGGCGGGTGAGGTGTGGACTACGGAAAGCCTTGCCGCGTTTCTGACCGATCCACGCGGGACAATGGCCGGCACGAAAATGGCGTTCCGCGGTGTCGGAGACGAAGCCGAGGTTGCGGCACTGATCGCCTATTTGCAGAGCTTTGCGGACTGATGCGTCGCCAGCTTCTGCTGCTTGCCTTTTTGGGCGCCGCCAGCCACGGCTTTGCCGAAGTTGGCGGTGATCCCGAAAGGGGCGAAGAACTCTTTCGCCAATGCAGCAGTTGCCATCAGGTCGGGCAGGGGGCGGTTAACCGGATCGGACCTCAACTGAACCATATCTTCGACCGTTCCGCGGGCGAGGCCGACGGGTTTCGGTATTCGGCGGGATTTCAACGCGCCGCCGCCGGCGGGCTGGTCTGGACCTATGACACACTCGATAGTTTTATCGAAAACCCGAGGGTGCTGGTGTCCAACACACGGATGAGTTTTCGCGGGATCGCGGAACAGCAAGACCGCGACGATTTGCTGGCCTATCTGCGTCTGTTCTCGTCCAGCCCTGCAAACATTCCAGAGGCCGCACCCACGGCGGCTGCAGTGGATCACGCGGTGGCCCCCGAGGTCCTCGCCATCGTTGGGGATCCGGCATATGGCGAATACCTGTCCGGCGAATGCACGGCCTGCCATCAGTCAAGCGGTGCGGCGACCGGTATTCCATCCATCACAAACTGGCCGACAGATGATTTTGTCGTTGCGATGCATGCCTACAAGGAAGGTGTGCGCGCCCATCCTGTCATGCAGATGATGGCGGGCCGGTTGTCAGACGAAGAGATTGCCGCTCTGGCGGCCTATTTCGAAAGCATCCAATGACGGATGCATCATTGGGAGGAAAGACGATGAAACTTGACCGAAGGACGTTTCTGGGATCAGCGGCTGCGACAACGGGATTGCTGGCCGCACCGATGGTGCGCGCACAGGGTAAACCCCGCGTTGTCGTGATTGGCGGCGGTGCGGGCGGTGCGACCGCGGCACGCTATCTGGCCAAGGACAGTCAGGGCGCGCTTGACGTCACTTTGGTCGAGCCGACACGCACCTATTACACCTGTTTCTTTTCAAACCTTTACTTGGGCGGCTTCCGTGACATGGGCTCGCTCGGCCATAGCTATGGCACGCTCGCTTCCGATTACGGCATCAACGTCATTCACGACTGGGCCGTTGGTGTGGACCGTGACGCCAAGACTGTCACACTCGCCGGTGGCAGTACCCTGCCTTATGACCGTCTGATCCTGTCACCCGGTATTGACTTTGTGGACGGTGCCGTTGAGGGCTGGGATGTGTCTGCACAAACCGCGATGCCACATGCCTATAAAGGCGGGACCCAGACCGAACTGCTCAAGGCGCAGATCATGGCGATGCCGCAGGGCGGTACCTTTGCGATGGTTGCACCGCCGAACCCGTACCGCTGCCCGCCCGGCCCGTATGAGCGGATCTCGATGGTGGCGCATACGCTCAAAGAGGTGAACCCGACCGCCAAGATCCTGATTGCCGACCCCAAAGAGAGTTTCTCGAAACAGGGCTTGTTCGAGGAAGGCTGGAACCGGCACTATGCTGGCATGGTCGAACGGATCGGGCCGGACTTTGGCGGGGCGAATGTGTCGGTTGATCCGCAGGCGATGACCCTGACGATTGATGGTGACGTCAACGACGTTGATGTCTGCAACGTGATCCCGGCAATGAAGGCGGGCCGGATTGCCGAAATCGCAGGCATCACTGACGGTGATTGGGCGCCTGTCAATGCTGCCGATATGTCTTCCAAGATGGACCCCAATATCCATGTCCTGGGCGACGCGGCCGCACAGGGTGATATGCCGAAATCCGGCTTCTCGGCCAACAGCCAAGCCAAGGTTTGCGCCAATGCGGTGCGCGGTGCTTTGACCGGATCAACTGTGTTCCCTGCACGTTTTGCCAACACCTGCTGGTCATTGATCGACACTGACGACGGCGTGAAGGTTGGCGCGACATATGAAGCGACCGACGAAAAGATCGCCAAGGTCGACGGCTTTGTCAGTGCGACGGGCGAAAGCGATGAACTGCGCGCGGCCACCTATCAGGAATCGATCGGATGGTACGACGGGATCGTCGCCGACATGTTCGGATAATCACCTGTCGGGCCTTGATGTATATCAGGGCCCGCCAACGCGCAGGCAGCTAGGCTTTTGCAATGGAGGAAGTGATATGAAAAATTTACTTATCGGCATGTTCATGGGTTTGGCTGCGTCGCAGGTTGGGGCACAAGAGGCTGTAACCTATCCCTTTGACGGCAGCTTTGATGACGCGACTTTTGCGGTCGAGAACGCCATCATCGGCAAAGGCCTTGTGATTGATTACGTCAGTCACACCGGCGAAATGCTGGCGCGCACAGCCGAGGATGTCGGCAGTGACAAGATGCTTTTTGAGGGGGCGGATATCTTCTTGTTCTGCTCTGCCCAACTCTCGCGCGAGGTGATGGAAGCGGACCCCATGAATATCGCGCATTGCCCCTATGGCATCTTCGTGGCCACGCTAGAGGGCGAGGTTCTGGTGGGCCATCGCACCTATCCAGAAGGTGAGATGCAAAAGGTCCAGATGCTCTTGGATGAGATCGTACAGGAAGCGGTGGGCGGATAAGGATAACGATGAATTACGACGGATATTTCGCGACAGCACTTGCGCAGTTGCAGGATGAAGGCAACTACCGTTTTTTTGCGGACCTTGAACGCCATTGCGGGAATTTTCCGCAGGCAACCAATCACGGTGCGCAAGCGCGCAATGTGACGATCTGGTGCTCGAATGACTATCTGGGCATGGGGCAGCACCCTGATGTGCTGTCCGCTATGCACGAGGCGCTGGATACGGTTGGTGCGGGCGCAGGCGGGACGCGGAATATCTCGGGGACGACCCACAACCATGTGTTGCTGGAAGCCGAACTGGCCGATCTGCACAAGAAGGAGGCGGCGTTATTATTCACCAGCGGTTATGTGTCCAACTGGGCGGCACTTGGCACGCTGGCTGCGAAAATCCCCGATTGTCTGGTGCTGTCTGACGCGCTCAACCACGCCAGTATGATTGAGGGTATTCGCCATTCCAAGGCAGAGCGCCAGATTTGGCGGCATAATGATCTAGAGCATCTCGAAGAACTGCTGGCCGCCCAGCCGCTTGAGCGGGCGAAACTGGTCGCCTTTGAAAGCGTATATTCCATGGATGGCGATATCGCGCCCATCGCTGAAATTTGTGATCTGGCCGAAAAATACAACGCCATGACCTATCTGGATGAGGTGCATGCCGTGGGTCTTTACGGCCCTCGTGGCGGCGGGATCGCTGAACGTGAAGGCCTGATGGACCGTGTCACGGTGATTGAAGGAACGCTGGGCAAAGCTTACGGTGTGATGGGCGGTTATATCGCGGCCTCGGCTGATCTGTGTGACTTTGTCCGATCTTTTGCCAGCGGGTTTATTTTTACCACAGCCCTTCCGCCTGCTGTTGCAGCCGGTGCTACGGCCTCGATCCGGCATTTGAAATCCAGTGCGGCGGAACGTGCGGCCCAAAAGGAGAAAGTCGCCGAAGTCCGCGCGCGTCTTGATGCGATTGGTATTCCGCATATCGACAACGCCAGCCATATCATTCCGGTGATGGTGGGCGATCCGGTAAAATGCAAATACCTGTCCGATATTCTGATGCGGGATTATGGCATCTACATCCAGCCGATCAATTATCCCACAGTCCCCAAAGGTACCGAGCGTTTGCGGATCACCCCGTCGCCGGTGCACTCGGCCGCCGATATTGACCATCTTGTCAGTGCATTGGAAACCCTTTGGACCCAATGCCAATTGGCACGTCTGCCAATGGCTGCACAGTAGGATTGACTTGCATCAAGGCGCCCCGTGCCCTGCGTTGGTACAGCCAAGATCATTGGACGGGGCCAAGGTATGCTTGAAAATCTGATCGAGACTTATGGTGAAGGGGCCATCCTGATGGCCTTGGGTGGCCTGGTGGGGGTGCTGTTTGGTGCCACAGCCCAGCATTCGCGGTTTTGCCTGCGTGCGGCCACGGTTGAAGTGGCAGAAGGCAAACTGGGCCCGCGTCTGTCCATCTGGTTGATTGCGTTTTCTGCCGGAGTTTTGGCGGTTCAGACCCTGATTGTACTGGGCTGGCTTGATGTGTCGCAAAGCCGTCAACTGGCCACGACAGGTAGCATGTCCGGCGCGATCATCGGCGGGCTGATGTTCGGGGTTGGCATGATCCTTGCGCGCGGCTGCGCCAGCCGGTTGCTGGTGCTGTCGGCCACTGGAAACCTGCGGGCTATCGTCACGGGACTGGTGCTGACGCTGGTCGCGCAATCCGCGCTGCGCGGCGCGCTGGCACCCGCGCGTGAAGGGCTTGCATCGCTATGGGTGGTGCCGGGCGGGGCCACGCGCAGTCTGCTTTGGCAGACAGGTTTGACGTCATCACTGGCGGCATTGATCGCGGTGGCAGCTTTGGGTGCGGCGCTGGTGCTCAGCCGCCGCCAGAATGTGAAAACCACTCACGCAGTAGCTGCTGTCGGTGTCGGGCTTGCGGTGGCACTGGGGTGGTTCGGGACCTATGCGGTTGCGATGAATTCATTCGAGGTGGTCGCCATATCCTCGATCACGTTCACGGGTCCCTCGACAGATACGCTTATGGGGCTGGTCAATAGCACCGAACTGCCGCTTGGCTTTGGTATCGGGCTTGTGCCTGGTGTCTTTGTCGGCGCGGGTGTGATGGCGCTGGCCACGAAAGAGGCGCGCATCCAGCGCTTTGGGCCTGACAGCCCGATGGAGGTCTATCTGGTTGGGGCGGCGCTTATGGGTTTCGGCAGTATGCTGGCGGGTGGTTGCGCGGTTGGTGCAGGCATGTCTGGCGGGGCCATTTTCGCACTGACGGCTTGGGTTGCGGTGGGCGCCATGTGGGTGGGGGCGATGGTCACGCAACGTGTGCTGCACCGCCCGTCACTTGTGATCGCGTAATTTATTCGAATTCCATTTGCTCATAGACGCGTCCGGCATTCTTGGTCGCCAGTTCCTCGAATGTGTCCAGATGGGCATAGGGCGATTGATCAACATAGTAAGCCTCGGCAAGTCCGCCACCGGCGTCAAGATGTTCGGCAATCTTGCCGCGGAGATATTCCAGATAGTCTTTGGTGTAGAGGCGTACCTGATCCATGTTGGTCGGATGCCCATGCCCCGGGATCACATAGGTCGCATTCAAAGGCTCGAACGCGCTGTCCCACGTGTCCAGCCAGTCCAGCGTATTTGTGTCTTCAAAGAGCGGCAGCATCCGTTCGTGAAAGGCGATATCGCCCGCGATCACAAGCTCTTGGTGTGGCAGCCAGACCACAACATCCCCCGCGCTGTGTGAGGGCCCAAGATAACGTACCTCGATGCGATAATCGCCAAGCTCGACGATATAGTCATTGCTGAAGGTGTCGGTCGGGCCTTGCAGATAGGTGCCTTCGGCTTTCTCTTTATTCAGGGCTTGCATGGCTTCGAGAATGCGAAAACCACGGTCTTCGAACTCGGCAGCCGCGTCCTCATGGGCGATAATAGGGATGCCCTGTTCGGCCCAATAGGAATTGCCCAGCATCGCATGGCCCTGGCCGTTTTCATTGACGACCAGAACCACGGGTTCGTCTGTGCGCGCCTTGATTTCGTCGTGCAAGGCCTTGGCAAGCAGATAGGCCCCGCCGCCATTGATCACGACGACACCTTCGCCCGTAACGATAAAGCTGAGGTTATTGTTATGCCCGCTGTTTTCATAAGTCGGCGGGGCGGTTGCCCCGATCGCGCTAAAGACACCGGGGATAAATTCAACCGGTGCGCTGTAGAGAGCGGAACCGGGATATTGGTCCGCGATATTTTCATTGGCTTGAGCGGATGTCGCAAGGACGGCCAAGACCGCAAGAACACAGCGGTTCATGTCTCTTCTCCGACAAAGACAAACCCATCACCGCGCCGTTCCGCACGGCCCAAACCGCCACCCGGCAGGTGGAACCCGATCAGGTGCATTTGCGATGTGCTGAGCTGGTCAAGCAAGCCAAGGCGCGTCTGCATGGCCAGTTCAGGATCCTGATCCGAGCCCGAGAGCCACGCCGGTTTCTCGAAGGCGATATGATGGTTCACGATGCTATCGCCAAGGATCATGATCGCTTCGCTGCCCATTTGCACTTCGAACGCCATATGTCCGGGGGTATGGCCGGGGGTCATGCGCGACAGAACGCCGGGCAGGATTTCCTGATCGTCCTCAAAGAGGTTGATCTGCTCGGCCAGCAGCTCAAGACGGCTCTGGGCCCCAACAGCAAAGGTTACACGGCCCTCGTCGATGGTGGAAACGGTGTCGGGATCGGTCCAGTAATCCCATTCAGCGCGGCCCATGTGATAGGTCGCATCAGGGAACATCAGATCGCCGAAATCATCGCGTACCCCCCAAAGGTGGTCTGGGTGGGCATGGGTAAAGACCACGTCGGTGACATCATAAATGTCGACACCCAAAGTATCGAAGGCATTAAGCAACTTACCGGCGCTGGGCATGAATTCCTGCCCTGCACCCACATCAAACAGAATCGTGCGGTCACCGCTGCGCAACAGGGTCACGTTGCAATCGGGTGTCATGCTGTCGCCTGTGATGCCATAGCGCGCAAGCAGCTCATCGGCACCGTCTGGCGGTGTACCCCCGAAAGCAAAGCTCTTGGGCAAAACAAGATTGCCGTCGCTCAGCGTATTCAGCGTGCGGTCATCCGCCTGTAGTGTCGTTTGCGCCCAAAGGGGCTGCGTCAAAGCGGCCGCCAAGCTTGCACTTGCCCCGCCTTGGATGACTTTTCTGCGTGTCAGCTTCATGTCTCACCTACATATTCGTATATTTGAATAGTACTGCATGGCTGACGCGATTGAAATATTTTTCTTACGTGTGGCGCGGCTACGAAATCATGCCTTCCCAAGATCGCGGTACGTGTCGCGCAGGATATTTTTTTGGACTTTGCCCATTGTGTTGCGGGGCAGGGCGTCGGTGATGATGTATCGCCTCGGGTGTTTGAAACGTGCAAGTTGCGGCGTGGCCGCCGCGGCGATGTCATCAACGGTTAGCGTGGGATCGTCCAACACGATTGCCGCCAGCACCGTTTCGCCCAAGTCGGGGTGGGCCACGCCGAAAACAGCGCTTTCGACAACGCCGTCAATATCGTTGAGCACGTCTTCGATTTCTTTGGGGTAGATGTTGTAGCCGCCCGAGATGATCAGATCCTTCTGCCGCCCGACGATTGTGATCCGTCCGTCATCTGATTTGACACCCAGATCACCCGTGATGAAAAAACCGTTTTCGCGCAGCTCTTCGGCGGTTTTTTCGGGCATGTTCCAATAGCCCTGAAACACGTTATCCCCGCGGACTTCGATCATCCCGATTTCACCGGGTCCAACCGGCTGACCGTCATTGGTGATTTCAACTTCTGTCCCGGGCAGGGCGTAGCCGACTGTGCCTGCCAGCCGTTCGCCGTCATAGGGGTTTGACGTAATCATGTTGGTTTCGGTCATCCCGTAACGTTCAAGAATGCGGTGGCCGGTCCTGTTTTCAAACGCGGTATGGGTTTCGGCCAGTAGTGGCGCAGAGCCTGATATGAATAGCCGCATCTTTGCGACCAGATCACTGTTTAACCGACTATCCGCCAGCAAGCGGGTGTAAAAGGTGGGCACACCCATAAGAAGCGTAGACGCGGGCAGTTCGTCAATAATTGCGTCAATATCAAAGCCGTCCATGAACCGGACCTGCGCGCCGGCCAGTAAAGCGGTGTTCATCGCCACAAAAAGCCCATGGGTGTGAAAGATCGGCAGGGCATGGATCAGCCGGTCATGGCTTGTGATTTGCCATAGCTCAGTCAGGCTTTCCGCGTTCGACAGCAGGTTTCTATGCGACATCATCGCACCCTTTGACCGGCCCGTGGTGCCGGATGTGTAAAGCAGTGCGGCCAGATCATCGGGACCACGCGGGACTGTTGCAAAGGTGCCGTCGCGGGTATCGGCCGCCGTGGAAAGAGATCCTGTGCCGTCTGAGGCGAGGGTCAAGAGCTCCGTGTCGTCACCACAGATTGTGGAAATCGCGCTTGCGTTGTCTGCATCGCATACGATCATGCGCGGGGCCGCATCGGTGATGAAATAGGCAAGCTCGGTTTGCGTATAGGCTGTGTTGAGCGGGAGATAGACCGCCCCGGTTTGAACGGCGGCACCGTAAAGGGCGATCGTGTCCATGATCTTGGGGGCCTGAACGACTATGCGGTCACCCGGGTGTACGCCTGCATCCGCCAGCACCTGTGCCAACTGTCCGACGCGCCGCACGAAGCTGCGGTAGCTGACGTCTGTCCCGTCATCCAGCGTCAGAAATGTGGCGTCGTTTTCTGCATGGCGCGCAAAGAGTGCATCATAGAGCGTATTGGTCACGATAAGGTTTCCGTTTTGTCGTTTTTGTCACGGATCCTTGTTGGGCTTCATGGGGCGTCTGTGCAAGATATATTGCTGCCCGTGCCTTGTTGTACCTTTTCTGGTGTTGGATATTGTCGGACGCGATCGCCCAAGATACCCGTTGACGGCCACAGGGCGACAAATTGTTGAAAAGGAAAAGCCAATGCGCATCGTCGATATTTGCGAAGTGACCAAGCCGATCGCATCCCCGATCCGGAACGCCTATATTGATTTCAGCAAAATGACAGCGAGTCTGGTGGCCGTGGTCACCGATGTCGTCAGGGACGGTCGCCGCGTTGTCGGATACGGCTTCAATTCCAATGGTCGCTACGGTCAGGGCGGGTTGATCCGCGAACGTTTCAGGGACCGTATCCTCGAAGCCGACCCAGCATCGCTGATCGATGAGGCAGGCACCAATCTGGACGGGCACAAGATCTGGGCTGCGATGATGCAGAACGAAAAACCGGGCGGGCACGGCGAACGGTCGGTTGCAGTCGGTACGATTGATATGGCTGTCTGGGATGCCATCGCGAAGATTGCGGAAAAGCCGCTTTACCAACTGCTGGCCGAACGCAAGGGTGTCACAGCAAACCGTCGCGTCTTTGTTTATGCCGCGGGTGGCTATTATTATCCGGGCAAAGACGACGCAGCGCTGCGCCACGAGATGCGGGGCTATCTGGATCGCGGCTATAACGTGGTCAAGATGAAGATCGGTGGCGCCGCGATTGACGAAGACCAGCGCCGGATCGAGGCCGTTCTGGACGAAATCGGCTCAGACGCGCAACTGGCTGTCGATGCGAACGGCCGCTTTGATCTCGAGACTGCCATCGCTTATGCCAAGATGCTGCGCAACTATCCGTTGTTCTGGTACGAAGAGATCGGTGATCCCTTGGACTATCAGCTTCAGGCCGCGATGGCAGAGTTCTATCCCGGTCCGATGGCGACGGGCGAGAACCTGTTCTCGCATCAGGACGCGCGTAATCTGATCCGCTATGGCGGAATGCGCCCTGACCGCGACTGGCTGCAGTTCGATTGCGCGCTGTCTTACGGATTGGTTGAATATTTGCGGACGCTTGATGTGCTGGAAACGGCAGGGTGGTCGCCGTCCCGTTGCATTCCGCACGGAGGGCATCAGATGTCCCTGAATATCGCAGCGGGTCTCGGGCTTGGTGGCAACGAAAGCTACCCCGACCTGTTCCAGCCCTATGGCGGGTTTCCGGATACGGTCAAAGTTGAAGACGGGCATATCATCATGCCGGAACTGGCGGGTATCGGCTTTGAGGGGAAATCAGACCTGATCAAGGTGATGCGTGAACTGGCCGAGTAAGCAGATCTCGCAACGGCCAGCAAAGTGATCGCGGATTTTCGTCACATTTGACAGTCACTTTCGGGGTGCGTAACGCCAGTGCGTCACCGCAGCCCTGCGCGTTGAGAAGTCGCAGGGTTAGTCGGCACAGGCCTGTTATGAACAAAGGCGTGTCCGACTTTCCCTGTGCAATCGCCGTGCGGGCTGGCGAAAATCTGCGTCAGGTCTGGCGATGTCTCGCCATAAATTTTTGCGAAATTCCCGAAAAAGGAGTCCCATTCCGCGCGCAATTGCGCCACCTTTGGCGTGACCCGAGACGAACCGGGTGACTTTTATGGGTGTTAAGCCCGATCTGGGAGGACTACATGTTTAAAGAAGTATTGCGCAGGCCCGTTGGCCTGCTTGGCGCAGCTGTTGTTGCCTTGAGCTTTGGCGCGCCCGCGATGGCGCAAGAGCAGCTTTCGATCGCAACTGGCGGCACTGGCGGTGTCTATTACCCCATGGGTGGCGGACTTGCCGAAATCATCAACAACCACATCGACGGCTATGCCGCAGCCGCCGAAGTCACGGGCGCATCAGTCGAGAATATGGGTCTGATCGCGACAGGCGACGCGGATCTGGCCATCGGTCTGGCCGATACAGTGGCACAAGCCTATACAGGCACGGGCCGTTTTGAGGGCCAGCAACTGCCGATGGTCCGCGGCCTTGCATCGCTCTACGCCAACGTGATCCATATCGTTGCACTGGACGGTTCGGGCATCACGTCGCTCGATGATCTGCGCGGCAAGCGCGTGTCGATCGGCGCGCCCGGCTCTGGCACCGAAGTCAACGCAAATGCCATCCTCGAAGCCAATGGCATCAGCTATGACGATATCGAAGAGCAGCGTCTGAACTTTAACGAAACGGCCGATGCGCTGGCCAACGGCGATATCGATGCAGGTTTCTGGTCAGTCGGTGCGCCAACATCCTCGATCCTGAACCTTGCGACGACGCAGGACATCACGATCCTTGCGCTGACACAGGCCGAGCTGGATGCGGCAATGGCGGCAGACAGCACCTTCGCGACCACTACTCTTGCCGGTGGCAGCTATAATGGTGTGGACGAAGATATTGCCGTGCTGGGTATTCCGAACGTGCTGACCGTGTCGTCCGAAATGTCCGATGACCTTGCCTATAGCATCACCAAGGCAATGTTTGAAAACATCGCGGAATTGCAGGCCGTACACCCTGCCGCGAATGAGACAACGATTGATTTCACAATTGCCGCGACACCTGTGCCGCTGCACCCTGGTGCGATCCGCTACTATGAAGAAGTCGGTGTAACCATTCCGGATGACTTGCGCCCATGATTGGGCCGATTTGGGAAGGGGGAGGCAAAGTCCTCCCCCTTCTCATTCTAACGCTGCTGCTGCCGGTTTCGGCCGGAGCTGAAACGCTTGTTGCGACCCGCGAAGATGGCACAGAGATTGCCCGTTTTGATGTGCCGCAAGGCACTGAATGGTGTGTGCTCTGGAACCACTCGGTCAAAGGATTTCCCGTGTCCGATTGTTATGTGAACCAGGCTGGCCGGATGGTGTTGATGCATGCGCATCTGCCTGATTTTGCCGCAGGGCTGGATCACATTCCGGGGCGCGGGCGGCAGGTGACGGACGGGCAGGGTGGCTATTTCATTCTCGATATCAACGAACCGGTGCCGGGCAACGCCTATGTGCTGCGCCCCGGTGCGGGCCCGGTTGATCATCGCTTGGCAGTGGGGGACGCGGTTGTGTCACTCTCTGCTGTCGCGCCGCGCGAACGCGTGCGGATCGCTCTTTTAGGAAGTACGGATCAATGACGACAATACCCGCAGACAACCCGATCTATGCGCCGCAACCACGCTTTGTCGTGGGCGCGATCACGGTCATCGGGATCGCGCTGTCGCTCTTTCAGCTTTACGCCGCAGGTGTTCAGCCGTTGGGCTTGTTCTTTCAACGGCCCATTCACCTCGGGTTTGTGCTGGTCTTGTGTTTCCTGATCTATCCCGCTTTTGGACGTAACAAGGCGCGTGGTCCTTTGGGATGGGTCATTGATGGCACGCTGATCGTGCTCAGCATTGCTGCGGGTGCTTGGGTGCCCATGAATATCGACATCATCGCCAACCAGATCTTCCCGCGCGATATCGACGTGTGGATGGGTGTTGTCACGATTATCGTTGTGCTTGAAGCCGCCCGCCGTGCTGTGGGCCTTGGCATGACGCTGATCGGCGTTTTCTTTATCGCCTATGCTTTCGCTGGCAGTCGTGGCGAATTGCCGTTCCTTGCCGACTGGATGCCCGGCATCCTGAACCACCGCGGGTATTCGCTGGACCGAGTTGCCAGCCAGATGACACTCGGGGCCGAGGGGATCTTTGGTATTCCCTTGGGCGTTGCGGCGACATTCGTGTTCATCTTCGTCCTTTTCGGGGCCTTCCTTGAAGTCACGGGCGCGGGCAAATTCTTTATTGATCTGGCCTATGCCGCTGCAGGCAAACAGCGTGGCGGCCCTGCCAAAGCTGCTGTTATCGCGAGTGCGGGTATGGGCTCGATCTCGGGTTCTGCTATCGCCAACGTGGTAACGACAGGGGCTTTCACCATCCCCTTGATGAAGCGATTGGGCTACCGTCCCGCACAGGCTGGCGGAATCGAGGCCGCAGCCTCGACCGGTGGGCAGATCATGCCGCCGCTGATGGGCGCAGGCGCCTTCCTGATGAGCGAATTCACCCGCGTCCCTTACGTTGATATCGTGCTGGTCTCGATTTTCCCTGCGGTCCTCTATTTCGGCACGGTGTATCTGCTGGTGCATATTGCCGCCGTCAAACAAGGCATGACCGGCCTGACAGCAGAAGAGCTGCCAAGCGTGCGCAAGGTTCTGGCCGAAGGCTGGCACTTTCTGTTGCCGCTTGTTGCGTTGGTGCTTCTGCTTGTGGCGGGATATTCGCCGATGCGCGTCGGTTTCTATGCGATCTTGTCGATCATCGCGGCAGCTTCGGCGCGCGCGCTTTGGGAATTTGCTGCGTCCAATCCGACGGCCGAGGGCTTTGTGGCACTGTGCAAACGCGGTGTCATGATGACGCTCAATGCGCTGGAATTGGGCGCGCGCAATGCGGTTGCCGTGTCTGTGGCTTGCGCTGTGGCCGGTATCATCGTGGGTGTTGTGGGCCTGACCGGTCTGGGGCTGAAATTCTCGGCGATGATGATTGCATTCTCGGGCGGGAACATCGTACTGGCGCTGATCCTCGTGCTTCTGGCAAGCCTTGTGTTGGGCATGGGTCTGCCGGTGACGGCGGCCTATATCGTGCTGATCATTCTTGTCGGTCCTGCGCTGACGGAACAATTCGGCATCCCGCTCCTGATCGCGCATCTTGTGGTTTTCTGGTATTCGCAGGACAGTAACGTCACCCCGCCCGTGGCGCTCGCCGGTTTTGCCGGTGCCGCGATTGCGGGGTCAAAGCCGATGGAGACGAGTGTTCAGGCATGGAAATACGCCAAGGGCCTTTATCTGATCCCGCTATTCATGGTGTTCAACGAGGAAATCATCCTTGGTGGGCCATTGCCGCTTGTGCTTTGGAGCGGCGCTATCGCAATCCTTGGCCTGACAGCCTTTGCCGCTATCCTCGAAGGTTTCCTATGGCGGCCGATGCCGGTCTGGATGCGGGTTCTGCTGTTGCCGGGCGTGGTGGGGCTGTTCTGGCCGTCCCTCACCGTCGAGATAGCAGCGGCGGTACTGATTGTTCTGTTGCTTGCCATGAACTGGTCCGAGGCGCGCCGTGATAAAGCCCGTGCAGGTACTTCGGCGGCACCACCGAGCGCCATGGAAGGCTAATATCATGGCGCTGGTCCGGCCACTTGTTCTTGCGGGGCTTGCTGCTGTGCTGGTTTGGGTGGTCGCGCAGAACCTTGTCCTTGGCGCCGCGCGGACCGAGCTGGACCAGACGCTGCTTTTGACCAAACGCGCCGTCGAGGCCGAGGTCGAGCGCTTGCGTTCCTTGCCTGCGGTCGCAGCCGAGGATGTGCGCGTGCGTGATGCGCTGGCCGGGACCGGCCCGTTGCAGGCCGCCAACAGTTATCTGGAAACAGTGGCGGTGCATGCGCAGGCGGGCGAGCTTTTCCTGATCGACGCAGAAGGTGAAACAATTGCCGCCTCGAACTGGAACCGCGCAGGCAGTTTTGTGGGCGAGAATTACGGGTTTCGCCCGTACTTTCAGGAAGCAATGGCAACAGGCCAAGGGCAATTCTACGCTATCGGTGTCACTACTGGCGTGCCGGGGTATTTTTTGTCGACGCGGATTGACGCTGGCGACCTAAGCGGTGTTTTGGTCGTCAAGCTGGATTTGCGGCCGCTTGAAAATATCTGGCGTAGCGCCAATGCAGATGTGGCACTCGCTGATGCCAACGGCGTGGTCTTCCTGTCGGCGCGGCCGGATTGGCAATACCGTGCTTTATCCCCGCTTAGCCAAGAGGCCATGGACCAGATCGCCGCCACCCGCGCCTATGAGGGCGTATCTTTCGCGACTTCAGCACCACTTGTCCGCACCGCGATTGATGGCAGCGATGCCGTGGGCGACGGCTGGATTGCACGCCTGACCCTGATGCCGTCAACCGGTTGGCAGGTAATTGCTGCGCGTGCCACAGCAGGACTGCAGCTTTTGTCGCTGGGGGCTGCGGTTCTGGCGGCGTTTGCAACGCTTGCGATTGCTGCAGCTTTCAAAGCGTGGGAACAGCGCAGACAGATCATCGCGCTCCGCCTGTCCCAATCCGAAAAACTCGAAGCCATGGTCATCGCACGCACAACCGATCTGGCGCGCGAGGTGGATGCACGGGTGCAGGCCGAGATTGACCTGCGCGCCACGCAAGAGGCGCTTGTACATACCGAAAAGATGGCCGCCCTCGGGCGGATGTCGACAGCGATCGTGCATGAAATCAGTCAGCCGCTGGCGGCCATGGAGGCCACCCTGTCAGCTGCTGAACTTGGTCTGGACCAGCACGATACAGCAACGGCCAAGCGGTTGGACAAAGCCCGCGGTCTGATCCGCCGGATGCAGCGCACGACAAAACACCTCAAGAGCTTTGCCCGTAAAGAGGTGCCGCAACTGATGCTGATAGACCTTTGTGCGCCGGTGGCCTCTGCGCTTGATCTTGTTGCGCCGCGCGCACGGGCGATTGGCGTTGTGCCTGTATTTCACGCGCCTGAGGGCAGGGTCGATGTGATGGCAGGTGCCATCCGGATCGAACAGGTCGTCGCCAACCTTTTGCTGAACGCGCTTGATGCGGTTGCGGACATGCCGGAAGCGGAGATCATCGTAAGCGTGACGACCAATGCCGGTCAGGCCGAACTCTGCGTGCAGGACAACGGAAAGGGCATCGCCGATGCGGACTTGGCCAAAGTGGGCGAACCCTTCTTCTCCACCAAGCTGAGCGGCGCGGGTTTGGGGCTTGGTCTGGCGATTTGCAAAGCGATCATTTCCGACTTCAACGGCACACTCGACATCCGCTCACATCAGGACCAAGGCACGCGGGTGACAGTGACCTTGCCTTTGGCTGTCCAGAAAAGCGCCGAGGCCGCATGAGTGCGACCATCTTCATTGTCGATGACGATGCCGATCATCTGTCAGCGCTGGCCGATCTTGTCGAAACCTCCGGTTATGCGGTGCAGGCTTTTGCATCTGCGGCCGAAGCGCTCGCGGCGATGGTCGCGCAACCGGATCTTGTGATCAGCGACCTGCGGATGCCGGGCATGGACGGGATCGCCTTTGTCAAAGCGTTGCGGGCGCAAGCGCAGGGCGTGCCTGTCGTGCTTTTGACAGGCCACGGCGATGTCGGTCACGCGGTCGAGGCGATGCGCGCGGGCGCAGAGGACTTTCTCGAGAAACCTTACGAATCTGCCCATCTTCTTGCAGTCATGCGCCGGACCCTTGAGGCACAATCCGCACGCCGTGAGGTCGCGCGGCTGCAAACGGTGCTGGCGGAACGCGCCGATGTCAGCATTTTGGGGCAATCACGGGCCATGCGGGAATTTCGCAAACGCATTGCCGCGCTGGCATCCGTCGATCTTGATGTCGTCATTACCGGTGAGACAGGGACGGGCAAAGAGCTTGCCGCGCGGGCAATCCATGCGGCAAGTACCCGTGCGGACGGCCCGTTTGTTGCACTCAATTGCGCGGTGTTGCCCGAAGCGATGGCCGAGACGATCCTGTTCGGCCATGGCGAGGGCGTGTTCGCACATGACAGTGCGGGGCGGGCGGGTAAACTGGAAGCAGCCCATGGCGGCACGCTCATGCTCGATGAGGTCGAGACAATGCCGATGGCCATTCAGGCCAAGCTGCTGCGCGTTTTACAGGAACGCAGCTTTGAGAGGATGGGCGAGACACAGGCGCGGCACCTTGATGTCAGGGTCATCGCCACGACCAAGACCAATCTGCGACTGCTGGAGACATTCCGTCCCGATTTCTTCTTCCGTCTGGCCGGTGCAGAGTTGTCGACGCCAACCTTGCACGAGGCAGGTGAGGACATTCCGTTGATCTTTGCACATTATGCACAGCTCGCCGCGCGGCGATACGGGCGGGCTGACCCCGAGGTCCCTTGGGTGCTGTCACAAAAACTCAAGCGGCAGGCCTGGAGCGGGAATGTACGTGAACTGAAAACAAACGCCGAGGCTTTTGCGTTGGGGCTTTATGAGGCCGAAGGTACAGGCACCCCGACGTCTGGTCCCCTCGCTTTGGCTGATCGGGTGTCGCAGTTCGAATCACGCGAGATCGCGGCAGTGCTGGACGCACATGCAGGAAACACCCTGCGTGCGGCGGAAACGCTGGGCATTCCGCGCCGCACCCTCAATGACAAGATGCGGCGTTACGGGATTTCGACCGATCAAGAGCGCAAATCCGAAGACGGCGGATAAGGTGGCGGGCACGTCTGCGGACGTGCCCGGTTTGACCGATTCCTGCAGATTGCGGGCACGCGCCGGAAGAGACGGCATTTGCATGGCATTGCGGGAATCAAAAAAGTATCACCACGCCTGTTTGAAACGGCATTAGAGGCAGGCCCACCTTGATTCCGGGCCGCGTCATGGGCCTGAGCAACGCAAAAAGGCCGATTTTTCGCAAGAAAACCGCTGTGATCAAGGCTGTTTACGGCGACAAAAAAGATCTTTCGATTTTTTTC
>NZ_LJAL01000006.1 GCF_001419985.1 Loktanella sp. 5RATIMAR09 | reverse complement strand
CAAAGCAGAACAGCAATCGAACAACGCGCAAGCACACCTAAGAAACGCAGAAAAAACCAAAGCCTAAAGCAGCACTGTGTCAAATTCTGCCAGTCTTGCGCCCTACTGGCGACAAACGCAGCGCTCTATCGTTACACATCATCTTTCGGCTTTGCGGGCGTTTTCAACAGGGTCGTATCAACTTCAACCCCGATATTCTCGCCCAGCTTTTTAAGCGCAGGCAATGACACAGCCATATCCATGATTGCATCCACTGTTTGGTTGATTGGTGATGTTGAACCTTCGTTGCCTGTGCGCCCCAGACCGCTCATCTGGTTGATCGAAATCCCGGTTATCTTTTCTGCCGGTTTCACCATTTCGGAAAGAATTTTAGGCAGCGCCTGAAGGCGTGCCAGTTCCAACTCCATAGCCACCTGTGCTTCAGAGCGCGCATTTTCAGCATTGATCTGCGCCAGGTTGGCTTCTGTTTCGGCCAGTTTCACCGCTTTGAGGGCCTCTGCCTCTTCGCGCTTGGCTGCGGTTTTGTCTGCGGCGGTTGCTTTGTCGCTGGCAGCGGCAATCTTGGCGCGGGCGGCGGCGGCTTCTGCCTGTTCCTGCGCTGCGATCAGGGCCAACGCCTTGCGCCGCTCTGCCTCGGCCATCTGGCGCGCGGTCTGAACAGCTTCTGCCGCTTTGACAGCCTCAATACGGGCTGTGTCCGCACTCGCATGCGCGCGGCTCTCTTCTTGTGATTTTGCCGCAAGAGATATTGCGCGGTCCTGCTCGGCCGCTTCAAGCGCCAGAGCTTGGGCGATTTCGGCTGTCCGCAACGCCTGCTCTTTGGCGATGTCGGCGGACGCGATATCCTTCTCCATCTGGATGCGCGATTGCGCAACTGCACGTTCGCTGTCTGCCTTGCGCGCCGCGATTTCCGTAAGCTGCGCAGCCATCAGTGTTTCGATCTCTTGTGTCTGGGCGATTTCCGCACGGCGCTGTTCGAGATTGATTTCGAGTTTGCGGCGCTCGGATTCCATCGCGGCACGGGCCACGCTGACCTGACTGTCCCCTTCGATCTCGGCACGTTCTTTCTTGGATTGCGCGATGACTTCCGCCAGCTTGCGCATCCCGACCGCGTTGAAGGCGTTGTTCTCGTCCAATGCTGCGAAGGGTGTCTGGTCAAGTGCCGTCAGCGATACGGAATCAAGCTGCAGGCCATAGTTTGCCAAAGTATCTGTCAATGCATCGCGGACCTGCTTCACAAAGACCGCGCGGTTCTCATGGAGCTCGTCCATTGTCATTTGCGCGGCGACAGAGCGGAGGGCATCAATCATCATCCCGTCGATCAGGCTTTTGAGCTGATCGGGTTGAAAGACCCGCTTGCCGAGTGTCTGTGCCGCGCGGGTGACGGCATCGTCATTTGGCGTCACGCTCGCGTAGAACTCGGCACCAACATCGACGCGGAGCCTGTCTTTCGTGATCAAGGAGGATTCGCCAGAGCGTGCGACATCCATCCGTAAGGTCTGCATATTGACCCGATTGATTTCGTGAAAGAAGGGGATCGCCAGCGTTCCACCGTCAATCACAACCCGCCGCCCACCAAGGCCAGTCCTGACCAAAGCCACTTCATTTGTGGCGCGCTGATAGAAGGATGCAGCCAATGCGATGATGATCGCGGCAACGATAAGAACGATAATGATCCAAGCCAGAGCAGACATGAGTTGGCCTCCTTTATGATGACAGCCCGTGCATTTCGCACAGGATGTTTGATGACATGCCGCCGTCGGCGGGAATATTGGTGCCACGAATCCACGTTGTCATATCCGACAACAAGAACGCGACAATCGGTGCTAGGTCTTGTGGTGTGCCCGGGCGGTCCATGACGCGGGCGTCCTCTTCGGCGCGCGCGCCGAGTGTTTCCAGAAAGTCACCCAGAATAGGCGTATCGACAGGGCCCGGGCTTACGGTATTCATGCGAATGCCGCGATCGCGCCACGTCCAGCGGTTTTGCATGGTCCAGGCAATCAGCGCTTCTTTCGAGAAAAAATAACTCCGGCCGCCTTCATTCGTGATTTGATGCTCGGCTGCAAAACGTGCGGTGTCGTCCACATGGACGTTCTCGCTCGCGCGGATTGACTGGATTGCATCAGGCCAACCAAACCCCGCAAGCGAGGCCAAATTCACAATGCTGGCCCCGTCGTTCATTTTCGGGATCAAACCAAGCGTTAGATGTTTGAGCCCGAACAGATTTACGGCGAGTACCTTTTCCGCGGGGGCTGTAGGTGGCAAACCTGCAATATTTGCAATGCCGTCAATGCCATTAGGAAGCACGTCAACGAGAGCATCAATTGTTGCCCCGTCAGACAGGTCCGCGCGGTAAAATTCCTCGACGTAATCAAAGCGTTTGGTCACATCGATGCCGAGCACCTTCGCGCCCATGGCGGTACAGACACGGGCTGTCTCCAAACCGATGCCGGACGCTGAACCTGTCACGATAATCGTTTTGCCCTTCAACAAGGGCGCCCGTTCCCAGCTCATATCAAAACACCGGAGGAAAGGGGCGCCCGCCACGGTCGAGCGTGATCCAGCGCGTTTCGGTAAAGGTTTCCATCGACCATTTCCCCCCGTGTTTGCCGACACCGGAGGCTTTGCTGCCGCCAAATGGCACATGTGGTTCATCATTCACCGATGAACAATTCACGTGGCACATACCCGTTTCCAGCTTGCGCGACATTTCCAGCGCACGGTTTTCGTCGGCAGTGATAATCCCGGAACTCAGCCCGTATTCGGTATCATTATTAAGCGCGATGGCCTCAGCATCCGTGCGGAACGGGACGACAACGGCCACGGGACCAAAGGTTTCGTCCTGCCAGACGGCCATATCGGGTGTCACATTGGTCAGGATCGTGGGTTCCACGAACCGGTCCCAGACCCTGCCGCCCAGCACCGCCTTGGCACCTTTTGCAAGGGCATCTTCGATCTGGAACTTGACGCGCTCGACTTGCCGGTCGTTGATTAGCGGGCCAATGACATTGGACTTGTCAGCTGTATCGCCTGTTTTGAGCTTTGCCGCGCGGGCCACGAACTGGCGCAGAAAGTCGCCGTAAATACTTTTGTGAACCAGCACTTTTTCGACAGACATACAGATCTGCCCCTGATGCATGAAGCTGCCAAAGCTCGCCGCCGATGTCGCCCGCTCCATATCGGCGTCTTCCAGCACAATCAGACTGTCTTTCCCGCCAAGCTCGACACAGGCCTTTTTGAGGTGCGCGCCCGCCTTGGCCGCGATCTGACGGCCGACAGGTGTAGAGCCTGTGAAGGAGACGCCCTTGACCAAGGGGTTTTCGACCAACTCGTCGCCCATCTCCGCAACGCGGTCGCGTGAACAGGTCACAACGTTGAAAACGCCTTTGGGAACGCCTGCTTCTTCCATCACTTCGGCAAAGAACAGCCCCCCTGCGTAGGGGGTGTCTTCTGATGGCTTCAGCACAATCGTATTCCCTGCGGCCAGAGGAAAGGCAAATCCGCGCGCGGTCAGGATGCCGGGCATATTCCATGGGCTGATGACACTGACCACGCCCATCGGGACACGCTCGACCATCGACACTTTCCCGTGCTGGGACGGCAGCATTTCACCAACCGCGTTGTAACACATGGCAGCGGCGGCACGAAAAACCTCGGGGACATACCCTGCCTCGAACATGCCCTTGCCAAACCATCCGCCACCCTCGGCTTGTGCCGCGGCGACATAATCCATCTTGCGGGCTTCCCAGACATCCGCTGCTTTCAGCAAGATCCGCGCGCGATCCTGAAAATGCAAATCCGCCCAAGCCGGAAAAGCGGCTTGCGCTGCGACGATTGCATCGCGCGCCTCGGTGCGCCCACCTTCGGGGATCTGTGCCCAGACCGCTCCGGTTGACGGGTTGATATCATCAAACATCTGGCTGGCCGAAACCCAGTTTCCGCCGATAAACATACCTTTGATCTGGGTGTGAGAGTCGAGCATCTTATTTCCTTTCAAAACCGGAGCCGTCAGCCTGCCGGCGATAAACCTCAACGCGGGGCGCACGGTATACTTCAATCACGGGGGGTGGCTTGGCCTCTGACGTTTGTGGCTGCGCGGGGGCCGCCACATAACGGCTGGATGCGGGGGGATACGACTTCGGGCGGCTACGAGCGTTGACTGCGCCCCGTTCGATTGCTGCAAGTGCCGCTGCAAGGCGATCGGCGGGGATGTCCACACTGGAAGTACCGCGCCTGTCGGTGGGCCGTTTTTGTGCAGTGACATTTACACTTTGCGTGCTGGCAGCCGCGACAAGATCGGCCACCGACCGCCCCAATATCGCGTCTGCGGATTGCGTTTTTTGACTGCGCGGCCTGATTGCAAAGGTCTCGGACCGCGGCTCTGGCATATCCGGCACCGGTTTATGCGTTTGGGGTGCCTCGGCACTTCCGGCACCAAGGTAGGCTGCCTGAACAGCAGGGTCGCGCATCAGGTTCTCGGCGCTGTCTTCATGCACGAACTGCGCGTTTTCAATCAGGTAACCGCGGTCCGCAATCGCCAAGGACTGCTTGGCATTCTGTTCGACCATGAGCACGCCAATACCAAGGTCCCGGACCCGTGCGAGGTTTTGAAACAGTTCTTTTGACAGCAGGGGCGACAGACCCAAAGAGGGTTCATCAAGCGTAAGAACCGTCGGGTTCGACATCATCGCACGACCAATGGCGACCATTTGCTGTTCACCACCGGACATGGTGCCGACAATCTGACTGCCGCGTTCGCGCAGTTTGGGGAACAGGTCGTACACCCGCTCCAGCGTTATTTTTTCATCATCGCGTGCCCGCCCTGAATAGGCCCCGAGGATCAGATTTTCGCGCACCGTCAGATCCGGAAAGACGCCGCGTCCTTCTGGCACCAGTGCCAGACCCGCATCAACAATTTTATGCGGTGCAAGGCCCGCAAGACTGGTGCCGTCGAGGCGGATCTCGCCGGTGACGACACCTTCGCAAATTCCACTGGCGGCCTTGAGAAGTGTCGATTTTCCCGCACCGTTCGCACCAAGGATGACAACGATTTCGCCTTTTGCGACATTCACCGATGCATTTTCCAAGGCGCGGTGCTGTCCATAGCGCACTGTGACGTTGGTAAGTTCAAGCATCGTCATCTCCCAAATAGGCGCGGATAACCTCTTTGTCCGAGAGAACCTGTGTCGGCGTGCCCTCTGCGATCTTGGTGCCGGCAGCCATAACAACGCAGCGGTCACACAGCGACCTGATCGCATCCATCACATGTTCCACAAGAATGATCGTGCGGCCTTCATCCCTGAGAGATTTGATCAGGGTGATTCCAATCTGCAGTTCTGTCGGGTTCAATCCGGCAAGCCACTCGTCCAGCAAGAGCACTTTGGGATCACTCGCCAAAGTGCGCGCCAACTCGACCCGTTTCGTATCGATATAGGTCAATTGGCCCAATGACATATCGCCCTTGCCGCCAAGGCCCACCCTTTCCAGCAAATGGTCTGCATGTTCGCTCGCGTCATGCCCCCACCGGCGGCGGTGGCCAAAGACCGCACCGACAATCACGTTTTCGCGCACGTTCATCGACGGCAGCAAACGCACGAGTTGGAATGTTCTGCTGACACCTTTGCGGTTGATGGTTTGTGCTGGCAGGCCGGAAATCCGGCTTCCCCACAACGTGATATTGCCGGACGTCAGCGGCAGCGCACCTGAAACAAGGTTCAGCGTCGTCGACTTGCCCGAACCATTCGGCCCCAGCAGGCCGACGACTTCGTGCTCGGCCACGTCAAAATCCATTCCGTTGACAGCGACAAGACCGCCAAACCTTTTGGTGACACCCCGCAGGGATAAGACATGGTTTGTCATGCTACTGAACCTCATTCGCTTTGGTGCGGCGCAGAACTCTGTCAAGCAGGCCAACAAAACCGTTGGGGAGCAGATAGACGATCACGAGAAATGCGATACCGATGACCAAAGTCGTCTGATTGGGGAAGTTGGAGGAAACGGTCTCCAGCAGGAATGTGAACGGGATCACCCCGACCAACGGCCCCCAGAGCCGTGACGCCCCCCCGAGTAGTGCCATAATCACGACCTGAAATGACAATATGGGCGCGAATGCGAGGGACGGTTCGATATAGACATAGCGCGGCGCGAGGATCGCACCGGTCATGGCCGCCACAGCACCGGGCACCATGAACAAGAGGATCTTTGCGCGTGCCGTATTGATGCCGGAATGCGCGGCGACGGTTTCGTCGTCGCCAATGATGCGCAATGCAAAACCAAGACGCGAGCGCCCGATCAGCCAGCCCGTCAGAAAGACAGCCGCAGCAAGCCCCAAAAGCCACCAATAGATGCCGGCCTCATCCAGATCGGTCAGGACATAAAGCCCCTTCTGGCCGGTGTTGTTTTGCACCCATGTGATGACCTGACGGACCAGCTCTGCCAATCCAAGCGTGAAGATCACGAAATACACGCCGGACAAGCGCAGGGTCGCAAGACCGACAAGCGCGGCAAGCACGGCACCAATCAGGCCGGCAAGACCAACCAGTGACCAGAAGGGCAGCGTATCAATGCCCAGACCCGTGACGTAGGTGCCCACGCCAAAGAATGCGGCTGTTGCCAGACTGATATAATGTGTCGGTCCCGAAAAGAGCGCCCAAGAGGTGGCGAGCGTGGTAAACATCGCGATTGTCACGCCAAGCCCCAGCCAATAGCCGTTATCGCCGAAAGGCAGCAAGGCACAGATGCCAAAGGCAAGTGCTGCCAGGATCAGGTTGCGCATATCTGTTCCGGTCAAGCTCATGTCGGTTTCTTTCCGAAAAGGCCCTGCGGGCGGAACAGCAGGATGGCCAGAAACATCACATAGGCTGCGGCCAGCGTGAGACCGGGATCAAGCAAGCTTGCAACGACAGTTTCAAGAACGCCCAACAGCAAGGCGGCCACAATTGTGCCACGCACATCGCCAACGCCCCCCATGATCACGATGATCAGCGCCTTGAGGGTGAAGACGACCCCTGTGGACGCATCAAGCGTCAAATAGGTCGAGATCAGCGCACCACCCACAGCCGTGACTGCCCCGCCCAGTGCAAAGGCCAGTGCGGAGAGTGTCTTTACATCAATCCCGACCAATCGGGCAGAGGCCGGGGCCGTGGCAATCGCGCGGATCGACAATCCTGCCCGCGACCGGTTCAGCCAAAGATAAAGCGCCCCGCAAATCACAACGGCCATAACGAAAGACAGAACACGGTTTGCGCCGAAGGTATTGCCCAGCAGTTCCACCGGAACGGCCATGAAGCTGTAGGAAAAGTAATCGCCGCCAAAAAAGCTGAGCATCAGACCGACGCCGATGAAGGACAGTCCAAAGGTGGCAAGAATGCTGTCCTGTTCCAACTGGCCCCGGTTCTTCGCCCGATTGACCAAGGGTTGCAGCATCAGGACGTAAATCAGCCAATTCAAACCAAAGGCGATTGGCGCGACCACAAAGATCGTCAAAAGCGGGCTGAGCTGCGTAGATGTGTAGGCAATGAACGCAAAGTAGCCGCCAGCCACCAGAATCTCGCCATTGGCAAGGTTCATGATCCGCGCCACGCCATACTGCAGGTTCAGCCCCATCGCGATCAACGCATAGGTGCCGCCCAACAGGATTCCTGTGATCAGAATATCCAAGATCGTGTGTCCTTTGTTCGTCCGATCGGGGCGGCGTTGGCGCCGCCCCAGCGGGATTACTCCCAGCCGTCTTTCAGGATGACCGGCACTGTGCCGTCACGCCCGCGCGATGCGACACCTCTGAAAACGCCACCTTGCCATTGTCCAACGGTCCAGAAATCAGCATTCGAGTTGTTCTCGTCAAAGCTGATCGGCCCAAGGATTGTGTCGAAAGTGGCCTCTCTGAGGTGCGCGGTCACTGCCTCCCGATCAAGGCCCACCGCCTCAATGGACTGACCGAGGATTTCGAGCGACGCATAGGTTGTCGCCGAGGCCCAGTAGTCGGGTTTGGCGCCCGTCACGGCCTCATGTGCTGCGGCGTATTCCATGAATGCGGGGCTGTCAGGGTTGACGCCGCCGGCGCCCAAAACACCCTCTGCGGCTGAACCGAAGCGCGCGCCATAGCCTGGGAACGGCGTTGCAACAGCCGTGTAAAAGGCTTTCACGTCCAGATTTTCGATCATTGCCTGTTCGGTCAGACCAAAGGTGTCCGGCGGATAGGACCATGCTACGAAAGCGTCCGGTTCAGCTGCGGCGGCACCTTTGATGACCGGCGACAAGTCCTGTGTGCCAAGCGGATAGGACGTTTCATATACGATATCGAAACCGGCCTCTTCAAAGAGAGGTTTTGCAGCTGTCGCCAATTCGATACCGAAAGCATCGGCCACATTGACCATAGCCACTTTGTCGCCCATCTGACCTGCATCACGCATATCTGTCAGGACCTTCACGACATCGGCGGCCAATGCTGTAGTTGTCCCCAAGGTGAAGAACATGTTCGGGAACTTCGCGGCCAGTTCGGCCTGCTGGTCGGTGATGGCGGAAACGGCGATCTGGGGATAGCCGTAACGGTCAAACAGCGGAGCCGCCGCCAAGTTCAGGCCGGTGCCATAGGGGGCAATGATGAAATGCGCGTCATCTTGTGTCGCCAAACGCTGAACGGCTTTGATTGTCTCGCCGGGGTTGGTTTGATCGTCATACTCGATCAGTTCGATCATCATTTGTTCGCCATCGACAGTCAGACCGCCAGCGGCATTGACCTGCTCGACCCACAGATAGATCGAAGGCCACTGGGTGACTGTCGCCCCACCGGCAAGCGGGCCTGTTTTGGGTGCAACAGCACCGATGCGGATGGTTTCGGCGCTGGCTGCGTTTGCGGCCAAGGCACCTGCGATTGTCAAAGCACTGACAAGTTTCAAAAATGGTCTGCGGTTCATTGCGTATCCTCCATTTGCAATTGGTCGTTTGGGCAACTGCCCTTTGTGGTGTCAAAGCGTTGGCGTGTGTCCTGACTGATGTGTTGCGATCCAGCGAAGTTCGGTGAATTCGTGAATGGATTGTGCGCCTCCGAACCGGCCGAACCCGCTTTGTTTCATCCCCCCGAACGGCATTGACGGGTCATCATGTACCGTTGGCCCGTTGATCTGGACCACGCCATATTCCAATCGGTCTGCAATGGCCTGTGCGCGTTCGAGGTCGCGGGTAAAGACGGCTGCGTTCAGGCCAAAATCCGAGTCATTTGCGATTGAGACGGCCTCGTCAGCGTCGTGCACCCGCATGATACTGGCCAGCGGCCCGAAAGTCTCTTCGCGGTAAATACGCATGTTTGCCGCAATCCCGTCCAGCAAGGCAGGTTGCATCACACACCCGTCCATCTGACCGCCAACCAGTAGTCGCGCCCCTTTCGAAACAGCATCTTCGATCAACCCGTTCACACGTTGGGCAGCTTCTGCAGAAATCATGCGGCCCAGATCGGCCACCTCGTGCACGGGATCAGCCGCCACGATCTGCCGTGTCCGCGCCTCAAGCTTGGCAACAAAGGCGTCCGCCACCGCTTTCACAACGATGATCCAGTCCGTGGACATGCATATCTGCCCCTGATTGAAGAAGGCGCCGAAACAGGCGGCCTCGACGGCGGCATCAAGATCGGCATCCTCCAGTACGATTAGCGGGGCCTTACCCGACAGCTCAAGCAAAGCAGGCTTGAGATGGCGTGCCGCTTCCATCGCGACCTCGCGGCCAACACGCGTGGACCCTGTAAAGTTGATCCGGCGAATGCATGGATGGGCGATCAGCTGTGCCATGACGTCATGGGCGTTTTCGGGCGGGCTTACGACACAGGTCAGCACGCCTTCGGGCAGTCCCGCCGCGTTCAGCACGTCAACCAAATGCTGGTGTGTCTTGGGGCAACGGTCTGATCCCTTCATGACCACCGTATTGCCGCACATCAGCGGGCCCGCAATCGCCCGGACTGCCAGCGTAATCGGCGCATTCCACGGCACCATCCCCAGCACGACACCGGCTGGCTGTCGGCGCATGATCGAGTGCTTGCCCGTCTGCGGATCAACGACAACACGGTCGTCCAGTGCAGGGGCAAGGCCGGCAACATGCGCCAGCATGCCAATCGCCAGTTCAATGTTGAATTCGGTCCATGAGCTGGATGCGCCCACCTCTTCGGCGGCGAGCGTGGAAAAGTCTCGCCGATGCGCATTCAGCGCAGGGATCAGGTCGCGCAAGACCTGTGCCCGGTCCGCCGCAGCCCGGCGGGACCACACCGGAAAAGCGGTTGCCGTAGCATTCACTGCGGCATCGACCGCCATGGCAGTTTCATCCGCTCCTGATATCAAACCAAGCTTTGATGCCACACCGTGCACGCGAATTCCCCCCATCATCCTGCGCAGACGAACCTCCATAAGCCGACGCAGCAGACCCGGTAACGGGGCCCATTCAAGACAATATGCCAAAGAGCTGGCTAAAAAATATTGATATCTGGTCTTTTATTGTCAGTATCTGGTTATGAGAAGAATGGTATCTGGTCTGGCTTCACTTGCCGCGCATCAAACGACGGTCCATGCGGATGTCTTTCAAAGCGGTTTGGATGACCGGTTTCTGGGCGGTTTGGTGAATTTTCCGGGTCGCACCACCCAATGTCTTCTGGTTCTGTCCGGAAAGGCGCTGCGCCTCAAGCCCGATAGCGAAGAGACGATCGCAGGCCCCGCAATTCATTGGGGGCCAAAGGTCAGTGACGCGCGGATCAAGGCAAAGGCAGGCAGCAACGGTGTCATCATGACAGTCGGCGATGCCACACTGAGCAACGCGATCGGCCACAAACCCGAAGCCGCCGCCCTTCGGCTTATGTCAGGTCGTGAATTTACCCTGAACCTTGACGCAAAACCCGACATTGTCCGAACGCTGTCAGCCTGCTTTGACGCGATATTCAAAGAACTTGATGCCGCACAAACCGGTATGGAAACGGTGATCGAGGCGCAAATACGGATCATGCTGGTCTCGCTCTGGCGCGCTGGCGTGAATGAGATGATTGAAGATCAGAGCTATAGGACGGCAAACCTGACCCTTGAGCGGTTTCGTCATCTGGTTGAAGCGCACTTGTACGAACGGTGGCCGGTCAACCGGTTTGCCGCTGAACTCGGCGTTTCTCCGGACCGGTTGCATGACATCTGCACACGCACCTTGGGCAAACCGCCACAGCGCCTTATTCGGGACCGCCTGACATATGAGGCCCAGGCACTGCTCCAGCGATCACATCAGTCACTGGGGCAAATCGCCGACCATCTTGGATTCAGCAGCACCTCGCAATTCAGCGCCTTCTTCAAAAAAGAGTTGGGCACGCCCCCCGGGGCCTTCCGCAGAGCAAACACCCAACACGGCGGCAGCTTGCAACACTTGCAGGTCGGCAGCTATGCAGATTGGCCATGAAGCAGTCGGGATCTTGCGCTTGGGGGCGTGACTGAAATTGCCGCTCTGCATTGCCCAATGTCTGAACAGCCCAGAATGAGGGAAACCAACCAAAGCCCCGGCGTATTCATTTTGCGCCACTTATCCTGCTCTCACGGTGTTCGCTTGCGCCCGCGCGTGGTCACGCAGGACAAGCTTCATAGGCCAATTCACCGGACCAGATTGCGATGCCCTCCTGTTTGTTTGGGATCCCCGCGACCGCAAACTGGGAGGTTGTTTCCGTGATGTCATCTGAGAAAAGCAAAGAACGCGGATTGCCGCACGGATTTGCGCAGCGCGGCCCCCCATAACCGTTGTGCCGCGTTTGGCACACCTCAGGGTGGTCGCAAATAGTCATAGGTGTTGCCATTCTCTCAAGACAACAGTATCCCGCCGCTTAGAAAACCTGGACCCGAGAGCGATCTTGGGTGGCTCTTCCGGCCGCTGATCCGCCGGACAACCACAAAAATAGTGCATGTGCACGCCGATTTCGCGCTGGGCGCTGGACTGATACCGGACAAAATATTCATGATCTCGCTAGACGCTTATCGCGCCCAGTGGCTGGGCAACATCCGTGGCGATCTGCTGGCGGGGCTGGTCGTTGCATTGGCGCTCATTCCCGAGGCGATCGCCTTTTCCATCATTGCGGGTGTCGACCCGAAGGTGGGCCTCTACGCCAGCTTCTCTATCGCCGTGATCACCGCGATCACCGGCGGACGGCCCGGCATGATCTCGGCCGCGACAGCCGCGACCGCTGTGCTGATGGTGACGCTCGTGCGCGATCATGGTCTCGAATACCTTCTGGCTGCGACCGTGTTGGCAGGACTGATCCAGATCAGCGCAGGCCTGTTGCGACTGGGCTTTGTCATGCGGTACGTGTCGAAATCGGTTATGACAGGCTTTGTGAACGCGCTTGCGATACTGATCTTCATGGCGCAGCTGCCCGAGCTTGATCCGCGCGATGTGACATGGATCACCTATGCGATGGTCGCTTTGGGGCTGGCTATTATCTATCTCTTCCCGCTGCTGACCACGGCCGTGCCGTCGCCGCTTGTCACGATCCTGATCCTGACGGCGTTGACCGTCGCGCTCGGGCTGGACGTCCGCACCGTCGGCGATATGGGGGCACTGCCCGATACGCTGCCTGTGTTTTTGATCCCCGATATCCCGCTGAACCTTGAAACGCTGCAGATCATCCTGCCCTATTCGATCGCTGTGGCGGTCGTGGGTTTGCTCGAAAGCCTGATGACCCAGAACATTGTCGATGACCTGACCGATACGAAATCGAACCGGAACCAGGAGTGCGTAGGCCAGGGGCTTGCAAATACCGCGACCGGTTTTATCGGCGGCATGGCGGGCTGTGCCATGATCGGCCAGTCGATCATCAATGTGAAATCCGGTGGTCGTGGACGGCTGTCGTGCTTTGTCGCCGGTGTCTTTCTTTTGATTCTGGTCGTCGGACTTGGCGACCTCGTCAGCATCATTCCGATGCCCGCGCTGGTCGCAATCATGATTATGGTCTCGATCGGGACTTTTTCGTGGTCTTCGATCAAGAATCTCACCGTGCACCCGCGATCATCTTCCATTGTGATGATCGCGACGGTGGTGACCGTGGTCTACACCCATAATCTGGCGATTGGCGTGTTGGTAGGCGTGCTGCTGTCGGGGATTTTCTTTGCCGGCAAGATCGCGCAACTGTTCCGTGTCACGACCGACATCAGCGCGGATGGCCGCGTGCGGACCTACCGCGTGGAGGGGCAGCTTTTTTATGGCTCGGTCGAGGATTTCATGGATAGCTTCGACTTCAGAGAGGCACCGGAACGCGTCGTTATCGATGTGAGCGCAGCGCATATCTGGGACATCAGTTCCGTCCAAGCGCTTGATATGGCGATCCTCAAATTCCGCCGTGACGGTGCAGAAGTAGAGGTCGTCGGCATGAACGAAGCCACTGAAACGCTGGTTGACCAGCTTGCCATCCACGACAAGCCTGGCGCCATGGATAAACTGATGGACCACTGAGGGAGACCCGACCATGACAGACAAGATCATCGCGCTGGTGGACGGTTCCATCTATTCCGAAAGCGTCTGCCACCACGCTGCATGGATTGCGCGGAAAACACAGGCGCCGGTCGAGTTGATCCACGTTCTGGGCCGACGCGAAGCACGCGACAAGGCGGACCTGTCCGGCGCAATCCGGTTGGGCGCGCGCACCAAATTGATGGAAGAGCTGGCCGCGCTTGATGCGCAGCGCGCCAAGCTAGTCAGCCACCGTGGCCGTGCGATCCTCGAGGATGCGCAGGCCATTGTGAGTACGGACGGCGTGAGTGATATCACGACCCGCCTGCGCCATGGCGATTTGGTCGAAGCTATCGGCACGGTCGAGGGTGAGGCGCGCGTCATCATCATCGGCAAACGCGGCGAGGCGGCGGACTTTGCCAAGGGGCACCTTGGATCGAACCTTGAACGGATCGTGCGGGCAGCACACCGGCCGGTCTTTGTTGCCTCGCGCGCCTTCAATCCCGTTCAAAGTGTTCTTGTTGCCTATGATGGTGGTGCGTCGGCGATGAAAGCGGTGGATCACATTGCGCGCAGCCCGCTTTTCGCTGACCTTGCTGTCACGGTCGTGACCGTCGGTGCAGAAACGCCAGACGCAAAGAAGGGGCTCGCGGATGCAAAGGCACTTCTCGGGGCCGCCGGGATTGATGCCGAGACACGGATCGTGCCGGGCCAGCCAGAGACCGAACTTGGCAAGATGGTCGAGGAGGAAGGCTTTGGGATGGTCGTTATGGGGGCCTATGGGCATAGCCGTATCCGCAGCCTTGTGATCGGATCAACGACCACCGAGATGGTCCGATCCTGCAAGGTGCCGGTCGTGCTGATGCGGTAAAGCGGCATCTGTCGCGTCACCCTGATTGGGTTTGCGTGGTTTTCAATCCAGAACCGTGCTGAGATCGACGTCAAAGACCCTGACCGTCAGCGGGACTGGTGCGACAGCAACCAGAATGGTGATGACGGTTTGCACGGGCAGAAACAACCAGCTTAGCCCAGCCGTAAAAAGAACTCCGCCACCACCGCCCACAACCGCATTCCCCGGTATGTTTACCAAGAGAGCGAGGTGCACAGTGCGGTAGCCCGTGACCAACGGCCGAAGCCAGAGTGGCATCCTTGCGCGCAGAATGGCCAATCGCTGGGTGCGTGAAAGAGGTTCAACAGCTGCCAGCAGGCGACAGGCATTTGGCAGCGCTTCATCTTCGCGCGCCGCGGGTTCAACCCTGATCGCCCATTGTTTGAAGGCACGTGATTTCAGGGTTTCTGACCTGACAGTGCGCTGGTTTCATTCGAACCGGATCTTTCAGGTCGCGCTCGTCCATGCGCTTGCTGTGATGGATACTGTTCGTGCAGTGTTTTGATCAGCTTACGGTAGGCCGCACGGTGTCTGTTACGCACGTTCACACCGACAAAGACCGACTGGTCTATGGTCGGGGCATCCATGACCCTCCGACAAACACCCGAGGCGATCAAAGCCTTGGCCGAGTGTTCCAGCACGTAAGCAGTTCCCGAAAGTGACGTCAAAAGATCAACCATCGCAGCATTCTGGCCGATCGAAAGCGACACATGCGTCAGGTCCGGTAGAAGGGCGGCATGCGCATTTGCAAAGCTCGCCGAATAGTTTGCAAGGATGTAGTTTTCCTTCCTCACGGTGGCCAAAGACTCTGCCTGCGTTGACACCATAACATAGCGCACGTCACCGAGTGTTTCGAAATAGAGGTCCGGTTGAATCTGTGGGGAATATAAAATGGCAATATCTTGCTTGCCAAAAATCAAGTCAGAACACATCTGGATTGAATAGTCGGCTTCCAGCAGAAAAGCGGTATCCGGTAGGATATCCCGAAGACGCCCGATGAGCGTTTTGATGTCGAGGCCCACCAGATCGTGCTGTATCCCGATCCGCATTGTCACGCCTGCAAGCGCGGTATCTTGTGCGGCATTCTTGGCCGTCACCCAGTCGTGGCGTAGACTGCGGGCGTGCGGCTCAAATCGTAACCCTTGGGTCGTCAAGGCGGTGCCCGAGCGCGAACGCTGAAACAGTTTCACCCCCACAGATGCTTCTAGTGAACGCACGCGCCCTGAAACAGTTGACTGCGTCACACCCAAACGCTCTGCGGTGCGGTTGAAACTCTTTGTCTCGCAAAGATCCAGGAAGGTATCGATCAGTTCTATCTGCATGATCTGCAGTCTGCACTAATCGGAAAATGCGATCAATAATAACCGGAATGGCAGATTGCGCGATTTCTGAACTGGGAGAATACTCGATCCAGTTCCAGGGAGGCGTAAGCATGTTGGACATAGAGAAAAGAAAAGTGCGCAGCGGCGGGCGTGCCGCGCGTGTGGCCTTGCGTAGCGCACCCTTGGCCAAGAATATCCGCCCTGTCCGTGCAGGCCTTCCGGGCGGGCAGTACAAGCCCCTGACCGATGCAGATGTTCTGCGTATCCACCATGCGGCGCTTGATGCTTTGGAACAGATCGGTCTGTCACAGGCCCCGCCCTCTGGTGTCGAGATTTTGACGAAAGCGGGTGCGATCCTCGGTGATGACGGGCGCATCCGTTTCCCGCGTGCCTTGGTCGAGGATATGTTGGCCAAAGCCGCACGAAATATCACCTTGCATGGCCGTGACCCACAGTACGACCTGCACTTGACGGGCACGAATGTTCATTTTGGCACGGCAGGTGCGGCGGTCCATGTCGTGGACCTTGCAACCAACACTTATCGCGACAGCACCGCGCAAGACCTGCATGATGCGGCAAAGATCACCCATGCGTTGGACAACGTGCATTTCTTCCAGCGCGCGATGGTGGCGCGCGACATATCTGACAATCTCGAAATGGATCTGAACACGATCTATGCCTGCTGTTCCGGTACGACCAAACATGTCGGCACGTCTTTTGATGATCCCAGCCATGTCGCACCGTCAATTGAACTCTTGCACCGGATCGCAGGCGGAGAGGACGCATGGCGCGCGCGGCCCTTCGTTTCGAACTCCAATTGTTTCGTCGTCCCGCCAATGAAATTTGCCGAAGAAAGCTGTCGTTCAATGGAGGCCTGTATCCGCGCGGGCATGCCGGTGCTATTGTTGTCTGCGGGGCAAGCGGGTGCCACCGCACCTGCGCCAATCGCCCTTGCGATCGTTCAGGCCGTTGCTGAATGTCTGGCCGGTGTGGTTTATGTGAATGCGATGGCGCCGGGTCATCCGGCTGTTTTTGGCACATGGCCTTTCGTTTCTGATCTGCGGACAGGCGCAATGTCGGGTGGTTCGGCGGAACAGGCCCTGCTGACGGCCGGATGCGCCCAAATGCACCGGTTCTATGACATTCCAGGCGGTGCGGCGGCGGGCATATCGGATTCGAAGCTTCCCGATATGCAGGCCGGATGGGAGACGGGCATCACCAACGTTCTGGCCGGTCTGTCGGGCCTGAACATGGTTTACGAATCCGTTGGCATGCATGCCTCATTGCTGGGGTTTTGTCTGGAATCCCTCGTGCTTGGCGATGATGTGCTGGGGCAGGTTCTGCGCACTGTCCGTGGCATCGACGTGACCGAGGACAGCACGTCCATTGAGGCGATGAAAGCCGTCTGTTTGGGTGGGCCGGGGCATTATCTTGGCTCTGACCAAACGCTGGCCTTGATGCAGACGGAATACATCTACCCCACGTTGGGCAACCGGATGAGCCCCAAGGAATGGAACGAAGCGAACCGCCCAATGTTGCTTGATCAGGCCATTGCCCGCAAGAATGACATCCTCAGCAAAGCGCGGATCCAGATCGACCCTGTGATCGATGCAGCGATCCGCGCTGACTATAATATCTACTTCAAATAAGGGGCACCCATGCACTACGGATATATCGGCCAAGGCAATCTTGGGGCAAATTGCACGGCCTGTTTGCTGCGCGCGGGCATGGATGTGACCGTCACGGACATCAATCATGCCGCGGCAGAACCCGCAATTGCCTTGGGCGCCAAATGGGCCGACAGCCCCGCCGAACTCGCAGGTTCGGTCGATCACGTGATCACCTGTCTGCCATCCCCCGCCGTATCCGAGGCGGTCGCGGCGCAGATGCTTCCCGAAATGCAAGAGGGCGCGCATTGGATCGAAATGTCGACTTTGGGCCGCGATGAGGTCTTGGCCTTTGCGGGGAAAGCGGCATTGCATGATGTGCGGATGATGGAACTGCCTGTCACGGGGGGGGTGCATCTGGCCGCGCAAGGCAACATCACCATGCTGGCCGGTGGCGACAAGGACCTGTTTGACACCCATTTGCCCGCACTCAAGGCCATGGGCAATCAGGTGTTCCACATGGGCCCGCTTGGATCGGCATCGATCATCAAGGTCATCACCAATATGCTGGCCTTTATCCATCTCAAAGCTTGCGGTGAGGCGTTGATGCTGGCGAAACGCGGTGGACTTGATCTTGCGCAGGCGTGGCATGCGATCAAGGCGTCGTCCGGCACGTCATTCGTGCATGAAACCGAAGGCGCGCTGGTGCTTAACGGATCTTATGACGTGGCTTTCAATATTGATCTGGCGCTGAAGGATCTGGGGTTTGCAATGGGCTTTGGCCGTGAATTCGAGGTGCCACTTGATCTGGCGGCAGCGACCGAACAAACCTACGTTGCGGCACGCGCGGCCTATGGCGGTGACGCACAATCGCCAATGATTGTGAAACTGCTGGAAGACCTGCTCGACACCGATTTGCGGGCGGAGGGCTTTCCAGCGCGGCTGACCTAGGCCTGCGCTTCGGCAAAGAAGGGCAGCCAAGCCTCAAGCACTTTATCGGGGTGTTGCTCGGCCAGATAATGACCGCCAGGCAAGGACCAGCCACGCACGTTCGCCGCCCGCTCTTGCCAAAGGGCGAGACAGTCAAAATGCGCCTCAATCGCACCGTCCTTTCCCCAGAGCGCCAAGAGCGGCATTTGCAGCTTGGCCGGGTCGGCATCATCATGCGCGATGTCGATGGTTGCCGCGGCGCGGTAATCCTCGCAGGCACCGTGGATCGCCTCGGGTTTCGCGAAACAGGTCAGGTATTCATCCAGCGCCTGCTGCACGAAAGGGGTCAGACCCGCAGAACCCGCACCGCATTTCTTGAGCCAGAAAAATGCGGGATCAGCACCAATGAGATTTTCCGGAAACGGATGTGGCAGTGTCAGCCAGTACCAATGCCAATAGGTATGCGCGAAGGGGCTGCCGCCGTCGCGATACATCTCGCGCGTGGGCGCGATATCAAGGACGGAAAGTGCAATCACCCGTTCAGGATGGTCCGCAGCCAAACGATGGGCGACGCGACCCCCGCGATCATGCGCGCCTACCAGAAAGCGGTCATGTCCCAAATGGTCCATCAGCGCCAGAACATCGCCACCCATCGCACGTTTGGCGTAAGGGCTGTGCGTCGCGTCTGTGACCGGTTTCAACGACCGGCCATAGCCCCGCAAGTCAGGGCAGATGACTTGATAGGTCTCCGCCAGAACAGGTGCTACCGCGTGCCACATGGCAGAGGTTTGGGGATAGCCATGCAATAGCACCAGTGGCGGTCCGTTACCGGCGATGCGGTAAAAGATATCGCCCTCGGGCGTGGCAAGGGTGCGCTCTTCAAAACCGTCCAAGAAATATGGCGCTGCGGGGGCTGCTGCGGCTGCGGGATGCATTACGCGAATATCCGTTGCCAGGACGCCTGCATTGCCCCAAAGCGTTCTGCTTCATATGCGATCAATGCGACATGGTTTTCGTAGAGTGCAAGGGCAGCGGAATTGCCATTATCAAAGGCACCATCCAGACAGATTAACTGTGCCGCTTCTTCGCCGCGCAGCGTTTTCCTGTGCGCTTCGCGGAATGCTTCGACCTGCGTGCTCCAAATGGCCTGTAACGCTGCGAAATCACCCTCTTTTGTAACGATCTCGCCGTTGTAGATGTGGAGTACGGATGAAAACGCAGGGGCGTTCACCGTCAGGAATTGTTCCATAGGTGGCTTGGGGGTGCTGTCCGCTTCGGCCAGTGCGACGTCCCAGAGTTCGGCCAGCCCAAGCGCGGAAATGCCGCGTTCGCCGCTGTTTCCAAAGGGTTCGGAAGGCAGGCTGCGCACTGTCATGTTTTCGGCGTTGCCGCAGAGTGTTTGCAAAAGATCATGCGCAGCTTGAACGACATCGGGATCTTCGCGCGACAAGACCTGACCGATGACATCCGCATCTGATTTTGGCGAAACGCTCAGGATTCCGCGCATACGGCGCCCTGCTGCAATAATCCGGACGGTTGTGTCGCCACAGCGAAAAGCAAGGCAGCGCTCAAGCACGGTATCGTCAACCTCGCGCAGGATCGCGGCCAGTGGCGATGGCAAGCCACCCTCCGAAATCATGCGCGCGCCAGTTTGATCCACGACGTCCCGCGCAGACAAAACAGCAAGTTTTTGTGCCAAAGCGTTCAATTCGCTCATACGCCTGTTTCCAGCTCTTTGTTACGTGTTTTCATTCACCGCTACTGATGCGGTCAAGGCATGCGCAAGCGTCAGCAACAAACTTATCTGCATCCATCTTTGGGCCGCAGATACAACAAAGAACATCATTCGGCTCATGTTCCGCGCGCAAAAAGACGCGCAACTGCGACGTACTCGCAACAGACGCCATCCCGCTTGTTTTGTCCGCCAATGCCGGTTTGCCATTTGCACCCAGCAATAATGCAGCTTCTTCGCACAGGGCATCAAGCGCCTCACGACGCAAATTTGAATGTGAGTCCGTCACGAGGATCATTTTTGTCGAGAGATCTGCAAAGGCAAGCGCAGTGCAGCCTTCAAATCTCTCACGCAAGGCATCTAACTCATCAACAACCATCTGCAGCTCGCTTCCTGACTACGCATTGCCATGACTACGGCAAATGTGCGGATTGTGGAAGGGCTGCAGACAATCGCGCCGCATTACGATGAACGCAAGATCCGGTCGACAGAAGATAACGGGTCGTCGGTTGCGGGTTCGGTCGGTGCGCGATCCCGCGCTGAACGGCCGCTGTCAGGTGCACGCTGAACACGGCGTGGCAGGACCGGCGCAGACGCGGGCGCAGGAATGTCGCTAAGGCTATCCATGTTATAGAGGGGCAGTTCAGTGCGTGCGGCGAGCGCTGTCAGCCGCTCGATCACATCGATCAGATGGGCGGTGAAAGGCCCCGCGCCACTGGCATCCCACAGGTCATAATCTTCGCCCGCTTGAATGGCCTGCAAGAGCGAGACAGGGAAAATCGCACCGAACTGTCCTTTGGTTTCGCGTGAGACGCGTTTGATCACCCGGCTTCGGTCTTTTTCGGTGTTCAGCTTGTCAAACCGCGTGATCAGCAGGATGGAATTTTCGCGCACGGCCTGCGGCATATCTTCCCAAACAGCGGCTTCGGACTGGCGCCAGGCTTGGGTGGCATGGGTGCACCAGATTACGGCGTCCACTTCGGGCAACATGCGTTCCCACACAGAGGATGACATATTGGGGTCCGAAATACCTGGAAAGTCGATCAAATCACAGACTTCCAGAATGTCGGCTTCCAGAAAAAGGCGGATATTGCGGGTTTGCTCGACAGGGATGCTTTCCAGATCAGCGAGCGTGACAGGTTCTTTTGATCCATCGACATCAACACGGTAGGGCGCGCGGGTGCCATGCGAAATCCAGACAGGTGACAAACGCGTCGCGGTCACTTTTTCCGGCAACGGGCGCTGACCCATCAGAAGGTTAGAGAGCGTGCTTTTTCCTGCACTGAATTCACCCATCAGCGCGATACGCGGTTTGCGGCGTCCGCCTGAACTTGTTTCACCAACACTCATTTATCAACTCCCACTGCCAGCAGAGGTTTCGTTTCGCTCAGCTCTTCGAAAATATAGTCGAAGAGCTCATCACGTTCCTGCTGGGCAGTAATACCAAAAATGTCTTCCAAATCGTCAATGGCGATCTCTGATTTGCTGCTGATGTCCTCAAGTATTGCGCGTTGTTCGGCGTGGAATTCGCGCAGTTCTGCCTGCGCACGGGCGCGGATGTCATCGGCTTGCCGTATCTTCAGCTCGTCAACGATAGGGGCTGTTTCCGCTTCGATCAGGTCGTAAAATCCGCTTGCAAAGGCGCGGTAGCCCTTGCGGCGCTTCCACCACCCCTTCCACCATGATGTTTGCAGGTCCAAAGCAATGGTTTGGCCCAGTGACACAGGCGCCGGAATCTCCGGCGGGGCAGGCGGCGTAATTGTAAAGTTTTCAACATCGACGCCGAAGGCAGAACGATAAGTCTCTGCAAGATCATCGGCAACCGCGGCATAGACGTCTTGGCAACTTGCCGTCACATTGCGCCGCATCACCTGATAGCTGGTGCGCAGCAGCATACGCAGACCATCCGGACTGTATTGCCAGATCTCTTCTTCGCCATTGGTTTCCAGATGCTGCAGGAGCGATTCCAGAGCACGATCCAGAAAACGTTTGTGCGATTGATCAACGCGCGACCCGAATTGTGAAAAAGCGATATCCAGCCGCTCGTCAAGGGTCTTCATGCTGGCGGTTTCCAACTGATCTAGGTGCGCCGAAAGCTTTTCGCTCGACATCACCTCGACGGTGTCCCCGTCCAGACGCATCGACACGACAGCGTTGGACGCACGCACCCCGCCCACAAGGTTCAGGGCACGCTTGCGAGACGCGGACAGGATTTCAGCGCCGGGGCCTTCTGAAATACGCTCGGACAGGGCGCGATATAGCTCTGGGATACCGGAAAGATGCCAAACAAGCTCTTTGGTTTCCATGCTGGCGGTTTCCGCACTCAGCGCGGCCTCGGCCCAGTTGAACATGGCCTCGGCGCTGTCGGCAACGATGTCATCAAGATCTTCTGACAGGGCCATATTGGCCCAATAGGCGCTGCCGAAAATAACCTCGGGGTTCTCTGGTCCGTTGTTATCGGCCAGCGTTTGCAAAATGCTGTCGCGGATTTCGGGAACCTGTGCGCCGGGGTCGGACAGTTCGTCGATCCTGTTTACAAAGATCACGACCTCGCGCGCCTTGACGTTCGAAATCAGACGGATCAGCCCCATATCCATCGAGCTCAGCGCCTGGTGGGCGGACAGAACAACGACGCAGATACGGCTGTCACGCAGGGCGTTGATCGTGATCTGTTCCCGCATCATGAATGTATCATTCACGCCGGGCGTGTCGCGCAGGCAGATCGACATCGGGATCGCGTCCGCGCTCAGATACAAGTCAGCAGATTTTGTGATATCTGCAAAGCGGCCCTGCTGGTCTTCTTCTTCGAGATCTTCGAAATCGTCGCCCATACAGACATAGCGCTGGACCAGTTCGTCGCTCAACTCGGCGTAACTGTGTTTTTGTCCCAACAGCAGTTCGAACTTACGACCCAGGCGTTGCCTTGTCTTTTCACGCATTTCGGCAATTTGTTGACGTACTTTCTCAAGTTCGTCGTCCGCACCGGCGCGTTCCGACAATTCGCCGATTCGGCCACCGTTTTCGACAAGGTGATCCCACTCTCCCTGGCTGAAAAACTGAAAGGTTGCCGTTGGCGCATCATCGGGCAAAGGCGCGTTGAGGTGAAGCGAGGTGACAACAGATGTCCACGGGTTCACATCCGCCGGCAAAAGATCGGGCCGGCCAACCATGGCATTTACCAAAGACGTCTTGCCCGATTTGATCTGACCAATCATCGTGATGCTTGGTTCAAAAGCGCGTAACTGCTTGATAAGCTTAGAGGCTTTCTTTTCTGCATCCTGGCCGCCAAGCTTTACGACATCGCCCAGCGTTGCCTCCAGATCGACGACTTCGTCGTGGAAACGGTCCAGCTTCTCCAGCCCAAGGCGCATGAAGGGGAGTTGCTCCGGCGGGATTGCAAGACCATCCCCATTTGCGACCTCTTCCATCTTCATCCTTGTCCGTCCTTAACACATTCATAAAACCACGGCGTCCTGTGGTCCCGCTCGTCGCTAAATAGCAAGAAAAGCACCATCTTTATTGCCATAATGGAAACAGATCCGCGCGGCAAAAGTATGGCGGCTTGCTTAAATTTTTACCAAGCAACAACGCAGGTTACGCAGCCAGGTCAGCCTGTAGCTCACGCTTAATCTGGAGCATCAGGCTTATCGCTTCAAGGGCCGCTGTTCCTTGTTTTTCCATCTGCATCAATTGTACCATGTCTGCGGCATCGAAAGCGGTGTCGCGGGTGCGTTGCAGTGATACGTCCGAGGCATCACCGTTTTCGTTCAGATAGTCACATAGCCACTGGATCTGGTCCACAGCCATTGTCATGACTTTGACAGGTCCATCCTGACCTTGTTCCTCCAATACAGATGCAAGTTCTGCCCCGCGTGCCTCGAGGTAGCTGATGACATGCTCATAGGCGTCGCGCGTGGCGGGGTGCAACGGTTCGGCCGCAGCATCGACAGATGGCTGCGCCTCAGGTTCAGGTTCTGGTTCTGTTGCGGGCGTTTCCGAAGGTTTTGCGGCTTCTTCGAATGCGAGGTCGCGGGATACGTTCTTGCGCGCGGCGATCTCGCGCAGTCGTGAAATCGCGTCTCGTGTGGCTGGCTTTGTTTCAGACAGGCCTGCGGCCGGTTTTGGTGCTTCTGCTTGTGCCGTCTCGGGAACAGCAACTGGCGCGGCAGGCTCTTTGGCGGCCACTGTTTCCGGTGTTGGTGTAGGCTCTGGTGGTGTGCTCACGTCTGGCGAAACAGGAGCATCTTTTAAGGGGGCCAGCAGATCGGCATACTGGTGCAGCAGGATATCAGCCTGATCCACTGCGGACTGGCGGCCGTGCTCTACCTGTTTCAGCACAGCCGAGATGAGGGCAGAACCACCGCTTTCGCGCATGACATCCTTGTCGACACTGCCATCCGCACGCCGCGCTGAAAGTGCCTGGTTCGTGGCGATTGCAAGTACCGCATTGAACTCATCCCCTGCAGCGGCAGAGATTGCGCCGACCGCGGCCTCGTAGAGCCCTTGCGCTTTGAGAAAATCGGCATGCGTGACCATGCAGAACGCGTGATCCTTGATCAGGTCAGGCATCGTGGCCCAAATGCGTTGTTCAGGCTCGGTAAAGCCGCGCGTGCACCAAAGTGCAACGTCCGTGCGCTTGGAGGCCCACTGCGACGCACGGTGCACGGCGTTCGTGTCATTGGGGGCCACGACTTCCAGAACCGAAATCTTGTTCAGGGCGGGCAGAGGCATTTGCATTTCAACAAAAACCGGGGACAGGCCTGCGATCATATCGGCATCGACGGCATTGAATTCTTCTTTGGATCCATCAGCGAGCGTGCAGACCGATTTTTCATTCTCGCCATAAACCAGTTGCATCGTTGGCAGATGCACGCCCTGTGGGATCACATCTGCGCCCACGAGCAAGTTCAGCAATCTGGATTTGCCGGATTCAGGCATGCCAAGAATGGCCAGGCGCACCGGCTTTTGCAGGCGCTCCAGCAGCAGTTCCGCTTTTTCATGGTCAGAATCAGGAAGCAGGCCACTTAGCACGGCCTGCTTCAATTCCGTTTGAACCCGGTTTCCCAGTGATTGATTCGACATTACTTGCCTCCGGCGGCTATCTTAGCCGGCGGCTCAGCCGCATCAACCTCCTGTGTCAAATCGGTTTCATCATTCAGTTCGACCTTTTTGAGGGGTCTGACTTCCTTAATCACGGTCGGCGCACTCATCGCTGCGACCTCTTTGGGCTTTTTTGCTTTTGCCGCAACCTTTTCAATGTCGTCCAGTTCGACCACACGGGTAACAGTCGAGGTCTGATGATCCACATGACCAACCGGCTTGGCCCGAATTGCGCGGATCACCGGCTTGTTGTGATTCAGCTTGATCACCGAGAACGTGCAATTGTCCTGATCGGGGTCGGCCAGCGCCTCGATTGCCTCTAACAGATAGCCCGCAATCTCGGCGGCTTTCTTGCGGCGATAGCGGTGCAGGATCTTCTGGATCTTGGCATCTTCCAGATATTGCAGGCCGTCACTTGAAACGACGACGATATCACCAACCTGCAATTCGAACGGCGCTTTCGGACAATCCGATTTCGTCACGCGATCACCCAGGATCACCGATGTCAGACAGTTGCGGTCAGGATGGTTTTTGCCAGCCGCCTCATCGAGCAAACCCTGCTGGACCATAAAGTCGATCTGTGGCGCCATCGAATGATCTTCGTTCAGCTGCTTCATCGTGCCATTGCGATAATGGTACAAGGGGCTGTCGCCGATCGACATCCAATACATGCGGTTCTCGACCAGAACGACAGAAACAAGTGTCGCCCCCATGCCGCGTGTTTCGGGATGCGCTTGCACATGTTCACGCACGTAGCTGTTTGCGTTGGCTGCAGCTTCGGTCAGGAAACGAGGGATCTCACCTTCGAAATCGGCGAAATTCGCGCTTTCGAACTTAAGCTCGCTAAAGACTTCGGTGACGACAATCTTGCTGGCGACATCACCGGCAGCATGGCCACCCATGCCGTCGGCAAGTACAACAACACCACTATCCGACCCGAACGGGAAATCAGTGACGATTGCGTCCTCTTGATAGTCACGCCCGCCCTGACAGATCGCAGATGCGACGTCAAAACGTGGTTCAGGCGATCGCCACATCTTCGTCCTCCTCGGTCGCACCATCGGACCAGTTGAATGATTTGTCGCACAGTGCAACAAACCGCAGCACGGTTTCACCGATCCGGATAACGTCACCCGTTTTCAGTGTCTCGTTGCTGATCAAAGGCTTGTCGTTCAGGCGCACAATATTCGACTTGCCGCCATGTCCGAGCAGGAATTCCTTGGTGTCGGGGTCAAAAACGATCGCGGCGTGGTTCGAACGCGAGATCGAGTTATCGCCAAAATCAAGCTGGATCGCCTGATCCTCGCCACGGCCAATCTGTGACATGCCCGCCATCAGGGAAAAACTTTCGCCACGGCCTGGGCCCTCGGCGACAACAATCCAACCCACAGGGAAACGCACGCTTTTGGTTGGTGCGGCTTTTTGGGCATCGTTGAACAGATCAACAACATCCCCATCGGATTTTTCAAACCCGATCAGGCGTGTTTTCGTCCGGCGTGACCGTGCGGGTGACCGTGCTGCCGCTGCAGAAGCAACCGCTTGGTCTGCAACAGGTGCAGCAAGGGGGCGAGCAGGCGCAACCGGCGTTGTGGGTTCGGGAAGGGCGGTCGATGTTCCGTCATCTTCCAGATCCCAGATATTCACGGCCGCAGGCGCTGATGGCGCTGCCGGGGCCTGCTCTGCGGTAACAACCCGCACATCTGTTGGGGCCTCTGCCGCAGGAGGTGTCGCGAAAGGAGGTTTGCCCAAAGGCGCGGCCTCATCCACCATTGATCCGATCGTGTCGCGATAGGATTGTTCCAACGATTCTACAGAGCTTGCGCGCCGTGGATTTGTTTCGCTACGCTTCTTTCCAAGTAGATCACGAATGAATTTCATCTTGCTACCCTCCAATTTACTGATGCCTTGCGGTCCTGACGGACCATAATGACATGTTTTACTCCGCCGCGTCCGATACAGTGTGCGACGCTACCCAAAGGCCACCGTCACGCTGCACAGCGAAACTGAATTGTTCCGTTCCGTTCGCGAGCTCTCGTTCAAAAATGTTCATAATCGAGTCGCGTTGATCAATCGTTTCACCAGTCGAGATGTAGGATGTGATCACATCGCCCACTTGCAGGCCGCCGGATTCGACGCCATCAAGCGCAACTACCGATGTCGTCCAGCCTGTTCCGGAGAACGCAGTCTGGAATGCGGTCCCATCGACAAGCGTGACATTCTGCACGACCGGAACAACCCAGTTATACTGCACGAAATCACCGGTTGATGGCTTGATCGTGTTGAATGACACTGGAATTGTAGGTGCGACTTCGCCGTCACCGATTTGCTGGCGCAGTGCCGCTGGAATGTCCGAGATCGCATCGATCTCAACGCCGTTCACGGCCACAATCACAAGCCCGGGCTCAACCCAGACAGGAGAAATCAGGCCGGCTTCGGCCACGATGTTCGACTGGTCACCGGCAGCTGTGAAAGGCAGCTGGACAGTCCAGGACCCGCTCACTGTCGCAGGCGGCAATTCATTTCCGGGCGTTACGGCAGAAATCTCGACCGTGGGACCGGACCCGACGCTTTCAACGTTTTCAGGTGTCGTCGGCAGGGCGACGGGCGCAATTTCGGATGCTTCCACCGGACGGTTTGCAGTTGCCAACACGTCACCGGATACAGGCTGATCGGCCGCAGGCTGTGGCGTCGCGACAGGCTCTGGCAGCGGCTCTGGCGCAGGCAATGCCGCGATTTCAACGCTTTCAGGGCGTGCCGCAGGGCGAATTGCAGGTGCCGGAGTAACGGCCGCGACAGGGGGTTCGATAACCACTGGCGGGACGATTGCTGTCTCTTCTGGTGCTGGCTCTTGTGTGATGGCAGGGGTTTGCTCTGCCGCAATTGACGCTGCCAATTGCTCTGCATCGGATGGTGCTGGCTCCGCAACGGCTGGTGCAGACTCCTCGGCGGGTGGCGCAAGGAAGGCTGGCTCTTCGGTTACGACAGGTTCGGCGGCCACTTCAGGGGCGGGCGCTGGCGCTGGTGCAACGGCAGGCGCGGCAGGTGCTTCGGCAACAACCGGTGCTTCAACAGTCGCAGGTGCCGCGGTTGCGACAGGGTCTTGTGCGACAACCGGTGCATCTTCGCCACCGGTCATTGTCATAACGCCGACGCCGACCAGCAGGGCGACTGCGGCAGCAGAACCCAGCAGTATCGGCATGTTCGATTTCTTGGCTGCAGCAGCGGCAACCGGCGCTTTTGTCGCGGTCTTTTGTGGCTCGGCTGCGGCTGTCGCGCCAACTTTCAGTGGCGTGACGTTGCTTTGCCCGCCTTCCATGATCTCGATCCATTCTTTCGCAGACTGGACGCGGTCTTTTGGCAGGACAGCAAGGGCTTTGTCCATCGCAGTGAGGAAAGAAGCCTCATATTCGTCGAAACGACCCGCAAGCGGCTGATACGGGTCTGGTTCGCCGGATGCGATTGCAGCCAAACGGGCCTGTGAATTCGGTGGCACTTCACCGTTGATCAGGTGGTAGAAAGAGGCGCCGAGGGCATAGAGATCACTGCTGGGGCTCTGCTCGGAACCTGCAATGTAGAACTCTTGTGGTGAGTAGCCATCTTTTACAACGCGCAATGCCGAGAGAACACGGCTTTGTTTCGTTGCTTCCTCGCGGGCGGCGCCAAAGTCGATCAATACAGGATGAAAATCTTTGTTGATCAGGATGTTGTCCGGCGAGATATCGCGGTGCAGGATGCCTTGGTCATGGATAAATCCGACCGCGCCCAACACTTCCTTGAGGATTGATTTGATCTGCGTTGCGTTCAGGCCGTGATTTGGATCTTCGATCGTATCGAGAAGATCGCGGCCCGTTACAAAATCCAACGCCATGTAGGCGGTTTCATTGTCTTCGAATACCTGATGCACACCAACAATATTCGGGTGGTTCAGCTTTGCGAGGCTGCGGGCCTCTTGAACAAACAGGCGAACAATCGACTTCAGCTCGTTCTGGTGGGCGCGCGAACGGGCCTGCACCACATAGCGGCTGCGACGGCAGAAGGCACCGGGGAAGCATTCCTTGATGACGACTTTGCGATCAAGGCTATCCTTGGCCAGATAAGTGATGCCGAAACCACCTGCATTCAGAAAGCTTTCGATTGTATACTGGCCGTGCATCAGCTTTGTGCCCGGCTTGAGCTCATCAACGAAGCTATCCTTTTCAGTCGTATCTTCTTTCATTTGCGGCTTCGCCATCTGTCTACCCAGCTTTCAAACATCACTCACACGACGGTCGTTCGTCTTCGATCATCTTCGTCTCATTCAAATTAGGCCAAAAAGTGACACTAACTTGTTGTTTAGTGGTTCTTAATCTTTCTCACTAGGGGCCATTGGGTAAGAGCGCAGAAACAGTGACCGGCGGGAAATCGCCTATTTTCCTTTGTTTTAACTGGAAACCTACGGCTTTAAGACCCCGTGCCCCAACCCGTTCAGGCGCGCGTTTCGTCCAAGCTGAAATCCCGCGTTTTCTGTACTTTGCGTCGTTGCAATGCTGTGCAGCAACGGCCGAAACCCAGTATTTTGCCGATTCTGTCAAGAAATGCGGTGGGAATCGACGCGATTCTTTTTGGCCGGTCCAGAGGTATCTGGGTGCAAGCCTTGCTTGTGGTGCCCGCGCGAAAGGTGCAGCAATAAGGGTAACACAGTAAGGACAGTCAGATGGTGCGTGTATTCATCAACGGGTTTGGCAGAATTGGCCGCACAATGCTGCGGGCACATGCGTCAGGCGCTTGGCCTGATATCGAAGTGGTCGGTATCAATGACATTGCCGAGCCAGAACTTTGCGCGCATCTGTTCGCGTATGACAGCGTTTTCGGTCCCTATGCCGGTGATGTCACCTATGCGAAAGGCTCACTTGTTGTTGACGCAAAGACGATCCCGCTCACGCGGACGGTCGACATCTCGACGCTTGATCTGTCGGGTGTGGACATCCTGCTTGAATGTACTGGCAAGGCCGAAAGCCGCGCCATCGCAGAGCGTGGTCTGCAAGCAGGTGCGCGGCGGGTGCTGATTTCAGGGCCGTCCTCAGCCGCAGATCTGACGGTCGTGCTAGGTGCGAACGAGGCCCTGCTGAAGGATCAGCCCATTGTCTCGAATGCGTCTTGCACGACCAATGCGCTGGCCCCTTTGGTAAAGCTCATTGATACGACATGGGGCCTGCGAACCGGCTGGATGACGACGATCCATTGCTATACCGGCAGCCAGCCCAGCATTGATGCGCCACGCGGCGACGCACTGCGCAGCCGCGCCGCAGCTTTGTCGATGGTGCCGACCACAACCTCTGCCCAGCGGCTTCTGAACGAGGTGCTGCCCGATATCGCAGGCCGGATCGAGGCCGCAGCGGTGCGCGTTCCCGTCGCATCTGTGTCTGCCGTTGATCTGTCTGTCACGCTGGACAGTCAGGTCACATGCGAAGATGTTCATGCCGTCTTGCGGGCGCAGTCCGGCATTATCGGATGGACCGACAAACCGCTTGTTTCAACCGATCTGCGCGCGCGGCCCGAAAGCCTTGTGGTGTCGCTGCCTGAAACCCGCGTCACCCAAGGCGGGCTGCTTCGGGTGTTTGGCTGGTACGACAACGAATGGGGTTTTTCCTGCCGTATGCTGGATGTTGCGACGCGTATGGCGTGACCTCTGTGCGCCCCCGCACACCCCTTGGCGCATTTCCATTTTATGCCCGAGGCACTAGGTAACGCAGACCTAATCAAAGGCACTCATATGTCCGCAATCGTATCCGTCCAAAACCTGCGCAAAGCCTATGCTGGCGGGTTTGAGGCCCTCAAATCCGTAGACCTCGACATCGAAGAAGGTGAGATCCTTGCCTTGCTTGGCCCCAATGGCGCGGGCAAGACGACGCTGATTTCCACGATCTGCGGGATTACTGTACCGACGTCCGGCACAATCACCGTGGGCGGTCATGACACGCAAAAGGCGTTCCGCGCGGCGCGCGCCCTCATCGGCCTTGTCCCGCAAGAGATAAATCTTGAACCTTTTGAAACAGTGATGAACACCGTGCGCTTTTCGCGCGGCCTTTTCGGGAAGCCGCGGAATGATGCCTACCTTGAGGACATCCTCAAGCAGCTGTCGCTTTACGACAAGAAGGACAACAAGGTCATGACGCTCTCGGGCGGCATGAAGCGCCGTGTGCTGATCGCAAAGGCACTCAGCCATGAACCCCGTGTGCTGTTTCTGGATGAACCTACAGCCGGTGTCGATGTGGAACTGCGCAAAGACATGTGGGAGGTTGTGGCCAACCTCAAAGCTTCTGGTGTGACGATTATCCTCACCACCCATTACATCGAAGAGGCCGAGGCAATTGCCGACCGTGTCGGCGTGATCAACAAGGGTGAAATCCTGCTGGTACAGGACAAGGCCGATCTGATGTCGCAGATGGGGCGCAAGCAGTTGAAAATCGAATTGTCCGCAGCAATCGCGGCGATCCCGGATGCGCTGGCCGACTACGACCTGACCCGCGCCGACGACGGTTTGTCCTTGCTTTACCACTACGACACCAAAGGCGAACGGACGGGCATCACCACCCTTCTGGCCAACCTGCAAAAGGCCGGTTTGCAGATGAAAGACCTGCAAACGCAACAAAGCAGCCTCGAAGACATCTTCGTTGGCCTTGTAAAGGAAACCGCATGAGCCTGAACGCAATTTGGACAATCTACGTCTTTGAGATGCGCCGGTTCTTCCGGACGATCACGCAGAGCTTCATTTCGCCGGTGCTGTCCACCGCACTCTATTTCGTTGTCTTCGGCGCTGCCATCGGCAGCCGCATTGATGAGGTCGAGGGCGTAAGCTATGGCGCATTCATCGTGCCCGGTCTTATCATGCTCTCGGTCATGACCCAGGCGACCACCAACGCCAGTTTCGGGATCTACTTCCCGAAATTCATCGGGACAATCTATGAGCTTCTCTCCGCGCCCATCAGCTTTCTTGAGGTGGTGGCAGGCTATGTGGGTGCCGCCGCGACCAAGGCGCTGTTCATCGGTGTCGTGATCCTTGTGACGTCATTCTTCTTTGTCGATATCCAGATTGCGCACCCTTTGGCGATGATGGCTTTCCTTGTGCTGACCTGTGTCAGTTTTGCCCTGTTGGGGTTCATCATCGGCATCTGGGCGGGCAATTTCGAGCAATTGCAACTGATCCCGCTCTTGGTGATCACCCCGCTCGTTTTCCTTGGGGGGTCGTTTTACTCGATCACGATGTTGCCGCCTGTTTGGCAGACCATCACACTGTTTAATCCGGTCGTCTACCTGATCAGCGGTTTTCGCTGGTCCTTCTTCGGGCAGGCGGATGTCGGGATCGGTGCCTCGCTCTTTGCGATCGCGCTTTTCACCGCGATCTGTCTGGCGGTCATCTGGTGGATTTTCCGCACGGGATGGCGGATCAGACAGTAACCCTTGCGCCCTGCTTGGGAAGGGCTAAGTAAGTGGGCATGAAACGCTTTATTCCATTCATGAAGTCCGAACCCTATGTTGCTGTCATCCGGCTTCAGGGCGCTATCGTCAATTCGGGTCGGGGACTTGATAACCCCGGCCTCGCCCCTGTCATCGAAAAAGCCTTTCGCAAAGGCAAGCCTGCTGCCGTCGCACTGGAAATCAACTGCCCCGGCGGATCACCTGTGCAGTCTTCCCTGATCGCATCACGCATCCGGCGCTTGGCAGACGAAAAGAAAATCCCTGTCTTTGCTTTTGTCGAGGATGTGGCAGCCTCCGGTGGCTACTGGCTCGCCTGCGCCGCGGACGAGATTTTTGTCGATCCCTGCTCGATCACCGGATCCATCGGCGTGATCAGCGCGGGTTTTGGTGCAACCGACGCTATCGGCAAAATCGGCATTGAGCGCCGTGTGCATACTGCGGGCAAATCCAAATCCATGATGGACCCGTTCAAGCCGGAAAAACCCGCTGATGTGAAAAAGCTGAAAGGCTGGCTGGAAGACCTGCACGCGACCTTCATCGACTATGTCAAATCGCGGCGGGGGACCAAGCTGTCGGACAATCCTGATCTGTTCACCGGCGAAGTCTACATTGGCCAAAAGGGTGTCGATGAGGGGCTGGTTGACGGGATCGGCCATCTGGTTCCCGTGATGAAAGAACGCTTTGGCGACAAGGTCACGTTCAAACGTTACGATCAGAAAAAACCGCTCTTCGCCCGTTTCGGTGCGCGCATTGTGGATGATGCGGTCGCAGGCATTGAAGAGCGTGCTGCTTTTGCGAGGTTTGGCCTTTGATCCTCAAAGCGATCTTTATCTTTCTGGCCTTCATGCTGGTGTTGGCGATGTTCGGCAAATGGCGGTTTCCGGGGCAGGCGCGTCTGGCGCAGGCCAAATGCCCGAAATGCCTGCGGTACCGGATCGGCAAAGGGCCGTGTCAGTGCGAAAAGCAGATCAAATGAGGGCGCTGGTCACAGGTGCAGGTGCACGGCTGGGGCAAGCGATGGCGCTCTATCTGGGGCAGCGTGGCTATGATGTGGCCGTGCACTACGCCGGATCAGAGGCTGGCGCGCACGAAACGGTGGCCAGGCTCGCCGCGCTGGGGCGGCAGGGCGTGGCATTGCAAGCGGACCTCTTGGACGAAAACGCAACGCAGGCTTTGATCGGTCGCGCGACAGAGGCTTTGGGCGGGCCGCTCACTTGTCTTGTTAATAATGCCTCCATCTTCGAGCATGACAGTGTGACCACCGCGACCCGTGAAAGCTGGGACCGGCATATTGAATCCAATCTGCGCGCCCCCTTCGTGCTAACGCAGCATTTCGCGGCGCAAGTCCCCGACGCCGCGCCCGACGCGCAAGGCGAGCCGATTGCCCAGGGCCTTGTGGTCAACATGCTCGACCAGCGCATCCATAAACTCACGCCCGAGTTCATGAGCTACACCATCGCCAAGATGGGTCTTTGGGCGATGACACGGACAACGGCACAGGCATTGGCCCCCCGCGTGCGGGTCAACGGGGTTGGCCCCGGCCCCACTTTGCAGGGTCACCGGCAAAGCAAAGAGCACTTCTCCAAGCAGCGTGCTGCAACGATCCTCAAGCGGGGCGCAAACCCTGCCGACATCACCGCTGCCCTTGGATATTTTCTCGATGCGCCCGCTGTGACGGGGCAAATGCTGGCAGTGGACGGTGGCCAGCACCTCGCATGGGAAACGCCTGACGTGTTGGGTTTGGAGTAACTGCTGCGGCAAGTTGTGCACCGCACGCGCCTGTCTTCACAAAAGCGTCACAAACTGCCTAGTTTTCAAGGCGTTAATGAAATTGCAATAAAAATGATTATATTTATCAATGGCTTGGTAAAGTGCCTATTTTTTGCGCAAATAGTCGAACCCTGCCAAATACAACAGAAATTTCCACCTGCCCAAGAATAGCCCACGGAGTTATCCACAGAAACGGTGGATGCCTTTTCTCTTGTCCTTGGCGCGTTACCATTGCAGACAAGCCAGAATCATAGACCAGACAGATGACAGAGCAGCCAGACAAGCCAACCCCCACCGGATATGACGTGATCCATGCGTATTTGCGCACGCTGGACAGCTCTCCCGGTGTGTACCGGATGCTCGATGCGGATAGCCGCGTGCTCTATGTCGGCAAAGCGCGCAACCTCAAGGCGCGGGTGTCGAATTATTCCCGCCCCGGCAATCATTCGCCCCGCATAACGCGGATGATCCGCGAAACCGCGACGATGATGTTCCTGACGACGCGGACGGAAACCGAGGCTTTGTTGCTTGAGCAGAACCTGATCAAGCAGTTGAAACCGCGCTACAATGTGCTGCTGCGTGACGACAAGTCCTTTCCCAATATTCTGGTCACGAAAGACCACGCCTACCCGATGATCAAAAAGCATCGCGGTGCGAAGAAGCAAAAAGGGAACTACTACGGTCCCTTTGCGGGTGCTGGTGCCGTCAACCGCACGCTCAATCAACTGCAACGGGTCTTTTTGCTGCGGAATTGTTCGGACAGCGATTTTGAAACGCGCACACGGCCCTGCCTGCAATATCAGATCAAACGCTGCTCTGGGCCTTGCTGCGGTTTGGTGTCCGAGGCGGATTATGCCGCCTCTGTTCGCGATGCCGAGAAGTTCCTGCAAGGCCGCACCAAGGGTATTCAGGAAACGCTCGCGAAGCAGATGCAAGACGCATCCGAGGCGATGGAATTCGAACGCGCTGCTGCTCTGCGTGACCGGATCAAGGCGCTGACCCAAGTGCAATCTGCCCAAGGCATTAACCCGCAGAACACGGCCGAGGCTGATGTGATCGCGCTCCATACGGATGGCGGACAGGCTTGCGTGCAGGTGTTCTTTATCCGCGCGAACCAGAACTGGGGCAACCACGATTACTATCCGCGCATCAGCGGGGATGAGGACCCGTCCGAGGTGATGGAAGCTTTCGTGGGCCAGTTTTATTCCAACCGCGAACCGCCCCGCCTTTTGATCCTGTCACATGGTCTGGATAACGACGATCTGATGGCCGAGGCGCTGGCCGAAAAAGCCGAACGCAAGGTCGAAATTATGGTGCCCCAGCGCGGTGAAAAGGCCGAGCTGGTGCAAAACGCCCTGCGCAACGCCCGCGAAAGCCTTGCGCGCAAGATGTCCGAAACCGCCACGCAGGCGCGTTTGCTGAAAGGTGTGGCCGAAGCCTTTGATCTGGAAAAGGTGCCCCAGCGGATCGAGGTTTATGACAACTCCCACATCCAGGGCGCCCATGCCGTGGGGGCGATGGTCGTGGCAGGGCCGGACGGTTTTGACAAAAACCAGTACCGCAAGTTCAACATCCGCGGCGATAGCCTGACCCCCGGCGACGATTTCGGCATGATGAAAGAGGTGCTGACCCGCCGCTTTCAACGCCTGCTGAAAGAAGACCCCGAGCGCACCCAAGGCACATGGCCCGACCTTTTGCTGATCGACGGCGGGCAAGGACAGGTGAGTGCCGTGCGCGAGATCATGGACGACCTCGGCGTCAGCGACATTCCGATGGTTGGCGTCGCCAAAGGCCTCGACCGGGACGCGGGCAAAGAGGAATTCCACCGCACCGGCAAACCCGTCATGGCGCTGCGGCACAACGACCCCGTGCTTTATTTCATACAAAGGATGCGGGACGAGGTGCACCGCTTTGCCATCGGCACACACCGCGCGAAGCGGTCGAAAGCCATCGGAGCGACGCCACTTGACGACGTGCCGGGCGTCGGTGCGACCCGCAAACGCGCACTTCTGGCGCACTTCGGGTCGGCCAAAGCGGTGGCGCGGGCAAATCTGGCGGATTTGAAAGCGGTGGACGGGGTGTCAGCGAAACTGGCGCAGACGGTCTATGATTATTTTCATGAGAATGGTTAAGTCGGCGCTTGCGTCCGGTCATGCTGCCCGTAATCGCGGCGGATACTGTAGATCGCAGCCTCTTTCAGGCCGGTCGTGCCAAGGTGCTGATCCAACAATGCCTGCGCTGCTGCAGCGCCATCGACCGTCGCCAGTGCAATGAACTGGCCCTTGTGATTGACGCTTTCGAAACTGCTAAAAGCAGAGCCCGTCACAGGTTCCGTGCCATAAAGTGCGATGACATGGGCGGTATCAGAGGTCTGTAAAGGGGCTGCCTCGCCACCTGTCCAATGCAAGACCCGCGCGCCCACACGAATACGATAGTCGGTGAAGTGAACCTGCCGCCCTGCAGTTTGCGACCGCCGGTGCGTTGCATCTTTGCGCCATGCGACAATAGCGTCTTCACTCTCCCAGAGTTGATGGGAAAGGATTACATCGGCCTCTTGCAGCGATGCGTAACGATCCAGAAACGCAAGGCCGGTATGCTGGGCCAGAACCGGTCGCAACAACGCGACATGTTCAAAATAATGTGCGAGATGTCCGGGCTTCGGGCGGACCTCGAAAAACAGCGCATGCATTGCTGTTTAACCCCCCACCATATAGGGCATCAAAATTACCTCGTTCTCTGGCTCGATCTTGGTAAACCACGCCTCGCGGTAGATCACCCCGTCCAGCGCCAGTGACACCCCCCGTTTGATCTGCGGGGCAAGGCCGGGGTGTTTTTCTGCCAAGGCGTCGAGCAACTCTTTAAAGTTGCTTGCCTCCACCTCCACCCATTCCTCGCCATCCGCGAAGGTACGCAGCGACCCCCAGAGTTTGACGCGGACCATCGCACCTAGCCCGTGATTGCTTTCAACACACGTGGCGGCGACATCGGCAATTCCGTCAACCGCACGTTTGCCGCCCGCGAAACAGCATTCGCAATGGCCGCCAGAGGGGGCACGATCGGTGTTTCGCCCACGCCGCGCACACCGTAGGGATGGCCGGGGTTGGGGATTTCAAGGATCACCGTTTCGATGGGCGGCAGGTCAGACGCCACGGGAATGCGGTAATCAAGGAAGGCGGCGTTCTGCAAACGCCCATCCTCACCATAGATGTATTCCTCGTTCAGCGCCCAGCCGATGCCTTGCACGGCCCCGCCTTGCATTTGCCCTTCGACGTAATCGGGGTGCACCGCTTTGCCGGCGTCCTGAAACACAGTGTAGCGCAGGATTTTGACAGCGCCCGTTTCGGGATCGACCTCGGTATCGCAAAGGTGGACACCAAAGCTGACGCCCGCACCATCGGCGTTCACCTCATGGTGTCCTGCAATCGGCCCGCCGGTGTTGCCCGCAATCGCCGCAATCTCGGCCAGTGTCATTGGTGGATGTGTGCCCGCGTTTGGCCCGGCGGGTTTGGCACAGCCGTCTTCCCAGATCACCGCGTCCTCGTCGATATCCCAGATCTTCGCGACCCGGCGGCACATCTCCTTGATTGCGGCGCGTGCCGCCTCAATCGTGGCAAGCCCCACGGCAAAGGTCACCCGGCTGCCGTCGGTGATATCGTTGAACCCCAGTGATGAGGTGTCAGCAATGACCGTGCGCACCTTGTCATAAGGCACGCCCAATTCTTCCGCCGCCATCATCGAAATCGACGCGCGCGACCCACCAATATCGGGGTTGCCTTCGACCACGCCAACCGTGCCGTCATCGTTGATGTTCAGCGACACGCAGGTGTTGCCGCCGAAGTTGAACCAGAAGCCGCAGGACAAGCCCCGTCCTTGGTTTTCGCTTAAAGGTGCCGTGTAGTGCGGATGCGCTTTTGCCGCTTCCAGCGTGGCGACCAAGCCGATGTCGTTGAACGTCGGCCCATAGGACGACAGCGTACCCTTGTCCGCCGCATTCATCAGGCGTACGTCCAGCGGATCAAGGCCCAGTTCCTGACAAAGCTCATCCACCACGCTTTCAACCGCATAGATCGCAGTCGGCGCGCCGGGCGCGCGGTAGGGGATTTCCTTGGGGCGGTTGGTCATGGCGTTCCAGCCGATGGTTTCCACCGCTTCCAGATCATAAGCGGCAAAGGCAGCTTGCGCACCCATTTCAACGGTGAAATTGGGGTAGGCCCCGCCCGAATAGCGCAACTCACCGCGCGCCGCGGTGATGCGGCCGTCTTTGGTCATGCCGATCTTGATATCCATGGACGACGAAATCGTCGGCCCTGTGGCCTTCAGAACTTCATCGCGGGTCATGACAATCTTTACCGGCTTGCCCGATTTCCGCGACAGCGCCAGTGCGACAGGTTCGATAAAGGTCGAGGTTTTGCCACCGAAACCGCCGCCAATCTCGGACGCGGTGATGCGCAACTGGCTTTCCTCAACGCCGAGTGCAGCGGCACAGTTGGCACGGACCATGTATTGCCCTTGCGTACAGCACCACACCTCGCCACGGCCATCATTGCCAAGGCTCGCCATGCACGCCTGCGGTTCGATATAGCCCTGGTGGGTCGCGGCGGTTTTGAAGCTGCGTTCGATGATCTTGTCGGCCTTGGCAAATCCCGCGTCCAGATCACCATGCCCGAATTTGCAGTAGGTGGTCACGTTTTGCGACATTCCCGCCGGTACATTCTCAAGCGCGCGGCCTTCCTGCACGACTGGCGCGTCAGGTTTCATCGCGGCGTCCACATCGGTGACATGGGGCAGGGGGTCATATTCTACCTTGATCAGCCGGATCGCCTGTTTTGCAATCGCCTTGCTGGTTGCTGCGACGGCGGCAACAGCGTGCCCGTCATAGAGCGCCTTGTCGCGCGCCAGACAGTTGATCGCGACATCGGCAAAGTCAGCGTCCTCGGGCATCGCCAGATCGGCACCTGTGACGACCGCTTTGACGCCCGCCAGCTTTTCGGCCTCGGACGTGTCAATTGACACAATCCGCGCGTGTGCATGCGGGCTGCGCAGGATACGTCCGTGCAGCATGCCGGGCGCCGAGATATCCGCGCCATAAGCCGCCTTGCCCGTGACCTTGTCGACCCCGTCAGGGCGGGTGACCCGTGTGCCGACGACATTGAACTTGCGGGTTGGTTGTGCGTCAAAAGCCATGTTATGCGCCTCTCATTTCAGCGGCAGCGGTCTGTACTGCTTTGATAATCTTGTCATAACCGGTGCAACGGCACAGGTTCCCTGCCAGCCAGTAACGCACCTCGGTGTCGGTCGGATCGGGGTTCTTTTCCAAGAGCGCCTTGGCCGCCACCAGAATGCCGGGCGTGCAGATGCCACACTGCAAGGCGGCTTCTTCCAGAAACACACGTTGCAAAGGATGCAGGGTGTCGCCCTTGGCCATGCCTTCGATGGTTTCAATCTCGGCGCCTTCGGTTTCGACGCCCAGCACCAGACAGGAACAGACCAAACGCCCGTTCATCATCACACTGCAGGCACCGCAATCGCCTGTACCGCAGCCCTCTTTGGCACCCGTCAGCCCAAGCCGGTCGCGCAGCACATCCAAAAGGCTCTCATCGGCATGGCAGAGGAATTCCGTCTCATCACCGTTGATGGTTGTTGCAACCGGTATCGTCTTCATAGCTGACCTCCTGCGCGCCCGTAGGCGATAAGGGCTGCGCGTTTTGCGAGAACCCCTGCTGTTTTCGTGCGGAACTCGATCGTTCCGCGTTTATCTGTGATCGGCGAACAGGCGGCTTCAACCGCCCGCACCATGGCAGCGATGGCTGCGTCATCCGGCTTTGCGCCGACAAGCGCCGCCCCGGCGTCTTTCACCAGGCGCACCGTCGGGGCCACCGCGCCGATCGCGATGCGCGCATCCGTGACAGTGCCTTCTTCATCCAATGTAAGGCTGACGGCTGCCGATGACACCGCGATGTCCATTTCGGTGCGCGGGATAAAACGCAAGTAGCAGTCACCAGCATGCGCTGGGCGGGCAGGCAGATAGATCGACGTGATGAATTCCCCTTTGTTTAGGGAATTCTTGCCCGGACCTGTGGGGATATCGATGACAGGCACATCACGTACCCCGTCAGGGCCTTGCACGCGCGCCACCGCCTCGGCTGTGACCATCGCAGGCACGGCATCGCCTGCTGGTGAGCCTGTGCACAGGTTGCCGGCCATTGTCGCACGGCTTTGGACCTGGGAAGAGCCGATGAGTTCCACACCTTCCACCACGCCCGGCCACATTGCCTTAACTGCGTCATGTTCGCCCAGTTGTGCCCCTGACACCGCAGCCCCGATGCGAAATCCACCATCTTCAGCGACGATTTCGCGCATGCCGGGCAGGTGCTTGAGATCGACCATCAGATCAGGCTCGACCATCTCGGCTTTCAACTGCACAAGCACATCGGTGCCACCCGCGAGAATGCGGGAAATGCCGGTTTCGTCACGCAATAGGGTTGCAGCCGCCTCAAAACTCTCGGGCTTAACGTATCTCATCGGGTATCCCCATATATCGGTAGGATTTGCGGCGCACGCGCACCGCGTCAGGCGTATTGTGGCTTGAACGCCCCAGAGGGTCAAATTCATTCCCGCCGGATTGGGGCAGATTCTCGACACACCTACTGGTATCGGACGCCGCGCCGCGCTACCACTCACCTATGACATTGAACCTGCCGAATATCCTCACAATTCTGCGACTGGCCGCAGCACCCGGCGTTGTGGTGATGTTTCTTTATTTCGCGCGGCCTTGGGCGGATTGGTTCGCGCTGGTGCTGTTTGTCGTCGCGGCGCTGACCGATTTTCTTGACGGCTATCTTGCGCGCGCCTGGAAGCAGGAAAGCAAGCTTGGTGCGATGCTTGACCCGATTGCCGACAAAGCAATGGTAATCATTGCGCTGGTCGTGATTACAGGTTTTTCCGGCATGAACCCGTGGATATTGCTGCCCGCCACAGTCATTATCTTCCGTGAGGTTTTTGTCTCTGGCCTGCGGGAATTTCTGGGCGATACGGCTGGCACGCTGAAGGTGACGAACCTTGCGAAATGGAAAACAACTGCCCAGATGGTCGCGATTTCCATGCTGTTTGCCACCGGTGCGTTCGAGCATTATTTCGCGATGCAATCGTTTGCGATGACGCCGGAAATGGTCGAGGATGCGGTCTTTGGCGATGGACCTGATGAATTGGGGCTTTGGTGGAAATACCAAGGCATGGTGATTAGCTGGTGGGGCGGTATCGTGATGCTCTGGGCCGCAGCGGTTTTGACACTGGTCACCGGCTGGGATTACTTCAACAAATCGCGGCCTTTTCTGCGGGATGGTGAGATATGAATGTTGTTTATTTTGCATGGGTGCGTGAACGCATTGGTCTGCCGCAAGAGACGGTAGAAACGGGTGCTGCAACGGTGAACGACCTGATTGCAGAACTCAGCGCGCGCGAAGAGCGCTATGCCGCTGCCTTTGCAGATATCAGCGCGCTACGTGTCGCACTTGATCAGGAACTCTCGGATTTCGACGCACCCCTTGAGGGTGTCCGCGAAGTGGCGTTCTTCCCTCCGATGACGGGCGGCTGATGACGGTTCGTGTGCAGGCAGACCCTTTTGACGCAGGCGCAGAGCTGAACGCTTTCGCGCAGGGGCGCACCGATATTGGCGCCATTGTCAGCTTTACCGGCGTCGTCCGCGACACCCAAGGCGACCTGCAAGAAATGCTGATCGAACACTATCCCGGTATGACGACACGCGCGATCAGCAAGATCGCGGATGAGGCTGTTGCGCGCTGGGCACTGGCGGATGTCTTGGTGATCCACCGCTATGGGCCTTTGAAGCCCGGGGAACCGATCATGATGGTTGCCACCGCTTCCGCCCACCGCGCCGCAGCCTTTGAGGCGGCGGATTTCCTGATGGATTACCTCAAATCCCGTGCGCCGTTCTGGAAGAAAGAAGTGACCGCGCAGGGCGCATCATGGGTTGACGCCAAAGACGTTGACGAGGACGCGCTTAAACGCTGGTAGGCCAGACATCGGCCGGATCGCGTGCCAATGCCGCACAAGGCGCGTGGCGCGGGCAGGTGGTCAGGTGATTGTTGATCAGTCCGGTTGCTTCCATGAAGGCATAGACAATCGTCGGTCCGCAAAACCGGAACCCCGCCTTTTTCAAATCCTTCGAGATTTGTGATGATAGCTGTGATTGTGTCGGCATATCTGCACGGTTCGAAATGGTCGTCCGCAGCGGCACCCCGTCCACATAGTCCCACAAGAACCGGTCAAAACCTTGCCGCGCTTCGATCTCTTGCCATGCGCGGGCATTGCCGATTGTCGCTTCGATCTTGCCGCGATGGCGGATGATACCGGCGTTACCCAGCAGACGGGTCACATCGGCCTCACCCCAATCTGCAATCACATCAGGGTCAAAGCCTGCAAAGGCTGCACGAAAGTTCTCACGCTTTTTCAGGATCGTGATCCACGACAGCCCAGCCTGAAACCCGTCAAGGATCAGCTTTTCCCAAAGCGCGCGGCTGTCATACTCGGGCACACCCCATTCGGTGTCATGATAGTCGATGTAGATCTGTTCAGGTCCGGCCCAGCCGCAACGCTCATTCATTCGGGTGTCCTTAACCGGTTGTTAGCCCGCATTGGGGCATCTTGCGCAGGATTAGTATGGAGTGCGCAGATGCAAAACACCACGCTCAGCCTTGCGCAGGTTGATAAGCAAGAGCTGGATGACCCTTTCGCATACGCGATGGCCAGCCGCGATGCGGATGTGTTTCATTTGGTGCGCGATGCGCTGGCAGCGGGACGTGGGAAATTGGCGTTCCAGCCTGTTGTAACATCCGACGCGCAGCACCAAATCGCTTTCTATGAGGGGCTGATCCGCTTGTCGGATGACAGTGGGCGGGTTCTGCCTGCGGCCCACTTTATGCCGCAGGTCGAAGATACGGAATTGGGCCGCCAGATTGATTGCTTGTCGCTGGAACTGGCGCTGCGCAAACTGCGTCAGAACCCGGCCCTGCGTCTTTCGGTCAACCTTTCGGCGCGTTCCATTGGCGATGGTGAATGGCGGCGCACCTTGGATCGCGGGCTTCTGGACCGCAATAATCTTGGGGATCGTTTGATCTTCGAGATCAGCGAAACATCGGCCATGATGCTGCATGAAAACGTCATCCGCTTCATGGCTGAAATGCAACCAAAGGGTGTTGGCTTTGCTTTGGACGGTTTTGGCGCAGGCCTTATCGCGTTTCGACATCTGAAATCCTTTTTCTTCGATCTGGTGAAGATCGACAAAAGCTTTATTCGCGGAATTGACCGTGATCCGGACAATCAGGTTCTGGCAGAGGCGCTGATCACTGTCGCACATCAGTTCGAAATGTTTGCCGTTGCCGACGGGGTGGAAACAGCGGCAGAGGCTGCATTTCTTGAAGGGCTGGGTATGGATTGTCTGCAAGGGTATCATTTCGGCGTGCCAAAACCCGCGCTCTAGCAGAGATCTACCATGCGTTGGGATGCTTTGATTTGCTTTTCGGCACAATTGGGCATACCCAAAGGGGCATTGGGCTAAGGTGTTTGGCTTGCACCTGTCGGGTGGAACTGGCACCTTTTTGCTGGACCAAAACCTGAAGGGAACCATCCATGACGAACGTCGTTATCGCATCCGCAGCACGCACCGCCGTTGGCAGTTTCGGCGGATCATTCGCAAACACACCCGCACATGATCTGGGGGCCACCGTCCTGGAAGCCGTCGTCGCCCGCGCCGGTATCGATAAATCCGAAGTCAGTGAAACGATCCTCGGTCAGGTTCTGACCGCCGCCCAAGGGCAAAACCCTGCGCGTCAGGCACATATCAACGCGGGTTTGCCGAAAGAATCTGCCGCTTGGGGTATCAATCAGGTCTGTGGGTCCGGTCTGCGCGCGGTTGCGCTGGGCGCACAGCACATCCAGTTGGGTGATGCGTCTATTGTCGCCGCCGGCGGTCAGGAAAACATGTCACTGTCAACACATGCCGCGAACCTGCGCGCCGGTCACAAAATGGGCGATATGACCTATATCGACACCATGATCCGTGACGGTCTGTGGGATGCGTTCAACAACTATCATATGGGTCAAACAGCCGAAAACGTGGCTGAGAAGTACCAGATCACACGCGAAATGCAGGACGTGTTCGCGGTTGCGTCCCAGAACAAGGCAGAAGCGGCCCAGAAAGAAGGCCGCTTTGATGATGAAATCACCGCCTTCACCGTGAAAACCCGCAAGGGCGATATCATCGTCGATAAAGACGAATACATCCGCCACGGCGCAACCATTGAAGCGATGCAGAAACTGCGTCCGGCTTTTACCAAGGACGGGTCTGTGACCGCGGCAAACGCCTCTGGCCTGAACGACGGTGCGGCGGCAACTTTGTTGATGTCCGCGGATGAGGCCGAGAAACGCGGCATCGAACCGCTGGCACGCATTGTGTCTTACGCCACAGCCGGGCTTGACCCGACGATCATGGGTGTCGGCCCGATCTACGCATCGCAAAAGGCGCTGGCCAAAGCCGGTTGGAGCGTTGACGATCTCGATCTTGTCGAAGCGAACGAAGCTTTTGCCGCCCAAGCATGTGCTGTCAATAAAGAGATGGGCTGGGATCCGGCGATCGTGAACGTTAACGGCGGGGCCATCGCGATCGGTCACCCGATCGGTGCATCCGGCTGCCGCGTTCTGAACACGCTGCTGTTCGAAATGAAGCGCCGCGGTGCCAAGAAAGGCCTTGCCACGCTGTGCATCGGTGGCGGCATGGGTGTTGCAATGTGCGTTGAGCGCCCGTAATTTTTGAGAAACATTGTTGCGCCCAAGGTGGCGCAACGATAACAAGATTACGTAATCAAATCTCTGGGAGGAGAAATCTATGTCCCGTGTTGCACTTGTGACAGGCGGCTCGCGCGGTATTGGCGCAGCTATTTCGAAAGCATTGAAAGATGCAGGCTATCAGGTTGCCGCGACCTACGCCGGCAACGATGAGAAGGCTGCCGCCTTTACATCTGAAACCGGCATCAAGACCTACAAATGGGATGTCGCGAATTACGAGGCCTGTCAGGCTGGTATCGCGCAAATCGAGGCGGATCTCGGTCCGGTCGAGATTTTGGTGAACAACGCGGGCATCACCCGCGACGCGCCGTTCCACAAGATGACCCCGCAGCAGTGGCACGAATGCATCGACACCAACCTGAACGGCGTGTTCAACATGACACATAATGTCTGGGGCGGGATGCGCGAGCGCAAGTTCGGCCGCATCGTCACGATCTCTTCGATCAATGGTCAGAAAGGCCAGTTTGCGCAGGCAAACTATGCCGCGACCAAAGCAGGCGACATCGGTTTCACCAAATCACTTGCGCAAGAGGGCGCGCGCGCCGGTATCACGGTCAACATTGTGGCCCCCGGCTATATCAACACCGAAATGATGAGCACGATCCCCGAGAAAGTGATGAACGAGGTCATTCTGCCGCAGATTCCTGTTGGTCGCCTTGGCGAAGCCTCGGAAATTGCGCGCGCGGTCTGTTTCCTTGTGTCTGATGATGCGGGTTTTGTGACCGGGTCTACCCTGTCGGCCAATGGTGGCCAGTACATGACCTAAGCACTGGCGCATCCTGAGAATCACAAAGGCCACGTCAAAGCGACGTGGCCTTTTCTTTTCAGCGTTTGAAACCGCTAGTGCGCGCTGAGGCGCGAAATTTCTTCCTTGAGAATCAATTTCTGCTTCTTGAGTTTTGCAATTTCGATGTCGTCCGCAGATGGGCTTCGCTGCATCGCTTCGACATGCTCAGAGAGGTGTTTATGCTTCTTCTTCAGTTCCTGTATATGCGAACTCAAGCTCATAGTCGATCTCCTCTAGGTTTGGGTATTCTGATTGCAGCACATTCGATCCCGTCTGTCACGCTGCAAGGCAGAAATTGGGCATCTTTCCACCGTGCAGGCCGAGTATTGCAAATTCGTTAACGCCAGATGGGTAATTCCACGCCGTTCCGCAAAACGCGCGCGACTTCTTGGGTATAGCTTTCCTGATCACCTTGATGCGTGTCACCTGCATGCACGACCAGCGTCGGCGCCATGCGAAACGGCGTTTTCCCTTCCTGTCGCGCTTGCAGCAAGAAAAGCTCTGGCGCGCGGTGCGCCCGTCCTGCGACGGGCCGCACAATGATGGCCCCAAGCCGCCCCGCAAGCGCATCCAGAACCTCTGGCAGACGTTCCATACGTTGGATCAGCGTCAGGTATCCGCGCGGTCCGACCCGTTTTGCCCCGACGTCCAGCCACGCCTGTAACGGCGTGTCACCGGCAAAAGCAATATCCTTGCCTGTGTCATCCGATGCCGTGCCGGCAGTGCGATCAAAATAGGGCGGGTTCATGATGACATGATCAAACCGTTCTTGGCGCAGGTCCGCTGGCAACGCGCGCAAATCTGCCGTGACCACCGTCAGCGGCAGCGCATTTTCTGCGGCATTATGCTGGGCGAGTGCGGCATATTCTGGCTGCACCTCAACCCCCGTTATCTGCACATCAGGCACACGGGCGGCCAGACAAAGCGACGCGGTTCCAACGCCGCACCCCAGTTCCAGAACCGATTGACCCGCTTTTGCCGCAACCGAGGCTGCCAGAATGACCGGATCGACACCTGCGCGATACCCGCGTTTGGGCTGCCAGATCGCGATCTTTCCGCCCAGAAAGTCGTCTTTGCTCAGGTCCTCAGTCGCGCCCAAGATCAATCTCTCCGTCCCGCATCACGGCCTCGGCCATAAACAAATCGCGGTCCAGCACCATCAGGCGGCGCGGCATAATGCCAATGCTGCCTTCAAGGACGCTCATATTTACGTCGAAGGTGAACCAGTCTATACCCTCGCTGTCCAGAAGGGCGGTTGCAAAGGCGATGACTGTCGGGTCATTGGTGCGTAAAAGCTCTTTCATAACCAAAGACCTAAGGCGCGGTGCAACCGTTGTCTATTCACATGACGGAAAATGCGATGAGCCTTGATACCGCTGCCACCAAACCGCACGAACAACTCGCCGAGGCGCTGGCTGACGATCTGACCGCCGTAAACGCCCTGATCCGCGAGCGTATGGCGTCCGAACATGCCCCGCGCATCCCCGAAGTGACGGCACATCTGGTCGAGGCAGGTGGCAAGCGCCTGCGCCCGATGCTGACGCTCGCGGCGGCGCGGATGTGTGGGTATGAGGGGCCTTACCATATCCATCTGGCGGCCACGGTTGAGTTTATTCATACCGCCACTTTGCTGCATGATGACGTGGTTGATGAAAGCAGCCAGCGGCGCGGCAGGCCGACGGCAAACCTGTTGTGGGACAACACTTCAAGCGTGCTTGTGGGCGATTACCTTTTCGCGCGGTCGTTCCAGTTGATGGTCGAAACGGGGTCACTGCGCGTGCTGGATATTCTGGCCAATGCCTCTGCTACCATTGCCGAGGGCGAGGTGCTGCAACTGACCGCCGCCAGCGATCTGGCAACGACCGAAGCAATCTATCTGCAAGTCGTGCGCGGCAAGACCGCAGCACTGTTTAGCGCTGCGATGGAAGTGGGCGGCGAGATTGCTGGACAGGATGCCGCGACCAAACAAGCGCTCTTTGACTACGGCGATGCATTGGGGATTTCGTTCCAGATTGTCGATGATCTTCTGGACTATGGCGGCACCAAAGCCACCGGTAAGAACGTTGGCGACGATTTCCGCGAACGCAAACTTACCCTGCCTGTGATTCGGGCCATTACCGCTGCCGATGCGGACGAACGCGCTTTTTGGGAACGGACGATCGGGAAGGGCAGGCAGGAAGAGGGCGACCTTGATCAGGCAATTGCTCTGCTTGCAAAGCACGGCACGATGGAGGCCACGCGACAAGACGCGCTGGCATGGGCCGACAAGGCGAAAACAGCTCTCGATGCTGTGCCAGAGCATCCGCTGAAAAAGATGCTGGTCGATCTGGCGGATTACGTCGTCGCGCGGATCACCTAGGCTTTACCATAAAGCCCGAAGGCGCGCCCTGATGCGTACCAGATCGGTCCAAGCACGGCGACACCGACAAGCCCATCTACAAAGTAGTGCCATCCAAGGTGTACTGACCCGATCCAGATGATCAGGGCATAAACTGTCACGATTGCACCCAGCACGCGGTTCAGATGCCACGCGGGTAAAACCCACAAGAACGCCAGCACGATATGCATCGACGGCATCGCAGAGATACCGCCACCCAGGCCGGTCACGCCCAACTCGTTCAAGCGCAGAAGATAGTCTTGAGCAAAGACCGCACTGAATGGACCGGCGGCCGCGCTCTGGGCGGCAAGCCGCTCGATCAGCGGCGCGAAGGTGGTGCCATCCCCGAAAAGCACCCCGTCATAAACGGGCCCTGCCGAGTGCATTGCACTGGCCATAACCATTCCGATAATCACGAAACTGGCCAGATAAGAAACCATGTAGGTATAGCGCAACGCAGGCCGTCCTTGGGCCGCAATGCAAACGGTATATCCCAGTACCATTGGCAAGAACGCGGGATGATAGATGAAATCAATGATTTTGGTCAGAAACGGTGTCGGAAATACTGCGTGGGACAAGACCCAAGGATCCTGTCCCCCAAAAAGCGCGCGGTCCCATGCGATGAACATCGCGTCAAATCCATAGCCCTCTGCCCCGACGACGGTACTTTTGTAAACGGTAAAGCAAGAGACCGTGACGATCAGTGCGAGAAGGGCTGCGAAAATGTCCCCCCAACGGATCGTCGCTAGATAAGCACGATACCATGCCATCGGGTTATCCGGTGTTTGGCCGCTTGTCTGGCGCTTTTGCTGCACTCTGAGCCAGATGAATTGCGCCAGAAGCCAGGCCGCAACAACAAGCGAAATTCCGAGCGCGTAGCCGGAGGCCACCGCCAGCACAGGGCCAAGCCCGGCGTCAGATTGCAGCACTAGCAAAAGCACAGCAGCGATGGCGATCAGGACCACGACGATCTGGAAGCGTCCACCAAAGTGGTTGTCCATCACGGTCGCTGTGGGCGGAGAGCCAGTGTCGGTTGTCATAAATCAAAAGCCAAGATCGATAAAATCAACCTTGGCATAGCTGACAGCGCGGGTATTGCGCAACGCAATCAGCACATGTCCGAGCAACCCTTTGTGATCTGTGGCGAAAGGGTTGCCCGGTGCTTGGGGCTACTGTCCCGCGCGGTTCGCGGCAACAGCAGCTTGTGCACTGGCAACCAATGCGGCACCATCATAGCCTTTGGCGTCCATCTCGGCGATCCATGCGGCGGTCACATCCGCACCGACCGCTTTGATCCGGTTGGTCTCAGCCTCAGACATAACTGCGATCTCGTTACCATCGGCAGCCATCACATCGCGCCCGACGATATCACCGGTATCATGCGCGCGGCCTGCCCAGCGGCTTGCCATCATGCCGGAATTGGCGTCGAGGATTGCGCGCAGATCGTCCGGCATGCCTTCATACACATCCTTGTTCATCGCCCAGATGAAATAGAGGTTATACAGCGCCTGATCACCCGCCACATCCGTATGGCTGTCGGTCAGCTCGTCAAGTTTCAGCGAAGGCGACATTTCCCACGTAATCACGCCGCCATCAACGACACCGCGCGACAGGGCCTCTGGGAACTGCGGTACCGGCATCCCGATGGGTGTTGCGCCCAGCTCCTCCAGCAACAGCGTTGCAGTGCGCGACGGGCCGCGCAGTTTCAGGCCTGCGAAATCTTCGACCGTTTCGACGGATGCGCCGCGTTTGTGAACGATGCCGGGGCCATGCATATGGGCCGCAATGACATGCACATCCGCAAAATCATCCATCAGGTATTGTTGGGTAAACTCCCACGCGGCAGCGCTGGCTTCTTCGCCTGACTTTGAAGTCATGAAGGGCAGTTCCATCGCTTCCGCTTCGGGGAAACGGTTGGGCTGATAGCCGGGGATCACCCAGCCGCCGTCAATCGCGCCATCGCGGATCAGGTCATATTGGCTGGGGGCAGAGCCACCGAGCTGCATAAAGGGGTAGAGTTCCACCTTGATGCGGCCATTGGACTGTTCCTCAATGGTATCGGCCCACGGCTGCATGAAATAGGTGGGGTTTGCGCTGGCAGGCGAAACAAAGTGCTGAAAGCGCAGTGTCACTTCTTGGGCGGTTGCGGTTGTTGCAGACAGGCCAAGCGCGGCCAGCAGAGCGGCAGATTTTATCAGGTGCATAGCGTGCATCCTTTTTATCAGATTTTCAGGGAAAAGGTGTCACCGCTAGCGACACATCAGATATAGGGCCAAGGGGCTCCAGTTGCAAGTTATTCGCAAGAGGGGAAATCGCCGATTGTTTTCCCCTTTTGGAATTATCCGCCGTAGGTCGGGTGAAACCTGCCGCTTGGTGAGCGCGTGAAAATCTCGCACCCGTCGGCGGTGATGCCGATCGAATGTTCAAACTGCGCTGATAGCGATCTGTCATAGGTCACAGCGGTCCAGTCATCGACCAGAACCTTGGTATCAGGGCGCCCCAGATTGATCATCGGCTCAATTGTAAAGAACATCCCTTCCTCAAGCCGCGCACCGGTGCCTTCGCGCCCGTAGTGCAGCACATTGGGTGGCGCATGGAACACGCGGCCCAGCCCATGCCCGCAAAAATCGCGGACGACGGACATGCGGTGGCTTTCGGCATAAAGCTGGATCGCGTGGCCGATATCGCCAAAGGTATTGCCTGGCTTTGCGGCCTCGATCCCTTTCATCAGGGCATCGTGGGTCACCTGGATCAAGCGTTCGGCCTTTTTGGATGGCGTACCTGCGACATACATACGGCTGGTGTCGCCAAACCAGCCGTCAACGATCACAGTGACGTCGATATTCAGGATATCCCCGTCCTTGAGCGCATCATCATCGCGTCGCTTTTCATGGTTGCGCGATACGGTCTCGCTGGCTGATTTCGGGATCGGCGCGCCGGGAATACCGTGACAGACGACGTGGTTCACGGAAATACAGCTCGCGTGCTGATAGCCTTTATATCCAATTGTGGCCGAGACCGCGCCAGCTTCTTGCACCCACTGGGTGATCAAACGGTCAAGCTCACCCGTGGTTTGGCCGACGACGACATGCGGCGCGATATCGTCCAGAAGTTTGGCCGCCAGTGCCCCTGCTTTTGCCATGCCGGCAAAGTCGTCGGGCTGATACAGGCGAATGCCATCTTTGGTCAGATGCGTTTTGTTCGTTTCCACGGGTCGCGTTCCTTTGTCGTCTTTCCCGCCACATAGGCGAATTGCGCACAAACTTCTAGGGCCGGAACGGGATCGGATCGCCTAGCGTGATCCCCGTGGGGTCAATTCTGCATGCTTGCGCCAAAACCGTAACGCCGGCGTCTGCTGCTTGGTTAAAGGCGGCTTTGTAGGCGGGGTCAATATCGCCTGCCAAAGTCACGGCCGTGCAATCCGTGCGCTGCACCAGATAGAACATGACCGCACGATGCCCTTGCTGCACCATCTGTGCCAGTTCCACCAGATGTTTGGCGCCGCGCGCAGTGACGCTATCGGGGAACTCTGCCAGCCCGGTTTGGCGGGACAAGGTCACGCTTTTGACCTCGACATAAGTATCCGGCCCACTGCCACTCAGCAGAAAATCAATCCGGCTGTTTTCGCCGTACTTCACCTCGGGCCGCACCAGATCATAGGGCGGCAGACCCGGCACCTCATGCGCCATCAGGGCCGCCTTGAGCGCGCGGTTGGGCACCGACGTATCGACACCGGTAAAATGCCCGTTCTCGTGATCCACCAAACGCCAGCCGAATTTGAGTTTTTTCTTAAGATCATCATTCGGCTCAAGCCAGACTTTCATGCCGGGTTCGGCCAGACCCATCATTGATCCGGGGTTGGCGCAATGGGCGGTGACTTCGCGCCCGTCCTCAAGCTGAACATCGGCCAGAAACCGTTTGTAGCGTTTGATCAGGCGGGCAGGGACAAGAGGCGTGGCAAATTCCATATGCGCCCTATAACAACTCTGACAAGACAGGAGAACCACCAGATGCCAAACCCCACCGCTGCCATGCTCGTGATCGGCGACGAGATCCTTTCGGGGCGGACCCGCGATGCGAATATGCACTATCTTGCAGGGCAATTGACCGAGCGGGGGATCGACCTCAAAGAGGTGCGGGTGGTCAGTGACGACAGGGACGCGATTATCGCAGCGGTCAAAGCTCTGTCATCCGACTACGCGCATGTCTTCACCAGTGGCGGCATCGGGCCGACCCATGATGACATCACCGCCGATTGCATCGCCGCAGCCTTTGGTGCGCATATCGACGTGCGGGCCGATGCACGCGCGCTGTTGCAGGCGCATTATGACCGTTCGGGGCAGGAATTGAACGCAGCACGTCTGCGCATGGCGCGTATTCCCGACGGGGCGACCTTGATCGACAATCCGGTCAGTACGGCACCGGGGTTCAGCCTTGGCAACGTGCATGTCATGGCGGGGGTACCTTCGGTGTTCAAAGCCATGGTGGCAAGCATCCTGCCCACCCTGACAGGCGGTGCACCGCTTTTGTCGCGGACCCTGCAACTCTTCAAAGGTGAGGGCGATCTGGCGGGACCATTGGGCGCATTTGCGCAAGATTACCCCGATCTGAGCGTCGGGTCTTACCCTTTCCAGAAAGATGGGGTTTACGGGTCGAACATCGTCGTGCGCGGCAGTGACGCTGTTGCACTCGATCTGGCGATGAAGGCACTAGAGGCGAAATTTGCATGACGACACTGCCGTCGCTCGAAACACTCTATTCCGTTATCGAAGGCACATGGCCGCCCGCCGAAAGCCGCACGGTCGGTCCTTGGAAAATACGGCTTGATAACAGCGGCAGCAGCCGTGTGAGTGCGGCAACAGCGCAGGGGCCTGTCACCGATAGCGACATTCCGTTGGCTGAAAATGCGATGCGCGCCGCAGGGCAAACGCCTCTTTTCATGGTGCGCGCGGGCGAGGGCGCCTTGGATGACATGCTGGCCGGACGCGGTTATGTCATCAAGGACGTCACAAACCTTTACGCAGCATCTGTCGCCGCAGTCGCCACCAAACGGCCGCCGCCTGTCACCAGCTTTGAAGTCTGGCCGCCGCTGGCCGCGCAGGAAGAAATCTGGGCCGCAGGTGGCATCGGCCAAGGGCGTCTGGCGATTATGGCGCGGGCTGCAGGCCCAAAGACAACCTTGCTGGGGCGTTTGAATGACCAGCCTGCGGGCACGGTCTATGTGGGCATCGCCGCCGGATGCGCCATGATCCACGCGCTCGAGATTGCGACCGCCCATCGCCGTCAGGGCCTCGCGCAACACCTGACGCGGGCGGCAGCCTTTTGGGCGCGGGACAATGGCGCGGGCGACCTGACGCTGGTGACAACGCAGGTGAACGATGCCGCCAACGCGCTCTACACTTCCCTCGGCATGACGCATGTGGGACAGTACCACTATCGACGATTGCCGGAGTGAAGCCTTGACTGACCAACCCACCGCCCTTGATCTACCGATGGCCGACCCGTTGCCGGAGGCCACGCAGAAATATTTTGATATCTGTCGCGAAAAGCTTGGGATGGTGCCCAATGTGCTGCAGGCCTATGCCTTTGACATCGACAAACTGAACGCCTTCACCGCGCTTTACAATGATATCATGCTGTCCGCCTCTGGCCTGTCCAAACTCGAGCGTGAAATGATCGCAGTTGCGGTGTCGTCCATCAACAAATGCTATTACTGCCTGACTGCCCATGGTGCCGCCGTGCGGCAGTTGTCGGGTGATCCGCAACTGGGTGAAATGCTGGTGATGAACTGGCGCGTCGCCCCTTTGGATGCGCGCCAAAAGGCGATGCTTGAGTTTGCAGAACTGATGACCGTGGCCAGTGCCAAGATCGAAGAGCAAGACCGTGACGCATTGCGCAAGGTCGGGTTCTCGGATCGCGATATTTGGGATATTGCAGCCACGGCCGGCTTCTACAACATGAGCAACCGCATCGCCTCGGCGACCGATATGCGGCCCAATGACGAATATCACGCGCAAGCCCGATGATCCGCATCCTCGCCGCATGTTTGGGCATTGTTGCGGGCATGGCGCAGGCCCAGACGCTCGATTTTCCCAGTAATGCGAACTTGCAGGACGAGGTGATCCGCCCTGCCGATAGCTACCTTTTGCCACGAGGCATCTGGGATCAGGGCGAGATGCCTGCGCAAACTGTCGAAGGACGCGTGATCCAGCAAGCCTGGCGGATCGCGGCGCCTTCGCTCACAACATTGCAACTGGTACGCCCTTTGCGTGAACAGTTGCGCAACGACCGTTACCAGATCATCTTTGAATGCCAGACCGAGGCTTGCGGTGGATTTGATTTTCGCTTTGCGGTCGAAACCCTGCCTCCGCCGGATATGCGCATCAACATTGGTGATTTTCGGTTTCTTGCGGCTGAACGGGTCGGACAGGATGGGCCCGAGTATCTAACGCTGTTCATTAGCCGAACAGCAGAAGCCGGGTTTGTCCAGATCACGCATGTTGGCCCTGAAACCGATACCGCCTTGCCGATTGCGCAGGCTGAGTCTGCCCCTTTGCGTGCCTTTGGTGCGGTACCCGACGCCGCGCTGTCCGAACAGCTTGACCAGGCCGGGCGCGCCGTTCTGGCCGATCTGAACTTTGAGACGGGTTCGGCGCAGCTTGCCCAAGGGGATTATCCGACGCTGCGCGCTCTGGCAGATTATCTTGCAAATACGCCGTCGCGGACCGTTGCGCTGGTGGGACATACGGATTCATCCGGTGCACTCGAGACGAATATCGCCCTGTCCAAACGTCGCGCAGCATCTGTTCTGGAACGGCTGGTCAGTGACTATGGCGCGGATCGTACGCAACTGGAGGCCGAGGGCATGGGTTATCTTGCGCCTCTTGCCACGAACCTGACGGAAGCAGGGCGGACCGCCAACCGCCGCGTTGAAGTGATCGTGACATCTACACAAGAGTAGTTGTTTTACACGCGCGCCATGACTGCTTTCTTTTGCAACGATGGCGTCCAGTTGACGAAAAGAGCTCTGCCATTTTGCTTGGCATAGTAAAGCGCCGCATCTGCCCGGGCCAATAGGGTATCAATCGGGATTGTCGGTTGTGTCATCACCGCACCGATCGAGAGGGTCACAGTCAGTTCGCCATGCGCCTCGGTCACGAATTTAATTGGTTGTGTCAGGCGCGCGCCGATGGATTGTGCGGTCTCTGGCGCTGCATTCAGAAGGTAAATGGCAAACTCTTCGCCCCCGAGGCGGCCCAATACGTCATCTTTTCGGATATTCTCGCGCAGCTTTGCGGCGATGGCCTGCAAACAGATATCCCCTGCCTGATGGCCATAGGTATCGTTGATGGATTTGAACCGGTCGGCATCCAGCATCATCAGGACACCGGTGTTTTCGCGCGTGCGTGCCTGAACCGCCAGATCAAAAAACGTGTTCCGGTTGTTCAGCCCCGTCAGGCCATCCACGCGGGATAATCGCCATAGCCGCCTTTGCAGGCGTAACTGGAACATCGTGATGATAAAAAAGAATGTGATCACAGGGCCGCCGACCACGACCGAATGTGCAAGGTAGAACGACAATGAGTAGTATGCGCCACCGCCGAAGAATGTCGCGAATGCGATATTAGCAAGTGTGACAAACCCAAGCCACACCGCAAGGCGTACAATAAAACCAAGTGTACTTTGCGGCGCAAGTAAAAGCATGACTTGGTTCATCAAGTCTATTCTCCGTCGTCCATAGGACACCGGATAAGACAAATGCGTTACGATTGTTTTAAGACAAAAAAGCGCGACCAAAAACACGGTCGCGCAAGTCGGTGAATTTACACTTGGGAAATTACCAGATTTCAGGGCCCTTGTCGGCAAAGGCATGGGCCAAAAAGTCTATGAATGCGCGCACCTTGGGCTGCGTAAAGCGCCCTGGCGGATAGACGGCATAAATGCCTTGAGTCTCAACCGGCAGATCGGGAATGGCCACTTCGACCAATCCTTTGTTCATAGCATCTGCGTAAAGAAAACTTGGCAGATAAGCAATTCCAAGCCCGCCGATGCAGGCATTCAAAAGCGATTGGCCATCATTAACGGTTAACCAGCCTGCCGTGCGCACCTGCCGTTTTTCGCCGGACGGCGCGGTCAGTTTCCAGACCGCCGAATTCGCTTGGTTCGAATAATGCAGCAGCTTGTGTTCGTTGAGGTCGTCAATCTTTTCAGGGCGTCCATATTGCTTGAAATAAGCAGGGCTCGCGATCATGCGCTTTGTTGTTTCGGTCAGCTTGCGGGCACGCAATGTGCTGTCTTCCAACTCACCAATGCGGACAGCCATATCAAAGCCTTCGGAAATCAGTTCAACATAGCGGTTGTTTAGCGCCATGTTCACGGTGATGTCGGGGAACTCGGACAGGAATTCGCCCAGAACAGGCGAGAGATGGTTCACCCCGAAATCTGTCGCCACGCTGATGCGCAGCAGACCGGAAGGCGCAGATTGCATCGATGTCACCAAAGCATCCGCTTCGCCTGCGTCATTCAGAACGCGGCGGGCGCGGTCGTAATAGGCAAGGCCGATCTCGGTCGGGCTGACGCGGCGGGTGGTACGGTTCAGCAAGCGGGCACCCAAGCGCGCCTCAAGTGATGAGACATGTTTCGAAACGGCTGACTTGGAAATTCCCATTTTCTTGGCCGCGTCCGTAAAGCCACCCTGATCCACAACTGTGGCGAAGGCCTCCATTTCGGTTAGACGATCCATGAAACTTCCTGACGCTGTTATTTGATACCGTTCTGACCACCGTGGCAGTGAAATCGGGCAGGATTAGGACAAATGCCTGACAATACGGGGGTATGAATCCGCTTTGGTGACAATGCGGAAACAGCGAAATATGTACCAATCGCCTTTAAATCATGGGGTTTGTCGCGTTGTCCGCGCTCATTTGTCTGGTAACGTCACAGTCCTGCGGCAAGGCGTGTGCCTTGATTGATTGCGCGTTTTGCGTCCAGCTCCGCCGCGACATCGGCCCCGCCGATGATATGAACACTGCGCCCTTGGGCTATCAATGCGTCGGCCAGACTGCGTTGGGGCACTTGCCCCGCGCAAAGCACAATCGTCTCGGCAGCGATCAGTCTGGGGTTTTCGCGCGCCTCACCCGTGCTGATATGCAGTCCCTCCGCGTCAATCTTTTCATAGTTCACGCCTCCGATCATTTGCACGTTCTTCATTTGCAGCCCCGCGCGATGGATCCAGCCGGTGGTCTTGCCCAGCCGTTTGCCCAGTTTCTCGGCCTTGCGTTGCAATAGCGTAACTTGCCGCACCGGTGCCTCGGGGCGGGGCCCTTCGGCCCTCAAGCCACCGCGCGTCTGCGCAGGATCACCCACACCCCATTCCTGTAGCCATTCATCCAAGTCTTCGGTGGGGCTGTCATCCGTCACCAGATACTCGGCCACGTCAAAGCCGATCCCGCCCGCGCCGATGATTGCGACCGTCTTGCCCACCTTCGCTTTGCCGCGCAGCACGTCAATGTAGGACAGCACGTTCGGACCATCCTGTCCGGGAATTTCCGGGTCGCGCGGGGCGACACCCGTTGCGATGATGATGTCGTCGAAATCCGCCAAATGCTCTGGCGTCGCAGTCGTCCCCAACCGAAGTGAGATGCCCGCTTTGGCCACCATCGTGCGATAGTAATCCACCAGTCCCCAGAACTCCTCCTTGCCGGGCACTTGTTTGGCCATATTCAGCTGGCCACCAAGTTCATCTGACTTGTCAAAAAGGGTCACGTGATGCCCCCGCTCGGCGGCGGTCAAGGCCGCAGAAAGGCCCGCAGGTCCAGCGCCGACGACAGCGATTTTCTTGGCGTTTTCGGCAGGTGCGATGGTCAATTCCGTTTCATGGCAGGCGCGGGGATTAACCAGACAGGACGACAGTTTGCCACTGAATGTATGGTCCAGACAGGCCTGATTGCAGGCGATGCAAGGCGCGATTTCCGCAGCCTTGCCCGCCGCCGCCTTTGCCACAAAATGCGCGTCCGCAAGGAAAGGCCGCGCCATGCTGACCATATCGGCACAGCCATCCGCCAGCACCGCCTCACCGACTTCGGGCATATTGATGCGGTTCGAGGTGATGACGGGGATACCGACCTCGCCCATCAGTTTTTTGGTCACCCACGTAAACGCGCGGCGCGGCACCGATGTGGCGATGGTGGGGATGCGGGCTTCGTGCCAGCCGATGCCGGTATTCAGGATCGTGGCGCCTGCGGCCTCGATTGCTTTGGCCAGTTGCACGACCTCTTCCCAAGTTGATCCATTGGGAACCAGATCAATCATCGACAAACGGTAGATAACGATGAAATCGGTGCCGACGGCCTCGCGCACGCGACGCACGATCTCGACCGGCAGGCGCATCCGGTTTTCGTATGAACCACCCCAACGGTCGGTGCGTTTGTTGGTATGGGTCACAAGGAACTGATTGATGAAATACCCCTCGGACCCCATCACCTCGACACCGTCATAGCCTGCCTCGCGCGCGCGGGCAGCGGCGGTGACAATATCCGCGATCTGTTTTTCGATCCCGTCTTCATCCAGCTCTGTCGGTGGAAACGGCGAAATCGGTGATTTTATGGCCGAGGGGGCCACGCATTTCGGCGAATAGGCATACCGCCCCGCATGCAGGATCTGCATAGCAATCTTGCCACCTGCATCATGGACACGGTCGGTCACGATGCGGTGGTTGCTGATATCATCAGGCGTAAACAGACCCGCAGCCCCCGGAAACACGCCACCCTCTTCGTTCGGGGCCATACCGCCAGTGACCATCAGCGCCACATCGCCCCGCGCACGCTCGGCATAGAATTCGGCAACGCGGTTCCAGTCTTTCGTTTCCTCAAGCCCTGTATGCATCGAGCCCATGAGCACGCGATTCTTGAGCGTCGTGAACCCCAGATCGAGGGGGGACAAAAGATGGGGGTATTGGGTCATGAAAGTGCCTCCGCTTATGCCGCGATCATGGCGAAACTCGTGGCGGTCGTCACCCTCAACGTGGCGTAAAATGGGTGATGCCACGCCAGACCGGAAAGGTTTTGCGCTTAAGGCCTATTTCGTTAGTCTGGGGTGAAATAACGAAAGGGGTGCATGATGGAAGCCAGCTTTTCCCGCCGGAAACTGTTGACGCCAACCGAACTGCGGCAATTGTCCGAACGGTCCGACCTGCAGGGTGGGCTGCAAATGGTGAGCCACGTCGGGTCAATCGTGGTGGTCGCGCTGCTCCATGCGCAGGCGATGGGCACGGGCTGGGTTTGGGTGACGGGGCTGGCCTTGGGTGTGTTGCTGAATTTCCTTTATGCCGCCCAGCATGAACTTTCTCACGCGACCGTGTTCAAGACCCGCAAACTGAACGAGGTCTTTGGCCGGATCATCGGCTTCATACAGCTGTTCCCGCGCGATTTCGACCAGATCATGCATTTTGCCCATCACCAGCACACCCAAGACTGGGAGCGTGACGGCGAACTGGTGCGCGAACCATACAGGCTGACCACATATCTGCTTTGGCTCAGCGGGATCACCTATTGGCGTAATCGCGTCTTTGGCATGGTCCGTCGTGCGCGCGGGATCATTATCGAGCCCTATATCCGCGCCGAGGAAGAGGCCAAAGTCATCCGTGAAAGCCGCCTGCATCTTGCAGGCTATGGTCTCATCGCATTCGCCTCTGTCGCAGTGGGTTCTTGGGCTGCGCTGACCTTCTGGATCATCCCGATGGTGCTGACCAAGCCCATTCACCAGTTGCAGAATACCATCGAGCATCTGGGGCTCAGCCATGAAAACGACATCATGGAAAACACCCGTTCTACCCGTGCAAATGCGCTGCAACGCTGGCTGTGCTGGCAGATGCCCTATCATACTGCGCATCATACGTTTCCCGCCGTTCCTTTCTGGAAGTTGCGGACATTGAACGACCGGATTGAGGAAAAGGCAGGCGAGGTCCACCGCATGGGTTGGCTGGAATTTCAGGTCGAGGTGATTGGCAAACTGATGGCCAAAGACGAAAGCGGGTACCCGATGGATGAAGTCTGGATCATCCCCCGCAGTGGTGGCCGTGTCACGCGGATGCCAGCGGAATGAAGCGGCGTGACGCAGCCCCGGGTTTGACCCGGGGCCTCTTGGCTGAGGTCGCGACAGAGGTCCCGGATCGGGTCCGGGACTGCGTGGCGACATGCGGCAACTGAAGGTTTACACCTCGCTCTGGGCCATGCAGCCGCATGACCAAAGCGGCATAAAACTGCCCTATGATCAGGTGTGCGAAATGGTTGCTACCGCCGGATTCGACGGTATGGCGATTGATCTGGGTGCCTCTGATGTGGCGGTAGCCCATGCCGTGCGGCCACATATGGAGGCGAATAGCCTCACGCCGCTGATCGTGGCTTTCCCGAAAACGATCGAAAGTCTTGAAGACACGCTGCATATGGCGGCCGATTTCGGCGCGCCTTTTGTTGACGTGATCGGACAGGTCATGCCCGTCGCGCTCGATGACATGGTGCCAGTGATCGAGGCGTGGATGCGTATGGCCGACCGGATCGGGGTGCCGGTGCAGTTCGAGACGCACCGCAACTGTATCACGAACGACCTTTATACAACGCTACAACTGCTTGATCGTATCCCCGATATGCGCATCTGTGCCGACCTGTCGCATTATGTGGTGGACCGCGAATTCTGGTTTCCACTGTCCGATCATGACCTTGGCCTGATGAGCCGCATCCTGAAAAGGTCAGACAGCTTCCAAGGGCGCGTGGCCTCGCGTCAGCAGATCCAGTTGCAACTGGATTTCCCGCAGCATCAGAAGTGGGTGGAGCTTTTCAAGGACTGGTGGCGCGAAGGCTTGGCCGACTGGCGTGCGCGGAACGCGTCGGGTGACTGTATCTTTGTGTGCGAATTGGGGCCGCCCGAATACGCCATGACCGGACCGGATGGCCGCGAGATGTCGAACCGCTGGGAAGAGGCGCAGCGGATCATGGCATGGGTGCGCGAGATCTGGGATGAACTGGGCGGGGACGGATGACCGAAGTCTAGGGGGGCGTCCACTCGTCTTTTGTTTTGAAATCCGCATACATTTCCGCCGTGGCCGCCTGCGTTTTATCGGCCAGATCGCGTGCGTCAGTTTCATCAAGACCCGTGGTCGAGATGGGCGCGCCGAAACGGATGTGGATTTCCCCCGGTCGCGCGCGGACCGACCCGAGTGGCAGTAAACGGTGCCCGCCGTAAATCATCACAGGTATGATGGGCGCTTGTGATCTTATGGCGACCAGACTGGCACCGACCTTGAACCTTGCCACACCGTCCTGACCCGATATCCGGCCTTCGCCTCCCCATCCGAGGCGTTCGCCCGACTTCACGGCCTGCACCGCCTTCCCGATCAGTCGCTCTGTCCCCGCACGGTTGCCGCGCGGCACAAGCTCAATCGCCGCCTTGCGGGTTGCGGCGCGCATGAACGGAAATATTGCGTATAAATCGGCGCCTGCTGCGCGATCAACATGCGGCCACATGACCGCAAGATAGGCCGCGACATCGGCAAAAGACGCTTCGTTATGGCACAAGACACAGCCTGATCCGGCCTTCGGTGGCGTGCCACTGATGGTGACTTTGATCTGACAGATGTCCAGAAACCGGCGCGAGTGTGCGGCGATCAGCAGACGTGCGGCATCGGGGGTCCTGGCGGTCAGGACGATGCGCAAACTGGTGAAGGATAAGCCCGATATCCACAATGCAGACGCGTATCCGCCCCGAATGACCTCTCCCAACGCGCCCATGATTTTGATAGCTTTATCCCCCAAAAGCATTCCGCCGAGAGGATGCTGTGCGAACGACGTTTACACAACATTATTTGCGCGCGCGTCGTTATGTCCAAACCTGCCGCATCACCGGGTTGACTGATTGCGAAGGTCTCGAGCGGCATCGCGGTGCCCGCCTGACCAGTGCAGTCGCGCGAAGAACAGGTTCTCGCAACCAATAACCCCACCGCTATCAAGCGATGGGGCCGCGTGGTGCCCTGAGGGCAACCCAACCGCAACATCGGGGGAGAAGGCGCGGTCGGGTGAGTGCTATGCCTTATGGCAGCAGTACCGCGTCGATGACATGGATCACGCCATTTGACGCGATAATGTCTGCTGTTGTCACTGTCGCGTTCTCAACGGTTACGCCGTTGCGGCCGTCGATGTGGACGTCTTCGCCGTTGACAGTGGCAACGCTCAAGCGCTGACCCGCCAGTTGATCAGAAGTTACGGCACCAGGGACAACGTGATATGTCAGGATCGCGGTCAGCTGGTCCTTGTTCTCGGGCATCAGCAGTGTTTCGACTGTGCCTGCTGGCAGTGCGGCAAAAGCTGCGTCTGTCGGTGCGAAGACAGTGAATGGACCCTCGCCCTTCAATGTGTCTACCAGACCGGCAGCGGTAACAGCGGCGACTAGTGTGTTGAAGTTGCCGTTGGACGCGGCGATATCAACGATATCAGGCTCGCTCTCCATCATGGGCGCACAAGCTGCTGCAACAGCAACGCCAGCGGCGAGAATGGTAGATTTGATTGCAAAGCGACGGTTCATTGGGTGTTCCTTTCGTTCCCTGTTAACGAACTTGTTACGGGGCGAGAGGCGCACTGGTTGTCATTCTGACAATGAGTTTATGAAATGTATTGTTTTGATCCGATATGCCGTGTGTGACGTACGGTCACATCAGTTTTCGCCGCAATGCGCGCGAAATGCGGTTTTCAGGACTTCCAATTCTCCACGTAAGCTCGAAATCTCTGCGCGCAGGTCTTCGGCAAGCGGCGTGCCTGCGATAAGCGTGAAGCTGTCCAATGTGGTGCCGGTTTGATCGGCAATCACAAAGGTCTGCACCCCATCTGCGATGAATGCTGTCGGGATCGGGATCGCGACATGCCAGATGTCGTGGGCCGCGTCATAAGTGTAATTCACCTCCCCTAAAGCCTGCCCCAAATGGGTGACCTGCAAAAGGGGTTGTTCTTGTCCGGCACCCGTCAGGTCGCCGTGCCAAACACCTGCTTTGATCCGCGTGTTGATGAAATGCGCAGTGGCCATAGGGATGTTTCCTTATATTTCAGCGCGTGGATAACGGCTGAGTGTCAGATCGCGAATGGTCAGTTTGTTCATCGCGGGGCGCTCAATCATCAGATCAATCCACATCCGTTCAGCCCGCCGTTCATTCAGGCCGCTATAGGCGAGGTCGAATTCGACCATTGTTTCCGGTGCATCGTCCGGCAAGGTCAGCAACACCTGTTCGGTGTTCGGACCGTTCTTGACGTTCAGTCGCGCGTAGATCGCGGTTGGCTTCTCCCGCGTGATTACCGCGGACAAACGGATCAGATGGCGCTTGCGTAGCCCTTCACAGGATTCTTCGGGAACCTCGATCACAAGCGACAGATAGCTCCCCTTAAAATGAAAGGTTTCAAGCACAATCCCGAATGGCGCAAGATCGGTGTCCTGGGTGTTGCGGACCTGCCGGAGAATGATTTCGCCGCGCGGGCAGTCGTGAAAGATCGCCAGCTCATTTGTGATTGCCATCTTGGACAGGGCAGGCGCATGCCCTGGTATATCGGCTGCGGCCCGCCATGGTTTTGGCCGCCATGCCCAGTCGGTCCCAGATGGCTGGGGGAAGATATTGGACCCGATGCGTGGCAGGGCAAGCCTGCTATCGGCGGCAAAGCGAAAGGCCTGAATATGGCGAAGCAGTTTCTTGGCCGCTTCATTCGTCTGATCCAGTGTCGCAAGGTCGGTCGCCCCGACATCTGCGGTCGCCTTTCGCCACCGCGCAATGCTGCGGCGTTGCAGGATCCTTGTGATGCGGCCTTGCAGTGGAAATGGCATATGCGCAGTCTTCTTCCTTAAGAGGGACAAGTTTGCCAAACAAAACAGGTTATGAAAACCGCTCAGGTTTCGGCTGGGCTGTCCGTCGCCGCCGCTGGTGGCGCTGTTACACCCGCAAGGATCTGTTTGAGCAACGTCGCCCCCGGCCCGTCCTGAAGTGGTGATGCCGCCAACCCGCGTACGCCGATTGTGACCAGTCGCCCGTTCATATTGGCAAAGGCGCGCCATTCTTCCTGTTGCAGACCGTCCAGCGGTGGTGGCCCCTGATCGGTGAAGTGGATCATGACCTGATCGTTGAAAGCTTGGGTGGACAGAACATTGACTGCACCGGGATTGTTCGCTTTCGTCAGAAGGCGGACACCGTCATCCGTAATCAGGAAATCCCGCAGGCCGATTTCGTCTGTGGCAATGCGCCCGCTGTCGGGGGGGCCTACCTGTATGGTTGCGATGCCGACGATATCGGGCGCGGCAACGCCATGGCCCAATGTGGCGCAGGATACCAACATCGCAAAATCATTGTTCAGCTGGCTCGATCCGGGGTCAACACAATAACCTGCGGGCGCGGTCGCAATCACAGCGCCCTGACCAAGCGAAACAGACCGTGTCACCTGATCCATCGGAGTGCAGGCCGTCATAGCCAGCACCCCGAAAACTACGCAAGTGGCACGGATCATGCCGTTACAGATCCATGTAGATGTGTTTTTCGGCCTTCGCACCGGGATGCGTAACTGCCCCCAAACGCGCCCCGCCCACAAGCTGCGCATATTTCCACAGCGCGCCAGAAGCATAGATCGTCTCTTTGGGGCCTTTCCAATTCGCCTTGCGTGTCGCGAGCTCTTCATCGCTCAGATCCACGCTCAACTCACCTGTCACCGCATTGATGGTGATCACGTCACCATTGACCAGCAAACCGATCGGCCCGCCATGTGCAGCCTCTGGCCCTACGTGACCCACACAAAACCCGCGTGTCGCACCTGAGAAACGGCCGTCGGTGATCAGTGCGACCTTCTTGCCCATGCCCTGACCGGACAGGGCGGCGGTGGTCGCCAGCATTTCGCGCATACCGGGGCCGCCAGCGGGGCCTTCGTTGCGGATGACGATGACTTCGCCTTCCTCGTATTCGCGGGCTTTGACAGCGGCAAACGCCTCTTCTTCACTCTCGAAGACACGTGCAGGGCCGGTAAAGACCTGCTCGTCGCTGGCCATGCCCGCCACTTTTACAATCGCACCCTCGGGGGCAAGGTTGCCTTGCAGACCCACAACACCACCTGTTGGCGTAATCGGGTTCTCGACCGGATAGATCACGGTGCCATCTGCATCACCTTTGATCATATCAAGCTCTTCACCGATCGCGCGGCCTGTCGCGGTCATACAGTCTTCGTGGATCAGACCCGCTTTGCGCAGTTCTTTCAAAACCACCGGAACGCCGCCTGCCTCATAGAGGTCCTTGGCCACGTAATCGCCACCGGGCTTGAGGTTCACGAAATAGGGTGTGTCGCGGAAAATCTCGCACACATCCATGAGGTCGAAATCAATGCCGGCCTCATGGGCGATGGCAGGCAGGTGCAGACCGGCGTTGGTTGATCCACCGGTGCAGGCGACGACACGGGCGGCATTTTCCAGCGACTTGCGTGTGACGATGTCGCGGGCGCGGATGTTCTTGGCGATCAGGTTCATCACCGCTTCACCCGAGGCCACACCATACTGGTCGCGGCTTTCGTAAGGGGCAGGGGCGCCGGAGGAGTTCATCAGAGCAAGGCCGATCGCCTCGGACACACAGGCCATGGTGTTGGCGGTAAACTGGCCACCACAGGCACCCGCGGATGGACAGGCCACGCGTTCCAGCACTTCAAGTTCGGCATCAGTCATATTGCCCGCCTGATGTTTGCCCACGGCCTCGAACACGTCCTGTACGGTCACGTCCTTGCCGTCCAGACGGCCCGGCAGGATGGAACCACCATAGATAAAGACCGATGGCGTATTCAGGCGCACCATCGCCATCATCATGCCCGGCAAGGATTTGTCACAACCCGCAAGACCGACAATCGCGTCATAACAGTGGCCGCGCATTGTCAGCTCAACCGTGTCTGCAATCGCTTCGCGGGAGGCGAGTGACGAGCGCATTCCTTCATGGCCCATGGCGATGCCGTCGGTGACGGTAATCGTGGTGAATTCGCGTGGTGTGCCATAGCCCTTTTTCACACCCAGTTTGACGGCCTGCGCCTGACGGTTCAGCGAAATATTGCAAGGGGCTGCTTCGTTCCAGCAGGTCGCAACACCGACCCAAGGCTGTTTGATCGCCTCTTCATCAAGACCCATCGCGTAGAAATAGGACCGGTGCGGCGCGCGTGACGGGCCTTCGGTGACGTGGCGGCTGGGCAGGTGTGTCTTGTCGACTTGATCCTTGGGCATTTCAATCTCCTCACAAACGCTTTGGAAACGGTCTAAATAGTGGGCAGGTCCGGCGCAAGCCCTCCAAAGCCGGTTGCGGCGGTTGGTAACTGCGCTAGGGTCACGCCATGCGTCACCCCTACGAAGCCCACCGCAGTTTTATCAAACCCGCTTGGGCTGCGCGCGAGACGTGGCGCATCCTTGTGATGATCGTTTGCTTCGAGATCGTATTCGCGGTGTCTCCGACGATCTTTTCGGCGTTTCTGCCCACCGACGCGGCGGTCGATGCCTTCTATGAGGGCACGACAGCTTTTGGGACGCTGGCGCAGTTCGCCTCATTCGGCATTTCTGCCATCGGATTTCTGGTGCTGTTGCGGCTGTTGCACGGTCGCGGGTTCTGGTCGTTGATCGGCCCTGCAAAAGCGGCCAGGCGCGACCTGATCCGCGTGGGCGCCGCCGTCGCGATCTGGCTTTTGGTGTTCGAGTTTCTGCCGCCATGGATCAACCCGGACGATCTGGCCGAAGTGCGTGATTTCGGGGTTTGGGCCGCGCTTGTGCCGCTCGCTTTGGTGGCGGTGCTGATACAGGTGGGCACCGAAGAGATGATCTTTCGCGGCTACCTGCAACAACAATGCGCCTGTATTTCGGAAAGCCGCTGGGCGTGGATGATCCTGCCTTCTGTGATGTTCGGGGGGCTGCACTTCTGGAATGGCAACGGGGCTGCCGAAGGGACGATCTGGGCGATCTGGGCGACCGCGCTCGGCATTGCCTGCGCCGATCTGACCGCGCGCACAGGGAACCTTGGTGCTGCGATTGGTCTGCATATGGCGAATAATGTCTTTGCGTTGCTGGTGGTCGGGGTGCAGGGCTGGCCCTCATCCGGGCTGGCTCTTTTCCTCTACCCCTATGAGGATCCAGCACTTTATGCTTACGGTATCGAGGCGCTCTTGTCGCCGTGGATCCTGTTTCAGCTGCTGACGATGCTGACGACTGTCCTGATCATGTGGCTTGCGGCACGAATTGCGCTGCGGCGCTGATTGCATTTCGCGACGTGGCGTCATATTTCAGGTCGTGAACAGACCTTAAAGGCCGCACTTATGAACTGGATTACCAACTACGTTCGTCCCACCATCAACTCGCTGTTTTCGCGCCGCGAGGTGCCGGACAATCTCTGGACGAAATGCGATGATTGCGGCACGATGCTGTTTCACCGCGAGTTGGCGGATAACCTGAACGTCTGTACCAACTGCGATCACCATATGGCGATTGGTGCACGTGATCGTTTGCGGTCGATCTTTGATGGCGGTGTCTTTGTCGAGGTTGCGGTGCCTGAACCCACAGCTGACCCGCTGCATTTCCGCGACCAGAAACGCTATACCGACCGCATCAAAGAAGCCCGCAAGAAAACCGGCGAGAAAGATGCGATGCTGGTGGCCGAAGGTGACATGGGCCGCACGCAGGTGGTCGTCGCAGTGCAGGATTTTTCCTTCATGGGCGGGTCAATGTCTATGTATGTTGGAAACGCGATTGTCGCGGCAGCAGAACGTGCCATCGCGCTGAAATGCCCGTTGATCCTGTTTTCGGCCGCTGGAGGCGCGCGGATGCAGGAGGGTATTCTTGGCCTGATGCAAATGCCACGCACCACTATTGCGGTGCAGATGCTCAAAGAGGCCGGACTGCCCTATATCGTGGTCCTGACGCACCCGACCACAGGTGGCGTGACCGCGTCATATGCGATGCTGGGTGATGTGCAGATTGCCGAACCGAATGCGTTGATCGGCTTTGCCGGTGCGCGGGTGATTGAACAAACCATCGGTGAAAAGCTGCCTGAAGGGTTTCAGCGCGCGGAATATCTGCTCGACCACGGGATGTTGGACCGCGTGACCAAGCGGACCGAATTGAAGGATGAACTCGTGACCATCGTACGCCTTTTGATGCGGCAGGATCCACCGGTGAAAGGTGATTTGCCCGCGCCAGAGATCAAGTCTGGCGCATCCGACGAAATCGCTGCTGCGGAAGAAGCGGCCAAGTGAGCCAGACGTCTGACGCGATCCTAGAACGGATGATGGCTTTGCACCCCAAGGTCATCGATCTGACCCTGGACCGCGTCTGGCGATTGCTGGCGGCCGTGGACAATCCGCAAGACCGCCTGCCCCCTGTGATCCATGTCGCGGGTACAAACGGCAAAGGATCGACGCAGGCGATGATCCGTGCGGGATTAGAGGCTGGCGGTTCTACGGTTCACGCCTACACATCGCCGCATCTGGCGCGCTTTCATGAACGGATCCGGCTGGCCGGAGCGCTGATCACGGAAGAGGCGCTGACGGATGTGCTCGATCGTTGCTATATCGCCAACGGCCCCGATCCGATCACCTATTTCGAGATTACGACTGTCGCCGCACTGCTGGCCTTTGCCGAAACGCCTGCGGACTTTACCTTGCTTGAGGTTGGCCTTGGCGGGCGCTTGGATGCAACCAACGTTGTTGCGGACCCCGTGATTACGATCATCACGCCCGTTGATTTGGATCACCAGCAATATCTGGGCGATACGCTTGCTGCGATTGCTGGCGAAAAGGCAGGGATCATCAAACGCGGCGTGCCCTGCGTTGTTGGCCCGCAGCACGCAGAAAGCATGGATGTGATCGAAGCAAAGGCGGCAGCGCTCGGCGCGCCGCTTCTCGCGTATGGTCAGCACTGGCATGTCAGTGTCGAGCGCGACAGGCTGATCTATCAGGACGAGCGAGGGTTGCTGGACCTGCCGTTGCCAAATCTGCGCGGACCGCATCAGGTGATGAACGCGGGGGCGGCAATTGCCGCATTGCGTGCGCTGGGCCGCGATGATGCGGCCTGCGAGGCCGCGGTGACCCGCGCGTATTGGCCCGCGCGGATGGAAAAGCTTACTGAAGGGCCCTTGGTCGCACTGGCGGCACCTGCCGAGCTTTGGCTGGATGGCGGGCATAACCCCGCAGCAGGGCAGGCGCTGGCCGAAACGTTGCGCGCGCAACCGGCGCGCCCGACCCATTTAATTTGCGGGATGCTGAACACCAAGGATATTGGCGGCTACCTGCGCCCTTTGGCCGGTGTCGCGGCATCGCTGACCGCCCTGTCAATTCCCGGCGAAAAAGCCACACTGCCTGCAGCAACCACAGCCGCAGAGGCGGAAAAGGCTGGTTTGCCTGCCCGCATTGCCGACACTGTCCAAGAGGCAATCGTCGCGATCAAGCAGGATGCGCCCAACGCACGGATCCTGATCTGCGGTTCGCTCTATCTGGCGGGACATGTGATGCGGGAGAATAGCGGTTGATTAAAGGTGTTGCTGTTGCGCTTTCGTTACTGGCGAATTCTGCCCACGCAGCAGATTTCTATTTTTGCTGGCAAGGGGCGAACGGCTACACAATGACCGGGCAGATGTCGATCAGGCCTGCCGCGCTGAACAAACCTCTGATCACGCAGGACGATGTAACCTTGTTCCGGATCGCCGGATACCAGGACCAGCAGCTTTTGGGCAAATGGGACATGGACACGCGGCGTGACGGCGCGAGCTGGTTTCTCAACTACGATCCTGCGCGCAGTGTCTTTCTGACGCCGGGCGAGATGGGACTTGGCGTTTCGCAGGCTTGGAACGCGGACGGTACGGCAATGGATTGTGGCGACCCCGGTTTCGGCTTCAACCTTGGGAACTACGCACAGGATTTTTGCCTCAACGGGCGCTGGGTTGAAGAAAGCGGCATGCCGCCAGAGACACCATTTCTGGTCAGCCCTGTTCCCGTCGATCCGCTTTGCCGCGTATATGCCCCGACAAGTTGACGTTGAGCGAATCAGTCACTTGACTGCGAATCACCTTATCGCTTAGTGTCGCTGGTAACGTGAAGCGTCATATTTAATAGGCGCATGCGAGCAGTCTTGGCAGGGCGAGCAGGCGGGCCGTAGTGGCCTGTCTTCTTGTTTCTCTCGGTCGCGGGCCAGTCTGAAGATTCCATCCACCCCGCAACAATTTGCCACCCTCACTTTGTGCTGTTTGCATGCAAGCCTTTCCCTGCTTAGGGTGCGTTAAAAGCAACAGAGGTTCAGGTTTGACTGTAGTGAAGAGATCATTTTTCGGAGCGATTGCGGCCGTCGCCATTTTGGGCGGCCATCCGGGTTTCGCAGATCCGGATGCGGGATCATATCTCGCGGCGCGGCAGGCCCTGCAGGCCAATGACTTTGCCGAAGCGTCGCGGCGATTGTCGCGCGCATTGATTTCTGATCCGGCAGACCCAGCACTGCTTGAAAATACCATGACGGCCCACATCGCCTTGGGTGATATCGCGCGGGCGCTGCCCATAGCGGAAAGCATCGTGGAACGCGGGTACGAGAGTCAGGTCGCCAATCTGACCTTGATGATGTCCAGCGCCAAAGCGGGTGATTGGCAGGCTATTCTTGATACGCTTGATGCGGGTCGCTCGGTCGGGCCGCTTGTGGATGGTCTGGCCAAGGGCTGGGCCTATCTGGGCGAGGGCGACATGACCCGTGCCACAGCGCACTTTGACGAAGTGATCGCGGCCGAGGGCATGATGATTTACGGGCTGACACACAAAGCCTATGCGCTGGCCTCTGTTGGGGATTTCGAAGGTGCCGACGCCATTTTGTCGGGGCAGGTGCCCGGCGGGATGCGATACAGCCGCCAAAGCGCCATGGCCCACGCGCAAATCCTGAGCCAGCTGGAACGCAACGGCGATGCCCTGGCCATCATTGACGGTGTTTTTGGCGATCAGCTTGATCCCGGTATTGCCGACTTACGTGCCAGAGTTGCCGCAGAGGAAGCCGTAGCCTACACAGCCGTGCGCACACCCGCGCAAGCGATGGGCGATTTGTTTCATGTGATTGCAGGTATTGTGCAAGAAGACGCACCAGCGTCATTCACGCTGATGTATGCGCGTGCGGCAAGTTACCTGTGGCCGGAAAACACGGCTGCGGTTCTGATGACAGCGCGCCTGCTGGAAGAGCTGGAACAGTATGATCTTGCCAATCTCGCATTCGCGTCTGTTGCGCGCGACGATCCGTCTTTTTCTGCCGCCGAACTGGGGCGCGCCGAGGTGCTGCGTGCCGCTGGCAGGCAGGATGCGGCGATCGAAGTACTTGAGGCTCTGACGCGCAGTCATCCTGCATTGCCTGAAGTCTACGCCACCAAAGGCGATACCTTGCGGCAGGCAGAACGCTATGACGAAGCGATTGCCGCCTACACCACCGCACTTGAACTTTATGATGAAGAACAGAACGCGCGGTGGTTTGTGCATTATACAAGGGGCATTTCCTATCACCGCATGGATGATTGGTCGGGTGCCGAGGCAGATTTCCGCGCGGCACTCGCGTTACGGCCCGATCACCCGCAGGTTCTGAACTATCTGGGGTATTCGCTGGTGGAACGAGGTGAAAAACTGGATGAAGCGCTGGAGATGATTGAAACAGCGGCGGCAGAACGGCCCGATAACGGCGCCATAGTGGATAGTCTGGGGTGGGTCTATTTTCAACTGGGCCGTTATGAAGAGGCGGTTTTCCATCTCGAACGTGCCGCGTCACTCGAGCCGGTCGATCCTGTGATAAATGATCATCTGGGAGACGCGTTCTGGGCTGTTGGCCGCGAGACCGAAGCGCGGTTCCAGTGGCATCGCGCCCTCTCGTTCGATCCCGAGGCTGACGAGGCATTGCGTATCCGTGACAAGTTAAAGCGTGGGTTGGATCTGGTTTTGGTCGATGAGGGGCGCGCGCCCATTCGGGTTGCCAGTGGCGACGATTAGAGCCAGCGCCCCTGCCAAGGTGAACCTGACCCTGCATGTGACCGGACAGCGGGATGATGGCTATCACTTGCTGGATAGTCTGGTTGTCTTCGCTGGCGTTGCCGATCAGCTTGGCGCGACGATCGCCCCCGATTTGCGGATTTCGGTGACCGGTCCGTTCTCGCCCGGCGTGCCGACAGATCATACCAATCTGATGATGCGCGCCGCCGAGGTACTTCGTGTGGCGCGGGGCGTCACGAAAGGGGCCTCTTTGACCTTGGAAAAACACCTGCCCCACGCGGCAGGGATCGGCAGCGGGTCTTCGGATGCCGCGACAACGCTGGCGATGTTGGCGGAACTTTGGGGCGTCGCCCCACTTCCAGCAATGACGCCCGAAGTCGTGGCGCTTGGCGCGGATGTGCCTGTGTGCGTGGCATCACCACGCCCGTTGCGGATGTCCGGGATTGGTGATGTGTTGTCACCGGTCGCGAAATTGCCATCCTGTGCACTGGTCTTGGTGCGGCCCCCGGTCGAGGTGCCGACAGGTCCGGTGTTTCAGGGCCTTGCCACCAAACAAGGCAGCCCGATGACACCACTGCCCGCTGCACTCGACTATGACGGCTTCGTCCGCTGGCTCTTGGGGCAACGCAATGACCTGCAAGCCCCCGCCGAAACCATCGCCCCTCAGATAACTGAGGCAATTAGCAAGCTCCGTTCACTTCCTGCGGTCTCTGTCGCGGGTATGTCGGGATCAGGGGCCACCTGTTTCGGGCTGGTCAAAGATATGGCCACCGCGCGTCAGGTCGCACGCATTGTGCAGGTCGCCAAAATGGATTGGTGGGTTGCGCCCGCCGAGGTGCTTTAGGCAGGCAAACCGCCTTGTGTCAGGCATTGTGACGTAAAAACGTGACCCACGTGTCACCATAACGCCGCTGATCCAGTGTCGTGAACCCTGGCGGTGCAATCTGCGCACGGCTTTCTTCCCAAACGATGAGGGCGTCAGGGGCCAGCCATCCTGCGGCTTTCGCCACGGCCAGGGCTTTGCCCCCGAGGTTCTGATCGTATGGTGGATCAAGAAATACCAATGTGCAGGGCGTGCCCTGCGGCAGCTTGCCGGTATCTGTGCGCAGCACGGTCGCATTATCCTGCCGGCGTAGCTTGGTGATATTCTCGCGGATCAATTTCTGCGCCACCCGTCCGTTATCGACAAATGTGACATGCGCCGCCCCGCGTGACAGCGCCTCAAGCCCCAGCGCACCGGTGCCTGCAAAGAGGTCCAGCACATGTGCGCCACCAACCGGATCGCCAAAGCGCCCGCCTTGCAGCACATTGAACAGGCTTTCGCGTACGCGGTCCGTGGTGGGGCGCAAATGCGCGGCCGCATCGCCTTGGCCGACAGCGGCCAGTGCCGTGCCCCGATGGGTGCCGCCGATGATCCTCACGGTTTCAGCAAGGCTTTCATGTCTGTTGCGGGGTCCGTGATTAACGCCGGATCGGGGCTCCGTCCCGCTTCGATCAAGCGCTTGCCAACCATATAGTTGCGCGGATCGTTCATGGCATCGACGGCCAGCAGGGTGTCGCGGTTGTAATACCAGTTTGATTGCACACCGGGCGCGTCGCCTTTGCGCAGATAGACGTCTGTATAGCCCAAGTTCAGCCCTGCGATTTGTAGTTTGCAATCATATTGATCGGACCAGAACCATGGCTTTGGCACGTAGGGTGCATCGCCGCCTGCGATATTCGCAGCAACTGCTTCGGCTTGATCAATCGCGTTGCCGACGCTTTCAAGGCGGATAGTCTGGCCGTGAAACAGGCACGATGCGCAATCGCCAGCGGCCCAGATATGCGGGTCGGAGGTGCGCCCATAATTGTCAGTCGTAATGCCGTTGCCGACATCAAGCCCCGCACTTTCGGCCAGAATGCTCGCAGGGTTGATCCCGACGCCGACAACCGCAAAATCAATCTCCAGCGTTGTGCCGTCGGTCAGCACTGCACCGGTGACGTGATCCGCGCCCAATAGCCGCTCAAGTCCGACGCCTTCGCGAATATCAACGCCATGGCTTTGATGCAGCGCGCGGAAATAGTCGGACGTTGCAGGGGCCGCGACCCGCTGCAAGATCCGGTCTGCCATCTCCACCAGCGTCACTTGCAACCCCAACTTTGACGCCACCGCCGCCGCCTCTAGCCCGATATATCCGCCGCCAATGATCAACACCCGCTTGCCCGCGGAGAACGCCGGGGCCATCGCATCGGCATCGCTCAGATCACGTACGGCAAAAATGCCATCCAGCATCCCGCCGATGGCTGCGGGCAGGGTGCGCGGATGTGCGCCGGTGGTCAGGGCAAGTTCATCATAGGCCAGTTCGGTGTCATCGCTCAGCCGGATTGTTTTTGCCGCGCGATCAATCGCAGTCACACGGGTATTCAGCCGCAAGTCGATGTTGTGTTCATCATAAAAGACCGCAGGCCGCAGATAGAGCCGTTCCTCGGCCATTTCTCCCAAAAGATAGGCTTTTGACAGCGGTGGACGCTGGTAGGGGGGCACTTTTTCGGCACCAATCAGCGTGATCTCACCCTCAAACCCGACGGTGCGCAGTTTCGCGGCCAGCGATGCGCCTGCCTGTCCTGCTCCGACGATAACAACGTGCGTCATGGGGGTTCACCTCTTCTTATGACTGGCTGTTGGCATTTCGCACTCTATATGAGATTTCAACGGAGAAACAATTCTGAACAAAGGCGAGAGTTATGACAATCAAGACAGGTGATACGCTGCCAGACGCCACAATGCTGGTGATGGGCGATGAAGGCCCACAGCCAGTACAGCTTTCCGACAAGGTGAAAGGGCGCAAAGTTGTGATTTTTGGTTTGCCCGGCGCTTATACAGGCACGTGCACAACCGCGCACGTCCCAAGCTTTATGGTGACATATGATGCGTTCATGGAAAAAGGAGTGGATGAAATCATCTGCGTGTCCGTGAACGACCCGTTTGTGATGAAAGCATGGGGCGACAGCACCCGCGCAATCGAAACCGGCATCACGATGCTGGCTGACGCGGAAAGTGCGTTTACCAAAGCTATCGGCATGAACTTTAGCGCGGGCCCCGTCGGTTTCGTAGACCGCTCCAAGCGCTACGCGATGCTGGTTGAAGACGGCATCGTGACAATTCTCAATGAAGAGGAAGGCCCCGGCGTTTGTGAGGTCTCTGCCGGCGAGACGCTCTTGGCGCAGATAGCCTAGGAAGATCCCGACGCTGCCCGTTTCGGCGGGCAGTGTCATTCTGCGTATCGGCGCAGCCCGTCACCACGACACCCCGCACGCAAAGGCCGATCCCGATGGAACCCCAACTGATTGCAATCGCGCTTATCGTGCCCTTCGTACTGGTATTTATCTACGCGGGGTTACATGAATACCGGCGTTACAAATCAGAAGGCCGAGCGAAATACGGGCTTGTCTACGACGAAGAGACCGGAACAACGCATGTCACGGGTATCCCCGAGGATGACGAAGGATATGATCCCAGCGATTTTGATCCCAGCGATTTTGATCCCAGCGATCACAACGAACCAGACGAGACAAACACGCAGCGGGACGAGCGCACTTAACGTACGCAAACAGCCCACGGCCATACCGGGTTTCTAAGCCTCTTAGCCGTTCACTTGCATCACTGTGCGTGTCGGGAACGGGATTTCGATGCCGCCTGCGTCCAGCGCCTCTTTTACCTTGCGCTTCATATCGGCCTGATAGGCAAAGTAATCGCCACTGTCGCACCAAACGCGCACCAGAAAATCGACCGAGAAATCGCCCAGATTGTTGACCTGAATAAATGGCGCAGGGTCGGCCTTTGAACGCGGATCGGCCATGATCGTTTCGCGAATTGTCTCTTCGGCCCGCTTCAGATCAGCCCCGTAAGCCACGCCAAAAATCCACTCCGCACGGCGGGTGTCATAGCTGGAATAGTTCACAATGGTGTTGCCCCAGACCTGACTGTTGGGGATGATGATCTGCACGTTGCTCACCGCCGCCAGTTCTGTGTAGTTCAGCGTGATTTCTTTTACGGTCCCCATCTGGCCGTTCACTTCGACGAAATCGCCGATCCTGATGGGGCGGAAAAAAACGATCATCACACCGGCAGCGACATTCGACAGTGTTCCTTGCAAAGCCAGACCAATCGCAAGACCTGCGGCACCGATGACAGCGACAACAGACGTGGTCTGTACCCCGAATGTGTTGAGCACGAAGAGGAACGCAAAGCCGATGACAATATAGCGTGCCACGTTGCCCAGAAAGTTGAACAGCGTCATATCCAGATGCGCGTAAGACAGCCCCAGATTGGTCAGCCGCTTGCGTACCCAGCCACCCAGCAGAAAACCCGCGACCAGAATTGCGACAACCGCCAGCACACTGCCCACGGCGGATGCCAGAAACTGGATCGTCAGCAGATCCCCGATCGTTTTACCGTTCCAGATAACGGTATTGAGTAGTTGCTCCACATTAGCCTCCGGCGAGTTGGTCCATTTTTGCGCCCAGTTTGGCGTCGAGCGCGCTTAGGCCATCTGCGTCATGTGTCGTCAAGGTGACCTTCACGGTTTTGTAAACATTGAACCATTCGGGGTGGTGGTTCAGCTTTTCCGCCCAGATCGCGGCGCGTGTCATGAAACCGAAAGCCTCAACAAAGTTTGCAAAGACGAATTCCTTGTGGATCGCCTCACCGCCCTCGGCCAGCGTCCATCCGTTTTCAAGCAACGGCGCGATATGTTCTTTGTGCTCTGCGGCGGTCAGTTTGTCGGTCATTGGTGGTCCTCCATATTTGATTTGCGGAACGGGCCATAGCTGGTCAGTACCTCGATTTCGTGATCAATCGCTTCGCGCTCGGCTTCAAGATAGCGGGCAACGGCGTCTTTGAATCCCGCATCGCCGAACCAGTGCAGCGAATGGGTGGCAACCGGCAGATACCCGCGCGCGAGTTTGTGTTCGCCCTGCGCACCGGCCTCGACCTTTCCCAACCTGTGTTGGATGGCATAGTCGATAGCGCGGTAATAACAGACTTCGAAATGCAGGCAATCGTGGTGCTCGACACAGCCCCAGTAGCGCCCGTATAGCGTATCGCGCCCGATGAAGTTCAGCGCGCCCGCCACTGGCCGCCCGTCGCGCATGGCCAGCACCATCAGCATATCATCGCGCAGCGTGTCCTGCGCGTAATCGAAGAACGCCCGCGTCAGATAGGGCGTGCCCCATTTGCGGTTGCCAGTGTCCTGATAGAACACCCAGAACGCATCCCAATGCGCGGGCTTGATCTGATCGCCCGTCAGCGAAACGATCTCGCCGCCGAATTCATTGGCCGTCTTGCGTTCCTTGCGCATGTTCTTGCGCTTGCGGCTGGAAAGCGAGCCAAGGAAAGAATCGAAATCAGCGTAGTCGTCATTCACCCAATGAAATTGCTGACCGATGCGGGCCAGAAGGCCCATTTCCGCACCAGCAAGCGCCTCGGCCTCGGTGCAAAACGTTGCATGCACTGATGATAGCTCATTGTCTGCCGCAATCTGTACCGCACCTTGGATCAGCGCGGACATGCCTGCCGCCTCAAACCCGGGTTTTGTCAGAAACCGCCGCCCCGTGGCCGGTGTGAAAGGCACCGCAATCTGAAGTTTCGGATAATACCGCCCGCCCGCATTTTCATAGGCATGGGCCCAGTTGTGATCGAAGATATATTCGCCTTGGCTGTGCCCTTTGGCGTAAAGCGGGGCTGCGGCAATCATCGTGTCACCCTGCTTGGCCGTCAGGTAACGCGGCTGCCAACCGGTACCGGGGCCAACCGATCCGCTATCCTCCAACGCCTTCAGGAACCGATGCGTGGTAAAGGGGTCATCGGGGCGGCCATTCGCCGCCTCGGGGCAGGCGCAGGCGTCCCATTCGGTCGCGTCAATCGCGTTGATGGTCGGGTGCGCGGTGATTTCGATGGGTGCGTCGCTCATAGCATGCAACTTGTGTGCATCGGCTGCGGCGTCAAGCCAAGTAACCCTCGAATGTCACATTATCCACGATCCGGCGCGCCTTTGCTTCAGCCTCGGGAGAGCGGATTGTCCACGTAAAGATATGCGCCCCTTGTGTTTTGAGGTCAGCCACGCGCGGGCGGTCGAGATCGGTGAATTCGTGGCTGATAAAACAGGCGCCGACGCGGTCGTAATCCGGGATTTCGCGCAGGACATCGCGAACGGTGTCGGGGACCTCGGGCCAGAAGACTGCCTCATAGCTGGAAGTCGTGATCCCGCGCGGAATGTGAGGCGCATATTGCGCGCAAGCAGCCACAGAATGGGGGTTGAACGACATGAGCGCCACATCACCGGTGTAGTCGACAAGTGCGTCACACACGGCTCTTTCTAGCGGCCCCACATCGGGGCCCATCGCGCCGTCCTGATCCTTGATCTCGATCAGCAGCGGCACTTTTCCACCCACCAAATCCAGCACGGTCTCCAGCGACGGAATGGTGCTGCCGTCATCGGTGAGCGGGATTTCCTCTAACGCAGCACGCGTGCGATCACGCACTGGCCCCGACTGAGCGGTCAATCTATCCAGGGTATCATCATGAAACACCATTGCATGACCGTCGCGGGTCAACTGCACGTCCATCTCGATCCCGTACCCGGCATCAAGAGCGGCCTGAATGGATTTGACGCTATTCTCGACCCGCCCCGCCTTGCGGTCATGCAGGGCGCGGTGGGTGATCGGGCGGGCAAAGAAAGACGCGGGCAGTGTCATTTGATCTGGAAGATCGCTTCGATTTCGACAGCAACGCCGAACGGCAGGCTGGCCGCACTGACCGCTGATCGCGCATGACGTCCCTTATCGCCCAAGGCCGCAACTAAAAAGTCGGACGCGCCGTTGATCACTTTGGGTTGGTCGCCGAAATCAGCGGTCGAATTTACAAACCCCGTCAGCTTCACAACACGTACCAACCGGTCGATATCGCCGCCACAGGCGGCCTTGAGTTGCGCAAGCAGGCTGATCGCGCAGGTCTTGGCGGCCTCGGCACCAGCCTCGGCCTCCATATCGGCGCCCAGCTTGCCTTTGATCATCCCATCGGCATTGGCCGAAATCTGGCCCGACACATAAACCATGTCACCCGCAACCACATAGGGGACGTAGTTGGCGGCGGGGGCGGGGGCATCCGGAAGTGTCACACCCAATTCGGCAAGTTTGGCTTCGATTACACTCATGGTCGTTCTCCTGTCATTTGCGCGCACGCTAGCGGGCAATCCGGCAGGGCGCAATCATCACTCCGGGCTGTTTTAGGTGAAACCGAAGTGTCGCCTTTCTGCACAGGGGGTTGCGTCTTGTTGCCCTTCGGGCACGATCAAAGATTGAAACAGCACGCGGAATTGCGCAAAGCTGTAACCCTTATGCGATTGTCTTTTGCGAATCTTTCCTTTGGACTGGCGTTTTTGCCTGTCGCCCTTTGGGCCAGCCCCTATGACGGCGTCTATAAACAGACGGCGAATGCGGAATGTGCGCTGATCGGTGTGGATGGCGGATCGCTCAAGATCGAAGAAAATATCTTCTACGGGGTCGAGGTCGAGTGTCACATGATCAACCCTGTCGCGGTCGAGGATATGAACGCCACGATCTACGAGATGCAGTGCTCGGGCGAGGCCGAGGCATGGACCGAGCGCGCGATGCTGATGCCCGATGCGCGAGGCACCGGACTCTACATGATCTGGAGCGGCTATGCGTTCCGTTATGACCGGTGTGACGTTCCCGACAGCTAGTTCGTGCCCGTCAGAATACTGTCAAGCAGGTTAAGGATATCCTGCGCGGGTGCTTCGCCGCCTTGGCTTTCAAGTACACCTGTTGCGAAGGGGCGTTCCGGGATGCTCATCGGCAGGGGTGTGGGTTGTTGGCCGCTCAGCACGCGCTGCATCGTTTCGCGCCAGATTGTTGCCGGCAGGCCACCACCCGTTACGCCGGTCAGACGCCGGTTGTCATCATAGCCCATCCAGACGCCGGTGACGTAATCGCCGGTGAAGCCGATAAACCACGCATCACGTGAGCCTTGTGTCGTGCCGGTCTTGCCCGCGATCTGCCAGCCGTCGATGCGCGCACGTGTTCCGGTGCCTTGCTCGACAACCTTGGTCATCATCCATGTCAACTGACGCGCGGCCTCTTGGCGGATGATCCGTTCGCCGATGCCTGCGTCCTGCGCGTCCATCAGGGGCGTATCATCGCCCATAAACCGCAGTTCTGTCAGACCGTAAGGTGTTACCGCCGATCCGCCATTCAGGATACCTGCGAAGGCCCCTGTCATATCCAGCAGCGTGCTCTCTGATACGCCCAATGCCAAGGCCGGGCCCGCAGCCAGATCGCCCTCGATCCCGAAACCGGCAGCAACATTGCGGACCAGTTCGCGGCCGACTTCTTCGGACAAAACGATCGCGGGAATGTTGCGGCTGGTGGCCAGCGCATCCACCATCGACACCGGTCCCACGAATTCGCGGTCATAGTTTTCGGGGCACCATTGGGGCGAACCGCGCCGTTGCCAGCAAGTCGGCGCATCGTCGATCATATTGTAGGGCGACATCCCAAGATCGAGGGCGGCGGCGTAGATAAACGGCTTGAACGCCGATCCGGTCTGCCGCAGCGCCTGTGTGGCGCGGTTAAACGCGCCTGTCGCACTGATGTTGCGGCCGCCAACCATGGCGCGCACGGCGCCATCGGCGGACATCACGACAATTGCCGCCTGTGCTTCGGACCCTTCGCGTACTTCGTTGGCAAAGACCTGCAAAAGCGCTTCTTCAGCGGCGGTCTGAATGCGTTGGTCAAGCGTGGTGCGGATAATCACGTCTTCTGTTGTGTTGCGGGTAAAGAACTCGGGGCCGCTATCCATCACCCAATCGGCGAAAAACCCGCCAGAGCTGGCACGGGCCGCATCAGAAAGTGTCGCAGGGTTCAGCCGGGCATCGCGGGCCTGTTCCGGCGTCAGATACTCCTGTTCTTCCATCAACCCGATAACGACCGATGCGCGATCCTGGGCACGTTGCAGGTTGCGGGTAGGGGCGTTGGCCGAAGGCGCTGTCAGCAAACCTGCCAGCATCGCGGCCTGTGCGGGGTTCACCTCGGCGGCAGAAATCCCGAAATAGCGCTGGGCTGCGGCCTCAAATCCGCGGCTGCCCGCACCCAGATAGGCGCGGTTCAGATAGATCGTGAGGATTTCTTCTTTGGTGTATTTTATTTCCATTCCGACCGAGAACACCGCTTCACGCGCCTTGCGCCAAAGCGAACCTTGGCGGCAATCGGCCTCATAGGAGCGCTCGCTGTCCCAGACGGCTGGATCAAACGGCACACCAAGGCACAAAAGTTTTGCGGTCTGCTGCGTGATTGTCGAACCGCCGTTGCCGGACAGCGGCCCACGCCCTTCGCGCAGGTTGATCCGCACCGCCGAGGCGATACCGCGCGGCGAAATCCCGAAGTGGCGGTAGAATCGCTTATCTTCGGTCGCCACAACCGCGTTGTGCAAATGGGGTGAAACGGTTTCTGCCGTCACCATTCCACCGAACTGGTCGCCACGCCACGCGAACACGCTGCCCGACACATCAGTCATCGTGACCGATCCGCGCGTGCGGCCGTCAATCAGTTCGGAAACATCCGGCAGTTGCGACGCGAAATAAAGCGAGAATCCCCCGATAATCAGACCTGTCACAAGACCCACACGCCATGACAGCGCCCAGATCAGGCGGATCATCCAGCGAAACGGTGCAAGGATCCAGCCGATTGCGCCGCGCGGCTGTGCCTTTTTCGGCGCTGTCTTGCGCCGGGCTGCTGGTTTTGTGGGCTTCTTGCTCGGCCCCGTGGCCTTCTTGGCCGCAGGTTTTGCTGTGTAGCGTTTGTCGGCTACCAAAGGGGGCCGCTTGTTGCCGTTTCCACTCATGATCCGCTCGATTGACTGCTTGGGGCCAGATTTTTGCCGACTATAGCCTGCCTGCTTGGGAATGTAGAGCGCGGATGAGTCGGTGGGTGAGCCTTTTTACGCCGCCCAAAATTTAAGCGAAGCGCGCAATTTGTGCAAAAAATGTGCAAAATGGCATGTTGCCCCCCCGTTCAGCAGGGCGCAAAAGATTGTCGCCGCGCTGTTGGCGGGCTCTTTGTCTTTCTGCAAGCGGGCGCTGCCGAAATTGGGTCTGCATTAGTATTTGCAAGGGGAAGAACGTGAAACTCATCATTGCAACAATTAAACCGTTCAAGCTGGAGGAGGTCCGCGAGGCGCTGACCACCGTCGGCGTGCGCGGCATGATGGTGTCTGAAATCAAGGGCTTTGGCTCTCAGTCCGGCCACACCGAAATCTATCGTGGCGCGGAATACGCCGTGAACTTCGTGCCGAAGGTCAAGCTCGAGATCGTCGTGCAGGACAGCATGGCCGATCAGGTCGTGACCACCATCGCAACCACCGCCAAGACCGAGAAGATCGGCGACGGCAAGATCTTCGTACTCGACGTTGAAAGCGCGCTGCGCGTGCGGACCGGCGAGACCAATGATGACGCGCTTTGATCGCGGAACGAGGGACAAAACTATGAAACTGACGAAATATCTTTCAGTTGGCGCAGCCTTGACGCTGCTTCCGACTTTCGCGCTGGCGCAGGATGCCGCGCCGAGCTTTGACGAGATCGGCCCGTACATCATGACCACATTGCTGTTCCTTGTGGGCGGTTTTCTGGTGTTCTGGATGGCAGCAGGTTTTGCCATGCTTGAGGCGGGTCTGGTGCGGTCCAAGAACGTCGCCATGCAGCTGACCAAGAACATCGCGCTCTTTTCCATCGCAGCGATCATGTACTGGCTGGTCGGCTTCAACCTGATGTATCCGGGCGACTTCAACGGCTACTTCGCGCTGAACTTTGTACCAACAGTGCTTGAGCCTGTGGGTCTTTCCGCGTCTGACGCCGCACTGGATTACGCATCTGTTGCATCCGACTTCTTCTTCCAGTTGATGTTCGTTGCGGCAACTGCGTCGATCGTTTCGGGTGCATTGGCCGAGCGTATCAAGCTGTGGCCCTTCCTGATCTTCGTCGTGATCCTGACAGGCCTGATGTACCCGATTTCGGGGTCCTGGCAGTGGGGCGGCGGCTGGTTGTCCGAACTGGGCTTCTCCGACTTCGCTGGATCCACGATCGTACACTCTGTCGGTGGCTGGGCTGCTTTGGCCGGTGCGCTGATCCTTGGCCCGCGTCTGGGCAAGTACAAGGATGGCAAAACTGTGCCGATGCCGGGCTCCAACCTTGCCCTCGCAACACTGGGTACATTCATCCTGTGGCTGGGTTGGTTCGGCTTTAACGGTGGTTCGCAGCTGGCTGCGGGTACCGTTGGCGACATCACCGACGTCGGCCGTATCTTTGCAAACACCAACATGGCAGCCTCTGCCGGTGCGGTGACTGCGCTGATCCTGACGCAGATCCTGTACAAGAAGGTCGACCTGACGATGGTTCTGAACGGCGCACTTGCCGGTCTGGTCTCCATCACAGCCGAGCCTCTGGCGCCATCGCTCTTCGGTGCGTTGATGACAGGTGCTGTTGGTGGTGTGATCGTGGTCTTCACTGTGCCACTGCTCGACAAGCTCAAGATCGACGACGTTGTCGGTGCGATCCCTGTCCACCTCTTTGCAGGTATCTGGGGTACGCTGGCTGTTGCCTTCTACACAGGTAACTGGGGCGCACAGATCACGGGTATCATCGCCTACGGTGTGTTTACTTTCGTCATCTCTCTGGTCGTATGGACCATCCTCAAGGGCGTCATGGGCATCCGTGTCACCGAAGAGGCCGAGATCAACGGTTTGGACATGGCTGAACTGGGGATGGAAGCTTATCCTGACTTCTCGAAAGGCTAATATCCCTCCACCAGCTTTTCTCAGCCCGGGCGTACGCGCCCGGGCTTTTTCGTTGGGGGCGGTGGATCGTCTGTTCATCTTATAGAAATGGATCGTCATTTCTTCGAAGATAAGTCTATCTTGCGCAAGGAATTGCCGCTTTTACCGTTCCTGTCGTTCAATTCAGCGATGCAATTGCGCCATGATGCGAGATATTTTCCACCCAACATGAAACACAAGCCATCCGGAGCCTTTCCATGATCCAGACACCCTATCTTTTGTTCCTTGGCGATGCCCCAGATCAATTGGCCGCGAAAGTGGCCCAAGGGATCAAGGACTGGCGTCCAGAGAACGCCCTTGGCCAATTCCGCATGCCCGGATGTGGTGCCGACCTCGGGATCCCCGATATGACGCTGGAAGAAGCGCATGCCGCCGGCGTCAAAACCTTGGTGATCGGTGTCGCCAACCGTGGCGGCTATATTTCCAAGGCGTGGAAAGAAGTTCTTGTGACTGCCTTGCGGATGGGTTTCGATATTGCGTCGGGCCTGCATAACCTGCTGCGCGACGAAGACGAGCTGATGTCCGCTGCCCGTGTGAGTGGCCAGACGCTGTTTGATGTACGTATTCCGTCCGTCGCCTATCCGATCGCAAACGGCAAAAAGCGGACCGGCAAGCGCTGCCTCGCTATTGGCACGGATTGTTCGGTCGGCAAGATGTATACCGGCCTTGCCATGGATGCAGAGATGCAAAAGCGCGGCATGAAATCCACCTTTCGTCCGACTGGCCAGACGGGTATCCTGATCACCGGCGGAGGCGTGCCGTTGGATGCGGTGATTGCTGACTTCATGGCAGGTGCTGTAGAATACCTGACCCCTGACAATGATCCCGATCACTGGGACCACATCGAAGGGCAGGGCAGCCTGTTCCATGTGTCCTACTCAGGTGTCACAATGGCCTTGATCCATGGTGGCCAGCCGGATGCCCTGATCCTTGCCCATGAGCCCACCCGCACCCACATGCGCGGATTGCCGGATTATGATCTGCCAAGCCTTGAAACACTGCGCGACACCGCGCTGCCCATCGCGCGCGTGGCGAACCCTGCCTGTCAGGTCGTCGGCGTGTCGATCAACACCCAGCATCTGTCCGAGGAAGAGGCGCTTGCCTATATGGCCGGGGTCGAAGACCGCATGGGCCTGCCGACCGTTGACACCTACCGTCAGGGCGCTGCCCGTCTGGTGGACGCGCTGGCAGAACTTTGATGCCTCCGGCGGGAGTATTTTTGGCAAGATGATGAGGGCATTATGAAAGTCGGCGTGACGCGCGATGTGTTCAAATTGGCAGAGGTCTTTACGATCAGTCGCGGGTCACGGACCGAGGCGCAGGTCCTGACCGTTTCCGTTGAAGGTGATGGCGCGCGAGGCATGGGCGAATGCGTGCCCTACGCGCGCTACGGCGAAACACTGGAGAGTGTGACAGCGCAGATCGAGGGTTTCACGGGTGCATGGCCCGATTTGCCTGATGCCTTGCCTGCAGGGGCCGCGCGCAATGCGCTTGATTGTGCGTTCTGGGATCACGCGGCGAAGCGCGCAGGCAAACGTGTATGGGACCTGTTGGGCCTGCCGGTGCCCACCTCGGAAATCACCGCCTATACGCTCTCGCTTGACACGCCCGAGGCGATGCAACGGCAAGCCGTCAAACATGCGTCCCGCCCTCTGCTCAAGATCAAGCTTGGTACGCCCGATGATATGGCGCGCCTTGAAGCGGTCCGCCGGGGCGCGCCGGACGCCGATATTATCGTTGACGCGAACGAGGGTTGGACGGCGGACGTCTATGCCGATCTCGCGCCGCATCTGATCCGCCTTGGTGTGAAAATGGTGGAACAGCCGTTGCCTGCAGGTATGGATGACATGCTGGCCGAGATCGCGCGCCCGTTGCCTGTTTGCGCGGATGAAAGCTGTCATGACCGTGCCAGCCTGCCTGCGTTGCGCGGCAAATACGATATGGTGAACATCAAGCTGGACAAGACCGGTGGTCTGACCGAGGCGCTGGCATTGAAACGTCAGGCACAGGCTGAGGGCTATGGCGTGATGGTTGGCTGCATGGTCGGCTCGTCTCTTGCAATGGCGCCTGCCACGATCCTTGCACAGGGCGTGGCCTTTACCGACCTTGACGGGCCGCTCTTATTGGCCGAAGACCGTGATGAACCTTTGAAATTCGATCACCTGGGCGTGCACCCGCCCACCATAGCACTTTGGGGATGACCATGCGGACAGTCTATGTCAACGGCGCATATCTGCCGGAAAACGAAGCGAAAGTCTCGATTTTTGATCGCGGGTTTCTGATGGCTGACGGGGTGTATGAAGTCACCTCTGTGCTGGACGGCAAGCTGATTGATTTTGCAGGCCACGCCAAACGGCTGGAACGGTCATTGAACGAGCTGGATATGCCGCACCCCGAAGTTCTGCCGGATCTTTTGGAGGTCCACCGCGAACTGGTCCGTCTCAACGGCATTGAAGAGGGCATGATCTATCTGCAGATCACCCGTGGTGCCCCCAATGACCGTGATTTCGTCTTTCCCGACCCTGAGACGACAAAACCAACCGTTGTCCTGTTTACCCAGAACAAACCCGGGCTGGCCGATAGCCCCGCTGCCAAAAAGGGGATCAAGGTGATCTCGATCGCGGACCAGCGCTGGGCGCGCCGCGATATCAAGACTGTGCAGCTTTTGTTTCCGTCAATGGGCAAGATGATGGCCAAGGCTGCCGGCGTCGATGACGCATGGATGGTGGAAGACGGGGCTGTGACCGAGGGGACCTCGAACAACGCTTACATTATCAAGAACAATACGATCATCACACGGCATCTGGGCAATGAGATTCTGCACGGGATCACGCGTGCCGCTGTGCTGCGCTTCGCACGTGAGGCGCAGATGAAGGTCGAAGAGCGTAGCTTTACGATTGCCGAAGCGCAGGATGCAGATGAGGCGTTTATCACATCCGCCAGCACCTTTGTCATGCCGGTGGTCGAGGTGGATGGTGTCTCCGTTGGCGCAGGAACGCCAGGGCCTGTGGCGACGCGTTTGCGCGAGATCTATCTGGAAGAAAGCCGGAAGGTGGCTGTCTGAAGGGGGCACGCCCCTTTTCACGATGGGGAAAGGGCGCTTTGCCAGATAGAAAGACCCGACACCTGAGTGCCGGGTCTTGTTCTTTGCATTGTGCAGTGTGGCGGGGTTTCTGACCCCACCGGTCACGCATCAGTTTGTATTGGCGACCACTTCTTTCACAAGGTCGTAGAGTTCTTGCGCGGGAAAACCGGCGGCGGATTGTTCTGCAATCCACGCCGCTGCCGCAGGTCCGGCAACTTCACGGTTGATCGCCGTTGTGATCTCTTCATTGATTGTGATTTCAACGATGTCACGTTCCGCAAGGGCGGGGCCCCACGCGTCCATTGTGGCACCGTTGTAGTTGTCCACGTAGTAATCAATCGCCTCACCGACGGATGACAAGAGCGCCACACGGTGCGCTGAGGGCAGCCGTTCAAGCGCGGGCGTGTTCACAACAACAGGGCAGTTCGTTGTTCCGGGGTTCAGGTTTGTTGTCCACCAGACACCGCTATCAAGCGTCCCGAATGCCATGTGGGCATGGGGGGCAAAGGCCACGGCTGATACAGTGCCATCACGCAGCGCCTCTGCGACCTGTGGTGCCGGAATGACAGTCGCGACCGCGCCCAATGCCTCGACCGCCTGTCCGATGCCACCGGTGGCGCGAATTTGCATGCCGTTGAATGACGCCAGAGAGGTTGGCGGGAACCCGACCCCAAGGATATTGTTCTGTGGTTGCGGTGATGGCATCAGAATGGTGGCATTCCAGCGCGCCATGTCCGCGACTGTCGCGGGATGTTCATAGACGGCAAAGGATGCCGCGACTTCCTGATCAAGTGTGGAGACGCCGAGGAAAGGCAGCTCCAGCACCGTAATCGTCGGGTTTTTCTCGGGGTGATATCCTGAACAGAATTGCGCCATCTCGAACGTCCCGGCCTGAATGCCTTCAAGGTTTTCGCGCGCCGGAGCAAGGCCACCATAAGACAGGTTCAGAGTGAACCGCCCGTCGGTTTTTTGGTCAACGAGTTCAGCAATCTTTTCGATATGTTCGGTAAAGGCCCGTCGCTGGCCCCACAAGGACACATCCCATTCCACAATCGCATCGGCGCTCAGTTCGGCGCCGGGGCAGCCAGGGCCATTGCACTCGACGGAACTGGCCTGAACGCGCAAAGGGCCAAGGGTGGAATCGATGATATACGTGTCGCCGGTGAAATCGAGAAGTTCACCAGACACCGTCGTCGACCCGTTGATTGCGGTCAGGGTGACGGTTTCTGCGATGACGGGTGCCGCTACGCAAAGAAAGGAACTCGCAATGAGCCACTTTTTGAGTGTAGGCCAATGGGAAATAGATGCGTTCTGCATATTCTCTTACCTCGTTTGGTTACGGAGGCCGTTTGAAAACCAACACAATGTTGATTTTTGGCCAACTTTGTAGCCGAGCTAGAGAACCATTTTGGCGAAAAGAAGCCGAAAAAAGGTGCAAAGTTAGATCAGTGGGCGCGACAGGAATGCACTGGTGCGATTGGCGCAACGCGGACGACGGCCTATCTTGCGGTCCTGCGGGCACACGGCACAGGAATTAGGGGGCCACTGCCCGCTCTGTATGGCAAAGTGCGGCGCTGTGTCCTGTCGCGTTTTTATGCTGCGCCCGCTGCTTTGTGTCTCTTGTCCGATGATGTGCTAGCTGTGCTGGGCTTGCGCCTGCAACTCCTTCGCGCGCTCGGGCCCCACACCGAACACGGCTTCGATCTGGTGCAGCACCTCGTCTTCTTCATCATGCGTAATCCCGTCCGCATAGACGACCTGCCAGAGTGCCAGCAGTGTCGCTTCCTTTTCCGTTGTGCCGATTGCGGTTTCGAGGATTGCGGCAATATCGGTGGTTTTGGGAATTTTGCGTTCCAGCAGCTCGCATTCAGCGCGCATTTTGGCGGCAGCTACCGGATTAATCCCGTGGCGCTGTGCCAAGATCTTGTCGATCATCGCGATCTCTTCGACCAGATAGGTGTGATCCGCCTTTGCGGCACGCACCAGTAACGCGCCCATAGCATGGCTTGCGTCGGCTTCGGGCAAAGGCGTGTGATAGCCGGTGGGATTGCCAAAGAATGCGGTCAGGCGTTCGAGCATGTTGGTTTCCTATCCGTGGCTGTCCTTGAAGGCCTCTTTGGCCGCCGCGCTTGCTTCGGTCTGGTAGTTCGCTTTCCATTCGGCCATCGTCATCCCGTAAAACGCTTCGCGGCCTTCGTCCTTGGTCATGGGGATTCCGCGCTCGTTCGCGGCTTCCTGATACCAGCGTGCCAGACAATTCCGGCAGAATCCTGCCAAATTCATCATGTCGATGTTTTGCGCGTCGGTGCGGTCTTCCATCAGATGCTTTTGCAACCTGCGAAAGGCGGCGGCTTCGATCTCGATACGTGTCTGGTCGTCCATGGTCTTGTCCTCTCAAAGGCCTGATTGGGCCAATACGTGTGATAATATAGGGGCCAGCCGGTTTGCCCAAAGGGTTTGTCCTGCTTCATCCGCAATCAGGTCCTGACGTAACTCAATCAACACATTCGGGCGGCCATGCTGCAAGGCATGCCTGTCTACAGCGTCACCTGGCAGGTGGCCTGCATAGGGCTGGTTGTCGCCCGTACACCACCCTGCCGCGCGGCAGGCAGCCATGAAGGGCGTGGCTAGCCGTGCGTCATCGGCATAGAGCACGCCAATCTCCCAAGGGCGCGGATGCCGTCCCTGCAGGCGCGGCGTGAAACTATGCACGGCACAGATCACCGGGTGATCGATCTTATTGGCCAAATCCGCGTAGGCTGCGTGATAGGGCCGGTAAAGCCGCTGCAGGCGTTCTTCTTTTTCGGCGTCATCGGCGTTGCGGTTGCCCGGGATAATCGTGCCATCATAAAGGCGCATCATGATCGTGGGGTCATCCTCGCCCCTGTTGGGGTCGCATACCAATCGTGAAAACCGTGACAGAATGGCAGGGCTGTCCAGCGCTTCGGCCAATTTGCGTGTCACACCTGCGGCGCCGATATCATAGGCGATATGGCGCTGCATATCCGCCTCAGGCAGGCCCAGGTCACCACCGTGCACCCAATCGGGCACGGTATTTGTGGCGTGATCACAGGCAATCAGCCAGCGTCCGGTGCGGTTCTCACCAATGATTTCGTAAGGGTCATGTGTCATAGCGGTGTCATTCCTTTGACACAGGATTTAGGCTAGTTGAAGCAGGAATGGAATTGCGCAATAAGGGCGCAACCCAATCTGTTACCGCTAACGGTAGCGATGTACGAAGGAATGACTATGAGACGCCACCGCAATGTGAAAATCGTCGCAACACTTGGCCCTGCTTCCAACGATTACGAGATGATCCGCGCCCTCCACGAGGCCGGTGCCGATGTGTTCCGGCTGAACATGTCGCACGGGGATCATGCAGAGATCAAAGCGCGCCATGCGATCATCCGGCAGGTGGAAAAAGACCTCGATAGCCCGATTGCCATTCTGGCAGATTTGCAGGGACCGAAACTGCGGGTCGGTGTGTTCGCCAATGGGGAAGAAGAACTGGTACCGGGTGCGGACTTCCGTCTTGATCTGGACGATGCCGAGGGCGATGTGCACCGCGTAAAGCTGCCGCATAAAGAAATCTTTGACGCGCTTGAGCCGGGTGCGCATCTGCTGGTGAATGATGGTAAGATCAAACTGCGGGTCAAAGACTGTGGCGCGACCTTTGCCAATTGCGAAGTCATCGTGGGCGGCACGATTTCCAACCGCAAAGGTGTGAACGTCCCTGACGTGATCCTGCCACTGGCCGCTTTGTCGGAAAAAGACCGCAAGGATCTGGAATTCGTGTGCGATCTGGGTGTTGACTGGCTGGCACTTTCGTTCGTGCAGCGCCCCGCAGATGTGGAAGAGGCGCGCGAGCTGGCCAAAGGCCGTGCCGCGATCCTGTCGAAAATCGAAAAGCCGAACGCGGTGAAGGTCTTTGACAGCATCCTTGCCGTGTCTGACGGCATCATGGTCGCGCGTGGCGATCTGGGCGTCGAACTGCCCGTACAGAACGTGCCACCTATCCAGAAACAACTGGTACGCAAATGCCGCGCGGCGGCGAAACCCGTGATTGTGGCAACGCAAATGCTCGAATCCATGATCGACAGCCCGATGCCGACACGTGCCGAGGTATCGGACGTGGCCACCGCGATCTATGAAGGCGCCGACGCGATCATGCTGTCTGCGGAATCCGCTGCGGGCTCTTTCCCGATCGAGGCCGTCAACACGATGAGCAATGTGGCCGCCGAAGTCGAAGCCGACCCGACCTACACCGAAATTATCGAGGCCTCGCGCAAGTCCGACGGCAAGACGGTTGCCGACGGGATCGTATCCGCCGCCCGTGAAATCGCCGAGACGACCGACGTCAAAGCGATCTGCTGTTTCTCGCAATCAGGCCGGACAGCGCTTTTAGTGTCGCGTGAACGCCCGCGCGTGCCGATCATTGCCTTGACCAATCACATCACAACCGCGCGGCGGCTGTGCCTGTCATGGGGCACGAACTGTGTGCTCTCCGGCCATGTGGACCGGTTTAAGGATGCGGTGATTGCCGCAGTCCGTGCCGCAAAGGCCCAGAACCTTGCGGGTGAGGACGACATGATTGTCGTCACCGCAGGTGTGCCCTTCAATACACCGGGATCTACGAATATCTTGCGGGTTGCCCCTTGTGCTGAGCGTTTGATTTACGCAGTAGAACAAGAGTAATATCGCACAGCAATATCGGCAGGGCACCATGGACTATGATCTTATCTTTGTGATCGGTTTGACGATGGTCGCCTTTGCAATCCCCTCGGCTGTCAGCGCCTATTCCGATTGGCGCTGGCCCAAAACAGCCCTAGCTTTGCTGGTGATTGGTGCCGGAAGCATGGCCTATGCCGCGCAGGAAAACCCCGGGGCCTATGCGCTTGATACGGTTGATGATGTGATCGTCCGTGTCGTGGCGTCGGTGATCGGCACCTGAAGCCCGTGCTTTGTCTTTCAAGGCAGGTCAAAAGGTGAAACACCTCTTGCAATACCCCCACCCCTGTCGTATCAGCCGCGCCTGAGCCCGCGCGTCCGGCCGAGATGGCATGCCGAGTCGCGCGATTAGACCGAACCTTTGAAGGAGACGGAAATGCCGAAGATGAAAACGAAATCGAGCTGCAAAAAGCGGTTCAAAGTGACGGCAACTGGCCGTATCCTGGCGGGCCAAGCTGGCAAGCGTCACGGTATGATCAAGCGCACCAACAAATTCCTCCGGAACGCTCGTGGGACAACCACATTGAGCAAGCAAGACGAGGGTATCATCAAGCCGATGATGCCTTACGCACGTTAATTAGAGGGATTTGAGATATGCGCGTTAAAGGTGGAACCGTCACGCACCGTCGTCACAAAAAAGTACTCGACGCTGCCAAAGGTTATTATGATCGCCGCTCCAAGACCTTCAAGGTCGCGGCGCAAGCGGTCGACAAGGCCAACCAATATGCAACCCGTGACCGCCACAACCGCAAGCGCAATTTCCGCGCTTTGTGGATCCAGCGGATCAACGCAGGTGTGCGCTCGGTTGATGAAACACTGAACTATTCCAAGTTCATCAACGGTCTGACACTGGCCGGCATCGAAGTGGACCGTAAGGTTCTGGCAGATCTGGCCGTGAACGAGCCTGAGGCATTTGCCGCTGTTGTCGGCAAAGCCAAGGATGCGCTGGCTGCATAAGCCCCGCACCCGACCGGAAAACAAATGCCGCTCAGGAAACTGGGCGGCTTTTTTCGTCAGAGAGTTCGGCAGATCATGTGAATGGGTTTGCGGTAACGCGGGCGCGAAGGCTGCTCGATTTCATGCCCCCCAATCCCTTGCGATATCCCTTTCCACCCTCACGTTCAGGGTGCGCCCCGGCAACGGGTGCAACGGGTGCAATGTCGCGAAAGGCCTTGGCCCTTTCTCGCCATGTCTGACTATTTTTCATATGCTGCCGGATGGTTGCCCACCGTCAGTTTGCCAAGATCATGCAAGAACGCCGCGCGCTGCGGTCAGCACTCATAATCCGCTGGAAGGTCAAGTTCCGCCAGCAAAAGAGCGTTCAGGCGCGCCCAAAGTTCAGCCGCCGCGCAACGGGATGGCATCTCGTCGCTGTGTTTTTCAGATAGTCCCTCTGCTTATGGATTCACAATTTGCAGAAAATTATCAATATTCCGTCTTAATTGGAACATATCCCCAAGCGATCAGCAGGCCACTGGAATGCCGGATGCCAACCGTTTGTGTATCGCGTGCGGGTTAAGAAGGACCAATGATTTGTTCAATATGTTCGGTAACGCCAACCTGCTGTTGCGCTGCGGCCAAACCCAAAGGCCGACAGGTCCCTGCGCATTGTTCAGGAAATTCCAGCAAGATGACAATGGCGCTGTCACTGTAGATTTTGCCGTCATTACATTTCTCGCTGTAATTTTGGGCGTTGGCGCATCCCAGGCCACCTTGAACGGGACCAGAGCCTTTGCGACGGACGTTGCGGCCGCCTTGGGCAATACGCAACCGCCGGTTATGGGCAGTGGTGGTAACGGCAACGGCGGCAACGGCGGAAACGGCGATGGCAGCGACGGCGCTGGCAACGGCGGCGACGGCAACGCTGACGGCGGTAATAGTGGTTCTGGCAGCGGTAACACAGGCGGTAGCGGTTCTGGTAACAGCGGCAGTGGCACCGGCAACAACGGTAACGGCAACAACGGCAACGGTAACGGCAACGGCAACAACGGCAACGGCAACAACGGCAACGGCAACAACGGCAACAACGGCAACAACGGCAACGGTAACGGCAACAACGGCAACGGCAACAACGGCAACGGTAACGGCAACAACGGCAACGGCAACGGCAACGGTAACGGCAACAACGGCAACGGCAACGGCAACAATGGCAACGGTAGAGGCAATCGCTGACATTTGGCAGGCGGCTCTCTCCGGCGAAAGTCCACACCTCGCGAGCCGATATTGTTTTGCCCTAGATTGCCCTAGGGCGGACCCATAGGTTCCAACTCCGGCGCGGTGGGCACGGTCGCCGCACCAAGGCTGAACGCTTCTTGCAACCGTGGCGTCATTTCGCTAACTCCGCGGGGATGATTGCAAGAGGTGCGGCATGGACGATCTGAAACAAAAATACCTTGGCCTGATTGCCGATGCCGCCGATGAGGCCGCCATCGAAGACCTGCGTGTGCAGGCCGTGGGCAAAAAGGGCGAGATCAGTTTGCAAATGCGCGAATTGGGCAAGATGACGCCCGAAGAACGCCAGACCGCAGGCCCTGCGCTCAATGCGCTCAAGGACGAGATCAACTCGGCCCTTGCGGCCAAGAAAATGGCGCTGGCCGATGCAGCCCTTGATGCGCGGCTGCGCGGTGAATGGCTTGATGTGACGCTGCCTGCGCGCCAGACGCGGCAGGGTTCGATCCACCCCATTTCCCAAGTGACCGAAGAGGTCACCGCGATCTTTGCCGACATGGGGTTTCGCGTCGCCGAAGGCCCGCAGATCGAAAGTGACTGGTACAACTTTGACGCCCTGAACATCCCCGGCCACCATCCGGCACGGGCCGAGATGGACACGTTCTATACGCACCGCGCCGCAGGCGATGACCGCCCGCCGCATGTGTTGCGCACGCACACCAGCCCGGTGCAAATCCGCTCGATGGAGGCGACAGGCGCGCCCACCCGTATCATCTGCCCCGGTCGCGTGTACCGCGCCGATTATGACCAGACGCACACGCCGATGTTCCATCAGGTCGAGGGGCTGGCGATTGACAAAGACATCTCGATGGCGAACCTGAAATGGGTGCTGGAAGAGTTCGTCAAAAGCTACTTCGAGGTCGACCACGTCGACATCCGCTTCCGCGCCTCGCACTTCCCCTTCACCGAGCCATCGGCCGAGGTCGATATCCGCTGTTCATGGGAAGGCGGCACGCTCAAAGTGGGCGAGGGCGATGACTGGCTGGAAATTCTGGGCTCCGGCATGGTGCACCCCAAGGTGCTTGAGGCTGGCGGGATTGATCCGGCGGAATGGCAAGGCTTCGCCTTCGGCATGGGCATCGACCGGATCGCGATGCTGAAATACGGGATACCGGATCTGCGGGCGTTCTTTGACAGTGATCTGCGGTGGTTGCGGCACTATGGGTTCAGCGCGCTGGATGTGCCGACGCTGCATGGTGGGTTGAGTAGGTGAAGATTGACCGCTCTTTCGCTGTTAAGCTGCTGATGCTGATAGAAGACGAAGACTCGGGGCAAGGAGTTGACTTTTCAGACCATGATTATGTTTCAAGTCATAACTACGCCAATGATCAAAAGGCAGTGTTTCTAAGTAATCATGATCTGAGTTCTCGCACTAAGGCACACTTGGACTTCTTGGCAGAAGAAGGAAAGATAACGGAAAGGAGTGGTCGTCCCGAATGCACTACCTATTCGGTGAGTAGTTTTGGCCATAGGGCACTTCAGGAACATCGCGATAACATCTGGTACAAGCGGACATGGAAAGCTTTAGTCCGGTGGATGGACAAAGCAATGACTTCAATCCTACTGCCAATTGTCGTCAGTATCTTGACAGTTTATTTGCTTAAGTATCTTGATCTAGATTAACGATATCGCTGAATTCTCTCCAATCTAACAAATGTGCCGCCCGGCTCGCCGGGCAGCGCCCGGACCTCCCCCATGGGGAGGGCGCTATTGCAACGCTGCACCCTGTCACTGAACAGGCGATCATTCCAACACCCCCGCCAAACCGCACCGCCTCGGCGCCCCCCCGAGGTCCGGGCGCTGCCCTTCTGTTGCCTGCAAAGGTGGGTTTCACCCACCCTACATGCGCTTCCGAACTCATAGCCGCGCTGCCCTCCCGTTCTGCTTCAAACCGATGTAGGGTGGGTGAAACCCACGCACGAAAAGGCCCCCCATGACCAACGACACCGAAGACCTGCAAGACACATACCCCGGCGCGGGGACGTTCAAATTCGGCGATAGCGCGCAACTCTGCCAACACCTCATCGCGCTGGTCCGCCAAGGCAAGAAAACCGCCACCTGCGCCGCGCTGGCCGATTTCGCAGATGAGCCCGAGGCGATGCCCGTCGTCGGCCGCTGCGATATTGCGGCCAACTGGGACGGCACGCCCGCGCTGGTCATCCGAACGACCAAGGTGCAGGAAATCCGCTATTGCGACGTGACCGAAGAGATGGCGCTGGCCGAGGGCGAGAACGACAGCCTTCTGGGCTGGCGCAAGGATCACAAAGCCTATTTCAAACGGAACGGCGGGTTTGATCCCGAAATGAAGCTGGTGTTTGAACATTTCGAATTGGTCGAGGATCTGGCAGGGCGGGAGCTTTGACCGTGTGCCGGGGCAAGCCCCGGCCTACAACGAACGCGACACGGTAGGCCGGGGTTTTCCCCGGCGGCCACAACGCTATATCTAGACCATGCAACGGCTCTGGCTCATCATCCTGCTGACCTTCATCATTGGCGGCCACATTGCCATGTGGACTTCGGACATGCCCCGTGATCTGGCCCTGCGGCTGACGCTGATCAACGCGGCAGGCTGGGGTGTCATCCTGATCCCTGCTTGGCTCGTGTCCAAATGGGCAGCGGCCCACCAGCGTCGCAGCGATCCGCAGTCCCGGACCTGATCCGGGACCTCACCGCTGCGTATCGCCCCCTTTCCCATTGCGGCGTAATCCGCTAATCCCACCCCAACAGATTTAACCCGCAGGACGGACCCATGAAATTCACGCTTTCCTGGTTGAAACACCACCTCGACACTGACGCCTCTGTCGCTGACATCGCCTATGCGCTGACCGATCTGGGGCTTGAGGTGGAAGGGATCGAAAACCCCATCGACAAGCTGGCGGATTTCTCCATCGGCAAAGTGATTTCGGCCGAAAAGCACCCTGACGCGGACAAGCTTCAGGTCTGTCAGGTCGAAACGGCGGGTGGCATGACCCAGATCATCTGTGGCGCACCCAATGCGCGTGCAGGCATCACCGTGGTGATTGCCAGCCCCGGCACCTATGTCCCCGGTATCGACACGACCATCGGTGTGGGCAAGATCCGCGGCATCGAAAGCTATGGCATGATGTGTTCCGAGCGCGAGATGGAATTGTCCGAGGAACATGACGGGATCATCGAACTGCCCTCGGGCGAGGTGGGACAGAAGTTCACCGATTGGCTGGCCGTCAACAGCCCCGACAAGGTTGACCCTGTGATCGAGATCGCGATCACGCCGAACCGCCCCGATGCCCTTGGCGTTCGTGGTATCGCCCGTGATCTGGCCGCGCGCGGTATCGGTAAACTGCTTCCCCTCTCGGTTGATCCTGTGCCAGCGTCCTTCAAGGCCGATCTTGGCGTGAGTATTGCCGAGGATACGTTGGACGGCTGCCCCGTCTTCTGTGGTCGCCTGATCAAAGGCGTCAAGAACGGCCCCAGCCCTGATTGGCTGCAAGCACAGCTGCGCGCCATCGGGTTGCGCCCCATCAGTTTCCTCGTCGATGTAACCAACTGGTTTACCTATGACCTGAACCGCCCGTTGCATGTCTTTGACGTTGACAAGGTGCAGGGCAACCTGCGCGTCCATCGCGCCGCTGGTGGTGAAACCCTTACTGCGCTTGATGACAAACACTACACCCTGCAAGCAGGCCAGATGGTGATTTCTGATGACAAGGGCCCTGAAAGTATCGCCGGGATCATGGGCGGGCTTGAAACAGGCTGCACCGAAGAGACGGTCAATGTCTTTGTTGAAAGCGCATATTGGGATCCTGTCCAGATTGCCTACACGGGCCGCGCGCTCAAGATCAACTCGGATGCGCGGTACCGGTTTGAACGCGGTGTTGACCCTGCGTTCACGCCAGAGGGGCTTGAACACGCGGTGCGGATGATCGTCGACCATGCGGGTGGCGAGGTCTCCGAGGTGGTCCAGGCAGGTGCTGTGCCCGATACGTCGCGCGCCTATAAACTTGACGCCAAGCGCGTGATCTCGCTGGTGGGGATGGAGATTTCGGAATCCACCCAGCGCAGCACATTGACCGATCTTGGTTTTGTGATGGAAGGCAATATGGCCCATGTGCCGTCTTGGCGCCCCGATGTGCAGGGCGAGGCGGATCTGGTAGAAGAAGTCGCGCGGATCGCGTCCTTGACGAAGCTCAAAGGCAAGCCTTTGCCGCGGATTGACGCGGGCGTTCCCAAGCCGATCCTGACGCAGGGTCAGATGCGCCAACAGGCGGCACGCCGGACAGCGGCGGCGCTGGGCTACAACGAATGTGTAACCTACAGCTTTATTGATGCCGAGGCGGCCAAGCTTTTTGGCGGTGGCGACGACGCGACCATGCTTGAAAACCCGATCAGTTCCGAGATGTCGCATATGCGGCCTGCATTGCTGCCCGGGCTTTTGCGTGCAGCAGCACGCAATCAGACACGGGGTTTCATGGACATGGCCTTGTTCGAGGTTGGCGCAGGATTTCACGGCGGTGAACCGGGTGAACAGCACATGCTGGTCTCGGGTGTCCTGATCGGGCGGACGGGCCCCAAGGATGTGCACGGAACGGCGCGGCCTGTTGATCTGTACGATGCCAAGGCCGATGCCGAGGCGATCCTTGCCGCAATCGGGGCGCCTGCGAAGGTCCAGATCCTGCGTGGCGCGCCCGATTGGTGGCACCCCGGACGGCATGGCAAGATCTGCCTTGGCCCCAAGAAGGTCTTGGGTATCTTCGGCGAATTGCACCCGCGCGTGCTGCGCGAGATGGATATCAAAGGGCCTGCGGTGGCCTTTACCATCTGGCCCGATGAAGTCCCCCTGCGCAAGAACAAGACCGCCACACGTGCAGCACTCGTTGCGACGGATCTGCAAGCGGTCGAGCGCGATTTTGCCTTTGTCGTTGATGCGCAGGTTGAAGCACTGACGCTGGTCAACGCAGCTGCCGGCGCTGACAAGAACCTGATCGCGGATGTACGCGTCTTTGACGAATTCATTGGTGGGTCGCTGGGTGAGGGCAAGAAATCCCTCGCTGTGACGGTGCGCTTGCAGCCGACAGAGGCGACGTTGAAGGACGCCGATATCGAAGCGGTCAGCGCCCGGATCGTCGAGAAAGTGACAAAAGCCACGGGTGGTGTGCTGCGCGGATGATTCCGCGCTCGGCCCACGACCTGTAAGAAACAAACGAAGGAGCCCCAATATGACCCTGAGGATTTATCTTTCTGGCGAAATCCACACCGACTGGCGCGATCAGATCATCAATGGTGCAGCCGGGCTTGATGTGGTGTTTGACGCGCCGGTGACGGACCATGCCGCTTCGGACGATTGCGGTGTGGCGATTATGGGTGCGGAAGACAAAAAGTTTTGGCACGACAATAAAGGTGCGAACCTCAATGCGATCCGCACGCGACACGGGCTACAGAATGCCGATATCGTGGTGGTCCGCTTTGGCGACAAATACAAGCAGTGGAACGCAGCCTTTGATGCGGGGTATGCTGCGGCACTCGGCAAATCGCTGATTGTGATGCATGGGCCGGACCATCAGCATCCGCTCAAAGAGGTTGACGCTGCGGCGCTTGCCGTTGTGGAAGAGCCGCAGCAGGTGGTTGATATCCTCGCTTACGTTTTGAACGGAACGTTGCCAGCGTAAGATGGGTTTAAACCCATCTTACGGGCGGGGCGGTATGTTCATCGCCTTGTCCACCGCAGGCCGTTCGAGAAACCGCGCGACATAGGCTGGCACGTTTTTCAAATCGTCATAACCGACCTCGTCTTTCGTGCCGTAGAACCCCAGCGCATTGATCCACGGCGCAATCGCCATATCAGCGATGGAGTAATCGCCCGCGATCCAGTCTTTGCCAGCCAGTTCCTTGTCGAGAACTGCCAAAAGACGGATCGCCTCATCGCGGTAGCGTTCACGCGGGCGGGGGTCTTCGATCTTTGCGCCTGCAAATTTGTAGAAGAACCCCATTTGGCCCAACATCGGTCCGAGGCCACCCATCTGGAACATCAGCCACTGGGTGATTTTGTGCTTGTCTGCCGTTGTCGTGCCGATGAACTTGCCGGACTTTTCGGCCAGATAAAGCAGGATTGCACCGCTTTCGAACAGGCCAATCGCGCCGTCAGGGCCATTCGGATCAATGATTGCGGGGATTTTGTTGTTGGGGTTCAGCGACAGAAAGGCATCGCTTTTCACATCGGCATCGCTGAGCGTGACAAGGTGCGGTTCATACGGCAGTCCCATCTCTTCAAGCGCGATAGAGACTTTGACTCCGTTGGGTGTGGGAAATGAATAAAGCTGGATCACGGATGGGTCCTTGGCGGGCCAGCGATGTGTGATCGGAAAGTCCGATAAATCGGCCATGTGTGGTGGTCCTTCTATCTCGTTTTGCAATCCAGCCAAGGTAGGGTGAAAACCCGCGAACAAAAACCCGTTCCACTGTTCAAAAATATAGCTAATACTGTGCGCGCAGCCGCAATAAGAAAAATCTGCCGGCTGAAAAACAAGAAATGGGGACAAGTAATGCTTAATGAATTCAAGACGTTTATTGCCAAGGGGAATGTCATGGACATGGCCGTTGGTATCATCATCGGTGCCGCATTCACGGCCATTGTCACATCGCTGGTGGGTGATCTGATCAACCCTATCATCGGTCTTGTATCCGGTGGCGCTGATTTCACAAACAATTACGCGGTACTCGCCGGAGAAGTACCCGCAGGCGCGTCATTGGATGCCGCGCGTGAAGCAGGTGCATCAATCTTTGCTTACGGTGCCTTCATCATGGCCGTCATCAATTTTCTGATCATCGCCTTCGTTGTCTTCATGCTGGTGAAGATGGTCAACAAGGTCAAAGACGCCGCGATGAAAGAGAAAGAGGCAGCGCCGGAAGCACCAAAAGGCCCGACAGCAGAAGAACTGCTGGCCGAAATCCGCGATGCGCTCAAGGCGAACGCCTGATCCTGTCTGCTTTATGAATAAAGGGCCCGCTTTTGCCAAGCGGGCCCTTTTGTCTGTTTACGCCTTCAGCGCCAAGGATGGCGACAAGACATCGATCCCCAAGGCCTTGCCGACGGCATAGTAGGTCAAGTTGCCTGCGTGGACATTCAGACCGTTCAGCAGATGTGGATCATCTTCGCAGGCCTGCCGCCAGCCCTTGTCGGCTAATGCGAGCATGAACGGCATCGTGGCATTGCCAAGCGCAATCGTAGACGTGCGCGCCACAGCACCCGGCATGTTGGCCACGCAGTAGTGCATGATCCCGTCGACATCATAGACCGGATCTTCGTGGGTTGTGGCCTTGGACGTCTCAAAGCAGCCACCTTGGTCAATCGCCACGTCAACCAGTGCCGCACCCGGTTTCAGCTCGGACAGTTGTGCCCGCGAGATCAGCTTGGGTGCCGCAGCACCCGGGATCAGGACCGCGCCGATGATCATGTCGGCCTGACGGGCCAGTTCGATTGTGTTGCCCGCATTTGCGTAGCCGTTCTTGAAGACGCCGCCGAACGTATCGTCCAGATAGCGCAGACGTGGCAGGGCCCGGTCCAATACGGTGACATCAGCGCCCATGCCCGCCGCGATACGCGCCGCATGCGTGCCGACAACGCCACCGCCGATCACCAACACGCGGGCCGGACCGACACCCGGCACGCCCCCCATCAGAACGCCGCGCCCGCCGTTGGCTTTTTGCAGGGTCCATGCGCCGACCTGCGGCGCAAGGCGTCCCGCGACCTCGGACATAGGCGCCAAGAGCGGCAGCCCGCCACGATCGTCGGTCACTGTTTCGTAGGCAATGCAGGTTGCACCAGAATCGATCAGGTCTTTGGTCTGCTCAGGGTCCGGGGCCAGATGCAGATACGTAAACAAAATCTGCCCTTCACGCAGCATTTTGCGTTCTTTGGGTTGTGGTTCTTTCACTTTTACAACCATATCGGCTTTTTCGAACACCTCTGCCGCAGTCCCCACAATCGCGGCTCCTGCATCAATGTAATCGGCGTCTGTAAAGCCCGCGCCATTGCCTGCGCCAGTCTGGATTGTGACGGTGTGACCGTGATTGACGGCTTCAAAGGCCGCGTTCGGTGTCAGGCCGACGCGAAATTCCTGTGGTTTGATCTCAGTTGGGCATCCAATATGCACGACCTGTTCCTCCTGTGTGTAATTGTACTATTGCGACGCCTGTGTGCAACTTCATTGAAGTGTCCTTGGTCTTTCGGCGTTTTGACGGTAGAACTGTGTGCAAATCAACCATTTATTCGAAGGATCGTGCGGAAAATGGAACTTGACAGTATTGATCGCAGAATCCTCGAGGTGCTGCAGAAGAAAGGCCGCATCTCGAACGCGGAATTGTCGGAAAAGGCAAACCTGTCCGCTTCGGCCTGTCACCGGCGTGTGCAGCGGTTGGAAAAGGACGGCTTCATCCGGGATTATGTGGCGCTGCTTGACCCCCGCAAGGTGGGTCGTCCGACGACGGTTTTTGTGGAGATAACGCTGAGCGGACAGGCCGATGAGGTGCTCGATGCTTTTGAGCGTGCCGTGGCGTTGGTCCCTGATGTGCTTGAATGTCACCTGATGGCCGGGACAGCGGATTATCTGTTGAAGGTCCTCGCCGGGGATACCGAGGATTTCGCCCGCATCCACCGCCGCTATCTGGCGACGCTTCCGGGGGTGGCGCAGATGCAATCGTCCTTTGCGTTGCGCACCGTGCGCCAGACAACTGCAATGCCGGTTTAGGGATCGACCCGCTCGTTCTCCTCCGGTGCAATCCCGTAGGGTTTGGCAAGGTTCCAGACATGCTCTGGCACCATGTTTTTGATCTTTGCAGGCTCTTCGCGGCGCAGGTGCAGGATGGTTTCGGCGGCCTTCATTTCAACCCGTGCACGGGCAAACTCCAGACCGCGCGGCCCGACCCGCGGCATGACCCATGCCATGATTCCGCGCAGCCAGTTGGGCATGCGACGCAACGGAAGCCCCCCTGCCGCAAGACGCGTGTTTTCGACGAACCCTTTGACCGAGCTTTGGCGCTGACCGCGTGATCCCGGTGATGCGAGCGATACTTCATCGCCAAGGGCGTCTAATATCTCTTTGCCGCGCTGGTTGCGCACAATCAGCCATTGTTCCCCTTCGCCGGCCATATAGCCCACCGTGATATCGGCCAGCCGGTTGGTGTAATCCACGCAGGTGCGGCAGGTCGTTGGAAAAAAATCAGATGGCAGGTCCGAAAGTGGGAGTTTCAAGAACGGGATCAGCCGTTTGCCGCCATCGCTAAAGCGCAACTCGACCTGATAATCGGCGCGGAATTCCAGATAGGTGACTGTGTCAGGCGCATCTGTCAGCCGTGCAAGAAAGCTGTGGAAATTCTCGGTCGTTGTGTTGTCAGAGCAGGGGGTGCCGATCACGTATATCCGTTCGAACCCCAGATCTGCCTCAATTGCGCGCAAGGCGTAGATTTGGCAAGGAATGCCGATTACGGCGATTCTGCGATGTCCTGCCGCCAAGGCTGGTTCAAGCAATGCCAAAAGCGGGGCATAACCCATCCGCATGCCGCGCGCGTATCGCATGTCGGCAGAGTCGGTGATAATCGCGGGGCGGGGTCGCCATTTGTCCTCCGCATCGGGTACCATCGTCAGCACGGCATCCACCGCGCCGGTTTCAAGCAGCCGCTCGGCAAAGCGGGTGGTAAGGCCTGTCCATTGTGCGCCCTCGCGCGCAGGTGTCAGCGCTGCACGGTACATGGCGCGCGAAACCCCGAAGAAACGCTCGTCGCCAACGTCTCTTGCTGTACGCCCGTGAATATAGGCCTCATGCTTGGGATAATCTGGCTTGATGAACTGGCAGGCTTTGCCACATGCGCTTGGGTCCGCCATGCGTGATACGCCGCAATCGGTGCAAAGCCCACGGGGCGCGGCTTGACGAAACAGGGGGGTGTTGGGTGATGTCATAGTGTCACCTTAGGCCCGGCGCGACGGGTGTCTAGGGGGCGCGACAACGTGCTTTGCATATTGACGTTTGGCGTGACGCCCCCGGCAGGTGATACCTACGCTTCGAACAGCCGGTTGTGTCCGGTTGCGCACTGCGCTCTAGGCCGCAGCCTGCCCGAAACTGCCCTGATTCTGAGCCAGTTGGAATTGCTGTACCAACACCGCAAGCTCTTGCGCATAGGCGTTCAATTCATAGCCGCTCGTCGTCAGCGCACCTGCCATTGCGGCGTTCCGCTGGGTGACGGTATCAAGTTCGCTGACGCCAACGTTGATTTCACTCAGTCCGCGAGATTGTTCTTCAGATGCGCTGGCAATTTCGGCGATAGCGGTGGAGATTTCATTGACCCGCGCCACGATGCCACCAATTGCTTCACCGGCTTTGCCAATGAATTCGACGCCGTTGCGCACTTGCAGAGTACTTTGTTCGATCAAGCCTTTGATTTCGGTTGCAGAATCCGCTGACCGATGCGCCAAACCGCGGACCTCGGTGGCGACTACGGCGAATCCGCGCCCGGCGTCGCCAGCGCGGGCTGCCTCCACGCCGGCATTCAAGGCCAGCAGATTTGTCTGAAAAGCGATGTCATCAATGACGCCAATGATGCTTGAGATTTGATCGGATGACGCTTCGATAGCTGTCATTGCGGCAATCGCGTCCGCCACGATGTTGCCGGTTCTTTCGGCATCTTGCCGCGTGTCGGCTGCGATCGTCTTGGCGCTTTGTGCGCCTTGCGCAGCCTGCCTTACGGACACCGTAATTTCTTCGAGCGCGGCTGCTGTCTCTTCCAAAGTGGCCGCCTGTGTTTCGGACCTTCTGGAAAGATCTTCGGAAGACTGGCTCATGTTGGCAACATTTGTTTTGATATTGGCCGCAGCGCCGGAAACCTGCCCAAGCGTTTCACCAAGCTTCTTGATCGCGGCGTTAAAGCTGAGGCGCAATTGCACATAGTCCTTCGGAAACTCAGCCTTGATCGGGCAGTCCAAAACGCCCCGTGCCAAGTCCTCCAGATGGCTTTGGAGCGTTTTCACGACGACTTCTGCGTCATCCTGACTTTTTCTGGCAGCTTGGCGCGATTGGTTGGCGACCTCGGTCTGTTCTTGCAGGGCAGCGCGTTCGATCTGCAGGGCTGACTCCGCAGCGGCGCGATTGATCAGCGAGACGAGCAGTACACCACTTTCAAGCAAAACGATCGCGGCATGAAGGGCGGCCCGCTCAAGATTTCCGACGAGGTCCCCGCTTGGGAACACAAGTTTGGGGAGAAAGATACTGAGCGAGATGTGATGCAGGGCCACCAGCACGGTGGCGAATACGAGTGCGCGCGGACTACCCAACGTCGATACGATCGCGAGGACCGCAAAGAAGAGCATATGCGAATCGATCTGCCACGGGTGGCCAACAAGTGCGGATGTCAGCAGGATGCACTGACCCACAAAGCAAAAGCTGATCACGTAGTCGCGCAGTTCGGCTGAAAACCTTGTCGCCACGTTGCCAAGCACGCCGAGCAACAGCCCGGTCGCGGCAAAAAACCACCAGTTTGACAAATCGTTCACGGCGTAGGCTGCCACGGCAGGAACAGGTGCCAGGATCCAGTTGGCAATCTGCTGGACCAAGCGTTCATTTGCCGGCTGATGATGTACTGACGTGTTAGGTGTCACCGATGCTAGCATAGTTTCAATATCTCCTCACCGCGCAGTACCAGCCAGGCTCCGTTTTCGATAAGGACGTGGTAGCTATGCGGTGTTTCCAAGTGAACAAAGGCGCCCAGCGGCGCGCGATTAGGATAGGCATCTGTCATCTCTGACGCGTGAAGCACACGGTCAATCGACCCGCCAAAAGGCCATGCGATCACCAGTGCGAGATCGCCGGTTTCCGGTTTTTCCTGCGCGATCAGGCCGAGCCCCGGTGATGCAAGCACCGTCGCCGTTGCGATCGTTATGAATAGTACATTCTTCATGCAGAGAACCCTTTCCGCACATCTCGTAGCGCCTGAGCATTAAGAAACTGCGAATTCACACAGATGGCTTGTGATACAACTCCGAACCGAAGATGCCTGTAATACGCGGGTCGTCTTTGGGTGCGCGATGCCCGCCCCCCTTTCCCTTGGTGACCCCACGCGTTAAAGGGGCGCATCTGTAACAAGGAGCCAGCCAAATGGGCTATCGAATCGCCGTTGTCGGTGCCACAGGTAATGTGGGCCGCGAAATGCTGAACATCCTCGCCGAACGGGCCTTTCCCGTGGACGAGATTGCCGTACTTGCCAGCCGTAAATCGCTGGGCACCGAGGTCAGCTTTGGCGAGAAAACCCTGAAGACCAAAGACCTTGATACGTTCGATTTTACCGGCTGGGACATGGCGCTTTTTGCGGTCGGGTCCGAGGCCACAAAGATTTATGCACCCAAGGCTGCCAAAGCCGGTTGTGTGGTGATCGATAACTCGTCGCTGTACCGCTATGATGCTGACGTGCCGCTGATCGTGCCCGAGGTGAACCCGCAAGCTGTGCACGGGTACGCCAAGAAGAACATCATTGCGAACCCGAACTGTTCGACCGCCCAAATGGTTGTCGCCCTCAAGCCACTGCATGACCGTGCCACGATCAAGCGCGTTGTTGTCAGCACCTATCAATCCGTGTCGGGTGCCGGTAAGGGCGGGATTGATGAGCTTTGGGACCAGACCAAGTCAATCTATAACCCCACCGACAGCAAACCGCCCAAGCAGTTCACCAAGCAGATCGCTTTCAACGTGATTCCGCATATTGATGTGTTCATGGACAGCGGCGAAACCAAAGAAGAATGGAAGATGGTCGCCGAGACCAAGAAAATCGTTGATCCAAAGATCAAGGTCACGGCCACCTGTGTGCGTGTCCCGGTTTTTGTCGGCCATTCCGAGGCGATCAATATCGAGTTTGAAGAGTTTTTGGACGAAGACGAAGCCCGCGATATCCTGCGCGAAAGCCCTGGTGTCATGGTGATCGACAAGCGTGAAGACGGTGGCTATGTCACCCCGATCGAATGCGTCGGCGATTTTGCGACCTTCATCAGCCGCATCCGTCAGGACAGCACGATTGATCATGGTCTGAACCTGTGGTGCGTGTCCGACAACCTGCGCAAGGGTGCGGCATTGAATGCGGTGCAGATCGCGGAATTGCTGGGACGTGAGTGCCTGAAAAAGGGCTGATTGATCAGTCACGTATTTGGAAAGGGCGTCCCGCGGGGCGCCCTTTTTTCGTACCGCTGACAAATTTTTTCAATCTCTGCCAAGGATCCTGTCCTGCCATCCGTCAAAGCCCGTATAAAGCTACATGACATATGCAGGAGACCATTCATGTTTCGCCTTTTTCTGACGACAAGCCTGATTGCACTCGCCGCCCCGTCACTCGCCGACACTTTCAGTGCGCAGGCGCGGGTGGATACCGTTACGATCTATCCCGGGCTCGCGACTGTCACGCGGCAGATCAGCCTTGATCTGCCTGCGGGCCAGCACGAGATTGTTGTGCCGCACATGCCAGAGGGCCTGTCGACCGCAGGGCTGCGTTTGGCGGCCTCTGACGGGGCGCAGTTGGGGGCGGTGAACCTTGCCTTTGATCGCTTGCCGGTGACACCCGACCAAAGCGCCCCCGCAATTGTTGCCGCGCGCGATGAGGTAGAGCGGCTGGAAGGTGTCTTGCGGGAGCGTGACGCCGCGATTGCGCAAATCCGCCTGCGCGTGCAGGCCGCCGAAGAACAGGTTTCCTTTTTGCAAAGCCTGTCACAGGCCAGCGCAAGCGAGGCTTTGAATGCGTCCGATATTCAGGCTCTCGCACAGATGGTCGGTGCCGAAACTTTGGCTGTGCGTGAAGCCGCATTTGCCGCCGAGCAAGAGGCGTTGGCGGCTGAACGGGCGCGGAAAGATGACGTAGAGGCTTTGGAAGATGCCCGTCAGACCTTGGCGGCGCTCCTGTCCCCTGAACAGCAGGGGGCTGTCCTGACCTTTACCTTGGCAGTGGCCGAGGCGGGCGAGGTGACCGTCGATGTCAGCTCGGTCGAGGGGTTTGCCAATTGGTCTCCTGTCTATGACATGCGCCTGACCACTGGTGCAGAGGCGGCTTTGGCGGTCGAGCGCTCGGTCGTGATCAGCCAGCAAACTGGGCAGGACTGGAATGATGTGCAGTTGATCCTTTCAACGGCGCGGCCGGGCGAGCAGACCGGACCAAGCGGTGTTTGGGCACCTTTGCGGCGGATCATATCCGAGGATGAACTGGGCCGTGATGACGGTGCGATGATGATGGCTGATAGCGTGCAATCCCTGTCGCGTTCAGGTGCCATGGCCGAGGTTGCAGCGGCGCCGATGGCCGTGACGGCCAAGGCTGATTTCAGCGGCGCAACCGTTACCTACATTTATCCGGGCCGGGTTGATATCCGCAACGGTGTCGAGGATCTGCGCCTGCCACTGGATACCCTGAATTTCAATGCGGATGTCTGGGCCGAGGCGGTGCCCAGCCGTGACCAGATCGCATATCGTATGGCGGAATTTACCAATGACACTGGCGAGGTCATGTTGCCCGGACAGGCGCTTCTCTACGCGGACGGTACGATGATCGGGTTCGGTCAGTTGCCTTTGCTCGCGGCAGGGGCGGATACGGAAATGGGCTTCGGTCCGCTGGATGGTGTGCGCCTGACCCGCGCGGTGCCGAATAAATCCGAAGGCGATGTGGGGGTCTTTACCAGCGCAAACCAGTTGACCGAACAGGCGGTCATGACGTTGGAAAACCTGACAGGTCAGGCATGGGACGTAAAACTGCGCGATGCGATCCCCTATTCCGAGCAGGACGATCTTGAGGTGGAGTTTACCGCAAGGCCCGCAGTCACGCGCCGTGATCCGGACGGGATGCGCGGCATCTTGGAATGGGATCTGGAAGTGGCAGCGGGTGCCAGCCAAGAGGTGACGCTGGACTATACGCTGACATGGCCGAGCGGGTATGTGCTGCGGTAGGGGCAGGAGTGGGTCACCCGCTGGCCGTATCGCTGCGACAATGCTGAATTTTAGAACAGCTGTTGCAGCGAAACTTGTCGCTCATTGGCACCGTAGCAGAGGTTTTTGCAACAGATTTGTTTCTAATTTATCAACAATACTGTGCTTATCGCGCATTTGACTTGGAGTTCTCCGAATTTCGCTGGGTTCCAGTCATTTTCTTGCCTTAATTACTGCTATTCGACCGCACGAAATTGTGGTACAGATTGTCGCAGTTAGTAAGAGGTGCAGTATGTTTGCTAAAACTCTCATGGCGGCCATTGCCGCAGTTTCCTTCGCCACAGCAAGCCCGGCGGCGACTTTGAATTTTGATTTTGGTGGCGGCTCTGCATCGACCAACGATGCGGACCTCGGGACCTCGGCTACATTGGATTTGACATTCGCCGATGCTGGCCAAGATCTTGTAAACCTGACCGTTCTGGCCACAAACACCTCGGACGCGACCACTGGTGGTTTCCTGACGGCATTTGGGTTTGTTCTTCCGGACGTAACCAGCGTAACAGGTGTGTTGATCGACACGTCTTTTTCCCTGCAAGAGTTTAGCGGCGCACAGACGTTGGCCAGCTTCGGTGGTCTCGCGTTGAATGTTGGTGTCGGCACTGGCGGCGATTACGAAGGCGGCGGAAGTCCTCAGGGCGCGATTGGTATAGCCCAGACGGCGACGTATATTTTTACGCTTGCAACCAATCAGACCGCAGCAGCATTGGAGTCGTCATTTTTGGCGCTTGCTGAAAATGCTGCTGTGCGTTTTCGCGGCCTGACCGATGGGGGTAGCGATAAGCTGACGAACATATCGCTCGCCCCTGTACCTCTACCTGCCTCAGTATTGCTTTTGCTAGCGGGGCTTGCGGGCTTGGGTTTTCTTTCGCGCAAGAAAATCGCTTAATTCCGATTTCTATGTCTCATCAAGGGCCCCTCGCGGGGCCCTTGATCGTCTACATATTCGGATAGTTCGGCCCGTCTCCACCTTGTGGCACTGTCCACGTGATGTTCTGGCTTGGGTCCTTGATATCGCAGGTTTTGCAGTGCACGCAGTTCTGGAAGTTGATCTGGAACTTGGTGTCAGCACCTTCGCCTACAAACTCATACACGCCCGCCGGGCAATACCGTGCTGATGGTCCGGCGTATTTCGCAAGGTTCACGTTTACAGGCACGTCGGGGTCGGTCAGGTGCAGGTGCGCAGGCTGGCTTTCCTCGTGGTTGGTAAAGCTGAAGGCGACGTTGGTCAGCCGGTCGAAGGACAGTTTGCCATCCGGCTTGGGATAGTCGATTTCCTTGTGCTTGCTGGCTTCTTCGGTTGCGTGTGCGTCGGATTTGCCGTGCGCCAAGGTGCCAAGGAAGCCAAGCCCAAAGGTGTTCATCCACATGTCCATGCCGCCGATGCCGAGCGATGCAAGCAGGCCGTATTTAGACCAGAGTGGTTTGACGTTGCGCACTTTTTTCAGGTCTTCGCCGATCTCGCCCTTGCGCACGGCCTTGTCATAGCCGTCGAGTAGATCGCCACCGCGACCGGCCTTAATCGCCTCCACCGCAGCCTCTGCCGCTGCGATGCCGGACAGCATTGCGTTATGGTTGCCCTTGATCCGTGGCACGTTGACCATGCCAGCCGCACAACCCAGCAAAGCGCCGCCGGGGAATTCAAGTTGCGGCATGGATTGATAGCCGCCCTCGGAAATCGCGCGCGCACCATAGGCAACCCGCTTGCCGCCTTTGAGCAGTTCGGCGACCTTTGGGTGGTGCTTGAACCGCTGGAATTCCATGTAAGGAAAGACGTGGGGGTTTTTATAGTTCAGGTGAACGACGAATCCCACGTAAACTTGATTGTTCTCAAGGTGATAGATGAAAGACCCGCCGCCTGCGTTGCCTTCCAAAGGCCAGCCCATGGTGTGGGTCACGGTACCTTCGGAGTGCTTTTCGGGGTCGATTTCCCAGATTTCCTTCATGCCAAGGCCGTATTTCTGCACGTCGGATTTGGCGGCAAGGTCGTACTTCGCGATCACTTGTTTTGACAGCGACCCGCGCACGCCTTCGCCCAAAAACACGTATTTGCCGTGCAGTTCCATGCCCGGTTCGTACGATGGGCCGGGAGTGCCGTCAGCGTTCTTGCCGAATTCACCGGCGACCACGCCTTTGACTTCGCCGTTTTCACCATAGACGATTTCAGAGCAGGACATGCCGGGGAAAATCTCGACGCCCATTTCTTCGGCTTGTTCGGCCATCCAGCGGCACACGTTGCCCATGGACACGATGTAATTGCCGTGGTTGTTCATCAGCGGCGGCATGACAAAGTTGGGGATCCGGATTTGGCCCGCTTCGCCCAGCATATAAAAGTTGTCTTCCTTGACCGGCACGTTCAGCGGTGCGCCTTTTTCTTTCCAATCGGGGATCAGCTTGTTCAGGCCAACAGGATCAAGGACCGCACCTGACAGGATATGCGCGCCGACTTCGGACCCTTTTTCAAGGACGACCACATTCAGATCAGCATCCAATTGCTTCAGCCGGATTGCGGCAGAGAGACCGGCAGGGCCTGCGCCCACGATCACCACATCATATTCCATTGCTTCGCGTTCAATCTCGGCCATCGGCACATCCTTCTAAATACGGGGCGCTTGCCCCCTTTTATTCAGTCGTAGCAAGGGTTACCTGATGCGGGATTAAGGGGCAATCAAGACACGACGTCAAAATTGGCGCACGCGACATCAAATCGCGGCTAAGCCTTGACTTGGCCTCTGCCTAATAGACTATGAACGCTGGACGAATGATTTTCCCCCGGGAGGGGAGTAACGATGGATAAGATACCTTTGACCCGCGCTGGCTTTGACAAGCTGGATGCCGAACTCAAGCACCTGAAATCCGTGGAACGCCCGGCCATCATCCGTGCGATCTCGGAGGCGCGTGAGCATGGCGATTTGTCCGAGAACGCGGAATATCACTCGGCCAAGGAAAAGCAGTCCTTTATCGAAGGGCGCGTGAAAGAGCTTGAAGGCGTCATTTCGCTGGCGGATGTGATTGATCCTGCCAAACTGTCGGGCACCGTAAAATTCGGGGCGACTGTGACGTTGGTCGACGAGGACACTGATGAGGAAAAGACCTATCAGATCGTCGGCGAATATGAGGCGGATATTGAAAGCGGCAAGCTGAATATGAAGTCGCCATTGTCGCGGGCGCTGATCGGCAAGGACGAAGGTGACAGCGTCGAGGTCCGCACGCCCGGTGGTGTGCGCAGCTACGAGATCTTGTCGATTACCTTCAAATAGGAAGTGCGCAGCACATGGCGCAGAAGCCCAACACTGATCGTGCCGGTTCGGACGCAGGTCTTGGCCAGGGCGAGCCTTTGGCCATTGCGGCGTCAGTCGCATGGGTCATTGCAGCGACGTTTCTGTTCTGGCTGACGTGGCCAGACCCGGCACCGGCAGATGGCTTTGCGACCGCGTGGTTTGTTCTTGTCGCGCTCGCGATTATCCTGCCTGCGGCGTTGATCTGGGTGGCTGTCGCCTCGGCGCGGGCCGTGCGCAATCTGCGCCACGAGTTGTTTCAGGCGCAGACCAGCATCGACCGGCTTGCCGATATGCTGGCCAGTAAAACCGCTGCAAAAGTGCCCGCCGCCGCCCGACCTGCAGTGCCAAAATCCCCTCCGCCGCCGGAAACTGCAGCCGCACCGCAGGTTCCACAAGACCCGCCCGCGTCGCAGTTCGCCTCGCGGCGCGAGGTGTCCCGGCTGATTGTCCCGCGCGCCGCGCCACAAATGCCTGCAGACCAGCCGGCCTTGGCGCTTGATACGCCGTCCGAAGTGGCGCGCCAGCCGATCGCGCGCCCCGATCTGGTCAAGGCGCTGCACTTTCCGAATGATGAAAACGATACGGACGGTTTCGGGGCCCTGCGCCGCGCCCTGCGTGACCGTGATGCGCGCAAACTGGTGCAGGCCAGTCAGGATGTGCTGACGCTTTTGTCGCAAGATGGCATCTATATGGATGATCTGCGCCCTGCACCTGTCAGTGCGGATATTTGGCGCCGGTTTGCCAAGGGCGAACGGGGGCGGTCGGTCGAGCAGCTGGGTGGTATCCGTGATCAGACCCACCTGTCCCAGTTGAGCAGGCGGACCCGCGAAGATGCTATTTTCCGGGACGCAGTGCATCATTTTCTGCGGTGCTATGATCAGTTCCTTGTCACCTTCGCAGAAGACGCCACCGATACGGATTTGCTCGCGCTCGCTGAAACCCGCACGTCGCGGGCGTTCATGCTGCTGGCCCGCACCACAGGGACGTTTGATTAACCCGCATGTGGGATATTTTTCTTCAGACACTGCCTTTCTTCATGCTCATCGCGCTGGGCTATGGATCGGGACTGACCAAGTTCTTCACCCCCGAGGCCACGGCCTATCTGACGAAATTCGTGTTCTATTTTGCGCTTTCGGCGATGCTGTTTCGTTTTTCGGCCAACCTGTCGCTGGCAGAGATCCTTGATTGGCAATTCGTGCTGGCCTACCTGAGTGCCACAACGGTGATCTACCTGCTCGCTGTTGCTGTGGCTCGCAGGCGCGGTCTGCCGATGACCGAAGCGGCGGTCGAGGGCCAATGTGCCGTGATCGGCAATGTGGGCTTTCTGGGTATCCCGATGTTGGTCCTGCTTTTGGGTGAGGGTGCCGTCGGCCCCGTCATGATGGTCTTGGCAGTTGATCTGATCGTCTTTGGCAGTCTGATTGTGATTCTGATCACAGGTTCCCGCGACGGGCGGATGTCACCGCGCGTGTTGTGGACAGTCACGGTCGGGCTGATCAAGAACCCGATGATTGTCTCGATCTCGTTGGGTCTGTTGGTGTCGGCCAATAATATTCCCGTGCCTGTTCCGGTAAACGAATTTCTGACCTTGCTGGGGGCCGCCGCAACACCCGGTGCGCTCTTTGCGATCGGTGCCTCGCTCGCCACCAAATCGGCCGAGCGTGTGGCCATCGCAGGCTGGCTATCGTTCTGCAAATTGATCCTGCATCCGGCTGCGGTGGCATTTGCCGCCCTGATGCTTTTCGACGTTGATCCCTATACTGCGGGTGTCATGATTGCCGCTGCTGCGCTGCCTGTCGCGGGCAATGTCTATATTCTGGCACAGCACTATGGAGTGGCCCCCACCCGCGTATCTGCCGCGATCCTGATCTCTACTGCGGCAAGTGTTGTGACAGTGTCCTTGGTCATTGCATGGGTGACAAGCTTCTGAACCTGCGCTAGCCCTTGGACAAACGAAAGGGAAGCATATGGAAACGATCTCGGAAAACCGCGTCTTTGGCGGCACGCAAGGTGTTTACAAGCACGCATCAGCGGCCTGTTCTTGTGACATGACCTTTGCGGTCTTTGTGCCTGCCGAGGCCGCAGATGGCCCTGTGCCGGTCCTGTGGTTCCTGTCGGGTCTGACCTGCACCCATGAAAACGCCATGACCAAGGCCGGTGCGCAGGCATGGGCCGCCGAGCAGGGTATCGCGCTGGTATATCCGGATACGTCGCCGCGCGGTGAGGATGTGCCCGATGATGAAGCCTATGATCTGGGTCAAGGGGCAGGGTTCTATATTGATGCGACCCAGGCACCTTGGGACCAGCATTTCAAGATGTGGACCTATGTCACCGAGGAACTGCCCGCACTGCTGGCCGAGAAATTTCCGGTGGATATGTCGCGCCAGTCAATCACAGGGCATTCGATGGGCGGGCATGGGGCGTTGACGATGGCCATGGCCGTGCCGGGGCGGTTCCGCTCGGTGTCGGCCTTTGCGCCGATCTGTCACCCGACCGCCAGCGATTGGGGCCGCAAACAGTTTGCCGCCTATTGGGGTGACGAGGCAAATTGGGGCCCCCATGACGCGACCTTGCTGATGCAGGGCATGGGCTTTGACGGGCCGATCCTGATTGATACCGGCACCGAGGATCAGTTTGGTGATCTGCTGGGGACCGCCGCTTTCGCGCAAGCGATGGCGGACAGGCGCCAAGAGGGCCAGATCCGGTTGCAGAAGGGGTATGACCATTCATATTTCTTCATCGCAACCTTCATGGAGGATCATGTGGCCTTTCACGCCGAGGCGCTTTACGCGTGATCTACGTGGATGCCGATGCCTGCCCGGTCAAGGCCGAGGCCGAACGTGTCGGCACGCGGCATAAGCTGAAGATGTTTGTGGTGTCGAACGGTGGTATCCGCCCTTCGGCCAACCCATTTGTCGAAACTGTCGTGGTGCCCGATGGCCCTGATGTGGCGGATATGTGGATCGCAGATCGTGCAACCAAGGGCGATGTGGTGATCACGGGTGATATTCCCTTGGCGGCGCGCTGTATTGAAAACGGTGCGCTTGTGGTCAAACACAACGGCGAGGCGCTGACGCAGGCCAATATCGGCAATGTGCTGGCCACCCGTGATTTGATGACCGATATGCGTGCCGCTGATCCGTTTCGTCAGGGTGGGGGTAAACCGTTCAGCAAGGCAGACAGGGCGCGGTTTCTGGACGCATTGGAGCGCGCTGTGCGCGCGGCGGCCAAGCTTTGACGCAGATGTCACCTGGCAAGCTGGGCGCCATTTGTGCGGCGGTCGCGGTGCTGTTTTTTTCGATCAATGACGTAGCTATCAAGTTCCTCAGCGGGGGGTACGCACTGCATCAGGTGGTGCTGATCCGTTCGCTGATCGGACTGTTCGTCATCATGGCCGTGATCGCGCCCTTCACGTCGGGCTGGGCCATCGCGCGAACCAAGCGGCTGAAGATGCACCTCCTGCGTGGCCTTTGCGTGGTCTTTGCAAATATGACGTTCTTTCTGGGGCTGGCGGCGATGCCTTTGGCTGATGCGGTGGCGATCTTTTTTGTCAGCCCTCTGGTCATCACCCTGTTCTCGGTGGTCTTTCTGGGCGAGGTGGTGGGCCCAAGGCGCTGGGCTGCCATTGCTGTGGGGTTGATCGGTGTGCTGGTGATGATGCGCCCCGGGACTGCAGCATTTCAGATTGCATCACTTCTGCCGTTGGCCGCGGCGATTTGCTATGCGGGGCTGCATATCCTGACCCGCCGGATCGGCGGCACCGAGAGTGCGGCGACGATGGCGTTTTATATTCAGGTTGTTTTTCTCATTGTCGGGGTCTCGTTTGGTCTGGTCGCAGGGGATGGGCGTTTTGGCGATCAAAGTGACCTGTCCCTGGCCTTCTTGTTCCGCGCATGGAGCTGGCCCGCTGTTGCGGACTACCCGATTTTCCTGCTGATCGGTACAGGAACTGCGGTTGCGGGGTATCTGATCTCTCAGGCCTACCGCGTTGCCGAGGCGTCTTATGTCGCGCCGTTTGAATACCTTGCGCTACCCATGGCCGTGGTCTGGGGGATCGTGGTTTTTGACGAATTTCCTGACCTGTGGGATTTTGTCGGAATGGCTTTGATCCTTGGGGCCGGGCTTTTCATGGTCTGGCGCGAGGCGCGCGCGAAACCGGTTGCTTTACAGCGTCCCTTGCGGCGTTAGTCTGTCACGAACGGAATAAAAGGAGCAGGCCATGGCGGGCGTTCAAGCGGTTGTCTTTGACATTGGAAACGTGCTGATCGAATGGCAGCCCGAGCGGTTTTTCGACAGCATGATTGGCAAAGAACGCCGCCGCGCGATGTTTGCCGCGATTGACCTGCACGGGATCAATGATGAGGTGGACCGTGGCGGCAATTTTCACGCCACGATTGCGGCGGCGGCCAAGTCCAACCCCGAATGGCACGATGAAGTGATGATGTGGCATGATCGCTGGATTGATATGGCGGCCCCTGCGATTGATCATTCGGTCCGCTTGTTGCGGGCCTTGCGTGCGGCGGATGTACCTGTTTTTGCGCTGACAAATTTTGGCATCCAGACCTTCGAGATTGCGGAACCTGTTTATCCCTTCTTGGGCGAATTCGACCGCCGGTATATTTCGGGGCATATGGGCGTGATCAAGCCAGATGCCGAGATCTATGCCCGCGTCGAGGCGGATTGCGGTGTGCCGCCTGACGGCTTGCTGTTCACCGACGACCGGATCGACAATATCAATGCCGCTGCGTCGCGCGGATGGCAGACGCATCTATTTGAACACCCTCAGGGCTGGGCCGACCGTTTGGTCGCAGAAGGCGTGCTCGGTAAGGAGGCGGCGCAATGACTGTGATGATCCCTTTCGAGGAAGGCCAGAAGAAACTGGATTGGCTGGCGCTGACCGATGCTTTGGCTGCGGGGCATGACGGGCCGAAGGCGGACGTGGCGGATGTGTTTCTTTATGAAGGGAACAACACGCTGTTGAATCGTTCGGCGTGGATTGCGGGCCTCGGTCTTGCCGTCAAATGCGCCACGATTTTTCCCGGCAACAAGGCCACAGGCAAACCTGCGATTGGCGGGGCGGTGAACCTGTTCTCGGGTCAGGATGGTGCGCTGGAGGCGATCCTTGATTTTGCGCTGGTGACCAAGTGGAAAACCGCAGGCGACAGCCTGTTGGCCGCGCGGCGTCTGGCACGACCCGATAGCCGGAATATCCTGATCGTGGGTGCGGGTACTGTGGGACATTCGCTTTATGAAGCCTATGGCGCGGCCTTTCCCGATGCGGCGTTTACAATCTGGAACCGCTCGCCCGAGGGTGCCAAGGCATTTCAGGCGCAGCACCCGGATGTTACGGTCGCGGTGGATCTGGAGCAGGCGGTGCGCGGTGCCGACGTGATCACGTCGGCCACAATGTCGACCGATCCGGTGATCAAGGGCGCGTGGCTGCAACCCGGCCAGCATGTTGACCTGATCGGGGCCTATCGCCCCGATATGCGCGAGGTGGATGATGCGGCGCTCCAACAGGCGCGGGTCTTTGTCGACAGCCGCGAGACGACAATCGGGCATATCGGCGAGTTGAAAATCCCGATCGCCTCTGGCGCATTTGATGCAGCAGATGTGGTCGCTGACTATTATCAGCTTGACCAGTTCAAGCGCCATAATGACGACGAGATTACCCTGTTTAAGAATGGCGGCGGCGCGCATCTGGATCTGATGACAAGCCGATACATACTGGAAGCCTGGTCGGCAGAGGGTTAAGAGCCCGCTGAAGGTCTTGGAAAGGGACATCGGTCGTGTTTTGGGTGCTTATTGTTCTGGTGGTCGCGTTAGGTGCCTATGTTGCGGCGCAACCGTTTTTGGTTGAACGCCGGCGGCCTGAGATCGGTGACGCAGAACGCCAGAGCGCGCGTGGTGAGTTTGTGACACTGTCCCAAGGCGTGACCCATTTCCGCTGGGCAGGGTCTGCGCGCGGTCCGGTGGCTGTTGTCGTGCATGGAATCTCCACCCCGATGATCGCGATTGAGGGTGTTGCAGAGGGCTTGGGCCGTTTGGGGTATCGTGTCTTGATGTACGACCTTTACGGGCGTGGATTGTCGGATGCCCCCGCCGGCAAACAGGATCGTGCGTTTTTCGTGCGGCAATTGGCCGATCTTTGCGCAGATCAGGGCATCACAGAAGAAATCACGATTGCCGGTTTTTCCATGGGTGGCGGCATTGCGACAGCATTTGCCAGTGAATACCCCCATAGCGTGAAGCAGGTGATCCTGATCGCGAGTTCCGGTATTGCCACAAACGAAAGCCGTTTTTCGCGGTTTTGTCGGCGGGTGCCGCTGCTAGGGGATTGGGTGCATGCCGCTTTTGCCCATGACCGCATGCGCAAAGCAATCCCCTCTCGTGGTGAAACGCCCGAAATCGAGCAGGTCTTGAGCGCGCAACGCAAGGAATTGAAGCGGCGCGGTTATCTGCCTGCGCAGTTGTTATCGCGGCGTGGAATGCTCAATGAGAACCAGGAAGACGATCATCGCAAACTGCACCGTCAGGGCATCTCTGTCGCGGCAATCTGGGCGCGGGAAGATCCCGTGATCCCGATCCGCGCTGTGGGTCTTTTGGGATTATGGAACAGGCAAGCGCGGCAAGAGGTCGTGGAGGGGGCGGATCACGCAATGCCTTACACGCATAAGGCCGAACTGGCAGCAGCTTTGCGCACCACGCTGCGGGATTGACAGATTCAAGGTGTCAGGCTGGCGCATCTTTCGCTTCGGTACTCTGGTTTCCGCGCTACAATCAAAACTGGCGCAGGGTTTGAAATGCGTTATCTGGATCGTCCATGAGACCGATTTTGCAAACATCGTCGCTGGTTCTTTTGGCACTGCTGACACTGCCCTTTGCACTTTATGCAATTGATTTCGGGCAATCGGGCCTCAGGGATGCCCTGCCAGAGCCGCACTACATACAGTCCGACATTGCCGTCGCGAATGTCTCTGTTTTCGTCCACATGGCGACGGGTGCTGCAATTACCGCATTGGTGCCTTTCCAACTGATCCCTCAAATCCGGCGGCGGTGGCCTGCGTTACACCGCTGGTCGGGGCGGTTGATTGTCGTAGCCGGCGTCGCGACCGCAGCGGGCGGGCTTGTCTATATTGTGCTGCGCGGCACAATTGGTGGATTGCCGATGGATATCGGGTTTTCGCTCTACGGGGCGCTGGTGCTGGGGACTGCGCTGCAAACGATCCGCCATGCACGGGCGGGGCGTTTTGTGGACCACAACGCATGGGCTTTGCGTTTTTTCTGGCTGGCGCTGGGGTCGTGGTTCTACCGTGTCCACTATGGTCTTTGGTATCTGGCGACCGACGGGCTCTGGTCGAACACGCAATTCACGGGCGGCTTTGATTTGGTGCAGAATTTCGCGTTCTTTTTGCCCTATCTTCTGGGTGTCGAGATCTATCTGCGGCGCAAGCGGTAGATAGATCGCAGCGCCTTTGCACCGATATTCTGCAACCTTGCACACATGACGCGCTTTTCATCGGCAGGGCTGCGCGCTATCCAAACGCGATGACAGTACAAGAGGCATATCACGCGGCGGTTGCCGCAGGCAGGCTGCATGCGGACGATGCCCAGATCGGGGTTCTGCCCGAATTGGAACGCGTGCGCGCCGCTGTTGAAACCCCTGTGAAACGTGGTCTCTTTCGTAAAGCGCCCGCGCCGGTTGCCGGTGTTTACATGTGGGGTGGGGTCGGGCGTGGCAAGTCGATGCTGATGGACCTGCTTTATGATCTGGTCACGGTTCCGAAACAGCGCCGCCACTTTCATGCATTTATGCAATGGGTTCATAGCGAGATGACGGCGGCGCGCAAGACCGGCGTGGATGATGCATTGGCCCCGGTCGCCGCAAAGCTGGCGGATGAAGTGCGCTTTCTGGCGTTCGACGAGATGCAGATTTCCGACATCACCGATGCGATGCTTGTTGGACGGCTGTTTGAAGCCCTTTTTGCGCGCGGTGTGGTCATTGTCACGACATCGAACCGCCCGCCGGACGATCTCTACAAGGACGGATTGAACCGTCAGCTGTTCACGCCGTTCATTGCCTTGCTGAAAGAGCGGATGGTGGTGCATGAATTGGCTAGCCCGCGGGACTACCGTCAGGACAGGTTGGCGGGCACTCCCAGCTATTTCACACCCAATAATGCGGCCGCGCACCAAGCCATCGCCACAATCTGGGAGCACCTGAGCAACGGGGTGTCTGAAACGCTGGTGCTGCATGTCAAAGGGCGCGAAGTCACCTTGCCACAGTTTCACAACGGGGTCGCGCGGGCAAAATTTTTTGATCTTTGTGGCCGGCCATTGGGCGCGGGGGACTATCTGGCACTTGCAGATGCGGTGCGGGTGCTGATCCTGGAGGACATCCCGATCTTGTCGCGGCATAACTTCAATGAGGCAAAGCGTTTCGTCACATTGATCGACGCATTGTACGAGGCGAAGGTGCAGCTGATCTGCTCTGCCGCAGCCGTGCCTGAAATGCTCTATGTCGAGGGCACAGGCACGTTCGAATTTGAACGCACCGCCAGCCGATTGCGCGAGATGCAGTCAGCGGACTGGGCGGGGTAGAGCGTCAGCCGCCCCGCCCCTTGTACTAGTTCCAGCCCTTAAAGCTGAAACCCCGCAGGCCGTTGGCACCGAATGATGCGGTATAGGTATGGCTGCTCAACCAGCTGACCTTGAATTTGGCGTAGATGCCGACCTGCGGCTGCACATCATCTTTCGGGCCAAGGTTAGAGGGCGCGGTTACCTCGGCATGGGCATCAAGCCGGAACGAAAAGCCGACGAATATTTTGACCACATTGAAATGCACCGAGGGCAAGTAGTGGCCGAAGGCCATCTCCGGCTTGCTTGGGGTGGCATGATAGGTGCCTTGCAAGCGCGAGGTGACATCCACCAAAATCCAGTCCTTGATGAGTGAATCGTGGACATAGAACCGGATGTCGCTGGTTTTGCCTTCCTTTGCATTCTGATAATCCAGCGGATCAGTGTCCTTCAGGATTACGGAAGTCGTCGTGTCTTTGGCGTTGCTGACGGCCTTGTTATCCTTGATGAAATCCCATGCAAATTTCGTGACTTCAAGCGCGGTGTCGGCGCTGCCTTCAAGCGCGGCGCCCGCGGCGCTTTCTTCCATTGAGTGGATGGATCTTGCTTCGGGGCTGATCCAGTTTTCCGAAATCAGTCTGGTCTCAAGCCCCTGAGAGGCATCCAGCTTGTCTGCTACCGCAAGGATTTCATATTCCCATGTTGCGATCGCGGTGTTGGTTTCGACATCCTCCAACACAGCAGTGAGTTTTTGTCCAACATACAGTTCTTCATTAGCCATTTGATTGCTCCAATTCTTTTAAAAATACGACGTAGAATATGGAGGACAGTAGCGTAATGATCCGCGCTGTTCTGTGATTTGGCACATGTTTTTGTGGCAGTTGTTAAGAATTGGTTAAGGCGGGTTCCAGATCGCTCTGAACAGGCCCGGTTCGGACGCGAAGGACGCAAGGTTGCCCCCACCACTGTCAATTCAGGATATTTGAATAGACAGTGTTGCGCGTTCGACCGGTCGTTGGCACGCGATGCACGCGGCGGATTGGGGCGTCTAGAACCGCTCCGCCCGCAGCACCTGTGCGTCCGTGATACTCACCACGCCGATGTGCTTTTCCACCACGCTGAATGCGGCATCCAGCAATCCGTCAAGCCGCTCCGGCTTGATCAGGCAGACAACCTGCACCATGCCGGCGCGGCCAACCTGACCTTCGCGGGTCCAAACCCCCGACCGTCCGGAACCGCCCAATACGGGCAAGATCGTAAAGCCGGTCACCCCTGCCTCGGTCAGGGCCTTTGTCAGGCGGTTCTCCAAAGGGGCCTCAATCACGATTTCGACCCGTTTTGCTGTATGGGTTTGCATGTCAGCCTCCGACAACGATTTGCGCTAAGGCAAGGTAAAGCGGAATGCCAAGCGTGAGGTTAAAGGGAAAGGTGACCCCGAGTGACAGGGTCAGATAGACCGAAGGGTTCGCTTCGGGCAGGGCCACGCGCATTGCGGCGGGCACAGCGATATAACTGGCCGAGGCGCTGAGCACCATCATCAGCACCACGCCGCCGAGCGAGAGGCCGACGAGCAGACCGGCACCCAGTCCGATCATTGCGCCAACCAGCGGCATCAGGATCGCAAAGCCGACAGCCCCGATACTGACCACCCCGCGCGATTGCCGCAGGCCACGCCCCGCAATCAGGCCCATGTCGAGCAGGAAAAGACAGAGCACGCCTTTGAAGGGGGCCACGATGAAGGGGCTGATTTCCGCAAGTCCCTGTTCGCCGGTGATTGCGCCGATAAAGAACGCGCCGACCAGCAGGACAATTGATCCGTTCAGCAGCAGTTCGCGCATCAGACCCGGCTCCATCTTGCCACCGGCACCGCTGCGGGCGACAAGCCAGAGGGCGGACAGGATCGCGGGGGCCTCCATGACGGCGGCGACAGCGACCATGTAGCCTTCACTGTCGATCAAGCGGCCTTGCAGCACAGAGGTGGCGGCCACGAAAGTCACGATACTGATCGACCCGTAGTGCGCGGCCACCGCAGCGGCGTCGATGTTGGACAGGCCCGTCATGACGCGTAGCAGCGCAAAGGCAACCAGTGGCAATCCGAAAGAAAGAATCAGGCCTGCAACCAGCGACAGGATGAGCGTTTGGTCAATGCCATGCGTGCTGACTGCGACGCCGCCTTTGAAACCGATGGCGAACAAAAGATAGATCGACATGCCTTTGGCGACCGCCTCGGGGATGGTCAGGTCGGAGCGCGCCAAAGCCGCCGTAAGGCCCAAGGCAAAGCTGAGGATGATAGGTGAAACCAGATTGGCGCCTGCCAGTGATAGGATTTCCTGCATTTCGCCTCAGTCCTTGAATATGCGTGATTTCGCGCTGCCCGATGATCCGCGGAACGATTGGTTTTAAATTGGATAAAACATCTCTTTTTTGGGATCATAGGCTTCGAGGCCACCCTCGCCGATATCATTCCACAGGCCGTGGATCGACAGGCGCTCACTCTCGACTGCCGTTTTTACGAAGGGAAATGTCATCAGGTTTCTCAAAGAGATCACGACAGATGCCTTTTCAAGCGCGGTCTTGCGGGTCGCATCATCGCCCGGGTCCAGTGCCTCATAGCCCGGGCGCAGGATTTCCATCCAGCGGCCCACAAAGCTGCTGGACTCTTCCAGCTCGGGGGCTTTGCCGGAACACATGTTGTAGCAGCCTTCTACCCCGCCGCAGCCAGAGTGCCCCAGAACGATGAGATGCGCCACTTTCAGGCCTGAAATCGCATATTCCACGGCCGCAGAGGTGCCGTGATGGTGGCCGTCAGGGTTGAAGGGCGGCACCAGATTGGCGATGTTGCGGTGAATAAAGAACTCGCCCTGATCCGCGCCAAAGATTGATGTCACGTGCACACGGCTGTCGCAGCAGGAAATCACCATTGAGCGCGGGTGTTGTCCGTCTTCGGCCAGACGCCGGTACCAGCCACGGTTTTCTGTATAAATCGTTGCCTTCCAACCGTGATAGCGGTTGACCAGATAGGCCGGAAGGGGGCGGGCATGTTCCATAGGCGCGTCTTTCATTACTGTCGCAGGGATACGTGGCATTTTCATGAATTTCGAGTGATTTTTCACTCTTGTCTCAACCTTCTGGGAACCTTGTCGTCGTAAAACGACGGTCATGGAAAATATAACACCCTTCCCCGCACGTTTTTCTGGCCCATCTTCTGATGTGGTTGTTCTCCATTGTCAGCATCGGATGTTCTTTGATCCTTCGCCGCTTATCCGATTGTTTGCCGAAAAGGATGACGATGACGCCGAGGCGATTGTCTGCCGTATGTTGGAAGATATCGCAATGCGGCTGGACATGTTGCAGCGCGCCCGTGCTGCCGACGCATTCGCCAAGATGCAGCGCCCTGCGGTGCGCATTGGTGTGGTCGCCGATCATATTGGGCTGACAGAGGTCTCTGTCGCGGCGGGCCACGTCTGTGCCTGTGTTGCGCAAAAGGACTGGATCGCGCTCGATGCGACCATGGCGCGGCTTGAGCGGGGATTTGACATGGCGGTCAGCGAGGTGTGGAATTTCAGGGATTTCTCGTGACGGTGTGATCCGCGCTTGCAGGCTCTGGGCAGAAAGTTAGGGTTGGGTGTGACCATTTTCAGAAGGACCCGTCATGCCACTTGCCTTTGCAGACCCAAGCGATGCCGCAATCCCTGTCGATGTCATCGAAAGTGATGGCGTTGATACCGCGCTGGAGGCCCTGTCCCCGGAGGCGCGGACTTGGGCCGAGGCGCAGGATTTTAACGGATCTTTGGGGCAGGTGCTCTGTTTACCCGATGCCAAGGGGGGAATTGCACGGGTTCTGGTGGGTTACGGGACAGCGGCCCGGCGCGTGCGCGACAGGTTCCATATGGGGGCTGCCGCGCAAAAGCTGCCAGCAGGGACATATACGATCGCAAGCGGCCTGCGCGGCGATGAACTTGAAGAAGCCGCACTTGCTTGGCTTTTGGCCGGATATAATTATGACCGCTACACCAAGCCCTCCAAACCTGCCGCGCGTCTTGTTGCGCCTGAGGATGTCGATGCCGGCCGGATCGCGATTATTGCAAATGGCGAGGCGCTGACGCGTGAACTGATCAATACGCCACCCTCGGATATGGGACCTGACGAGCTGGAAGAGGCCGCGCGCGCCTTGGCGTCAGAACATGAGGCCAGCATCAATGTGGTTATAGGCGATGATCTGATCACCAGCAATTTCCCGATGATCCATACGGTCGGGCGTGCATCATCGCGCGCACCGCGTTTGATTGACATGCGCTGGGGAGACACTGGCCCGCAGCTGACGCTTGTGGGCAAGGGCGTATGCTTTGACACCGGTGGACTGAACATCAAGCCCGGCAGTTCGATGGGGTTGATGAAGAAAGACATGGGTGGTGCAGCGACGGTGCTGGGCCTTGCGCATATGATCATGGCGCTGGATCTGCCTTTGCGTCTGCGTGTGTTGATCCCTGCGGTGGAAAACAGCATTGATGGCAATGCTTTCCGGCCGCAGGATATTCTGACATCGCGCAAGGGTCTGACGGTCGAGATCAACAATACAGATGCCGAGGGACGCTTGGTGTTGGCTGACGCGCTGACACTGTCGGATGAGGATGATCCGGCGCTTGTGATTTCAATGGCGACGCTCACGGGGGCTGCGCGTGTGGCGGTGGGGGCGGATATCTCGCCGTTCTATACCGACAATGATGATCACGCCGATGCGCTTGCGAAGGCCGCGCGCAAGGTTGCCGATCCGGTCTGGCGGATGCCGTTCCATGAACCCTATGAGGCGATGATCGAGCCCGGGATCGCCGATCTGGATAACGCGCCCAAGGGTGGTTTTGCGGGGTCTATCACGGCGGCCTTGTTTCTGCGCCGTTTTGTGGAAAGCCCCTATATGCATTTCGACATTTACGGCTGGCAGCCAACTGCGGCGCCGTCCCGTCCGCGTGGCGGTGTTGGCATGGGCGCGCGCGCGGTGCTCGAGGCCCTGCCAGAGATGCTGAAGTTGTGACCGACAGGCGCATGACCCCCGCGAATGGCCGTGTCGCAGCGATGCATCTGGCGGGGCAGGTTGATGCCGAACGCTATCTCGAGGGCTGGCCCGCGATGGTTGCCGCGCCGGTTGTGGATTTGCGCGCGGCACCTGATGGGCCGCGTGACAGGCAACTGTTGCTGGGGGCCCTCGTCAATGTGTTTGAGGATTGGAATGGTTGGTCCTTTGTTCAAGGGGTCGACGGTTATGTGGGTTATGTGCCGTCAGACCAGTTGGCCACTGTGACGCCGCCATCGCATTTTGTCGCGACCGCCGCGACCCATGCCTATGCGGAGGAAGACTTCAAATCCCCCGATCTGCATGGGCTACCATTCGGTGCGCGGGTGACGGTGTTGGATGAACGGCGCAGGTTTTTTGAAACGAATGTCGGATTTGTTCCCAAAAGCCACCTGCGCGCCTTGGACCGCCCCTTGACCGATCCGGCGACAGTCGCGCAGTTGCATTTCGGTGTGCCTTATCTCTGGGGTGGGAATTCTACCCGTGGCATTGATTGTTCGGGATTGGTCGCGGCGGCTTTGCAGGCCTGTGCGATCCTCTGTCCGGCTGACAGCGATATGCAGCAGGCCGATCTGGGGGCATCTTTTGAAGGCGCATACCAGCGCGGTGATCTGCTGTTCTGGAAAGGCCATGTGGGGATGATGGTGGATGATACCACGCTGATCCACGCGAATGCCCATCATATGGCGACCGCCTATGAACCGGTAGAACGAGCAATCTTGCGGATCGCGGCGCAGGGTGACGGCCCCGTTGTTGCGCGCAAACGGCTCTAGTCGATAGCGCGGATCAGTTTGCGTTCAAGCACGCGCAGGACCTGACGCAGATCATTCCCGCGCTTGAGGATTTGTCCGTCCATCCCGATGACGGCATACTGTCCTTGCCGCATCCGTAGCTTTGGCCGCTTTTCGATGCGGTAGAGCGGGTGTTCAGCGGTGCGGCGAAAAACCGAGAATACGGCAACATCGCGGAGATGGGACATGCCGTAGTCACGCCATTCGCCTGCGGCGACCATGCGTCCGTAGAGGCCGAGAATCACATTCAGTTCTGTCCGGTGGAAAGCGACCTGTTCGGGCGCGTGAAACTGAGAGAGCGGTTGAATAGTCATAGTCCAGAGTTGCGCCAAACCCCAACAAAATCAAGGGCCCATCTTTCATTGCCATTGTTCTGCCATGAAATGAACGACGCAGCGTCACAACGCCTGCCAACTGGGAACACAACTGGTTGCGAACAATTGATCATAGCGAAATGCTACCCCGATGTTGCGGCCAATAGCCCCCACCCAGTTCGTGACATCGGGGACTTTCGTTTCCTCCACAGCTTTAGCCGCAGTCAATCCGCTGGATTGTTTCGTCTTCGCCGATCCGGAAATTCACGCGGTCGGTCCGGAAATCCATTGTGACGGCATCGCCCGGCCTGATCACGCGGACAGGGCCAAGCAACAACGTCCGTTCAAGGGCCGTTGAATGTTGCCCGATGAGACCCGTGAATTGCGAAGCGCCACAAGTGTCTTCGCTCTGCGGGGGCAACGGGGCTTGGGCTGCGGTGCAACCGGCAACAAGGATCAGTGCGAGATAATGTTTCATCCTGCCATTTTCCGGTGTTTGGTCTCAAACACAAGGCAGAGCGCACAGAGTGGTTGAACTTTTGTGCTGTTTGACTGATCGTCTAGGTAATTAAAAAGGAGATATCCGATATGCGCACACGTGCAGCCGTGGCACTTGAGGCGGGCAAGCCGCTGGAAGTGATGGAAGTGAACCTCGACGGTCCCAAGGCCGGTGAGGTGCTGGTCGAAATCAAGGCGACCGGTCTATGCCATACCGATGAATTCACACGTTCGGGCGCCGATCCTGAGGGCGCGTTTCCTGCGATCCTTGGACATGAAGGTGCGGGCGTTGTGCTTGAGGTCGGCCCCGGTGTCACGAGCCTCAAACCCGGCGATCACGTGATCCCGCTTTACACACCCGAGTGCCGCGAGTGCGAGTATTGTCTGAACCCGAAAACCAACCTGTGCCAGAAGATCCGCAGCACCCAAGGTGCGGGCGTGATGCCGGATGGCACCTCGCGCTTTTCCATGCTCGATGGCACGCCGATCCTGCATTATATGGGCTGTTCGACCTTTGCGAACCACACCGTTCTGCCCGAGATCGCCTTGGCGAAAGTGCGTGAAGACGCGCCGTTCGACAAGATTTGCTATATCGGCTGCGGTGTCACGACGGGCATTGGCGCGGTGATTAACACGGCCAAGGTCGAGATCGGGTCGACCGCGATTGTCTTTGGTTTGGGGGGCATTGGCCTGAACGTGATCCAGGGCCTGCGACTGGCCGGTGCGGATCAGATTGTCGGCGTTGATCTGAACCCCGGCAAGGTCGAGATGGCCACACGTTTCGGTATGACCGATTTTGTGAACCCCAGCGAAGTTAACGGTGATCTGGTGGCGCATCTGGTTGCGCTGACAGGCGGTGGTGCGGACTATACCTTTGATGCGACCGGCAATGTGGGCGTGATGCGCACAGCACTGGAAGCGGCGCATAAGGGCTGGGGCGAAAGCATTATCATCGGTGTGGCCCCTGCGGGTGCCGAAATATCGACGCGACCGTTCCAGTTGGTGACAGGCCGCAGCTGGCGGGGGACTGCCTTTGGTGGTGCGCGTGGCCGGACCGATGTGCCCAAGATCGTGGACTGGTACATGCAGGGCAAGATCGAGATCGACCCGATGATTACCCACAAGCTGAGCCTTGATGACATCAACAAGGGCTTTGATCTGATGCATGAGGGTAAATCGATCCGCGCGGTCGTCGAATTTTAGAACGAACGCCATGATCACAAAGGCCCGGTCGTAGATCGGGCCTTTTGCGTTTGAGGGAACCTGGTTCCATCTCTGAACCGAACGCGGTAGCGTTTACGTGTTGCCGTAGCGATTTCAAATCACCCCAAGTCGAGGAAACCCCCGTGTCCAAAGACCGTATGCTGCTGGCCGTCTTGATTGATGCCGATAATATCCCAGCCAAATATGCCGCCGATATCATGCGTGAGATCACCACCTACGGTGAACCTGCGTTACGTCGTGTCTATGGCGATTGGTCCAGTCCCGCGCTGGGCAATTGGAAAAAGGTGGTCATGGAGTTGGGCATGGTCGCCAATCAGGAAACCGCCAATACCAAGGGCAAGAACGCCAGTGACATCGGGCTGGTAATTGATGCGATGGATATTCTGCACACAGGCCGCTTTGACGGGTTTGTGCTGGTGTCCTCGGACAGTGATTTCACCGCCCTTGCCAACCGGATGCGCGAAAACGGGGTCGAGGTGATCGGTATTGGCGAAAGCAAAGCCCCGGTCAGTCTGCGCAATGTCTGCAATCGCTTTATCCTCATCGAAAATATTGTCAGCGTCGAAAAGGAAACGGAAAAGCCGCAGAAAACCGGTAAGTCCGAGCAAGCCACAAACGACCGGCAACCGCCATCAGGGGCGATCCCGCTGGTCATCAAGGCAATGAATAGTATTGATCCCGAGGGTGAGTGGTTTTCGCTTGGCCAGCTTGGTCAGTATATCACCCGTGCCAGCCCCGACTTTGATCCACGCACCTACGGTAGCCCGAAACTGAGTGATCTGTTGGAAAAGACAGGCCGGTTCGAGATCAAAAAAGCTCAAGGTCGCAATGTCGAGGTGCGGCGGCTGGATTAAACCCCGTAGCGCGCCATGAACATATCGACTGCACCGTCGATCACGCGCTGTTTCTCGGCTGGCGTGAATTCATCATCCATGTTGAACACCATGCGCGGAAAAAGGTCGGCCTTGCAGAGTTCATGGAATTGCTCTGCGGCGAGTTCGAAATCAGTGATCACCAGTTCGTTCTTTTCCACGGCTTTGTGGAAGAAATCCACCAACCTGCTGCGGATCAAAAGCGGCCCGCTTTCGTAAAATTCACGCCCCAACTCAGGGAAACGGTCGCTTTCGCCCACGCAAATCCGGAAAATGCGTTTGCCGAATTGCGATGTAATGAAATCAACCATCTCGACGGCAATTGCATTGAGCACTTTGCGCACAGGCGCATCCATATCGATCGTTTCGATCGCATGTTCGGCCTGAAGCGCACATTCCGTCTTGGCCACTTGCATGAACAAAAAGCGCTTATCGGGAAAATAGCTGTAAAGCGTTGCCTTTGACACACCTGCCGCCTTGGCGATGTCATCAACAGAGGCCCCTTCGAAACCGTCGGATAGAAAAACTTGTCTGGCGCCTTCCAGCACCTGATCAAATTTCCGTCCTTTTTTGGGTTCGATTGTGCCGTCGGGCATCTTGGGCTCCTTACAGGTCTTCATCATAGAACGATCAGTTCACTTGCGGCAAGGACATAGCAGCGACAGAGCGCCAGGAGAATCCAACCCCGTCGCTGCTACAGCGCTACTTGCCCAGCAGGGTGCAAGTTTCGCTGGAAAGCGTGCCAAGGTTGGCACAGCCTTTGGTCGTCTCAGGTGAGGGTTGAGACGTTTGGGTCTGCGTAGATGTATCCGTCTGCGTTGACTGGGCAGAGACGGCGCCCGCTGCGACAGCAATGCCGGCGGCAATCAGGATAAAGAAGAGACGAGACATGGCGGGGTCCTGCTTTTTTCTATGCGTGACATATATCTAAACCGATTAGTTCAGATTGCAAGATGTATGCTGAACGATCTGGTTCAATTTTTTGCTTGAGATTTCCGCGGCAGATCATAATTTAGAACCATTCTAAGAAAGGATCGCGCGCATGTTGCAATCATTCGGTTACCGCCGTCGCTTTAGTGAACTGTCAGAACAAGAGGTTCTGGCGCTCGCGATTTCATCAGAAGAGGATGATGCCCGTATCTATCGCGGCTACGCGGAAAGGCTGCGTGCGGAGTACCCCGCCTCAGCGGCCATCTTTGACGGGATGGCCAAAGAAGAGGACGGCCATCGCCAACGACTGATCGAATTGCACCGCACACGTTTCGGCGAAGTGATTCCACTGATCCGTCGCGAACATGTTTCGGGGTTCTATGCCCGCCGTCCGGTCTGGCTGGTCGAAAACCTCGGGCTTGAACGCATCCGCGATGAGGCCGCCCAGATGGAGCGTGACGCGGAGCGGTTCTATCTGGCTGCCGCCGCCGCGACGCGCGATGCCGCCACGCGCAAACTCCTGGGTGATCTCGCGGCTGCTGAGGCAGGTCATTCGGACAAAGCCCATGAGTTGGCCGAAGCGCATCTTGCAGGTGACACCAAATCAGAGGAAGAAACTGCGGCGCACCGGCAGTTTGTACTGACGTGGGTGCAGCCGGGGCTTGCCGGTTTGATGGACGGTTCTGTCTCGACCCTTGCGCCGATCTTTGCGGTAGCATTCGCGACCCAGGATACATGGACCACCTTCCTTGTCGGTTTGGCGGCATCGGTGGGTGCCGGTATTTCAATGGGCTTCACGGAAGCCGCGTCTGATGATGGCCAGATCTCGGGGCGGGGGTCGCCCTACAAACGCGGTTTGGCGGCGGGTGTGATGACAACGATCGGTGGTCTGGGTCATGCTTTGCCCTATCTGATCACGGATTTCTGGACCGCCACGATCATCGCCTTGATGGTTGTTTTTATCGAGCTTTGGGCGATTGCCTGGATCCAGAACCGCTATATGCAGACACCGTGGCTCAAGGCCATTTTTCAGGTGGTTCTGGGGGGTGCTCTGGTCTTCGGGGCGGGTGCGTTGATTGGTGCGGGCTAGACGTCGCGCACCATGGTCGTTGAGGCGCTGAAGCCGAAGATGTGTTTCAAGAGCCCAATTCTGACGGTCTTGACCTCTTTGAAACCCACGTAACGGTACAGCGCCTTGGCGCGCGGGTTGGTGTCAACCACATCCAGCCTCACTTGGTCAAAACCCCGCCGCCTTGCTTCATCGACGATCGCGTCAAGCAGTGCGGTGCCCACACCCATTCCGCGCGCTTCGGGGGCGACAAACAGACCGTCCATCAAGAAGCGTTCGTTTTCGGTATCGCGTTCCAGCAGGGACAGAAGCGAACAGCGAATAGCGGCACTGACCCAGCCATAGACCCTGCGCAGGTCACTGAAATCGCCACCCACCAAAGCCCCTTGCGCGGTCTTGAACCCTGCAATGCCCAACAGCCGCCCGTCGTCGTCATGGGCGCAAATGCCATGATCCGGCCGCAGAACCGCACGCACAAACCTCAAAGCCTGATACTTGGGCCCCATCGTGAAGCCGAGCTTCTCGCCAAAGGCATCCCAGTAGAGGGTAGCCGCTTCCTCGCGGTCTTTTTCGGGTATTCCGACGGTAATTTTCATGCATCAAAACTATGGAATGGAATAAAGGCGACCGGATCACCGGGCGCGACCTTTTGCGCCGGATCGGTAAGTTCCACAAGCCCTGTTGCCCAGCTTAGCCCCGATACGCGGCCGGATCCTTCGGACGGGAAAACAACTGCGGCGCCGTTTTCGATCCGCGCGCGCAGGTATTCGCGGCGGCCTTCTTTTTTGGATTTGGCGAAACCGGCGGGCACCAAATACCGCGTGGGCGTTTGCCATGTTCCACCTGCCAGAACCCGCAATGCAGGCGCGACAAAAACCAGTGCGCAGACCATCGCAGCGACCGGATTGCCGGGCAGCCCGAAGACGGGCTTTCCCTGCCATTGCCCCATGGCAAGTGGGCGTCCGGGTTTCATGGCAATCCGCCAGAGCGCGAAGGACCCTGTGTCTTTAAGCAGGGCAGACATATGGTCTTCGTCCCCCGCAGATGCGCCACCGGATGATACGATGACATCGCAGCGGCCTGCGGCGTCATCCAGAATGTCACGCAGGCGGTCGCGGTTGTCGGGGGCGCGGCCAAGGTCGATGACATCGTAACCCCATTGCCCGACCAAAGCCGTAAGCATGGGGCGGTTTGCATCAAAGATCTGCCCGTCGGTCGCCGCATCGCCGGGATCGCGCAACTCGTCTCCGGTCGAGAGGATACCGACCTTCAGTTTCTGAAAGACGCGGAGTTTGTCCACTCCAGCAGCGGCCATCATGCCAAGGTCAGCTGCAGTAAGCTTGCGCCCTGCATGCACGATGACCTGCCCCGCCTGCATATCCTCACCTGCTTTGCGCGCATTCGCGCCCTGTTTGATCGGGCCGTGAAAGCTGACATGAGAGGTGGTCGCGCTGACGTCTTCTTGCAGGACGACGGTGTCCACGCCTTGCGGCAGGTTCGCCCCTGTCAGAATACGGATTGCATGGCCTGCGGGCACTTTGCCGGCAAATGGCGCGCCTGCGGCCGCGCGGCCCTGCACCAAGGGCAGGCGGTTGATGCCTGCGGGCGCGGGGCCTGCGAACCCATAGCCGTCAACGGCGGCATTGGGGGCGGGCGGATGCGCGCGTGCGGCCATGACATCCGCTGCCAGAATGTGGTTTGCGGCATCTGTGATGGGAATGTTCCGCGTGCCTGTGACGCAGGACAGCTCACGGCGCAAATGCGCGAGGGCGGTGTCCACGGGTGTCCAATGCGCGCCTTGCGGCATCGCAAAACAGTCGTTTTTCAGCGGGGGTGGAAGGCCCTCTTGTGTCAGCAGCGCTTCATGGCCAAGGCCAAGAATCCAGCCTTCTGTGTTGGCGGGGACATCAAGGAGGCGTGCAAGGTCTTCTGCGGACATCGCCGAGAGCGTTTCTGCCAGAACCTGCACCTGATGGGCGTCCTTGATCTGACCCTCGGGCAAGGTAGCGGAAATGGTTTTGGCAATGAGTGATGGCCAGATTTCGACCAGCGCGATGGGCGTGGTAAGCGGTTCGAAGGGCCAAGTGGTCAGTTTCTCGCCAAAGGTTTTGCGCAGGCGGGCGAGCGTGGGCAATCCCATGATCACCTGACTGCCCACCGCCCCCGCACCCGAAAGCTGCCAGACGGGAAACGCGCCTTTGGCCTGCGCTTCAGCCTTGCGTTTCTCAAGCATGCCGTGGCCGTCGCGTGCCAATCCTTTGCGCGGCAGATGCGGAATATCGCGTTGCAGGCCGTTACCCCAGAAGGGGCCCGTGCCGGGGAATTGCGCGTTGATTTCCCCGGCCAGATCAAAGCGGTTGTTGGATTTCGGGTCGTCTTGCACGCGCGCGGCGAACCAGTCCCACAGGGCGAATGGGTCGTCAGTGCCGATCAGGGCTTTGCCAAAACCTGCGGGGTATCCAAAGGCAAAGTCAAAACCCACAAGAACGCGGCGGCCAGCCTTTGTTTCAGCTTTCAGAAAATCGGTGATCCATTCTTCGGCAACGTGGCGGTTGCGCATGTAAAGAGGCGCATCGGCCATGCCGCCGCGCGCCGCACAGGCCCAGATGGCGTCTTTCTTCGGGGTCGCCCCGCGGTCATTGCCGCCTGACCAGTCGACCATGAGAAAGGTGTCGAAAATCACAGGCCAACCTCGGAAAGGATGAAATCGGCGATGGCTGATGTATCGTTCAGATCAAAGCGCGGTTGTGTCACATCAAGCGCGCAATCGCTTGCGACTGCGCGCACGGTGGGGTCTTCTTGTGCAAGAATGGGGTGCTTGTTTTCGGCGCGGTACGCCTCGATCTTGGGGTGGGCGTCGCGTTTGTAACCTTCTACCAAGATCAGATCGACAGGGTCGAGTTTTGCCAAGAGCTCAGCCAGCGGGACTTCGTCATTGTCGCGCAATTCTGTCATGAGGGCCCAGCGGGTCGCTGACGACAGCAGTACCTGATGGGCCCCTGCGTGGCGGTGGCGATAGCTGTCTTTGCCGGGGTGATCGACATCAAAGCTGTGGTGCGCGTGTTTCAGGGTTGAGACCGTGAAGCCGCGGCGCGTGATCTCTGTGACCAGCCGTTCCATGAGGCCGGTTTTGCCTGCGTTCTTAAAGCCCGTGACACCGTAAATTTTCATAGCATATGTTCCGCTTTGACGAGGTCCTGAGGGGTGTTGACGTTAAAGAAGGCCGCATCGTCGGGGAATGCGGCGGTGGCGCAGCCGTGTTTATCTGTCCACAATACAACCTTGCGCAACCCGTCATTGAGGGCCGCGCGCAGGTCATCGCGCAGGGCGGTGGGCCACAGCCCGAAAGTAGGGTGGCGGCCATCCGGTGTGCGGGACAGGGCGATTTGCGTGCTTGCGTCTTCGGCAGATTGCAGCAGGCGCGGCACCAGATCGCATGGAAAGAACGGCGTATCGGCGGCGGCAGTCACGATGTGGCTGGCCCCTTGTGTGGCAGCCCAGTCCAGCCCCGCGAGCACACCCGAGAGCGGGCCTGCGAAACCGTCGATGCTGTCAGCGATCACTGGCAGGCGCAGGTGGGCAAAACGCGCGGGATCGCCATTGGCGTTCAACGCGAGGCCTGCGACCTGCGGTTCTAACCGGTCGATCACATGCGACAGGATTGTCCCGCTGCCCAAGGGCAACAGCCCCTTGTCGCCGCCACCCATGCGTGTGGCCTGGCCGCCTGCGAGAATGACGCCGAGGGGGTGCTTCATCGGAAAACCTGCGTTTGGGCTGCCTGTCGGAGCCTCCGGCGGGAGTGTATCGGGCAAGATGATGCAGGGGTCATGTGCTTGCTTTGCGTCCCATTTTGCGGGGTTCGTCGGCGATAAGGGTGGGGTCTGCGTCGCGGATCAGGCGCTCTTCGCCCGAGAGGCAGACAAAACGTTGGCCCTTCATCCGGCCAATCAGGGTGAGGCCGATCTGATTGGCGATTTCGACCCCCCACGCGGTAAAACCGGAGCGGGAGGCGAGCACAGGGATGCCCATCATTGCGGTTTTGATCACCATCTCAGATGTCAGACGGCCTGTGGTGTAGAGGATTTTGTCAGCAGCGCTGACCCCTTCAGAGAGCATCCAACCGGCGATTTTATCGACGGCGTTGTGGCGGCCCACATCCTCCATATAGACCAGCGGGCGGTTGCCCTGACACAGGATCGTGCCGTGAATTGCGCCTGCCTCAAGGTAGAGTGACGGCGTACGGTTGATCTGTGCGGCCAGCGCGTAAAGATCGGAGGTACGGACCCGGACGGGTGGCAGGGTGACACCTTCAAGCCCTTCCATCATGTCACCGAAGACCGTGCCGACAGCGCAGCCGCTGGTACGGGTCTTTTTCTTGAGTTTGTCCTCATAGCTGGTTTGCGCTTCGGTGCGCACCACAACAGTCTCGAGTTCTTCTTCGTAGTCCACACCTGTGATGACATCATCCGCGCGCAACATGCCCTGATTGCGCAGAAAACCAAGTGCCAGATAGGTGGGGTAGTCGCCGATCGTCATTGCGGTGACAATTTCCCGGGAATTGAGAAAGATGGTCAGCGGCCGTTCTTCGACCACGTTGAGTGCAACGCGTGCCCCTGTCTGATCCGTGCCGGTGACCGCCCGCGTCAGGCGCGCAGCACCCGGATCAGGGGCGATCAGGTAGCCAGAGGTATCGAAGTTCTGTGCCAATTGTCATTTCCTGTGCGCGTGGGTAAAGGCAGATATAACCTGCGTGAGGCTAGGGCAAAGCCATGACGACTTCTACCATGAAAACATCTGCAACTTCGGCGTATTGGGCCGGGTTGCGTGATGGTGCGCCATTTGTTCTGGTCGCCGCACCTTTTGCCATGGTGTTTGGTGTGATTGCCACCGATGCGGGCCTGACCTTGGCACAGGCGATGGGGTTTTCGGTGCTGGTCATTGCAGGCGCGTCCCAGTTTGCGGCCCTTCAGATGATGGTCGAAAATGCGAGCATTGCCTTTGTCTTGTTGGCGGCTTTGGCGGTCAACTTGCGGATGGCGATGTATTCGGCATCGCTTGTGCCCTATCTCGGGGCTGCCCCTTTGTGGCAGCGGGCCTGTGTCGCCTATCTGAACTTCGATCAGCCCTATTTGCTGTCGATCTCGCGTTACGAGGCGCGCCCGGCGATGACCGTGCCGGAACGGTTTGCCTATTTTGTCGGGGCAGCCACGCCGATAACGCCACTGTGGTTTTTGATGACATATGTCGGTGTTGTGGCAGGCAAGTCGATCTCTGATGCTTGGGCGCTTGATTTCATTATGCCCATTATGTTCTTGGCTCTGGTCGCACCGATGGTGAAATCGCTGGCGCATGCTGCTGCGGCGGCAGTGTCGGTGTCTGTGGGGCTGTTATTGGCGGGGTTGCCGTCGGGAACCGGCCTGTTGATTGCGGCGGGAGCGGCGATGCTGACAGGCGCATTGGTCGAGGTTTGGCTGGAGACGCGTGCGAAATGAACTACTCAACAGCTGAAATCTGGATGATTATCGCCCTGATGGGGGTCGGGACTTTTTTGATCCGGTTCTCGTTTTTGGGTCTGATTGGTGACCGTCCGATGCCGCAGTTTGTGCTGCGCCTGCTGCGCTTTACACCTGTTGCGGTGTTGCCTGCGATGGTGGCGCCTTTGGTGCTGTGGCCGGTGGCAACCGACGGGCAGTTCGATCCTGTGCGGATGTTGGCGGCAATCGCCACGATCGCGGCCGGTCTTTGGACACGCAACGTGCTCTGGGCCATTTTCGCCGGTGCCGTCACGCTTTACGCCGGAATTGGGATCACGGCCGTTCTCTGAGGATGGCTGAGATCTCTGCCAGTGCGAGGGTTTTGTCGTCAGAGTCGTTTTCGCGGTACTCCAAGGTCGTGACACCAGAAAGTTTGGCGAAATCTTTTTCGACCCTGTTCGGCCGCCAAGTCTGACCAATGCCTTCGAACCCCGGAAGCTGTCGCAGAAGGCGCGATGTCGCACGGGCGCAGTGCGCCTGAGGGACCGGGCCGGAAACAAGCGCGGTATTCAGCGCCTGTTCGGCAACCTCGGGTGAGACGTCAACCGTTTGTCCGACGACGTAGAATGTTTCTCGTGCATGGAAGCTGACATAGAACTTTTCCAGCCGTGGGGTGACCCCAAAGAGCACGTCATTGCGTTCAGGCATGACCTCTTGCTCGAACGTGCCCGCAGGATCAAAGAGCACCCGCTGGCTCGCGTTGATCAGGAGTGCGGTATGCGCGCCGGCATCGGTGCGCACATACTTCATCGTATAAAGGGTCAGGTAATTGCGTCCGGGCTTACGGTGGATTGCCCGCGTCACAAGATCATCAGGGGCCCACACCTCTTGGGCGGTGCAAGCTGAAAGCGCCAGCGGAAGGCCGACTAGAAAACTGCGCCGGTTCACGACAGATTATACAGCGATCAGCGCGAGGAAGATCAGGAAAACAACAATTGCGATCGTTGCCTTCGTTGTCATGCTCATGAAACCCTCAAAGGCTTTTTCCTGAGCAGTAATATCCATTTCACCGTGTTTGTGGTCAGCCATCGGTTGGCTCCTTCGTTGTCTGTTTGTACTGCGCATAGCCGATTCATTTCGCGCTGTCACGCGGTCAGGTGGTCACATCTGCGTCGTTATCCAAAGCTGTGGCCAGCTGGAACCCGATCCTTTTGGGTTCGGGCTGGTCGCTGTGTTTTGGGCTGGCGACCAAGGTGACATTCAGCTGGCTGACGTGCTGGATCAACTGGGTGCGCGCGCCGCTGTTGTCGATGCCGTAGTAGGTCACGATGTCTGGATCATAATAGCCCAGACCCTCGATCTTGATCACACCGGTGTTGCCCCCGGCAAGTCCCAGTCCGACCTCGTGATCGTTGTCCAGCTGCGCTTCAAAGTTCTGAATATACATGATGATACGTTCATAGGCCCATTGCGCGGGGCTCTTTTGCGCGTTGGGCGTGTTGAGCGCGTTGGGCGTTTTATGCCCCGTGAGGGGTTGGGCGTCAGGGTTCGTATGAATCTCGCGGCACTTTGGCAGGATGTCGTTTTCCAGCAATTCGGCTGACGTTTCAATTTCCATAGTCGTCTTTGTCATAGCGGCACCGCGGTTGTTTCCTTGATCTCCTCCATAACGAAACTGGCCGAGATATCCGAGACAGAAATCCGCGAGGTCAGCCGTTTGTAGAAGGCGTCATAGGCTGGCACATCTGCCACGCGGACACGCAGGACATAGTCAAGATCGCCCGTCATCCGGTAGGCGCCGACGACTTCCGGAAAGCTGTGGAGCGTCGCCTGGAACCGCTTCATCCAATGCGCGTCATGGGCATTCGTGCGGATCAGGACCATCACCGTCAATGGCACCCCCACGCTGGCGGGATCGACCAGTGCGACACGCCCTTTAATCACACCCGATTGCTCGAGCGCTTTGATCCGCCGCCAACAGGCGTTGCGCGACAGGTTCACAGCATCGCTGACGTCATCGACCGACAGCGTGGCATCAATCTGGAGGATCCGCAGGATAGCGCGGTCTATAGTGTCTAAAGAATGGCCCATAATCGGGATGTTATCCCAAGAAATACCCGATTAGCAATTATATTTGGGATCGGTGTACCGCTGGTTTTCTATAATTTGCCAGAAAGCAAAAAAGGAACACGCTCTTATGTCTGACGCATCGCACAGTTCATCCCGAAAAAATCCGCTTGCGGCAATTTTCCTTGATCACCCTGCCACTGTGGACGAGAGCTATCTCCAGCATATGCGTTTTGCATTCGGCTTTGCGTTCTGGCTGGGTACCGCAGCGCTTGCCGCTCTGGTTCATGCGATTGTGCCTGCACTGTGTGAAACCACCGCGAGCCGTATTCTCAAGCGCCTTCACGCCCGGATCGAAAGCCGCCACTAGGATGTGCCGAATCGCGGCCTATACCGGCCCTGAAATTCCGCTTGAAAACATCATTGTGCGTCCGGCCCATTCGTTGCTGGCGCAAAGTCAGCATGCGAATGAAGCCAAGCTGACCGTGAATGGTGATGGCTTCGGGATCAGCTGGTATGGCGCGGATACTGCCCCCGGTCTTTACCGCGATGTCCTGCCGGCGTGGGCGGATGAGAACCTGACAAACCTGTGCCGCATGGTGCATTCGCGCCTGTTTATCGCGCATATCCGTGCGTCCACTGTGGGCGAGACCAGCCGCGCGAACTGTCATCCGTTCAAGTTTGGCAAATGGTCGTTTTGCCACAACGGTCAGATCCCGCATTTCAAAGCGATCCGTCGCAGGATGCTCGCCGCTCTTCCCGATCATCTGTTTGAGGCGCTGCAGGGCACGACCGACAGTGAGATGATATTCTTCACCTTGCTGGCAAACGGGCTTGAGGTTGATCCGGCTGCGGCGATGCGAACGACGCTCGCGCAAATTGGCCCTGCCGGCGATGATGGCCCGATCAAGATCACATGTGTTTTCTCCGATGGTGAAACGCTTTTTGCGTTCCGCCATGCGACTGTGGGCAACGCACCGTCTCTTTATGCCTCGGGTGTATTGGATAACGGCGGCCGTTCGCTCGCGTCCGAGCCTTTGTGCGGGACCGCTGCACGGTGGAGCGCCATTCCGACCGATACGATGTGTGCGATGACGGTCGCAGGGGTAGAAACGCTTGATGGATTGGTCGCGGCCTAAGCCGCCTGATAAGCCCATGCGCCATCATTGCGCAGTTGCCGTGTAACAAGGCCCGCCTGGTGCAGGTGATTAAGGTGGGCGACCGCCTCGACCAGGGCCAGAACGTATTCGCCCCCGCTGATGTTGCGTTTGAAAAGCGGGATGAAACACTCGCCAGCGCTATGGGGTTCCGTCAGGTGCTGCATCAGCCGTTTCAGTGCGCCATGGTGGTTGTCGATCAGCTGTGCCAGCCGTGTCGGCAGCCCCGTGAAGGGCAGTTTATGACCACCAAGCACGAGGTGATCGGTCTGTGCCACGCTTTGGAACTTCTCGCAGGAATTCAGCCAGTCGGTGACCGGATCGGCCTCGGGTTCTGTGGGATAGACGCCGAGGTTCGGGCTGATTGACGGCAAAAGCTGGTCGCCCGCGATCACCAGATTGTCATCGCGGCTCCAGAAGGTTGCATGCTCGGGGGCGTGGCCGTCGCCCATGCGGATATCCCATGTGCGCCCGCCCATTGTGAGTGTTTCGCCATCCACCAGTCGGGTATAGCCCAGCGGCAGCGGCGCGACGCAATCGGCAAAATTGAAGGGGCGTTCGGTTTTGCGGGTTTCCAGCACCGCGGGGTCCATGCCTGCGCGGGTGTAGAAATGCAGCGCTTGCGCGTTTGGCACTACTTGCACATCCAGCGTCAGCATCCGCGCCATCAGCCATCCGGTGCGCGGCATGGCGAGACTTGCACCTTGGTCCATGAACCACGCGGCCAGCCCGACGTGATCGGGGTGGTGGTGGGTGACAATGACACGGCCGACGGGTTTGCCGGCCAGCGGACCTTCCAGAAGTTTGCCCCAGATCGCCCGCCCGCGTTTGGACGCAAAACCTGTGTCGATCACTGTCCAGCTGTCACCGTCGTCCAGCGCGTAGACATTGACGTGATCCAGTTTCATCGGCAGGGGCAGGCGCATCCACAGCACGCCGGGTGCGACCGTGATCGCCGCACCCTCTGCGGGCGGATCCTGAAAAGGATACCGGATGCCGCGTTGGTCGTCAGGCATTAGGCGGCAAGATCGTCTGCGGTGATGGCCATAAGATCGGTTGCCCCTTCACGTGTGTGTGCCAAAAGGCCCGTGTGTTCGGGGAGCATACGTTTAATGTAGAAGGTTGCAAGGCGGGCGCGGCTTGCGTCGCCTTTGACGGCGCTGGCAAGATGCGCATGCCCGCCAAGAACCCGGCCAAAGGCCCGCAGGTAGGGGACCGCGCCTGCAAAGCGGGCGTTCAGATCCTCTTGAGCCGCCAGCCATTCGGTGGTTTCGCGCAGGCTCTCTGCCGCTTGCCAGACCGCCTCGGCCAGTTGTGGATGGGTCGCTTTGGCAGCTTCGGCACCCTGTTCGATCTCTTCGAGGATACGGAATGCAGCCTCGCCCCCATCCATCAGTTTGCGCGCCACAAGGTCCATGGCCTGAATGCCGTTGGTGCCCTCGTAAATTGTGGCCACGCGCACGTCGCGGGCGTATTGGGCGGCGCCGGTTTCCTCGATAAAGCCCATACCGCCATGGACCTGAATACCGGTTGCAGCAACGTCGCAGCCCACATCGGTACAGAATGCTTTGCTGATGGGCGTCAGGAAGGCCGCGCGCGCCTGCCATTCGGCGCTGCCGGTGGCATGGGCCATGTCGATTGCCACAGCGTTCATCAATGTGATCGCGCGTGCGGCATAGGTGTCGGCCTTCATCGTGGTCAGCATGCGCCGCACGTCCGCATGTTCAAGGATCGCACCGCTTCCGGCGGCTTTGCCCTGTTTGCGGTCTTGGGCATAGGCAAGGGCATGTTGCAGCGCGGCCTCGGCGATGCCGACGCCCTGTGTGGCGACACCCAGTCGGGCATTGTTCATCATGGTAAACATGGCGGCCATCCCGCCGTGTTCTTCACCCACGAGCCAACCGGTCGCGCCGGAATATTCCATCACGGCAGTGGGTGAGCCATGAAGCCCCATTTTGTGTTCAAGGCTGACCACGCGCAAATCGTTCGGTGTCCCGGGGTTTCCATCGGCATCGGGGATCAGTTTTGGGACCATGAACAGGCTGATACCCTTGGTGCCCGCCACACCGTCCGGCAGGCGCGCCAGCACAAGATGGCAGACGTTCTGCGTGAAATCATTGTCGGCCCAGCTGATATAGATTTTCTGGCCGGTGATCGCATAAGTCCCGTCGCCATTGGGTTCGGCCTTGGTGCGCAAGGCACCCACATCAGACCCCGCTTGTGGTTCTGTCAGGTTCATCGTGCCGCTCCATTCGCCGGAAATCAGCTTGGGAATGTAGAGGTCCTTGAGTGTATCCGAGGCATGGTGTTCCAGCGCTTCGATCTGGCCTTGGGTCATCAGCGGGCTGAGTTGCAGTGCAAGGCAGGCTCCCGCGAGCATTTCATTGACCGAAGTTGTGAGGGTCATGGGCAGGCCAAGGCCGCCGTTCTCCTGACTGGCGGACATGCCGATCCAGCCACCTGTCGCGATAGCGTCGTACCCTTGGGCAAAACCGGGGCTGGTGCGCACAATGCCGTTCTCGAGATGGGCAGGATGCAGATCGCCTGCGCGGTTCAGCGGGGCGATGATGTCTTCGGACATCTTGGCGGCTTCGGCAAGAATCGCTTGGGTCATATCAGGCGTGGCTTCAGCATAATGATCGGTCGCTGTGACCTGATCAAAGCCGACCACATGGTCCATCAAGAACCGGAAATCGCTGACAGGCGCGTGATAAGGCATTGCTTCATCTCCAAATTATGCAGCCGCTTGGCAAAAGCCGTGGTGCGGGCTAAGCATCCGTGATGTGGCCAATCTATCGCAGGGCGGCCCCCCATCAACCAAAACGCCACGTCATGACCCATGAACAATCCCTGATACTGCCGCCGGATGTTGCCGGTTTGGAAAAGGCCGCGGCCTTGCTGGCGGGTGGCGGATTGGTCTCTTTTCCGACCGAGACAGTCTACGGGTTGGGTGCAGATGCACGCAATGATACGGCGGTCGCAAGGATTTTTGCCGCCAAGGGCCGCCCCAGTTTCAACCCGTTGATCGTGCATGTGGCAGATTTGGCCGGGGCCGAGACGTATTGCGTTTTCAATGACACGGCGCGTGCGCTGGCGCAGGCGTTCTGGCCCGGTGCACTGACGCTGGTGTTGCCACTGCGGGCCGATGCTGGGGTGTCGCAACTGGTGACGGCGGGGCTCGGAACTTTGGGGGTCCGCGTTCCGGATCATCCTGTAGCGCGCGGGATGCTTGCGCGTTTTGGTGGTCCTGTGGCCGCACCTTCAGCCAATCCTTCGGGCCGTGTCAGCCCGACGACCCCCGCCCATGTTGCGGCCGGGCTGGGGGACCGGACTGATGCCGTCGTGGACGGTGGTGCCTGTCCGGTCGGCGTGGAATCAACGATTGTGAATTGCGTGGGTGAACCGGCATTGTTGCGCGCAGGTGGTATTCCCTGCGAGGCGCTTGAGGCCTGTCTGGGGCGTCCTCTGGCGCGCCCGGCTGACCCGGCCAAGCCGACCGCACCCGGGCAGTTGGAATCGCATTACGCGCCGCAGGGTAAGGTGCGTTTGAACGCACCTTACGCCGAAGCGGGCGAAGTTCTGCTGGGGTTTGGTCCGGTCGAGGCGGATCTGAACCTGTCAGTTGCGGGCGATCTGACCGAGGCGGCGGCGCGTCTTTTCGCCTGCTTGCATCAACTTGACGCAATGGGGGCCGACAGGATTGCCGTTTCACCTATTCCGGATCATGGATTGGGGCAGGCGATCAATGACCGCCTGAAACGCGCAGCCGCCCCGCGCTAGCCCGTTTCAACCTTCTTTGCGCTCAATATAGCCGCGCAGCTCTTCGGCTTCCTGGCGTGCTTCGCGCAAACCGTCCATTGCCGCGCGCAGTTCCGCTTCGGTCTGGCTGAGCTGGTTGGTAATTTCGGCTTCGCGTTGTTGCAGATAGGTGATCGCCTGATCGCGGGTTTCTTCGGCTTCGTGCAGCGCTTGGGCCATCTTGTCCAATTCGCCGATCTCGGCCTTGGTCACGCGCGTAAAACGGTTCACCAGCCAGCTTGCAAACCACCCCAGAACAAAGGCCACAAAAAGAATGACGGCCGTTGCGATGATGAATTCTGTTCTGTTCATTGGTTTCGTCTATTCGCTTTCTGCTGCGCTGTCATCTGCATCTGTCGCGGCCTCTTCTCCGGTCACGTCTTCGGCCAGTTCATCAAGGATCGACACGTCCTCGGCGGGTGGTTCGGGCAGGATCAGGCTGAACTCGATCCGCCGGTTTGCCTCGCGGCCTTCTTCGGTGTCATTGTCAGCGATCGGATTCTCTTCGCCAAAACCGATCGATTCGAAAGTGGAGACCGGCACGCGGCGTGCGCGCAGAGCTGTCAGAACCGCATCGGCGCGGTCTTGGGACAACTGCTGGTTCATCACTTCACGCCCCTGACTGTCGGTAAAGCCGGACACCCTGATCCGCAGATCGCCACATTTTTTGAGGATGTCTGCAATATCGTCCACGACAGGTTGTGTGTCGATTGTCAGATCGGCCGAACCAGGGTCAAAGGTGATTTTGCGTCCCTCAGTGGCTGCGGTGATCTGGGCGATGCACTCTTCCGGAGTGGGCAGGCCTGCGATCGGGTCAAGCTCTTTGACATAGGTGATGTCGATATCGAAATCGGCGGTCTGGCCCAGTTTTTCAATCAGCAACCGCGAGACTGCGGCGCTGGCATTCTCGTTGCCGGTATTGCCGCGGACCGTCAAATTTTCCGGCTCAACGATCACCGCGCCATTAGAGAGTTCCGAGAGCGCTTCAATTCCCGCCAGAACGCGCACCGACCAGCCCGAGGGAAGGTCGGCTGCCACCCGTGTCCCCATCGTGATATTGCGCTGGGCAAAACGGGCGCTGGCGAAATTTTCGACGACTGTATTGGTGATGTCATCGGGCACACGCCCGCGCAGTTGCACTTCGCCCTCGGGGCTGAGCGTGGCTGTGAACTGGGGCAACTCTTCGGCCGTATTGCTGGGAAGATCAGGCAGTTCGGCAGTCAAGGCGAAGGCATCGGGAAGCGAATTTTCCAGCCGTCCCACGATGTTGTCAAAGGTCGCTTGGCCGGTGCCCGCCGGTGCGATGAGCGTAACGTCCGTGTCAGAGACGGTGATCGTGCCGCCGCCGATGTTTTTCACCGCGGTTATGGACTGTGCAACGGCCTCGCCCCATGTGCGTGACGGCGCGCCGAGTGCGAAGACACAGTTCGCCTGCGCATCAAAGCCGGCCGCGGTCGCGGCGGCCATGATCTGGTTCAGCGCCTCTTCGGTGTCGACGGCACAGGCATCAAAACGTGCGCCTTCCTCGTCAAGAATGAACCGTGTTGTGAAAGGCGAAATGACCGGTCGCGGCGCACTGATCTCGACCGAGACGCGGACCCCGTTGGGCATGTTCCGCGCCAGTGCAACCTCGAAGCGGCGCTTTTCTTCGGGGCTATCAGAGATCGCATTTACGATCACGCGGTTCGCGTTCACCGAAATCTTCGATTTGTTCAAAATCTCGAGCGACCGCAGGGCATAGTTTACTGCGGCGCGCCAGTTCGCTGGCGTCGGGTAGTCTGCGACCTCCAGAAGGTCGGTCACCGGCAGGCCATCGGCGATATCGGTGATCCGCGCGGCCAGTGCTGCGCGGTCGGTTGTGGCGGGGATCAGCCCGATGAGCGAAACACCGGAATTGTTGCGCAGGATTTCGATCGCGAATTGCGGGGGCTGGATGATTGCCGAATCGGCGACCAAAAGATTGTCGATCACACGGCTTGCATCAACCATGCCGCCAGCAGCCGAGATGGCGCGAAAGCGTACGGCTTCTGTCGGTGCCTCGCCTTCGAGGATGACCTGAAGCCCGTCACCAAGCACCGAGGCCCAGTCGTAGCCCTGATCTACAAGGGTTTCCTGCACGGCCAGCACCGAGCGCTCTTCGACGACCGACACCGTGGTACGGGCGGCCGCGACCGACAGAAAGGCTGCGGCGGCGAAAACAATCAGGCGTATGAAAATGGCGGATAGGCGCATCTGGGTCCACTACTCGTTTGGTCTCTGCATAGGCCCAGCCGCCCCAGTGTTCAATCACACCAGAAGGGCTAAGGCGAAAAACGGCAGAGGGATAAGTCCGGCGTTCCTGTTTGAACGGAAGAGCCGCAACAACCCGTCGTTGTCATCAGGATCAAAGCGGCTGAGTTGCCATGTGAGGTGCCAGCCCAGCGCCCAGGGCCCGCCAATCGCGATAACAAGCGACAGGACCGACCGCTCCGAGGCCGCAAGCAGGACAGCCAGACCAAAAAGTACGATCGTGACAGTCAAAAAGAAACGCAGCCATTTGCGGGCGTCTTCGCCGAATAGCCGCGCGGTGGATTTCACCCCGATCAGCGCGTCATCCTCTGCGTCCTGAAACGCATAGATGGTGTCATAAAACAGCGTCCATGCGATGCCTGCAAGATAGAGCACGATGGGCACAGGGCCGATGCTGTTGGTATGCGCGGCCCACGCAAGCAAGGCCCCCCAGTTGAACGCGATCCCGAGGAACACCTGCGGCCACCAAGTGAAGCGTTTGGCGAAAGGATAGATCGCGACCGGTGCCAGCGCGAGGATGCCAAGAACGATGGCTGTGGGATAGAACGAGATCAGGATCAGGAAAGCGACAAGTGCTTGTGCGACCATCCACATCAGCGCGCCACGCACAGTGACCTGCCCCGACGGAATAGGCCGCGACCGTGTGCGCGCTACCGATCCGTCAACATCGCGGTCGGTAATGTCGTTCCACGTGCAGCCTGCGCCACGCATCAAAAACGCCCCGATGCCGCATCCGGCAATTGTCCAAAGATCATGGATGCCGTAGCTGCCCGTCGCCAATACCGCGAGCGATAGTCCCCAAAGGCAGGGCAGATAAAGCAACCATGTCCCGATCGGGCGGTCGGCGCGGCTCAGCCGCAGATAGGGCCGGCTGAACGCCGGGGCAAGGCGGTCCACCCAATTGTCTTTGACGGCGTCGGCAACGGTGCCGCTCTGCTCTGGCATCTGGGAATTTTCGGTCATATGGTCCGCTCATGGCATCCAAGGTTCGGCTTTATGTAGATCAGGCTCTGGGGAAAGAGCAAACGGTTCCGCTGACGCGCGAGCAGGCCCATTACCTTTTCGGGGTGATGCGGCTGGAGCAAGGTGCGGTGCTGTCGCTGATCAACGGGACCGATGGTGAATGGGATGCCGAGGTTGTCAAGGTTGGCAAGAAAGGTGGAATACTTTTGTGTTCTGCCCGGACGAAGCCCCAGCAAGATCCGCCTGATTTGTGGTTCTTGTTCGCGCCGATCCGCAAGGAACGCACGGCCTTTATCGTGGAAAAGGCCGTGGAGATGGGGGCTGCACGGATTTGTCCGGTGCAAACCGATTTTACCCAGAGCGCCAATCGTATCCGGCAGGACAAATTACAGGCCCATGCCGTCGAGGCCGCCGAGCAATGTGGCGGTACTTTTGTCCCGCCTGTTGATGATCTGACCAAGCTGGACCGTATCCTGAAAGACTGGCAACCCGATCGGCAGTTGATGTTCTGTGACGAAGTTTTGATCGGCGATCCTGTGGCGTTGCCCCAAACGCGCGGCCCTTGGGCAATTCTGATCGGGCCGGAAGGCGGGTTTTCACCGGCCGAGCGTGACCGTCTGCGCGCCTTGCCGTTTGCGCATGCCGTCAGCCTTGGTCCGCGTATTTTGCGCGCCGATACTGCTGCCGTTGCGGCGCTCACCGTCTGGCAGCAGGCCTTGGGCGACTGGCGATGATCGCGGCGCTTGACGCTGACCGTCCCGCGATCGAGGCATTTTTGAAGCAACACATCGCCACGTCGATGTTTCCTCTGTCGAACCTGCGCCGGTTTGGCATGGCGGGCGGGCATGCCCGCGCGATGCGGTTTTGGCTGCGTTGGCAGGCAGGTTGGCTGACCGACGTGCTTGGCGTTTCGCAAGAGGGAATTGTGTTTCCGCAATGCCCCACGGGTTGTTGGGGGGATGCGAAGGTTATTTTGCAGGGCCGGAACGTGAAAGGGATTTTGGGGGATGCGACGCAGGTTGCAGGTCTGCGCGCCGTCCTGGCCTTGTCCGGCGATCCGGGGCTAGACGAAATAGAGCCGCTCTATGCGCTGTCGTTGAATGATCTGGTCGTGCCTGATGTCACCGGTTTTCGTCTGGTTCCCCTCGAAGATGCGCCCCGCAAGCTGGTGGTGGGGTGGCGGCGTGCCTATCTGCAAGAGGTGATGCCCATGCCGGGCGAGGATCTTGCCATGACGGCCGTGAAGGATATCGTTGGATACATCTCGGCGGATACCCACCGCGTGCTTTATGATGGCACAACGCCCGTTGCCATGACCGGTTTCAATGCGGTGCTGCCCGAGGCAGTGCAGATCGGCGGCGTCTATACGCCGCCTGCTCTGCGCGGCCGCGGTCAGGCCCGCCGCGCCGTTGCATTGCATCTGGCGCAGGCCCGCGCATCGGGCGTTGAGACCGCCAGTCTTTTTGCGGCCTCACCGCAGGCATGCACGGCCTATGAAGCGATCGGATTTCGCCGCATGGGTGATTTCCGTATTCTGATCTATCAAGCCCCACAGGTGATCTATGGATGATTTTTTCCGCCCCGAGGTCCGCGCCTTTTTCCGGCACTGGCGCGAGGTAATATCTGCTGTCGGCTTGGCACTGTTCGGGATCTGGTGGGCTCTGACGGGGATCGGGATTACACAATGGCTTGGCATCATTTTTATCATGCTTGGTGCTGGTTGGGCCGTCGCGGCCCTGCAACGCGCGCGCTTTGCCCAAGACGGGGACGGAGCCGGCGTGGTGCAAATCAGGGAACGGCGCCTCGCATATTTTGGCCCGTTAGATGGTGGCGTGATGGATGTGGGTGATCTGAACAAGCTCGAGATTGACCCTACAAGCCACCCTGATCCCAGCTGGATCTTGACGGGCATTGACGGTCAGGTGCTTGCCATTCCGATCAACGCCGCAGGGGCCGAGGACCTTTTTGATGTTTTTGCAGCCTTGCCCGAGATCAAAACACACACGGTCCTTGATGTGCTTTCACACACACCTGATGCGCGGGTGACAGTATGGAGCCGTGCCAAGCCGCTCTTGCATTGACACGAAGCTTGGTGCAGGTCACCGATAACACTTGATCAACAGCGGAGCGCAGCCCCATGTCTATCCCTCAATCCGGCGGCGGCCCGATCGAACACCATGATCAATTGGCCGAAGTGCTTTCCAAAGGGTGCAAGCCCAAGCAGGATTGGCGCATCGGCACAGAGCATGAGAAATTCGGCTTTTGTCAGGACTCCTTGCTGCCTTTGCCCTACGAGGGCGAACGCTCGATCAAAGCGGTGCTTGAGGGGCTTGAGGGCCGTTTCGGCTGGGACCGTGTCGAGGAAGAAGGCAAGATCATCGGCCTGACCAAAGATGGTGCAAATGTCAGCCTTGAGCCGGGTGGCGCCTTGGAATTGTCCGGTGCCCCGCTCGAGACGATCCACCAGACCTGTGACGAGGTGAATGTCCATTTGGCCGAGGTCAAATCTGTCTCGGACGAGATCGGTGTAAAGTTTATCGGTCTTGGGGCCGCCCCCGAATGGACGCATGAGCAAATGCCGCTGATGCCCAAGGGCCGTTACAAGCTGATGAACAATTACATGGAAAAAGTAGGCACCATGGGCACGGCGATGATGCGCCGGACCTGCACTGTGCAGGTGAACCTTGATTTCGGTTCCGAGGCCGACATGGTGCAAAAGATGCGCGTGGCTTTGGCGTTGCAGCCTGTCGCTGCTGCGCTCTTTGCCAACTCTCCGTTCTTTGAAGGCAAGGTGAACGGCCATAAATCATGGCGGTCGCGCATCTGGCGCGATCTGGATGCAGCCCGCACCGGCATGCTGCCCTTCGTGTTCGAAGAGGGTTTCGGCTTTGAGGCCTGGGTGCAGTGGGTCCTCGATGTGCCGATGTATTTTGTCTATCGCGATGGAAAATATATCGACGCGCTTGGCATGTCGTTTCGCGATTTCCTGAAAGGTGATTTGCCTGCGCTGCCGGGTGAAAAGCCGCTCTTGTCCGATTGGGCCGATCACCTGACAACCGTTTTCCCCGAGGCCCGCGTGAAGCAGTATATCGAGATGCGCGGCGCGGACGGTGGCCCTTGGCGGCGGCTTTGCGCTTTGCCCGCGTTCTGGACCGGGCTGATGTATGACCAGACCGCTTTGGATGCGGCGTGGGATCTGTGCAAGAACTGGACTGCCGAACAGCGCGAGGCGCTGCGCGTGGCGGCCTCGGTCGATGGATTGCAGGCACAGGTTGACGGGATCAACATGCATGATCTGGCGCGCGAGGTCGTGGCGATTTCACACGCAGGCCTCAAGGCGCGCGCGAAACCCGGCGCTGGTGGGTTGATCGCGGATGAGACCCATTTCCTCAACGCGCTGCACGAAAGCATCGAAAGCGGCATGACCCCCGCCGACGAGCTCTTGGCGCATTACAACGGCGATTGGGACGGTGATCTGAAACGGATTTACGCCGAGTATAGCTATTAAGCTGCGCTCTTCTTCCCGATCTTCGTCTCGGTGCCTTTGCGCAGGCGCTGGATGTTGGCCCAGTGGCGCACGTAGATCAGAAAACACAAAATCGCTGCGAGAAAGAACATCTCGCCGGTGGTGGTGAAACCGACAACCAGCGGGATCCATCCCGCGGTGACCAAAGCGGCGAGCGAGGAATAGCGCGACACGGCGGCCACAACGAGCCAGATTGCGCAAGCGATCAGGCCGATCTGCCAGTCCACTGCCAGCAGAATGCCGAAATAGGTGGCAACGCCCTTGCCCCCTTTGAAGCGCAGCCACACCGGAAAGCAATGGCCCAGAAACGCCATCAGCGCGGCAAGTTGGGCCGCGTCCTCACCGGCCAGTTGACGGGCAGCCAGCACCACAATCGCCCCCTTGGCAGCATCGAAGATCAATGTCAGTGCAGCGGCTTTCTTGTTGCCGGTGCGCAGCACATTCGTGGCCCCGATATTGCCCGACCCGATGTCGCGCAGGTTGCCGAGGTTCATCAGCTTGGCAAAGATCACGCCCCCCGGGATTGACCCCAGAAGGTAGCCAATGACCGCCCAGAGCAAGAGAACGACATAGGCGCTTTCGATTGTCGGCATTACGATTTCTCCCAAACGCGCTTACCGCTGACCCATGTGCCCAGCACCCGGCCTTGCAGCCGTGCGCCATCAAAAGGTGTATTCTTGGATTTTGACAACAAGGTGGCACGGTCAAGCTGGAACGGTGCGTCCGGATCAAAGAGGATCAGATCAGCAGGGGCATCGGCCATGAGCCTGCCCGCGGACAGCCCCAAGAGGCGCGCAGGGTTCAGCGCCATCGCGCGGAAGAGCTTTGGCAGCGTGATCATTTCTGCATGATAAAGGCGCAAGGCTGCGGGCAGAAGGGTCTCGAGGCCCACGGCACCGCTTGCGGCCTCTTCAAAGGGCAGGCGTTTGCTTTCTTCGTCCTGCGGCGTGTGCATCGAACAGATGATATCAATCAGCCCCTCAGAGACAGCTTGCACAACGGCGATGCGGTCCTCTTCACTGCGCAGCGGCGGTTTGAGCTTAAAGAAGGTGCGGTAGTCCGCGACATCCAGCTCGTTCAGCGTCAGGTGATGCACACCCACACCGGCAGTAATTTTCAACCCGTTGCGCTTGGCCCGTTCCAGCGCAGGTAGGGCGCGGGCCGTCGTGATCTGGTCGACGTGATAGCGCGCACCGGTCATTTCCAGCAGGCTGATGTCACGGTCCAGCGCCATCCGTTCGGCCATCGGGCTGACCCCCGGCAGGCCGCGTAACGAGGCGAATTTACCGGATGTGACAGCGGCCCCTTCCGACAATCCCGGGTCCTGGATGTGCCCGATCACCAACGCGTCGAGTGAGCGGGCATAGGTAAGCGCGCGGCTGAAAACCTTGGTGCTGGTCACGACGCGGTCGCAATCGGTAAAGGCCACGGCACCTGCATCCTGCAGAAAGCCGATCTCGGTCATCTCGCGCCCGTCACGGCCTTTGGTCAGGGCTGCCATTGGCAGGACATGCACAGGCGCGTCCTGCTGCGCGCGTCGTTCCACAAATTCAAGCGTTTCCGGCGTGTCGATCGCGGGGCTGGTGTCAGGGCGCGTGACAATTGTGGTCACACCGCCTGCGGCTGCCGCGCGTCCGGCAGAGCGGAAGCTTTCCTTGTGCCGTTCACCCGGTTCGGACACTTTGACGCCGATATCAATGATCCCGGGGGCAAGGCACATGCCGCCGCAATCCACGACATTGGCAGATTTGGGGGCGGCCGTCGGGCTGTCATAGACGGCCTTGATCACACCGTCCTCAATCAGGATCGCGCCAACTGTGTCGGTCAGGGCCACCGGATCAATCAGGCGGGCGTTTGTGAAAAACGTGGCGGTCATTGTGTTCTCTGTCATTTCTATCCTGCCACCCAGATCATCAGTCCCACCAGTGAGAACATCGCGATCAGCGCATACATTGCGATCATGCCGCCGATCCGTGCGTCCGATTTCGGTGCTTTGGTGGTTGGGCTTGCGACGTTGCCTTCGGCACCTTTCGACGGGAGCGGTTCGAATTTCACCGAGGCGCCTTCTTCGGTATATGTCCCGATCCATTTGAGCGGTGCCACGGGCCCGATCGTTGCTGCGCGCCCGCCGAAGGCTTTTGACGACACGATCAACACATGGCCTGACATGCCGTTCAGCCGTGACCGGTAAGGGGCGACATCGGCCTCGGCCACGCCCAACCCCTCAACCAGATAACCGGCGAGCCCGACACCATCGAGGTTCTTCAGCGCGACGAGTTCGACGAAGGCGTGATCAAGTGCGTCCACACCCAAAGCGCGGTTGATCGGCGCGGGGGTGGCCCCGTCAGGGTTTTCGGCAAAGCGGGCGGCCTCATCTGCGGTCAGATTAACCATGAAAATACGGATAACACCGTGCTCGGTCGCGCTGACTTGAAAGGTCTCGCTCATACCATGACCTCTTGCGGCCCACGGGCCGCGCGCAGGTTTTGTGCCAGCAGGTCCATCGCGGCCATGCGCACTGCAACGCCCATTTCGACCTGTTCCTGAATGACGGAACGGTTGATGTCATCTGCGATGTTTCCGTCGATTTCCACACCGCGGTTCATCGGCCCCGGGTGCATGACAATCGCGTCGGGCTTGGCGTGCGCCAGCTTGGCTGCGTCCAGCCCGTAACGGTGGAAATACTCCCGCTCGGAGGGGATAAACCCGCCATCCATGCGTTCCTTTTGCAGCCGGAGCATCATGACGACATCGACATCTTTGAGGCCCTCTTCCATGTTCTCGAACACCTCGACCCCGAAATCCGCAACGCCCGACGGCATCAGCGTGGGCGGCGCAATCAGGCGGATCCGGTTTTCCATCTTGCCCAACAGCATGATGTTGGACCGCGCCACGCGGCTGTGCGCGATATCCCCGCAAATCGCGATGGACAGGCGGTGGAGCCGCCCTTTTGCACGCCGGATGGTCAGCGCATCAAGCAGTGCCTGCGTGGGGTGTTCGTGCTTGCCATCGCCTGCGTTGAGGACCGCGCAATTGACCTTTTGCGCCAAAAGATCGACCGCACCGGAATGCGGGTGCCGCACGATCAGAAGATCAGGCCGCATGGCATTCAGCGTCAGGGCCGTATCAATCAGGGTCTCGCCCTTTTTAACCGATGACGCCTGCATGCCCATGTTCATCACGTCCGCACCAAGGCGCATCCCCGCCAGCTCAAAACTGGCCTGCGTCCGTGTAGAGTTTTCGAAGAACATATTGATCTGCGTGAGCCCCGCGAGCACATCACGGTGCGCGATACCGCGCCGGTTATGCTCGGCATAGCTATCGGCCAAATCCAGCAATGTGGTGATTTCGGTGGGATGCAGAGGTTCGATGCCCAAAAGATGCTTGGCGCGAAATGTCATGAGGCCCTCTTAGCAGTGGTTCTCTGCCTTATAGGCACCCCTGCCGTGCGCATCAATGCCGCAAGCACTACGCAAGCCGCGCAATCCGGCATATCCTGCAACAGATGGATTCGCAGAACACATATTGGACCGACCGCGCACTGCTTGAATGGCAGGTGGAATTGGGGGTGACAGACGCCATTCTGGACACGCCCGTTGACCGCTATGCGCTCGAGGTGGTGAAACCTGTGCCGAAGGCGGCAACCCCCGAGAAACCCGTCGGAACGCCCGAAATCGTGAAAGCGCCAGACGTGGACGCGCCGGCGCTTGCGCGCACCGCGGCACAAACGGCTGCTGATCTTGATGCGCTCAGTGGCGCGATGCAGGCCTTTGAGCATTGCGAGCTGAAAAAAGGCGCGCGCAGTTTTGTGTTCAGCGATGGCAACCCCGCCGCCCGGGTGATGATCGTAGGCGAAGCGCCGGGCCGTGAAGAGGACCGTGCGGGGCGGCCGTTCGTGGGCCGCGCAGGGCAGCTTTTGGACAGGATGCTTGAGGCGATCCAGATGGGCCGTGCTGCCGATAACGCGGCCCAAGCTGTCTATATCACCAACGTTTTGCCATGGCGTCCGCCCTCGAACCGCGCGCCTGACGCCAGCGAAATTGCGATGATGCTGCCGTTTCTGGAGCGTCACATCGCGCTGGCTGATCCCGAAATTATTGTTTTGATGGGCAACACACCGTGTCAGGCTTTGCTGGGGCGCACCGGCATCACCCGCATGCGCGGAGAGTGGGTCGAGGTGCTTGGCAAACCCTGCCTGCCGATGTTCCATCCGGCCTATTTGTTGCGCAATCCGATTGCAAAGCGCGAGGCTTGGGCCGATCTTTTGTCCCTGAAGGCGCGTTTGCGCGGTTAACCACAACAAAGCGAGATCCCATGAGCCGTATTGATGAAAGCAAAGACTTTGTGCCGGTCCGTATCGCGGTGTTGACGGTCAGTGACACACGCCAGATGGCCGACGATAAATCCGGTCAGACCTTGGTCGACCGGATCGCTGCAGCAGGGCACGTGCTGGCGGATCGAAAAATCGTGGCGGATGAACGCGACCGGATCGCGCAACAGTTGCGCGATTGGTGCGCGAACGATGCGGTTGATGTGATCATCTCTACCGGTGGTACGGGCCTGACGGGGCGGGATGTCACCGTAGAAGCGCACCGCGATGTCTATGAAAAAGAGATTGATGCCTTTGGCACCATTTTCACGATAGTCAGCATGCAGAAAATCGGAACGAGTGCGGTGCAAAGCCGTGCCACAGCAGGTGTGGCCCATGGCACGTATCTTTTTGCGCTGCCGGGATCGCCGGGCGCCTGCAAGGACGCATGGGATGAAATCCTGCTCAAGCAGCTCGACTATCGGCACCGTCCCTGCAATTTTGTTGAAATCATGCCGCGTCTGGATGAACATCTGCGACGGAAGTAACGGCTTTGTGCGTTTCACTGGAAAGGGCTGCTTTTCCAGCTACCTCCAAACGGCAGACTGAGGATATTTGACATGCGGTTTCTACGCCGAAGCCTGACAGGTGTGTTCTTGCTGGCGGTGACGCTGGCTCTTGTCGCTTGGGCGGGTGAGTTGGTGCGCGGTGCTGTCGTGGCGCGCATGAACGAAGAGCCGCGGAATTTCCCCCAGCGCGAGCGGATTTTGGCGGTCAACGTCCTGACACTGCAACCGCAGACAATTGTCCCCGAACTGACGGTGTTTGGCGAACTGCGCAGTCAGCGGACGCTTGATTTACGCAGTGCGATTGGCGGGACCGTCCTGTCCTCCAGCGATGCTTTGGTCGAAGGCGGCACGGTTCGGCAAGGCGATCTGCTGCTGCGCATTGATCCCGTCGAGGCAGAGGCGGCATTGGCCCGTGTGCGTGCCGATTTACAGGATGCGCAGGCGGAACTGCGCGACGCAGAGCGGGCGTTGGTTCTGGCCGAGGATGAGTTAAGCGCCGCGCGCGCCCAAGAAGCCCTGCGCGATCAGGCGCTTTCGCGTGCACGTGATCTGGCGACGCGCGGTGTGGGCACGGCGGCAGCGGTGGAAACGGCGGAATTGGCGGCATCTGCTGCGCAGGCGGCGGTATTAACGCGCAGGCAGGCAGTAGCATCGGCTCAAGCACGGATTGATCAGGCAACGACACGGTTGGCGCGCCAGCAGATCAACCTCGCCGAAGCACAGCGGGCGGTCGTCGATACAGAGGTTGTGGCGGCTTTTGAAGGCACTTTGACGGAAGTGACAATCAGCCCCGGCGGGCGCGTCACGGCCAACGAACGCTTTGCGCAACTGGTCGATCCGACCCGGCTGGAGGTGTCGTTCCGCGTCTCGACATCCCAGTATGCGCGGCTGCTGGACGAAAACGGTGCGTTGATCAAAGCGCCATTGGCCGTGACGCTGGACGTATCCGGCGTAAACCTGCGCGCCACGGGCCGGATCATGCGCGAAGGGGCCGCCGTCGGTGCGGGCCAGACAGGGCGCTTGCTGTTTGCAGAACTGGATGCCTCTGCCGGATTTCGTCCCGGTGATTTCGTGACGGTACGGATCAATGAACCCGCGTTGAACAACGTGGCACTGGTGCCCGCCACAGCTGTCGCACCGGACCAGACGGTGCTGGTTGTGGGTGAAGAAGAGCGTTTGCGCGTGGCGCAGGTCTCGCTGCTGCGTCGTCAGGGCGATGATGTGATTATTGATGTGGGCGACAACGCAGGGGCGGTGATTGTTGCGGAACGCTCACCCTTGCTGGGTGCCGGCATCAAGGTGCGCCCGGTCACGCCCGGCGGTGTTGAACAGGACGCAGTGCCCGAGATGATTACACTGGATGACAGCCGCCGCGCGAAACTGATCGCATTCGTCACGGAAGGCAGAATGCCCGATGACGTCAAAGCGCGGATTATCAGCCAGCTTGAAGCGGATGAAGTCTCGTCCGAAACTGTGACACGGCTGGAAGCCCGGATGGGCAGCTGATGGTCACGGGTGGCGAAAGGCTGAACGCAGGCGCAGGCGGCATCCTGTCCTATTTCACGCGCCACCGCACGGCGGCAAACCTGCTGTTGGTGCTGATGCTGACAGCGGGGTTGCTGTCCTTTCCCAACATGCGGGCGCAGTTCTTTCCCGATGTCGTGGTTGATGATCTGACCGTGTCTGTCGCTTGGCAGGGGGCTGGCGCAGAGGATGTGGACGCTGCCATCGTGCAGGTACTGGAGCCCGTTTTGCTCGGGGTTGAAGGCGTCACCTCGTCGTCTGCGACATCCCGCGAAGGGGGCGCGTCGATCCGCATCGAATTCGAGCCGGGCTATGATATTGATCGCGGCACCGAAGACGTGCAGCTGGCCGTGGATGGTGTCAACAGCCTGCCGGAGGATGCAGAAGAGCCCGACGTGCGGCGTGGCGGCTGGTCGGATCGTGTCACAGATGTGATCATCACCGGCCCTGTGGGCGTGGATCAGTTGGGCCGTTTTGCCGATGAATTCTCATCGCGGTTGTTTGCGCAGGGTGTCACGAGCGTGACTGTACAAGGTGTTGCGGCGCCTTCGACCATTGTCGAGGTGCCGTCGATTTCGCTGGTGCAGTATGACATCGGGCTTGCCGATATCTCTGCGCGCATTGCAGAAGAAGCCGCCGCTGATCCCGCGGGCGAGGTATCCGCCAATGCGCGGGTCCGCACCGGAGTTGCCAAACGCAGCGCGGAAGAGATCGGTGCGATTGTCTTGCGCTCCAACCCCGACGGATCGCAGTTGACGATCGCGGATGTGGCCACGGTACGTGTTGAGGGCGCGGACCGTGAACGTGCCTATTTCGTCGGCGACGATCCGGCGATCAAGGTACGTGTCGCACGTTCGGCCACGGGTGATGCGATCGGCATGCAGGCAACAGTCGAAGAGGTGGCACAAGAACTGACCGCGTCTTTGCCTGCAGGTGTGTCGATCTCGCTGACGAACGGGCGGGCCGAGTTGATTCAGGCGCGGTTGGATATCTTGCTTGATAACGGTCTGACGGGGCTGTTGCTTGTCGTGGCGTTGCTCTTCTTGTTCCTGAACGCGCGGACGGCTTTCTGGGTCGCTTTCGGAATTCCTGTGGCGATGCTGGCCGCGATTGCCCTGATGTATGCGGTCGGGATCACAATCAATATGATCTCGCTTTTTGCGTTGATTATCACGCTCGGGATCGTCGTGGATGATGCGATTGTGGTGGGCGAACACGCAGATTACCGCGTCAGGCATCTGGGCGAAGACCCCACAGTCGCCGCAGAGCGGGCGGCGAAGCGGATGTTCAGCCCGGTGTTTTCGGCGACGCTGACGACGATTATTGCTTTCTTCGGGCTGGTCATTATCGGCGGGCGTTTCGGTGACTTGATTTCGGACATTCCGTTCACTGTGATCGTTGTACTTGCGGCCAGTCTGGTGGAATGTTTCCTGATCCTGCCCAACCACCTCTCCCATGCTATTGCGCATTCGGCCAAGGATCACTGGTACGACTGGCCGTCACGCACGGTGAACCGTGGCTTTGACTGGTTCAGGGAAACGCTGTTCCGGCCGTTTATGGGTTTGGTGATCAAGGCGCGCTATCCGGTCTTCGCAATGGCGTTGGTGCTGCTTGCCAGCCAGATTGCGCTATTTATCAAAGGCGACGTCAGTTGGCGGTTCTTCAACTCGCCCGAGCAAAGCCAGGTCACCGGTAATTTCGCCATGTTGCCCGGGGCAACCCGCGAAGACACGCTTGAGATGATGCGCGAAATGCAGCGCGCAACAGAGGCGCTGGGTGCGGAGTATGAGGCCGAGTACGGCGTGAACCCGCTGAGCTATGTGGTGGCCGAGATTGGCGGAAATTCGGGTCGCGCGATTGCCGGATCCGATACCAAAGATGCAGACCAGTTAGGCGCGATCACGATTGAATTGATTGATGCCGACAGTCGCCCCTATACCAGCTTTGCCTTTGTGAGTGCCCTGCAAGACGCCATCGTGCAGCATCCGATGGCCGAGACCGTTAGCTTCCGCCGGTGGGGCTCTGGCCCCGGTGGGGATAGTCTGGATGTGCAGATGTTCGGGGCGGACAGTGATACGCTCAAGGCCGCCGCCGAGGCATTGAAAACCGAACTGGCGCGGTTTCCCGAAATCTCGGGTCTTGAAGATACGCTGGCCTATGACAAGGAAGAACTGATCCTTGAACTGACCCCGCAGGGTGAGGCGCTGGGCCTCGGCATTGATGGTCTGGGCCGCGTGCTGCGCAACCGGCTGGGCGGGATCGAGGCGGCCAGTTACCCTGACGGGGCACGGTCCGCGACGATCCGCGTGGAATTGCCGCCCAGTGAGTTGTCATCGGATTTCCTTGACCGGACACAGATCAGGACTGCGGATGGCTTCTATCTGCCGCTGGCGGATGTTGTGACAGTGCAGAGCCGGACCGGGTTTTCCACCGTGCGCCGTGAAAACGGGATCCAGTTGATCTCTGTGATCGGTGATCTGGATGGTGAGGATGCGGCGCGGGCCACGGAGATCCAGCAGATCATCGACGAGGATATCCTGCCACGCATCGAGAGCGATTTCGGGATCGAAACCCAACTCTCGGGACAAAGCGAGCAGGAAGACCGTTTCCTGAGCGACGCGCGGACGGGTCTGATTCTGGTTTTGCTGGGGATCTACCTGACACTGTCGTGGATTTTCAGCAGCTGGACGCGGCCCATAGTCGTGATGTCGATCATTCCTTTTGCGCTGGTCGGAACAATTTTCGGCCACCACGTTTGGGATATCCCGATGAGCATGTTTACGGTTGTCGGCCTGATCGGGATGGTGGGGATCATCATTAATGACAGTATCGTTCTGGTCACGACGGTGGATGAATACGCGCAGGATCGCGGGCTGGTGCCTGCCATCATTGACGGAACGGTGGACCGTTTGCGCCCTGTGATGCTGACGACTTTGACGACAGTGCTGGGTCTGACACCGCTGCTCTATGAAGGGTCCAATCAGGCCGAGTTCCTGAAACCAACCGTCGTGACGCTTGTTTTCGGCTTGGCCTTTGGCATGGTGCTTGTGCTTTTGGTTGTGCCGTCGGTGATGGCGATGCAGGCCGATGTGCAGCGGCAAATCCTGTCTGCGAAACGCGCCCTGCGCGGGCGTCGGGCCGCCATGTTTGTCCCTGCGGGTCTGGGGGTCGTGTTGGCGGTGGGGCTGTTTGCGCTGACCGTGGCACCGGTTCTGCTGACCGGCGCGCCTTTGCCTACGATGGCGGCCATTCTGCCGATATTGAACGGCGGCGTCGGTGTTGCAATGGGCCTTTATGTATTGGGTCTGATGGCGGTGTTCTTGATGATCTATGTCGCTGCGGTGTTGGGTCAGGGATGGCGCAGCGCGCGGCGCTAACCGCCGGTGCAGCCCCGCAGATCAATGGCTTGCCCGTTGTCGCCCAAGACGGTGATCCGCACAGCAGAACGGTCAAACGCAAAGGGCTGACCACTGGGATGCACCATATCGACGGTCGCGCTTAGCGTATCACCGACACGGCTGATTTCTGCCTGAGAGACCCAGATTTGCGGGTCGCTTGGTTCGACCACGACAAACTCTGACTCGCTGACTTGGGCCACGTTGATCTTCGACGTCATGCGCAGCCCGTCGGGAATTGGCTCGATCGTGCAGGTCACAGCCCCGACATTTGCCGCATCAGCACTCAGGGGCGCATCGGCGATGGCCGCGACGATGCTTGCATCACGGGCACCAGCTTCGGGCAAAAGCGTGTCGAAGGTGAAAGTGACAGGGATGCAGATTTCCTCGCAGACACCGATGGTCAGCTCGCCTGATATTGCCATTTCACCTGCCGCTTGCGGGGCAGAGATGGTAAGTGGAAAGATCACGCTGTCGTCATAACCGATCGACACAAGCCCTGCGTCGTCAAAGACCTCTGGGACAGGCCAATGTTGCGTGATGCCGTTGATGGTGCTGTGACTGGTAAAGCGGAAATACGGTGGAATACCGGCCTCGCCCGGCGCGCGCCAATAGGTGATCCATCCGGGTTCAAGCGTTATTTTGATACCTGCAACATGATCGCCTGATGCTGTGCGCCAGCCCGGCAGGATCTCGACGCTGGCCATATCGCTGTAGTCCTCGGCGACCGCGAGGGTCGGCAAGGTGACAAGGGCGAGAGCAGTGAGCAGTTTGTTGCGCATGAGACCTTACTTATGCATCCCGGCTGCAATGGGAAGTCACGATTGCATCAGGCTTTGCAATGATGGTGCTTGCGTCACAGGGCATGGTTACACATCTTGTCCCCATGACCAATCCAGATTCGTCACTTGCCGGCAAGCTTTTGATTGCGATGCCCGATATGTCGGACCCGCGTTTTGCAAAGACCGTGGTCTATATGTGCGCCCATTCGGACGAGGGCGGTATGGGGTTGATCGTCAACAAGCCCGAAGAAGGCATTCGTTTCTCCAAACTCCTCGCACAGATGGAGATTCCGGTGTCTCCCAATGCGCGTGATTTGCGGGTGCATTACGGTGGGCCTGTGGATTATCAGCGCGGGTTCGTCCTGCACTCGAGTGATTATGCATCGGACAATGGCACACTGGACGTCGATGACAATTACCGCATGACAGCAACACTTGAGGTGCTGGAGGATCTGGCAAAAGGTGAAGGCCCCGATGTCGCGATGATGGCGCTTGGCTATGCCGGTTGGGGGCCGGGGCAGTTGGAATACGAAATCCGCCAGAACGGCTGGTTGACCTGTGCGCCCAACGACGAAATCCTGTTCGGGGCGGATAATGCAGGGAAATGGTCCGCCGCACTCAAGCTCTTGGGGATTAACCCGCTTTTGCTATCCGCGACAGCAGGGCGGGCCTAGCGGGGCCTGACTGACGTATATTTGTTCAGCTCTCCGGCCCGATCAACGCTTGCATGATCGCCATCGCATTTTCGCTGGACCAGTCCGCCTCGCCCTGCATCCGCGCAATTTCATAGCCATCAGGGTCCAGGATGACGGTCACAGGCAGCCCCAAGACGCCCATGCCGCGCGCAAGGCTTTGACGCGGATCGGTGTGAAGCGGAAGATTGTCGACTTCTATCTCCTCAAAGAACCGCTGCATGACGGGCAGCGGATTGCGGCCTGTGGCAATCGTGACAACTTCCATCTGGTCACCGCCCATCGCGGTTTGCAAAGCAGACAGATGCGGCATCTCTACGCGGCAAGGCGCACACCATGTGGCCCAAAAGTTCAGGACTACATATTTGCCGCCGAAATCCGCCAGTGTCATCTCGCGGCCATCGGCGCCAGTGAAAGGCACATCGGACGCTGCAACAGGGGCGCTGTGAAAGTTCAGTTTGCGCATATCACCTTCGCGCATCGCTTCTGCTGCGGCCACATCGGTGTGGCCAGTGTTTGCAAGACCCATAAGGGCCGTATAAAGCAGGGCTGATATTAACTTGCGCACGGGCGACTTCCTTTATGACCAAATCTGCAAACACAATGTGGGGCGGACGTTTCGCCGCCGGACCAGACGCGATTATGGAGGCGATTAATGCCTCAATCGGGTATGACCGCCGTCTTGCGCCGCAGGACATCGCAGGTTCACGTGCCCACGCCGCCATGTTGGCCGCCACAGGCATTATTACAGATACCGATGCCGAGGCGATACGGGAAGGCCTCCTCACCGTTTTGTCAGAGATTGAAACGGGTGATTTTCCGTTTTCGGCCGCACTTGAGGATATTCACATGAATGTCGAGGCGCGGTTGCGCGACACGATCGGTGAATCGGCGGGGCGTTTGCACACGGCGCGGTCGCGCAATGATCAGGTGGCCGTCGATTTCCGCCTATGGGTCCGCGATCAATGCGATCAGGCAGATGAGGCGCTTGCAGCACTTTGCAAGGCGCTTGTCGCGCAGGCCGAGGCTGGTGCTGATTGGGTCATGCCCGGGTTTACGCATTTGCAGACAGCGCAGCCTGTGACATGGGGCCATCATATGCTGGCCTATGTTGAAATGTTCGCGCGCGACCGGTCGCGTTTTGCGGATGCGCGCAAGCGGATGAACACCTCGCCTCTGGGCGCGGCTGCCCTTGCCGGTACATCCTTCCCGATTGATCGTGAGATGACGGCAAAGGCGCTGGGCTTTGACCGCCCGATGGCCAATTCGCTTGATGCGGTATCAGACCGTGATTTCGCGCTCGAGTTTCTTGCGGCCTCCAGCATCTGTGCGATGCACCTGAGCCGTCTGGCTGAAGAGCTGGTAATCTGGTCTTCGGCCCAGTTCCGTTTTGTAAAGATGTCGGACAAATGGTCGACGGGGTCGTCGATCATGCCGCAAAAGCGTAATCCTGATGCGGCGGAATTGATCCGTGCCAAGATCGGCCGGATCTTTGGTGCAAATGTCGCGCTGATGACTGTGATGAAAGGCCTGCCGCTGGCTTATTCCAAAGACATGCAGGAAGACAAGGAACAGACTTTTGATGCGGCTGACAACCTGATGCTGGCGCTGGCGGCGATGACAGGGATGGTCGGCGATATGACTGCACAGCGCGAGAAACTGAAAGCCGCAGCCTCTAGCGGATTTTCGACCGCGACCGATCTGGCCGATTGGCTGGTGCGCGAACTTGGGCTACCTTTCCGTGAGGCGCATCACGTGACAGGCTCGCTTGTGGCGCTGGCGGAAGGGAAGGGGTGTGATCTGCCCGATCTGACGCTGGCTGACATGCAGGGCGTGCACGCAGGTATCCGCGCGGATGTCTTTGATGTGCTGGGGGTTGAAAACTCGGTCGCGTCACGCACCAGTTTCGGCGGGACGGCACCGTCACAGGTCATGGCGCAGGTGGCGCATTGGAAAGAGATTTTGAAATGAAGCGTGTTGCATTGATTTTGACCATCGCCGCATTGACGGCTTGTGGCGCTGATGGCCCACCGCTGACGCCGTCAGCCAATGTCGGCCTGAATGTGGGCACCAATGGTGTCAGCACCGATGCAAGTATCGGCGCATCAAACGGCACATTTTCAATAGGGGTTGGTTTGTAATGCGGAATGTTTTTCTGGCGCTTGCGATCTGGGGTGCGATCCACCCGATGTATTACTTCATCTCGTGGTTTCAGGCCGAGGGCTGGAGCATCATGGCGATGGTTGACGCATGGCATGTGAATGCGGCGACCAGCGGGCTTGTCTGGGATTTGACGATTGCCGCGATTGCGCTGACAGTCTGGATCATCGCAGAGGCAGTCAGGACCAAAAACTGGCTGAGCCTGCTGGCGATCCCCGCAACTTTCTGCATCGGTGTCAGCTGTGGCTTGCCGCTTTATCTCTATTTGCGGGACCGGATCGTGTATCGCCGCGACAAACATCAGGTCCGCGTTTAAGTCGCATGAATCAGGGTTGGTCTTTGCCTGTGATCTGCTATGTCCGAAGCCTGGTTTTGGACAAGGATCTCAGGCTTGGATCATTTTCTTTATCGTGATGGCGCGCTGTATGCAGAAGATGTGCCTGTTGCAGATATTGCGGCAGCTGTTGGCACACCGTTTTACGTCTATTCAACGGCCACATTGAAGCGGCATTTCCAGCTGTTTGACGAGGCGTTGGCCTGGGGCGACCATCTTGTTTGTTTTGCGATGAAATCGCTTTCCAATCAGGCGGTCATCAAGTTGTTGGGCAATGCTGGCGCTGGCATGGATGTGGTGTCGGGCGGTGAATACCTACGCGCCAAGGCCGCAGGTGTGCCCGGTGATCGTATCGTCTTTTCCGGTGTGGGCAAAACGGCCGATGAAATGCGTCTCGCGATCAAGGGGGGCATCCGCCAGTTCAACGTTGAAAGCGAACCTGAGATGGTGGTGCTGGATCAGGTGGCGCAATCGCTCGGGGCCGTGGCACCGATCACGATCCGTGTGAACCCCGATGTCGACGCCAAGACCCACGCCAAGATCGCCACCGGCAAATCAGAGAACAAGTTTGGCATCCCCATCAGCCGTGCGCGCGAAGTCTATGCGATGGCCGCGCGCATGCCGGGCCTGAAGGTTATCGGGATCGATGTGCATATCGGATCACAGTTGACCGAATTGGCGCCGTTTGAGGCCGCCTATAACAAGGTTGCCGAACTGACCGAACAGCTGCGCGCAGACGGGCATGAGATCACGCGTCTTGATCTGGGTGGTGGTTTGGGCATTCCATACGCGCGGTCGAACGAAGCACCGCCATTGCCGACCGACTACGGTGCGCTTATTCAGCGCACCGTTGGCCATCTGGGCTGCGAGATCGAGATTGAGCCGGGGCGTCTGATTTCCGGCAATGCCGGGTTGATGGTGTCCAAAGTGATCTACGTGAAATCCGGTGAAGATCGCGAATTCCTGATCCTTGATGGCGCGATGAACGATCTGATTCGCCCTGCGATGTATGACGCATGGCACGACATTATCCCTGTGAACGAGGCACCTGCAGGGACAACGCCTGCAAAGTACGATATTGTGGGACCGGTCTGTGAAAGCGGCGATACCTTTGCCAAAGGTCGCGAAATGCCCCCTGTTGCTGCCGGTGATCTGGTCGCGTTCCGCTCGGCCGGGGCTTATGGTGCGGTCATGTCGTCGGAATACAATTCCCGCCCGCTCATCCCCGAGGTTCTGGTGGATGGTGATCAATTTGCAGTTATCCGCCCACGCCCTACCTATGAAGAGATGATCGCACGCGATAACGTTCCGGCATGGCTTGAATGAAACAGAGCCTCCCGCCGCGCGTCACGAGAAAGGGAGAGGCCCGCTGAAAGATCGCAACGACCCGATGCGCCACCTGCGCTTTCCGGTTGCCGCCACCCGTTTGGGTATGGTGGCCGAACAGGTTGTGCGCGCGTTCTGGCCGTTCTGGACCGCCGTTTTTCTGATCCTCGCGCCCTTGATGATGGGCTGGCAGGATGTGCTGCCGCTTGAGGTGATTTGGGGCGGTGCCGTTGTGGCCGTCATCGCGTTTATTGCAACCTTGGTGTGGGGTATCTGGCGTTTTCGCATGCCATCGGCGGCCGAGGCGTTGCGCCGTGTCGATGCGGCCTTGCCAGGCCGGCCGATTGCCGCGATAGCAGATACGCAGGCGATTGGCAGCGGAGACGCCGCATCCGAGGCAGTGTGGCGTGCGCATATGGAGCGTATGTCCGCACGCACGAAAGACGCACGAGCGATTGAGCCTGATTTGCGGATCTCGGATCGCGACCCGTACGGTTTGCGGTTTATTGCGCTGTTGTTCTTTGTTGCGGCTTTGCTGTTCGGATCATTCCTGCGCGTCGGTTCGGTAGGTGACATGGTCACCCGTGGCGAGCAGAGTTTGGCAACCGGTCCTGTCTGGGAAGGGTGGGTCGAAGCCCCCGCCTATACCGGTAAGCCTTCGATTTACCTCAACGACGTGCCAGCGGGGCCCCTGCGCGTGGCTGTGGGCAGTCAGGTGACGTTGCGCCTTTACGGTGAAGTGGGCGCGCTGACAGTGTCCGAGACAGTCTCGGGGCGGGTTGAGGATTTGGGCTCGGCGGCTGCAGCACAGCAGCAGTTCACGGTCTCCCAATCCGGCACCCTTGCAATTCGTGGTGGCAGGGATACGACGTGGGAGATCACCGCGATTGAAGACCAGGCACCGAGCGTTGATCTCACTGGGCCGATCGAAGTGGATGCGATGGGCGAATTATCCCAGCCGTTCAGCGCGGTGGATGACTACGGCGTCGAATTTGGCACCGCCACCTTCACCCTTGATCTCACTGAGGTCGTGCGCCAGCACGGCTTGACGATTGATCCCGACCCCATTGATCCTTTGGTGCTGGATTTGCCGATGCCTTTCACCGGCGACCGGTCGGACTTTGACGAATTTCTGGTCGATAACCTGAGCGAGCATCCTTTGGCGAACCTGCCTGTGACCCTCACGCTTGAGGTGATCGACGCCGCCGAGCAAACCGGCAGAACCCCGCCAGAGCCGATGACTATGCCCGGGCGCCGGTTCTTTCAGCCCTTCGCCCGTGCGGTAATCGAACAGCGGCGTGACCTGATGTGGTCCAAGGCCAACGCGCCTCGCGTGAACCAGATTTTGCGCGCTGTGTCGCATCGCCCCGAAGGCCTTTTCTCGAACGAGACAACATATCTGCGCTTGCGCACCATTATTCGCAGGCTGGACAGTTTTGCCGAAACCGGCCTGACCGATGAAGGGCAGGCAGAAATCGTCGAAGCACTGTGGGATCTGGCGATCCAGTTGGAGGATGGCCGTTTGGCCGATGCCCGTGAACGCCTGCGCCGCGCGCAAGAGCGGCTGGCAGAGGCGATGCGCAACGGTGCTTCGGATGAGGAGATTGCCGAATTGATGCAGGAGTTGCGTGAGGCAACGAACGACTATCTGCGCATGCTGGCCGAAGAATCAGAGCCGTCTGATGGCACCGATCAGGCGGATAGCGGCCAGCAGGGTCAGCAGATGGGCATGGATGAGTTGCAGGCCCTGATGGACCGCATCGAAGAGCTGATGCAAGAGGGGCGCATGGCCGAGGCGCAAGAGCTGATGGAACAGCTCAACCAGATGATGGAAAACATGCGCGTCACCCAAGGCGAGGGTGGCGATGGCCCGCCAAGCCCGGGCGAACAATCAATGCAGGACCTGTCTGACACACTGCGCGAGCAAGAAGAGCTTTCAGACGACAGTTTCAGCGACCTGCAGGACCAGTTTAATCCCGGCGACCAGGGCCAGCAGGGCCAGCAAGGGCAACAGGGGCAGCAAGGCCAGGACGGGCAGGAACCCGGTACGCAGCCTGGACAACAGGGCAATCAGGGCACTGAGCCGGGCCAGGGTGGCCAGCAAGGTCAAGGTCAGGGCGTCGGCGAGAATGCCGAGAGCGGCCAACAAAGCGGCAGCGGTGCGGGTGGCGAGGGCGATCAACGCAGTCTCGCGGAACGTCAGCGTGCATTGCGCGAAGAGTTGGAGCGGCAGCGCAACGGCCTTCCAAACCTCGGCGGTGACGCGGGCGAGCAGGCACGCCGCTCTCTTGAACGTGCCGAAGGTGCAATGGAAGGCGCCGAGGACGCCCTGCGTGACGGCGATCTGGCAGAGGCGATCGACCAGCAGGCCGAAGCGATGGACGCCCTGCGCAACGGGATGCGTGAACTGGGTCAGGCAATGGCCGAGAACCAGAATGCAGAGCCCGGTCAAGGTGCGGAACAGGGCGAGGCAAATGGCCGTCCGACACCCGGACAGCGCGACCCCTTGGGGCGCGAAATGGGCAACACCGGCCAGCTTGGGACCGATCAAGAGCTCTTGGGTAACGGCGACATCAACCGCCGCGCCGAAGAACTGCTCGGGGAAATCCGCCGCCGGTCAGCCGAGCAGGACAGACCCGAAATTGAACGGGACTATCTGCGGCGTTTGCTGGATCAGTTCTAGATCAGCGACAAGGCTTTCGTGATTCCTCAGGCGGTTTATGGCAGATTATTCTGCCATAAGCCCGCTCACCATCTCGCTGAGTGACAGGCGCAGTTGGTCGATGGTCATGACATAGGATGCCATGAATCCGGTTGTCTGTGGCAGGTTCTCGGTGATCTGCTCTGCAAAGACGTAAGGCAGGATCGCGAGGATCATGAGCAGCAAAACCCAGAAGAACCCGCGCCGGAACCCTTTACGTTCAACGGCTTCGATCTTTTCCGCCTCGGTCAGCCCCGACGCGTCATTGGCCTGCGCCCTCGCGCGCAAAGTTGCGTTGATCTCGTTGATGGACGGAACCGTCCGCAGGTGCGCCTCGTCGGCATTGGCTGTGTCGCCTTTTGCCGTGCCGGCTTTTGTGCCGCTGCGGACACCACCCTCTTCGGCGGTCATCATGGCTATGCGCTGACGGGTTTCGTCAGCTGCGACAGGCGCGGCAGGTTTGGGCGTTTCGGGTGCAGGCGGATCTGCAACGGGGCTGGGCGCCTTTGGCGTGGCCGCAACTGCAGCTGTGCCAAGTGCGGCCTCTTCGCGCAGGATATTCGCGACAGCATTGTCCAGTTGTCGGCGCATCGGCTCTGGCGGCGCAGTCGATGTTTTCGGGGCAGGCTCTGGCTCTTGCGCGGTTTGTGGGAAATCCGAAGCGACGTCCTCAACAAAGCTTTGCGCGGGTTCTTCGGGCATTTCTGCCGTCACTTCGTGCTCTGACTCAGTCACCTGCGTTGGCGCAGCATCTTCCGGCTCTTGATCGTTGCTTAGCTTCAGTGTCGTACGCCCCGGCACTGTTGGTTTTTCGGTCTGGAACCAGGACAGTTGGCAATTCGAACATTGCACATCGCGCCCGCCCGGAGGAATCGCATCATCCGAGACCTCGTACTGCGCTTCGCAATTGGGGCAAATCAGCCTCATGTTACATTCCTTCTGCCTGCCCGGTGGTTTAGAGCGGTTATTGTTGTCACCGACGGCAATTTAGCAACCGTTGCGCCAAACGCAAAGGTTTTGCGCACGCAGTGGTGCGCGGTCATTGAAACCTGTTGCAGATTTGGGCAGAAGAGCGGTGTAGTGCCAGAGGAAGAACCGTGATCGAATTAGAGAACGTCTCATACGGATATGGTGGTCAGACGCTTTTTTCCCATATATCCCTGACGCTTGCGCCCGGTTCATTCCATTTTTTGACGGGGCCGTCAGGTGCGGGAAAGACCACATTGCTACGGCTATGCTATGCGGATTTACGGGCAAATAAAGGCAAAGTTCGCGTTTTCGGCCAAGATGCCGGCGCTCTGAACCGTGATGAGGTGGCAATGTCCCGCCGGCGCATCGGCGTTGTACATCAGGACTGCCAGTTTCTGGATCATCTGAGCATTGCCGAGAATATCGCGTTGCCTCTCACGGTGTCAGGGCGCGGGCATGAAGCCGCGCAGAACCTGCACGAACTGCTGAACTGGGTGGGGTTGGGGCCACAGGCCAACCAGCGGCCACCCGAACTCTCGGGCGGAGAACGCCAGCGCGCGGCACTTGCGCGCGCGGTGATTGTGTCGCCCGATGTGATTATCGCGGACGAACCCACGGGCAACGTCGATTGGGAGATGTCGCAGCGCTTGCTGAGCCTGCTGATCGAACTCAACAAAATGGGAAAGACAATCCTGATTGCGACCCATGATCTGGCGATGATCCGCGCGGCCAAGTCAGATATCAGCGCACGTGTGCTGCGTCTCAAGGATGGCCAGCTTGTGCAGGCAGGGGCCGAGCTATGAGGGCCCTGCTGGAGTTGATGTTGGGTGATCCGCAGGCCGACCGCGCGGTGCCGCAGACCGGTATGACCGTGCGATTGACCGTTTTTGTGGCGGCGGTGATGGCGTTTCTTGCGGTGATCACGCTTGCGGTGTCTTTCACCACCAATCGGGTGGCAAGCCTCTGGGCCGCTGATCTGGCGCAGTCGGCGACGTTGCGTTTGCCTGCTGATCCCGCCACGGCGGATGCGCTTTTGCTTTCGGCGCTTGATGTGCTGGAGACGACACCGGGGGTCACGCGTGTGCGGGCCTTGTCGCAGGACGAACAGCAGGCCCTGCTGGAACCTTGGTTCGGGCCCGACCTGCCGCTTGATGCGCTGCCTGTGCCACAGCTGATCGAGATCGTGACAGACGGCGACGACTATGATGTTGAAGGTCTGCGTGCACGTCTGTCCGCGCAGGTGCCTGGCGCAATCCTTGATGACCATACCGCTTGGCGTGCGCCGCTGCTGGATGCGGCGGCACGTGTGCGGTTGATCGGTTGGTCGGTTATCGTGCTGATCGGCGCGACTGTGGCGGCGATGATTACCCTGGCCGCCCAAGCCGCACTGGCGGGCAATGCACGTATCATCGCAGTTCTGCGGTTGGTCGGGGCCAAGGATGCCTATATCGCCCGCGCCTTTGTCCGCCGTTTCACTCTGCGGGCCGCAGGGGGCGCGCTTGTGGGGGTGCTGATCGGACTGGGCGTTGTGTCCCTGATGCCGCAGGGCGATGCGACCAGTAGCCTTTTGCTGGGTGTCGGCTTTGAAGGTGCCGAATGGGTTTGGCCCTTGCTGATCCCTGTTCTGGCTGCAATTGTTGCCTTCTTTGCGACCCGCGCGGCGGCGTTCCGCAGATTGAGGGAACAAACATGAGCAACGCTGTCCAATGGGTCCGCTCGCTGATCTTCAACATACAGATGTATGTTGCGATGCTGGTCGTCGGGATCATCTATACGCCCGCCGCCATCATTTCGGCGGACGGTGCTGTCGCCGCCTGTCACGCCTATTGCCGCTACATTCGCTGGAGCGCGGGCTGGATGATCGGTCTGAAATGCGAAATCAGGGGTGATCCACCCAGTGACGAGGTCATGGTCGCACCCAAGCACCAGTCTTTTCTGGATGTGCTGATGATCTATGGCGCGATGCCGCGCGGCAAATTCATTTTCAAGGCCATCCTGAAATATGCACCGATTATCGGCCAATTCGGTCTGCGGATCGGCTGCATTCCGGTTGACCGCGGCAAACGTGGTGTGGCGATCAAGCAGATGGTGGCCGACGTGCAGGCCGGCCGCGCGCGCGCCGGTCAGCTGATTATCTACCCCCAAGGAACGCGTATCGCCCCGGGGGTGAAAGCGCCATACAAAATCGGGACTGGCGCGCTCTACCGGGAACTGGGCCAACCGGTGGTGCCGGTTGCGACCAACGTTGGCGTATTCTGGCCCAAGCGCGGGGTTATGCGCAAACAGGGGACGGCGGTCTTTGAGTTCTTACCGCGGATTGAACCGGGCTTGGAGGTGGCTGAATTCATGCGCCGCCTTGAGGACGAGATCGAGACGGCCTGTGACCGTCTCAACAAAGAAGCCGGATTTGATGGCTGATCATGGCGTCAAGGATGTCGCCACACTTGAGGCGCTCTATGGGACACCCGGCAAGGCGTCATTGATCAAGGTCGCCCCACAGCTCACCCCGCTTTATCGCAAATGGATCATGGCATCGCGTTTGTGCATTGTTTCGACCGTCGGGCCGGAGGGTACGGACGGCAGCCCCCGTGGCGATGATGGTCCGGTGGTGCAGGTCCTGAACAGCAAGACGCTGTTGCTGCCGGATTGGCGCGGCAACAACCGGATAGATACGCTGCGCAATATCGTGGCAGACGGGCGGATCAGTCTGTTGTTCATGGTGCCGGGTTCAAACAATGTGATCCGCGTGAATGGTACGGCGATCGTGTCGGTTGAGCCGGCGTTGATTGGCCGGTTTCATCAAAAAGGCTGCCAGCCGCGCAGCGTAATCGTGATTGCTGTTGACGAGGTCTATAGCCAATGCGCGCGGGCCCTGATGCGTGCGCGTCTGTGGACGGCGGATGATGAGAGCGCGGGTTTGCCAAGCGTTGGCGATCTATTGGCCGAGCAGGAAGCCGGTTTCGACGGTGCGGATTATGATGCTGGCTGGTCCGCACGTGCAGCGGATACCATGTGGTAGTCAGCGCAATTTAAGATTGCTGTTGCGGCCCAAGCCTTTGCGCAGGCACCAGGTGATCACCGCAAGACTGACGATGAGCCAAAGCCCGCCCCACATCATCGTGGTGCCGCCGAATTCCTCTGCCAGCATCCGCGCGTCAGACCGCAGGCTTGCGCGGGCAATCGTATCGCTGAAAATATCATAGGGGACGTAGATCATGCTGGTCAAACCGATGACACGCAGTGCCAGATCATTGGCATGGTGGCCCAAAAAACGCGCCATCAGCAGCATAGCGGCCCCCATACCCACGCAAAACGCCAGCGCGAACACGTCGCGGACATAAAGGCCCGCAATAACCAGTGTGACCACACCGCAAAGCGCCATGACCTTGCGGTCCGCCGCTGTGCGCGTTGCGGCCAGCAAAAGGGCAACGCCAATAACCAGTGAACCCAGATATCCCGCCGTCAGCGTGATGAACCGGTTCCCGCCCCTGCTGATCACCAGACCGCCTTGGTCAGGCGATACCGAAAGGCTGACGACATCGCCACCGGTCAGCAGCGTGGCAATCGCATGTGATGCTTCGTGAAAAAAGACGATCAGTACTTTCAGAGGCAGGACCGCAGGCGTCTGCCACAGCGCAAAGACGACTGCGGTCAGTGCCAGAAGCTGCCAGTGTCCACGCAGCAAGGCCACTTATGCAGCAAGACCCTTCGAACCAAGCGCAAGATATTTGTTGCGGCGGTCTGCACGCAGTTTATCGCCCGACAGATCGCGCAATTCGTCCAGCATGCTGATTAGCGCCTCGCCCACGGCCGCAATCGCCGTATCGCGGTGACGATGCGCGCCGCCTGAGGGTTCGGGGATGATCCGGTCGCAGATGCCCAACTCGTGCAGGTCTGCGGACGTCAGGCGCAGCGCCTCGGCAGATTCGCGCATTTTTTCGGCGTCTTTCCAAAGGATTGACGCACAGCCCTCGGGGCTGATGACCGAATAGATCGAATGCTGCAACATCGCGACCCGGTTGGCCGAAGCAAAGGCGACCGCACCGCCGGACCCGCCTTCGCCGATCACGACGCTGATGAGCGGTACCTTCAGTTCCAGACATTTCTCGGTCGAGCGTGCAATTGCCTCGGACTGGCCGCGTTCTTCTGCGCCTTTGCCGGGGTAGGCACCGGGGGTGTCGACCAGCGTGATCACCGGCAAGCCGAAACGGTCTGCCAAGGACATCAGACGGATCGCCTTGCGGTACCCTTCAGGGCGGGCCATGCCGAAATTGCGTTCGATACGCGATTTGGTGTCATTGCCTTTTTCATGGCCGATCACCATGACGGGAATGCCGTTGAGACGCGCCAGACCGCCCATCACGGACAGATCGTCGGCAAAATTGCGGTCACCGGCCAGCGGAGTATATTCGGTGAAAAGCGCCTCGATATAGTCTTTGCAATGCGGCCGCTCGGGGTGACGCGCGACCTGACATTTCCGCCATGGTGTCAGGTCCGCGTAAAGGGATTTCAGCAGGTCGTTGGCCTTTTTGTCCAGCGCAGAGGCCTCTTTCTGGATGTCCATCTCGGGATTTTCACGGGCCATCGCGCGCAGCTCTTCGGCTTTGCCTTCAATCTCTGCGAGCGGTTTTTCAAAATCGAGGTATTGCGTCATGAAATCCAAGCCTTTTGCATGCGGTTATCGTTATATGGCGCATGGGTGGGGCGAGTGCAACGGCAGTGGTGCAGGGGCGGCAAGGCTTCATGCCCCGTCGAATTAGCCAGCGATCATCTCGGACTGGCGCACAATCACCTCGGCCTGTTTGATCGACGCGATATCGACAAGGCGACCTTTATAGACCGTCGCGCCTTCGCCGCGTGCTTTGGCGTCTTCCATGGCTGCTAGGATTTCGCGCGCCTCGGCCACGGCTTCGTCCGACGGTGTAAACACCTCGTTGGCCAATGCGATCTGTTTGGGATGGATCGCCCATTTGCCGACCATACCAAGCGTCGCGGACCGCCGCGCCTGCGCGCGGTAGCCTTCGTCATCGCTGAAATCACCGAACGGTCCGTCCACTGGCAAAATACCATGTGTGCGGCAGGCCGCGACGATGGCCGTCTGCGCCCAGTGCCAAGGGTCGGCATAATGTCGCGTGTCGCCATGCAGCATGTAATAGTTTTCCTGCGTCCCACCGATGCCGGTTGTCTGCATTCCCATTGATGCTGCAAAATCAGCTGCCCCAAGGCTCATCGCGGCCATGCGTGGGGAACTTGCGGCAATCTCTTCGACATGGGCGATGCCTGCGGCAGATTCGATGATCACCTCAAAGCTGATCCGCTTGGCGCGTCCCTTTGCAGCCTCGATCGCGGTGACCAGCGCATCGACAGCGTAAACATCCGCGGCGCATCCGACCTTGGGAATCATGATCTGGTCAAGCCGGTCGCCCGCCTGTTCCAGTACATCGACCACGTCTTTGTACCAATAAGGCGTATCAAGGCCGTTGATCCGCACAGCGAGGTATTTGGTGTTCCAGTCGACCTCGTTGATGGCCTTGATCACATTGGCGCGGGCTGCGTCCTTGTCCGAGGGGGATACGCTGTCCTCAAGGTCAAGGTTGATCACATCCGCCGCACTTGCCGCCATCTTTTCGAAAAGTTTGGTGTTCGAGCCGGGGCCGAACAACTGGCAGCGGTTCGGACGTGCGGGGGGTGCGGGTTGCAGACGGAATGACATGACGGATCCTCGACGAATGAATATTACCTAAAGATTGTTCCGTTCGGTATATTATTGCGCAGCGGCTCACAAGGGCAATTTGCAGGCGCAGCAAATGATGCTGCGCTCGCAAAGTTCATACGGTGCCTAGACGCCGGCGGCCACAATCGCGCGGGCCAGCACAGGCACGGTTTCGGCATTCAGACCGGCGATATTCATGCGGCTGTCACTGACCATGTAGATACCGTGATCCGCGCGTATCTTTTCGACCACTTCGGGTGTCGTGCCAAGACGGCTGAACATGCCGCGGTGATGGGCCAGAAAATCAAAACGGTCGCTGTTGGTCAGGCGCTTGAGTTCATCGGCCAGTTGCTGACGCAGGGCGAGCATCCCGTTGCGGGTCTCTTCCAGTTCTGCTTCCCATTCGGCGCGCAGCGCAGGGTCTTTCAGGATCGTGGTGACCACACGCGCCCCATGATCCGGCGGAAAGGAATAGTTCTGGCGGTTCAGGAACGACAGGTTCTGCTGCGTCAGGGCCTGCTGGTCGGCGTCCTTGGTGACGGCCATCAAAATGCCTGTCCGTTCGCGGTAGATGCCGAAATTCTTTGAACAACTCGCCGCAATCAGGCAGTTCTCAAAGCTGCTGGCAATCTGGCGCGTGGCCTTTGCATCATCGGCAAGCCCGTCGCCGAAACCCTGATAGGCGATGTCGACAAAGGGCACGGCACCTTTCTTGCGCATCAGGCCAATGACATGCTCCATCTGACCATAAGTCAGATTTGCGCCTGTGGGGTTGTGACAGCAGCCATGCAGCAGCACCACATCACCTTCCGCTACCTTTTCAAGGTCCGCGATCATGCCGTCGAAATCGACGCCGCGCGTGTCATTGTCGAAATAGCGGTACTCGGCCATTTTCATGCCAAGGTATTTGATAATCGACGGGTGGTTCGGCCACGTGGGGTTGGATAGCCAGACCGTGGCTTTGGGTGCAGCAAGGCGGATCAGTTCGAGCGCCTGACGGATAGCGCCGGTGCCACCGGGGGTTGCGACGGCTGCAACGCGTTCGTTCGGCACGCTATCGCCGAGCACCAGATCCTTCATCACTGCGCTGAATTCGGGATCACCTGCCAACCCTGTGTAGGCTTTGGTGGTCTGATCCGCGATGATGCGTCGCTCTGCCTCTTTTACGGCACGCATGACGGGGGTGTTGCCTGTCGCGTCCTTGTAAACGCCAACGCCAAGATCGACCTTGTCGGTGCGTGGGTCTGCTTTGTAAGTGGCCATCAGGGCCAGAATTTTATCAGCGGGTTGGGCGGAAAGGTTTTCCAGCATCAGTTTGCTCCGGTCGCAATTGGAAGGTCGGCGTACATGCCCCACTCGGACCATGACCCGTCGTAAAGCGCATGGTCGGTTTTGCCGATCCGTTCAAGCGCAAGTGAAAGGATCGCTGCGGTCACGCCTGACCCACAGGTCGTGATTGCAGGTTTGCTCAGGTCAACGCCTGCGGCCTCGAAAACGGCGCGCAGGGCTGCGGGCGGCTTCATCGTGCCATCGGGGTTGAGAAGGTCCTGATAAAACACATTCCGCGCGCCCGGAATATGCCCAGAGCGCATCCCTTCACGCGGTTCGGGCTGTGTGCCCTGAAAACGCCCGGGGGCGCGAGCGTCAATAATGCTGTGATCGCCAAGCTTGGCTGCCCGCGCAACCTCGGTTACGTCACGGACGCGGAAGCCTTCGTATTTCACGGTCATGTGCCGGTCTCGGATCGTGGGTGCGGCTGTTGTCGTCCGGTAACCGTCTGCAATCCATTTGGGCAGTCCGCCGTCCAGAACGGCGATATTCTTTTGGCCCATCAGGCGAAACAGCCACCAGACACGTGCGGCGGAAAACACACCCGTACCGTCATAGACAACGACCTGATGGCCGTCGCCCACGCCCATTGCGCGCATCCGCGACATGAACTTCTCGACGGGCGGGGCCATGTGCGGCAGCTCCGAGCGGGCATCGCTGATTTCATCAATATCAAAGAACCGCGCGCCCGGGATATGGCCAGCCTTATACGCGGCCTTCGGGTCGCGTCCGGCGTCGGGCAAATACCAAGAGGCGTCAAAAATCCGCAGATCCGGATCCCTGATATGCGCCGCCAGCCATCCGGTGCTGACAAGCGTTCTAGGATCGTCAGTCATGGCTGATGTCATCGCGTACCCCTTAGTCACAAGTCACAAACGGCCTACCGCGCAGCGCGGCGCAAGACAAGCCACCAGATAAGCGCCACCTATGTTATTATTGGCCCGCAAGTATCCCCGCCGGAGGCCTCCTGCCGGTGCAATCCGGCACTTTGGATCAATCTCCGTGGCGCAACAACCGCTGCTTCTGGCGGCCCCAGTCGCGTTTGGCCTCGGTCTGGCGCTTGTCATGGTTCTTCTTGCCCTTCGCGGTCGCGATCTTGAGTTTTACCAGACCGCGATCGTTGAAATACATCACCAGCGGTACAAGCGTCATGCCCTCACGCTTGGTGGCATTCCACAAACGCGCCAGTTCACGCTTGCTGACCAAGAGCTTGCGTTTGCGCCGTTCCTCATGGGTAAACATCGCGCGCTCATAGGGGGCGATATAGGCGTTGGTCAGCCACAGTTCGCCATCATCGACACTGGCATAGCTGTCGGCGATATTGGATTGGCCTGTGCGCAGGGATTTCACTTCGGAACCGGTCAGGATGATCCCGACCTCGAGATCATCCTCGATCGCATAGTCGTAGCGCGCACGCCGGTTGTCGGCGATGACTTTGTAGTTTTTGTTTTCGGGTTTCTTGGCCATAGTTGCGCACAAATAGGCGATGGGGGGCCGTGGCACAAGGTGTGCAGGCGGTCTGCCCCGCAGGAGAGTGAAGATGTTTGTCCAGATCGTCATCGGAAGCACGCTTCTTGTGTTTTCAATTATGACAGCTGGGATCAGTTTTTGGGTGCTGGAAAGACGTATTGGCGGGATCCGGCCGTGGCTCGTCAAGGCACCCCATGCGCCCAAACTGATGCTTGTGCTCTGTGCCACCGCGCTTTGGGTGCTGCTGCAAATGACAATTGCAGTCTGGACTTGGGCCTTTACTTTCGTGGCTTTGGGCGTTTTTGCAACGCTGGAACCCTCTGTCTATTTCGCTCTGGTCGCGTTCACGACCCTCGGATTTGGCGACATTCTCCTGCCACTCGAGTGGCGCTTGCTGGGGGGTATGGCTGCGTTAAACGGCCTGTTGAATATCGGTCTTGTCACGGCGGCAATGGTCGAGACGTTGCGCCAGTTGCGCCTGCAACAGATCGCGATAGAGGATCGTGACACATGACAGTTCCGGTGTTGCGCAATGCCGTCGCCCGCCATCTGTTTCTGGCGCGGCACGGCTTGCAAGGCCGGCCATCCGGTGCAGGGAAAGGGGCCGATCTGACGGGCGTCATAGATCAACTGGGCTTTGTGCAGCTGGACAGCGTCAACACGTTTGCCCGCGCCCATGACCTCATCCTGTGGTCGCGTCGCCAGCAATATCGGCCCCGCGCACTGCAGCATCTGCTGCACCGCGACCGTCAGATGTTCGAACATTGGACCCATGACGCCGCTATCATCCCAATGGAGAGTTTTGCCCACTGGCGTCTGCGCTTTGCCCGTGATGAAGCGCGTCTTGCCAGCCGCTGGCAAGACCAGCGTCGCGATGATTTCCACAGCAAGATCGATGCCGTGCTGCGCCGGATATCCGATCACGGGGCCTGCACGTCAGGGCAGGTGGGTGAGGGGGAAAGTCGCGGGTCCGGTGGCTGGTGGGACTGGCATCCCTCCAAGACGGCGCTTGAATATCTGTGGCGCTCGGGCCAGATTTCCGTGCTTCGCCGCGACGGATTTACCAAAGTCTATGATCTGACCGAACGGGTGATTCCCGCCGAACACCTGAACCGTCGCCATCATCCGGACGAGACGATCGACTGGTGCTGTTCCGGCGCGCTCGACCGGCTCGGGTTTGCCACCAGCGGAGAACTGGCTGCATTCTGGGACCATATCACCCCGGCCGAGGCAAAGGCATGGTGCGCGACCGCTTTGGCCGAGGGTCGTTTGATTGCGATTGATGTGGAAGGCGTGGATGGCAAATTGCGCCGGTCCTTTGCGTGGCCCGATGTGATGGACTGCCTGCCGTCAGTACCGGTCCCGCGCGTGCGTATTCTCTCACCCTTCGATCCGGCACTGCGGGACCGCAAAAGGGCAGAGCGGCTTTTCGGGTTCTTCTACCGGATCGAGATTTTCGTGCCGGCCGCGCAGCGTAAATACGGCTATTACGTTTTTCCGGTGTTGGAGGGCGACCGCATTATTGGCCGCATTGATATGAAGCGGGATGGCGGTGTGCTTGCCGTTCGCGCCTTCTGGCCCGAACCAGGTGTTCGTATGGGGGCAGGCCGCCTTGCGGCGCTGCGCAAAGAACTCGCGCGGGCTGCGGATTTCGGTGGCTGCGAAGATATCGCCTTTGCAGAGAATTGGATGCGGTTGAAATAAATTATTGAACAACGTTCACAATTGATATATCCCGATCTTGAAGCATAGTCAGGAGACGTCATGTATTACGTTGCCCAAACAGACCAATTGGTTGCCGACGGGGTTATCAACCCAGTGCAGGCGGATGAAATCAAATCGCGGGCGCGGTCGGCGATGATCGCCCTTTGTGTCAATAGCCTGTTGATCGCGGGTATTCTGGCGGCGACTTTGGGATTGGTGTTTCTTCTGGCAAGCGCTGCGAGCGTGGCTGTCTGCGGCGGTCTTTTTCTGGGCGCCGGTTTGTTGATCCTGCGCAAGGGTGCGGCACTTTACCGGATGTTCGGTAATGCCAGTGCGTTGATCGGGGCGGGTATGTTGATTTCCGGCACCGCGTTTGAATTGATCGACAAGATACCACAGAGTGCAGGCATCCTGCTTGCCTTCATTGGTGCCTTGCTTGCCGGGTTGTTCTTCTGGCGCTTCAAGGCGGGTTTCCAGCAGTTGCGGTTTGCCTACGGCGCAGTGCTGGTGATGGCTGCCGCCCTGCATTTGGTCGGTGTCTACGGTGCCGCAGATCAATTTGATCTTGCAGGTTGGCCGATGCCGCTGATCCATTTTTACGTCTTTGCGGCCATTGCGGCGCTGGGCCTGACACTGGACGTACGCTTTATCACCGCGCTGGCGATCATCCCTTTTGGACAAATGCTGGACACCGGAACCTACTATTTCACGGCAGCTTATGTTTTTTATTCGCCGGAAACGACGCTCAGCATTTTGCAAATGGGTCTGCTGATCGGGGTCTGTTTGTGGGCCATCAGCCGCGGCGACGCTAAGATGGGCAGGCAGGCGGGTGTCTTGATGATCATGGCGTTTATCGTGGCCAACCTGTGTTTTCTGGTGGGCAGCATCTGGGGCGATGTTGTGGGTGAAAGCCTGTGGGGTCCGGTTTACGGTGACTTTGGTGGCGATTGGCAGGCCTATGACGCTGCACGCGATGCATACCGGGCGCGGGCACTTGAGATCAGTGAAGGGGTTTATGCGATCGTCTGGGCCTTGTTGCTTGGCGCACTCATCATCTGGGCCGCGATGTCCAACCGTCGGGGCATTTTCAACGCAGCCATGACCTTTGCGGGTATCCACGCCTATACGCAGATGTTTGAAAGCTTCTATGACCAACCATTGGCCTATGTGATCGGCGGGCTGGCTGCTATTCCATTGGCCTTTGGTTTGTGGCGGTTGAACAATGCGTGGTTCAGACCGCTGTCACCTGCCAGCACGCAGTAAGGTGGGTAAAACCCACCTTACAGTAACCCCGCATGTAGCATCGCCGCACGCATTTTCGCCTTGGTCTCATCGGTCAACCCGACCAGCGGCAAGCGCACTTCGTCACTGCACATGCCCAGCAATGACATGCCGTATTTTGCACCCGCCACACCGGGTTCGGTGAAAATGGCCTCGTGCAGCGGCATGAGCTTGTCCAGCTGGATCAGCGCCTTGGCATAGTCGCCTGCGAGCGTGCTTTCCTGAAAAGCGGCACAGAGCGCAGGTGCGACGTTCGCCGTTACCGAAATACACCCGACCCCGCCGTGGGCGTTGAACCCGAGCGCTGTCGCGTCCTCGCCCGAAAGCTGGACGAAATCCGGACCACAAGTCATCCGTTGCTTGGGCACACGTGACAGATCCCCGGTGGCGTCTTTGACGCCAATGATCATTTCATGCTTGGCCAGCGCGCCCATCGTCGCGGGCGTCATGTCAACCACTGACCGCCCGGGAATATTGTAAATCACGATTGGCAGCCCGCAATCGGCGGCCGCCTCAAAATGCGCGATCAGACCCGCTTGGGTAGGCTTATTGTAATAGGGTGTTACAACCAGCGCTGCATCGGCGCCGGCTGTCTTGGCGGCTTGCACCAGTCGGACCGTTTCAATCGTGTTGTTTGACCCCGCCCCGGCGATCACAGGGATACGTCCAGCGGCCTCGGCAATCACGATTTCCACGACCATATCGTGTTCCGCATGCGTCAGGGTCGGGCTTTCGCCTGTTGTCCCGACGGGCACCAAACCATGGCTGCCCTGATCCACATGCCAGTTCACAAGTTTTTTCAGCGCATCCACATCGACTTTGCCGTTCGTAAACGGCGTGACGAGGGCGGGGAGTGATCCCTTGAACATGGCACGCTTCCTTCTTGCGGGCAGCCGACATTGGCTGCGGTAAAATCGCGCGGACACTAGGCGCAGACGGCAAATCCTACAAGCCCTTCGTTTCGCTGAACCGCCCGTGGGGATTTGTGCGCATTGTCGCGTTTCTGAGTTGTTATTGCTGCATCACAGGCTAGTTTGCACGTGCAAAGAGGTGCGCTGTGAACATCCGAAAATTCACCATCCTAAGTCTGGCGTATATGGTCGCCACCGGCCCCGTGCAGGCCCAGTCGGTAGATGCCAGAAGCATTGCGGCGATTGATGCGGCCCAGACTGACTGGAACGTGGCCGCAGAGATCGCGCAAAGCGTCGGGCCGGTGACGCAGGACACGCTGATGTGGCTGCGATTGCGTGCAGGCGACGCCCCGTTTGCCGCCTACCGAGACTTTCTGCTTCGCCGCGCAGACTGGCCGGGGCTGGATGGTTTACGCGCCGAAGCAGAACTGATTATCGACGAAAGTATGGCGCCTGCAGAAGTCGTGATGTGGTTCGCAGATGAGCCGCCGCAGACCGGTGCAGGGGCCGTGCGTTTGGCACAAGCCCATCTGGCGCTGGGGCAGGCCGAGGCCGCGCGCGATGTCCTGCGTGATACGTGGATCAACGCGCGTCTGACCGAAGACGGACAAGCAGTCATGCTTGCCACGTTTGCCGAAGAGCTTAGGCCCTTCCATGCGGCCCGTGTCGATGCTCTTTTGTGGCGGTCGCGTGCAGAGGATGCCACGCGCATGTTGCCGTTTTTGTCTGCCGATCAGGCGGCACTTGCGGCGGCGCGCATCGGCTATATTACACGCGCCGATGATCTGGCTGCGCGTGTGGCCGCCGTGCCCGCCGCTTTGCGACAGGATCCCGGCCTCGCTTATGACCGGTACTCATGGTTTGCCGGTCGCGGTGAGCGCACTGACGCCGTCCAGATGCTACTGGAACGTTCGACGAGCGCCGCAGCGCTGGGCGAGCCGTTTCGCTGGTCGGGCTGGCGCCGTGTGCTGGCGCGCTGGGAAATGCGCGAAGGGCGTGCCGAACAGGCCTATCAGCTTGCCGCGCGCCATTACCTGACCGAGGGGGAATCCTATGCTGACCTTGAGTGGCTGGCGGGGTATCTGTCGCTGACCTATCTGGGTGATCCGGCGCAGGCCCTGTCTCATTTCCAGAACGGCTTGCGCGCGTCAAGCAGCCCGATTTCACTGGGGCGGATGCATTACTGGATCGGGCGCACCCATGTCGCGAAAGGCAATGTGGATCTGGCAGCCGACGCGTATAGCGCGGGTGCAGCGCATCAGACGAGCTTTTATGGCTTGCTTGCGTCCGAAAAGGTGGGACGTGCGCTCGATCCGTCCCTTGCAGGAACGCAAGTCGACTGGCGCAATGCGCCGGTGTTTGACGATGACATTGTCCAGGCGGGATTAATCCTGCTGGCGGGCGGCGAACGAGGCGCGGCTTTCACCTTTTTTGCGCAGCTTGGCAGGACGCTCAGCGCGTCCGAAATCGCGACATTGGGGGCCTATCTGACCGAGATTGACGAGTCTTTCTATACGCTGCTGCTGGGCAAGGCCGCGGTGGAGCGTGGACTTCTGATCCCTGCGGTTTATTACCCGATCCACGACATGGCGGCGCTTGACCTTCCGGCAGAGCCTGCTTTGTCCTTGTCAATTGCGCGGCGTGAGAGTGAGTTCAACGAAACCATCGGAAGCCCCGTCGGCGCTTTGGGTCTGATGCAGGTCATGCCTGCCACGGCAGAAGAGGTGTCAGGCAACCTTGGAATACCCTATTCGCGCGGGCGGCTCACAAATGACTGGCAGTATAACGCGACCTTGGGGGCACATTATCTGGCCTATCTGGAAGAAGAGTTCGGGCCCAGCCCTGTGATGATCGCTGCAGGCTATAACGCCGGTCCCAGCCGCCCGCGCCAGTGGATTGACGAACGCGGCGATCCGCGTCTGCTTGAGATGGATGTTGTTGACTGGATCGAGCACATCCCGTTTCGCGAAACCCGCAATTATGTGATGCGCGTGACAGAAAGCATCCCCGTCTATCAGGCGCGGCTGACAGGGCAGACAGGCCCCGTGCGCTTCACTGAATTGCTGATCGGGAAAAAGCCGCTCTTGCGCCCGCGTGCACGGCCAGAACGTGTGGCCAACGACGCGCCATCGGATGTTGTCCGGCCGGTTGCGCGCCCCTAAGCGGCCTTTTTCGCCCGCCAGAGTGTGAACAGCCCTGCCGCAACGACAATCGCCGCGCCAAGTGCCACATTTGGGCGCAGTGTTTCGCCCAACAGGAAAATCCCGATTGCGCTGGCGAAAACCAGTTGCAGATAGGCGAAGGGCTGGACCTCGCTGGCCTCGGCAACCTCATAGGTTTTGATCAAGAGCCAATGACCCCCCGCGCCCGTAACACAGAGCGCCGCCATCCAGCGCCAGTCAGCCGTACTCATCGGTTCCCAGAACCACACCCCTGCCACGGTCATCACCACCGCACCTGATGTGCCGGTCCAGAAGAACGATGTGGCCGTGGTGTCCTTGCGTGACGCATAGCGGGTCAGCAGCCCATAGAGTGCAAACATGAACGCCGCCGCCAACGGGATCACGGCTGCGGGGGCGAAGACCGCATAACCGGGCTGCAAGATCACAAGCACGCCGATAAAGCCGATGCCGATGGCGGTCCAGCGCCGCCAACCGACCTGTTCCCCCAACACCGGACCCGAAAGGGCTGCGATGAGAAGCGGATAGCAGGCAAAGACCGCGTGGCTTTCCACCAGTCCCAGCAGGACAAAGCCGCTGACCATCACGCAGATTTCAAGCGCCAGCAGCGTGCCGCGTGTGATTTGCAGGATCGGTTGCTTTGTTGCGGCGGCGGCACGGATCGACCCTGATTGCTTGGTCGCGATGCTGATGACGAAAGCGGCAAAGAACCAATACCGGATCATGACGATCATGATGACGTTGTATTCGCCTGCCAGATGCCGTGAAATTCCGTCCTGCACCGCAAAAATAAAGGTCGTGGCAATCATCAGCATGATGCCAAGGCGGGGATTATTCTGCATCGGGCATCCTTGCGCGGGTCATATGCCGTTTGCGGCCAAAACCCGGCACACGGGTCACATCGAAACCGGCCCCCGACAAGGCCTGGCGCACCGCACCCGCTGCCGAATAGGTCGCCGCCGTGCCGCCTGGTCTGGTGTGGATTGCGACTGCAGCCAACAAATCAGGTTCCCAGAGTTCAGGGTTCTTTGCGGGGGAAAATCCGTCGAGAAACCATGCATCGGCACATTTGTCCCATGCAGGGACTGTTACGCGTGCGTCGCCTGTGACGACTTCCAAGGTCGGCCCATCGGGCAGTTCAAATTTGCCGCTGTCGGGCGTCCATGCCGCGAGAAGAGCCCCGGCATATGGCCGCAACTCTGTAAAACGGCTGAGCGCCTCTGCCATATCGTCCGCCGCCATCGGGAAGGCCTCGAAAGAGGTGAAAGACAAGGTGCCAGGCCGACCCGCCTTGTCCCAAGCGGCCCATGTCACAAGCAGGTTCAGACCCGTCCCGAAGCCAAGTTCGGCTATAAGGAAGTCCCCGCCGAAGCGCGCGGGCAGGTCGTTGCCGGCCAGAAAAACATGCCGGGTTTCGGCCACGCCATTGTCGAGTGAATAATAAGGATCATCGAAGGCCTGCGCGATGGGCACGCCATCCCGCCATTCTATCCGTGCTCTCTGGTCTGTCATCGGCCCTTGCCTTACCACTGCACACATCTTTGAGCGGAAGGACAACGAATGGCAACGGCTGATATCACGGTCATGGGTGCGGGTGTTTTCGGACTGTCCGTTGCTTACGCTTGCGCGCGTCGCGGGGCGGTGGTGCGCGTGATTGACCCGTATGGCGTGGCGGCGGGCGCAAGTGGCGGATTGGTTGGGGCCTTGGCGCCACATGTGCCGGAAAACTGGAACGATAAGAAGGCGTTTCAGTTTGAAAGTCTCATTATGGCAGAGGCCTTTTGGGCTGATGTCGCGGCCCTGAGCGGCCAAGACGTAGGCTATGCGCGGTCGGGTCGTTTGCAGCCTTTGGCGGACGCCCGTGCCGTTGATCTGGCACAGGCCCGCGCTGACGGTGCTGCAACCCTTTGGCAGGGCAAGGCGCGCTGGGACGTGATTCCAGTCACAGATGCGCCGTGGATGCCGCCATCACCCAGTGGGATGGTCGTGCATGATACGCTGTCTGCGCTGATTCATCCCCGCCGCGCGACCCGTGCATTGGCGGATGCTGTTGTGGCACTGGGTGGTGAGGTTCTGGCCGACGGGCGCGTAGAGGGTCAGGTGGTCTGGGCTACCGGATGGGACGGCATGCAAGAGATCGGTGGCAACGGTGTGAAAGGGCAGGCGGCCTTGCTTGATTTCAATGCCGCGGGCCAGCCACAGCTTTTTGCCGATGCCTTGCATATCATCCCGCATGGTGATGGGACGGTGGCGATCGGCTCCACATCCGAGCGGGAATTCGATGATCCTTACGGCACGGATGCCGCGCTTGTCGATATATTGGCCCGTGCCTACGCTGCCTTTCCGGTGTTGGAGGGTGCCCCTGTTCTGGAGCGCTGGGCAGGCGTGCGTCCGCGCAGCAAAAGCCGCGCACCGGTGTTGGGCGCGCATCCCACGCGCAGCGGCGAATTTATCGCGAATGGGGGGTTCAAGATCGGGTTCGGCATGGCGCCCAAGGTGGGTGAAGTGATGGCCGCCCTTGTGCTGGATGGTAACGACCAAATCCCTGACGGTTTTCGCGCCTAGACAGCAGGGGCTTTGGCGAAAGGCAGGTGGCCTGTCTTGATCCAGAATTTCGCACCGTCTTTGCCGCCTGTGATCTGCATCTTGTCCCCATCGGGGATGCGCAGCCATGTGCCTTTGGATAGAGTGTCGGCTCCCTCGGTCGCGTCGCCCGCGATCATCAGCAGTTCCGCGCCGCCCCTGGGCGTTTCTGCAAAAACCGCATCAGCAGCCAGCGTAATGAAACGGACGGTTTCCTGCGCGTCCTGGTGCAGGACCTGTGCGTGCACGCCGTGGCCCAGATCGGCCAGTTCTGTACCCATTTCCTTGCGAAACTGGGTGCGATCATCAAGGTCGAACTGCCAAAGCTTCACAAATATCGTGCAACCTTCTTCTGCGCCGGGTGTGTGTGACGTTGTCGGTGGGTTACGCACATAACTGCCTGCGGGATAGTCGCCGTGCTCATCCTGAAACACGCCGTCCAGCACGATGAATTCCTCGCCACCAGTATGGGTATGGGCGGAAAACCTGCTGTGCGGGGCATAGCGTACGATAGAGGTTGCGCGCGCGACCTCATCCCCGATCCGGTCGAGCATCCGGCGGTCCACACCCGGCATGGGGGATGCTGTCCACGGGATGTCTTGCGTATGCAACAGGACGCGTTTGGTGAAATCGGCGTTGAGTTCCATGGGGGCTCCTCACAATGGCTTTATGGTGATGCCTGCGTCGGTCAGGTGTCGGCGGATGCCGCGCGCCATCTCGACAGCGCCCGGCGTATCACTGTGCAAACAGATCGTGTCGATCCGGCACGGGATGTGCTTGCCACTCTCGGCGATAATGGCACCGGCCTCGAGCATGCGCAGGATACGTGGCGCGGCAGTGGCCGCATCATGCAGAACAGCACCAGGCAGGCTACGGTCGACCAATGTTGCATCATCGTTATAGGCGCGGTCGGCGAAAATCTCGCCCGCCCAGTTGCAGCCCAGATCGCGCACGACGTCTTCCATCGCTGTGGCGGCGAGCACCATGATGACGATATCGGGGTCCACGTCGAGGGCAGCGGTGTAGCAGGCTTTGGCCAATGCAGGGTCGACGGAGGCCATATTCGACAGCGCCCCGTGCAGTTTCAGATGACGCACCTTGCCACCTGCGCGCCGCGCCATGGCTTGCGCTGCACCCAGTTGATAGGCCACGGCATTTGCAATCTCGTCATGTGGCAGCGGCAGTTTACGCCGCCCGAAACCTTTCAGGTCGGCAAACCCCGGATGTGCGCCAATGCCCACACCATTCGCCACCGCACGGCGCATTGTTTTGTCCATCACGTCCGGATCTCCGGCATGAAACCCGCAGGCGACATTGGCCGAAGACACGATATCCAAGAGCGCGGCATCATCGCCCATGCGCCAATCGCCAAAGCCTTCGCCCATATCGGAATTCAGATCGACGGTGCGTGTCATGTCTATCCCTTTCAGAAACGTGCCGCGCCAAACATAGCCCCTGGCTGCGGATAGTCGACGTGAAACTGCGCGCGGTTCTGCGCTTTTGCGGTGCCTATCGCGCAATTCATGCGGCACAAACCGCCCGTTTCATAGGCGTTAACAACATCGTGACGATCGGGCTTGGGCCGCTATCTCTGGTAACTGTGGCAAGAGAGGCCTATTTAGGCCCCACTATCGCGTCAAGCGCCGTTGCGCGTGCGGAAATATATTTAAGGACTGCCCTATGGCACACGACACGCAACCAGATTTGGCCGGAAAACTGACATTTGACGGTGATAAAGGCGCCGGGCGGTCCAAGTGGGTCGCCATATTTTTAGCGTTGCTTTTGGTCGGCTGGATGGGGAGTGGCTATATCGTGCCCTCACAAGGCACCGAAAACGACACCGCAACAGCCCCCGCAAAACGTGCAATTACCGTAGCGGTGCTGGATTCTCAGGCGCAGGATGTGGAGCTGGTTCTCTCTGCCGAGGGGCAGTCCGAACCTGATCGGGCAACAGGCGTGCAGGCCGAGACAGCAGGCCAGGTCGTCTCGGTTTCCGCCACGCGTGGTGATCTGGTCGGTGCCGGGCAGGAAATCGGCAGGTTGGATGCCTCGACCATTGAAGCCCAGCTTTTGCAGGCACAAACCCAGCAAGCGCAGGCGACACGCGACTTGAACAATGCGCTTGCCCTGCAACAGCGTGGCGTGGCCACCGAAGACCGCGTCAGCAGCGCCCGCGCGGCCAAGGCTGCCGCGGATGCGGCTGTCACGGCCGCCGAAGAGCAGTTGGCGAATACGATCATTCGGGCGCCTTTTGCCGGCCGTTTGAACGATCTGACGCTTGATGAGGGCGAGTTTGTCAGCAATGGCAGCGTCGTCGCAGAAGTGATCGACAATGATCCGCTGACGGTGGTCGTTCAGGTGCCGCAGCAGGCGTTGTCACGCATTCAGATCGGCCAGTCTGCGACAGTGGACTTTATTACGGGCGAGCAGCGTTCCGGTGTCGTGAGCTTCATCGGTGTCAATGCCGACCAGCAGACCCGAACCTTCCGTGTCGAGGTGACCGTTGATAACCCCGATAGTGTCATGCCTGCCGGTCTCAGCGCGCGGATCGCCTTGCCGACCGGCGAGGCGCGCGGGCACTTTATTTCGCCTGCAATCCTGTCACTGGGTACCAACGGCGAGCTGGGCATAAAGATTGTCGAAGATGACAACACTGTCTCGTTCAGGTCTGTCGCTATTGCGCGCGCGCAGACAGATGGGGTTTGGGTGACGGGCCTGCCCGAGAGTGCCCGGATCATCACCGTGGGGCAGGGCTTTGTGAATGCGGGTGATCTGGTTGACCCGCGCCCGGTTGCTGAGGGCCAAACTGCGGAAATCGCACAATGAACACGTTGATTGATGCCGCCTTCAAACGCAGCAAGGTTGTCTTGCTGATGCTGGTCTTGCTCTTGGCTGTTGGCTCTTTGTCGTACACGTCGATCCCGAAAGAGAGTAACCCCGAAATCCCGATCCCGATCATCTTTGTGTCGGCATCGGTTGACGGCATCTCGCCGGAAGACGCCGAAGATGTGCTTGTCGGGCCTCTGGAAACCGAGTTCGCGTCGCTCACGGGGCTTAAATCAATGACGTCCACGGCCAGTGAGGGGCGCGGCGCGGTCCAGCTTGACTTCGAGCCGGGTTTTGATGCGGCGGAGGCGCTTGATCAGGTGCGCGAAGGTGCCGACACCGTCGAGAGCGAACTGCCCTCGGATGCCACCGTGATTGTGACCGAGATCAACACGGCGCTCTTCCCGATCCTGACGGTTATCCTGTCCGGTCCTGTGCCGGAACGCACGCTGAATGCTCTGGCGGAGGATCTCCAAGACGATATCGAAGCGCTCAGCGGTGTCCTTGAGGTGGATGTCGGTGGCAAGCGGACCGAACTGATGGAAGTGCTGATCGATCCGACGGTGTTCGAGACGTACAACATCTCGTTCAACGAACTCATCAGCTCGATTACCAACAACAACCAGTTGATTGCCGCAGGTGCAATTGAGAGCGAGGCGGGACGCCTTGTGCTCAAGGTGCCGGGGCTGATTGAAGACATCGAAGATGTCATGGAGCTACCCATCCTTGTACGCGGCCAGACCGTTGTGACCTTTGCGGACGTAGCTACCGTGCGCCGCACATTCGAGGACCCCACAGGTTTTGCGCGCATTGATGGGCAGCCTGCACTCGCGCTCGAGATCAAAAAGCGGGTGGGTGCCAATATCATCGAAACTGTCGCCGAGGTTCGCAGTGTTGTTGAGGCGGCACAGGCCGAATGGCCCGACAACGTGCAGGTACGCTATACCCTCGATGAAAGCGAAACCGTCGTCACGATGCTGTCGGACCTTGAGGCAAATGTCATTGCGGCGATCATTCTGGTGATGATCGTGGTCGTCTATGCGCTGGGCTTGCGGTCATCGCTTTTGGTCGGTCTTGCTATTCCGGGTGCGTTTTTAACGGGTGTTGCGGGGTTATATTTCATGGGATTCACGATGAATATCGTGGTCCTCTTCTCGTTGATCCTCGTGGTCGGGATGCTGGTGGACGGCGCCATTGTGACGGTCGAACTGGCCGACCGCTATCTGCACGAAGGCCAACCCCCCAAAGAGGCCTACGCCCGTGCAGCCAAGCGTATGGCGTGGCCGATCATTGCATCGACTGCAACCACGCTTTGCGTATTCTTCCCGTTGTTGTTCTGGTCGGGTGTTGTCGGTGAATTCATGAAGTTCCTGCCGATCACAGTTATCTTCACCCTTGCGGCATCGCTGTTCATGGCGCTGATCTTTATCCCTGTCATGGGGGGGCTGATCGGCAAACGCCAATCGCAGACGGCCAAGGCAAAGGCCCAGCTTTATGCCGCCGAACATGGTGATCCGCGTAAGATGACGGGTTTCATGGGCGGTTATGTGCGTGTGCTGGAGTGGTCGATCTTGCGACCGTGGACAACGCTCAGCTTTGCGATGATCGCGCTGGTCGCCTCTTTTGTCGCTTACGGCAGCTTTGGCAATGGCCTGACATTCTTTCCCAGTGTCGAGCCGGATTATGCGCAGGTCGAAGTGCGTGCCAAAGACAATTTCTCGGTTTACGAACAGGATGCGCTGGTGCGTCAGGTCGAGGCGCGTTTGGCGGGTTACGACGAGATTGCAAGCGTCTATTCCCGTTCGGGCGGCACCACGGACGGCGGCGATATGATCGGCACGTTGCAACTGGAACTGGCCGAATGGGACACGCGGCGGCCCGTCGCGCAGATTGCCGAAGATATCCGCGTCGATATGGCGGAAATTCCCGGCATTGATGTGCAGGTTCTGACCGATAGCGGCGGTCCCGGCGGGGGCAAGCCGATTAACCTTGAGGTGATCGGCAATGTGCCGGCGGATCAGGAGGCCGCTGTAGTGGCCATTCTGGCGCAGATGGAACGCATGGGTGGCTTTATTGACGTGGTTGATTCGCGCCCCAGCCCGGGCGTGGAATGGCAGATTGCGGTGGACCGCTCAGAAGCCGCACGCAGCGGTGCCAATGTGGCGGTTTTGGGTCAGGCTGTACAGTTGCTGACACGTGGTATTGTGGTGGCTGATTACCGCCCCGAAGATGGCGACGGCGAAGTTGATATCGTTGTGCGCTTTCCGGCGGGTGACCGCACCTTGGCCGAACTCGAAGCACTGCGCGTGCCCACCGATGCGGGGCTTGTGCCCATTTCGAATTTCGTGTCGTTCAATCCCGCTCCGCGCAGCGGTGTTATTACGCGGATTGATCAGGAGCGGGTGCTGACGATCTCGGCGGATGTCGCAGAGGGTGTCTTGGCCAATGACCAGACCGTAGCGCTGCAAGCCGCAATTGAGACCCTTGATCTGCCTGCGGGTGTACGGGTGGAATTCGGTGGCGAGGCCGAGGACCAGGCGGAATCGATGACCTTCCTCATCGGCGCATTTCTGTCTGCGATCGGCTTGATGTTCGTGATCCTGCTGACCCAGTTCAACAGTTTCTGGCAGGCGGGAATTGTGATGTCCGCGATTGTGTTCTCGGTTGCAGGGGTTCTGTTGGGGCTGATGATCACAGGGCGTCCCTTTGGCGTCGTGATGGGTGGGATCGGTGTGATTGCCTTGGCGGGGATCGTGGTGAACAACAATATTGTTCTGATCGACACATTCAACGAGCTGAAAGCACAAGGGTTCTCCTCACTTGAGGCTGCGTTGCGCACAGGTGCCCAGCGTCTGCGCCCCGTCGTGCTGACTTCGGCTACAACGGCGCTTGGGCTGATGCCGATGGTCATCGGGTTGAATATCAACTTTTTCACGCGTGAGATCGTCTATGGCGCGCCGTCCACACAGTGGTGGACCGAATTATCCAGCGCAATTGCCGGTGGGTTGGTCTTTGCGACGATCCTGACCCTGCTGTTGACCCCTGCGATGCTTATGCTGGGGGAACGCCGCGCGAAGAGGTTTGAAAACAGCGCCCCTGCGCTCGCACCCGCTGAGTGATCAGCGCGTGATTTTTTGCGCTGCCGCTTCGGCGGCGGCAAGTGCGCCTTCGATCAAACCGCCGTTGTCGGGGGCCATTTCCGTGACGGCGAAGATCAGTTTGTCGTCCCAGACGCGGGCCAGCAGTTCCGGCATTAAATAGGGCGGGTGTCCTGCCGGTGGTGTCGTATCGGCGGGTGTGGCGGTAAAGGGCGCTTGTGACCAATCCATCAAGGTCGCTGCAATCGGTGTGCTTGCCTGCGGGCCAAAGAGATTTACAAGCTGGGCGATGGCGGCTGTGTGCACGGCATCGCCCGCCTGCGCGCGTATGTCGGCGGGCAACCCGACAAACCCGAACAACGCGCCAACGCTGCCGTCCTCGGGGCTGGCGTCGTGGATTTCGGCCAAGGGGCCACGTCGGCTGCTGGCATCGCCTGACAGACCTTTTTTGCGCCAGAACGGTGTGGGGTAGACCGCCACAAATTTCGCATGCGCACCCATCCATGTGGGGATCGCGTTGAGTGCCGCGACCACGTTATCCGGCAAAGCGGGGGTAAAGCAGAGATCGGCGGCAAGGCGCGGCGGGATGCAGATCACGATCCGGTCGGCAGTGATGGTTTTTCCATCCGACAGCCGGGCCGCTGGGCTGTCGTCAATCGCGGTGACTGCGCAATCCAGCATGACACTTTGGGGATTTAACTGCGTCGCCAGCGCGTCCGTCAGGGCGCTACTGCCGCCTGCGATCCGCAAACTGCCTGCCATTGACATGAAACCCTGGCCTTCAACTACCTCGCCGCTGGCCTGCTCAAAAAGCTGTGCGCCCGCAGACCATTGCGCAAAGAGATCCAGATCAAGTGCGCTGGCAAGTGCTGCCACACGGGTTTGGCTGGGCCAGACCCATGATGGGCCGAGATCGAAATTCGCACCTTCAAACGTGAGCGATTTGATGCGCCCACCCAAACGCCCCCGCGCTTCAACCAGCGTGTAGCTATGGCCTGCACGTTCCAGCGCATAAGCCAATGACAGGCCCGAAAGCCCGCCGCCGATAATCAATGTGGGGGTGTGCATGTGGCGACCTCTGCCTTTGGTTTCAGTCTGCCATAAACGGTGGGCGCGGCCTAGAAAAGGCCGCGCCCGCTTTGGTTATTTTACGTCGAAGCGGTCAAGGTCCATGACCTTGGACCATGCCGCAACGAAGTCTTTTGCGAACTTCGCACCTGCATCGCTTTGGGCGTAAAGCTCGGACAGGGCGCGCAGTTGCGAGTTGGACCCAAAGACCAGATCGACACGTGTGCCGGTCCATTTGACGTCGCCTGTGGCGCGGTCACGGCCCTCGAACGTGCCTTCGTCGCTGCCCTTCTGCCATGTCGTTGCCATATCGGTGACGTTGACAAAGAAGTCGTTGGTCAGCGCGTCGGTCTTGTTGGTGAAGACACCGTGCTTGGACCCGCCTGTGTTGGCGCCCAGCACACGCAGACCACCCACCAGCACCGTCATTTCAGGCGCAGAGAGTGTCAGCAGTTGCGCGCGGTCCACCAGCATCGCTTCTGCGGGCACGGTGTAGTCGCCCTTCAGGAAGTTGCGGAAACCGTCTGCTTCTGGCTCAAGCGGTTCAAAGCTTTCGGCGTCTGTCTGTTCCTCTGTCGCATCCATGCGGCCCGGTGTGAACGGCACGGCGATGTCGTGGCCGCCGTTCTTGGTCGCCTGTTCCACCGCCGCACAGCCGCCCAGCACGATCAGATCGGCAAGAGACACTTTCTTGCCGCCTGTCGCTGCATTGTTGAAGTCGCTCTGGATGCCTTCCAGCGTTGCGAGGACTTTGGACAGTTGCGCCGGATCGTTGGCCGCCCAGTCCTTTTGTGGTGCCAGACGGATGCGGGCACCATTGGCACCGCCGCGCTTGTCTGAACCACGGAACGTGGATGCAGAGGCCCAGGCTGTCGCGACCAATTCGGACAACGACAGGCCGGATGCAAGGATCTTCGCCTTCAGATCCGCGATATCGGCGTCATCCACCAGCGGGTGATCGACGGCGGGGATCGGGTCTTGCCAGATCAGGTCTTCGGCGGGCACCTCATTGCCAAGATAAAGCGCCTTTGGCCCCATATCGCGGTGGGTCAGTTTGAACCATGCGCGCGCATAGGCATCGGCGAATTCTTCGGGGTTCTCGTGGAAGTGCTTGGAGATTTTCGCATAGGCAGGGTCCATCTTCATCGCCATGTCCGCCGTGGACATGATGATCGGCACCTTCTTGGACGGGTCCTCGGGATCGGGGGCCATGTCCTCTTCCTGCAGGTCCTTTGGTGTCCACTGGTTGGCACCGGCCGGGCTCTTGGTCAGTTCCCAGTCGTATTTGAACAGCACGTCGAAATAGCCCATGTCCCATTGTGTCGGGTTGGATGTCCACGCGCCTTCGAGGCCGGATGTGATCGTGTCGCGGCCTTTGCCGGACTTGTAGGTCGACAACCAGCCAAAGCCCATGTTCTCCATCGGCGCGCCTTCCGGCTCTGGGCCGACATGCTCGACCGGGCCTGCACCGTGGGTCTTGCCGAACGTGTGGCCACCTGCGGTCAGGGCGACGGTTTCATAATCGTTCATCGCCATGCGCGCGAATGTTTCACGGATATCGCGAGCCGAGCCGAGCGGATCGGGGTTACCGTCGGGGCCTTCGGGGTTGACGTAGATCAGGCCCATCTGCACAGCGGCAAGCGGGTTTTCCAGATCGCGGTCGTTGGAGTAGCGGGCCAGTTCGTGGTCGCTGGTCGCCAGCCATTCATCTTCGCGGCCCCAGTACACGTCTTCCTCTGGCTCCCACGTGTCGGCGCGGCCACCGGCAAAGCCGAACATCTTCAGACCCATCGATTCCATCGCCACGTTGCCGCACAGCACAAAGAGGTCGGCCCAGGAAATCTGGTTGCCGTATTTTTGTTTGATCGGCCACAGCAGGCGGCGGGCTTTGTCCAGGTTGCCGTTGTCGGGCCAGCTGTTGAGCGGCGCAAAACGTTGCTGTCCACCACCGGCGCCGCCGCGGCCGTCGGCCGTGCGATAGGTGCCTGCGGCGTGCCATGCCAGACGGATGAACAGACCGCCGTAGTGGCCATAGTCTGCTGGCCACCAGTCCTGGCTGTCGGTCATCAGCGCGTGCAGGTCTTTTTTCAGAGCCTGCAGGTCCAGTTTCTTGAACTCTTCGGCATAGTTGAAATCTGCACCCATCGGATTGGAGGCAGGGGCGTTCTGGTGCAGGATTTTCAGGTTCAACTGGTTTGGCCACCAGTCCTTGTTCCCGCGAACGCTGTTGGTGCTTTGGATCGCGGTCCCGTGCATGACAGGGCATTTTCCGGCGTTGTTACCGTCCATTGTCTTTTCTCCGATGTTGTTTGCGATATGCCGCCGAAGTAGCAGAAATCCGGTGGCGCCAATATGATGAATATCAGTGATTTAGAATTATTTTAAGTTGCAATTTTTGATTGCTCTCATAACTTCAGATTATGAAGAACCTCACATTGAAACAGTTGCGTTATTTCGAGGCCCTGTCCCGTCATGGCCATTTCGGCCGTGCGGCTGATGTCTGTGCGATTTCCCAGCCCGCCTTGTCCGTGCAGATCAAAGAGCTGGAGCAAAGTCTGGGTACACCTTTGTTTGAACGGGGCCCGCGTAAGGTGCGCCTGACCGCATTCGGCGAAGAGTGGGCGTTGCGTGTGCGCGATATTCTGCGCGCCGTTGACGAGTTGGGTGAGATGGCGCGCGCGGCGCAAGCGGGACTGGTGGGGCGTTTGCGGATCGGGGTGATTCCCACGATTGCCCCGTATCTTTTGCCCGGTCTCATCGGGCATCTGGCGCGCGCCCATGCCGACCTTGACGTGCATATCCGCGAAACCGTCACTCCGCGCCTGATTGAAGAACTGACAAACGGGCAGATTGATACGGCGATTGTGGCCCTGCCCGTGTTCGAGTCGGGCTTCGAAGAGGTGGCGCTTTTTGACGAAAGTCTGATGTTGGTGCGTCCGATTAAGGATGCGGAGCGCCCCGTGCCAAACCCCGAGGACCTGCGCGAGATGCGTCTTTTGATGCTGGAAGAGGGGCATTGTTTTCGCGACCAGGCCCTGTCGTTTTGCAATCTGCAAAGTGCCGCGGCCCGCGAAGGTCTGGACGGAAGTTCGCTGTCCACGCTGGTGCAAATGGTGGGCGCGGGGATCGGGGTAACACTGATCCCGCAGATGGCAGTGCCGGTTGAAACCCGTTCGGCCCCTGTTGTGATCAGTTCTTTTGCGGAACCGCAGCCGAAGCGCACTGTCGGCATGATCTGGCGCAAGACCAATCCGCTTGCGGGGCAATTGCGTCAGATTGCCAATGTGGTGCAGCAGGTCGGTCAGAATCTGGCGCGCTAAGGTACGCTGGTGAGCAGTGTTTCCAGCAACGGGTTGGGGAATTTTCGCGGCACCGTGACCGCATGGAAACTCTCGGTCAGGCCCATCTGGTGGCGGGATTCAATCAACATGCCGTTGCGCAGTTCGTTCTGCACGGCAATCGGTGGCAACACCCCGAGCCCGATATCCTCACGCGTGAGCAGGCGCATCAACGCCATATCATCAACCTCTGCGGCGAGTGTCGGCGTAATCCCTTCGCGTGCGCAAAGCCGGTCAAAGCCGGCTCGCACAGGGCTTTCTTCGGTTGGCACGATGATCGGGTTGTCGCGCAGAAGAGTTGCCAAAGGCAGATCAGCGCGCAGGCGTTCCGGCGTGCCAATCAAGCTCACCGCTTGATCCGAAATCGGCTGTGAGGTGAATTTCGACATCGCATCATGTGCGGGTGCGCGATTGGTCAGCACCACATCGAGGTTCAGCGTTTCAAGGCTTTGCAGCAATTCCACCAAGGTGCCCGAGCGCAATACCAGTTCCATATCGGCAAGGCCGAGCAGGGGGCGCAGAAATTCAATCTGGAAGTTACGCGACAGTGTTGCCAGCGCGCCGACCCGAAGCACCTGACGTGGCCGCCCTTGTTGGCTGAGGGTTCCCAGAAGGTCCTTTCCCGCGTCGAAAATCGTATCCGCATAGTCCAGCGTGATCCGTCCCGCTTCGGTCAGGTGCAACTGCCGCCCGCGCCGTTCAAAAAGCGCGTGACCCAACCGGTCCTCCAGCTTGCGGATCTGCACCGAGAGCGCGGATTGCGACAGGTTCAGCCTTTCGGCTGTCCGCGTCAGGTTTCCTTCATGGGCGACGGCCCAGAAGTAGCGCAGGTGATTGTAGTTCATGTCAGGCATATGTTCGTTATAATAGAACGATAAACCGCAAACAATGTATTTTTTATCATAAATGTGATGCTCTATCCCGTCTCGAAACAATTGATACGATGGAGACCGACATGCTGCTCAACGCGTTACCGCTACTGGCGCCTCTGATCTTGATCGGCGCCGCCTTTGCGCCGCGCTTCTTGAAGGGTATCTCTGCCCGAAAAGCTGCGCAGCTCGCGGAATACGCAAGCCTCGGTGCTGTTCTGGTTGCTGTCCTGTCCGCGATCGTGCTGGCCGGCAATGGTAGCGGCGACAGTATCTTGATTGGCTTTTTTGAAATCGGGCTCTCGGTGCGGCTGGACATCGTAAGTGTTGTGATGTTGCTGCTGGTCACGTTCATCGGCTGGGTGGTGGTGCGCTATGCGCGCACCTATCTGGACGGTGAAGCGCGGCAGGATGTTTTCACATTCTGGCTTTTGGCGACGCTTGCAGCGGTTCTTTTTCTCATTCAGGCAGGTAATCTGTTCCAGTTCTTCGCGGCGTGGGTCGCGACGAGCGCCTTCCTGCACAAGCTCTTGCTCTTCTATCCAGAGCGCGTGGCAGCCCAGCGGGCGGCGCGCAAGAAATACACTATGGCGCGGATCGGCGATGCTGCGGTGCTTGGTGCCATGCTCATGCTTGTCAGCACATATAACACAACGCAAATCTCGGCGATCCTGAGCGCGGCTGCACAGGGAACGGGTGGCGGGCTGGCGCTGGCGGCGGCGGCACTGCTGGGGCTTGCGGCCGTCCTCAAATCGGCGCAGTTCCCGACCCATGGCTGGTTGACCGAGGTGATGGAGGCGCCGACCCCTGTCTCTGCCTTGCTGCATGCGGGTGTCGTCAATGCTGGTGGTTTTCTGCTGATCCGCTTTGCCGATGTGATGTTGTTGTCACCTTTGGTGCTGGCGCTTCTGGTCCTGATCGGTGGCTTTACGGCGCTCTTTGGCGGCTTGGTTATGCTCACGCAGTCTACTGTCAAAACCTCGCTCGCCTGGTCCACGATTGCGCAGATGGGCTTTATGATCCTGCAATGCGGTCTGGCGCTCTTCCCGCTGGCCCTGCTGCACATCGTGGCGCACTCGCTTTACAAAGCGCATGCCTTTTTGTCCGCTGGCAACGCCGTGCAGAATGTCGCGGCCATCCGCAAGCCGGGGCCTGTCGCTGTGCCTGATCTTGGTGCGGTGGCACGGGCATTTGTCGTGGCTTTGGTGATCTATGGTGTCGTCTACGCGATCCTCGGGCTGGGTTTTGATTTTGGTGGCAAATCACCGCAGGCCATCGCCCTTGGTGCGATCCTGATCTTCGGTGTCGCCTATCTTCTGGCCCAAGGTTTTGCGGATGAGGCACCGCGCGCGCTGACGCAACGGACAGCGGTTTATGCGGGGGCTGTGACTGTCAGCTATCTTGTCCTGCAGCGTGTTTCCGAATGGCTCACGGCGGGGACACTTCCGGCGACACCACCTGCAAGCGCGCTGGAATGGGCGCTGATCCTGCTGGCGATGGTCAGTTTTGGTCTGGTGGCCCTTGCGCAGGCAACATTGCCGCTGTGGTCCTACCATCCCGCCGCACAGGGCCTTCGGGTGCACTTGTCCAACGGACTTTACATCAACGCAATCTCTGACCGGATGATCGGCGGTTGGAAACAAACACAATCCGGCAAAGGAGCAGAATAATGAAAGCGGAAACATACGCAGGCTATTCCGGCGCGCATCTGGAAGTCATTGCAAAGGCGGAAGCCGCAGGCCGCGCCATTCCACCGCTTTGGCCGCTGTCGTCTTCTGTCGCGGTGAACCCGTTTCTGGGACAGACAGAGAACAGTCTACCGCAGGTCGCGGCGCTGTTGGACAGGGTTGCCGGAACAACGGTGACAATGCCGCGGGATTGGTACCAGACCAAAATCGCAGACGGGACAATCAATGACGCCGATCTGACCGCAGCACTGGCGAAGTGCCCAGAGGCAGCCAAGGATATTGCGGCACTTAAGGCGGCAGCCGCGCAGAAAGCGCCGTTGCCGCATGCGCTCCCGACGATTGCTGACCTTGCTTCTGAGGTGTCAGGGATCGACTGGCCCGGCATCGTGGCCGAGCGTTTCGGCAGCTGGGCTGCGGGCTATTTTGATGCAGGTCAGGCGCTATGGCAGAACAAACCCGGACGCCGTGCCTTTGATGCGTGGCGGGACTTTGCCAGCCGTGATCTGACGCCTGAAATTGCAGGTCTTGGCGGCTTTGGAGAACTGGTTGCGAAAACACCGGCACGGACGCGCACGGCGCTTGTCACAGCGGTCGATGTGATTGGAGTGTCGGCGGCAGCAACGGAGACTTATTTTCACCAATTGCTGCTGGGGCTTGGCGGGTGGTCACAGGTTGCACGGTATCGGTTGTGGCAGGCAGAGCTCGCGGGCGGAACGGATCTGACAACGACAGATTTGCTCACAATCCGTCTGGTCTGGGAGCAGGCGCTTTACTTGAAGTACGCTAAAGAGATCGAAAAGAAGTGGGTGGAGATTGCGAAGGCGCACGCCACACCCGCAGTCCCGTCTACCGAACACCTGATTGATGCAACCTTGCAGGCGGCAGCAGAGTTTGCCGGACAGCGCGCATTGGCCGAAACCCTCTCGCGCACGCCTTTACCAACGCACGACGGCCGGCCCGCGCTGCAGGCGGCGTTCTGTATCGATGTGCGGTCCGAGGTGTTCCGGCGCGCGCTGGAAAGCGTTGATCCCGCTATTCAAACGCTGGGGTTTGCGGGTTTCTTTGGTCTGACGGCATCTCACCAGAGCTTTGCTTCTGATGTGGCCGAACAGCGCCTTCCGGTTTTGCTGAACCACGGTGTGACAAGTAAAGCAGGCGGTGAGGCTGAGGCGCATGCCGATCTGAACGCGCGCTTTGCCGCGCGTGCGGGGCGGGCGTGGGGCAGGTTCAAGCTGGCGGCGGTGTCGTCCTTTGCCTTTGTGGAAGCAAGCGGACCCGTCTATATGGGTAAATTGCTGCGTGACGCCTTGGGGCTTGATCACGCAAAGGGACCGGACAAACAGGTGCCCGTTCTGGACCCGGGTTTTGGTCTCGAAGACCGGATCGGGGCCGCCACCGCAATCCTTGGCGCGATGTCCCTGACAGGCAATTTTGCGCCATTGGTTCTACTGCTGGGGCATGGCGCGAATGTTGTGAACAACCCGCATGCCAGTGCGCTGCATTGCGGCGCCTGCGGCGGCTATAGCGGTGACGTGAATGCACGCCTCCTCGCGGGGATCCTGAACGACAAGGATGTGCGGGATGGGCTGGCGAGGAACGGGATCGCGATACCGGAAGATACGCTCTTTGTGGGGGGATTGCATGACACGACGACGGATGCAGTGACGATCTTTGACGGCGATTTTGCAGGCCATGACCACGCGCGCCACCTTGCCAAAGCGCAGGACTGGTTAGCGTCTGCGGGCAAGTTGGCGCGGACAGAGCGGGCTTTGCGCCTGCCGCGCGCGGCAAACGGTAACGACGTGGCCAAGCGGAGCCGTGACTGGTCGGAAACGCGGCCCGAGTGGGCGCTGGCAGGGTGCAAGGCGTTCATTGCGGCACCCCGCGCACGCACCAAAGGCAAGGGATTGGCCGGGCGTGCGTTCCTGCATGACTATGACTGGCAAAAGGACGACGGCTTCGGTGTGCTCGAGTTGATCCTGACCGCCCCTGTCGTCGTCGCAAGCTGGATCAGCCTGCAATACTACGGGTCGGTCGTTGCACCTGACGTCTTTGGGGCGGGCAACAAGCTGTTGCACAATGTCACCGGCGGTGTGGGCGTGGTTGAGGGCAACGGTGGCGTTTTGCGCGGCGGTTTGCCGTGGCAGTCGGTGCACGATGGTGCGGGTTATGCCCATGACCCCCTGCGGCTGTCTGTCTGCGTTGAAGCGCCCGCCGAAGCGATCACCGCGATTTTGGAGAAGCACCCGAACGTGCGCGCCCTATTTGACAACAGCTGGCTGCATTTGTTCACGCTTGACCAAAATGGCGCCATGTCCGAGCGCTATGACGGTGACCTGAAATGGGTGGCGTTTGAGGGTGACGCAACCGAAGGCGCGCTTGCGGCGTAGTCAGCCCTTGGTGGCGGTCTCTGCGATCAGGGACCGCTTGCCGATCTGCGCGAGCGTGATGCTGGTCTCGTTTTTCAGGACCGACCAGAGCTCGCGCAACCCTTCCTCGCCGCCAGCAGCGATGGCAAATTGCAGGACGCGGCCGAAAAAGGTGAAATTCGCACCTTGCGCATAGGCTTTGACCACGTCTTCGCCGCTGCGCAGGCCGGTGTCGTAGAATAGCGGATAGTCAGGGCCAACTGCGCCGCGGATTTTGGCGAGTTCCAGAATGGGTGGGGGCGCGCTGTCGAGTTGGCGAGAGCCGTGGCTGGAAACCTGGATCGCGTCAACGCCAGCGGTCTTGAGGGCGACGGAGTCCTCTGCATCCAGCACGCCTTTCACCACCAGTTTGCCGGGCCACATGTCGCGCAAACGGGTCAGCGTGTCCCAATCCGCGCGTGCCCGGCTTTCGGTGCGGTCGAAATCATAGCCCTCCATGTCGAAATTCGCCATCTGCGGTTTGCCTGCGTAAAGCGAGGTGAGCGACCAGCGTGGGTGCAGGGCGAAGTCGATGAATTGCTTGGGGCCGATCTTGAACGGCATGGTGAAGCCGTGACGCAATTCGCGCGGGCGGCGCCCGACCTCGGCCACATCCACGGTCAGGACGATCGTGTCATAACCTGCGGCCTTGGCCCGTTCTACCAGTTTGAAGGTGCCGGTGCCGTCGCCGCTGAAGTAAAGCTGGAACCAAGCGTTGCCTTCGGCCGCTTCGATCAGCGGCTCCATCGCGGTGGAGGCCACGGTGGAGACGCCCAAGGGCACGTTTTCGCGGGCGGCCAATCGCGCCAGCATCATGTCTGCGCCGGGGCCAGAGAGGTTGCACATGCCCATCGGGCTGATGCCGAAAGGGGCCTTGGTTTGCTTGTCCCACAAAGGCACAGACAATGACCGGTCACTGACGTCGCGCAGGATGCGGGGCCGCAGGTCCAGATTGTCAAAGGCCGCACGGTTTCGCGCGGCCCCTGTTTCGGCGCCAGCGGCACCGTCGATATAGTCAAAGACCATCCAGGGAAGGCGTTTGCGGGCGAGCCTGCGCGCGTCTTCGCTGGAATGGATCTTTGGCGCCATTAGCTGGCAACCGCTTTCATAAAGCGATCACGGATCACCACAGGGTCCATCGTGATGACAGGCAGCTTGATGTTGCCGCTGTCGCATTTGGTGACGATGATGGTCATCTGCTTGCTGTCGATGGCCTCTTGCAAGACCTTGCCGGTGTCCACGTCCTGACAGACAACGACGTTTTCGCAGCCACAGGCTTTGGCGACGTTTTCCAGCTTGGTTTTCTTGCCAGCATAGGTCGGCTGATCCCCGGTGGAGCCGTAAGAGCCGTTGTCGACGATCAACAGAATGAAGTTGTCGGCCACGTTGTTGGCAATCGTCGGCAGGGTGCCAAGGTTGGTCAGGACAGAGCCGTCACCATCAATGGAAATGACGGTTTTGTCCTGCGCCAGGGCCAGACCCAGCCCGATTGAGGATGAAAGGCCCATTGTGCCCAGCATGTAGAAGTTCTTGGCGTTATCGTCGATCATGTGCAGCTCTTGGCTGGGCAGACCGATGTTGCAGACGACCAGATGGTCATGAAGGATTGGCGCGATCTCGCGCAGGATTTCAGAACGGATCATTGGTCGCCGTAGCCTCCCCAGAAGGACGCATCCGTCAGGATCGCCACAGGTTTGTTGCACATGAAGGTGTATTTCAGGATCGCGTCCAGCTCATCCGCGTCCGCTTCCTTGTGGAAATGATAGGTCGGGATGTTCATCTGGTTCAGCAGTGCCTTGGTGTGCACCGCCATTTCAACCTGACAGGCCACGGGCTCGCGCAGCTCACCGCGGTAGCTGATGAGCATCGGCAGGGGCATGCGGTAGTACTGTGTCAGCGTGGCCAGCGTGTTGATGGTCACACCGATCGCGGTGTTCTGCATGATGATGGCAGGCCGCTTGCCGCCCATGAAGGCACCCGCGCAAAGGCCCATGCCCTCATCCTCTTTGTTGGACGGGATGTGGAAGATTTCCGGGCGTGCTTCGACTTCGTCGATCACACCGGCCAACTGCTTGCACGGCACAGTGGTGATGAAGGATACATCGTTGGCGACAAAGTCATCCACGATCTTCTTGCTGATACTCAAGGCCTTAAGTCTCCTGTTTGCGCCCCGCTGTGGGGCGGTGGGTGATGGGGGTGGGTCAGTTGATGTCGCGTGCCACGTGAACAGCGCAAGGCGCATGTTGCACCACACGCGCCGCCGTCGAGCCGAGGAAATAATCAATCAGCCCGGGTTTGTGGGAGCCCATAACGATGCAATCAGCTTTCAAAGCTGTGGCGGTATCAATGATGGTGCGCCCGCTGTGGCCTTTGACGATCATGGATGACACGTCAGGCATCGCAGCGATACGTTCTTCCAGCCGCGCTTTGGCCCGATCAAATGCGTTTTGCACGACACTTTCGTCGATATAGGCCCCGACCGACCCTTCGGGCGCTTCATAGACGTGCAGCGCTGTGATTTTGCCGCCTTCAGACAACAGGCGGCGCGCTATTGCGACGCTGTTTTCGCCAATACCGTGATCAAGGGCCATCGGGACCAGAATGTTCTTGTACATGCCAAACCTCCTTGGGGTTCTGTCTGTCTTATGGGCGTAGAATAATCTTGGGCGCGGCGACCACACCAGCCCGGATATCCGCAAAGGCCTGTTGCCCGTCAGCAAGTGCGCGTTCCTCGGTCCAGTCGAGCGGGCCAAGACGGCCGTCGAAAATTGCTGCAGCGGTCTGGCGGAAATCTTCGGCGGTGTAGGTATAGGTGCCGATGAATGTGATTTCCTGCAACGTCATGCGGCGGATGTCCAAACCGCCTGTCGCCTCGCCCAGACCGATATGCATGATGACACCGCCAGGCCGGGTGATGGCCGTGGCATCGGCGCGGGTGGCGGCATAGCCGACGCCGTCAATGACAAGGTCAGCCTCGGTTACGGTGCCGGGTGCGACGGCCTCAAATCCGTCGATCAGGTCAAGCGTTTTGCGGCGCAGGGTATTGGGTTCTATGACCTTGATGTCGGTTGCGCCAAATGCCCGCAGGCAAAGTGCAGCCCCCACACCAATCGCGCCCCCGCCGACCACAACGCATTTTGCGTCGGCAAGCGGCATATCGAGTGCCGCAGCCCCGAGCCGGACCGCATGCCACCCGCAGGCCAGGGGTTCGGCCAAAGCTGCCTTGGTCAGCGGTACGTCATCGGGCACGGTCACAAGGTTCCGGTTGGCCATCACGACATAGTCACTAAATGCTCCCTCGCGCGGGGGCATGGAAATAATCATGCGGTCAGGGCAAAGGTTATCGCGGCCGGACTTGCAGGCCCGACACAGACCACAGGTCGCAAGCGGATTGATCGTGACCCGTGTGCCGTCCAACTCACCGCCCATGACAACGCCAGCGGCCTCGTGGCCAAGGATGAGCGGGGCGGGTCGCCGTTCGTCATGGCCAAGAAAGGCATGCATGTCAGAGCCGCAAATGCCCGAAGCCTCAATCCTGATGAGGCTTTGGCCCGCGCCCGGCACCGGATCAGGCATCACGCGGTAAACAAGCGTTTCCACGTTGTCATAAACAAGCGCTTTCATTTCGCTGTGAAACCCCCGTCGACCATCAAGACCTGACCCGTCACATAGGACGACGCATCCGAGCAGAGAAACAAGAGCGGGCCGTCAATATCCGATAAGGCCCCGTTGCGGCCCACGCACGTTTGCGCCGCGTTGCGGGCGGCGCGTCCGGAGTCGGCAAAGACCGGTCCTGTCAATTCGGTTGGAAAAAACCCCGGACCGATTGCATTGGCGGTGATGCCATCCTTGGACCACGCTTCGGCCATCGCGCGGGTCAACTGGCCAATACCTGCTTTGGATGTGCCATAGGCAATGCCACCCGGAAACGCCCGTGTCGTCTGCAATGATGCGAAATTCACGATGCGCCCCCACCCTTTGGCCTTCATCGCAGGAGCAAAGGCTTGGCTGAGAAAGAAGGGGGCCGCGAGATTGAGGTTCATCGTCACGTCCCAGCCCGCGTCCGTCACGTCATCTGCCGCCTCTCGGGTATTAATCCCTGCGGCATGGACGACGATATCGGGTGCGCCAAAGGGTGCGGCGACCTTTGCCGCAATATCGGCAATCTGATCCCGCTGTGACAGATCGGCGGCCACGACAGCGGCATTCGCCCCTGTCTCGGCGGCCCAACCGTTCAACGCGTCGGCGCGGCGGGCTACGCCCACGACCTTCGCACCAGCCGCAGCCAGCGCAATCGCAGCGCGCTGTCCGAGGCCCGCACTTGCGCCGGTGACGCAAGCGACACGACCCGTCAGGTCAAAGAGATCGCGCGGATCACTCATCTGGCGTCAGATCAAAGTTTTCACCGGGGAAGTATTTGGCCAGACGCACATCCGCCGCGCGGGCATGCCCCTCCATCCCTTCAAGGCGGGAAATCCGTGCCGTGGCTTCTGCAACACGCTTGGATCCTTCGCGTGTGGCCTGCTGCCAAGTTACGATCTTCATATATTTATGGACCGACAGACCACCGGTATAGGACGCCGCGCCCGATGTCGGCAGAACGTGGTTCGTGCCGGATGCCTTGTCGCCGTAGGACACGGTCGTCTCTTCGCCCAGAAACAGTGACCCATAGCAGCTCAGCCGATCCAGCCACCACGGCAGGTCTTCGGCCTGAACGGTCAGGTGCTCGGGCGCGTAGTCATCCGAACATGCAGCCATTTCTTCACGGTCGGCACAAAGGATCACCTCGGCATAGTCGCGCCATGCCGCGGCGGCATTGTCACGGTTCACTTCCGGCAAATCAGCGATCAGATCTGGCACGCGGTTCATCACGTCTTCGGCCAGCGCGCGGTCATCCGTGACCAGCCAGACTGGCGAATTGTAGCCATGCTCGGCTTGGCTGACGAGGTCGGTGGCGACGATATGCGGATCGGCGGTCTTGTCAGCGAGGATAAGGCTATCGGTCGGGCCTGCGATCATGTCGATGCCGACGCGGCCGAACAGGATACGCTTGGCTTCGGCCACGAATTGATTGCCGGGGCCGACAAGAATGTTTGCCTTGGGTAGACCAAAAAGGCCAAAAGTCATGGCGGCAACGCCCTGCACACCGCCCATCGCCATGATCTTGTCCGCGCCACAGATATGGGCCGCATAGATGATGGCAGGGGCCACACCCACGCCGGGCCGCGGGGGTGAAGCAACGGCGATATGGTTGCAACCGGCCACTTTGGCCGTCGTCACAGTCATGATCGCAGAGGCGATGTGGCTGTAGCGTCCGCCGGGCACGTAACAGCCCGCAGCATCAACCGGGATGGCCTTTTGACCGGCGATCAGGCCCGGAACAATCTCGTATTCAATGTCGCTGACGGTTGCTTTCTGCGCCTCGGCAAAGCGTTTGACGTTGTCATGGGCGAACTGGATGTCTTCCTTCAGCTTTTGGGGCACCAGTGCGGTCGCCGCCGCGATCTCTTCTGCAGTGATCATGACGTTGCCGTCGTATTTGTCGAACTTTGCAGCATATTCCATCGCCTTGGCGTCGCCACCTGTCTCGATGTCGGACAGGATGCCCTGAACAATGTCGTGGACATCAGACGCGCCGGACTGCGCGGTCAGCGTCGCTTTCTTGAGATATTCGCGTGCCATGTGTCGTTACCTTATTTCATGCTGCCAGGAAGCATCGTGGCCTTGATGGAAGGGGGATGTGTCGCGGATATCGATTGCCCGCTGCGGTCCTCCAAGTCGCTCCCTCCCAAGGCGACTATTCGATTCTGTGCTCAGTGTAAGCGCTTACATCAGCGAAATGCAAGCCCTTACATTTTTTGCAAGAGTCCGCTATGTCTGCGTTGGGTTTGACGCTATGTAGTATGCTGGACCCAACCGGAGCGCGCATGACATCTCAACGACCGATACCGACTTTGCAGGATGTGGCCACCCTTGCGGGCGTATCGACCGCAACCGTCTCGCGGGCAATCAATTTTCCCGATCAGGTAGCACATGTTACGCGTGACAAAGTAAACGCTGCAATCGCAGAGCTGGGGTATTCGCCCAATTTCGGTGCACGTGCGATGGCCGCGCGGCGCACGAATACAATCGGTGCAATTATTCCAACGATGGAAAATGCGATCTTTGCGCGCGGGCTTCAGGCATTTCAGGAAGAATTGCGTCGCAACGGGTATACAATGCTCGTTGCCAGCACGGCCTACCAGCCGGACACCGAGGAAGAGCAGATCAGGTCGCTTGTTGCGCGCGGTGCGGATGCACTTTTGCTGATCGGGTATCGCCGCAATCCCGCAATCTACGACTTTCTGGATGGGCAAGATGTGCCCGTTCTTTTGACATGGGCCTTTGATCCTGCGGCAACGCGGCCCTCGGTGGGCTTTAACAACAGTGCGGCCATGCAGGAGATGGCCGAAAAAGTGATCGAAATGGGACATCGGCGGCTGGCGTTGATCTCTGCAGAGACGGCGCAGAATGACCGCGCGTCCGCGCGATGTGACGGAATCAGACAAGCGATGACCGCTGCAGGGCTGGGTAGCGACTCCCTTTGTTTTGTGGAAACGAAATATGGGATCAATGAAGGAGCGGCAGCCTTTGATCGGGTTATGGCTCATGTCCCGAGGCCAACCGCGGTCTTTTGCGGCAATGATGTTTTGGCTGTCGGCGCGCTCAGACGTGCAAGGGAATGTGGTATTTCAGTTCCCGGTGATGTGTCGATCATCGGGTTTGATGATATTGAACTGGCCCAAGTCGTTTATCCGGCACTTACAACGGTGCATGTGCCGCATCGCGAAATGGGACGCAAGGCGGGGCAAGCCTTGGTCAAACACTTGCGGGACGGGGCCGCGTTGGAGCCGATAGAGGTGCATACAAAGCTTGTCTTGAGAAACACGCTGGGGCCGCCCTAGCCGGTCCTCGCATATTCAGTCCAACAATGTGAAACAAATGGCGGGATTGATCCCTGCGCCGGCAACAGTGGCGCGTTATGTCTTATTTTAGACAATAATATGCCCAGTTGGCGACAATTTCTTTGCCGACTGCTGCCGCATTTGATAAGCTATGTACAACCTTTAAGTGTAATTGGTGAAGTTCGTGTTGCGTTATGATTTTCAGATGTACTCTGCGGAGAGTGTTGCCGCGCAGTCAGGTGACGGTAGAGGCATTACTTGCCACGGTCATGCACGCTCGAACAAAGTTGTCGCTTTTTTCCGGGATCCCACGACAACAGATGCGGTGACATCCGCCCCGCCGATTGTGCGTCTCTTTCTGGAAGAGGCTGGTTTCGAACTTTCGGATACCGAAATAACGAAAGTCGACGGCGGCGAGGCGCCTTCCGACATAGTGCTGCGCCGCGCGCTTGCCGCACAGTTGACGGCTGCATTGTCGAACCGTGCCCTGAAAAAGGCACTGGCACGTGCAGCACAGGAAACCGAGTTTGATGTGGCGGCTTTCATCGCCGCTGTAGTGAGCAAGAATGCGCCAGAGGTGCCGCCAGAGGGCGTGACACCACAATCCAAAATCATCCCCCGAAGCCCAAGCCAGTTGCGCAAGGCAAGTTGCAGGCAACGCGAACGTCCGCGTTAGGCCGTGTTACTGCTCAGGCATGGCTGGTAAGTTACGGCGCAGCGGGCGCTAGGTTTTCGATTTCAAGAAATTTGGTGGAGCCTAGGGGAGGTGCGATTGCTGCGGCTATCTCCTTTGTTTTCAGGTGTTTACGTATATGCTTATGTAGGTGCTGGTACAAGCCAATGTAACACTTTTCGTTGGCGGTCTTTAGATTCGTGCGTCCGAATGTAGAAGATCGCCTCAATTCGATGAGTTTAGTCTGGCCGCTACACAGTGTTCGGTTTGGAATAGAATTGATCGCCTCGACACTTGAGGAAGAGAGGCAACCATGTCTTCGATGCTGTGAGCAGGAGCTGGCGTTCACTGTGTCTTGGGCGATTGGCGGCGGTGCGCCTGAGACGGCCTTTGCAATGCTGTGGCTTTACAGACAAGGCGGCGGCATGATCGACCTGATCGAACGATCACAGCAGGGATCCTTCGCGGATACGCGGGCCTAGTGCGTCGGGTTGGAATTAAAGGCGTTGACGAACGTTTGCGAAATCATTGTATTAGACACAACTTAAGCGATTATTTAGGGGTTGGTAGACGTATGAAGCATCTCGGACAAGTCGCACCTTCGCCAGAGCAGCTGGCAATCATGAGTACCAATCAGCTTGGTGCAGAATTGATTCGAGGGTCAGCAGGCAGTGGTAAGACCACGACAGCCCTACTGCGCTTAAAGTCGTTAACTAACTTCATGAGGGTCAGGAAAGATCGTGTGGGTGACAGCGCTCCTGTGAGAGTTTTGTTGCTCACCTTTAATCGTACACTGGCTGGTTACGTGCGAGCGTTGGCAGAAGCCCAAATGCTAAACCCGAACCATCAATTGGAAATCTTTACTTTCGCTAAGTGGGCACGAGAAAAGCTAGGAGATCCGGAAATAAGAGATGGTCCTGCACGTGCGCGTCTGTCCGGATTGGCTGCGAGTTTCAATGGGCTTGAGGCGAGTTACCTAGTTCGGGAAGTTGAATATCTGCTGGGCCGCTTTCGGCCCGAAAATATTTCAGACTACCTCACTGTGGAACGCACTGGGCGGGGTGCGCTACCAAGGGTGGATGCGAATCTGCGGAGACGTATTCTTGATGAAGTGGTTTTTCCGTATCAGCAATATATGGCTGACAAAGGGTGGCTGGATTGGAACATGCTTGCGCTAAGAGCGGCGGACCAGCTTGACAGCT
>NZ_LJAL01000005.1 GCF_001419985.1 Loktanella sp. 5RATIMAR09 | reverse complement strand
TTTTGCAGGGCCCTTAATTCTGAGGGGCCAAAAGCGGCCCGGTCCAACATCGCGGGCGATGTATTGGGAAACGGACGGGAAATCAAGTGGCGCAATTGCGATAACAGAAACGAAATGCAAATCCGTCAATCCGGTTGTTGGCCAATTACACGATGACGCTTTATGCAGACCAGCCTAATTGATGCCGTTCTCAACCTGTAGAGCGCGGATATAGGAAACAATCGTCGCCACGTCAGCACGTGTGAGACCTTCAACAGCCGCCATATTCCCGAACGGCCAATGGTGCGCCTGCACGCCAAGTGCGACAGCCCTCTGAAATGCTTCATCACCATGGTGCGACGGCTCGTATATCTTGTGAACCAATGGGGGTGCGATGCCATCGCGCCCCGCCGCGTTTACGCCGTGACATGCGGCACAACTCGCTTCGAATGCAATCTGTCCCATCGCCTGCTGCTCAGTGAACGTGGCGGGTATCGCGACCTCAACCAACAGGGCTGCCACTGTAGGCGGTGTCGCCCCTGAGACATTTGGCGCATCAGCCCCAACCGTCATCACGTAAGCTCCGCCACCCGCGACCACCAATGCAAACACACCGATTGCAACCTTATTCATTCTCAGCATCATTCATTCGCTCTTCCATTCGGGAAGTGGCTAGGTGCTTCCCGCACTGGAAGGTCAAACATTAAATGAACCGGTTGTTCTTGGGGAAACCGTGTGGCGGGCGCTTGCCGACACCGGCGCGTGCGCCTTTCCATTCGGTCATGTCCTGTTCGGTCCGGGTTTTGCCGCCGCCCATCTGCCATGACAGCCCGTCCGCCCAAACAAATGTCGTGATGTCCGACAATCCGCCATCCAATTCGAGCATACCCTGGCGGCCAGCGGCCTTTTTATATTTCTGGATGCGCACGCCTTTGCCACGCCCCATTTCAGGCAATTCACCGATCTCAAAGACCAAAAGCTTGGCATTCTCGGACACCACCGCCACATGATCGCCCGCAACACGGCGACACACCTTGGCAACAGTATCCTTGACGTTCAGCACCTGCTTGCCGGTGCGCGTCTGCGCCAGAACCTCTTCTTCGGGCACGATAAACCCGTTGCCCTCGGCCGAGGCAACCAGCAGCTTTTCACCCGGTTTATGGATCAGGAAATCGATGATTTCGACGTCATTGGGCAGATCAATCATCAGGCGCAGCGGCTCGCCCATACCACGCCCGCCGGGCAGGTTGGCGGCACCGACCGTGTAGAAACGACCATTTGCGCCAAAGACCAGCAATTTATCGGTGGTTTCGGCATGGAAAATAAAGCGCGGCCCATCGCCGTCTTTGAATTTCAACTCGCGGGTCAGATCAATATGGCCGGTCATGGCGCGGACCCAGCCCATCTCAGAGCAAACAACCGTGATCGGCTCGCGCTCGATCATCGCCTCAAGCGGCACTTCGACAACTTCGGCCGCTTCGGCAAACTGCGTACGCCGCGCGCCGCCTTCGCTCTCGCGGCCAAAGATCTTGCGGGTCTCGCGCAGTTGTTCCGCAATCCGCGCCCATTGCAGATCATCGCTTTCCAGCAAATCCTCAATACCCGCGCGCTCTTCCGTCAGGGCATCACGCTCCGCAATCAGTTCCAACTCTTCAAGGCGTCGCAAACTACGCAAGCGCATGTTCAGGATCGCTTCGGCCTGAACTTCAGTGAGCGAAATCTCCGGATCGGCACCCGGCACAATAGGCGAGCGGTAGTCCGCCTCGGAGGTGGCGCGGGCATGGTCCTGCGCCCAGTCCTCGATCATCAGCGCCTTTTTCGGATCGTCATCGTAGCGAATGATGTCGATCACGCGGTCCAGATTGAGGAAGGCAATGATAAAGCCTTCAAGCACCTCAAGCCGATGGTCGATCTTTTCCAGACGGTACTTACTACGGCGGATCAGGACATCGCGGCGGTGATCCAGAAACGCGCGCAGCACTTCCTTGAGCGAACAAACCTTGGGTGTCAGCCCGTCGATCAGCACGTTCATGTTCAGGCTGAAACGCGTTTCCAGATCGGAATTGCGGAACAGCATACCCATCATGACCTCGGGGTCGACGGTCTTGGCGCGCGGTTCAAGCACCACGCGGATATCTTCGGCACTTTCATCACGCACATCGGCCAGAAGCGGCACCTTCTTGAGCTGGATGACTTCGGCCAGCTTTTCGATCAGCTTCGATTTCGGCACCTGATAGGGGATTTCGGTCACGACAACCTGCCATTGCCCACGGCCCAGATCCTCGACCTCCCATTTGGCGCGCAACCGGAAAGAACCGCGCCCGGTGCGGTAGGCCTCGGCGATGTTTTCTTGGGGTTCGACAATCACACCACCGGTCGGGAAATCCGGACCGGGAATATAGTTCAAAAGCGTATCATCGCGGGCATCGGGTGTTTTGATCAGATGCAGGCAGGCATCCACCAGTTCATGCAGGTTATGGGGCGGAATATTCGTCGCCATCCCCACAGCAATCCCGCTTGATCCATTGGCAAGAAGGTTCGGGAATGTAGCCGGCAAGACGGAAGGCTCGGTCAGGCGGCCATCATAGTTGTCACGGAAATCAACGCTGTCCTCGGACAAACCTTCCAGTAACGCCTCGGCTGCGGCGGTCATCCGCGCCTCTGTATAACGTGAAGCGGCAGGGTTATCGCCATCAATGTTGCCAAAGTTGCCCTGACCATCGACAAGCGGATAACGGACGTTGAAATCCTGCGCCAAACGCGCCATCGCATCATAGATCGCGGCATCGCCATGCGGGTGGAAATCACCCATCGTGTCGCCGCTGATCTTGGCCGATTTCAGAAACCCGCCCGTGGGCGACAAGCGCAAGCGCGACATCGCATAAAGAATCCGGCGGTGCACCGGTTTGAGACCATCACGCGCATCAGGCAAGGCACGGTGCATGATCGTGGACAGCGCATAGGTCAGATACCGATCACCAATGGCGCGGCGCAGGCTTTCGGTCACGTCGTTGGGCCCAAGGCCTGTATCGATGTCATCATTCATGCGACTGGTTTAGCGGCCCTCGATTCTGGCGTAAAGCGGCGAATAGGCACGTCGCGGCGCAATCTCGATTTACAACAGGCGTGCAATCGCCATCACAGCGCAGGGCCACTTGTCAGCCTGCATCGCGCGGTGCAAAGACAGCGCATGACACAGAAATCCATTTTGATCACCGGGTGCTCCTCGGGCATCGGTTACGACGTCGCATACGGTCTGCGCAACGCGGGCTGGCGGGTCTTTGCCAGTTGTCGCAAGCACGAAGACTGCGAGCGGATGCGCAGTGAAGGGTTCGAGAGCCCGCGCATTGACTACGCCGACGCCAACAGCATCGTCACCGGCCTTGCCGAAACACTCGAGGCAACCGGCGGCACGCTGGACGCGCTCTACAATAATGGCGCTTACGCCTGCCCTGGTGCCGTCGAGGATTTACCGGTCGGCGCGCTGCGCGAGATTTTTGAAACCAACGTCTTTGGCTGGCATGAACTCACACGGCTGGTCATTCCCGTGATGCGCGCCCAGGGGCATGGGCGGATTATCAACTGCTCATCCGTTTTGGGGTTTGTCGCACTGCGCTGGCGGGGGGCCTATGTGGCGACCAAACACGCGCTTGAGGGCCTGACAGATGTGTTGCGCATCGAAATGAGCGATACACCGATCAAGGTCATCCTGATCGAACCGGGCCCCATCACTGCCAAAATCCGCGAAAATGCGATCCCGCACTTCGAGAAATGGATTGACTGGGAAGGATCGGCGCGGGCCGGCCAATATGCGCAGCTACGATCACGGCTCTATGACGACAACGGGCCGGACCGCTTCGAGTTGCCCCCCTCGGCGGTGACCAGAAAAATCCTGCACGCCCTGACATCTGCGCGCCCCAAGCCGCGCTACTATGTCACGACACCCACATATCTGATGGGTTTTTTGCGGCGCGTGCTGCCGACGCGGCTTCTCGATGCGGTCATTTTGCGCGGCTGAGGGTTTTCTTTCCGGCGCGCCCTGCTACATGCGAGAGGAATTAACGAAGGATCGAACCAATGGCCAATGACCCGCTTTTTTGGGCAATGTCTGTGTCGGTGCTGTTCGTACTTGGCATTTTGATGTGGGGTATCGGCAGCTTTGGCAAGGGCGGTGAGTATAACCGCAAGCACGCAAACAAGATCATGCGCTGGCGCATTGGTGCACAATTCCTTGCGGTCATCATGATCCTGATTTTTGTCTATTTGCGCGGTGGAGGAAACTAACCGATGGTCGTTCTCAACAAGATTTACACAAAAACCGGCGACTCCGGGGAAACGGCCCTTGGTAACGGCAGCCGCGTTGCGAAACATTCGATGCGGGTGACATCATACGGCACAGTCGATGAAACGAATGCAACCGTCGGATTGGCGCGCCTGCATGCCACTGGCGAGATGGATGCCCAGCTTGCCATGATCCAGAATGATCTGTTTGATCTTGGCGCGGACCTTTGCCGCCCCGATATGGAAAAAGACGGCGAAGCAGAATACCCCGTGCTGCGCATGACCGATGCGCAAGTTGCGCGTCTGGAAAGCCAGATTGATACAATGACCAAAGAGGTTGAACCGTTGCGCAGTTTCATTCTGCCGGGCGGATCTGCGCTGGCCGCGCATCTGCATCTTTGCCGTACTGTTTCACGCCGCGCAGAGCGTTTGACCGTTGAATTGGCGACGTTTGAGTCGGTCAATCCCGCTGCGGTCAAATATCTGAACCGTTTGTCTGACTGGTTTTTCCAAGCTTCTCGCATAGCCAATAATAACGGCAACGACGATGTGCTTTGGGTCCCCGGCGCCAACCGCGACTAGGCGATTTTTCGGCGGAAAAGGCGCAATCGGACCCGATCTGACAAGTGCATGCCAGACCCCGATCCGAGGGTTTGACCTTACGTTCGCGTCAAGAACGTGGCGTCGGTGACATCCTCCGCGTCGATTTTGTACTGTTTTCGCGCGGCAGCGCAGGCTAACAACGGTGCGAGAAGTGTAATTTTCAGATTCTTGGGAGAGAAACGCATATGAAGGTCCTCGTACCCGTCAAACGCGTGATCGACTACAACGTGAAGGTTCGTGTCAAAGCGGACGGCTCCGGTGTCGATCTCGCCAACGTCAAAATGTCGATGAACCCGTTCGACGAAATCGCTGTCGAAGAAGCGATCCGCCTGCGCGAAGCAGGCAAGGTTGAAGAAATCGTTGCCGTTTCGATTGGCGTCAAGCAAAGTCAGGAAACTTTGCGCACCGCGCTTGCGATGGGTGCCGACCGTGCAATCCTTGTTGTTGCAGCAGACGATGTGCACACCGACATTGAACCGCTCGCTGTTGCGAAAATTCTTGCCGCGATCGTCAAGGAAGAAGAGCCGGTTCTGGTACTGTGCGGTAAACAAGCAATCGACAACGACATGAATGCCACTGGCCAGATGTTGTCGGCCTTGCTGGGCTGGTCGCAGGCGACCTTCGCCTCCGAGGTCGATGTGGATGGCGATAGCGCCACTGTGACCCGCGAAGTAGACGGCGGTCTGCAGACGATTAAGGTGAAAATGCCTGCAATCGTAACCGTTGACCTGCGCCTGAATGAGCCGCGGTATGCATCGCTCCCCAACATCATGAAGGCCAAGAAAAAGCCTTTGGATGAAAAGACACCTGCCGATTACGGCGTTGATGTCGCGCCGCGCCTCAGCATTGTGAACACCACAGAACCAGCGGCCCGCAAGGCCGGTATCATTGTGGGTTCGGTTGATGAACTTGTCGAGAAACTCAAAGAAGCGGGGGCTGTATAATGGCTGTTCTTCTGATTGGTGAAGTGACTGACGGCGCATTGGCCGTTGATGCAACAGCAAAGGCCGTCGCTGCGGTCAAGTCGTTGGGCGATGTCACCGTGCTTTGCGCGGGTGCGTCTGCGCAAGCGGCTGCTGACGAGGCGGCAAAGATTGACGGCGTCTCCAAAGTGCTCTGCGCTGAAGATCCGGCGCTTGGTCACCGTCTGGCCGAGCCTACCGCCGCTTTGATTGTTTCACTTGCAGGCGATTACACGCATATCGCCGCCCCCGGCACTACGGATGCAAAAAACGTTATGCCACGGGTGGCAGCACTCCTGGACGCGATGATCATCTCTGAAGTGACAGCCGTGGTTGACGCAGACACGTTCGAACGTCCGATCTATGCGGGCAACGCGATCCAGACTGTCAAATCTTCTGACGCGATCAAGGTAATGACCATCCGGACTGCCGGCTTTGATGCCGCGGCGATGGGCGGTTCTGCTTCGGTCGAAAGCATCGGTGCCGCAGGCGATCCGGGCCTGTCCGAATGGGTCGAAGACAAAGTCGCAGCTTCTGATCGCCCCGAACTCACATCTGCGGGTGTCGTTGTCTCCGGTGGTCGTGGTGTCGGGTCGGAAGAGGACTTTGCGCTGATCGAAAAGCTGGCCGATAAGCTGAACGCTGCTGTCGGCGCGTCCCGCGCTGCGGTGGATAGTGGCTATGCGCCAAATGACTGGCAGGTCGGTCAGACCGGCAAGGTCGTCGCGCCTGAACTCTATGTGGCCGTTGGCATCTCGGGTGCGATCCAGCACCTTGCAGGCATGAAAGACAGCAAGATCATCGTGGCGATCAACAAGGATGAGGAAGCACCGATTTTTCAGGTAGCCGACTTTGGCTTGGTGGCAGACCTCTTTGATGCTGTGCCGGAACTGACCGGCAAGCTCTAAACGGCTGACACATTTGAAAAGAAAGGGCCCCAGCCACGCTGGGGCCTTTTTTATATGGCGTAGAGCTGGTTTCTGATGGATTGAATCAAGGCTGCGCCAGCCTCGACATGGCAATCCACCCCCAGCATTTCAGAAGCAGCTTTGGTCTGGGTCGTTGGAAAGTACATACCGCGCGATCCCTGCGACAGTGCACGCTGTGTCGGATTCACGACAACAACGTCTTTGACCAACGGTCGCAGCTCATCAATCATCGACGCCGTGATAAACAGCGGATCGACCTGCAACTGACCCGGACGGTCGGCCCAATGCTCATTCGACATCGCATCTTCGGAAAACCACAGCAGGATGGTCCGGCGCCCGATCTGGCCCAGCATATTGCGCATCCGCGCCAGCCACGCCGCGCGCAACTCAATCACGACGGTTTCAAAACGTTCCAGAGATGTGGCATGCAGCGCACCCAACATATGCCTTGTGAAGGAAAACTCCGAAAAATCGATCTCTTGATAAATCGCCTGCAACACGGTCGAGGCGCGCAGGAACCGGTCGTTACGCCGTGGATGGACCGAATAGAACCGGTTTGACAGGTAATTTGCCCCCATCACCTGCACGACGGTCAAATCAGCCTCAGCGCAGATATCCATGACAGTCGGATCGTTGACAAAGGCATCAATCCCGCCGTTGACGCACCCAAAGTTTACACAGGTCTGGCGCATCGCCTTTTCAACAAGGGTTGGAAACGGCTTTTCAATGAACTTGCCATAGGTTTCGGTCCCGCCGATAAACGCAAGATACGGCAGATCAAGCCGTTTGCGCGGCCCGCGAAATAACATCCGTGAATTTCCGTAACGGCACGGCGAATACGAAAGTTCGCCTGTTTCAATCGTCTCGTGTCGCATGGCTACCACCCCTTATAGTCATCACCCGAGCGACAGATTCGCCCAATTCATTTGCGAATTTGCTAATGACGGCATTTGATACGACTTTTACCTACACGCCCGACTTGAAGGTGCCCCCCCCAGAGGCCTATGGTGCGGCCAACCGTTGAAGGAATGATCATGACAATTGAAAAGGTAGGCATCGTTGGCGCAGGTCAGATGGGCAACGGCATTGCCCATGTTTTTGCCCTTGCGGAATATGAAGTGCTGATGACCGATATCAGCGAGGACGCGTTGCAAGCCGCCGTCGCGTTGATCGAGCGCAATCTGGATCGCCAGGTCAGCAAGGATCTGATTACCCAGGCGCAAAAGACTGACGCGATGAAGCGGATTGCAACCACGCCGACCCTGACCGATCTGGGCAAGACCGACCTGATTATCGAAGCCGCGACCGAGCGCGAGACGATCAAGACCGCCATTTTCGAAGATCTTGTACCGCACCTCAAACCGGACACGATCCTGACGTCGAACACCTCGTCAATTTCGATCACGCGGCTGGCATCGCGCACGGACCGCCCCGAAAAATTCATGGGGTTTCATTTTATGAACCCTGTCCCGATCATGCAGCTGGTTGAACTGATCCGCGGCATCGCGACCGACGAACCTACGTTCAAGGCCTGCCACGCAGTGGTGGAACGCTTGGGCAAGACATCTGCCACCGCAGAGGATTTTCCGGCCTTCATCGTCAACCGTATCCTGATGCCCATGATCAACGAAGCAATCTATACGCTTTACGAAGGCGTGGGGTCGGTGCAATCCATTGATACCTCGCTCAAGCTGGGTGCGAACCATCCGATGGGGCCGCTGGAACTGGCCGATTTTATCGGTCTGGATACCTGTCTGGCGATTATGAACGTGCTGCATGACGGGTTGGCCGATACCAAGTATCGCCCCTGCCCGTTGCTGACAAAATATGTCGAAGCAGGCTGGCTGGGCCGCAAATCCGAGCGCGGGTTCTATGACTACCGCAGCGGCACGCCTGTCCCCACGCGCTAGCCTTTCAGGCCCAATGTTTGTTCGCGCATCCAGTCCATGCAGGCGCGTTGGTCACGAAGACGCTCTTTGACTTCGTCCGCGTCAAACGGATGGCCGACCACGGGCTTTTGCGGTTTGCCGCAAGCCCTGACGATTTCATAGATCAACAGGCTCTGGCGCAGGGTGGGCGATATACGGTTGGCCATTTGATACCAGCGCGAATTCGCGCCCGGAAAGAAAAGCGGTACAACACGCGCGCCTGACATCCGGATCATCTTGGCTGTAAAGAGGTTCCATTCCCTCTCGATCATGGGGCCAAACAGCGTGTCCGACGATGCGACAACGCCGGAGGGGAAAATGGCGACAACGCCACCGGCATTCAAATGCGCCATGGCTTGCTTGCGCATTTCAACCATCTTCGCCTGTGCGCCCTCTTCATGCGGAAACGGGACAGGGATCAGGAACTTACCAGCGCCTTCATCGATATCGGTCAGAAAAGCGCGTGTCAGGATCCGGTAGTCGCTACGCACACGCCCGATCAATTCGGCAAAGATCATGCCATCAACCAGCCCATGCGGATGGTTTGCGACGACAACGACTGGCCCGGTCTTGGGAATGCGCGCCAACTGCTCATCCGGCGTTGTCACATCAATCCCCATGACATCCAACGCATTACGCCAGAATGCCTGACCGTCGAACTTGCCACGCTTTTCGAATGCGCGGACCATCCGGATAATCTTGATTTTTCCCGTAAGCCATTCAATCGTCTTGATCACCATGCGCCGGACGGGGTGATCAAAGGTTTCCGAATAGGTCAGCGCCCGCCGGTTATAGACATGCGGAACAGGCTTTGCGACGGAGGACTGTGCAGGGGCTTTGGGGCTCGTGTCGGTCAATTCACTTGTCCTATCCGATCCTGACGCTCATCAGTCGCCCTCACCGAATTTATCGGCAACCAGGTTTTCAATTGCCGCAGCGAGCTCTTTTTCCTGCGGTCCGCGGGTTTCCACGTCAATAAAGGTTCCGATAGAGGCTGCCAACATCAAAAGCCCCATGATACTGTCGCCGCTGGTACGTTCCCCGTCCTTACTGACGGTCGCTTCGGCATCAAAGCTTTCGACAACCTCGACCAGTTTGGCCGATGCGCGCGCGTGCAGGCCTTTGATGTTCTCGATCTTCAGGCGCATCTGGGTCATTGGGACAGACCCCCGTTGTGACTGTTAATATATTTATGAGCAGCAGCAATGGCGGCATCGACCGCATCCGGCACGCTGGACTTGCGGGATTTGGCAAGTTTGATCAGCATCGGCAGGTTTGCTCCATAGAGGATACGGCGGTTTTCCGGACGGCAGGCCTTGAGCGAAAGATTGGTCGGCGAACCACCGAACATATCCGTGACAATCACCACACCGTCACCGGTATCGACATCATCCGCTGCTTGGCAGATTTCGGTCTGTTTCACCGCGCGGTCATCGTCGGGGCCGATGGCAATACTGACCATGCCGGGTTGCGGTCCAACAACATGCTCGACTGCGGCGTGATATTCCTGCGCCAACCCCCCATGCGCCACAATGACGATACCAATCAAACTGCGTCTTCCCTTTTCCCTTGCGCATCGCGCCGCTCTAGTTCGCGATGTCGTTTAGACACATGCCAACCGTCTTGTGCAAGTGCCTCTGCAAGCCGTTGCGTCATTGCAACCGAGCGGTGTTTGCCCCCCGTACAGCCAAACCCGATCGAAAGATGCGCTTTGCCCTCATCCTTATGCGCAGGAAGAAGCAAATCCACGAGGCCCTTGACCTGCGCGAAGAACGGCGGAAAGCGCGGATCAGCCGCGACATAAGCCGCCACGGCAGGGTCACGGCCGTCAAGGACGCGCAGATTTTCGTCCCAATGGGGATTTTGCAGAAAACGGCAATCAATCACAATGTCCATGCCACGCGGCAGACCACGTTTGTAGGAGAAAGAATGCAACGTCACGCCAAGCTTCGCGCCACCCTCGCCTGTCCTGAACCACCGCTCAACCTCGGCTTTCGCGTCATGGGGCGACATGCCTGTCGTATCAATCAGCACATCGGCGCGCGCGCGGATAGGGATCAAGAGGTCCCGCTCGGCCTGAATACCGGCAAGCGGCGGGCCGCCCGGAGCCAGAGGATGCCGCCGCCGCGTTTCGGAGTAGCGGCGCACCAGTTCTTCCTCGTTGGCATCCATATAGAGCACCTGCGCAGGGAACTGCCCCTTGCCTGTCAGCCGGTCAATCGTGTCGATCAAGGCACTGATGCTGAAATCACGGTTACGCACGTCAATGCCCAACGCCAGCGGACGCACAGGGGGCGGACCATCCAGCAAGCGCGGCAAGAGCGACAATGGCAGGTTGTCGATGACCTCATATCCCAAGTCCTCAAGTGCCCTGATCGCCGTCGAGCGCCCGGCACCGGACGGTCCGGTGACCAAGACCACGCTAGCGGCCTGATCCTGCGGGGCTTCACCCGTCTTGGTCATCGATCACTCCAACCGGATTTGAGAATTTGCAGCACTGCCGGGGCAAAGTGTGGCGCGTCCACGCGGTAGATCAAGGGGAGATTATGTCCCAGTACTTCAAAAAATCGCGCTTCAGGCAGGCGCGCCTGCTCGAACTGGTCAAGGTTTACGACCAAAACAACCCTCGCACGGGACTGCACCTGTGCATTCAGGATGCCGACACCACGTGCTTCAATCAGCCCTTCGATGGTGTCCGGTGCTTGCGCGACCACATTATCGTTGGTCAACGTAAGGCGCACACCATCATCCGCAACCAATTTGCAGCCAAGTGCCATAAGTTGCAGCCCCAAGGCAGATTTACCCGCGCCAGACTTTCCCGTGATGATGACGGCGCGATCGTCCCATGCCACTGAGGTCGCATGCAGGGTATGGGATGCGGCCATGATAAATGCCCCTAGATTGGCAAGCCAACAACAAAGCGGGCACCCAGTGGCTCTGACGTGGGGTCGGCATCTGTTGGTCGGATATTCTCGGCCCAGATTGCACCGCCATGGGCTTCGACGATCTGCTTGGAGATCGCCAGACCAAGGCCGGAGTTGTTGCCAAATTGTCCTTCGGGGCGCTCGGAATAAAAGCGTTGGAAAATCTTGGTCAGCGCATCATCAGGGATGCCGGGACCGGTATCTTCAACCACCACCAGCACACGATTCTGACGGGTCCGTGCCCAGATGCGAATTGCATCGCCTTTGTCACAGAACGAAATCGCATTTGTGATCAAGTTGACAAAAACCTGCGCCATGCGCCCTTCGAGGCCCTGCACCATCAGCTTGCCCTCGGGCAGGTCCGTCACGAAATCAACGCCGCGCAGCTGGGCGTCCTTGCCAAGGAATTCACCAATATTCCCCAGCATCTTGATCAGATCGAAGGCCTCTTCCTCTTCCTTCACAAGTTCACTGTCGAGGCGGGACGCATTCGAGATATCGCTGACAAGCCTGTCCAAACGCTTCACATCGTGTTCGATCACTTCCAGCAGACGCTCGCGCTGGTCGTCGCGCTTGGCCACGCGCATCGTCCCCACGGCTGAGCGCAACGAGGCCAAGGGATTCTTGATCTCATGCGCCACATCTGCGGCGAATTGTTCGTTCCCCTCGATCCGTTCATAAAGCGCCGATACCATGCTGCGCAGGGCGGCGGACAAACGGCCGATTTCGTCGGGACGCCCGCTCAGATCAGGGATCCGGACGCGGCCGGGGGACATCTTGCGCGCGTTCTTTTCCTGACTGGCCTCTGCGGCTGTGGCCAGTTGTGCCAGAGGATTGGCGATCGTCGAGGCAAGAACCAGACTGAGGCCGACACTGACCAGAATACCCACAACGAACAGGCGCAGGAATTGTTCGCGTTCGCGGCGGACAAGGCTGTCAACCTCACCAGCAGCAGTTGTGACGGCAATAACCCCGACGGCCACATCATTACGCATGATGGGCGTTGTGACGATGAAACTTGTCGCCCCGTTGATTTGCGATGCTTGCAGTTGGGTTCCGTTCAGAATCGCGTTGCGTACATTCTCTTGTGAGAGCCTCACGAGCGCATCCTGCTCGCTGACGTCTTCCTGTCCGAAAGATCCAAGACTGATTAGTCCGTCCCAAACCGAAACAAGGAAATCGAGGATGAACGTTCCACCGGTTTGCGCTTCGAGTTCGGCAATCTGTTCTTGATTGAGACTGCCGCTTGCGCGGGCCACAAGGGTTGTATCCGGTGCAAAAACAGAAACCTCGACGCCGCCTCGCAGGTTCAACCCCTCTAAGGTGGCAGTCGGATTGATCCCGTCTGCCGTGACAAGGTTCACCGGTGCAATTCTGGGCAACTGCCCTTCAAAGACATCGGCAATCAGCTGCGCTTCGTTGACCAACCCGTTGGCACGCTGAAATGCAAGGCTGTCGCGCGACGGGCTGAGATAGAGCACGCCGGAAATCAGCATAATCAGGGCGATCAGGTTAAAAGTGATAATCTTGCGTGCAATTGGCGACCGCCGCAGTGCAAACAGGCGCCCGCCGGGAATCTCGTCGACCGCGATCTCTTCGGTGACAAAGTCCGGATCAACCCAATCATCGCCGAGCACAAGATCAGGTGTACGCGCCGCTGCGCGCACGGACTTGAGGTCACGCACGTCAATTTTGGGCGAAGCCGTCATGGCTTACTCTTCGTTGTAGCGGTACCCGATTCCGTAAAGGGTCTCGATCGCAGAAAACTCGTCATCTGTATTCCGCATCTTTTTGCGCAGCCGTTTGATGTGGCTGTCGATCGTACGATCGTCCACGTAAACTTGGTCATCATAGGCCACATCCATCAGCTGATCGCGGCTTTTGACAAAGCCGGGCCGCTGGGCCAGCGCCTGCAACAACAAGAATTCCGTCACCGTTAGGGATACGTCTCTCCCTTTCCATTTCACTGCGTGACGGAGCGGATCCATCACCAACTCACCTCGGACCATCACTTTGGTATCCTCGGTCTCCTCAATCTCTTCGCCCGCGATCGCATCTTGTCTCCGCAAGAGCGCCCGGATTCGTTCAACAAGTAAACGCTGAGAAAATGGCTTTTTTACGTAATCGTCCGCCCCCATGCGCAAACCGAGGACTTCGTCGATCTCATCGTCCTTGGAAGTCAGGAAAATAACGGGCATGGAGGTCTTTTGTCGCAATCTTTGCAACAAATCCATTCCGTCCATCCGTGGCATTTTGATGTCCAAGACAGCCATGTCAGGCATACGTTTGTTGAAAGCCTCAAGCGCCGAGAGACCGTCATTATAGGTCTCGACCTCGAAACCCTCGGCTTCAAGTGTCATGGCAACGGACGTGAGGATATTCCGGTCATCGTCTACAAGTGCAATTCTCGACATGTTGGAAACCCTTCTTTCGATATTCTTGGCGCCCTTCACGGCGCTATCTGAGACTTTTCAACGTTTTACCTAAACGAATCAATACTTAACTCAACTCACGCCATGAAAATGCCTTATTTGCGGTACTTTTGCCGAAAACCGCTAAAATCTCCGGTGCGATTTTGTCGGCATTCCGCCCGTGACCGGAAATGGTTGCGCTAACATCAGATTGGTTGCGCTAACGATGCGAAACGAGGGTATCGGCCCTTGAAAGCTTGGTGCTATGGATGAACATCGCTAGCCACGTCGGCCATTTCATAAAGGAGCGAACCCATGGACCAAGGTACGGTCAACCCTTCGATGAAACTTGAAGATCAAGGCATCACAGGGCTGGGTTATGTCTATTACAACCGCTCTGAAGCCGAACTGCACGAGGCGGCTGTTGCCGCCGGTGAGGGCGTGACGGGCAAAGGCGGAACATTCCTTGTGACCACCGGCAAGCACACAGGCCGTTCGCCCAAAGACAAATTCGTCGTCAAAACCGACAGCGTGGTCGATACGATCTGGTGGGAAAACAACCCGCCAATGGACCCCGCGAAGTTTGACGTGCTTTATGCTGATATGCTGGCGCACATGAAGGGTGGCACTTATAACGTGCAGGATCTTTTCGGTGGTGCAGACCCCGCGCACAGGCTTGATGTGCGTGTGGTGACCGAACTGGCATGGCATGGCCTGTTCATCCGCCACCTGCTGCGCCGTCCGGACGCCGCAGAGCTGGAAAGCTTTTCACCAGATTTCACCATTATCAACTGCCCGACCTTCAAGGCAGATCCCGAAAAACACGGGTGCCGGTCCGAAACAGTGATCGCACTGAACTTTGAGGCAAAGCTGATCCTGATCGGCGGCACCGAATACGCGGGCGAAAACAAGAAATCTGTTTTCACACTGCTCAACTATCTGTTGCCTGAAAAGGGCATCATGCCGATGCACTGCTCGGCAAACCACGCCCCGGGCAATCCTGTGGACACAGCCGTGTTCTTCGGCTTGTCAGGCACTGGGAAAACGACACTCTCCGCTGATCCGACACGGGTTCTGATCGGTGACGATGAACACGGCTGGTCCGAGCGCGGCACTTTCAACTTCGAAGGTGGCTGCTACGCTAAAACAATCGGCCTCGACCCAGAGGCAGAGCCGGAAATCTACGCCACCTGCTCTATGCCGCATACAGTGATTGAAAACATGGTCTTCGACCCGGAAACGCTGGAACTGGATTTCGACGACGACAGCCTGACCGCAAACATGCGCTGCGCCTACCCTTTGAATTACATCTCCAACGCGTCCGAAACCGCATTGGGGGGCCACCCCAAGAACATCATCATGCTGACCTGCGATGCTTTCGGTGTACTTCCTCCGATCGCGCGGCTGACGCCAGCGCAGGCGATGTACCACTTCCTGTCCGGCTTTACGTCCAAGGTTGCCGGGACAGAACGCGGCGTCACCGAACCAGAACCCACATTCAGCACCTGTTTTGGCGCGCCCTTCATGCCACGCCGCCCTGAGGTCTACGGCAACCTGTTGCGCTCGAAAATCGCAAGCCATGGCGCAACCTGCTGGCTGGTGAACACAGGCTGGACTGGCGGTGCTTATGGCACAGGGTCGCGGATGCCGATCAAGGCGACGCGCGCGCTGTTGTCAGCGGCACTGGATGGAACGCTGATCGAAAGCAGCTTCCGCAAGGACGCCTATTTCGGCTTTGAAGTCCCGGTATCTGTAGATGGTGTCGACGATAAGCTGCTGAACCCCCGTGACACATGGGCAGATAAAGAAGCCTATGACAAACAAGCGGCCAAGCTGGTTACCATGTTCAGCGACAACTTTGAAAAATACGTCCCCTTCATTGATGACGACGTCAAAGCAGCTGCGATCGGGTAAAAGAACGTAAGGTGGATCTCGATCCACCTTACCCCTTCCCTAGCCCATAAGGCCGCGGCGGATCAGATTGACGCCTGCAATGACCAGCACCCACAGCGTGACGCGCCGGAATCTTTCCTGGTCAAATCGGTCACCCAGACGAAACCCGAGCCACATTCCTGTCAGCGCGGGCACGACAAGAGATGCAGAGAACCCCCATGTCTGGGCATTCAGGATGCCCGACTGCAAATGCCCCAACAAAAGCATCACCGACCCAAGCCCGTAAATCACCCCCTGCACAGACATCTGGCTTGCGCGCGGTGTGTTCAATGCAAGCAGATAGAGAACCGTTGGCGGTCCCCACGTGCCTGCCAGTCCGCCCAGCGTTCCAGAAAGCGCGCCTGCCACCCATTCAAAGGGCCTCCGCCAACGCGGCGTGATCTGCGGGCGCCACCCGATCAGTTGAATAATGCACAGACCGACAACCGGCACACCCAACACGATAAACATGACACTGCCGGGGATGCTGCGTACGAACTGCGCGGCCACAAGGATCATCACACAAACCACCAGCACATATCGCCAATGCTCTTTGAGCGCCGCCTGCGCATTGCCAAAGCCCGAACGCGCGACTTGCAACGCATTGCTGATCACGATCGGAAAAACGATCCCTGCAATCACCAGCTCTGGCGGGATCAGAATGCCCATGCCGGAAATCATGATCAGCGGCATCGCGAACCCAACGGCACCTTTGACAAATCCTCCCAGCAGCGTAACTGCAAAGGCGAAGAGGTAAATCATGGGGGTGAGAAGCGGCGAGAATTCTGGCATACCGTTTCTTACGACATTGGTTGCCGCGTGCCAGCAGGAATTTTGCTGCGACACTTTTGTTCGTTTTGTGAGATCTTTGTGAATATTTATTGCGCTGCACCTGCATTGCGATTATCTCTGCAGCTGCAAATTGAACGGAGACAAAAAATGCCGCATGATGGTCAGGATATGACGTTGAACCAAAGCCCCCTTCTGGGCGATCTTTTGGCGCTCACCGCGGCCACGATTCCTGCGGTCGAAGACGTGCTTGCGCGCGCCAAAGACGCCGTGCGCGCGATTGTCACCGATGGCGGGCGGATTTCTGGCGCCCTGATCGAAGAAAACCAGACAGCAGCGCATGGTCTGGCATGGCTGGCGACCTACGCCCAATCCTTGCAACAGATGCAGAATTGGGCCGAGCGCCTGCAGGCCGAGGGCAAGTTTGGTGAAGTTGAACAGTTGCTGCACCAGATTGCCTTTGGTGAGTATCTTGCGCAGATTTCCGGCGGCATCCCGATGAGCCAGGGCGAGATCCTCCGCCTGCAGGATATCGGCCTGACCACCGCCGACACGACCCCCTTGATGCAAAGCGAAATCCAGACGCTTATGCAAGCCGGCAACACCCAAGCTGCCCGCATGCGACTGGTGGCCCTGATGGAAGAACAATCGGCCAATATCACTGTCGGGACGTCTGGCCTCGATGACGAGCTTGAGATGATTCGCGAGCAATTCCGCCGTTTCAGTATTGATCGGATCGAACCTCACGCCCACGAGTGGCACCTCAAAGATGAATTGATCCCGCTCGGGATTATCGACGAGATGGCCGAGATGGGTGTCTTTGGGCTGACCATTCCAGAAGAATACGGCGGCTTCGGGCTGTCCAAAACCTCAATGTGTGTGGTGTCAGAAGAGCTTTCGCGCGGCTATATCGGCGTTGGCTCGCTCGGGACACGTTCGGAAATCGCGGCAGAGCTGATCCTCTGCGGCGGCACCGAAGAGCAAAAACAAAAATGGCTTCCCGGCCTTGCCTCGGCAGAAATCCTTCCGACGGCCGTTTTCACAGAGCCCAACACAGGGTCCGACCTTGGTAGCCTGCGCACCCGTGCGGTCAAAAAAGGTGACGATTGGGAAGTGACCGGCAACAAGACCTGGATCACTCACGCCTCGCGCACTCATGTGATGACCTTACTGGCGCGCACCGATCCCGACACGATTGATTATCGCGGTTTGTCCATGTTCCTGGCTGAAAAAACGCCCGGGACGGACGAACACCCCTTCCCGACCCCCGGCATGACCGGCGGCGAGATCGAGGTGCTGGGTTATCGCGGGATGAAAGAATACGAACTGGCCTTTGACGGCTTTGCGGTGAAGGGTGAAAACCTGCTTGGCGGCGAAACCGGCAAAGGGTTCAAGCAGCTGATGCAAACCTTCGAGAGCGCCCGTATCCAGACTGCTGCCCGTGCTGTCGGCGTGGCCCAATCGGCGCTGGATGTGGGGATGCAATATGCGCAGGATCGCAAACAGTTCGGCAAATCCCTGATCCATTTCCCGCGTGTTGCCGGTAAACTTGCCATGATGGCGGTAGAGATCATGGTCGCGCGGCAACTGACCTATTTCAGTGCGCATGAGAAAGACAATGATCGCCGCTGCGACCTCGAAGCAGGCATGGCGAAACTCTTGGGCGCGCGTATTGCGTGGGCCTGCGCCGACAATGCGCTGCAAATACATGGCGGCAATGGTTTCGCTCTTGAATATAAGGTGAGCCGCATTCTTTGCGACGCCCGCATTCTGAATATCTTTGAAGGTGCGGCCGAAATCCAAGCCCAAGTGATCGCACGCCGTTTGCTGGACTAGGTTGCTTTCGGCTTAGGCTCGGCTACTTGGTTGAGCGTAAGCCAAAAGGAACGCCAAGTGCCCAAAACCGTCCTGCTGACCGGTGCATCCGGTTATATCGCCAAGCATATCGCGCTGCAGCTTCTTGAGGCGGGTTACCACGTACGCGGCACCGTCCGCAGCCTTGAACGTTGCGCGGAAGTGACTGACGCCGTACGCCCGCACCTGAGCGACCCTTCCAGGCTTGATGAAAGACTGTCTTTCATCGCATTGGACCTGACGGCAGATGACGGCTGGGAGGCAGCGATGGACGGGGTCGATGTGGTGATGCATACCGCCTCACCCTTTCCGATTAGCCAACCGAAAAATGAGGATGACCTGATCCGCCCCGCTGTCGACGGTGCCCTCCGCGCACTGCGCGCAGCCTATAAAGCGGGCGTGAGGCGCGTGATCCTGACGTCATCTACCGCGGCCATCAGCGGCTCTGCCTTGCCACCGGGGGATATATCCTTTGATGAAACCAACTGGACCGACCCAACCGACCCGGACATATCTGCCTATACGCGATCAAAAACTTTGGCCGAGCAAGCAGCGTGGGATTTTGTGCGCGATACCGCGCCCGACCTGCATCTGACAGCTATCAACCCCGGCTTTGTGATTGGCGCACCGCTCGACCATAAGTTCGGCACATCCGTTTCAGTGATCCAACGGCTTTTGCGGGCCAAAGACCCGATGTTGCCGAATTTCGGTTTCCCCACTGTCGACGTTCGTGATGTGGCCGAAATGCATGTCCTTGCAATCGAGAAGCCGCGAACATACGGCCAACGGATCATGACAGTTGATCGTTTCATGAAATTCGTGGATTTGGCGAAGGCCATCAGGACAGCCTATCCGGACCGCAGAATCATGACCCGCGTTGCACCCGATTTCGTCGTGCGGTTTCTGGCCGTTTTCGATCCTGCAATAAAATCCATCACTCCGGGTCTTGGGCGTGTGGACAAGATGGATAACGCACGCGCTATTGCCACGTTGGAGCGCGGGATGCGGCAGGCACATAAATCTGCCATTGAGACAGCTGCCTATCTGATTGACAACAAGCTGGTCTAGGCGCGCGCAATTGCATCCAAGAGCCGCGCGCGCGCGCCCGGCATGGGGCGATCACCCAAGCTTTTGATCAAACGATGTTCGATAAAATAACCTGTCGTCCCCAGCGCTTTGGCAATCTCGGTATTAGATGCATCCCCCTTGCCCGCCAGCACCGGCGGCAAGGGCAGCATGCGGTCGGCCCATTCACCTGCGGCCTCGCGGCTGACAGCACGGCCCGACTTCGGGGACACATAGATCAGATCTTCATTCACACCGCGCACAGCACAGGCCGAAAGGTTGAGCCCAAACCCCATTTCATCCAAGAGCGCCTGCTCCCAGCGCAGATAGGCCAATGGCCAGACTTCGGACTGCCCCAAAAGATCCAGCAACCCGATCGTACGGTCATAGAGCGGGCGATGTGCCTCGCGTTCCGGCAAGACAATGGTCAAAAGGCTACACACCGCATTCAGCCCCGCCAAGGCAAGCCTGTCACTCATCGCCGCCGCTGCACGGCTTCGGATCGGCTCGACAGTAAAGGCCCCAAGATGGCTATCCAGCCGCGCCTTCCAGGCCACCGCCACTTGCGCACCGGGTTGCAGGATTGGTGCCAGTTTACGACTGGTCCCGCCCCTGACGACACCTGCATGACGGCCATGTGACGCGCTGAACACCTCGATGATCACAGCGTTCTCACCAAAGGGGCGCGACGACAAGAGTGCGGCTTCATCTTGCCATTCAATCATATGGAAAACGTCCGTTTCATTTGCGCATAACAGACCGGGTTGCGCACAGTTGCAAGCGCTGCGTGGCCTGCACAGGCAGGACGCCTCCGGCGGGGGAGTATTTGAGGCAAGATGATAATGACCATCTTGCCCCAGAGACGAACAAAAGCTCATCACCTTGCGTGGCCATCGGCTCTCCAGCCTGTACCATGGTAGCAGTCTCGGGTGACTTGGTTAAAGATGTCTTATCATCTTGCCAAAAATACTCCCGCCGGAGGCGTAAAAGTTAGCCTAACCCCGGTTCATCCAGCAGGTGACGCCCTTGGCGGTCTTCAACCTCGATTACCCACAGATCAGGATCAAAGCCACGCTGCCTGATGATCGACGCATCAACCTCGGCCTCGTCGCCCTCAACCAGCACCATCCATTTGCGTTCGCCCGTCATCAGATCAAAGCTGCGCTGAAAACAGCACGCCTTGCCATCCAGCGTATTCAGCTTGACCAATACGGCACCGGCTGTGCTGTCACCGCGCTGGACCACAAAGGCTGGTATCTCAGTCAGGCGCAACCGCGTCAGATAGGCCGAAACCCAGATATCCGCAGTCAGCTTCAAGTGTTGCCGTCTTTGAAATCAAGCCCCATCTCGGAATACCGCTCGGCGTCTTCCAGCCAGTTGGGGCGCACCTTGACCTTCACAAACAGATGCACACGGCGACCAAGAAATTCTTCAAGCTCTATCCGCGCGGCCTGACTGATGGCCTTGACGGTTTCGCCGCCTTTGCCCAGCACAATGCCTTTATGCCCGTCGCGCGCGACATAGATCAGCTGGTCAATGCGCGCCGAGCCATCGGGGCGTTCTTCCCAGTTTTCGGTTTCAACTGTCAGCTCGTAGGGCAGCTCCTGATGCAGACGCAGGGTCAGCTTTTCACGGGTCATCTCGGCGGCAATCATGCGCATCGGCAGATCGGCAATCTGGTCCTCGGGGTAAAGATACGGGCCTTCGGGAACCTGTGTGACCAGCCAGTCGCGCAGCGCCTCACAGCCATGCCCCCGCTCGGCCGATATCATGAAAGTCTCGGCGAAAGGAAACGCCTCATTCATCTCTTTGGTCAGTGCCAGCAGCACTTCGGACTTCACTTTGTCGATCTTGTTGATTGCAAGGGCTACAGGCGATCTGCCTGACCGCTCGGACAGGGTTTCCAAGATCGCCTTGACGCCTGAAGTGACACCGCGATGCGCCTCGATCATCAGAACGACAACATCGGCATCGGCAGCACCGCCCCAAGCAGCCGCCACCATCGCCCGATCAAGCCGGCGGCGCGGTTTGAACAGGCCTGGCGTATCGATAAAGATCAACTGTGCATTCTCTGCCATTGCCACACCGCGAATACGCGCACGGGTCGTTTGCACCTTATGGGTCACGATGGACACTTTTGCGCCGACCATGCGGTTCAAGAGCGTCGACTTTCCGGCATTCGGTTCGCCGATCAGGGCGACAAATCCGGCTTTGGTTGGGGCGTCAGTCATTGATCGACTTTCTTTAAAAGAGCGCTTGCCGCCGCTTGTTCAGCATGGCGTTTTGATCCGGCTGTGGCCTGCTCGGACGGGCCAGACGCCAAGCGGGCTTCGATGGTAAACACAGGCTGGTGGTCAGGTCCAGTGCGCGCCACTTCGATATACTGCGGCGGCACCTCGCCGCGGGCCTGCGCCCATTCCTGCAGGGCGGTCTTTGCATCGCGCGCATCATCAGCAACGTTGGTGATCCGCGCGCCCCACAGCTTCAGAATAGCGGCGCGTGCGGCGTCAAAACCACCGTCCTGATAAATGGCTGCGATGACAGCTTCCATCGCATCGGCGAGCAGCGCCTCTTTCCGGCGACCGCCCGATTTCATTTCAGAGCGCCCCAGTTTCAGCACCGCCCCCAGATCAATCTGGCGCGCCACATCTGCGCAGGCTTCGCGGCGGACCAACGCATTGTACCGCGGGGCGAGCAGGCCTTCGGGTGCAGAAGGATCCGCCGCAAGCAGTGCCTCGGCCATCACAAGCCCCAAGACACGGTCGCCCAAGAACTCGAGCCGCTGGTTGTCATCCCGATGTGGGCTGACGATAGACGAATGGGTTACCGCACGGATCAGAATCTCGGGCGTCTGAAAACTGTACCCTAGCCTTTTCGAGAAGGCAGAAAGTTCGACCGAGAGCTTCAATCGAGCGCCTTGAAGAAACGGTCAGACCGCCATGTCCAGAAAGCGAACATCGAACGCCCAGCAGAAGAGAACATGACGCGGTCAGCGCGCCCCACGATATCCTTGCGCGCAACAAAGCCCACACCGTTAGCTGCCGGCGATACGCGGCTATCGGTTGAATTGTCGCGGTTGTCCCCCATGAAAAAGAACTGCCCCTGCGGCACGGTAAAGACGCCGGTGTTGTCGGTCGGACGCGGCCCAATATCCAGGATCGCATGGCTGACGCCATTTGGCAGCGTCTCGATCGCGCGGGTTTTTTCACAGACAGCGCCGGAACCGACAGGGCCGTTCGCGCACTGCGGCCGCAGACCAAGCGGGCCCTGAGGTGCCATGATTTCGGTAAAGACACCTGCCGGTTCAACCTGAACCGGAACATCATTGATCTGCAGCACACCATCAACCACCTGAATACGGTCACCCGGCAGGCCGATCAGACGCTTGATGAAATCACGCCCGTCGACGGGGTGACGGAAGACCACGATATCACCACGCTCGGGGTCTGAACCGAAGATACGATCTTCACGGTCCTCGATAAACCCGCAAAAATCATCCGCGCCGATATCAATGCCCAGCCCCTGAATGCGGATCGACGGACAGGATGCGTAGGAATAGCCATAAGCCATCTTGTTGACGAAAAGGAAGTCACCGATCAGCAGCGTGTCCTTCATTGATCCCGAGGGAATCCAGAATGGCTGAAAAAAGAGGGTGCGAAAAATGCCGGCAATGACCAGTGCCCAAAATACGGTTTTCACTGTATCAATCAGCCAGGCGATAAATCCTGTTTTTTCGGCCATTTTCTGATCCTTGCAATAGGTTTGTGGCTACATGAGCCTGTGGGACTGCCCTGTCAAGCGATGGGGCGCGCCTCGATCACGACAAAGGCCTGTGCCCAAGGGTGATCATCGGTCAGCGTCACGTGAATGATGGCCTCGTGGCCTGCCGGGGTCATCTGATCGAGACGCTCTTTGGCCCAACCCGTGACGGCCATGACCGGCTGGCCTGTCCGCAGATTGGACACCGCCATGTCTTTCCAGGAAATGCCCATCCGCAATCCGGTGCCCAGCGCCTTCGAGCACGCCTCTTTCGCGGCCCAGCGCTTGGCATAGGTGCCGGCGATATCCTTGCGGCGCTCGGCCTTGTGTTGTTCGATATCAGTGAACACGCGGTTGCGGAAACGGTTACCAAAGCGATCCAGTGTCGCTTGGATCCGTTCGATGTTCGCCAGATCAGTGCCAATCCCCAAAATCATGCGCTGTCCTTCGCCGCATAGATATGCGCCACGCGGTCTTCGTGAACACCGCCCAGATAGTCGAACACCCCGTCGCAAGCTGCATGGAAATCCGAAATCTCGAGCCCTGGAAACCGGAAATAGGTCTCCGCAATATTGGCCTTCTGCGCTGCGAAAATCACACGCCCGATACCGGCCCAGCGCATTGTTGCCAAACACATCTCGCAGGGTTGGCAGGATGCAAGAAGCGTTGCCCCCGAAAGATCCCGATCACCCGCGGCTTTGGCGGCCTGCGCAATCGCCACAACCTCGGCATGTCGGCTGGGGTCATCGCTGTCGCTCACTTCGTTGCGGGCTGTCGCGATGACTTGGCCATCCAGAACGACAGCGGCAGTGAAAACGATATCGCGGCCGGCAGCATGCAGTGCGCAGGCGTGGTCCGTCACATCGCGCATCGCGTCTCGCTCTGCATCCGTTATGGTCACCTGCCTTACCGTCACGCCCGCGCCTCATCCATAATCCGGCGCATTTCGGCAATCGCGGGGCCCAGCCCGCGAAAGATTGCTTCACCGATGATGAAATGCCCGATGTTCAGTTCCATTACCTGTGGCAGCGCAGCGATCGGGCTGACGCAGTCATAGGTCAAACCATGCCCTGCGTGGACCTCAAGCCCCAGATCATGGGCGAAAGCGGCCATATCCGTCAGCTTGCGCAGCTCATTATCGCGGACATCAAAGCGACCTTCGGCATGGGCGTCACAATAAGCGCCGGTATGCAGTTCGATCACTTCGGCGCCGATGCGGTGGGCAGCCTCGATCTGGCGCTTGTCAGCGGCGATAAAGATCGACACACGGCATCCGGCGTCGCGTATCGGGGCGATATAATGGGCCAGCGCGTTTTCCTCGCGCGCGACCTCCAGTCCGCCTTCGGTTGTGCGCTCTTCGCGCTTTTCGGGCACAATACAGACCGCATGGGGTTTATGGCGCAAGGCAATCGCCTGCATCTCTGCTGTGGCGGCCATTTCGAAATTCAGCGGCCCTTTCAGAGCAGCCATCAAGCCTTCGATATCGGTGTCCGTGATGTGGCGGCGGTCCTCGCGCAAGTGTGCGGTGATCCCGTCCGCGCCAGCCGCTTCGGCCATGATCGCCGCGCGCACAGGATCAGGGGCGGCACCGCCGCGCGCGTTGCGAACGGTGGCGACATGGTCGATATTCACTCCTAGGCGCAAAGTATTTGTCATGGTTTTTCGTCCTTCCGTTGGGTCAGGCTATTGGCCGGATCCTTGTTCAGGTGATGTCTTTTTCTTCAACTGGTCAAGCTTTGCCAGCAACGCTTTCTTGCGGCGGGTCTGGTAGGCACCAATCACCGGAACAGCGAGGTAGTAGGCGATGGTCGCAGTGATCAGCCCGGGGAGGATACCACCCACCAGATAGGGAAAGAAAACATCGTCATAAAACACCTGCAGGCCGCGCCAGTTGATCGGGTCAGGCGTAAAGACCGCGACAACGTTGTGCCAAAGATCATAGCTTGCATCAGCAAATTTCTGACCAAGATGGTCGTTGCGGCCGGGTGGCAGGCCCAAAAGCCATGATCCCAGACTAATGGACAGAAAGCCAATGGGCGGAAAGGTCAGCGGGTTGCCAAAAAATGTCGCCATCAGCGCAGCAAGGATATTGCCGCGCATGGCCCGCGCGATAATCGCGGCAAAGACAAAGTGCAGGCCGAAGAGCGGGGTGAAGCACACAAACACACCCGCCCAGATGCCCCGACTGATTTTCTGCGGTGTATCGGGCAACCGGCGGACGCGATGTTTGACGTATTCAAAAGCACGGGTCCAGCCACCACGCGGATAGAAGAAATCCAGCACGATCTGCCAGATCGCCCGTCTATCCCTACGTTTGAAGACCAATACTCGTCATCCTTCCCTGCGCGGCGTACCCGCTCCCAAGAGTGCTAGTCCTGGATCTTTGTGGCGTTTGATTGACGACACGTTACTTTCCGCCTCAAGCGCTGTTTGCACGCGGTGCAGGTGCTCTGCGTCGCGCAGATCAACATCAATCAGCAACCTAAAATAGTCTGGCTTGCGGTCAATGAACTTGAGGTCAGAGATATTGGCGTTCTGTTCGCCAATCAATGTGCAAATACGTCCCAGCACGCCCGAGTCGTTCGCAATTGTGGCATCGAATGTTACGGTGTTGACCGCGCCATGTGTGCCCTCTTGCCAATGCAGGTCAATCCAGCGCTCCGGCTGATCCTCGTAGTCAACCAAAGCCGCACAATCAATCGCGTGTACGACAACACCATGACCACGAAAGGTGATACCCACAATCCGCTCGCCCGGTACCGGCTGACAGCACGCACCACGCTGCTGGATCTGATCCGGCGCGAGGCCGACGACAGCCCGCCCCTGATCAATCTCTTCGCCCTGCGCATTCTCCAGCTCGGGATAGATTGCTGTGACAACCTTGCGTCCGGTGATCTCAGCGCTGCCCAAGCGGGCCAGCAATTCGTCAATGCCGTCAATGGCCAGCGCTTTGGCGGCGGTCTTGAGCGCCTTTTCGGTGCTTTTCTTGCCGACGTTTTCAAAGGCCACTCGTGCCAGTTCACGCCCCAACCGGACAAAGCGTTCGCGGTCTTCTTCGCGAAGTGACCGGCGAATGGCGGTTTTCGCGCGGCCCGTGACTGCGATATCAATCCATGTCGCCTGCGGCGTTTGGCCCTCGGCGGTGATGACTTCGACAGACTGACCATTTTTCAGACGTGTCCAAAGTGGAACACGCAACCCGTCCACCTTGGCACCCACACAGGCCGAGCCGATCCGCGTATGGATCGCATAGGCAAAATCAATGGGCGTCGCACCGCGCGGCAGTTTGATCACATCGCCCTTGGGCGTAAAACAGAACACCTGGTCCTGATACATCTCAAGCTTGACCGCTTCGAGAAACTCGTCGTGGTCCTGATCTTCGTCCAGACGTTCCGTCAGCGATGAAATCCAGCGCACAGGATCAACGGCAAAGCGGTTTTCAACACGCTCACCATTCTTGTAGGACCAATGCGCAGCAACACCTGTTTCGGCGACTTCATGCATTTCGCGGGTACGGATCTGCACTTCCACCTGCTTGCCGTCACGCCCTGACACCGTGGTATGGATCGAGCGATAGCCGTTGGATTTCGGCTGGCTGATATAGTCCTTGAACCGCCCCGGCACGGCGCGCCACCGCTGATGGATGACCCCGAGGACGCGGTAACAATCCGCCTCGGTCGCCACGATCACGCGGAAACCGTAGATGTCGGACAGGCGACTGAAACCCTGTTCTTTCTCCTGCATCTTGCGCCAGATCGAGTAGGGCTTTTTCGCGCGGCCCGCCACATCGGCCACGATGTTGGCCTTTTCCATCTCGACGCGCATGTCGGCGGTGATCTTCTGGATCACATCGCCGGTTTCACGCTGCAGTGTGATAAAGCGGCGGATGATCGAATTGCGGCCTTCGGGGTTGAGAACGCGGAAAGACAGGTCCTCCAACTCTTCGCGCATCCACTGCATACCCATGCGGCCCGCGAGTGGGGCGAAGATATCCATCGTTTCACGCGCCTTCTGGGCCTGTTTTTCAGGGCGCATGGATTTGATTGTGCGCATGTTGTGCAACCGGTCGGCCAATTTGACCAAAGTCACCCGCAAATCGCGCGACGTCGCCATGAAAAGCTTACGGAAATTCTCGGCTTGTTTGGTCTGGGTCGAGGTTAGTTGCAGATTGGTAAGCTTGGTGACCCCGTCAACAAGTTCTGCAATCTCGCGGCCAAACCGTTTTTCGACGTCGGCGAAAGAGGCTTTGGTGTCCTCGATGGTATCATGCAACAAGGCGGTAATGATGGTGGCATCGTCCATCTGCTGTTCGGCGAGAATACCGGCAACAGCAACGGGATGCGTGAAATAGGGTTCACCCGAATGGCGGAATTGGCCCTCGTGCATCTCTTCACCGAAAGCGAAGGCGTCGCGCAGCAATGCATGATTCGAGTTCGGGTTGTAAGTGCGGACCAGCGCGATCAGATCATCAGCAGTCGTCATCTGGTCGCGCGCCTATCCATGTCAGGCCAGCGAGGCGACCTTAACGCTGTCCTTGCGCATCCATCAACGCGCGCAGCAATTTCTCTTCCGACATATCGTCATCAGCGGGTTTATCGGTCTCAGCGCCCATCAAAAGAGACATGCTGTCCTCTTCCGGCTCGTCAATTTCAATCTGTGACTGGTTGGCTTCGATCATACGCTCGCGCAGATCGTCGGCTTGCTGGGTTTCATCCGCAATTTCACGCAGCGAAACGACAGGATTTTTGTCATTGTCACGGTTCACCGTGATCGGCGCGCCAGCGGAAATTTCACGCGCACGATGTGCCGCAAGCATCACAAGCTCAAAACGGTTTGGAACTTTATCGACGCAATCTTCTACGGTGACGCGGGCCATGGGACGTACTCCAGTCGGGTAATAGGGACTTTGGAAGCCGCCTACTTAGAGCCTTCCACCCAGATTGACAAGGCCCTGCGCCGCGTTTGCGCATTGTTTTCTATGGGTCGTCCGGGGCAGTGAGGGGAGTGACCTCGGCTCGGCTGGCCGATGGCAGGTCTGCACAGATTTCCGCAACCGAACGCCCCAGCACAGGATGCCGCCAATCCGGTGCCACATCGCACAAGGGTACCAGCACAAAAGCACGGTCCTGCATGCGCGGATGCGGCAGGATAAGCTGCGCCGGTGTCTCGACCAGCTGATCCCGCAACGGCAAATGGTGCCAATAAGCATAGGTGTCTTGATCTGGCAAAATCATGTCCCCGACAGCAATCAGATCAAGATCGAGCGTGCGTTGCCCCCACCGTTTGGTGCGTTGGCGGCCCGCCGCGGCCTCGATCCGGTGCAGGTGGTCCAGCAAATCCGCAGGCGAAACTGTCGTGAAAATGGCCATTGCAGCATTCACAAAGTCCGGTCCAGCCCCCTTTGGAAAGGCAGGTGTCGCATAGAGTGCGCTGGATTGCGCCGGTTTTTCCGAAAGACCGGCCACCATGAGCATTGCTTTTTGTACAGTTGCCAAGGCACCGCCCCAAGCCGATTCCTCGTTACTACCAAGGCAAATAAGCGCTATTCGGCATTCGGGCTTGGTCATTTGTGGTTGTCTCACCTGCTGAATATATTACTTAGATGAAATACTTGCGTTAACCTATCAACACTCACGGAAATACAATAGCGCAAGGTTCGCATTTGGAAGGACTACTTATGTTTTATCGGGACGAGCGATTAGCGCTCTTCATCGATGGTTCAAACTTGTATGCCGCAGCGAAATCGCTCGGCTTTGACATCGACTACAAACTCCTGCGGCAGGAATTCATGCGCCGCGGCAAAATGCTTCGGGCATTTTACTACACAGCCTTGTTGGAAAACGATGAATATTCACCGATCCGCCCCCTCGTGGATTGGCTGAACTACAACGGCTTCACCATGGTGACAAAACCGGCCAAGGAATACACCGACAGTATGGGTCGCCGGAAAGTGAAAGGAAACATGGATATCGAGCTTACGGTCGATGCCATGGAACTTGCACCCCACGTCGATCATATCGTGTTGTTTTCGGGCGATGGCGATTTTCGCCCGCTGGTCGAGGCGCTGCAACGCAAGGGCGTGCGTGTCTCTGTTGTCTCGACAATCCGGAGCCAGCCGCCAATGATCGCGGATGAACTGCGCCGTCAGGCTGACAATTTTATCGAACTCGACGAATTGCGCGATGTCGTTGGCCGCCCGACACGTGAACCACGGGGCGACGCGCCAGACACAGACGGCACTGACGAAGACTGATGCTTGCGCATTGAGGCGCGTCCACCCCGCGCCTCAATGCGTCGCAGCATCTGATACTGGACCTGCCCGCGTCAAACCCTTACCTCTGGTGGTGAAACCGGAGACAAAGATGACCAAACCACCCCTTAAACTCTATCTTGCTGCCCCGCGCGGATTTTGTGCTGGCGTTGATCGCGCCATCAAGATCGTCGAGATGGCGTTGGAAAAATGGGGCGCGCCCGTCTATGTGCGCCATGAAATCGTGCACAACAAATTTGTCGTCGATGCACTGCGCGACAAGGGCGCTGTCTTTGTCGAAGAGTTGGACGAATGTCCCGATGACCGCCCTGTGATCTTTTCCGCCCACGGCGTGCCCAAAGCGGTTCCTGCCGCCGCCGCCCAGCGCGAGATGGTCTATGTCGATGCGACCTGCCCACTCGTCAGTAAAGTGCATATCGAAGCACAGCGCCATGCCGACAACGGCTTGCAGATGATCATGATCGGACATGAAGGGCACCCCGAAACTGTCGGTACGATGGGGCAACTACCCGCGGGTGAAGTGCTTTTGGTCGAGACCGTCGAAGACGTCGCCACGGTTGAGGTGCGCGATCCCGCAAAGCTGGCCTTCGTCACCCAAACTACTCTTTCTGTGGACGACACCGCAGATATCGTCGCGGCCCTCCACGACCGTTTCCCCGGCATTGTTGGCCCGCACAAAGAAGACATCTGCTATGCAACCACCAACCGCCAGGAAGCGGTGAAGGCGATGGCCCCGAAATGCGATGCGATGCTCGTGGTCGGTGCGCCGAACTCGTCGAACTCCAAGCGTTTAGTCGAAGTCGGTGCGCGCGCTGGCTGCAACTATGCGCAGCTGGTGCAGCGTGCGACCGACATCGACTGGCGGGCGCTTGAAGGAATTACCTCAATGGGGATCACGGCGGGCGCATCGGCCCCCGAGGTCTTGATCGCCGAAGTAATCAACGCCTTCAAAGACCGCTATGATACGACTGTCGAGATGGTCGTGACCGCAGAAGAAAACGTCGAATTCAAAGTGCCGCGCGTGCTGCGCGAACCTGCTTAGAGCCCCATGAACACGATCCCGCGTTCTGCACTTCTACTGGGCCTCGCAGGGCTGCTCCCGTTTCTTTGGGGGGCAGCGACTATTCTGCTGCCTGACCTTGCAATCTGGGGGCAGATGACGCTCGGCGGGCGTTTTATCGGCCCCTATGTCCAGCTTTTCTACGGTGCGATCATCCTGTCGTTTATGTCAGGGGTGTTGTGGGGCTTTGCAACGAAAGCCACAGGGCAGATGGCGACCGCCAGCTATGTCCTGTCGGTGATCCCCGCGCTTTGGGCGTTCTTTATGACCGGCGGCGGGCCAACAACGGCAGCGGTAAACCTGATCGTCGGTTTCTTGGGCCTGCTTTTGCTGGACTGGCATTTCTGGCGCCTTGGCCTCGCGCCTGCATGGTGGATGCATTTGCGCGGATTGCTGACGGCGATCGTAATTATCTCGTTCCTGCCACTCGTTTTCTGATGGCCGATGCACGCACAATCGCGACCTATGATGCCAAAGCAGCGGATTATGCGCAGATGGTCATCAGCGACACACCCGACGCGTCGCTGAAGGCTTTCATTGATCTGATCCCGCAAGGGGGGCATGTGCTTGATCTGGGGTGCGGCCCGGGGACAGCATCGGCGCATATGCGCGCGGCAGGGCTCTTACCTGATCCCGTTGATGCATCCCAAGGCATGATCGAAATTGCCCGCAACACATTCGGGCTTCCGGCACGACTAGGCGAATTCGACGATATCGACGGCGATGAAATCTATGACGGTATCTGGGCCAATTTCAGCCTGCTGCATGCCGCACCGGATGATCTGCCGCGCCATTTCAAGACGCTCTTCAAGGCAACCAGACCGGGCGGCGTAATTCATGTGGGCATGAAAACGGGCACAGGTATCGCGCGCGACAAAATTAACAGACTCTACACCTACGTCACCGTCGATGCGCTTATGGCGCTGCTGACATCGGCAGGCTATCAGGTGACCTATACCAAAGAGGGAACAGAAGCGGGCCTTGCCGGTACACTGGACCCCTTCGTCATTATGCGCGGACAAAAGACCTGATCATGCCGAAACTCTATGCTTACACAGATGGTGCCTGCTCGGGCAATCCTGGCCCTGGCGGTTGGGGCGCGCTGTTGATTGCGCGCGATGGTGATACCGTTGTGAAACAGCGCGCGCTTTCAGGCGGTGCGGCAGAGACGACGAACAACCGCATGGAATTGCTGGCGGCGATAACGGCCCTTGAAACGCTTGATCGTGACACGGCGCTCACCATCATCACCGATAGCGTTTATGTCAAAGACGGAATCACCAAATGGATTCACGGCTGGAAGGCGCGTGGATGGAAAACCGCCGCCAAGAAACCGGTAAAGAACGAAGACCTCTGGCGGCGGCTGGATGAGGCGACCAAGCGCCATGACGTCACATGGGAATGGGTCAAAGGCCACGCAGGCCACCCCGAAAACGAAAAAGCAGACGAGCTGGCCCGCGCTGGCATGGCTCCGTTCAAGCGCTGACCTTCAGGACGATCTTGCCGATATGCGCGCTGCTTTCCATGCGCGCATGTGCGGCGGCGGCATCGGCCAGCGCAAATTCCTGATCCATTACAGGGGCCACCTTACCGGCGGCAAGCAGCGGCCAGACGTGGGTGCGCAACTGGTCCGCAATCCGCGCCTTTGCCAGATCGGACTGCGGCCGGAGCGTTGAGCCGGTGATTGTCAGGCGGCGGGTCATCAACTGTACGAGGTTGAGTTCCACTTTAGGCCCTTGCAGAAATGCAATCTGCACCAGTTTTCCATCATCCGCCAAAGCCTTCAGGTTGCGCTGGATATAGGGGCCACCGACCATGTCGAGTATGAGGTCCGCACCCCCGACCGCTTGTACTTTTTCAACAAAATCGTCTTCTCGGTAGTTAAACGCGGCTTCTGCACCCAAACCTACGCAAGCCGCGCATTTGTCATCCGATCCCGCCGTGGCAAAGACGCGCGCACCAAAGTTTTTGGCCAGCTGAATGGCCGTTGTACCGATCCCTGATGAGCCACCGTGCACCAAGAAACGCTGTCCCGCCTGCAAGCCACCACGCATGAAGACGTTGGACCAGACCGTAAAGAAAGTCTCGGGCAAGCACGCCGCCTGTCTGAGCGTCAGACCTTCGGGAATGGGCAGGCAATGCGCGGCAGGTGTCGCCACATATTCGGCATATCCTCCGCCCGGCAGAAGCGCACAGACGGGATCGCCCACGCGTAACGCTGTCACCCCTGCCCCGCATGATACGACCTCGCCGGATGCTTCGAGACCGGGAAGATCACTGGCCCCTTTGGGCGGATTATAAAGCCCTGCGCGCTGCAAGGCGTCAGGACGGTTCACGCCTGCATATGCCACTTTGATCACAACCTGATCATGGGCGGGTTCCGGCATGGGCCGCTCTGTCAGCGTCAGCACATCGGGCCCGCCGGCCTTGGAAATCTCAATCGCCTTCATGAACTTTGGTCCTTATCGCGGATCGCGCCAGACACCCGGCAGATCAAGATCAGCATCAGCCGAGGGTGCTTTGATCGCGCCCATCATGCGTTCCAGCGTGCCGGCAAACGGTTTGAACAACGGGTTCGCCTTGGCCTTTGCTTTGAATTTTTCAAACTGCATCACATTATCGATGCGACGGTCAATGAAATCATCCGTGCCCTGCGCGTTCAGACTATCGTCTCCCAGCCAAAAGAGAATCACCGAACTATAAACCGCAGAAAGGGTCATGCGTTTCGTGTACCAATTCGCATCGCGAGAGGTATCACCCAGCGTGTCCCAGATTGCATCGGCGGTGCCCCAGATCAGTTTCGCCCCATCCGCCGTCATATGCGGCAGGGCAAAAAGGGTCGTACCACGGCGCACGGCCTCTTTGTCGTCGATCACTTGGAGGCGCAGGCGGATCGCATGGGCCACCTTGTCACGAAAGCGCATGTCGCTCAGGTCGGACGCCTTGAGCGCCGCAATCATCGCCGCATCACCCCGGTGGTGATAGGCAATCGCCAGATCAACCGCACCGCGCGGACAGATCGCCTTGGCAACGGCAGGATCGACATCAGCATCGCGGATGGCGGCGGCAAATGTCTCGGGCGACCAGCCGTCAAAGGCCACATGGGGCAGTGCCGCATCCAAGAGTTGGTCCAAAATCGGGTCAACGGTGCCGTTTGTCATGATGATCTCCTGTTGTTCGTGCGCACTGGACAAGCTAGCCCGCTTTTGCTATCTGCCCACTTCCTGCAATTTTTGCAAATTTAACTTAGAGAGGTGGTGAAAACCACATGCAGGTTAGTGTTCGTGATAACAACGTCGATCAGGCGTTGCGTGCTCTGAAGAAGAAACTTCAGCGTGAGGGCGTCTTTCGTGAAATGAAGCTCAAGCAACATTTCGAGAAGCCTTCGATCCGCAAAGCGCGTGAGAAAGCAGAAGCGATCCGCCGTCAGCGCAAGCTGGCGCGCAAGAAGCTCCAGCGCGAAGGCATGCTCTAAGCATACTTTCGACGTTACGACCAAGAGCCCCCGGCTGAGCAATCAGGCGGGGGTTTTCTTATGTGGGATCACCCAGACGCTTCAGGATCGGACAGTCCGGGCGATCATCGCCTGAACAATCGCGGACCAGCGTTTTCAGCGTATCGCGCATATCCGCGAGATCGGCGATCTTTGTCTCGATCCGCGCAAGGTGCTCCTGCGCGATCTGGCGTACATCGGAACTGGCCCGCGAACTATCTTCCCAAAGCGCAAGAAGATCGCGGCAATCCCCGATCGAAAACCCCAATGCACGGGCGCGCGCAAGAAAGGTAAGCTTGTGGATATCGGACTGCGCGAACGCGCGGTACCCGTTCGCGTCACGTCGTGGTTTGACCAGCCCGATGTCTTCATAATAGCGGATCGTTTTGGCAGGTAGCCCCGCCTGTGCTGCCGCGTCCCCGATATTCATGACACAGCCCCCTTTGCCACCGGCGCAACCCAGCGCAGGCGCAAGGCATTGGACAAAACAAACACGCTAGAAAGCGCCATCGCCCCTGCCGCCAGCATTGGCGACAAGAGCGGCCCACCAAAGATATAAAGCCCCCCAGCCGCGACAGGGATCAGCGCGGAGTTATAGGCAAAGGCCCAAAACAGGTTCTCGCGGATGTTGCGCATGGTGTGGCGGCTAATCTCGAACGCGTTGGACACACCGTTGATGTCACCGGACATCAGCACCACATCCGCACTTTCAATTGCAACATCGGTGCCCGTGCCAATCGCGATCCCGACGTCCGCCGCGGCCAGCGCCGGCGCGTCATTGATCCCGTCACCCACAAAAGCAATCTTGGCACCATCTTTGGCCAGATCCCGCAGGGCGGCGACCTTGCCGTCCGGCAACACCTCGGCAATAACCGTGTCAATCCCGAGCTCTGCGGCAATGGCATTGGCTGTTTTTTTGTTATCGCCGGTGATCAACGCGATCTTCAGCCCCATCTCCTGCAGCTTCCGGATCGCGGCTGGTGTCTCTGGCTTGATCGGGTCCGAAATCCCGATGAGCCCCACCAACGCGCCATCAATGGCTGCATAAAACGGCGTCTGCCCCTGCGCTGCGATCTGCGCGGCTTGGTCTGCGAAGGCCTCAATCGCAATGCCTGCACGCTGCATCATGCGGTCTGCCCCAACCATGACAGTAAGGCCATCGACCGTCGCCGTCACACCAAAGCCCGCCTCGGCACGGAAGTCGGATGCGGGGGCGATGTGATATCCTTTCTCCTGCGCCATCCGAACGATGGCTTCGGCAATCGGGTGTTCTGACAGCGCTTCGACACTCGCAACGCGCCCCATGACTTCGGCCTCATCAAGGCCCGCATTCAGGAACACCGACGTCACCTCTGGTCGCCCGCGTGTCAGCGTACCGGTTTTGTCAAAGGCCACGATTTGCGTCGAACGCAGGGCCTGCAACGCATCGCCTTTGCGAAACAATACACCCAGTTCCGCCGCGCGGCCCGTGCCCACCATGATCGAGGTTGGTGTAGCCAATCCCATCGCACAAGGGCAGGCGACGATCAGGACCGACACACCCGCGACCAAAGCAAAGCTGAGCGCCGGGTCTGGGCCAAAAATCAGCCAGCCAATTACTGTCAGCACGGCAAGCACCAACACAACAGGCACGAACCATAGCGTCACACGGTTCACAAGGTCCTGAATAGGCAGTTTGGCACCCTGTGCATCTTCGACCATGCGGATGACCTGCGCCAACATCGTATCCGCACCCACCTGTGTCACACGGAAGGTAAAGACACCTGTCCCGTTCACCGTACCGCCCGTGACGCGATCATCGCTTCCCTTCTCGACAGGGATCGGCTCACCGGTGATCATGCTTTCATCGACAAAGGAACTGCCCTCGATCACGACACCATCAACCGCAATCCGCTCGCCGGGACGGACGCGCAGGATATCTCCGACGACAACATCGGCGATCGGGACTTCAACCGCTGCGCCGTCTTGCATCCGGAAAGCGGTTTTTGGTTGCAACCCGACAAGCCTGCGGATTGCCGCACCGGTCTTGCCCTTTGCGCGTGCTTCAAGAAAACGACCGAGCAGGATGAGCGTGATGATAACCGCTGCCGCCTCAAAATAGACCGCGCGTGTTCCTGTGGGAAGGACGGCCGGAAAGAACGTCGCCACAGTGGAAAACGCCCATGCCGCACCTGTGCCGATGGCGACCAAAGCATTCATATCCGGCGCGCCCTTGAAAAGCGCAGGCAGGCCCTGGGTGAAAAAGAACCGCCCCGGCCAGATGAGCACGAGCGTCACAAGCACAAACTGCAACACCCAACTGGTTTGCATCCCGATCGTACGGTGGATGAACTCATGGACGCCGGGGATAAAGTGGCCACCCATTTCAACCGCGAAAACGGGCGCAGTAAGAACAGCCGCAATCGTCAAATGGCGACGCAACGCCGCCATCTCAGCGGCTTTGTGATCGACCTTGGGCGCGGAAAGATCATGCACATGCGCGGGGTAGCCTGCGTCTGTTGATGCCTTTGCCACCGCCTGCGGTGTGGTGGCGCCCGCAAGGAATTTTACCAGCGCCGTCTCTGACGCCAGGTTTACCGATACATCTGTCACCGCTGGGGCGGCGGCAAGCGCCTTTTCCACACGCGCGGCACATGATCCGCAGGTCATGCCACTGATATCCAGCGTCACCTGCTCGGCGATGGCAGGATAACCTGCAGTCGCAAGTGCCTCCGTAATTCTGGCGGGGGTCGCAGGGGTGTCGAAACCGATCTTAGCGCTTTCCGAAGCGAGGTTCACCGCCACCTCGTTCACGCCATCCACGGCGCGCAGCGCGTTTTCGGCCCGCGCGACGCAGGATCCGCAGGACAATTTCGAGATTCGGAGTGTGAGAGAGCTTTGTGTCATAGCGTGCTACCTTTGGAACACGCCATACATAGGCCTTCCACTCACTGGAAGGTCAAGGGGGCAATCAGGTTATTCTGCGGCCCGCGCCTGTGCGATGTATTGCTGTAGTTCCGCCAGCGGGATCGCGCCGGGCACCAAAGCATCACCGATCACAAATGCCGGAGTGCCCGTAAACCCAAGGTTTTGCGCCAACTGGTCAGAGGCGGCAATGTGGCTGTTGACATCGTCGCTCTGCATGTCGCTGCGCAGTTGGTCGACATCCAGACCAATGGACCGCGCCAAGGCAAGGATAGACGCCTCTTCGGCACGCCCGCGCATTTCCATCAAACCCCAGTGCATTTCTTCGTATTTGCCCTGATTGCGCGCGGCCAACGCTGCCCGCGCGGCAAGAACAGACCCCTCGCCCAGGATGGGCCATTCACGGTAAACCACCCGGACGTCGTCATCGGCCGCAAGAAGCGCCTTCACATCACCGGCAGCGCGTTTGCAGTAAGGGCAGTTGTAGTCAAAAAACTCGACAATCACGGTGCCCGCGTCGGGGTTGCCGACGAAGGGCGCGTTTGGATCGTTTTCAAGAAACGCGCGCTGGCGCAGCAGGGTTTCGGCCTGTGCAACGGCCTGTGCTTGGCTGCGCTGCTCTTCGATAAGGGCGATCGCCTCCATGATGATCTGCGGGTTCTCGCGGATTGCCTCAAGCGCCAACGCTTTGATATCTTCATCAGAAACGGTCTGCGCAACGGCCCCAAAGGGCAGCAGGGTCATCAGGGTGGCGGCCAGAAGTTTGCGCATGTCAGGTCCATTCCATCGGATAAATCGCGGTTTCGGGGTCATACAAACATTTTGCATCACAGATGGCCACCTACATCTATGTGATTTCTGCGACCGAATGACACAGTGTGACACGGCCCTACCACACGATTGCGCAGCGATGGCGCGCCCCTATCGCTTGCCCCTCTGCCCTGCTTTCGTTTAGGTGCAGGCTATGGAACAACCGCGCGCAAACAAGTCGTCACGCAGGCCCGCCCTGACGCCCTTTTTCAAGGGCATCGCCGTGCTTGTGACACTTGTGTGTGTCGTACCCTATGTCGGTGTTCTGGCGGCAGCACTGACCGGATCGTCCGATACACTCAGCAACTTGGCGCAGACTGTCCTTGCGCGCTACACGGTGACTACATTGGTCCTTGTCGCGCTCGTGATGGCAGGGGCCGCATTCATCGGCGCAGGTGCCGCGTGGCTTGTCACCATGACCGATTTCCCCGGGCGGCGCTGGATGGAGATCGCGCTGGCGTTGCCGCTGGCCTTTCCCGCCTATGTGCTGGCCTACGGTTATACACACGTACTTGACCATCCGGGGATCGTGCAAACCTTGCTACGCGATCTGACAGGATGGGGACCACGGGACTATTGGTTCCCTGAAATCCGCTCTCTGGGTGGGGCGGCGATGATGCTGACGCTCGTGCTGTATCCTTATGTCTATCTCTTGGCGCGGGCCGCATTTGCGGCGCAAGGATCCAGCACATTTCTGGCAGCAAGGGTTCTGGGCAGGTCACCTTTTTCTGCGTTCATGTATGTATCGCTGCCCATGGCACGTCCGGCGATTGCCTCGGGCGTGATGCTGGTCGCGATGGAGACGATCGCGGATTTTGGCACAGTCGCCTATTTTGGTGTGCAAACCTTCGCCGTAGGCATCTACACCAGTTGGTTCTCACTGGCGGATCGCGCAGCGGCGGCGCAACTGGCATTGGGGCTGCTCAGCTTTGCACTGCTGCTTGTGATGCTGGAACGGACCAGCCGTGGAAATGCGAAATATACCAGCGGCCGGCGTAATGCGCCTATGCAGCGGTTGCCCCTGAGCAAAAGGCAAAAGCTCGGTGCGTTTCTTTTCTGCCTGACGCCTGTGTTGCTGGGCGTTGTCCTGCCTGTGATCGCTCTGAGCGTGATGGCCGCCGGATCACAGCAGGATCTGCTCAGCCCACGTTATCTGGGCTTTATCCGCAACTCGCTGACCCTTGCCGGTATTGCTGCTGGTCTGACTGTGCTTGCCGCCTTGATCCTGGGCACCCTGCACCGCGTCAGTACAAGCCGCCTGACCGGCACGTCCCTTTATCTCGCGCGGATCGGCTATGCCGTGCCGGGCGGGGTTATCGCTGTCGGGCTATTGGTGCCATTTGCAGCCTTTGACAATGCGCTTGACGGGTGGATGCGTGCCACTTTCGATATCTCTACGGGGCTTTTGTTTACAGGCTCGATCTGGCTGTTGATTTCGGCCTATCTGATCCGCTTCCTTGCCGCAGCAATTGGCGCATATGAAGGCGGGATCGCCTCGGTTGCGCCCAATATGGATGCAGCGGCACGGACTTTGGGCCAAGACATTCCCGGTCTGGTCAGACGGGTCCATATGCCCCTGCTGCGCACCAGCCTTCTGACCGCAGGCCTGATCGTGTTCGTGGATGTGATGAAGGAATTGCCCGCAACCCTGATCATGCGACCCTTCAACTATGATACGCTGGCAGTGCAAGCGTATCGTTTGGCGTCCGATGAACGGCTTGAAGGTGCGGCTGTCCCCAGCCTTGTGATTGCGGCAATCGGATTGATCCCTGTCATCCTGCTATGTCGCAAGATCGGCACGGGTCGCGCCTGAAGCGCACAGAAATGAAAAACGGAAGCATGATTGCATGCACCCGCCCCTGCATAAAAAAAGGGCGCCTCTCGCGAAGCGCCCCTTGAGCCGTGCGTGTTAGGATTTATTCCCAACCGACCTGATTGAAAATCTGCTGTGCTGCAGGCAGGTTTTCGGCAACTGCGCTCAGATCAACCGCATCAGGACGGAAAAGCCCCATCGCTGCGACGGAAGGTGACAACCCGACACCGGGTACCGCAGGATATTCGTCATTGCCTGCACTGAAATACTCCTGCGCACGATCAGAGGCCAGATACTCGAGGAACTTGATCGCATTGTCGCGGTTCGGCGCGTTCATGGCAACACCTGCACCAGACAGGTTCATATGCGCGCCTTCGGCATTCTGCGCAGGGAAAACCCAGCCGATATTTGCAAGCGCGTCAGCGTCAAGACCATCGACGTCAGTGCGCAGCGCGCGGGCAAAATAGTAGGTGTTCGAGATGGCAATATCGCATTCACCTGACACCAAACCACGCAATTGGTCTGTATCGCCACCCTGTGGGTCACGGGCAAAGTTGTTGACGAAACCTTGCGCCCACTCAGTCGCGGCCTCTTCACCGTGGTTTTCGATCACCGCCGACAGCAGTGTCTGGGAATAGACGTTGGTCGAAGACCGGTGACAGACCATCCCCTCATACGCGGGATCAGCAAGCGATACATAGTCCTGCGGCGGGTTTGCGACGCGGTCTTTGTCGTAGAAAATGATGCGCGCGCGCTGGCTGAAGCCGAACCACTGGTTATCTGCATCCTGCAAATATCCGGGAATGCGCGTCTCCAGGACATCGCTCTCGATCGATTGCAACAACCCGGCCTGTTTGGCCCGCGCTAGACGCGAGGTGTCAACGGTCACAAGAATATCGGCAGGCGAGTTCGCGCCTTCTGCCTGCATCCGCGCGATCAATTCGTCCGCGTTTGCCTCAATCCGGTTCACCGTGATGCCTGTCAGCTCGGTGAAGTCTGAATAGAGCCGCTCGTCAGTGTCGTAGTGACGTGAAGAATACAGGTTCACTTCACCTGCGTCGCTTTGGGCGAAGACGGAGGTAGCCGAAACTGTCAGGGCCGCCGTCAAAAAAAGTGAATTTCTCAGTGGTGTGCGCATAGTCGTCATCCTTGCGGGAGTTGAGGTTGATGCGCGGAAACTGACAAAAATGATCAGGATATGCAATATATCCTGATCATTTTTGTCAGAGAAAATTTAAGTCTCTGTTTTATAATAATATTCTATCGACCTTTCCAAACCGGATCACGCTTTTCGGCGAATGCGCGCGCGCCTTCCCGCTGATCCTCGGAGGTATAGAGGGTCTCCACCGCGGCAAACTGGCTCTTGGTGATCCGATTCATCGCGTCCTGAAATTTCATGTCTTCCGCCTCACGCACCACTTCCTTGAGCGCCGCGTACACAAGCGGTGGGCCAGAGGCGATGAGCGCAGCCATCTTGCGCGCCTCATCCATCAACTGATCCGCCGGTACAACGCGATTGATCAACCCCCAGCGGGCGGCTTCTGCGGCGTCGATCCAGCGCCCTGTCAAAAGCATCTCCATCGCGATGTGATAGGGTATCCGTTTTGGCAATTTCACCGACGCCGCGTCCGCAACTGTGCCGGACCGGATTTCAGGCAGGGCAAAGGTGGCATGTTCAGCCGCCAACAAAATATCACCTGACAGCGCCAGCTCTAACCCACCGCCACAGCAAATACCGTTGATCGCCATAATCACCGGTTTGTTCATGCGCGGCAATTCTTGCAGCCCGCCAAAGCCGCCTTTGCCATAGTCCCCGTCAACAGCGTCCCCGTCCGCAGCCGCCTTCAGATCCCAACCGGGGCAAAAGAATTTCTCGCCCGCACCAGTGACAATCGCCACCCGCAAATCCGGATCATCGCGGAAATCGGCAAAGACATCGCCCATAATCCGGCTGGTCGCCAGATCAATCGCGTTCGCTTTGGGGCGGTCCAGCGTCACCTCGAGGATATGCCCGTCGCGGGTGGTCTTTATGGGGCCGTCAGTCATGGCGTTCTCCTGTCGTGATTAGCGCATCGGCTGCGACGGCCCCGTTCGGGCCGCACATCAGCGGGTTGATTTCGACCTCGATGGGCGTTTGTGCGATGACATAGGACTGCACCGCCAACACCGCGTCAATGATCGCCTGGATATCGACCGCAGGCGCGCCGCGATAGCCTTTCAGGACGGGGGCAATCCGTAATTCACCAAGCGCCTGTTCAATGTCACGCGCATCAACGGGCAGGATCAGGCTGGTACTGTCCTGCAAAATCTCTGCCCAAGTACCGCCCGCCGCAAGTGTCAGCACATAACCATGCGCGGGATCAAGGACGACACCGACAAGAAGCTCGGCGATCACACCGGTGATCATCTGTTCGACCAGAAAACTGTCCGTCGGCATTGCCTTGGCGGCATGCAGCAAAGCCGCCTGATCAGGAATCCCGACGACAACTGCACCCGCTTCTGTCTTATGGGCGACACCGGTTCCTTTCAGCACAACAGGAAAGCCAACCGTCCGCCCTGCATCCGCAAGATCATTGAGATTGGAAACATATTCAGAACGCGGCACCGGCAGGCCACAGCCCTGCAAAACCTGCTTGGCTTGCGCTTCACTCAGTATCTTTGCAGGCCGCACCACAGGCGGCACAAACAGCCCGGCCCCTTTCGGCTTGCCGACACGCGCCGCGACCGCGACCGCCTCGATCGCTTCGGCCATTCCGCAAAGCGGCAGGATACCGCGTGCGACAAGATCAATGGCAACCTGCTCGGGCAGGTTCTCGACCAGTGAACTCAGCACCGCGATTGGGCGCCCTGTCTGCGCCTGCGCGCGCGCCACAGCATTCAGCACCAAGTCCCACGCAGGTGCCGTACAGCGGTCAGGGCGCGGGAAATCAAGGATCACGACGCCCAGCGCCATGTCCGGTGACATCATGGCGGAGAATGTGGCCGCCATCGCGTCTTCGTTGCCCCAGATAAAGGTATGATAGTCGAGCGGATTGGCCAACGCCACGATTGGCCCAAGCGTTTTGCGCAGATCAGCAGTTTGCGCCGCCGACAGCGTTGGAAACGATATTGACTGCCCGTGCGCCATATCGGCCATCAGGCTGGCCTCGCCACCGGAACAGGACATCGAGGCGACCGTAGCTTCGCCTATAGGCCCCACAACATGCAAAAGCTTGAGTGTCTCAAGAAAGGCCGACAGCGATGACACCCGCCCGATCCCCAAACGATCAAAAAGCGCTCCAGCACCCGCATCACTACCCGCAAGCGAGGCAGTGTGCGAAATCGCGGCCCTCTGCGCTTGTTCGGATTTACCGGTTTTCAGCGCCACAATCGGCTTGCCCGAACGCCGTGCTGCTGCGGCCAGTTCCACAAAACCCGCGAGGTCATCCAAACCTTCCAGATAGAGCCCCAGCGCCGTGACTTTGGGATTTGCCAGCAAGGTCTGGCCAATCTCGGACAGGCCCGTCTGCGCCTGATTGCCGACGGTCGCGACATAGGCAACCGGCAAGCCACGGGTCTGCATCGTCAGATTGATCGCCACATTCGAGGATTGCGCGATCAGAGCCACCCCGCTGTTCACGCGCAGGCCACCGTGCTGATCGGGCCATAGGGCGACACCATCAAGATAATTCAGAAACCCATAGCAGTTGGGACCGATCACCGGCATGTCACCTGCCGCCACCAAAAGCGCCCGTTGCAGGTCATCCCCGTCCGCGATCTCATGCGCGGCCTCGCTAAAACCCGAGGCGAAACAGATGGCGCCACCCGCACCAATCGCGGCGAGCGCTTTTACCGCCACGACGGTCGCGTGCCTGTTGACACCGATAAACACCGCATCGGGTGGTGCGGGCAGGTCCGCAATTGCGCGAAAAGGTACAAGGCCTGCAATGTCTTCCTTGGTAGGATGCACCACCCAGATATCGCCCGCAAAACCGATCTTCTGGCATTGGCGGATCACCTCAGCACCCCATGCCCCGCCACCGATCACAGCGATAGAGCAGGGATTAAAAAGCCGCGTTAGCCTGTCCATCAGGCCCCCAGAGGGCGCAGCAGTTCGCGGCTGATAATATGGCGCTGGATTTCCGAAGTGCCGTCCCAGATCCGCTCAACCCGCGCGTCACGCCAGAACCGCTCGATCGGGAAATCGCCCATCAGTCCCATGCCACCGTAAATTTGCAGCGTTGCGTCGGTGACACGGGCCAGCATTTCGGTGGCGTAAACCTTGGCCGAGGCAATCTCGCGGTTCGCAGGCAACCCGCGATCCAGACGCCACGCGGCAGAGAGCGTCAGCATATCTGCGGCGTCAATCTCGGTGATCATATCGGCGATCTGGAAACTGACACCTTGGAATTTTCCGATGGGCTGGCCGAATTGCTTGCGCTCGGCGGCATAGTTCAGCGCATAATCAAAACACCGCCGCGCCCGCCCGACCGACATGGTGGCCACGGTAATGCGCGTGGCATAAAGCCACTCGTTCATGACAGCAAAACCGCCATCGACCTCGCCCAGAACCTGCGCATCAGGCAGGCGGCAGTTGTCAAAATCAAGAATGCAGTTCTTGTACCCACGGTGGCTGACCGATTGATAACCATCACGCACCGCGAACCCCGGTGTGCCGCGATCCACCAGGAATGTGGTGATGCGTTTCTTGGAGCCACGGGGCGTGTCATCGACGCCCGTTGCAACGAAGACGATAAAGAAATCTGCGTGATCGGCACCCGATATGAAATGCTTGGACCCGTTGAGCACCCAATCACCACTATCCCGCACGGCAGAACATTTCATCCCCCGCACATCCGATCCTGCATCAGGTTCTGTCATGGCCAACGCATCCATCCGTTCGCCCCGCACCGCAGGCAGCAGATACCGCTCACGCTGATCCCCCTGACAGGCCATCAGAATATTCTGCGGACGCCCGAAGAAATGGTTCAGTGCCATCGACCCGCGCCCCAATTCCCGCTCGACCAGCGCAAATTCGACATGGCTCAAACCTGCGCCACCAACCTCTTGGGGAAAATTGCAGGCGTAAAACCCCAGCTCAATCGTCTTGCGTTTGATCTCATCGGCGATTTCTTTTGGAACCTCGCCACTCCTTTCGACCGCATCTTCATGGGGGTAAATTTCGTGTTCAACAAAGGACCGCACGGTATCCACGATCATTTGTTGTTCATCGGTCAGGCCAAAATCCATGGTTGGCTCCGTTTTGGTGCTTCACCCCGAACCGTAAGAAGCCGCCTTGGAAAAGTCATGCAGAATTGCAGGCGCTAACAAGAAAACGCGCAGAGCGGCAATGTTTGCCGTTTTGATCCACACGGATTAGTCTGGCCCCATTCGACCAACGGGGATCGCATGCTCACGACCTGTACTGAAACAGTCGGTATCCTTTATGCCATCGCCTTTGGCGCGGGGGATGCCTGCGTCGATGTCAGCGCAGGGTCGATCATGACCGCTTTCGGCGCATTTATGGTGCTCGTGGTCATTGCCCAGTTTCTTGCACGCAAGCTCTGGGCAATGCTGACACAGTCACAACCCCATGCTTCACCCGAACCAACCTTGCCGGATCAAGACCACCCGTTCAGCGATGATCCGAATTACCGCGAAAGTGCCATCCGTCCCAGCAAGCGCTAGCTTGCCGGCCTGTGGTTGCCGCCAATCGCGCGGGTCAGGCGCGTTGCGGCTTCCATGACATCTTCGGCCAAGGCCACAATCCGGTCATCCGTGATCCGCGACGTCGGCCCCGAAACAGAAATCCCCGCCACGGCCTCACCAAAAACGTTATAGACAGGGGCGGCGATGCACCGCATGCCGATGTTGCGTTCTTCGCCATCGAAGGCATAACCGCGTGCCTTGGTCGCATGCAGATCGGCGATCATCGCTTCGGGATCGGTCAGCGTATGCGGTGTAAACTGCTCCAGCTTGCCAGCGGCCAGCACCGCACGCTGGCGTTTGTCGTCCATGCGTGACAGCAACGCCTTGCCGATACCCGACGAATGCATTGCCGATGCGGTTCCGGGCGGAAAGAACGCACGGATTGTTGCGTGTGTCTCAACCTGCCCCAGAAAGAGCACCTGACCATCCCGTTCGATCCCAAGGTTCGCGGTCTCGCCTGTCGCTTCCATCAGATCACGCATGATGGGCCGTGCGCGTTCAACCAGCGACGTGCGGCGCAAAAACATTGATCCGGTCAGGAATGCAGCAGGGCCAATGCTCCAGACCTGGCTTTGCGGATCGAAATCAGCAAAGCCGCGCCCCTGAAATGTCGTCAGAACGCGGTAGACTGTCGCGGGCGATTGACCAAGGGCGCCCGCAATCTCAGAGAGGGTACTGCCCTGCATTTCACCCAGCTGGACCAGAACCTCCAGCGCGCGATCGAGCGATTTAATCGTATTTTGCGCACCCTTGTCATCCCACGCCTTGGGGCGACCACGGCCGCGCTTGACCTCTGTTTCCATCATTTTTCCCATATCTGAAAATTTTTTTCATGTTATGAAAAATGCAAAGCACTGACAATAAACATTTTTCTCAGGGGTTCGCTTTCTGAAAAACAATTTCAAAAAAATATACAGACATGGCCTGTTCTGCCAAAACACACTCAACCCAATGGAGGATTGGATGATGAGCTTTCAGAACCCCGTATTTATTCCCGGCCCGACGAATATGCCCGAAGCTATTCGCAAAGCCTGTGACATGCCGACAATCGATCACCGTTCACCGCTTTTCGGACAAATCCTGCACCCCGCACGTGCGGGCGTTCAGGAAATTCTGAAGTCTGAAACGGCTGAAATCTTTATCTTTCCCTCCACCGGTACTGGTGGTTGGGAAACGGCGCTGACAAACACGCTTTGCGCTGGCGACACAGTGCTGGCGGCACGCAACGGCATGTTCAGCCACCGCTGGATTGACATGTGCCAGCGTCATGGGTTGGACATGACCATCGTCGAGACACCTTGGGGCCATGGCGTTCCGGCGGACCGCTATGCCGAAATCCTGCAGGCCGACAAGGAGCATAAGATCAAAGTTGTTCTGGCCACGCACAACGAAACGGCAACCGGCGTAAAATCGGACATCGCCGCTGTGCGCAAAGCCCTGGATGCGGCCAATCACCCTGCCATGTTGTTTGTAGATGGCGTCAGTTCGATCGGGTCCATGGACTTCCGCTTTGATGAATGGGGCGTCGATGTTGCTGTAACCGGATCGCAGAAAGGGTTCATGTTGCCTGCGGGTCTGGCGATTGTCGGTTTTAGCCAAAAAGCATTGGCAGCAAGCAAGACAGCGAAACTGCCGCGCACCTTCTTTGATATTGCCGATATGACCAAAGGGTATGCTGCGAACGCCTATCCTTACACGCCTGCGGTTGGTCTGATGAACGGTTTGCTTCTGGCGACCGAAACATTGCTGAAAGAGGGGCTGGAGAACGTCTTTGCCCGTCACACACGCATTGCTTCTGGTGTGCGGGCTGCTGTTGATGCTTGGGGGCTGGACCTTTGCGCCGCGTCGCCTGATCTTTATTCGGACACTGTGAGTGCGATCAAAACACCCGACGGGTTCAACGCGACAGATATCGTCACCCATGCCGCCGAAAAATATGGCGTGGCCTTTGGCGTGGGCCTTGGTGAAGTCGCTGGCAAAGTGTTCCGCATCGGCCACTTGGGCAGCATGACAGATGTTATGGCCCTCTCTGGCATCGCCACGGCCGAGATGTGCATGGTGGACCTTGGCCTTGATATCAAACTCGGCTCTGGTGTTGCGGCTGCGCAAGAATACTATCGCGGCACAACCGGCCTGAAAATGAGGGACGCAGCATAATGAAAGACCACGGCGACATGTATATCCCGACCTATCAAGACATGCTGGACGCGCACGAGCGCATCAAACCGCATATCAACCGCACGCCGATCCGCACATCGGATTACCTTAATGAGCTGACCGGCGCGCAGCTGTTCTTCAAGTGCGAGAACTTTCAGGAACCCGGCGCTTTCAAGGTGCGCGGTGCAGCAAATGCTGTCTTTGGGCTGACTGACGAGCAAGCCAAGAAGGGCGTAGCGACACATTCGTCCGGCAACCACGCTTCCTGCCTCAGCTATGCCGCAATGCGTCGCGGTATCCCGTGCAATGTCGTGATGCCGCGCACGGCACCACAGGCCAAGAAAGACACCGTGCGCCGCTATGGTGGCGTCATTACCGAATGCGAACCGTCGACAACATCACGCGAAGAAACATTCGCGCGTGTTCAGGCCGAAACGGGTGGCGATTTCGTTCACCCATACAATGATCCGCGTGTGATTGCCGGTCAGGGAACATGTTCCAAGGAATTCATAGAGCAGGTTGACGGGCTTGAAATGATGGTCGCGCCTATTGGTGGCGGCGGTATGATTTCCGGCACTTGCCTGACGCTGTCGACGCTCGCGCCAGAGGTTCAGATCATCGCATCAGAACCCGAACAGGCGGATGATGCGTATCGCAGCTTCAAGGCAGGCCACATCATCGCAGATGATGCACCCCAAACCATCGCAGACGGCCTTTTGGTGCCGCTCAAAGAGCGCACATGGCATTTCGTGTCCAACTACGTGACCGACATCTACACCGCTTCTGAGGAAGAGATCATCGACGCTATGAAGATGACGTGGAAGCACCTGCGGATCGTGATGGAGGCCAGCTGTGCCGTACCGCTCGCCACGATCCTGAAAAACAAAGAGAAATTCGCCGGAAAACGCGTTGGCGTGATTGTCACTGGCGGCAACGTAGACCTAGACAAATTGCCTTGGATGCAAGGCTAAAGGGAGAAGACCCATGAACGATATGAGCAACCTCAAAAACCTCGAAGTCGGCTACGACGTCCCTGCCCTGCCAGGTATGGATGAGGCTGACATCCAGACACCTTGCCTTGTGCTTGATCTGGACGCGCTGGAGCGGAACATCAAAAAGATGGGCGACTTTGCCAAGTCACATGGCATGCGCCACCGCGTGCACGGCAAGATGCACAAATCCGTTGATGTGGCGCTGCTGCAAGAAAGCCTTGGCGGGTCTGTCGGCGTGTGCTGCCAGAAAGTCTCGGAGGCCGAGGTTTTCGCCCGTGGCGGCATCAAGGACGTGCTGGTCTCGAACCAAGTGCGCCAGCCTGAGAAAATCGACCGTCTGGCCCGCCTGCCAAAGCTGGGTGCGCGCGCCATTTGCTGTGTCGATGACATCGACAACGTGGCCGACCTGTCAGCTGCGGCGATGAAGCATGGCACGCAGATCGAATGTCTGGTGGAAATCGACGTGGGTGCAGGCCGTTGTGGTGTGCAATACGGCCAGCCGGTTGTTGATTTGGCCAAGGCCATCGACGCGGCACCGGGCCTCAAGTACGCGGGCATTCAGGCCTATCAGGGCGCGATGCAGCACCTCGATTCATACGAAGAGCGTCAGAGCAAAACCCAGATCGCGATTGATCAAGTCGCTCAAACGCTCGAGATGCTGAAAGCAGAAGGGATCGAAAGCGACATCGTCGGCGGCGGCGGGACAGGATCCTACTATTTTGAGAGCGCATCCGGCGTATTCAATGAATTGCAGTGCGGCTCCTACGCCTTCATGGACGCAGACTATGGCCGTATTCTGGACAAGGACGGCAAGCGTATCGATCAGGGCGAGTGGGAAAACGCGCTGTTTATCCTGACATCGGTCATGAGCCACGCAAAGACCGACAAAGCGATTGTGGACGCAGGATTAAAGGCGCAATCCGTCGACAGTGGCCTGCCAACAATCTATGGCCGGACCGACGTGCAATATGTGAAGTGTTCGGACGAGCATGGCGTTGTTGCCGACCCTGACGGTGTGCTGAAGGTCAATGACAAGCTCAAGCTGGTCCCCGGCCACTGTGACCCGACCTGCAACGTGCATGATTGGTATGTCGGTGTCCGTAACGGCAAGGTTGAAACGCTGTGGCCCGTGTCCGCGCGCGGCAAAGCCTACTAAGCACTCTTCCCTCCCTAACGGTCGCTCATCGCGAAGACAGCCCACATGGGCTGGATGAGCGGCCGCAAAAGAAAGAATACCCATGATTATCGTTCCCGAAAAAGAAATCGCAGGCCTGCTGACCCGCGCAGATGCGTTCGACGCTGTTGAAAAAGTATTCGCGTCCATGTCCAAGGGCAGCGCCTACAACTTCCCCGTCATTCGCGAAGCGATTGGCTATGAAGATGCGCTTTACGGCTTCAAGGGCGGTTTCGACAAAGCGGGCATGGCGCTTGGGCTGAAGGCGGGAGGCTATTGGCCCAACAACCTTGAAAAGCATGGGCATATCAACCACCAGTCCACCGTTTTCCTGTTTGATCCTGATACCGGCATGGTCAAAGCGATGGTGGGCGGTAATCTTCTGACGGCACTACGCACGGCGGCGGCCTCATCCGTTTCGATCAAGCATCTGGCGCGCAAGGATGCAAAGGTCATGGGCATGGTCGGCGCGGGCCATCAGGCCACATTCCAACTGCGCGCGGCACTCGAACAGCGCAACTTTGAAAAAGTCATCGGATGGAACTACCACCCCGAAATGCTGCCCAATATCGAAAAGGTCGCCAATGAAGCAGGTGTGCCGTTTGAGGCGGTCCCGCTCGAGGGTCTGGCCGAAGCCGATGTCGTGATCTCGATCACCTCGACGTTTGCGCCCACAATCATGGCCGATCACATCGCACCCGGCACGCATATCGCCTGCATGGGCACCGACACCAAAGGCAAACAAGAGGTCGAAGCCAGCCTTCTGGCCCGTGCCACCGTCTTTACCGACGAGGTCGCGCAATCCATCAGCATCGGTGAGGCGCAACATGCCGTCGCAAGCGGTCTGATCGAACAAAGCGATGTGCATGAACTTGGCGCTGTGATCAACGGCACCCACCCGGGCCGCACGAGCGCAGATGAAATCACGCTTTTTGATGGCACTGGCGTGGGCTTGCAGGATTTGGCCGTTGCATCCTCAATCGTTGATTTGGCGGTTGAAAAAGGTATCGCAATAATCGTCGATTTCTAAGGCGTACTTGGCACCTTTTCTACCGGTCAAAGCTGATCTGAAACACCGCACCCGGCGCATCAAGCAGCCGGATGCTGGCGCCTTGTGCCTCTAACATACGGCGCACAATCGGCAGCCCCATACCGGTCCCGCCTGCGTCGCGCCGCGTGGTAAAGAATGGATCAAAAATGCGGGCGCGGTTGCCTTCGCTGACTCCCGCGCCATCATCATGCACCAGCACATGTGCGCCCTGATGATCAAAGCTGATCGTTGTGGCCCCGTGCGCCAAGGCATTCCCGACCAGATGGGTGGCCACAACATCCATCACATCGCGCGGCAAGGGCACCAGCCCGTCAACCACAACAACCGCCTGCGCAATGTCTTTCACAACCTCACCAAGGCGGCATTCCCCCGCCGCAATCACATCTTGCGCCCGCGCCAACGCACGCTGCCCGTCAAGTAGCGCCTCCATCCGCGCGGTATTATCACGGATTCCGCGCAGCAGTTGCGCCCGATCCGCAACACCCAGATCAGGGTCTTCCAGCAACTCGGCGGCCCCTTGAATGACCGTCAGCGGCGATTTGAGCTCATGGGTGACGTGATCCGCATAGCTGCGTAGTACCGCCTCGCGCCCGCGCAGGGCTGCAGTCATTTCGAGCACAGCCTCACCCAATTGCGAGAATTCCGGTGTACCGAAATGCGTGGGGGCATCACCTGCGCCCTCATTGCGGGCATAGGCCGTCAGGGCGCGTACCGGCTGCAACACCAAGCGCCAGAGCAGCACCCCGAGGATCGCCGTCGCAACAAAGGCCATCAAACCGATCATCCATGAGGTCTCGCCCCATCCCAAAACGCCCCCCGCAACGCGGAAATAGCCGATCACGATGAGCGGCAATAAGAACACCGCCGCCAATGTCCCGCCCAGCACCAAAGCCAGAGGAGGCCGCCATTTGCGGATCACGCGCCGCGGCATGCACCCATCCTGATGCCCACGCCGTGCACCGTCTCTATCGCATCGGTGCAGCCGGCATCGGTCAGTTTGCTGCGCAGATTGCGCAAATGGCTGTCCATCGTGCGGTCGCTGACATGCACATTGGTGCCATAGATCGCATCGACCAGCTGCGGGCGCGACATTACATGATCAGGGCGTGCTATCAGACGTTCCAACAGGTCCATTTCCCGCGCAGTCAACAAAACCGTATCATCGCCCACATGGCACAGGTGCCGCGCAGGATCGACGCTCAGGATACCGCGCCGCAGGACGGTTTGCTCTACAACCTCACCCTGACTGCGTTTCAATATCGCGCGTACCCGCGCCACCAATTCACGGGGTGAAAAAGGTTTCGCGACATAGTCATCGGCACCCAGTTCAAGACCGACAACGCGGTCGATTTCATCCGCATGCGCGGTCAAAAACAGGATCGGCACCTGAGACGTCTTGCGTAACGTGCGGCACACCTCCAGCCCGTCCATTTCGGGCATCCCGATATCAAGGATGATCAGATCGGGGCGCAGGCTCTCGGCCTTCTCAAGCGCCGCACGACCATCCTTGGCCTCGGCCACACCAAATCCGGCTTGGGTCAGTCCAATCCGCACAACAGCACGGATCTGGGCATCATCATCAGCAACCAAGATCATTGTTCAATCTCCATGGTTGCCAAACTACGGCGCAAGCGTGCGTTGCGGTAGCCCCATTCACGCCAATCATCACGCTGGGAAAAAAAGGGGCGATAGCTAAAGCAAAGCTCTGTACCAGTCTCCAGATCATGCCTGAGGATTGCCGGAGCGGCCCCCTCGCTTAATCCGCAAAGATAGTAGTCGGGGCCACGGTCATCTGCGAGGTTGTGGCGCGCGATCAGGCCATCAATATTCACCAGATTGCACAGGTAAACCGCTAAAAGCCCCAAACCAAATGCCCTTTGCACAAACCACCCAACAGTATGTCGCCCAACCGTCTGCTTGATGATCAAGACCAGCCCGAGCGCGACAACAACCATCCAGACAAAGGCCGCGAACCGCAGGCGCGTCAGGCCGTAAACATCAACGTAGAGATCGAGCCGCAGGATAGAGGAAATCACCAGTACCACGTTCTGCGCGATCCAGAGATACAACAACCGCCGCACCAGCACACCGCTGCCCAGATAGGGCTGTGCCAGCAAGGCGAAAACACCCGCAAGCAATGCCGTCACCATCAACGGATAGGCCCCGCGATGCGCGTATTGCGCATAGCTCATGCCCTCAGGCAGGGCAACGCCCCCCCAAAGATAGCCCAAGTCCAGTGACGTCTGGATCAGGAATATCACATTGAAGACAACCAGTGCGCGACCGACCGAACGTTCGCTCAGAAACGCGGACCGCAAGGCGCGCATCTGGGTTGGGTGAACACGCATCAAACGGGGCATCATTGGGGTCAGCCGCAGCAAGGGCCAGACCGCGAAGGCAATCAAAAGCCAGAAAAAAACGCGCTCGAACTGGGGCAAGACATCAAACTCAGTATCGGCAAAGGTCAACAGCCATTTGTCCAAAAGCGGGTTCGCCGCAACAAAAAGAAAAAGAAAAAAGGCCCCGGCCAAGACGGGCAAGGCCCAGTCAAAAAGCGCACCGCGAAAACCACTCCGCGCGGTGGATGGTAGGCGCATGGCAAAGGCGTCCTGGATAGTCTGAACGACCCCAACTCCGGGCAGCCGTGCAACAGCCCGCCAAAGGGCCGTACTGGTCCAGTCTTCGGCCACAACCATCACCGCAAAGGTACCCAGCCCCAACAAAGCGACCATCACCGTCCCGAATTGGACCACCTCTACCAGAGGCGCGACAGCGACAATCAGAACTGCGACCGCCACGAAAGCGCGCCGCCGTGTGAGTCTGCGCGCCACTGTCAAAGCAACCGCGCCACCCAGTAAAAGCATCCAAAGGGCCAAGCCAATACCGGGCCTTAGATCCCAGACCAGCATGTCCCCCAACAGCAAAGCGGCAATCAACACGGGCCCTGCGCGGACCCCGCGTGGCGGATCTTCGTCATCCAGCCACCACGCATCTTTCGCAATCCGATACGGTACACCGCGCACAACCATCATTTTTCCTTTCTGTTCCTGTCAGAAAGGACCTACGGGCGCGCCGTGCAAAGCAGGCTGTGCAATTGTGCAGGTTTTGTGCAGAGCGTCCTAGACCGCAGCAGCAGCACGAATGGCGCGGATGTTGTCGCCATAAGGTGCCGGATTGCTGACAGACCCACCACGAAACACCGCAGAGCCTGCAACCAAAACATCAGCACCAGCAGCAGCCACCAAAGGTGCCGTCGTCGGATCAACGCCGCCATCAATCTCGATATGAATCGGCCGGTCACCGATCATGGCGCGCAATTCACGTACCTTTTCAACCTGACTGTGGATGAACTTCTGCCCGCCAAAACCGGGGTTCACCGTCATCACGCAGACCAGATCGACCATATCCAGCAGCATTTCAACCGAAGACGCAGGCGTGCCGGGGTTCAACGCCACACCCGCCTTTGCACCCGCACCACGGATGGCCTGAAGCGTGCGGTGAATATGTGGCCCTGCCTCGACATGGGCGGTGATCACATCGGCACCGGCATTGGCAAACGCCTCGATGTAAGGATCAACTGGCGCGATCATCAGATGCACGTCCATGACACCCTTGATATTCGGGCGGATCGCGGCACAGGTGGCAGGGCCAAAAGTGATGTTGGGCACAAAATGCCCGTCCATGACATCCACATGCACCCAGTCTGCACCTTGCGCTTCAATTGCCGCACACTCTGCGCCAAAATTGGCAAAATCGGCCGAGAGGATGGACGGGGCAATCTTGATTGTGCGGTCAAAGCTCATGGGTGCACCTCGTTTGGTTGGGTTGGGGACGCCATAGCGTGGCAGTGATGATTTGTCACGCCAATCACATGCGATTCGCTTTGCCGTCTGCAGTCAAGGGCGGGCCGCGACACCGCGATCGTGGGAAGTTCCCAGAATTCCTCTATAATTTCACCCAAGAAGCTTCTTCTTTTTATGCTGCACCGCAGCAATTACTGTGCTAATTTGATGCCATGACCCAAACGCTCTATCATGCAGACATCCTGGCAACCGGCACGCAAATCCGCCTGACACGGGCGACATTGGCGCCGACACGCCCCAGAATGCTGCATGATCACGACTTTTATGAACTGTTCTGGGTGCAAAACGGCAGGGTCCGCCATCACCTTGCAAATCGGACCGAAACGCTGGGCGAAGGTGACGTTGTCTTTGTGCAACCGGGACAGCCCCATGCCCTTCAGGGGCGCGGCGAACATGCGCTTGTGGTGTCTCTCAGCATCCATCCCGATACGATCAAGGCGCTGGTTGCGCGGCATCCCGGCGTGGACGGGCATTTGTTCTGGGCAGCAGGCGGTCCTGTGCACGCCCGCCGCGACATCCGGCAACTGGCGGCACTGAACCATGCCGCCGTGCAGTTGGAAAACAGCCCCTGCGACACGCTAGCGGCCGAAGCGTTCTTGCTGCCGCTTTGTGCCGACCTGACAGCGAACACCTTTGACACTCAGATCCCCGACTGGCTGGCGGCCGCGTGCAACGCTGCTAAATCGCCAGAGGTCTTTCGCGACGGATCCGCAGGATTGGTCGCAATTGCGGGCAAAGCACACCCGCATGTCAGCCGGATGATGCGCAAATATCTGGGGCAGACACCGTCCGACTATATCAATCACATCCGGATGGAGCATGCGGCCCGCGCCCTGACCACAGACAGTGAAGCTATCAGCGACATCGCGGCGGATTGCGGTATTCCCAACATGTCGCATTTTCACAAACTGTTTCGCGCAGCCCACGGGCTGACACCTTTGCAGTACCGCCAAAAATACCAAAAACAGGTCGTACAACCGGCCTGAAACACCGCGACGTCAGGTCAAATCACTTAATATTTGACCAAGCGGTCAAACCTTGCCAAGACAGCGCCAAAGTGCCACTTTCACGAGGCACCGCAGGAGGCCACCTTGCAAACCACTCAATCCCCGACGCTGGCGACATCGCAGTTGCCGCAAATCCATGAACCGCGCAACGACGGCATGCCGCTTGATCTTGATTGGGTCATGGCGGTGCAGGCCAATACCTCGGCCATCGAACGGCGCGCACAAACACTGCCCGGGCGGCGCAGCGTAAAGAAGGATTACCAAGCGGCGTGGCTGTGCAAAGCGATCAGCCTGATGGACCTGACCACACTATCCGGCGATGACAGCGAAGGCCGCGTGCGGCGTCTGTGCGCCAAAGCGCGGCAGCCAGTCGCGCAACCCGTCCTTGAGGCTTTGGGCATGGAAGGCCTGACCACAGGTGCGGTCTGCGTCTACCACGACATGGTCGCAACGGCGGTCGATGCGCTGCAAGGCACGAACATTCCGGTGGCGGCGGTCTCGACCGGCTTTCCGGCCGGCCTGTCGCCCTTTCATTTACGGATCGCAGAAATTGGCGAGAGTGTTGCCGCAGGCGCGCAAGAGATCGACATCGTGATCAGCCGCCGCCATGTGCTGACGGGCAACTGGCAGGCGCTCTATGATGAAATGAAGGAAATGCGCGCGGCCTGCGGCGATGCGCATGTCAAAGCGATCTTGGCCACCGGCGAACTTGGCACCCTGCGCAACGTCGCCCGTGCCAGCCTTGTGTGTATGATGGCGGGCGCTGATTTCATCAAGACATCGACCGGCAAAGAGCCGGTAAATGCCACCCTGCCGGTGACGCTGACCATGATCCGCGCGATCCGCGACTACCAAGATCGTACCGGCATCAAGGTCGGCTATAAACCTGCTGGCGGGATCAGCAAGGCAAAGGATGCCTTGGTTTATCTCAGCATGATCAAGGACGAATTGGGCGACCGCTGGCTGCAACCTGATCTTTTCCGCTTTGGCGCCTCAAGCCTTCTGGGTGACATCGAACGGCAGTTGGAACATCACGTCACAGGCGCCTATTCCGCGCAGTGGCGGCATGCGATTGGATAGGCCGGATTTGAGTATTTTTGGCAAGATGATGAGAAGGGTCGGCATATGACCGTCAAGGAAATCTTCGACACTATGGACTATGGCCCCGCCCCCGAAAGCAGTGCCGAGGCGTTGGCGTGGCTGGCTGATCACGGTGGTATTGCAGGCCACTACATCAACGGCAAATGGGGCGCCATGCGCGATGACTTTGCCACGAATAATCCGGCCACTGGCGAAAAACTGGCCGGTGTCACCAAAGGCAGCGCCGAAGAGATCGCCCTTGCCGTCGCTGCCGCCCGCAAAGCACAGCCTGCTTGGGCCAAATCCGGCCACAAGCGTGCGCGCGTGCTCTATGCTATTGCGCGGCTGATGCAAAAACATGCCCGCCTGCTGGCGGTGATGGAAACGCTCGACAACGGCAAACCGATCCGCGAAAGCCGCGACATTGATGTGCCCCTCGCCATCCGCCATTTCTATCACCACGCGGGCTTTGCGCAGTTGATGAAATCCGAACTGCCCGACCGCGAGGCCTTGGGGGTGTGCGGCCAGATCATCCCGTGGAATTTCCCGCTGCTGATGCTGGCATGGAAAATCGCGCCCGCATTGGCGATGGGCAATACCGTCGTCCTGAAACCTGCCGAATACACCCCGCTCACCGCGATGGTTTTTGCCGACATTTGCACGCAAGCAGGCGTGCCGCCCGGTGTCGTGAACATCGTCACCGGTGACGGCGACACAGGGGCGGCGTTGGTGGCCGCCGATGTCGACAAGATCGCTTTCACCGGATCAACCGAAGTCGGCCGCAAAATCCGCGAGGCGACCGCTGGATCAGGCAAGGCGCTCAGCCTCGAACTGGGCGGCAAATCCCCTTACATCGTATTTGAGGATGCCGACCTCGACAGCGCCGTTGAAGGCCTCGTCGATGCAATCTGGTTCAATCAGGGACAGGTCTGCTGCGCTGGTTCGCGGCTTTTGGTGCAAGAGGGCATCGCCGAGCGTTTCTACACAAAACTGAAATCCCGCATGGATGGGCTGCGCATCGGTGATCCGCTGGATAAATGCATCGACGTAGGCGCGATTGTGGATCCTGTACAGCTGGACCAGATCGCACGGATGGTCGGTGCCAATACCGAAGGTGAAACCTATCAGGTTAAAGCACCAAAGGGATGCTTTTACCCCCCGACGCTAATTACCGGCCTTTCGCCAGCGTCAACGCTGATGCAGGAAGAAATCTTTGGTCCTGTTTTGGTTGCAACGACCTTCCGCACCCCGTCCGAAGCAGTGGAAATCGCAAATAACACACGCTATGGATTGGCAGCGTCTGTCTGGTCTGAAAACATCAACCTTGCGCTCGATATCGCACCCAAACTGGCCGCAGGTATCGTCTGGGTCAACGGCACCAATATGATGGATGCTGCCGCCGGTTTCGGTGGTGTGCGCGAAAGCGGTTTCGGGCGCGAAGGCGGATGGGAAGGACTGGCCGGTTATACCAAATCAACCGGCACGGCCAAAACACTGAAGCAGATCGCAGCCTTCACAACCGAAGACGGCCACCCCGCCGATCCGCTGGATCGCACGGCCAAGCTTTACATCGGCGGCAAACAGGCACGGCCCGATGGCGGTTATTCCAGCCCCGTTTACAGCCCGCGTGGCAAATTGCTCGGCCATGCATCGCTAGCCAATCGCAAGGACATCCGGAACACCGTAGAGGCTTGCAACGCCGCCAAAGGCTGGTCCAAAACCACAGGGCACCTGCGCGCGCAGATCCTCTATTATATCGCCGAAAACCTGTCCGCACGCGCAGAGGAGTTCGCCACGCGGATCAACCAGATGACCGGTGGGCGCGGTGGCGCGGAGGAAGTCGAAGGTGCAATCCGCATGCTCTTCACCTACGGCGCATGGGCCGACAAATACGACGGCCAAGTACATGGTGTGCCGATCCGCGGTGTCGCTCTGGCGATGAAAGAACCGGTCGGAAATATCGGGATTCTCTGCGATGACGTGGCACCGCTTGGCGGGTTGGTCAGCGTGATGGCCCCCGCGATCGCCATGGGAAACCGGGTGATTCTTGTGGCTAGCGAACCTTATCCGCTGGCAGCAACAGATTTCTATCAGGTGCTGGACACCTCTGACGTGCCTGCCGGTGTGGTCAATATCCTCACCGGAAGCCACGCCGAGCTTGCCCCGACGCTTGCCAAACATCTGGATGTTGACGCGGTCTGGTCATTCTCAAGCAGCGACCTGAGCGCTGTGATCGAGCAGGCCAGCGCAGGCAACCTCAAACGTACATGGGTGAACTACGGCAAGGCGCTAACGCCATCTGCCCGCGACTATCTTGCCGCCAGCACCGAGGTTAAGAATATCTGGATACCTTACGGGGAATAACAAACGCCAGTTATTACTGGCCACAAAATAACCTGGGGGAGACGCGGTACGCGGCGGGGGCAAAGCCCCCTACACCATTTACTTCACAGGCCGGTTTTTGTTGTTGTCGCGCCAGCTATCCAACCATTTGGTGAAACGTCCGCGACGCTGAGCAACGTCGGCCTGCACCTCATCGAACTGGTGTTCCGCTGCATCCAGCAACGGATCAACCGAACGTTCGCGGAACTGTCGCCACATGGCGCGGATGAACAGGACCGCAGCCATCAATGCGATAAAGAAGAAGATATTGAACCATGGAATAATCGTGACATTCGGGTTGTCGATAGGCCGGATCGCCACGGCATTGGGAAAGGCCGAGAAATACTCGTTGCGCCAGCCATAGTGGGTCATCACCGCCCACTGCGGGTTTTGCGCCGTCGAGCTGAGATCATCTGCCTCGGTTTGCAGGTTTGCCGTGTCGAACTTGAAATAAAACGGCCAGCCCCAGCCCGTATCCTCGTTGCGATAAACCATCACCTCGGTTGTCTCGCGCGGAACAAAGCCCAGCAGCCATGTGCGCATTTTCACCGTCTGGATAAACTGCACATCACGGTTGATCAGCGTCGCAGACTGGTCATCCGGCCTCGCCCAGAAAATGCGGGTCCAGTCGTTCAGGTCCTGCCGTTCCTGATAGGTGTTCACGACACGCACAACATCATGCTGCGGCAGCGCGTAATGCAACAGGCCACCGATCAACAAGAAGACCGTAACCCGGAAAGTGATCTTTATCTTGCGCATAACACGTCCTTCAGTTGGCGTTTATCATATAAACGATCGCCCCGATTGCGAGCGTTGGAACCACATAGACAAGCCCGATCAGCTTGGGCCGGATGGACGCATCATAGGCCTGAAGACCCGCGGTGACAAAAGCATCGCGGGCATCACGATCTCCGTCGGGGTTTTCGGCATCGAATTCATCTTCCAGCCGCTCTTTACGGACCGAGCGTGAGTAAAGCGAGACCGAGAAATAGATCACAGTCAGCCCGATGAAACCGAAAACGACCAGTTTAATAAATCCCATTACCCTCTCCCTCGCGTAATCGCGCCCCACGGACCGACCCGCGCCACCACATCAGACCGCGAAACCCGAGGCAACGCAGGCGGCGGCTCGATATGGCCGTATAATGCTGCGCGCGCGCCCGCCTTATCCACTTGGTATTCATGGTCAAGAAAATCAACGACATAGGCCCGCTTTTCCTCGGGCCAGCGGGCATAGGCCGCATAGAACGCCTCTTTATGGCAAATAAACAGCTGGCGAATATCCAGCGGCGTAAGTTCGGCCAAGAGCCTGTTCACCAGATCTGCATCAACGTGTGACTTGGCCCGCAGCGTGTAGAAATAGGCTGGGTGGTCCGATGTAATCGTCGGCCATGGGCCGTCTTCTTCGGCCCAGCGCAAAAGTGCCGCAAGCCCCTGCCACTCCGGCGGCAGTTGCGCGGCATAGTGCCGTCCCAAACGGCGCAGGTCATGGCGCGTAGCCCCTGTCAGGTCTTCTTTCATTTGGGCCGCCACAGAGGCCACGATGAAGTCCATTTTCTGATGCAGGATCGCGGCCGCATCAATGCCGCGCGCTTTGATGATTGGCTCGACCAGATCATTAAGCGACAGAAACTTGGCAATAGCAGAGCGATCCCGAAGATCGAAGGTATAGGGGATCGGCAGATCGCCGACAGCGTCTTTTGCGCCGGTCACGATCGCCGCAGGATGCTCCACGCCGCGGAAAACATAGATCCCGCCAAAATGCGCAGTCCAGAAATTTTCTTGCCCGAACGACATCTTGCGCAGCGATACAGGGTTGCGCACCACATCGCCGGTTTTCTTTGCCATACCGATCATTTCGGCAATCAGCACGTCATCATACCAGCCGTCAGGTGCGGTCTTGAAGCGGTCGATCATCGCGCCGAGCCTGGCCGCGGCTGCCACTGTGCCGGTGGTGGTATCGGCCTCGATTGTGATTTTGCGAATATCAAAAAGCTTGGCGGGCGTATCCGCCAGATAAACCGAATTCACCAATTCCCCCGCCACCGCGTCACGTGCCGTCAGTGCAAAAAGTGCTGCGCGGTTTTCTTCGATGAACTGCCGCAAGATACCACGCGAAGTCGAGAATTTCGCATTCAATAACGGTGCTGTCACCTGTTCGGTCGTCAGCAGGATGAATTGCCGATTGACACCTTTATGGTTGAGGTAAAGGTCGTCGCCAAATTCATCACCAATCTCTGGCGAGTAACCAGAAATATCAATATGGAATACATTTTGACCTGTTTCACGGCCTGTGAGGTGTTTCAGCGCACGATTATAGCGTTCGACCAGCACGGGTGAATCCACGCGGATCAGGTTACCGAACATCAGGCCCTTTTCGATCAGACGCTCCATGTTACCACGTCTCCTTGACCCATTTGCGCGGCAGGCCCGCAACCGACAAAATCATGATCGGCGCCCAGATGACTGCGGCCATCAGGCCCAACCGGCCAAAGAACCCGATGCTTGCCAAAAGCCCCGCATCTGCAAGCTGTGCCATTGGCACCCCCTGCCAAACATAGAGTAGCGCAAAGAATGCCGCAGAAAGTGCGAACAGAACCAGCGTTGACAGCAAAGCATTCATCATCAATGGCAGAACGCCTTCAGGCAAAACCAATGCGAGCAAACGTGGCACTGCGAATGCGGCCCCCGCAATCACCACAACCGGCAGGAAGAGCCCCTCTGACAGAAGTTCAGCCATACTTCCCCACCGCAGTCCCCGGTCTCATGATCCCTTCCCCTCCAGATACCGCTTCTTGGCAATCTCCTGCCGCTCAAAGTCACGTACCATCGCATCAATCGCAACCTCGTCTGATTTATCCGCATAGCGGAATTCGCTGTCAGCGTAGCGGTTGATCTCTTGTATCACCATGTCGACCGTGATCGGCTGGCGCAATTCCGAGATCATCCCCTTCTTGGTGTCATAGTCCTTGAACAGGAACAGATCCGGCTCTTCCATCCATGCGTCGGGCAATTCGAAATCCATGGCACGGACTTTCACCGCGTCCGTGATGTTCTTGATTGCGCGACCCGTGAACCGCTCATCCGCCTCCTGGATCCCTTTGAGATAGGTCCCCAGCTTCGCAATCGTATCCAGATCACCAACCTGCGCATGGATGCGTTCAAACACCCGCTGAAGCCCTTCCTCATGCGGGCGGGAATGGCTTTCAAAACTGGCGGCGACGGCTTTCTTGATTTCTTGTGCGCTGAACACCTCATGCGCACCGACAGGAATATCATGGTTCTTGCCCATCAGCAGATAGAGGATATCAATGTAATCCTCGCGCGTCTGCGGCCCGTCGACCAGAAATCGCGCACCGGCCCGCTGGCGCAGCGCATCATCCACGTTTTCGGGATAGTTCGAGAACATGCCAAAGGTGCAGTTACCCCGCACGACCGTATTGGCACCTGCAAAGCTTTCCATCAAAACGGCCGTAATTTCCAACTGCCCCGCCGAGGACTGCCGATCGCCGCGCTTGCCTGCCAGTTGGTCGATATCATCAATGGTTCCGAACCCGATCACCCCGGGATCAAGCACATTATTGATAAACGCCTTGGCATTCTGGCCCGATTTGCCCTGATAACTGTCGATATTATCCGTGCTCAGGTTCTGATAGCGGAACGGGTAACCCGCGTTCTGGCAATACTCATGCATCAACCCTGCCATCATCTGGATCAGGGTCGTCTTACCCGTGCCGGGCTTGCCGTCACCCATGAAGGTAAAGATGAACCCGCCCAGTTCCGCAAAGGGGTTCAGCCTGCGGTCAAAATCATAGGCCATCAGCATCTTGGACAGTTTCATGGCCTGATATTTGGCGATATGATTACCTACGACCTCATTCGGCTTCTTGAAGGTCATGGTCAGGGTAGAGCCCTTGGCCTTGCGCGCAGGGGTAAATCCCTGCACCACAAAATCATCCGCCTCGACCCGCCACGACGCCGCATTGAACGACGCCAGTCGCCCTGAGGTCGAAGCACGCAAAGCGACCCTTTCCATAAGCTGCTCGACATAGCCCAACATCGTGGCAATCAGCGTCGCCTCATCTTTGGCAAACTGGCCCAGCTTCTGATCGAGCTCCCAGATTGCCCCATGAAGCGCAAGCGGCGCGTTATCGGTCAGAATTTCATCCACTGACCCCACATCGACGCTTTGCTCGCTTGCTTGGGTGGCCAAGAGAAACGAGGTCGCGTTGGCAAATGTGTAAAGCGCAATCAGCGATTCCGCTGTCAGATACTCGCTAAATTCAACAGACCTTTCCCGCGGCAAACGCCCCTCAAGGTTGATGCGCTTCAATTCGGTCAGTGCGGTCTGATCCGAAAAGGCATCCGCTACAGTCAGCGCAATTGACAGCGCACGGCGCAGTGCATGCGCCACCGCCGCCTGCGCGGGCGATGTCAGAGGGTCATCATCATCGCTTTCGGCGATCCGGTCCAACAGGCGCACACCACCCGCAGGCGCCGAAGTCCGCGACAACAATCCCGGTGTTGTTGACCGAAACCGACGACGGGTCGCCGCTACATCGGGTGATTTTTCCGGTGCCTCAAGCGACAGGCGCGCCTTGGCCAGTCGCGGTGCATGATCGAGATGCATGAGCATTTCCGCAGCAGGAATATAGTGCTTGCGGATATCCTCTTCGCGCAGCTCCATTTGATCACTTGATTGGCTCATCTTTTCCTCTTTGTCTTTTCCGGCACGTCCCGCGCCGCACCGTAAGGTGGGTCTTGACCCACCCTACCTGTAACTCAACACCCGTCCCGTATCGCTCACAACGAACTTGCGCACATCTCGAAACCCTGCAGGGTTGCGCTCTGCCAAGGCCTGATAGGGACGTTCGGGCATGATCAAGGACCGCTCCATCCGGCTTGCTCCTGTTTCAGCACCACCACCTTGGAAGGGATCAAGGGCAAAGATCTGCCTCTCGACAGAGCCGAACCACCCCGATTTCACATTCTCGACGCGGTCCGACAGCAGTTCTTCTTCGGTCCAGACCAAGGCCCAATCTTCGCCCGCAGGCGCGTTGGCCTCGCGCAAGACGTCGCGCAGGGGGCCCGATTGGCGCGTAAATGCATTGCTGTACATCGGCCCGATGTGGAACCGGCGTAAACGGGTGGGGTGCAAGTCGTCAAAATCTTCGTCAAACCCTTTGGCAATCGTCAGCAGCTTGAGATGCGCCAGTGACTGCGCCATTAGATGCGCCTGTGCTTCAGGCCAGCGTTGTTCATCCTTGGGCAGGCCGGTCCGACCCGTATCCTCCAAATTCATCAGATAAATCGTGGGCAGGTTGACCTGACTGTCATAAACCGCCCAATGCACCAGAAACCGGCGCCGGTCGCCCTCATTGCCCAGCCATAGACACTGCGGATCATTACGCGCCCAAAACTGATCACCGCGCGACAGTTCTTCGTAATAAAGACGCTGCGACAGCGCATATTGCAGCTTTGTGGGGATTTCCTGCTCGCTCAGGATCACCCGCACCATCTGGTCTTTCAGATCACCCACGCCCGGCTGCGATGTCAGGTGACGTTCTGCTTGCAACGCATCATTCGCCATCTCCAGCAACTCTTGATAGACCGGAAACCCGCTTTCATGCCGGTCAAAGGTCAGCTTGCCCGCATGTGCAAAGCGGCCCGCAAAATGGTACTTGTGCGCCAGCGCCGTGAAGGTCCAGTTGAGCCCGATCAGATAGCGCGCCATCACCTCGATCTCTTTGCGATCAAAGCGGCCTTCGGTTTCCATGGTCGCGGCGACCTTGGTCAGATGGCTGGTGATCTTGGCGAATTTATCAAAATACCGGCGTGTGACGCGGGTATCTTCCAGCTTCATGTGATCGGATTGAAGATCAGGGGCGGTCATATCAGAACGCGTGGGTTTCACCCACCCTACGCCCCATACTGGTTGCTATCGTGCTTCTTCACGATCTCCTGGAACCGGCGCACGAAACGCTCATCCGCTTTCGCCTTGGCCTCCAGCACTTCGCGGGCAAAGACCATGTGGTCCTCATGCGCTTCCAGCATATCCGCCATCCGCGCATTGGTGGCCGACCCGATGGCGGCCATTGCTGACTGCGCCTCCTGGTCTGTTTTCACACCGATTTCGTTGATCTTGTGGGCCACGTCCTGCTGCTGTGCCGTTTTCAACGACTTCGACAAGGCATCATAAAGCACAACGCGCTGCTTGGTATCTGTCTGTAACTTGTTGATCAGCACCATCTGCGTGGCCGCCTGGTTTTGCAAACTGTCGATCCAGGTTTTGCCCTTTTCGATATAGCGCTCGAGCGTCTGGCTTTTGGCCAGCTGCACCTGCTCGTTCTGCACCATCTCGTTGTATTTGCCGTTCAACGCCGCCAGCTCGGTCTCGAGCTTGGTGCGTGCCGCTGCGTCCTGTTCCACAGAAATCTTGTTTTCCAGCGTGATGATCTGGGGGTCCATCGCGAGGATATCAGCACGCAATGCTTCCAACTCACCAACCGTGGCTTCGCGCTCTTCCAGCGTCCCGCTCAGGTTCTTCTCCACGCTGACTTTCTGCTCGTTGAGCACCGCCAACTGCCCTTCCAGCAGCTTCATAATGACATCGGACTTGCTGATCAGATCCTGCAACTTGTCATCAATCGAGGCCGTGCGCATGCGTTCCTGTCGCATGCTGTCGGCCTTCGCCTTGCTGAAAATGCCGATAAAACTCTCCATACCGGTCTTGGAGCGCATTTCGTCAAAGTCTTTGGAAAAAGCCGTCGTGACGTCATCAAGACCCATGATCAGTTCGGCAATGTTGGCATTCATCAGCTCGGTATGGGCATGCACGTCTTCAAGACTGGCATTTTCGATATCAACCGAAATATCGGTGCCTTCCGCCATCTTGTTCCGCGCGATTTCGATCCGACTGGTCAGTTCGGAAATTTTGCTTTGTGCTTCGGCAACCTGCGCCTGAGATTCCTGAATCTGCGTCTCGAAATTGGCCATGGATCGTCCCTCATTAATTCTTTTATAACAGAGACATAAGAATTGCGGCCTCTGCGTTCAATGTAACGCCGCGCGCAACTGCGGCGCGTCAAAGCCGAGTTTGGACTTCAATGATCATAAAGAAAAGGGGTTATGCGTCGTCCAGAACCGGTGGACGATCATTCGCAACAGCCTCTTCTCCAAGCAGTTCTTCCGCAGAAATAATCTTTGGCGGCAGTTCAATACCACGATCGAAATTCTCCGGGTCAACACGCTGCGATTCTTCCGGAGAGCGGATCAGCACCTTCATCGGGGCTTCAATCTGTTCATAAAGGTGGATCACATCCTGATTGAACATCCGGATGCAGCCCGCAGACCCGGAATTTCCGATAGATTCAAGATCGTTCGTGCCATGAATACGGTAATGGGTATCGCGGCCGCCACGGAATAGATAAAGCGCACGCGCCCCCAGCGGGCTGCGCAGACCACCCGGAATGCCGGCTGCGAAATCACCGTAAACCTCCGGTTCGGTGCGCAACATATTCTGGGTCGGGGTCCAACCCGGCCATTTGCGCATGAATTGCATCGTGGCAGTGCCCCGGATCGATCGCCCTGCGCGCCCCACCCCGACAGGATAGCGCGTCGCGCTGCCATCTTCGCGGACGTGGTAAAGGAACTTGGCATAAGGATCGACATCCAGCGTGTTTGGCCCCGCCTCACCATTATACCAGCCGGTCATGCGGCGGTTCACACCCTGAAGATATTCAGACGGAATACCGGGCAAAATATACCCTGAATCCTCGATCGGGCCGTAGCCCTCAATGAATGACACAGGCGCCACGGGTTCAATTTCCATCTCGGGAACGCGCGGCGCGCAGGCAGCCGCCGTGCTCGCCATTGCCATCGCCGCAAAAGAGCGGCGGGTAATTTTCGTCACTAATGTCATAACTTTACCCAGAAATTTCCGAATCCCCTGATAGCACCCTCCGGCAAGATGACAAAACCGACCTCAGGCGATAAATCGCATATGTTTGTAAAAACGTGATAATTGCCACGCTCACAGCGCGGTAGTTGCGCTGATTTTAGGATATACAGCTCTATTTCACAAATTCGCCAAGCGCCAAACCTTTCAATATCTCATCAGCAGACATTGCCTTCTTGCCTGCTCTCTGGGCTTGGGTCACAGCGATAGCCCCGCTCCCGCAGGCAACACGAAATCCACCAAGCACCTGCCCGGGCGCACCTTTACCGACAGCAAGCCGCGCACCGAGCAGTTTGATACGTTCACCCTGCACTTCGCACCACGCGCCCGGAAAGGGGGACAGTCCACGGATCAGGCGTTCAATTTGCACTGCGGGCTGCGTCCAGTCCACCCGCGCCTCGGCCTTGTCGATCTTGGCAGCATAGGTCACGCCGGCTTCAGGCTGGGCTTGCGGGATCAGGTGATCCAACTGTGCGAGCGCCTGAACAACCAGCGCCGCACCCATTTGCGACAGCCTGTCATGCAGTGCACCGGTGGTTTCCTCGGCACCAATCGCCGTTTCGTCGCGCAGCAAGACAGGTCCGGTATCAAGACCTGCCTCCATCTGCATAATGCAAACGCCGGTCTTGATATCACCCGCCATGATCGCGCGATGGATCGGTGCGGCCCCCCGCCAGCGTGGCAAAAGCGAGGCATGGATATTCAGACAGCCTGCCTTGGGCGCGTCCAGAATGACCTGCGGCAAGATCAAACCATAGGCCACGACCACCGCAATGTCGGCATCCAGTGCAGCAAAGTCGGCTTGCTCGGTCGCACCCTTCAGTGACACAGGATAGCGCACTTCCAACCCCAGCACCTCGGCGCGCAACTGAACGGGCGACGGGCGGTCCTTCTTGCCGCGTCCGGCGGGGCGCGGCGGCTGGCAATACACGGCGGCAACTTCATGACCCGCCGCAACAAGCGCGTCCAGAACCGGAACCGAGAAATCGGGCGTCCCCATAAAAATAATACGCATGAGCCCTATCTTTCCATGTCCAATCAAACTTCCGCGCGGCGCGCATCCCGACATCAGCGTCGCTGCAGTTTCGCTGCTTTCTTTATCAACATATCCCGCTTTACGCGGGTCAGGTGGTCAAAGAACATCTTGCCCGCCAAGTGGTCAATCTGGTGTTGCACTGACGTCGCCCAGAGACCGACGAAATCCTGTTCGTCCCACGCGCCATCTTTATTCATGAACCGCACCGTCACGGCGCGGGGGCGCGTCACCCTGGCCCAAACACCGGGCAGATTAGGCGACCCTTCTTCATGCACGCGCGGTTCAATACTGCTGTGTAAAACAGAAGGATTGGCCATGCGGATCGCCTTCCCCCGCCCTTCAGAGGCATCAACCACAGCCAATGCCATATCAATTCCCAATTGGGGGGCCGCCAGACCCACGCCCGGCATGTTATCCATGGCAACGATCATCTCATCCCAGATCGCGCGCACCTCATCTGTGATGTCCGCAACTGCCGCTGCAGGTTTGCGCAAGGCAGGATCCGGCCACATAACAAACGCACGATGTGTCATTGCAGCGTCCCCGTCCGGGTCAGCAACAGCCCGTTGAGATGGTCAAACTCGTGACAGATGCAAATCGCCTGCACACCCTCAAACTGCCCCTGATGCACCACGCCTTCCAGATCCTGCCAACGCAATTGCACCCAAAGCGGGCGGCTGACGTCAAAGCTTTTGCCGGGGATCGAAAGACAGGCCTCGGTGCCAACAGCTTCTTCCTTTGACCGGTCGGAAATCTCTGGATTGACGAAAAGCATTGGCGCAGGGTCCGCATCTTTCCAGTCGGTATCGACAACAAAGACCCGCGTGCCTACACCTACCTGCGGTGCAGCCAAACCACGGCCGGGGGCGGCATACATCGTCTCAAACATGTCACGCACCAGCGTCGCAAGATGATCATCGAACTGCTGCACCGGTGCTGCCGTTTCCAATAAAACGGGATCACCCTCAAATCGCAATTCACGCAAAGCCACGCGTCAGCCCCGCGCCATTTCGCGTTTCAGTTTCTGCATCTTGCGCGTGATCATCTGCCGTTTCAGCGGGCGCAGATAATCAATGAACAATTTGCCATCCAGATGGTCGATCTCGTGCTGCACGCAGGTCGCCCAAAGCCCGTCAAACCGCTCGCGCCTTGTCTTGCCATCAAGGTCCATCCACGACACTTCAACCTCGGCAGGGCGTTCAACCTCGGCATATTGTTCGGGGATCGACAGACAGCCCTCCTCATAGACATTTCGCGCGTCCGACGTCCAAACCACCTCTGGGTTGATCAACACCATCGGCTCTGGCGTTGCATCATCTTCTTTGGCGCAATCCATCACCAACATCCGGTCCATGACCGCAATCTGCGGTGCAGCCAACCCGATGCCCGGCGCGTCATACATGGTTTCCAGCATATCATCGGCCAAGCGGCGCAGGTCATCGTTCACAGAAGCGACGGGTGCAGCGACCTTTTTCAGGCGCGGATCCGGGTGAATAAGAATTTTTTTCAGTGCCATGGCGGTGATCTAATGCGTCGCGCCGCCCATCGCAAGCATGGCACGACTTTCGGCTTGCACCCCTGCGCGCAACACCGCAATTTGCCGTTGGGAATTCAGGAGAAACATATGTCATTCAACACCCCCGTCGACCGTCGCGGCACCAACAGTAGCAAGTGGGACCTGATGGAAAAGCTTTATGGCGTTTCGCCGAAAGACGGGTTGGCAATGTGGACGGCAGATTCGGACTATCCCACAGCGCCCTGTGTGATTGAGGCTGTGAAAGCGGCGGCCGAACATGGCGTCTTTGGCTATGCATTCGCAAATGACGCCTATTTCAGTGCGATCCAATGGTGGATGCAAAACCGCCACGGCTGGTCCATCGACAAAGACTGGATACTGACGACCCAAGGCCTCGGCAACGCGATCGCGCTGTGCCTTGATGTCTGGACAGAACCGGGTGATGCCGCCGTCATCTTCAGCCCCGTCTATCATGAGTTCGCCCACAAGGTGAACAGGGCCGGCAGGGTCGTTACCGAATGCCCGCTTGTCCGTCAGGGCGATACCTATGTGCTTGATCTCGACGATGCCCAAGCGCGGCTGACAGGGCGCGAAAAAATGCTGATCTGGTGCTCGCCACAAAACCCCTCGGGGCGCGTGTGGACCGCCGATGAACTGCGCGCAGTTTCCGCTTTTGCACGCAAGAACGGGCTTTTGCTCGTCAGTGACGAAATCCACCATGATCTTGTCTACGCAGGACAGAGCTTTGTGCCAACGGCGGTTGCTGCGCCAGAGGATACAGACAATACCGTCTATCTGACTGCGGCATCGAAAACATTCAACATTGCGGGCCAGCGCACTGGCAATATGATTATTCCTGATCCAGGTTTGCGCGGTGCCATGCAAAAACGCCTTGCGATGCTTGACTATGGCCCATCCGCACTTGGCGTGGCGATGATCACTGCCGCTTATTCCGCAGAAGGTGCGGCATGGGCGGATGCGCAGATCGACCATTTGCAAAAGAACCGCGAGATTTTCGACGCAGGGATCAATGCAATCCCGGGTGTGTGGTCAATGCCGCTGCAATCGACCTATCTGGGATGGGTCAGTTTTGAAAACACCGGCATGAGCCATGAAGACGTTTCAGCCCGTATCAGGGACACGGCAAAAATCGCCGTTTCCCAAGGCCCTACTTTCGGCACCGGTGGTGAAAGCTTTATGCGCTTCAACCTCGCGACCCAAACGGCCAACGTTGAAGAGGCCGTGCGCCGGATGCAGGCCGCTTTCGCAGACCTGCAGTAACGCTTAACGCCCGATCAAACCGGCCGGAACAAAATCTGGACGCACAAAATCCGCGGCAGGGCCCGAGGCAACAGGCGTGGCCCATTTGAATTCGAACACCCGTTCATCTTTTTCATCGACAGAAGAGACGACCAGACAGGTGTAAAGGTGCTTTGGGCCGTCATAGATATCAACATGCCCGCGCAACCGCTCGGACCCTTCAAGGTCCAAGGCAAAGCCGCCATCCCAGAACCTTCGGATCCGGTAGCTGTCATCGCCATCCTGCACCGACAAGCGATCCTTGCGCTTCAATGCAGCCTTGCGCGCTTCTTCCAGACCCTGACGTACCGCATCAGGCAAAAACGAAATCATAACAAGTCCCTCCAGACATGACCGAAGATGACCCCAGAAAGTTAAAATTCAAATGACAAAATCCGCCGCAGCGCAGAAAGACCTTAATTTCAGGCCTTCACGCGGGGTCGTAACACATGTGGCTTGGCCGCGTCATAAAGCGCAGAGTCCGGAAACCCGTGCGAATCGGACAGGGCCGGCCCCACAAGAATCAGTGCGGTACGTGTGATCTTGGCTGCGCGCACCTTTTCGCGCACATCCGTCAACGTGCCACGAATGATCATCTGATCCGGCCAGCCGACACGGTAAATCACGGCAACCGGGCAATTCTCACCATAAAAAGGTACCAGTTGCCGTTCGATTTCACGCAAGGCCCGAATGCCAAGATGGATCGCCAATGTCGCACCCGAACGGGCAAAATTCTCAAGCGTCTCACCCGCAGGCATGCCCGTCGATTTCATCGACATGCGGGTCAGGATAATGGATTGCGCCACTTCAGGCACGGTCAATTCGGTGCCCAAGGCGGCAGCCGCAGCAGCATAGGCAGGCACACCGGGGATAATCTGATAATCAATCCCATCTGCCTTCAGCCGGCGGATTTGCTCGGCAATCGCGCCATAAAGTGATGGATCACCCGAATGGACACGGGCCACATTCTGGCCCTTGGCATGCGCTTGCAGGATCACGCCATGGGTGTCATCCAACGTCATGGGCGCGGTATCCATCACCAAGGCATCATCAGGCGCACAGGCCACAACCTCGGCAGGGACCAAAGACCCTGCATAAAGACACACAGGACACTCCCCGATGATCCGCGCGGCCTTCAACGTCAACAACTCCGGATCACCCGGTCCTGCGCCAATAAAATAAACGGTCATTGCACGCCCCTCATCTTTCCATGTCCAATCAAACTTCCGCGCGGCGCGCAACGGGATGGCGGGTGGGGCGCATTTGGCTCCGGCCAAAAAGCGTCATCCTGCCAGATCCCCGTCAATCTTGCGCGCATACCCGCGTGGTGTGTACATCCGCGGCCCTTCCCCCAGTGTGGCCAGCTTTGAATGAGATGACCCGACCAACACAACAGTCAGCATATCCACTTCATCTACCTCCAACTCATCCAGACGGCGATAGCGCACATGTTCCTCCGGCCGCCCCAAGGACGACGCCAACATCACCGGCGTTTCAGGGGGACGATGCTGCAGCAGAATTTCGCGCGCCTCCGCCAACAGCGTGCGCCTGCGCATAGAAACGGGATTGTAGAACGCGATCACGAAATCGCCCATCGCAGCAGCTTTCAGCCGCTTCACAATATCCTCACGCGGCGTCAGCAGATCCGACAGTGAAATCGCGCAAAAATCATGGCCCAGGGGTGCACCGGCGCGGGCTGCCGCTCCCTGCAAGGCACTCACCCCGGGCGAACAGATCACCTCGACCCGACGCGCGGCATCCGACACTCCCATCTGATCGGGTCCGCGATCCAACAATTCGAACACAAGTGCCGCCATCGCATAAATGCCAGCGTCGCCAGAGCAAACAAGCGCTACGTTCTTACCCTGCCCCGCCTGTTCCAGCGCATAGCGGCAGCGGTCCTCTTCCCCACCCAAAGGAAAATCCGACCGCGCCTTGCCCACGGCCAAAGGCCCCAGCAAATCAATATAAAGCCCGTAGCCCACCAACTCTTCGGCTTCGGACACCAGCCGCGATACCTCGGGCGTGCGCCACGCCGCCTGACCGGGTCCGATGCCGACGACGGACAATCGCCCACGCGCACGCCCCGCTAAAGCCACGACAGGTTCCGGTGTCGCAACAAGTGCGCAGGTCGCATTGGCCGTCTTGCGCTTTGTCACGAGGAATTCGCCCTGCGCACCGGCCTGCGCCAATGCAGCGGCCTCGGCCACACCATGCGTGCCCACTTCGGCGAAGACAACGTCGGACGGGTTCGCCAGCCGCGGTGTTTCCGCCTCCAGCGCCTCTGCCTCAAACAAGCGCATCGGCACGCCAAGATCATCCGCCAAAGCGATGATCGCAGGCTCGTCGCCCTTCAATGTAATGGTGTTCACCGAATGCACCGCCTCGGGCGTGATCCCTGCCTCTTGCAACACATCCTTGACCAGTGCCGCCATTTCCGCAGGCGGGCAGTTGCGGGCACAGCCCACGCCCAAGGCCACACGCTGGGGGGCAAACTGCAAATGCTCCGCCCCCAGATCGGTCTGCTGCGCCATCGTGCAAGACAGGCGCAGCCCCTCACCTTTTGGCAGATCGGCAAGCCAAGGCGCATCACCGTTCACCTCTACGCCCCCCCCCGACAGCAAGCCGGCCATCGCCGCTTTGGCATCGGTGCGGTTGACCAATCGCCAACCTGCGGGTGGTTCATCCAAGGCAATCCCGAGCGCCACATCCCCCGCCGTTGTCACGGCAGAGATGGCGTCCAGCGCCTGCGCAATTGTTGCCGACAGCTTGTTTGCACCGCGATGGCCGCCCAGAAGCGGCACGACAACCGCGCCATCATCGGACACGGAAATTACCGGCGGTTCTGTGGTCTTGTCCGCCAGGAGCGGGGCCACTGCACGAATCAAAATCCCCGAGGCACAAACCCCAACAATCGGCGCACCCGCCGCAAACAGATCACGCGCATGATCCAGTGCATTGGCAAAGAACGCATCCGCACGGTCAACGCGGCCCTCGCGCCCGTGCACTTGGGCACCCAGCACAGCAGCCACTTTATGGGCCGTCGCCTCCCCCGAGCGCGACAGCGCTAAAACAACTGGTTTCATAGCCACGGATCGGCCCCTTTTGTCAGCAAAATCATCGAAAAATATGGTGCCTTCTCAGGGGCATCCGCCAGCGGCAAAACCACCTCGTCCGGCAGCGTTGCACGTTCCACATAAACCGCACCTTCGGTCAGACCGAGGGCATCAATCACACCCTTGATCTTGGCCAGATGCCGCCCGACCTTCATAATCACAACGCTTTCCGCGCCTGCGATCCGCGCACGCAGTTCGTCCTCGGGCAAAGGGCCGGGCAGCACGGTCAACCGCTCGTTCCGCGCCGCCAGTGGCATCCGTGCGCGGGCGGCGCAGGCCGTGACAGAGGTCACTCCTGGCACGATCTCGACACGGTACGTGCCGGAGAGCCGCGCAAAAAGATACATGAAGGAGCCGTAAAAAAACGGGTCCCCTTCACACAGGCACACAACATCACGCCCCGCATCAAGGGCCGCCGCAATTTCTGCCGCCCCTTGATCGTATGCCGCTTGCGCAGGGGCCCGCTCGACCGACATCGGAACATCCATGATAATTTCCTGCGCGTCTGCAGGGATCAGATCGGCTGCAATCGCCCGGGCAAAACTCGCCGCGCCTGCAAGCGTGGGATAGGCCACAACCCCTGCACGCTCAATCAGCCTTGCCGCGCGCAATGTCATCAAATCAGGCGCACCCGGCCCGACCCCCACACCATACAAAACCCCGGTCATCGCTTTACAAGGCTCCACTGTGTGACCGGCATCGAGGGACGCCAGCCTGTCAAACGGCCCACAGGCTCCGCGCGGTGGACCTGCAGCTTCACCAGATCGCCGCCGTGTTCCTTGTGCAGCGCAATCAGTTCTGCCTCGCTTTCCAGCGTCACGGCATTGGCCACCAAACGCCCCAAGGGCCGCAACGCCGCCCAAGCCGCATCAAAGGTCTCGCGGCTCAGCCCCCCGCCAATAAAAATTGCATCGGGGGCATCGAGGCCCCCCAGAGCCGCGGGCACCGACCCTTCCACCAAAGCCAGTTTCGGCACGCCCAGCGCCAGCGCATTCGCCGCAGCCATGGCGCGCCGGTCCGCGCGCGGTTCGATCCCGATGGCGCGGGCATAGCGCGCCGCGCGCATCCATTCGATCGCAACCGATCCGCAACCTGTGCCGATGTCCCATAAAAGCGCGCCGCGCATCGGCATCAGCTTGGCGACAGTGGCGGCGCGTACCTCTTGCTTGGTCATCGTGCCATCAGAGAGAAACAGTTCATCCGCCAGCCCCGGCACACGCGGCAGCAAAGCCGCATCAGGGGCAGCAACACATTCAACGGCAAGCGTGTTGAACGCGGGCACCGTGTGATCCCAGTTTTCGGCCAACCCGTCAAAGCGGGCCTCATCCTTGCCACCCATCGCGGCAAGCACGGTCATGCGAGATTTGCCAAAGCCGCGCTCGGTCAGGAAGCGGGCGATCTGGGCAGGGGTTTCGGCCCCCGTGGTCAGCACCAGCAATTGTGCGTCAGGCTGAATAAAGGCGATCATCTGCTCGACCGGACGGCCATGCACGGTGAGCGTTTCGACGTCCGGCAAGGACCAGCCCATGCGCGCTGCGGCCAACTGAAACGCGGATAGTTGCGGGTGGTAGACGATCTCGGCCGGATTTATTGCACGTCCGATCCGCGCGCCCACAGAAAACCAGAGCGGATCACCGGTCGCAAGGATCACAACACGCTTACCGCGCAGCGCCGCGATCGTGGAAATCAGCGCATCAAAGGGATGCGGCCATGCCAGACGCTCTGCGGCAACCGTGTCCGTCAGCGTATGATGGCGATCACCACCGATAATGATTTCGGCGGCCTCGACCACGGCGCGGGTGGCAGGAACAAGCCCCTCCATGCCGTCTTCGCCAATCCCCACGATATGGAGCCACGGATCAGTCATCGCTTGGCGCCCCCTGTCGGAGGCTTCGCGCGGAAGGCCCGCAGGGGCTGACAAGCGTATCATTACGCATCTTCCGGTAACCCCGCTGCCAATGCATTGACGGCCGCCGACGCCATTGCAGACCCCCCGCGCCGCCCGCGCAGGACGACATAGTCGCATCCCCGCGCGTTAGCAGCCAGTTCCGCTTTGCTTTCAGCAGCCCCGACGAAACCCACAGGAAAACCAAGGATGACCGCAGGTTTCGGCCAGCCCGCATCAAGCAACTCAAGCAAATGGAAAAGCGCGGTCGGCGCGTTGCCAATGGCAACCACAGCGCCCTCAATATGGTCGCGCCAAAGCTCTACCGCAGCAGCCGAGCGCGTGTTCCCGATGTTCTGCGCCAAATCCGGCACCGCAGGATCGTTCAGCGAGACGATCACCTCGTTGTTTGCAGGCAGGTAACGGCGGATGATCCCCGCACCCACCATTTCACAATCGCAGAGCACCGGCGCACCAGCGGCAAGCGCTGCGCGCCCTGCATCCGCAGCACCTTGCGAAAAGGCCAACCGGTCCGCGACCTCGATCATGCCACAAGCATGGATAAGCCGCGTGATCAGTGGCTGCATCGCAGGCGCAAAGCGGTCAAGGCGCGCCTCATCGCGGACCATTGCAAAGCTTTGCGCGTAGATCGCGGAAGGGTCTTTTTCGTAGGGGCGCAAATTGCTGACTTTCGCTTGCCGTGAACCTTAGGTCTTGGCTTTGGCTTTGCGCGCGCTTTCAGGCCCATGCGGATGCTTGGCATGAGGATAAGGCGCATGGTGATGATCGTGATCATGATGATGATCATGGTCGTGGTGATGGTGGTGGTGGTGATCATGGTGATGATCCGCAGCCACAAGCCGGCACATACCGGTGCAGAAGGTGTCACACAGGCTGCAATCGGCCACGTTCGATCCCGGCGCGCTGGCACCTTGGCCTTCGACGTGGTGGTGGTGGCTTTCCTGCACCGCTCCGACTTCCGCCTCGAAACCCAGAACAGCCGTGCGGTATTTGCACATCACACAGGTTGACGGCGGCACAGCACCAAAGGCAGGGTGCGCGCGGTCCTCGGCGCTGATCTTGTGGCTTTTGCCTTCTTCAAGCGCCAGCACCTGACTGCGGTAACCACAGATGCCACAGTTGGGCGGTGGCGTGGCACTGACCTGTTCCATGATGCGTTCAGCAAAGGTTTCCAGCACTTTGGGGTGATCGCCCAAATAACCCGCTTTGACAAACTGGATGTCGGAGTGTTCAGCGGCAACCTGATCGGTAAAGCCGTATATCCGGTCGATCAGAATGCCCGAGAAAAGGAAATACGGAAACACGATGACCCGCTTGTAGGGCAGGCGCGCAACATGTTGCAGGCAGGGTTCTACCAGCGGGAAAGTCACGCCGGAATAGCCCACCTCGCACCAGCCAAAGCCCATCCCCTCTTGCAGCATCCGCGCAATCTTGGCCACGTTACCGTTCGCGTCTGGGTCCGAGGCCCCACGCCCGATGACCACAAGGCAGGTTTCCGTCAGCGGCAGTTCGCCATGTTCCGCATTGGCCTGATCAACGGCGTCCTGAATACGTCCGGCGGCGGCGGCGATCATCTTGGGATCAACGCCCAATTCGCGCCCGTACTGCACCGCGATCCCGTGTTTGGCGGCATAGGTATTCAGCACCGTGGGGATGTCATTCTTGGCGTGCATCGCGGCAAAGAGCATGCCTGGCACGGCCAAGATGCGCGCGCACCCGGCCTCGCGTAGCTTGTCCAGACCGTCACGGATCACAGGGTTCGCAAATTCCAGATAGCCATACTCGGTCATCCAGTCATCCGGCAGATATGCGGGCAGTTTGTCCGCCAAGGTGGCGAACTCATCGACAGCGGATTGACTGCGCGATCCGTGGCCGCAGATCATGACGCCGGTTTTCATGCGCTTTCCTCTTCCAGCTCTTCTTCCTCTGGCTCTGCTTCGTCTTTCTTCTTTTTCAACTCACCCCAAAGAGCCACCAGACCAGCAAGCGCAATTGCCGCCCCGGCAACCCAATGACCATGGCCTGCGACCTCGGCCCAGTGGCCCGGATGTGCAAACGCCGATGTTCCGGCACAAATAAAGAATAGTATCAGCAGTCCCCGCATGGGCATCCTCCGTTTTTGTCATCACAAGAGGCCCCGGCACGCGGGTCTTGACGATGTGATGTCCAGCCCCCGTTTTGGGTCGACCGTTTCATCCCCAACCTCTCTGGCCGCAGCGCGGCGTCGTCGGGCATTGTATAAACAGAGCGGGACGCAGGAGCAAACGCTTAAGCGACGCAATCACGTCTCACGGCGGCAGACTGAAACGGCGCTCTGTGCACTGATGCACCAAGCATGCGCCCTCGCAGGCGTTTGTTTTATGCTGCAAGCACGTTACGTCCGCATGCAGCAATGAAAGGATGATAAAATGGGTCAGCTCATAGATGGTGTTTGGCATGACGTCTGGTACGACACCAAGAAATCTGGCGGTGCCTTCGAGCGCAAGGAAGCACAGTTTCGCAACTGGATCACAGCAGACGGATCAGCGGGACCTTCCGGCGAGGGCGGCTTTGAAGCAAAAAGCGGGCGCTATCATCTTTATGTCTCTTACGCCTGCCCTTGGGCGCACCGCACGCTGGTCTTTCGCCAGTTGAAAGACCTGACCGACCACATCAGCATCTCCGCTGTGCATCCTGACATGCTTTCTGATGGTTGGACCTTTGAAACCGATGAGGACGGTGCAACTGGTGATACACTTTACGGCGTACCTTTCGCGCGCGATATCTATCTCAAGGCGCTGCCTGACATGAACGGCCGCGTCACAGTGCCGATTCTCTGGGACAAAGAACGCGAAACGATCGTCTCGAACGAAAGCTGCGAGATTATCAGGATGCTGAATTCCACTTTTGATCACATCACGGGCAATACCGATGATTACTGGCCGGAAGAGCTGCGTGATGCCATCGCCCCGGTCAATGACCGGATCTATGACACCCTGAACAATGGTGTTTACAAATCAGGCTTTGCGACAACGCAAGCAGCCTACGACAAAGCGGTGTATCCACTCTTTGACACGCTCGACTGGCTCGAAGATCGCTTGGGCGAAAACCGCTACCTGATGGGCGACCGTCTGACAGAAGCCGACTGGCGCCTCTGGACCACGCTGGTGCGGTTTGATCCGGTCTATCACCTGCATTTCAAATGTAATCGCAAGCGGATCGCGGATTATCCGAACCTGTCAGGTTTCATGCGCGAGCTGTACCAGATGCCGGGAATAGCCGAGACCGTGAATATGGCGCATATCGTGCGGCATTATCACTATAGCCACGACACTATTAACCCGCACCGGATTCTGCCGATCAATCCTATATTGGATTACGATGCGCCGCATGGTCGCGGGCCGTAGAACCATAGTGGTGGACAATCGCCGCCAGATCCTGCGGCGGCGTTGCAGTTTTCACAAAGGCCCGCGCGTTGGCTGCGTAGTTGAAGATTGACCCATCCGAAAAGAAGGTGGTGTCGGTGACAAAAACGATATTTGCGCGCGGCTGCCGAAAACGGACCAGATCGGCAACCGCCAATGCGGCCCCCTCGGCAGGCATCAGATCAAGCACAATCACATCGAAGGTTTCCCCTGAGATCAGGTTCAATGCGCTTGCGGCACTTTGAACACAGGTGACATCAACCTCAAGCCGCTCAAGATGCCGCTGCCAAATGCCCCCGAGATTCTCATTTCGTTGGACAATCAGTGCGCGCATAATTACTCCCCGTTCGAGATAAATTTCAGGAACTTAGTTGACGGTTTTTTAACCCTGGTAGAACAGCACTGTGCCCAAAGTGTTAACGAAGTGTTAACGTCATCGCGGCACCTATCCTAAAGGCAAGGTTATGCGCATTCACTTGAAAGCGAGGCGGAAATCCGCTTGAAGGACCGGGAAAATATTGGGCGAAAGAGCATGACAACCTGGATCACAATCTGCGACACCTGCAAACAAGAGGGCTGGGATGCGGGCGAGATGGCCCAAACGGACGGCGAAGTGCTGGCCGCATTGATCGAGGCCGCAGCGACAGGTGTAGAAACGGTCAAGACGCGGCGTGTGTCATGTCTGATGGGATGCAAGAACGCTTGCAACGTTGCAATTCAGGGTGAAGGCAAGCTGAACTACACTTTGGGCACATTTACCCCGTCGCGCGAGGCGGCAGAAGGCATTGTCGCATATGCCGCGGCCCACGCAGAGTCGGAAACTGGCCAAGTGCCATATCGCGCATGGCCACAGGCCGTGAAGGGCCATTTCGTCACCCGCCACCCGCCTTTGCCAAAAGAATGACGGAAAAGCGCGATCATGGCGGCGGCATTGATGCCGCGATTGCGGTCTACGGTGGTAACCGTGCAGGCTGGCTGGATCTCTCAACCGGCATCAATCCGTTGCCCTATCCCATGCCCGCCCTCCCCCCTGACGCGTGGACGGCATTGCCGGACGAGGCTGCCTTCAACCGGCTGTACGCGCTCGCGCGGCGCTTTTGGAATGTCCCCGATGATGCCGCAATCCTCGGTGCGGCGGGCGCCTCTGCCATCATTGCAGCGCTGCCCCATGTCATTCCGTCAGGCGCGGTCTGTATCCCCGGCCCCACCTATAACGAACATGGTGCAGCCTTTGCCGCAGCGGGCTGGCGCTTGGGTCAAGACCCAAGCCCCGCATTGGTCGCGGTACACCCCAACAATCCCGACGGGCATATCTGGCAGGCCTCCGATCTGGATGCCGCCTATACGATCATTGACGAAAGTTTCTGCGATATCATACCCGATCAATCCCTGATCCATCTGGCAGCACGTCCTGGCACCGTGGTGCTGAAAAGCTTTGGCAAGTTCTGGGGGCTTGCGGGTCTGCGTCTGGGTTTTGCCATTGGCGACCCCGCACTCATCGCCAAGCTGCGCGACCTGTTGGGGCCATGGCAGGTGTCTGGCCCCGCCCTTGCCATCGGGGCAGAAGCGCTCTCTGATCCGGCATGGGCTGCTGAAACACGCATCAGACTGGCAGATGACACAACACGGATCGACAGGCTGATGACCCGGCGAAATGCCACGCTGGTCGGCGGCACGTCCCTCTTCCGGCTCTACCAGGTGGATGATGCGACAGCCCTTCAAACCCAACTCGCCAAAGGTCACGTCTGGTCGCGCACCTTTCCCTACGCCCCTGACTGGCTACGGCTCGGATTGCCCGCGCCGGGCCGCTGGGCACAACTGGAAGCCGCACTTTGACCCTGATCCTTGGCATGATCCTTGATGCACTCTTGGGAGAGCCGCGCTGGCTCTGGTCACGCATACCGCACCCTGCCGTCTTGATGGGGCGTGTGATCGGGTGGTGCGATGCGCGCTTCAACAAAGGTGAACACAAGAAGCAGTCGGGAATCCTCACAATACTCGCGCTTTGCGCAGCGGCAGCACTGCTGGGATGGATTATCGAGAGCGTGCCGGGATCGCTCCTCGATGTGATCATCGTCGCGATCTTGCTGGCACAACGCTCACTCGTGGATCACGTGCAAGCCGTCGCAGACGCCCTGCGCCTTTCCCTTGGTGATGGCCGTCGCAGCGTCGGGATGATCGTTGGACGCGACACAAAGGACATGGATTCCTCTGGCGTCGCCCGCTCGGCGATTGAAAGTGCTGCGGAAAACCTCTCTGACGGGGTGATCGCGCCCATTTTCTGGTTTGCCGTCGCGGGCCTGCCCGGCCTTCTGATCTATAAGATCACCAATACGGCAGACAGCATGATCGGCTACCGCACCCCCCGACACGAGGATTTCGGCTGGGCAGCGGCAAAGCTTGATGACCTCCTCAACCTCGTCCCCGCAAGGCTGACGGCATTAATGATCTGGGCTGTCACATCGCGGTCCAACACAGGTGCCATCCTGCGCGAGGCCCCCTTGCACCGCTCGCCCAACGCGGGATGGCCCGAAGCGGCGATGGCGCATGGTCTCGATATCGCGCTCAGCGGTCCACGCAGCTATGACGGCGTCATGCAGCCATACCCCTTTGTAAATGCAGAAGGGGAACGTATGCTTGGACCGGATGATATTGATCGCGCGGTCCGCACTCTCTGGCGGACATGGGCACTGACCCTCGCATTGGCGTTGATAGGTGCACTCGCGTTGTCCTGATCGGCAATTTTTCCACCGACGCACAGGCCAGCCTTGCGCTGCACAGCCGCACTGGTACGCTGCCAGAATATTCTTGAAACGGAGATTTCAATGCGCAGCGCCATTTTCGCTTTATCCCTCTACGCAAGCACTGCCAGCGCGCAAACCTGCGGCGGGCCGGTGGGCCCCTTTATCGAAGGTGTCAAAGCCGAAGCACGCGCGACAGGCATCCCCGCCGAAACCGTTGACGCCTTCTTCCAAGGCGCGCAAATTGATCAGGCCGTCATCAACGCCGACCGCGCCCAAGGTGTGTTCCAACGTGATTTCATCAGCTTCTCGCGGGCCCTCATCAGCCAGAACCGGATCGACAACGGGCGCATCTACGGGCAAAGGCTGGACAGTACATTCGACACAATCGAGGCCCGTTTCGGGATCCCGCGCGGCGTGCTCTTGGCGTTCTGGGCCTTTGAGACCGACTACGGGCAGGTGCAGGGGTCGTTCAACACCCGCAACGCGCTGCTGACACTGGCGCATGATTGCCGCAGGCCAGACCTTTTCCGTCCCCAACTGATCGCTGCAATTGAACTTTACCGCCGCGGCGGCATGAACCCCGCGTCAACCACCGGGGCATGGGCGGGCGAAATCGGGCAACTCCAGAAATTGCCGCGCGAGATCATCCGCCAAGGCATGGACGGCGACGGAGACGGGATTGTCGATCTGAAAGGGTCGTCAGCCGATGCGCTGATGACGGGTGCAAATGTACTGTCATCCTTGGGCTGGCGCGCGAATGAGCCTTGGCTGCAAGAGATCATCGTGCCGGAAAACCTTGACTGGGCGCAAACCGGATTGAACCACAAGGCCAGCGTGCGGGACTGGGCCGCGCGCGGCGTGCGGGCCCGCGAAGGTGCGCTTGGGCCTGCCAACCTTCAGGCCTCGGTGCTGCTCCCCATGGGCCGCAACGGCCCTGCCTTCCTCGCCTACCCGAATTTCGAGGTCTACTTCGACTGGAACAAAAGCTTCGTCTACGTCACCACCGCCGCTTATTTCGCAACACGGCTTGGTGGTGCTGCTGTCTATGATGCGGGCAACCCGACACCGGCGCTCAGCGGTCAGCAAATGCAGCAGCTCCAGCAAAAACTCACCCGGCGCGGCCATGACGTGGGCGGCATTGACGGCATCCTGGGGGCCATGACACGGGCCGCTGTGCAAGCCGAACAGATGCGCCTCGGCCTGCCCGCAGATGCATGGCCCACAACCGACCTGCTGAACCGCCTGTAACAACCCCTGCTATTACTGGCCCCCTAAATATCCCCGCCGGAGGCTCCGGCTCAGGCCACCATCGCCGCCGCTTTTTTGAGGTCCACCGATACCAGTTGCGACACACCCTGTTCGCCCATGGTCACCCCGAAAAGCCGGTCCATCCTGCTCATCGTGACCGCATGGTGGGTGATAATCAGGAACCGCGTCTCGGTGCGGCGAGTCATCTCGTCCAAGAGATCGCAGAATCGCGTAACGTTGGCGTCATCAAGCGGCGCATCCACCTCGTCGAGGACACAGATCGGTGCAGGGTTGGCAAGGAACACCGCAAAGATCAGCGCCAGTGCTGTCAAAGTCTGCTCGCCCCCCGACAACAGTGACAGCGTGCTCAGCTTCTTGCCCGGCGGCTGACACATAATCTCGAGACCCGCCTCAAGCGGGTCATCGGATTCGACCAGAACCAGTTTCGCCTCGCCACCGCCAAACAGATGGGTAAAGAGCAAACCAAAGTTCTCGTTCACCTGCTCGAAGGCTGTCAGCAACCGCTCACGACCTTCACGGTTAAGGCTCGCAATCCCTGAACGCAGCGCCGCAATCGCGGCCTCCAGATCAGCCTTTTCGCTGACCAAACCGTCATGCTCGACCTGCACTTCTTTAGCGTCTTCCTCGGCACGCAGGTTCACCGCACCCAAGGCGTCCCGCTGCCGTTTCAGCGCATTGACCTGCCCTTCGACCATCTCGGACGCGGGCATCTGATCCACATCGGTCTCCAGCGTCTCCAGCAACTTCTGCGGCGTCACCTCTTGCGCTTCCATGATCCGCTCGGCGGCATAGGCCACGGTTTCACGGGCCGCGTCAGACCGCGCCTCTGACCGCGCACGCGCCTCGCGCGCCTCAGAGGCCAAACGCTCTGCGTCACGCTCATGATGGCCCGCATCACGCAAGGCACTATCGGCCGCGGCAAGCTTATCTGCCGCCGCCTTGCGCCGCGTCTCGGCCTCATCAATCGCATCGGCCAGTTCGGCGCGCTTGGCGGCAATTTCCTCGGGAGCGGCACTGGCCTCGACCAATGAAGCCTCGGATTCCTCCTTGCGCTGCGCCAGTTCTGCCGTGCGTTTGTTGGCAGTTTCCAAACGATGCTTCCAGCCGCTGATCTCTTTGGTAATCTCTTGGCTGCGCTTGAGGCGCATTTCACCTTCGCGGCGCACCTCGTCATGGGCAGACCGGCGCGACATCATTGTGATCCGCGCGGCCTCAACCGTCATTTTGATGTCTTCAACAGAGGTCCGTGCCGCGTCCAGATCACCCAGATCCTGTGCGGCTTTCTCCGCCTCCGTCAACGCACGCCGCGCCGTCAGCGCCTCTTCCTCATTGCGCTTTACCGCCAATCCGAGGCTTTCCAGCTTGCCCTGTGACAGGTTACGCTCGGCCTCGGCACGGCTGGCGGCACGGTTGGCGTCTGCCACGGCCTGATCTGCATTGCGGCGGGCCTGACGCGCGGCATGGTCTGCCTCGGTCTGTTGCTTCAATAATGCCGTTAGACTTTCATGCGCCTGTGCTGCCCCATGCGCCGTGGCGGAAACCTCTTCCAGATCGCGCTTCAACTCGGTCAGACGGTTCAGCTGTTGCAACCGCAGCGCCGCCGCCGAGGGCGCATCTTCGGCACCGGCGCGGAACCCGTCCCAACGCCACAAATCCCCCTCGACAGAAACAAGCCGCTGGCCGGGTTTCAGTGCGGCCTGCAAACGCGACCCGTCAGCGGCATCCACCAAACCCACCTGCGACATCCGCCGCGCCAAAACCTCGGGAACCGTAACAAAGTTTGTGAGCGCCTTCACACCTTCCGGCAGCGTTTGCGCAGAAGCGTAACCGGGCAGCAACGCCCAGCCCGATTTCGCATCCGCCCCTACCTCGGGCGCACGCAGATCATCGGCCAAAGCAGCGCCCAGCGCCTTTTCGTAACCGCCTTGCACGCGCAGCAGGTCAAGCACCTGTCCACCCTCTGCCGTGTCACGCTCGACCAGTTTCGCCAAAGCGGCAACTTCGGCGCGGAGGGCATTGGCCTCACCTTCGGCCTCTGACCGCAAGGCGCGCGCATCACTTTCGCGCGCCTGTGTCGCGGCCCGCGCACTTTCGGCTTCGTTCAATGCAACATCCGCGGCTTCCGCCGCAGCAACGGCGGCTTTCTCCGCTTCGCCAGCCGCGGCAAAATCGGCCTCGGCCTTCGCCAACGCCGCTTCTGCCTCTTTCATCGCGGCCTTGGCGCGCGCCGCTTCATCTTCATGCTTGCGCAACGTCGTGCGGTTATCATCCAGCAAGCGCTGCGCCGACTGGTGCCGTGCCGCAAGCCGCGCCACGTCTTCTGTCAGTTGCGACAGATCGGCCTCGCGTTGCTGCAACACGCCTGCCGCTTCGCGCGCCGCGTCCTGCGCGTCTTTCAGGCGGTTCTCATGGCCTTCGCCTGCCTTTTCGATCTCGCGTGCTTCCCACTCCAGCCGCGCGATCATTTCGCCCGCATCCTTGTTCAGCCCGCTTTCGCGATCCATATCGCGGGTCAGTTGCTCAATCCGCCCGCGCAGCGTCTCGATCATATCCAGCGCGCGTTGCTCCTGATCCTTCAGGGTATCGCGCTGTACCTGCAAGCGCTGCAACACCGCCGCCGCAATCGCCTCTTCCTCGCGCAAAGGCGGCAAGGCCTCTTCGGCACGGGCCCGGGTCTTGGCGGCTTCACGCGCCGTTTTTTCGGCTTGGGCCGCTGCAGTGGTCCGTTCGCGCAACTGGTCGGCAGCGGCCAACAGCGCCTCATCAGCCTCTTTCCAGCGGCGGAACAGCAACATGCCCTCGGCACGGCGCAGTTTGTCACCAATCTCGCGATACCGCGCGGCCTGCTTGGCCTGCCGCGCCAACTGGCCCAACTGGGCAGCCAGCTGTTCGATGACGTCATCCACACGGGTCAGATTTGATTCCGCGCCCTTCAGCTTCAGTTCCGCTTCGTGGCGACGCTGATACAGGCCCGAAATCCCCGCCGCCTCTTCCAGAATACGGCGGCGCGACTTGGGTTTGGCGTTGATCAGTTCGGAAATCTGCCCCTGCCGCACCAAGGCCGGCGAATGTGCCCCGGTCGAGGCATCGGCGAACAACATCTGAACGTCGCGCGCGCGCACGTCCTTGGCACCAACCTTATAGGCAGAGCCTGCGTCACGGGTGATCCGGCGGATAATCTCAAGGTTGTCATTATCGTTAAACGCAGCAGGTGCCAGACGCTCACCGTTATCAATGACCAAGGAGACCTCCGCGAAATTGCGCGCAGGCCGTGTGGCAGCACCGGCAAAGATGACGTCCTCCATCCCGCCACCGCGCATGGCGGTCGGGCGATTTTCGCCCATGACCCAGCGCAGCGCCTCAAGCAAATTCGACTTGCCACAGCCATTGGGGCCCACAACACCGGTCAAACCATCCGCGATGACCAGATCGGTGGGGTCCACAAAGCTTTTAAAGCCATTCAGTCTGAGTTTGCTAAAGCGCAACGATTCTTGCCCGTATGATTCCTCAACGATCGAAAGCATCGCCCTGCGATGCGGCGCGAGTCAACGCCCGCATCCCCGCATGTGCCATGTTCCGCCGTCTTATCCACAACATATTGCGGCATTTGCAGGTTTTTGGCACGATTACGTAGTATGTTGAAGTCATGAAGGCACGTCGCAACGGCGTCGTTGTCATGACGGTTTTCTTGCCAATGCGTCCAATTGCCTTACCTGCGCGTACAAGTTTCTGATGACATGCGAACATAGTGACGACGAGGGACCCAATGCGAAATATCACCTTTCTGATTGTCGGGCTGGCGGCAGGCACATTTGTCGGCACCATGCTCAACGGCAGCAGCTTGATCGCGACTGGTACGCATAGCGGACACCAAATGGGGTCGGCACCCTATGATACACTCAGCGATGATCGCAAGAATATCTGGCCCTCTGATCTGCCAGCGCCGACTGTCGCACTTGATCTGCAGCCCGATCCCGCTTCTGGACATAACCTCTTTGTCACCCTCGAAGGCTTTGAGATGACCCCCCAGGACGTAAACAAGGCGGTTGAGCCGGGAACAGGCCACGGCCATCTTTTTATCAACGGCGAAAACATCGGTCGTCTCTATGCACCAATGCGCCATCTGGTGAACCTGCCCAAGGGCGAAGTGACAATCCACATGTATCTGGGCGGCAATGACCACAAGGTCTGGATGGTGGACGGTGAGCCTTTGTTTGTGGAAGAGACCTTTATCGTCGAATAAACCGCTCATGCTTTTGTGGTCTTGCCCGGCTTGATAGATTTCTCGCAGCAACACTGCTTTGGGCGTCTGTTTCACCTTGACGTGGCTGGACCGATAGACACATCCTGACACCGCATGGTTCCCCGCACGGCGTTAAAGCGTCAGGGGATCAAATGGGAATGTGGACGGGCCGATCTCTATCAGAGGCCCCAAGCCGCAGCCGCCCCCGCGACTGTATGCGGAGAGTGCTTTGCGAAAACGCCACTGGGGTCATCCCTGGGAAGGCCGCAAATCACCGAGACCCGCAAGCCAGGAGACCAGCCATGCGCTTTGTGAAACCGGCCGTCGGGGATGACGGTCAAGGAAGGAAATACAAAATGCATATCGAACCGGGTATCGTTACCGGGGCAAAACTCGTGCTGTCATATGCCACAGCAGCGGGGGCCGCCGTCTATTCTGCCAAACTGATCTGGGAGGCGTTGCGCGATCGCGGTGTGCTGTCCCTTGTGGGGCGCGCAGTCATCGCGACCATTGCGGTTTTCGTGTTCTTTGAACTCTTGCCGCATGTGGCTGTAGGGGTGTCAGAGGTGCACCTCATCCTTGGGTCAACCTTGCTGCTGATCCTTGGCACGGCACCGGCCGCAATCGGACTTGCTTTGGGTCTGTTGATCCAGGGTGCCCTTTTGGCGCCATCGGATCTGCCGCAATATGCGATGAACCTGACCACGCTTCTGGTGCCGCTTTTTGGTCTGCATGTGCTGTCCAAACATGTCATTGCCAAGGGCACGGCCTATGTCGATCTGACCTTCAAGCAGTGCCTGGCGATGTCCGCCACCTATCAGGGCGGAATTGTCGCCTGGGTTGCGTTTTGGGCATTCTACGGCAGTGGTTTTGGCGCAGAAAACGTATCAGCGGTGCTGTCATTCGGGGCCGCCTATATGCTGGTGCTTTTGATTGAACCCCTCGCCGATCTGGCGGTCCTTGCTGCAGCAAAGGGAATGCGGCGACTGGAAGGCAGCGCGTTTGTCACGCCGCGGCTGTACGCAATCTGATCCGAAAGGCATCTCTTGCGCGTTTGTGCAGGGGTGCCTTTCCCGTTTTTGATTTCGGATCCCGATGTGCATTAGAGCGTCCTTGAATAGACCGCAATGATTGCATAGGGCTCTGGAAAATACCGGCCGCGTCCGGCCCCGTTAGATGGATTTCTTTTATGCCTGCTAAAATCCCTGCCACAGTTGTCACCGGCTTTCTCGGCGCTGGTAAGACGACGTTGATCCGCCACATGCTGCAAAATGCCCAAGGCAAGAAGATCGCACTGATCATCAATGAATTCGGCGACCTTGGGGTCGATGGCGATATCCTCAAGGGCTGCGGCGATGAGGTCTGTTCCGAAGACGATATCGTCGAGTTGTCCAACGGCTGCATCTGCTGCACCGTGGCCGACGATTTCATCCCCACAATGGAAGCTTTGCTCGCACGCGAAAACAAACCCGATCACATCGTGATCGAAACATCGGGCCTTGCCTTGCCGCAACCGCTTGTGCGCGCATTCAACTGGCCCGGCATTTCGACCAAAGTCACCGTGGACGGCGTTGTGACCGTTGTGGATGGCCGCGCCGTTCACGACGGCCAGTTTGCCCATAACGTCGCCGCTGTGGATGCCCAACGCGCGCTGGACGAAAACCTCGACCACGAAACACCGCTGTCGGAGCTTTTCGAAGATCAGGTCGCCTGTGCCGATATGATCGTGGTGAATAAAATCGACCTGCTTGACGCGACCGAGGCCGATGCGCTGACCACGAAGTTGAAATCAGAAGCACGCGATGGTGTGCAGGTGATCAAAGCCTCTATGGGCGCTTTGCCCATTGATGTACTCTTGGGTCAAGGGATCGGGGCCGAGAGTGATCTGGCCGCACGCCATGAAATCCACCATCATCATCACCATGATGACGATGAAGACGACCACCACGATCACGCGCACGAACATGGCCACGATGAATTCGAAAGCTTCATCGTGACACGCGGCGAGATTACCGATCCGGCCGCTTTTGCGGCACAGGTCGCAGATGTGATCCGCGCCAACAACATTCTGCGCCTCAAGGGCTTTGTTGCTGTCAGCGGCAAACCCATGCGCTTGACATTACAGGCCGTGGGCCCTCGCGTGGACACCTATTTCGACCAACCCTTTGGTGCCGCGCTTCGTGAAACGCGGCTTGTCGTGATCGGCGAAGCCGGCCTCGACCACGCCATGATCACCGCCGCCCTGCAAGCATGATCATCGTCGCGCGAACAGACCCCCACCATCCACAGGCCACCGCTTTGCTCAAACAAAGCCACGCCTTGATGCAAAGCCTGTTCCCGCCCGAGGATAACTTTTACCTTGCTATCGATGATCTGGCAGCCCCCAACATTCATTTCTACACCGCAAGGATCGGAGAAGATATGCTGGGCACCGGCGCGCTCATGGTAAACGCCGACTACGGCGAGGTGAAATCCATGTTCGTGGCACCGCCCGCACGCGGCAAAGGCATCGCCGCCGCCCTGCTCCGCCAGATCGAGGATACCGCCCGCGACGAAGGACTGAGCATGCTCAAACTCGAAACAGGCAACGCGCTACACGCAGCACATAGGCTGTACGCGCGGCATGGCTTTCGCGAGTGCAGTGTGTTTGGCAACTACATCAACGCAAAAAGCTCTGTTTTTATGGAGAAATCGCTGTGACCTCAGCCCTTCTTCTCTTCGGCCGCCTTTTTCATGCGGGCCAAAAGTGCGGCCTTATCTTCGCGCGCGCCAAAGGGCTTTTTGCGCGACCCATGGGCGTTGTGTTCTTGGTGCTTGGGGGCTTTTTTGCGCATTTTTGGCGCTCCTGCGGCTTTGTAATCCATGATCTCTCTTTCACGTTTGCGCGCGCTTTAGCACGGGGGCAAAACGAATGCACCTGCTAGCAGCAACACCCGGTGCAATCAGTGACGGCAGCGAACCAGTCGATCTGGGGCAAACACCCGCCGATGTGGTGATCATTTCCGCAGCCGACACCGAACTTGCCGCATTAGCCGAAGCGCGGGCAGAGATGACCGCGCCCCCCACCCTGCGACTGGCCAATCTGATGCACCTGACACACCCGATGTCGGTTGATTTGCATCTGGAAGACTGCGCTACAAAATCAAGACTGGTGATCGCGCGCATACTGGGCGGTGCAGGCTACTGGAAATACGGCCTCACCCAATATGCCGCCCGCCTGCGGGCCGCGGGTGTTCCGTTCGCAGCACTGCCCGGTGATGACAAACCGGATCCCGAATTGCGCGAACTCTCTACAATCAGCCCCGAAGACTATGACACCCTGTGGTCCTATCTTGTCGAAGGTGGCCCCGAGAACAGCACCAATCTGCTCTTCTATGCCAAAGCCATGCTGGAAGGCGGGGAAAAACCCAGTCCTCCACGCCCGCTTTTGCGTGCGGGCGTCTATTGGCCCGGGGCCGGGATCGCCGATCTGCAAGCAGCGCAATCCGGCTGGACAACAGGCGCACCCATCGTGCCGATGATCTTCTACCGCGCGCTGGTGCAAGGCGGGGGTCTTAACCCCATCAACCGTCTGACCCGCAGCTTGGCCCGCGCGGGGCTGAACCCGCTCCCGATTTTCGTGGCCAGCCTCAAAGACCCCGTCAGCACCGCCACTCTGAACCAGATCTTCGACACAGCGCCGCCAGATGTGATCCTCAACTGCACCGCTTTTGCAGTGGGCAGCCCGCATGATGGTGATGACAGCCCGGAAAATCCGCTCCTCAGCAACAACGCGCCCATCTTTCAGGTCGTTCTCTCCGGCGCCGCCGAGGCGACCTGGAGCGAAGGCCTTCACGGCCTCACCGCCCGCGATATCGCCATGAATGTGGCCTTGCCCGAGGTCGATGGACGCATCCTGTCCCGTGCAGTCAGCTTCAAAGGTGAAGCCTTCTTTGACGCGGCAACCGAATGCCCCGTCGCCACCTATCAGGCCCGCGGCGACCGGATTGATTTTGTCACACAACTGACCAAAAACTGGGCAAACCTGCGCCGGACGCCCGCCACAACGAAGAAGACAGCACTGGTCCTCGCCAACTATCCCAACAAAGACGGACGGTTGGCAAACGGTGTCGGTCTCGACACGCCTGCGGCCACGGTTCACGTGCTGAACGTGATGAAAGACAAGGGCCACAACGTCACCCCGCCCCAAGACAGCGCAGCACTTATGGCGCAAATCATGGCAGGTCCTACCAATTGGTTAACCGACCGCGCAGACAAGGAGGGGGGCGAAATCCTCCCGCTCGACCTCTACCTGACTTACTTTGAAGACCTGCCATGGGATATCAAGGAAAAGATCACTGCGCGCTGGGGCAAACCCGAAGATGACCCCTTTATCATCTTGCCCAAAATACTCCCGCCGGAGGCTCCGACAGAGCGGTCAAAAACAGGATTCGCCCTCAGCATCCACCGTTTCGGCAACGCCGTCGTTGGCCTTCAACCGGCACGCGGCTATAACATAGACCCGACCGACACCTACCACTCGCCCGATCTGGTCCCGCCGCATAACTACCTCGCCTTCTATTTCTGGCTGCGCCACCATTGGGGTGCGGATGCAATCGTGCATATGGGCAAACACGGCAACCTCGAATGGCTGCCGGGCAAGGCTGTGGCCCTCTCTGAAACCTGCTGGCCCGAGGCGGTTTTTGGCCCGACCCCCCATCTCTACCCTTTCATCGTCAACGACCCCGGCGAGGGCACGCAGGCCAAACGGCGCATATCGGCCGTGATCATTGACCATCTGACACCGCCGCTGACCCGCGCCGAAAGCTACGGTCCCCTGCGCGACCTCGAAGCGCTGGTGGACGAATACTATGAAGCAGCAGGGGTCGACCCGCGCCGCATCGACCACCTCCGCCGCGAAATCCTGTCGCTGTCGGATGTGACCGGCCTTGCCAAAGACGCAGGGTTTACAGGTGACGAGGACGGTGATCTGGGCAAGCTGGACGCCTATCTTTGCGACCTCAAAGAAGCGCAAATCCGCGACGGGCTGCATATTTTCGGACAATCACCGGCGGGCCAACAAGAACGCGATCTTGCTATTGCCTTGGCACGCGTCCCGCGCGGCGATGGCAAAGGCAAAGACGCGTCCCTATTGCGTGCATTGGCTGCCGATCTCGCACTCGGCATCGACCCGCTCGATTGCGATATGGCAGGCACGCCGCCGCAAAAACCGGCCATGCTCGCCGATAGCACCACATGGCGCACAAACGGCGACACGGTCGAAAAACTCGAGAACCTCTCCCAACGCCTCGTCTACCGCGAAGAGCACCCGCCTGGGCCGATGAGCACGGCAGTGCTGGACGAAATCCACAACCATATCCTGCCGACGATCCAGGCCTGCGGTGCCGCCGAAGGCGGGGCCCTTCTGCGCGCACTAGATGGCCATTTCGTCGCCCCCGGGCCATCCGGCGCACCGACACGCGGACGCATGGATGTGCTCCCCACCGGGCGCAACTTCTACTCTGTCGACAGTCGCGCCGTGCCGACCCCGACCGCTTGGGCCTTGGGATGGAAATCGGCGAACCTGCTGATTGAAAAACACCTGCAAGACCATGGCGACTGGCCCCGCAGCCTGCTGGTCACCGCATGGGGCACCGCCAATATGCGCACAGGCGGCGATGATATCGCCCAGGCGCTGGCGCTCATGGGGGTCAAACCCACATGGGACAGTGCCAACCGTCGCGTCACGGGGTTTGAAGTGCTGCCGCAATCCGTCTTGGGCCGGCCCCGCGTAGATGTCACCTTGCGTATCTCCGGCTTCTTTCGCGACGCATTCCCGCAATTGATCGCGCTGGTCGATAGCGCCGCGCGTGCGGTGCAGGCCATGGACGAACCCGATGATCTGAACCCTGCCGCCGCACGTGCCAAGGCCGGCGAAGACCAAACGCGCGTCTTCGGATCAAAACCCGGCGCTTATGGTGCAGGGCTACAGGCGCTTATTGATGAACGCATCTGGGCGGATAAATCGGATTTCGCCGAGGCCTATCTGGAATGGGGCAGCTACGCCTACGGCAAGGGCGCAGAGGGCCGCAAGGACCGAAAAGCCTTTGAGGCGAGACTGACACAAGCCGAAGCAATTGTGCAAAATCAGGACAACCGCGAACACGACATTCTCGACAGCGATGACTATTATCAGTTCGAAGGCGGGGCCGCCGCCGCGATCAGCACGTTGCAGGGCCAAGATCGGCCCATCTATCACAACGACCACTCCCGCCCCGAACGGCCCGTCATCCGCACGCTGGACGACGAAATCGGGCGCGTCGTGCGCAGCCGCGTGGTGAACCCCAAATGGATCGACGGCGTCAAACGGCATGGCTACAAGGGCGCGTTCGAAATCGCGGCAACTGTGGACTATCTCTTCGCCTTTGCCGCCACGACCGGGGCCGTGCGTAACCACCATTTCGATCTGGTCGAAGAGGCCTTTATCAAAGACGAAGCGACACGCGATTTCATTGCCGATGCCAACGCACCAGCGCTCAAGGAAATTGCGCAGCGTCTGCAAGAAGCCATCGACCGCAACCTCTGGCAGCCCAAATCCAATTCCGCACGCGCCCGGATTGCGGGGCTTTTGTAACAAAGCATATGCCACAATGTTAACTTGTTGTGGTCATGAGTTTTCCTTCGATTGAAATGAAGGGTGAGCCGTTCAGCTGGAACGACATCCATGACTCAGACTTAGGAAATTATTGTTCGCTAGAAAAATGGGCGCAGCGGTCTTTTTTGCTTTGACAACAATCGCATGCAGCCAGGCAGAGATCACGCAGCCACCCATCCCTGTGACACTCAAGGTTGCAGCAAACGCCTGGAGCAGTCAAAAAAGTCACGCCGGAACAACGATACCGACGACTTCGGATATAACCCGATCACCGTCCAGCTTCGTTAATCCGCGCAAGCAATCGCAACACGCATCATCGCTGCATCCCCGCTCCACGTACCATCGACGGGGGTGCAACCGGTCACTTCGGTCACCGCCTGCCCGGCACGCGGGATGATTGACCGCAGCGTTGGCGCGAATTCAGTGTTCGTGCGCAATAACTCAACCTCGTTTTCTTTGCGCCGCACATCAAAAGTACTGCCATCAACGGTGACTGTTTCCGCCTCAACCCCCATGAAGCCGAGCGAAGCGGTATCACATCCCGCAAGACACAGTATTAAAACAACGCTCAAATTCTTCATTTCATCGGCATCCTTCTCTCAATACTGTTGTGCCCAATCATGATTAATGAAACGTTTACAGCAACGAAAAGGGGCTTTTCATGACAGATGACACCACGCCGCAAGGCGACGAACGCCACGCGATGAAAATGGCCAAGAAAAAGGCCGCACGCGATAAAATCATGGCAACCAAGACCGATAAAAAGGGCTTGGTCATCGTGCATACCGGCAAGGGCAAAGGCAAATCCTCGGCTGCTTTCGGGATGATCTTTCGCTGCATCGCCCATGACATGAAATGCGCCGTCGTCCAGTTCATCAAGGGCGGCATGTCCACTGGCGAGCGCGACCTGATCCTGTCCAAATTCAGCGACATCTGCGCGTTTCACACCATGGGGGAAGGGTTCACTTGGGAAACCCAAGACAAATCACGCGACACTGAAATGGCGCAGGCAGCATGGGCGAAAGCCAAGGAACTGATCCTGGATGAAACCAACCACATGGTCCTGCTGGATGAGATCAACATCGCCATCCGTTATGATTACGTCAGCGCCGCCGAAGTCGTGGCCTTCCTGCGCGACCATAAACCCGAAATGACCCATGTGGTCCTGACCGGGCGCAATGCGCATGAGGACCTGATCGAACTGGCTGATCTGGTCACAGAAATGGAGCTCGTCAAACACCCTTTCCGGTCCGGGATCAAGGCGCAGATCGGCGTGGAATTCTAGGACGTGTCAACGGGGCCGAGGGCTGCATCATGAACCAAGTGATCGAGCTGGACGACAGTCACTACATCACAAGTGGCGTCGAGCGTGCCGTTTATCAGCACCCCACCGATCCCCAAAAGCTGCTGAAAGTCCTGCGTGCACAGGACGGCCAGAACACCCGCTTCACATTCCGGGATATCACAACACGGCTGATGCCCGATGTGCGCCTGCGCCTGATCCGCAAGGAGTATGACGAATATATGCGCGTCCAATTGCGCTATCCCTCGCCGGATATCCGCCTGCCCATCACCCATCTTTACGGTCTGGCACAAACGAGCCGTGGTCTGGCCTGTGTCGCAGAGCGGGTATCCGGTCGGGACGGCGGCGTGGGAACCACGATGAAAAAGATGATACAGGACGGCACTTTTTCACAGACAGAACTTGGCCTGTTCAACACGCTTGTCCGTCAGTTCTATGACCTTGGCATTCGTGCAGGGGATCTCAAGCCCCATAACCTTGTCTTTGGATATCGCGATGCCGGGTACGAATGTGTTCTGGTCGACGGATTTGGCGATATTCACGCCCTCCCGGTGCGATCCCTGGGGCGTTGGGCCAATGCCATCGGGTTGAACGATTCATTCCAAATCGTTGCAAAACGGACGGGACTGATATGGGATCGCAAGGACCGTACGTTTCGGCGGCCGGACGACACATGATACCAAAGAAATGCAACCCAACCAGGAGGTTCCCATGCCTAAACACCGCGTCCTGACAGAATTCGGCATGGGCACCAGCCTGCGCCGCCAAGACTATACCCAAGCGGCCCGGCGCGGTTTGCAGGATGCGCTATGGCATAATTCGATCAACATGGCCGAACTCTTCGGCTTTCCCAAAGAGGCGATGTTGATTGACGTGGAAATCGGCGTGCAACAACCCGATCAGGTCGACACCACAAGCCTTCTGGACATATTCCCCTACGGCCAGCCCACCATCACCGTTCACCACGGAGGCCTTGATATCCCCCGCCCCGACGGCAAACCCACCGTCATCGCCAATGTGGCGATAAATGTATCATTCGAGATGGGGCGCGCCTGATGGAACAACGCGTCATCATTGAAATGGGCATGGGCAACGACCTGCACGGGATGGACTATCAAAAGGCCGCACGCCGCGCGATCGAGGATGCCATTCGCCATTCAACCCTGCCCATCTTTGAGAGCATTGACCTGCCGCACACCGAAATGCGCGTGCAGGTGACGGTAGCCGCACAGGAACCTGACAAGTTAGACACCGAGGCGCTGAAATCCGGTCTGCCGCGTGGACGTGCCGAGGTCAGCGTTGTGCAGGGTGGTTTGAATATCCCGAACCCGGAAACAGGCGATACAGCTGTCGTTGTAACTGCCGCTGTGGAGGCCTTTTTGCCATCGCAGGCAGGTAAATGGGTGCAAACCTAAATGGAGCTGACGCAGGTCCATCGTGACGCCTTGCAGGATATCCTGCTGTGGCGACGCGATGTGCGCCACTTTCTGCCCGATCCGGTCTCTCAGGATGTGCTGGACCAGTTGCGCAAGGCGATGGATTTTGCCCCTTCTGTCGGAAACGCACGGCCTTGGCGGGTGTTGCATGTCAAGTCGCCCGATCTGCGCGCCGCAGTGGTCTGCAATTTCGAGGCCGCGAACGCGCAGGCGGCAGAACTCTACCAAGACAAACAGCGGACCGCCTATAACGCCTTGAAACTCGCGGGGCTGCGCGAGGCGCCGGTGCATCTTGCCATCTTTACTGAAACAGACCCGGAGGCAGGGCATGGTCTGGGGCGGCAAACAATGCCCGAAATGCTTAGCTATTCCACGGTCGCAGCCGTCCATACCCTTTGGCTTGCGGCGCGCGCCGAAAACCTCGGTATCGGGTGGGTGTCCATCCTTGATCCGGTCGCAGTGGCGCAAACCCTTCAAGTACCCGACAACTGGCACCTGACTGCGTATCTTTGCCTTGGCAAGGCGGCGTCCGACGATGACGCACCGCTGTTGCATCGCAACGCGTGGCAAACCAACGCAGAAACCATCTGGCAGGATGTCTAGGCCTTCTGCGCAGCCTTCCTGACAGCACTGAGCGTCGATGCCGTTGTCAGCGCCTCTTCATCGACCTGACATTCAATCACCGCCACCGTGCCTGCCGCTTGGGCACGCGCAAATGCGTCTGCGAAATCTTCGGACCGCGTGACCTTTTCACCGTGCCCGCCATAGGCGCGCGCGAGCGCGGCAAAATCCGGGTTGGCAAGTGCAGTTCCGGACACACGCCCCGGATAGGTCTTTTCCTGATGCATCCGGATCGTGCCGTAACGGCCATTGTTCATCACCACCACGATAGGTTTCGCGCCATGCTGGACAGCAGTCGACATCTCGTTACAGGTCATCTGGAAACAGCCGTCACCCGCCAAGCAAACAACGGTGCGGTCGGGGTGCGCCAAAGACGCGGAAATTGCGGCCGGAAAGCCATAACCCATCGACCCGGAAGTCGGGGCAAGCTGTGTGCCGTATTGCTTGTAAACGAAATAACGGTGCAGCCATGCGGCATAGTTTCCGGCACCATTCGTGACGATGGCATCATCGGGCAGATGCTCGGACAGCCATTTGATCACTGCCTCTTGCTTGAGCGCACCGGGGCTTTCCTGCGGGGTCAACCAGTGGTCATAATCAGCCCGCGCCGCAGCCGTCCAACTGGCCCACTCACCGGCATGTTCGGCATTTGCCAGTTGGCGCAGGACCGCAGGAGCCGTCGCATTGATCGCGATATCAGGCGTATAGACCCGCCCCAATTCGTCGGGATCGGCATGGACATGCACGATCCGCTTGCCTGTCTTGGCCGGATCAACCAGCGTGTAACCTTGGGTTTCAATGTCGCCAAACCGCGTACCCAGAAGGATCAGCGTATCCGCATCGCGCAGGCGCTGTGCAAGTTTCGGATTGATCCCGACGTTCAGATCACCGGCATAGTTGGCATGGTGATTGCCCATATAATCCTGACGGCGGAAGGCCACGGCGACCGGCACATTCTGGCGCTCGGCGAAAGCCTGCAAATCGGCTTGGGCCTGCGCTGACCAATGCGGGCCGCCGACGACGACCAACGGGCGTTCGGCTTGGGCCAAGGCGTGCAGGATTGTTTGCGCCGTACTCTCTGGCAGCGGTGCTGCGATGACCTCGGACAAATGCAGATCAGGGACGTCCGCACTGGCGCTAAGCATGTTCTCTGGCAAGGCCAGAACCACAGGACCGGGACGGCCAGAGGTGGCGACACGAAAGGCACGTCCGATGTATTCGGGTAGGCGGTCAGTATCGTTTACCTGAGCGACCCATTTCGCAAGCCCCCCAAAAACTGATTTATAATCAACTTCTTGGAACGTCTCACGATCGGTCTGGCGATTGTCGATCTGACCTACGAACATAACCATCGGTGTGCTGTCCTGCATCGCGATATGGATACCCGCCGAAGCATTGGTCGCCCCCGGTCCGCGGGTCACAAAACAAACCCCGGGCTTGCCGGTCATTTTGCCGTAAGCCTCGGCCATCATGGCGGCACCACCTTCCTGACGGCAGACGATGTTGGGAATGCCACTGTCATAAAGGCCATCAAGCGCGGCCAGAAAGCTCTCACCGGGCACCGAAAAGACGCGCTCAACCCCAAGCTTGACGAGCTGATCGCTCAATATTTTTCCGCCATGCCGGACCATGATGCTCTCCCAGATTTTGCGCGCAGCATGTGCCATGCACATAGGCTGTGCAAGGGCTACTGTTGCGCTTTCCAGCGCGCGCTCTATCTGTCCTGAAACCGTTGAAAGGATGACAAATGACGACCCTACTTGGTATTTCAGGCTCGCTCCGCAAGGCATCGACCAACACGCTGTTGGTCCAGAACGCAGCAGAGATTTTTGGCGCCGATACATTCACGCTTGCCGACATTGATTTTCCCCTCTTCAACAGCGACGTGGAAGAGGCAGACGGCATCCCTGCGAAGGTCCAAACCCTTTCCGATCAGATTGCGGCGGCGGATGCGGTCGTCATCTCGACGCCCGAGTACAACAAGGCGCCCTCGGGTGCGCTGAAGAATGCGCTGGATTGGGTCAGCCGGACCGAAGGCAACCCTTGGAACAACAAACCACTTGCCATCATGTCAGCCGCCGCAGGGCGGGCAGGCGGTGAGCGGACACAGTTTGCGCTGCGCCTGATGATGATGCCGTTCCGGCCCGATATCTTGCAGGGACCTGAGGTTCTGGTCGCGAATTCAAGCAAGGAATTCGATGAGAACGGCAAGCTGACGGGCGAAATGTATGTCAAACTGCTGACCGAGCTGATGGACGCTTTGAAAGCCCGCATTTAGCGTACAGATTACGTACACACCCCGTGCAGATACCGATGCATCTGGCAAATACTGCGGGGCGGCCCTAAACTCTTTCAAAGAGTGATATACTGGAGACTTCGATGGCGCGTGGTGCGGGTGGATCTGATGGCGGGACCGGCAGCTTTCTGATCGGGCTGATCATGATGGTCGGCGGCGGCTATCTTTTGCTGAACGGGATCGTGGTGCGGCCGAACTTTGGCTTCGGGTCACGCGTCTTTGGTATCGGCGGCGTGCCTATCACTTCGGGCATGATCCTGATCCCGTTCATGTTCGGGGTCGGGATGATCTTTTACAATTCCAGGAACTGGTTCGGCTGGGGGATCGCAGGCGCGTCTTTGGTGGCACTGATCTTTGGCGTCATCGCGAATATGACACTACAACTTGCGCAGATGAGCGCGTTTGATCTGATCGTGATACTGGTCCTGCTGGTCGGCGGGATCGGGTTGTTCTTGCGGTCGCTCAGGGCGGGGTGATCTCAGGTGATCGAACAGATCGCCAGCGTTGCTATAGTTATACATGGAATTCTTTTGCCGTGTGCCTCCGGCTAGACGGAAGTGGATCTTCGGCAACTCAAAGCCTACCACCTCACCAATTTTGTCGCTTCTGAATTTAGCTCGACTGCACTGCCGGTATTTTCTAGTCTTCGATAATATTGACGTTGCTCGTGACCTTCTGATCCATTCTCTCGAAGGTCCTCCACAGCACGCTATTGATGTGCTTATTAACCGCCTATGGGTTTCTAGGATGGAAAAAAAGGGTACGACGGAAATGTTAAGCAGCGATCACGAGACCTCCCAGAACGTAGGCAAGCCCGACATCAGCGTAACAGAATTAGGTGCGTGGCTGATATCCGTGCATAGCGTCAATGTGGAAGATTCGTCCTTTGGTGCCAAGATTCGTTTGGTTTTCAAGTTCTTTTCTGACAACATAAATACGGATCATCGTTTCAAGCGTGCTGGTAGCAGGACCTATTTTAGACCTAGTGAAACTGACAATTGGCTACCAGGCCAAGCAACCGAAATCTTAAATCGCTTGTCTGGAGGGATCTCCCAAACACTGTTTTATGGCGAAAAATCTGAAATTGGTTTTCTGTTCCACGAGGAAGGCAGCCCTGCAAATCAATTTGTCCTTGAGATGGTCTATGAGGGCCATTTCAAGCATGTATTCGAGTTGCAAAAATTCCCCTATGAAATCGATGTTTTAAGCATTGATCTAGTATTTTGGTGCGCAAATGAGGTTGATCTGCAGAGGACATGGCAGGTTTCTGATACCAAATACACATCACCGGGTGGCGATCGCTTAGATCTTCCTGACTTTGACGTTGGTGAATTCGGGCTTAGCGTTGACCAACTGCAAAATGACGATAAGAATATAAGATGTGATTTCAAAATCATTCTTGAAAGAAAGCCTTGGTATTATTTCATATCCTCGACTTTCTCTATGATCGTCATAATGATATTTTCCCTATTTACGTTCGGGATGTCCGGGGAGGGTAACGGTGCGGCTCTTGGGATTGTGGGGTCATTGCTTTTGGCCACTATTGCAGTTCGATTTGTGATTTCTCAAGATACTCCAAGGGTTCCATACACAACACACATTGATAGAGAAGCCATAGCGACATTTTTCTTCCTACTTTTTGTTGCCTTCATTCACAGCGACTTTAACACGGTCATTCCAAGCAGCAGTGAGACCCTTGTTTCGGGGGTATCGTTTCTTGTTGTCTTGCTGTTCATGATTTCGCCGATGATCAAGTACAGCTTCAGAAAACCTAAGAAACTAAAGGAAACCTAGCTCGCTGGATGCTTTTTTGTTCGAGGGCCAAGTGGCACACGAAAACCAGTGTCTTAAAACTCACCCTGAAAAGAGATTTCTCAATCGGAACACTATGCAAAGCACTAATTTGTGCGCCATTCCAAGCAATTCGTCGGGTAGATGTACCTCGGAATTAACTGCATCCAACCTAATACCCCAGAGCGCACCCGTCTTTGCGCGGGTCACTTCCACCCTCAAGCACGCCATCTTCATGCAGCAGGATTGCCTGTGAGCCGCCGATCGCCGTATCGGGGCGCACCACGTTATGGCCAATTGCGGCAAGTTCGTCTTTGACCGCGTCGCTATAGCCGTCTTCAACGTTCAGCTTGTCCCCTTCCGCAAAACTGCGCGGCGCGTCCATGGCGGCCTGTGGTGAGAGGCCGAAATCCGTGACGTTCGTAACGAACCGTGCGTGGCCTGTGGACTGGTACTGCCCGCCCATCACCCCAAACGGCATGTGGACCTTGCCGTCTTTCTTCAGCATCGCGGGGATGATCGTGTGCATGGGCCGCTTGCCGCCGCCAACTTCGTTCGGGTGCCCCTTTTCCAACGTGAAGCCTGCGCCACGGTTCTGGAACAGCACGCCGAATTTATCGGATGCGATGCCTGACCCGAAAGAGTGGAAGACCGAATAGATTAGCGACACACACATGCGGTCTTTGTCGACCACGGTGATGTAGATGGTGTCTTTGTGCACGGCCTCGGCCCCCGGCAAACCGGCAGGCATCGCCTTTTTGGGGTCAATCAGGGCGGCCAGTTTCGCCGCTGTGTCAGGCGACGTCATATAGTCCAGCCGCGTCATGTATTCAGGATCGGACAGGAACCGGTTGCGGGTGTCGTAGGCCAGCTTGGTCGCCTCGGCCTCGATATGGGCACGCTGCGATCCCCACGGGTCCATGCCCGCGATATCGAAGTGTTTGAGGATATTCAGCAGCAGGATCGCGGTTGCGCCCTGCCCGTTCGGCGGATGCTCATACAGATCAAGCCCGCCATAGCCGCCTGTGATCGGATCCGTATAGTCACACGCCGTATTCGCGAAATCATCCAGCGTGTGCGTGCCGCCCAGCGCGTTGAGCGAGGCGACCATGTCTTCGGCGACTTCACCTTCATAGAACCCTGCGCGTCCGTCCATCGCGATCCGGCGCAGCACCTCTGCCTGTTCCGGTGCGCGGAAGATTTGCCCTGCCTTGGGGGCTGCGCCGTTCAGCAGATAGAGGTCACGGGCATGGCCAGAAAGGTTATCCACCGATTGCGTCCAGTCAGAGGCCACGCGTTCAGCCACCGGAATACCGGCCTCGGCGTAGTGGATCGACGGGGCGAGAACGGCCTTGAGGCCCAGCTTGCCCCAGTCTTTGGACAGACGGCAAAAGGCATCAACTGCGCCGGGGATGCTGACGGCATCGGCGGAATAGGGTGCGATCACGTCACCCTTGGCGCGGAGTTTTTCGGCGTCGATCCCCGCAGGTGCACGACCAGAACCGTTCAGCGCCACAACGCGGTCTTCGCCCGCCGGGGTCATCAGGACAAAGCAATCACCGCCGATGCCTGTCATTTGCGGTTCGCACAGGCCAAGCAACACGGCCCCCGCAATCGCCGCGTCCATGGCGTTGCCACCTGATTCCAGCATTTGCACGGCAACTTTCGCGGCCAGCGGGTGCGACGTGGCGCACATGCCATTGGTCGCGTAAACCGCTGAGCGGCCGGGGTGGTGAAAATTGCGCATGGGGGGGGTGTCCTTCCTGATCTTGAGCTCGAACTTAGCCCGATCAGTGTGATACGCAACGCAAATGTTCAGGCTTTTCCTTTTCGCGGCACAGGCGTAGCGTCTGGCACGTTGGAGGGAGTAAGAACATGCGTGATATTTTCATCAAAGGTGCGGCCCGCACACCGATGGGCGGGTTTCAGGGGATCTTCGCCAATGTGGACGCACCCACCTTGGGTGGTGCCGCGATCAAGGCCGCGCTTGCGGGTGCGGGCAAACCACATGTTGATGAGGTTCTGATGGGCTGCGTGCTGCCTGCCGGTTTGGGACAGGCCCCTGCACGGCAGGCGGGGTTTCTGGCCGGGCTCGGTGACAGCGTGCCCGCCACGACCGTCAACAAGATGTGCGGCTCTGGCATGAAAACGACGATGATGGCCTTTGACCAGATCGCCCTTGGCGGGGCTGATACGATGGTTGCAGGCGGCATGGAAAGCATGACCAACGCGCCATATTTAATGCCGAAAATGCGCGCTGGTGCGCGGATCGGACACCAGAGCGTGCAGGACAGCATGTTTCTGGACGGGCTGGAGGATGCCTATGACAAAGGCCGCCTGATGGGCACCTTTGCCGAGGACTGCGCCGAGAAATATCAATTCACCCGTGAAGCGCAGGATCAATACGCAATTGCATCCCTGTCCAACGCGCTGGATGCGGAAAGGTCTGGCGCGTTCGACAATGAGATCGCCCCCGTCACCGTCCATTCGCGCAACGGTGAGGATGTCTTTACCCGTGATGAACAGCCAGCCAAGGCACGACCTGAGAAGATCCCGTCGCTGAAACCTGCGTTCCGCGCTGACGGGACGGTAACAGCGGCCAATGCGTCAAGTATCTCGGATGGTGCGGCTGCTTTGGTCTTATCCGCCGACACCGCAGGCGCGCGCGCGCGAATCGTGGGCCATGCCAGCCATGCGCAGGCACCGGGGTGGTTTACCACGGCCCCTGTGCCTGCTGCGCAAAAGCTGCTGGCCAAGATCGGCTGGGACGTTGATGATGTGGACCTGTGGGAAGTGAACGAGGCCTTTGCCGTTGTGCCGATGGCGTTCATGCAGGAAATGCACATCCCCCGCGACATTGTGAATGTGAATGGTGGTGCCTGTGCTTTGGGCCATCCGATTGGCGCGTCGGGCACAAGGATTATCGTGACCTTGCTGAATGCGCTGGAAACACGGGGGCTCAAACGCGGTGTTGCGGCCATCTGTATCGGTGGCGGCGAAGGCACTGCGATTGCAATCGAGCGGGTTTAGAAAGACATGAAAGGTACAGCGATGCGCGTGAATTATGATGACCTGACCAAGACAGTTGCCGCGCTGACCGAAGGCGAGGACGACGTGATTTCCCTGATGGCGACCGTCGCATGTGAGGTGCACCAAAGCGACGACCGTTTTGACTGGACCGGTTTTTACCGGGTGACCGGCCCCGAGATGCTCAAGATCGGACCGTATCAGGGCGGGCACGGCTGTCTGGTAATCCCGTTTTCGCGTGGTGTTTGCGGGGCTGCCGCGCGCACTGGCGAAGTCCAGCTTGTGCCCGACGTTGATGCCTTTCCCGGCCACATTGCCTGTGCAAGCAGTACACGCTCGGAGCTGGTGCTGCCGGTCCATGACCGCAACGGTGCGTTGCTGGGTGTTTTTGATATTGATAGCGATCAACCCGATGCCTTTGATCAGGCGGATGTGACAGGCATGCAGGCCCTTCTTGATCTCGCCTTTGCAAAATAGCCTGCTGTTGGCAATATCCGCAGCATTCAGCACAAAAACAATTATGCAAATGCGAGGGACCACGAGATATGAATATTTATGTCATTTTTTCACGGTGCAATCATGCGGGATGAAAATGTCACCGTATCATCACTTGGAGCGGACATCAGGTCCCTGCGCAAGGCACGGCGGATCACGCTGGTTGATCTGGCAACGACTTTGGGGCGCTCTGTTGGCTGGCTCAGCCAGGTCGAGCGCGATTTATCCTATCCGGACCGCGCCGACCTGACCCGTATCGCGCAGGCGCTGGATGTGTCGGTTGCCAGCTTCTTAAAGGTTGCGATCCCACCCGAGGAAGAAGGCCATATCGTGCGGTCCCATGCGCGCCGCCCGATTGGCAGCCGGACCGAAGGCATGACCGAGGCGCTGCTGTCGCCCGATCTGACGGATGATTTTGAGGTCATCCATTCCGAATTCGCCCCTCACTCATTCCTGCCCGAACCCCTGAGCCGGCCAACCCAAGAGGTCTGCTATATCATCAAAGGCAAGTTTGAGATCGCGCTTGATGGCCAGCACTTCCAGCTGGCTGCAGGTGACAGCTTCCGCCTGCGCGGACAGCAGTTCCAGTGGTGGAACAAGCACGACACCCCCTGCGAGATCGTCTGGGTGATCTCGCCACCGATCTACTAATGGCCTGCAATGGCGCTGCTTGCACGTTCAGATAAAGGCGCCTTCGCTTCAATACCATACTGCCTATCCCGACGATTGGCGCAAATTGCCACAAAAGTGCCGCAGTCTGCATTGACCAGAAGAGGCGTTTGGCACCTGCTCAAGATATTGCTCATGCCGATGGCGGCAATGATGACACGACCCTGGGCGATGTCCCTGATGTCCCCGACCAGAGAAGGTGAACGATATGGCTGATTTCCCGACAACTGCACGTGTTGTAATTATTGGTGGCGGTGTTGTGGGGGTCTCGACCCTTTATCATCTGGCCAAGAAAGGCTGGACCGATTGCGTTCTGCTGGAAAAGAACGAGTTGACGGCCGGGTCAACATGGCATGCCGCAGGCAACTGCCCGTCGTTCAGCACCTCTTGGGCTGTGATGAACATGCAGCGCTATTCTTTACAGCTCTACAAGGGGTTGGCCGAAGAGGTCGATTATCCGATGAACTATCACGTCACCGGATCAATCCGGCTGGCGCACTCCAAGGAACGCATGCAGGAATTCGCCCGCGCAATGAGCATGGCGAATTATCAGGGACTGAACCTGAAACTGATGACGCCGGATGAAGCGCAAGAGATGTATCCGTTCCTTGAAACGCATGATTTGGAAGGCACACTCTACGATCCTGACGACGGTGATATCGACCCCGCACAGCTGACACAGGCGCTTGCCAAGGGTGCCCGCCAGATGGGCGCCAAGATCGAGCGGTTTTGCAGTGCGACAGGTGTGACACAACACGCCAATGGCACATGGACCGTGCATACCGAAAAGGGTGATATCGACTGCGAAAAGGTGGTGAACGCGGGCGGATACTATGCCCAGCGCATTGGGGAATGGTTCAAGCCCTATGGCGGGCGCACGGTGCCGATGGTGACAATGTCGCACCAGTATTTCCTGACCGATGAAATCCCCGAATTGAAGGAATGGACCGCAAAGAATGGCGGAAAGGTGCCGCTGTTGCGCGATGTGGACAGCTCTTACTATCTGCGCCAGGACAAGCACGGTCTGAACCTTGGCCCCTATGAGCTTAACTGCAAGGCGCATTGGGTCACGCCGGATGATCCGCAGCCTGATGATTTCAGCTTCCAGCTTTACCCCGACGATCTGGAGCGTCTGGAATGGTATATCGAAGATGCGATGGCCCGCGTGCCGATCCTTGGCACCGCTGGTGTTGGCCGTGTCATCAACGGCCCGATCCCCTATGCCCCCGACGGCCTGCCGCTGATCGGCCCGATGCCGGGTGTGAAGAATGCCTTTGAGGCCTGTGTCTTTACCTTTGGCATCACCCAAGGCGGTGGTGCAGGCAAGGTCGCGGCAGAATGGATTGTCGATGGCCAGACCGAATGGGATATGTGGGCCTGCGATCCGCGCCGCTATACCGACTACACAGATCAGGATTATTGCCACCAGAAGGCTGTGGAAATCTACGGCCACGAATACGGCATGCATTTCCCGCACAAGATGTGGCCTGCCGGGCGCGACAAGAAACTGTCGCCTGTGCATGACAAGGTGATCGCTTTGGGCGGTCAGATGGGGGCCTACAACGGCTGGGAACGCGCCAACTGGTTTGCCAAGGATGGCGACGATACCTCGCTTGCCGCGACCGAAACGTGGGAGCGGGACGGTCCGTGGCAGCCACGCGTAAAGGCGGAATGTGAAGCGGTGCGCGACGGCGTGGGCGTTCTGGACCTGCCCGGTTTCTCACGCTTCAACCTGTCTGGCGAAGGTGCTGCAGAATTTCTGCGCGGGCGGATTGCGGGTGCATTGCCCAAGATCGGGCGCATGAACCTTGCCTATTTTGCCGATGACCGGGGCCGTATCCTGACCGAGATGTCGCTAATGCGACACGCCGAGGATCATTTTACGCTGATCACCGCAGCCTCGGCGCAGTGGCACGACTATGAGGTGCTGAAAGATGGGCTTCCCGAAGGGCTATCGCTGACCGATCACACAACGGAGTATTCCACGCTGATCGTGACCGGCCCAAAAGCGCGCGACCTGTTTGAAAGCCTCGGGACCGAAGCAGACCTTGCAGCAGGCTGGTTGAGCCACCAGCCCGCCAAAGTCGCGGGTATCGACTGCGCGCTGGCCCGCGTCAGCTTTGCCGGTGAGTTGGGCTGGGAAATTCACGCAGCCAATGCCAATATCCCTGCCCTTTATGACGCTGTTCTGGGTGCAGGTGCGGTGCCTTTCGGCATGTTTGCCTTGAACGCCCTGCGTCTGGAAAAGGGTTATCGCGCGTGGAAAGGCGATCTGAGCACGGATTATTCGCTACTCGAAGGCGGGTTGGAGCGGTTTATCAAGTTCGACAAACCACAGGATTTCCCCGGCAAAGCCGCCTTGCTGGCCGAGAAGCAGGCAGGCGTGAAAAAGCGCTTTGTCACGCTGACGCTGGATAATCCGGGGCCAGCGGATGCGCCCTATATGTCGACAATCTGGGTGGGTGATAAGGTGGCGGGTGAAACCACATCGGGCGGCTGGGGCTACCGCGTGGATAAATCCATCGCACTTGGCATGCTGCGCGCAGATGCCGCTGTGCCAGGTGCAAAGGTTCACGTTGATATCTATGGCGAACGTTATATAGCGACGATTCAAGAGGATCAGCCTCTCTGGGATCCGGACAACAGCCGGATCAGGGCTTAATCCCGCCCGTCGGACCTATACAGCAATCGGAGACCCCTATTCGTGACAGATATCATCCTTCTTGACGGCGGCATGGGGCAGGAACTTGTCCATCGTGCAGGCGACAGGCCCACGCCGCTATGGTCGACGCAGGTGATGATCGACCACCCCGGATTGGTGGCACAGGTGCATGCCGATTACCGTGCTGCCGGTGCGACGGTGCACACCACCAATACCTACGCCATCCTGCACGACAGGCTGGAAGGGACGGGAATGGAAGATAGGTTCGCGGCCTTGCATGCCGCAGCTTTGGACGAGGCAAAAGGCGCGGGCGTCTTGGCAGGGTCTATCGGCCCGCTGCGCGCATCCTACCGTCCCGACCTTATGCCAGCCCACGAAGAAGCAGTCGCGACCTATAAGGAAGTGGCCAATATCCTCGCGCCCCATGTCGATCTGCTGATTTGCGAAACCGTCGCCTCAGTGGCCCATGCCCGCGCGGTGCTTGAGGCCGCAGCAGCCACGGGCAAACCGGTCTGGCTGTCGATGACCATTGACGACGAAGATGGCACAAAACTGCGCTCGGGCGAACCGTTGGCAGATGTGTTGCGGGTTGCAGACAAAGCCGCGGCACTTCTGGTGAACTGCTCGGCCCCGGAAGCGATCAATGCCGCGATTGCCGTGCTGGCGCAAAGCGGCAAACCTTTTGGGGCCTATGCCAACGGGTTTACCCAAATCACCAAAGATTTTCTGAAAGACAAACCGACCGTTGACGCGCTGAGCCCGCGCCGTGACCTTGGGCCAGAGGCCTATGCCCGTTTTGCGATGGATTGGATCAACCAAGGGGCCACGATTGTTGGCGGTTGTTGCGAGGTCGGGCCTGCACATATCGCCAAACTTGCGGAAGAGATCAAAGCCGCAGGGCATCATATCGTCGCGCCATGAGCGCGCCATGCGTCTTTGACATCTACGTCGCTGACGGTTTTGTCCTGACCGAATTTGCAGGCGTCGTCGAAGTGATCCGGCTGGCGAACCGGATCAACGCAAGCCCGCTTTTTGAATGGCACATCAGGTCGGCGCATGGCGGTCCCATCACCGCAAGCAGTGCGGTGACTGTTCAGACCACACCTCTGCCAGCGCGACCCGATGCGGATTATCTGTTCGTGCTGGGCAACGCTGATCCCGCCTGTCCTGCGCTGTCGTTGGGCAAAGCGCTGGCCACCTATACCAGCCGTCAGGCGCGCGTCGTTCTATTATCTGAAGCCGCAGCCCGCTACATCTCTGAAACCAATGACGCGCTTGGCAGTCACACAACCCATTGGGAGAATCGTACTGTCTTGATGGAACGGCTGGGGTTTTTCGATACCAAAGCCACATTGGCCGTCGAAAGCGGGTCTATCATCACTTGCGCGGGCATGGGGGCCACCTTTGACATCGCCCTGTCGATTGCCAGCCAGCATGCGTCTTCCACGACAATGACGACGGTGGCTGATATTTTGCTGCACGAGAGGGTCAGGCACTTTAATACGCTTCAGCCGTTTTCCGGCAAAGTGGTCACAACCACGGGCGATAGCGCGCTTGATGCCTGTCTTGCGCTGATGCAGGACAATATGGAATTTCCCCTGCAAATCAGCGAAATCGCCAAGCGCACCAACCTTTCGAAACGTTCGCTTGAACGCAAATTCAACCGCCTGCTGAAATCAACGCCCAACGGCTATTATCGTGGGCTGCGATTGAACAAGGCCAATAATCTGCTGCTGAATACCGACATGCGCATCCACGAAATCGGGCTGGCCTGCGGTTTTCCAAGCGGCTTTACCACGATCTATCGGAGCGCCTTTGGCATGACACCGAATGCCACCCGCAAGAAAGGCCGCCCCAAATAGCAAATATGCGTCAGGAGTGACGTTTTTACGTCATCGGGCATTGCGTTGGGGTGCCACAAATCATGGCATCATATATTTGCAGGAATTCTGTTCATGCCTACGCTTCCTTCCCATGCTCGTGTTGTCATAATTGGTGGCGGTGTTATTGGCTGCTCGGTCGCTTACCACCTTGCCAAGCTGGGTTGGAAGGACGTGGTGCTGCTGGAACGCAAACAGCTGACTTCGGGCACCACATGGCATGCCGCCGGTCTGATCGCGCAGCTGCGCGCGACAGCGAATATGACGAAACTCGCGAAGTATAGCCAAGAGCTTTATGGCAATCTGGAAGACGAGACCGGCGTGGCGACCGGATTCAAGCGTGTAGGGTCGATCACGGTGGCGCTGACAGAAGAACGGCGTGAAGAGCTGTCTCGCTCGGCAGGCATGGCGCGCGCTTTTGGTGTCGAGATTGAGGAAATCTCGCCCAGTGAGATCAAGGAGCGCTACGCCCATCTGAATATCGACGGTGTAACGGGTGGTGTATATCTGCCCAAAGATGGTCAGGGCGATCCGGCCAATATCGCGCTTGCGCTGGCCAAGGGTGCGCGCATGAAGGGCGCTGTGGTGGCTGAACGTACCAAGGTGACAAAGATCAACAAGGCGGGGCGCCGCGTGCAGTCTGTCGAATGGGAGGCGGGTGGCGAAAGCGGCACCATGACCTGCGATATGATCGTGAATTGTGCCGGTATGTGGGGCCATGAGGTGGGCCGCATGGCGGGCGTGAATGTGCCCCTGCATGCGTGCGAGCATTTCTATATCGTGACCGAGGCGATTACGGGCCTGACCCAGATGCCCGTGCTGCGGGTGCCGGATGAGTGCGCCTATTATAAAGAAGATGCGGGTAAGATCCTGCTGGGTGCGTTCGAGCCGAATGCCAAACCTTGGGCGATGGATGGCATCCCTGCGGATTTCGAGTTTGACCAGCTGCCCGAGGATTTCGACCATTTCGAGCCGATCCTTGAGGCCGCGGTTGCGCGGATGCCCATGCTGGCAGAGGCGGGGATACATACGTTTTTCAACGGGCCTGAGAGTTTCACACCGGATGACGCCTATCATCTGGGGCTGGCACCCGAGATGGATAACGTCTGGGTCGCTGCAGGTTTCAACTCGATCGGCATTCAATCCGCAGGTGGTGCTGGTATGGCGCTGGCGCAATGGATGGACGCGGGCGAGAAGCCCTTCGATCTGGGCGATGTGGATATCGGCCGGATGCAACCGTTTCAGTGCAACAAGAAATACCTGTTCGAGCGGTCCAAGGAAACGCTGGGCCTGCTTTATGCCGATCACTTCCCGTTCCGCCAAAAGGCTACTGCGCGCGGTGTGCGTCGGACACCGTTCCACCAGCATCTGTTGGATCAGGGTGCTGTCATGGGCGAGCTTGCGGGCTGGGAGCGGGCCAACTGGTTCGCCACACCGGGGCAGGCCCCGACCTACGAGTACTCTTGGAAGCGGCAGAATTTCTTTGATAACGTGGCCAACGAACTGGATGCGATCCGGAACAATGTGGGGATGTACGACATGTCCTCATTCGGGAAAATCCGCGTTGAGGGGCGCGATGCAACGGCGTTTTTGAACCATATCGGTGGCGGCGACTATGACGTGCCTGTGGGCAAGATTGTCTATACGCAGTTTCTAAACAGCCGTGCGGGGATCGAAGCCGATGTGACGGTAACCCGTCTATCGGAAACCGCCTATCTGGTGGTGACCCCTGCCGCCACGCGTCTGGCAGATCAGACGTGGATGCGCCGCCATCAAGGCGACTTCAACGTGGTCATCACCGACGTCACAGCAGGCGAAGGCGTGCTGGCCGTGATGGGACCAAACAGCCGCAAGCTGCTTGAGGCGGTGTCGCCCGCTGATTTCAGCAACGACGTGAACCCCTTTGGGACCGCGCAAGAGATCGAGATTGGCATGGGTCTGGCCCGTGTGCACCGCGTGACTTATGTGGGCGAACTGGGATGGGAGGTTTATATCTCGACTGACATGGCGGGGCATGTTTTCGAGACGCTACATGCCGCAGGGCAGGACATGGAACTCAAGCTTTGCGGGATGCACATGATGGATGCGGCGCGCATGGAAAAAGGATTCCGCCATTTCGGTCATGACATCACGGCTGAGGATCACGTGCTTGAGGCAGGGTTGGGTTTTGCCGTGAAAACCGCCAAGCCCGACTTTATCGGTCGCGACGCTGTGATGCGCAAACGTGACGCAGGCCTTGAGCGGCGCTTGCTACAATTCAAGTTGTGCGATCCAGAGCCGCTCTTGTACCACAACGAACCCATCCTGCGGGATGGCAAGGTCGTGGGGTACCTAAGCTCTGGCGGCTACGGTCATCATGTGGGGGCCGCACTGGGCATGGGTTATGTGCCCTGCGCGGGTGAGAGTGTGGCGGACGTGCTGTCGAGCACTTACGAGATTGATGTGATGGGGGTACGGGTGCAGGCCGACGCGCAGCTAAAGCCGTTTTATGATCCCGCATCAGAAAGGGTGAAAGCCTGACCACCAATGTAGCCAGACTTTCGCAACGCGGTTAACCCATCAACTGGCCCGCTTCGGGCACCCAGCGGAACTCGGCACCGTTGGCGCCTGTGTCGACATAACCGACAGCAGGGAACGGCATGTGATAGCCGATGGCGGGAATGCGGTCGGCGTTGATCATACCCAACACGTTGCGGCGTGATGCAGCGGCGGCCTCTTTGTCGGCGTCAAAGCGGACTTCCCAATCAGGGCGTGCCAGCGACCAGACAGGGTGGTTGGCAAGGTCGGCAAAGATCACAAGCCCTTTGTCCGCGCTGTCGAGGCGGTATACCATATGGCCCGGTGTGTGACCGAAAGCAGCCATCCCTGTGATCCCGCTGACCACATCACCGCCATCGCCAAGGAATGTCATGTTTTCGGCCAGCGGGCGGACATTCGCCTCAAAGCCTTCGTTTTCCGCACCTGCCCAGTGGTCGAACTCCATCTGGCCTGTCACGTAACGTGCGTTCGCGAAGGTTGGCGCGCCTTCGTTCATCAGGCCACCGATGTGATCGCCGTGCATGTGGGTCAGCACAACAATATCGACCTGATCGGCGGTGTAACCTGCGCCCTCAAGTGCTGCGACGGTGGCGGCGGCATTCAGGCCTGTGTCAAAAAGAACGACCTCATTGCCCGTGTTTACCAATGTCGGGGTAAAGAAGAACTGTGACGCTTCTGTTGAAAGGAAGTTATCGCGGCTGACAGTGGCAAACTCTTCCTCTGACACATTCATCCCGAAGATCCCTTGCGGCTCTTCGCGCGGGGTGGTGCCCCCGAGGATTGTTGTGACCTCGAAATCGCCGATCATAAAGCGACGGTGTGTCGCAAAGCTTGCACCCATCATCGGGGCTTCGGCGCGGGCAGTGCCGGCAGAAAGGCCCGCAAGTGGCAAAGCAGAGCCTGCAGCAAGCAGGTGGCGGCGTGTCAGCTTGGTCATCGTGTTTCTCCTGTTGGTGATGCTTGGTCGCGTGATGCAAAAGGAAATAGGCCACTATTTCCCTTTGTCACTCACGTCAGCGTGAACAGGAGCGCTATTTGCTCAGTCGTTTCCCGAAACAGGCCCGAGTGCGCTCAAACCTTTCAGAATATCGATGGCATAGGCCAGTTGATAATCATCCTCACGCAGGGCTGCAGCGGCTTCGGCGCGCGCACGATCCTCTTCGATCTGGCGGATTTCGTCCTCTGTGAGGCTGTCATTCTCCAAAGAACCGCGCAGACCTGCTTCGGTCCTTGCTGTGCCTGCCTCGGCCTCTTCCTCATCCAAGGGACGCGGGCGCGGCTGTTCCACGATGATATCCGGAGAGATTCCGAGCGACTGGATCGATCGGCCCGATGGTGTGTAATAACGCGCGGTGGTCAGGCGCATCGCCCCGTCCTGGCTGAGTGGGACAACCGTCTGAACAGACCCTTTACCGAAGGAATTGGTGCCAACGACAATGGCGCGGCGGTGGTCTTGCAGCGCACCCGCCACAATTTCCGATGCAGAGGCGGACCCGCCATTGATCAGGACAACAATCGGTTTGCCTTCAGCCAGATCACCGGGTGTGGCATTAAACCGGTCCCCGTCCGATGCCTGCCGCCCCCGTGTCGACACGATCTCGCCCGCATCAAGGAACGCGTCAGAGACATAGACCGCCTGGCTGAGCAAACCGCCGGGATTGTTGCGCAGATCGACGACAAACCCGTCAATGTTGTCAATGCCGCCAGCCTCGGCCACCTGTTCTTCGATACCTTCCGCGAGGTTCGGGAAGGTCTGTTCGTTGAACGTCGTGACCCGCAAGACAACCGCGTTGCCTTCGGTGCGGCTGCGTACGGCGGTCAGTTTGATCGTATCGCGGATGATCGAGACGTCAAAAGGCTCGACCTCGCCTTCGCGCACGATGGTAACGATAATCTCGGCACCAACAGGGCCACGCATCATTTGCACCGCTTCGTCCAAGGTCAGGCCCAAGACGCTTTCGCCGTCAACGGCAGTGATGAAATCACCCGCTTCGATACCTGCGGCTTCGGCCGGCGTGCCGTCCATCGGGGACACGACTTTGACCCAACCCTCTTCCTGCGTGACTTCGATCCCCAGACCGCCAAATTCGCCCGATGTGCTGACGCGCATCCGTTGCGCCGCTTCGGGGGAGAGATAGCTGGAGTGCGGATCAAGCGATGTCAGCATCCCGTTGATCGCGGCCTCAATCAGTTCACGGTCGTCAACTTCTTCGACGTAGTTCGAACGGATCCGCTCGAAAATATCGCCAAAGAGATCAAGCTGTTCGTAAACACTGGTGCTCTGGTCCGCCTCTTGCGCCACAAGCGGCCCCGCAATCTGCGTTGTCACAACCAGTCCCAGGACAGCACCACCAGTGGCGGCCAACATCAGCTTTTTCATCTTTTTTCCTTACCTACTCGACCGCAAACCACGCGGCGGGGTTTACCGGAGTTTGCCCCTCTCTGACTTCAAGATAAAGGGCAGAGCCGGGCTGCCCAGTCGCAATCCCAATATTTTCAGTCAATTTCCTGTCATTTGCGGCCAAAAGCCCGATTGGTGCACCCACCGGGAGCACCTGCCCCGCCACGCCGAAGACCTCGGCAAATCCTGCCATGACGAACATGATGTCAGCGGCCGGTTCCAGAATCACCACGGTGCCATAGTCCAAGAGCGGGCCTTGGAACAATATCGTGGCTGGTGCAGGGGCGGTGACTAACGCGCGGGGCGCGGTGCCAATGCGCAAACCGGGCCGGTCTGTGCCGTCATCTGGCAGGATACTGCCGGCAACCGGCAACGGCAGATCGCCTTGAGGGGTCAGCGCCTCGGTCCCGTCGGGGCGCGCATCGGCCAGCCCTGCGGCGAATTCCCCGAGCGTCTGTGTGCTGGCAACCAGCAGAGCGGTCTGGACGGCATCGTCCTCAAAGCGGCTTGGCAGGTCGGTACGTTCCGACACCGCCTGCCCCAGCGCCGCCCGCGCTGTCTGCGCCCCTTGCAATCCTTCGGTCAAGGTCTGCGCTGCCGTGTCTTGGGCCTGTCGCGCCTCTTGCGTTTGTGCCAAAAGCGCGTTCAGTCGCGCAACCTCTGCGCGCAGCCCCGGCGTGACATCGGCCACCAGCATGCCAGCCCGCACCGTATTCAACGGACCATCAGGGTGTGCGCGCAATACCGGCTGCGGCGTGTTGCTGATTGCCGAGAGCACGCCCAAAAGCTGGGCAAACTCGGCGCGGCGCAGATCGAGTTCTTCGGTCAGGATCGCCTCTTGCAGGGCGATTTCACGTTGGTTCTGCCGCATAGCGGCCAGCCCTGCCTCATAGGCCTGTACCGTCTCGGTCAGGGCGGCGATCCGGTCGCGCGCGCTGCCTGCCGCTTGCAGTTGCGCATGGGCGGCCCGCAGTTGGGCGGCGGCATCTTGGGCGTTTTGCTGTGCAACGCCCGCCGAAGCAAAACAGATCAAGAAAGCAGTCAGGCGGATCATGTTTCGATCAAACTCCGCCCAGTCATTTCGGGGGGCAATTCCAGCCCCATGAGATCAAGGATCGTAGGCGCAAGATCGGCCAGCCTGCCATCGTGCAAGCACGCGCCCGCAGGCCCGCCAACCAAGGCCACCGGTACAGGGTTCAGCGTATGCGCGGTATGCGGCCCGCCTGTTTCGGGGTCAATCATGGTTTCACAATTGCCGTGGTCTGCGGTGACGATCATCGCACCGCCTGCGGCCTCAAGCGCGCTCAGCACCCGCCCCAAACCTTCATCCACCGCTTCGCAGGCTTTGATCGCCGCCCCCAGATCGCCGGTATGCCCGACCATATCGGGGTTTGCGTAGTTGGTGACAATCAGGTCATAGCCGTCTTCGATTGCTTTCACGAAGTGCTCGGTCACCTCGGCTGCCGACATCTCTGGCTGCATGTCATAGGTCGCAACCTTCGGCGATGGCGCCATATAGCGATCCTCGCCCTTTTCCGGCACCTCGATGCCGCCGTTCAGAAAGAAGGTCACATGCGGGTATTTTTCAGTTTCTGCCAACCGGAACTGGCGCAGCCCGTGCTTGGCGACCCACGCGCCAAGGGTGTTCCGGATATCGCGTTTGGGAAAAACGGTCTCGAACCAGACGTCATGACGGTCTGAATAGGTGACCATACCCAGCAATGCGGCCAATTGCGGCTGCTCACGCTCGAACCCGTCAAAGGCCGGGTCGGCAACGGCGGCCAGAATTTCTCGCGCACGGTCAGAACGGAAGTTGAGACAAAAGAGACCGTCATTCTGACCGATCCCTGCGTAATCACCGATCACGGTGGCGGGGATAAATTCATCTGTTTTGCCCGCCGCATAAGCAGCCTCAATCGCATCCAGTGGCGTGGCGGCAGACCCGCCCTCACCCCTGATCATCGCGTCATAGGCGGTCTCGACCCGCTCCCAGCGGTTATCGCGGTCCATCGCGAAATACCGGCCAATGACCGTGGCAATCTTTGCGTGTGCAGGCAGGTTTTCCGTCAGCGTTGTCATGAATGCCTTGGCCGAAGACGGCGCCACATCACGCCCGTCGGTAATGGCGTGGATAATGACCGGTACGCCAGCATCGGTGATCACTTTGGCGGCAGCAATGATATGGTCGAGATGCCCGTGGACGCCGCCGTCGGACACAACTCCCATCAAATGCGCGGCACCTCCGGCGGCTTTCAGCTTCTCGATGAAACGCACCAGCGCATCCGCCGCAAAGAACGATCCGTCCTCGATCGACAGTTCGATCTGTCCCAGATCCATTGCAACCACGCGGCCCGCACCGATGTTGGTATGGCCCACTTCGGAATTGCCCATCTGGCCACCGGGCAGACCTGCATCACGCCCATGGGTCAAAAGCTGGGCATGCGGGCCGCGCATGATCGCGTCAAAATGAGGGGTATGCGCCTGCTTGGGCGCGTTGCCTTCAACCGCGTCACGCAGGCCCCAGCCATCAAGAATACACAGAACAACGGGTTTGGGGGTGGGCATAGCGCCGCTCCTATATTGGTTGATTGCTGTCTAGCGCAGCATTGCAATCAGGGAAACCACCACACCTCATCATCTTGCCCGAAATACTCCCGCCGGAGGCTCCTAAACCCGATGATAAGGGCCGCCCGCCAGAATGGAGGCAGCACGGTAAAGCTGTTCGGCCAGCATCACACGGACCAACATATGGGGCCAGACCATTTTGCCAAAACTCAACGATGCATCGGCTCGGTCACGCAAAGCAGGATCAATCCCGTCGGCACCACCAATGACAAAGCTGACGTCCTGTCGCCCCTGGTCGCGCCAGGTGGCGAGAAGGGCTGCAAAGTCCGGCGAGCCCATGAGCTTGCCGCGTTCATCCAAAGTACAGATCAAAGCGCCATCAGGCACCGCACGTTCCAGCAAAGCGGCTTCGCCGGCCATGCCGCCGCCCTTTTTGTCCTCGACTTCGATCAATTGCGCAGGCCCAAGGGCCAGCGCCCGCCCCGTCCGGTCGAACCGGCCGAGGTAGTCATCATAAAGGTCGCGCTCGGGCCCTTTGCGCAAACGGCCCACAGCACATATCTGGACCCGCATCAGACGGCGGTCGCCGTCCCCGGCTGCCACATCTTTTCAAGCTGATAGAACTCGCGCACTTCCGGACGGAAGATATGCACGATGATATCGCCTGTGTCGATCAGCACCCAATCGCCGGTGTCTTTGCCTTCGGTCTTGGAGATGATCCCGAATTCCTGCTTCAGACGATCCGCGAGCTTTTCGGCCATCGCAGTCACTTGGCGCGTCGAGCGGCCCGATGCGATCACCATATAATCGCCAATCTCGGACTTGCCGCGCAGATTGATCTGCACGATGTCTTCGCCTTTATCGTCATCGAGGGATTTGAGAACAGCCGCCAAAAGCGTTTCGCTGGTCGCATTTTGCAGGGCCGTCATTGCTGCGGCTCCGGTTTTGGCTGATGTATCAGCCGCTGTAGAAAGAGACAGATCATTGTCCTCCTTAAAGCACGTCGTCATGGCCCCGACGCAGGGCATGATCTAGAAATAGCAACGGTTCGGCAGTTTTTCAACATTTCTGAACCGAAAGCGCGCGTGTCGCGGATTTACGGCGCAGATGCAAGCTCCATCAGCGCCGCGGATCAATAAAGGCCTTGCCGTCAGGCACCGCCAGCACTTCGGGCAACCGTGTCATCGCTGCGGACAGCGGAACGATCCCCGCCACATCGGTTTTCCATGCGCTGCTGACAAAGCGTTCCTGGATCTCGACAAAGCCCGCACGCACACGGTCCGCACCCACCTGCTTGATCCAGCGGGTCAGCCAGAACCCTGCGATCTTCTTGTTCATAAAGATCAGCTGGCCCAGTTCCGTCAGGCACGGGGCTTCGCCAGACAGTTTGCCATAATTCACCCATGTGCTGTGTTTGGGCATGGCAAAGAACAGATCAGCCGTGAACTGGTCACCAACAGCGTCCAGCAAGATCGCGGGCGGCAGCGCGCGAAAGGCCGTTTTGGCCTGATCAAGCGCGTCCGTTCTGGTAGACACAATCACGCAATGGGCGCCAAGGTCGCGTAGTTCAGCCGCCTGTTCAGCGCGACGGACGACTGCGATTGGCGCCACACCATTATCCTTGGCCAGCGTGATCAGATATTTACCAAGCTGCGATCCTGCTGCGTTCAACACAAAACTTTCCGCGCGGCTTTCCTTGACCAGATCGAACATCGCAATCGCGGTCAGCGGATTGACCAACTGGCATGCGGCATCGACTTCGGCCAGATCGGGGCGACAAGGCACGAGGCTGGTGACGTCGGCCAGCGCATATTCTGCCCACGTCCCGGACCCGCCGGCAAAAAAGCTGACACGCTTGCCAATCAGAGGCGTATTGCCAGCCACGACCTCACCCACAGCTTCAAATCCTGCGGGGGAGCCTTTGACACGTGGCTGGCCGTATTCGCCTTTGATAAAGTGGATGTCAGAGGGGTTCACAGCGGCAAGCAACACCTTGATCAGGGCTTGGCCTTCGGCGGGCTGCGGCAGGGCTACGTCCTGACACGCAAGGAAAGGGGACAGGTCACTGATATTGGGCCCCGTCTGTGTGCCCGCATAGCCATCATGCAATTGCACAAGTGCTTTCATGGATGTCGGAAGTGTCACGGCAGGCCTCTACAGATCGAAAGTTGCAAATACGGGTGCGTGGTCGCTGGGTTTTTCCCAACCACGCGCGTCACGCAGCACGCGGCTGCTGTGGGCCGCGTTCTTGATGTCGGGGGTCGCCCAGATGTGATCAAGCCGGCGGCCCTTGTCGGCCCCGTCCCAATCCTTGGCGCGGTAGGACCACCAGCTATAGAGCAGGCCTTCGGGGATATCGTTGCGTGTCACGTCGGACCATGCGCCTGCGTCCATCACATCGGCAAAGTGCTCCACTTCGATCGGTGTGTGGCTTACGACTTTGAGCAGTTTTTTGTGATCCCACACATCATCTTCGCGCGGTGCAATATTCAGATCGCCGACAAGAATGGATCTTACCGGTTTCTGCACATGATAGGCATCACGCATATCAGTCAGATAATCGAGCTTCTGACCGAATTTTTCGTTCACGGTGCGGTCCGCCACATCACCACCTGCCGGCACATAATGATTATGGATCGTCACGCCGTTTTCCAGTTTGCCCGCGATATGCCGCGCATGACCGAGCCCTGCGTAATCCTCCGCCCCTGCCTCGACCATAGGGATCTTGGAAAAGATCGCCACGCCATTATAGCCCTTTTGCCCGCGCGCAACCATGTGCGTGTAGCCCAGCGCCTGAAACTGCTCCAAAGGGATCTTGTCGACAGGGCTTTTGCATTCTTGCAGACAAAGCACATCAGGTGCCTCATCGCGCATCAGGCGGGCGACGATGTCTTCGCGCAGGCGCACTGAGTTGATGTTCCAGGTGGCAAGGGTGAAGGGCATGGGGACTGCTTTCCGTTCGGTGTTTCTGGTGAGCGCGCAGAGCTTACGCGAGCAATGAGGCCGGACGGATAAAACCCGTTGTCAGCCCCCTGCGGTTGAGAATGTCCGGTGTCCGGCGCGCAACGGCTGCGGGATGGTTCGGGTCAAGCACGCCCAGCCGCACAAGGATCGCCGCAATGGCGCAGTCCCGCCCACGCTGTGAGCCATCCATGATCTTGACCGCGACACCCAATCGCTTTTCAGGGATGATCGCGATGAACACACCTTCTGCGCCGGTCTTGATCGCAACCTTATGGTTCATTGCCCGCATCAGATCGGTGCAGGTGCGCGTTTCGCCCGCAACAAATTCCGGAAACGTCGCCATCGCTTGCGCCAGCCGCGCCGCGGCGGTGCTCAGCACATCGGAACGGTCCTGTGCACTGGCAAAGAACGCCATCGCGCGGGCAAGGCCATGTACGGAACAGGCATGGTTTGGTGCGGAACACCCGTCAATCCCATACATCGGGCTGGTTTCGCCTGTGACCTCTTCAAAGGCTGATTTGACAGCTTTTTGCACGGGGTGGTCGATGAGTTCGTAATCCGGGCCAGCCTTGAGATGTTTTTTCAGCGTCAGGAACCCCGCATGTTTGCCGGAACACTCGTTATGGATTTGACACGGTTCTGTGCCCGAACAGATCAATGCGTTGCGGGCCGCTTCGTCCATTGGCAAAGCCGGACCACAGCGAAAGTCATCATCCGTCATCTCAAGATCCTTGAGCCATCTGCCCACCAGATCAGTGTGAATGGCAGCCGCATTATGCGACGCCGAGGCAATCGCCAATTGCTGTCCGGTCAGATCTGCAGCAGCTCCGCTTGCCACCAACGGCAGTGCCTGAATCATTTTGCACGACGAGCGCGGATAGATAATAGCCGTCGGATCGCCCCAGCTTTCGACAATCTGACCGGTGTCGTCACACACAACTGCGTGACCCTGATGGACGCATTCAAGCAGATCTCCGCGCCAGACTTCGACCAGATCAACAGGATTTGCCATTTTCTTGCCCTTTTAAATTGTATAATTCGTTTTTATCGCGCAGAGCGCACCTGTAACGGGGCTTTCCCCCGCAGGCAATTTTTTGCTAGGCGTAGTGGTATCGAGTTGAACAAGGTCTCGCCAGTCGAAAAGGTGCCGTTAGATGCGCCGCAGGCAGGGGCGAGGCATCCAGAGGCAAGGACAGCGTGGAGGCTGCAGAATGATTTTGAATATTTCACGCGCAATTGGCGTAGCACTGGCTTTGGTGACGGCGGGCACCGCCACCGCACAAGAAGAAAGCGATAACCGCGTTTCAGCGAATACCGACTGGAGCGTTTTTGTGGAAAGCGATCCGAATGAATGCTGGGCGGTCTCGGCCCCCAAGGAAACGCTGAACACACGTGATGGCAATACCGTTGACGTGCGCCGTGGCGACATCCGGCTGATTGTCTTCTACCGCCCTTCCGAAAATGTGAACGGGCAGGTCATGTTTACCGGCGGCTATCCGTTTGCTGACGAATCAACCGCAAGCGTGCAGATCGGCGACACGACGTTCCAGATGTTCACCCAAGGCGAAACAGCCTGGCCGGCAACCCCTGCCGATGACGCCCGTTTCGTCGAGGCGATGAAACGCGGGGCGAATGCGGTGATCACGGCGCGGTCGGGTCGTGGCACGCAAACGCAGGATACATTTAGCCTTTTGGGCTTTACGGCTGCTGTCGAAGAGGCCGCGAGCCGCTGCGCGGGCTAGGCGTTTCACAATATTTTGCGTAAAGGCGGTTTCCTTGTGGAGACCGCCTTTTTCTCTTATATGCCCGTCAAACCCCTGAGTGAGAGTAATCCCATGGACGCCAAGGCCCCCATTACGCAGGACGTGCTGACCATACCGCGCAAGCTGCCTGACGGACCGCGCAACCTGATCGGTTTGTCGCGCGACCAGATACGGGATGCGTTGATTGTGGCCGGCACGCCGGAAAAACAGGCCAAGATGCGGGTCGGCCAGATTTGGCAGTGGATCTATCATTGGGGCGTGCGTGATTTTGCACTGATGACCAATCTGGCCAAAGACTACCGCGCGATGCTGGCCGACACTTTCGTGATTGCGCTGCCCGAAGTGGTGACGCGGCAGGTGTCGGATGACGGCACACGCAAATATCTGGTGCGGATCGCAGGCGGACATGAGGTGGAGGTCGTTTACATCCCTGAAACCGACCGCGGGACACTTTGTATTTCCAGCCAGGTCGGCTGTACGCTGACCTGTTCATTCTGCCACACGGGCACGCAGAAATTGGTGCGCAACCTGACCACCGCCGAAATTGTCGGGCAAATCATGGTCGCCCGTGATGATCTGGGCGAATGGCCCGAACAAGGTGCGCCGAAGGATGAAACGCGGCTGCTGTCGAACATCGTTTTGATGGGCATGGGCGAGCCGCTTTATAACTTTGAAAATGTGCGCGACGCGATGAAGATCGCGATGGACCCCGAGGGGATTTCACTGTCGCGCCGCCGCATCACGCTATCGACTTCAGGGGTCGTGCCCGAGATTGCGCGCACCGCGCAGGAGATCGGATGCCAGCTTGCGATTTCGTTCCATGCAACGACCGACGAGGTGCGGGACCGTCTGGTTCCGATCAACAAGCGCTGGCCGATTGCCGAATTGCTGGACGCGTTGCGAGACTATCCCAAGGTGTCGAACTCCGAGCGTATCACCTTTGAATATGTGATGCTGGATGGTGTGAATGACAGTGACGAAGACGCGCAACGCCTGATCAACCTGATCAAGGGCATCCCGGCCAAGATCAACCTGATTCCGTTCAATGAATGGCCCGGCGCGCCGTATAAACGGTCATCGAACAACCGGATCCGCAAGTTTGCGGATATCATTTATAAGGCAGGCTATGCCTCACCCATCCGCACGCCACGGGGCGAGGATATCATGGCCGCTTGTGGCCAGTTGAAGTCGGCGACCGAACGCGCGCGCAAATCCAAGGCGCAGATCGCGCAAGAGACCGGACTTTAACCATCTTTTCACCATGTGGCAGCATGGTGAGGGCATGGAGACTGTCACCACATATCTGAGAGCGACGATGGTGCCTGCTTTGCGCCAGATCGGGGACGCCGGGGATCTCTTGATCGGTCACATCGTGCGCGCGGCCATCAAGCGCGATTTATATCGCAGAACCCGCGCGAAGACAGCTCGCAGAGCGGGTTAGCGGCCGGGGATCGCCCCGCGCTTTTCGCCTTTGCCGTCCCAATTCTCCAAAGCGGCCAAGGCATCCTCAGCCGTTTCAACAAAACGGAACAGCTTTAGATCATCCGCCGAAATTGTCCCCGCATCGGCCAGCGCATCCCAGTTGATGATTTTTCTCCAAAAGCTTTCGCCAAAGAGCAGGAACGGCACCTGCTCCATCCGCCCGGTCTGGATCAACGTCAGCGCCTCGAACATCTCATCCAATGTACCAAAGCCCCCCGGAAACACGCAGATGGCAGAGGCGCGCATCAGGAAATGCATCTTGCGGATGGCGAAATAGTGGAAGTTAAAGCACAGCTCGGGCGTCACATAGGCGTTGGGGGCTTGTTCATGTGGCAGCACGATATTCAGCCCGATGGATCGCCCGCCCGCATCCTGCGCACCACGGTTCCCTGCTTCCATCACACCGGGGCCGCCGCCTGTGACGATCACATCTTCGCTGCCACCCGATTTCAGGGAACGCTCAGTCATCATCCGCGAAAAGCGCCGCGCCTCATCATAATATTGCGACAGATCGGCCAGTGTTTGCGTGCGCGCCGTGTCTTTCTTGGCGGGTTCGGGAATACGCGCGCCTCCAAAAAGGACGATGGTGGAATCAATATTCGCCTCATCCATCAACAGCTCGGGCTTGAGCAGTTCCAACTGCAAACGCACTGGCCGCAACTCTTCTCGGCACATGAAACTATCGTCGGCAAAGGCCAGCGCATAAGAGGGCGCACGGGTTTGCGGGGTGTCGGGAATATGGGTCGCCGCTTCACGGTCTTGATGGCTGTCGCGCATCGGATGGCGCCGGGTCTCTTGGTTCATATGTTCAATCCTGCCTCTGTTATGCACAAGCTTGCCTGACTGCGCCCGGTTTGCAAGGTCGCTTGAAGCGTTGATTGATCCCGCAACCCCCGCTAGAAGCCTGTGAAATCATTTTACGGAGAGCCCCCATGTCCAATGCTGCCCTTGAGACTGCAATCGAAGCCGCGTGGGATGCCCGCGATACGATCACCTCTGCCACAACCGGTGAAACCCGCGAGGCAATCGAGGATACGCTGCATGCGCTGGACAGCGGCAAACTGCGTGTGGCCGAACGTCAGGACGATGGCAGCTGGCATGTGAACCAATGGGCGAAGAAAGCCGTGCTGTTGGGGTTCCGCATCAAGGATATGGAGCCCCAGTCAGGTGGCCCCCAAGGCGGCGGCTGGTGGGATAAGGTCGACAGCAAATTCAAAGGCTGGGGTCCCGAAGACTGGAAGACCGCCGGTTTTCGTGCGGTCCCGAACTGCGTCGTGCGCAAATCCGCATTTATCGCGCCCGGTGTTGTGCTGATGCCATCCTTCGTAAACCTCGGCGCCTATGTCGACGAAGGGACAATGGTCGATACCTGGGCGACTGTTGGTTCATGCGCGCAGATTGGCAAGAACGTGCACCTGTCCGGCGGCGTGGGCATTGGCGGCGTGTTGGAACCCATGCAGGCGGGCCCGACCATCATCGAGGACAACTGCTTTATCGGGGCACGCTCCGAAGTCGTTGAGGGCTGCATCGTGCGCGAGGGATCGGTTCTGGGCATGGGTGTGTTCATCGGCCAGTCAACCAAGATCGTGGACCGCGAAACCGGTGAAGTCATGTATGGCGAAGTGCCCCCCTACTCGGTCGTCGTCGCAGGCTCCATGCCGTCCAAGAACAACGTCAGCCTGTACTGCGCGGTGATCGTCAAGCGGGTGGATGAACGGACGCGTTCCAAGACCGGCATCAACGAACTGCTGCGTGATTAAATGATCATCAGCCGATATCTGGCGCGCAAGCGTGTAGCGGCGGGCGTGCGCCCGTCGTTCCGGCAGGCGTGGTTGCCCGTGCTTGCCGATACAGCAGCCATAGGACTTGTGCTGTCGCTGATCTTTCTGCCCGTTGTTTCGGCGACGATGGTGATGGAGCTGTCGCTTGTGTGGCGTATGATTGTTCTTTTCGTCGTGATCTACATGCCGCTGCAGATCGTGGTTATTTTCTCGACCGTATGGGCGGTCCGGTCGCGCTATGAAGAGAAAGACGACACATGAGCAAGAAAGAAAGCCGCCAGCAGGTCTATACCTTGCTTGTCGAAGTCGGGCGCAATGCGGGTGACGGTCTTCCTGATGATGCCACCGGTGCGGCACTGATGTGCTATGCCAGCGGGGTGGATGAGGCCGAAGCTGTCCGCGAAACCGTGGCGATCCTCAAGCAGGCCGACCTCGCGCCGCTGGATGTGTCCGGTTATGGGACGTTGGACGAACGGTTGGCCGAAGGCCATGATATATCCGATGATGAGAAGGGCCTGATGGCCCGCGCGCTGGAAGAAAACAGCGTGATTGTTGCCCAGATGACCCCGTTCTTCGACAAGGTCTAGACGGTACACAGCAGCGCCGAGCGCAGCAGAACCAGAATAGCCACGACTTGCAACAACAGCTGGGCGGCAAAGAAGCCCTTGTTTGCAGCCAGAACAGCCAAAAGCCGTTCACGCGTGCCGATCAGAAGCGCAAAGAACGTCCCCAGCATCGCCAGTCCGATGATCATCGCGGCCTGAGACCCGATGATCCCGGTCATACATGCTTGTGCGGAAATGCTGCGTTCCGCAGTGAAGTAGAGGCCCGCACCCGCCGCGCCAGCTTGCCCAAGACCAAGCAGAAAAAGTGGCGTTGCCATGGGAAAGTCGCAACGGCGCACAAAGGCCAATGTATGCCAAGCCACAAGCCCTATTAAAAGAAACAACCAAAGCGGGACGGGGGCAACTGCTATATGGAACATCAAAAAAGGGCCTGTTTTAGGATCAAAACCTGTCAAGCCGGCACCGTGCACCTGCAACCGCTTTGTGGTTTTGGCCGACGCGAAGTAGATACATGGAACACATGTTCCGATCCACTATAGGCTATCATGAAAACGATTTTGCAACAGAGCTTGCCTGATGCCCACCAAGGCGACCCGCGCCTGCCGGGAACGATGCCCTGTGCGGCGAACGACTGGCTGGGCGTCGATACGTCCTATGGTCCGCAAATGGCCTATCGCGCCCATCTTCTTGCGACACGACCGGAGGCTGTTCTCTACGAGAACGACCGGACCAGCGAAACCGGGCAGGAACTCCTGTCCGAGGCGTTGGGTATTCTGCCCGATCTGGGGTTTCAAATCATGGAAGATCAGGTGATCTGCCCTGATGGGCGGCATGTATCGCTGGACCGCAGTGCCCCTCTGCGCACGCTCGGACATCTGGTGCAGGAGGATATCTGTATCTTGGAAAAACAAGGCGACGAACATGTGATGACGAGCGCCGTCCTGTGCTTTCCTGCGAACTGGCGATTGGCCGAAAAGATCAATCGACCACTCACGGGCATTCACGTGCCTGTGCCGGAATATGACGACAATATCGCGGCCCGCGTGCAGCGCCTGTTCGACGGTGTGCAGGTAGGGCGCCCGCTCTGGCGTTTTAATAAATTGCGGTATGTCGATCCGGATCTGCATCAGCCCAACAAACGCGAGACCGACGATGTGATGCCCTATACGCGCTCAGAGCGGCAGTGCATCTTGCGGTTGCCGCGTACGCAGGCGGTTGTCTTTACGATCCATACCTATGTTGTCCGCAACACCCGATAGGTCTTGCGGGGCGACCAAAGCGGCGCCCCGCGCTTTGGTCATTTCCGTGTTGCAGCCCAATGTTCGCTGTTTGCGCAAAGTGTCGAGCGCTTGTGTGCCGGATCGTCCTTCATCCGCATCGCGGACCGTGAGGCGAGAAATGCCAGTACAGCGACAAAACCTAATTTACCGAAAGCGAGCATAGCCATTAGTGAACCCATTGTTCATCTCCATGAATTGGTGTGTCGTTTGGTATTGCTTTCATTACGACGCCAATTGATGTGCGGATCTAAAAAGTCTATTGTTTTCAATAGTATACATACGCATACCCGCAAAATTCCCCGCAAGTTCAACCGCTTGTGGCAGTCATGTCATCTTGTCGCAGGGTCAGTAAAAAAGAAGCAGGACCGCCGCAAAATAAAGCGCGAGGCCGATCCAACCAAAGCTGGCAGCAATAACAGCCAGAGCAAAAAGCACCCCGAGAAGTGCCGCCATTTCCCGGTAACTCTTGGCGCGTGATTGGGTTTCCAGACGCGCAACCTCGTCATGCAGGTCGCGCTGCAGAATGCGTGCGGTCACATAGGCCGTAACGCGAAAGCCCGTTTTGCGGGCCTTGGCCAGATGTGTCTGAAATTCCTCCATCCTTGTGTTTAACAAGGCCGGGGACAGGTTCCAAGCGATCCGTTGCCAACCAATCGCGATTTGCATCCTTCAGCGCTTCCCGCTAGCCATATCGCAAAGAGGAGTCCCCCATCATGCCCGTCGATCCCGTTGCCCTGACCGCCGATCTTGTCCGCTGCCCATCGGTCACACCTGAGGAAGGCGGCGCGCTGGTGTTGCTGGAAAAGGTACTGACAAAGGGTGGGTTTACCTGCACGCGGGTGGATCGTGGCGGGATTAGCAATCTCTATGCGCGTTGGGGGCGGCAAGGGGCCAATCGGACCTTCGGCTTTAACGGCCATACCGACGTTGTGCCCTTAGGGGATGAAACGGCGTGGACGATGCCGCCCTTCGGTGCCGAGATCAAAGACGGCTTTCTTTACGGGCGCGGTGCGACGGATATGAAGTCGGGCGTCGCCGCCTTTGCTGCCGCAGCGCTTGATTTCGTCGCTGATACCCCACCCGACGGGGCGATCGTTTTGGCCATCACCGGCGATGAAGAGGCCGACGCGCTGGATGGCACCACCGCGTTGCTTGACTGGATGGCCGCCAACAACGAGACGATGTCGGTGTGTCTGGTGGGTGAACCCACCTGCCCCGATGTAATGGGCGAGGCGATGAAAATCGGTCGGCGGGGCTCGATGACCGCGTTTTTCACCGTGACCGGCATTCAGGGCCATGCGGCCTATCCGCATCGCGCCAAAAACCCGATGCCGGCAATGGCGCGTCTGATGGATGTGCTTTCTTCGCGTATTCTGGACGAGGGTACCGCGCATTTTGATCCCTCGTCACTGCAAGTGCTGACGATTGACACCGGCAACCCTGCAACCAATGTCATTCCCGCCCAAAGCAAGGCTACGGTCAATATCCGCTTTAATGACACACATACGAGTGCCGCGCTTACAGAATGGATGCAGGAAGAGGCGGATCAGATCGCCTCTGACTTTGGTCTGAGTATCGCGATGCGGGTGAAGGTTTCGGGCGAAAGCTTTGTCACGCCACCCGGTGAACTTTCTGACCTGATTGCGGGCGCGGTTGAAGCCGAAACAGGGCGCAAGCCGGAACTGTCAACCTCGGGTGGGACATCGGATGCACGGTTCGTCAAAGATCACTGTCCCGTTGTGGAGTTCGGGCTGGTGGGCAAAACGATGCATCAGGTGGACGAACGGGTAGAGGTAGCGCAGATCGGGCAGTTGAAGGCAATCTATACCCGCATTCTGACGGACTATTTCGCACGCTGAGTACCGTGATCGCGGGTTTAAAATGGCTTGCAAATGGCGCATACAGCGAGTTCTAGAAATCATACAGAATTGTAAAAAATGAAATTTCCCACCCTTTTTGGCCTTGCAGCACTTGCACTTTCGGCCTGCGCGCCTGAGCCAGCCCCTTTGCCGTCCATTCCAGAAGGCGTCGCAACGCGCGATTTCACCTTTGTCGACGAAAGCTTTTTGCGTGGCGTGCGCGGATCAAGCAATACGACCCCACGCGGACGCCCGGCGGCCATTCTCGAAGTGACCTACGGTTTGCGTTGTGTGGCTGATGGTGCGCAAAGCAGCCGCGACAAAGCCCAGCAGGCGCTTGACGATGCGTTTCTTGTTGCACCATTGTTTTTTAACACCCCGCGGGAGCGTGGCGCATGGAACCGAAATGCAGCGCGTGCGCTTGATGGCACGGGCTGCATTCTGAACGGGTTTTCCTATGAAACCAAAACCACTGATATCTTTGAAACAGGGCTTTGGGCGATCCGCAATCAGGTGCCGCCTGCACGCTGAAAACAAATGGCCGTCCCTGCGCGCCCGTGCTAGGGCGGTTATATGACACGTATTCCTTCCAAGTCCGAAATCCTTGCATGGATTTCCGAGAACCCGACCAAGACCGCCAAACGCGATATCGCCAAGGCGTTCGGGATCAAGGGTGCGGCCCGCATCGACCTGAAGCGCTTGCTGCGCGATCTGGAGGACGAGGGGAAGCTGACCAAGCGGCGCAGTTCTTATCGGGATGCCGAAGAACTGGCGCCGGTCGCAGTCCTTGAAGTCACCGAGGCGGATGCCGACGGCGATCTGTTCGCACGGCCTTTGGAATGGAAGGGCGAAGGGGCCGAGCCGCGCATCTTGATGATGCTGCGCTCGAGCGATCCCGCCCTTGGTCCCGGTGACCGTATTCTCGGCCGCTTGACCGTTGATAAAACCGAGGACCACAGCCACACAGCCCGCATGATCCGGCGCATTGGCACCAATCCTTTGCGCATCCTGGGGGTGTTTCGTCAGGCCTCCGAAGGGGGGCGTGTGCTGCCCATTGATAAGGGGGCAGACAAGCAATGGACCGTCGCCGCTGGTGCGACTGGTGGCGCCAAGGACGGCGAATTGGTCGAGGCCGAACAAGCCGGACCCAAAGGCCGCATGGGCCTGCCCAAGGCGCGCATTGTGGCGCGTCTGGGCGATCCCACCGCACCACGTGCGGTCTCTTTGATTGCGATTCACCAGCACGGTATTCCCGATCATTTCCCCGATGAGGCGGTCGCCGAGGCTGATGCAGCGACGCCTGCGGGGCTCAACGGCCGCAAGGATCTGCGCGATCTGCCGCTTATCACCATTGATCCATGGGACGCGCGCGACCGCGATGACGCCTGTTACGTCGAGGCCGACCCTGACCCGAAAAACGCGGATGGTTTCATCATCTGGGTCGCGATTGCCGATGTTGCGCATTACGTCACACCCAATTCAGAACTGGACCGCGAGGCGCGCAAACGGGGCAATTCCACCTATTTCCCCGACCGCGTGGTGCCAATGCTGCCCGATCGGCTCTCGGGTGATCTCTGCTCGCTGCATGAAGGGGTAGAACGGGCCTGTCTGGCTGTGTCGATGCGGATTGATTCGGCGGGCAACAAGATTGACCATGCCTTTCATCGCGGGCTGATGAACTCGAAAGCCTCGCTGAATTATGAGGAAGTACAGGCCGGCATTGACGGGCAACCCAATGACAAGGTCGCCCCGATCCTTACGCCGATCATCAAGCCGCTTTATGGCGCCTTTGCAGCCCTGATGAAGGCACGTGCGCAACGGCAGCCGCTGGAACTGGACCTGCCCGAACGCCAGATCGTGCTGGATGATGCAGGCAAGGTGAGCTCGGTGCAGTTCAAAGAACGCCTTGATGCGCACCGGCTGATCGAGGAATTCATGGTCCTGGCCAATGTCGCGGCTGCCGAGACGCTCATCGCCAAGAAATCACCGCTTCTGTTTCGTGTGCATGAAGAACCCAGTCCCGAAAAGCTGGATGCTCTGCGCGAGGTCGCGATGGCCTCGGGCCTTGTGCTGGCGAAGGGGCAAGTCTTGAAGACCGCGCATCTGAACAAGCTTTTGGCAGGCGCTGAAGGCACCGAAAATGACGAGCTGATCAACATGGCGACGCTGCGGTCGATGACGCAGGCCTATTATTCGCCGGATAATTTCGGGCATTTTGGCCTTGCGCTGCGGTCCTATGCGCATTTCACATCGCCCATTCGCCGGTATTCGGACCTGATCGTACACCGTGCGCTGATCAAGGCCCACGGCTGGGGTGAAGACGGGTTAAGCCCTTGGGATATTGAACATCTGTCAGATACCGCCAAGATCATCAGTGATACCGAGCGCCGCTCCATGACAGCGGAACGGGATACGACAGACCGATATCTGGCGGCGTTTCTGTCTGACCGTATCGGCGCGGAATTGACCGGACGGATCAGCGGAATTGCCAAGTTCGGTGTCTTTGTAAAGCTGGATGAAACCGGCGCTGACGCCATGATCCCGATCCGGACACTGGGGCGCGAGTATTTCCATTATGATGCCGACACCCAGACGCTGATGGGCGCGGATACCGGCATGGTCATCGGGCTGGGCCAGCGTGTGACGGTCAAGCTGGCCGAAGCGGCCCCCGTGACCGGTGGGCTGATTGTAGAGCTGCTGACGCTGGATGACCGCACCGTGCCACGCGGCCCGTCCAAGGGGCGGGGCAAACCGCCGCGGCGCAAGATGGGATCAGCCCGCAAGAAAGCAGCCAAGACAGCGCGCAAGGTCAAGCGGACGCGGAAGTAGCCTTGGGCAAATGATAGGTCAGCCCGTGGTGCACCAAAAACCGCAGGCGCGCGGGTGCGATATCATCGGCGCATCGGAACACTACAGCACGATTGCCTTCGATCCGGTCCAGAGCCCCGAATGTCGCAGCATAGGTGCTGATGATATCGGTGCCACAATGCGCAAACACTGCTACGCCCCCGCCTTTCGCCAACCCGACGCGCAGGGTCGAGCCTGATTTCGTGTCAGGCGTCAGATAGGACGGCTGCCCCCATTTTAGGGTCTCTTCCAGCGCCCCCACCTCCGGTGTCGCCTCAGCGACCTCAAAGATCAGATCGCGCAAGGACAGGGCCATGTCCCGTTCGGCCGCAGGAAACGCGGCAAAGACACGTGCCACCTTGTCGCAAGCAAATGGGTATTTCATCGCGATGTGGCCTTTTTGATCTTTTTTCGCATCATACCGGCAATAAGCCGCGCCGTGAACAAGAGTTGATTTGGGTCCGGCAGGATTTGCTCTATCACTGTTAAAAAAACGAGGAGAGCAAACATGCACCGCAGGCACTTTATCGCAACAGGTTTGTCCGCTTTGGCTTTGCCACATGCCGCCACAGCGAACGCCGCAGGTTTCCCGAACTGGATCGCGGGCTTTCGTGGCCGCGCGCGCAATGCAGGGATTTCGGACCGCACCTTTGACGCGGCCTTTGCCAATGTCAGGTATCTGCCCGACAGTATCGAACGCGACCGCAATCAGGCCGAATTTGTACGTCCACTGGCCGATTATATGGCCTCTGCCGTCTCTGAAACACGCGTCACCACGGGGCGCGAGATGGTACGCCGCTATGCCAGTGTCCTGTCCCAGATCGAGGCGCGGTTTGATGTAGAACCTTCGGTCGTCACGGCCGTTTGGGGTATGGAAAGCAACTATGGGTCACGGCGCGGCGACACCCCCTTGATCTCGACCCTTGCAACGCTGGCTTATGACGGACGGCGCGGGGAATTCTTTGAAAGCCAACTGATCGCGGCCTTGAAGATCTTGCAGAACGGCGATGTCGCGCCGGCCAATATGACGGGGTCCTGGGCCGGTGCGATGGGACATACGCAGTTTATCCCCACGTCCTATGAGGCCTATGCCGTGGATTTCACCGGCGACGGGCGGCGCGATATCTGGGCGGACGATCCCACCGATGCGCTTGCCTCGACAGCGGCCTATTTCCGGCGGTTCAACTGGCGCAAAGGCCAGCCTTGGGGTGTCGAAGTGCGCCTGCCGCAGGGATTTGACTTTGAACAGACAGGGCGAGCCGTGACGCGCAGCCCTGCCGATTGGGCGCGCGGTGGTGTCGTGGGTGTCGATGGACGGGCGGTACCGAACTACGGCGACGCCACGCTGACAACGCCAACCGGTGCGGGTGGTCCTGCTTTCATGCTGTTCCGAAACTATGATGTCATCAGCCGCTACAACAATGCCGAGGCCTATATCATCGGTGTCGGCCACCTCTCGGACCGGATCCGTGGCGCGGGGCCGTTTCAGGCGGCCTTTCCGGCCGATGAGCGCCGCTTGCGTCGTGCCGAGCGGCGTGAGTTGCAGCAGCGGCTGACAGATGCGGGGTTCTCAACAGGCGGTGTTGACGGGCAGATCGGGCCGAACAGCCGTGCCGCGATCCGCGCCTATCAGCGCGCCGCTGGCCTGCCTGCTGACGGGCACCCGTCTTTCGCCCTATTGCAAAGGCTGCGCTGAGCAATCACCGCCCTGCATGCATCTGGTAAGCGCATCCAGAACGGCCTGTGTCGGCTCTTCAAAGATGCGCCCGCCACAGGGGCCCGCCTGAATGGTCAGCGGCGGATCAGTCGCTTCGACGAAATAGACAGCATCAACGCCGCTTTGCGCCGTCCCGCACCACGGACCGGCGCACCCGATTTGCAGGATAAGGTCGGTGACATAGTCGATTGTAAAGCCGTCTTGCGACAGGCCGTGCCCGACGAAACGTGCGCGGATCGGCGCTGGCGTTTGCATCTGTTTTTCCATCACGGCAGGCGGTAGGTCTGCTGCGTTGAATGCTAGTTGCCCATAAAGCACGAAGTAGGTTTCAGGTGCATCCGCGAGCTGTTGGAATGTCATAATGGGATCAGGGCGCATACAGCTCAGCGCATGGGCCTGTCCACCCACAATTGCAAGGGCTGCGGCAAGAAGGTGGGGCTTCATCGGGGTGATCCTCTGCTTGGCTTCGGGCTTTGACATTGTGTACTCTTGAAACCTTGAGAAACCTTTTGCGACCTCAGAGTTTCGGGCCGAATTCCGCCAGAACCTGCTCATAGACGGCACGTTTGAAAGGCACGATGCTCTCGACCAGTTGATCGGCGGCCATCCATTGCCACGCGGTAAATTCGGGGGTTTCGGTTTCCAGATTGATCTGGCGATCTGTCCCATGAAACCGCATCAGATACCATTTCTGCTCTTGCCCGCGATAGCGGCCTTTCCAGATGTGCGGCACCAGATCGAGGGGTAGATCATAACGGATCAGGCCGGTGCTCTCTGCCTCGATGGTGACCAGTTTTGGCGCTATGCTGGTTTCTTCCTCCAGCTCGCGCAGGGCCGCGTCACGACAGTTTTCGCCTTTGTCCACACCACCTTGGGGCATTTGCCACGCGTCCGTGTCGCGGTCCTTGCGCTGGGCAACAAAAACATGCCCGCGCGGATTGGCCAGCATGATGCCGACACAAGGACGATAGGGCAGCTCTGCGATTTCTTCAGGGGTCATAAACGGGCCTTGGTGTTTCATGGGACGTACCTTTTGGGTTTGGCCCAAGAATAGGACCAACGCCAGCGGTTATGCGATAACAAGCCGCGTTTCGTGGCGGATACGGGCGGCGATCCAGCGTAGATGGTCTGGGCGAAACGCCACGCACCCCGCCGTGGGCCGCCCGGGGCCGCGCCATGCGTGCAGGAAAATCGCAGAGCCCCGCCCTTTGACCGCATAGGGCCAGTTCCAGTCGGTAAGGATCACCAGATCATACATCGGATCGGCACGGCGCAACCGTTCATGGCTGTGCGGATAAGGGGCGCGAACCATCAGGTTGTAATCCTCATGCCCCGGATCATCAGACCACAAATCAGAGGGGCCAATCGGCAGCGCCCAATCCGCAGGCCGCGCCATGCGATCAGGACGGTAGAGCATCCCGACAAGGCGGTGCGTGCCGCGCGGGGTGGCGCCATCGCCTTCTTTCTTGCGCGCGGTCAGACCCCCTCGCCCGATGGTGCAGGGAAAACGGCGGTTCAGAAACCGCAGGTGGGTGGGCGTGAGAACGAGGTCGGTTTGTTTCATACCGGAGACATAGCGAGGGAACGAAGGCGTGTCAGCAGACGAAAACCTCTTTGTCGAAGGCACCCTGTTTGACGCTGGCCTTGCGCAAAGCTAGGAACCGAATAGGCGACATGCGACTGACGGCTTGGCTGTCATTTCTCAAGAGACTGCAAATGGATAATCTGACGACCGGACAGTGCCTGTGCGGTGCTGTAAAATTCCGCATATCGGGCGAATTCGAAAGCTTTTTTCTTTGTCATTGCGGGCGTTGCCGCAAGGATACAGGGTCAGCCCATGCGGCCAACCTGTTTTCTTCCACGGCAAAGATAACGTGGTTGTCAGGCAAGCAAAACGTTAAGGAATTTAGACTTGGCGGAACGCAACACAGAAAGTGCTTTTGCACGAATTGTGGCTCTGCGCTGCCATTTTCTCAGGCGAATGATGGCGCGCTCGTCGTGCCGGCAGGGTCACTTGATAGCCCGACCGGCATACGACCCAATGCGCATATATACTTTGCCGATCGCGCCCACTGGGACGATGATCTTGCTTTCGTAAAAAGGATCGACGGGCTTCCCGGCTGAAAATTGATCCGGTGGTGCACCTTATCGATTAACTGAATGACAAAGTGGCAAACGCGGGCTTTGGCCTGTCTAACCGACATCAGAGCGTTACAACAAATGCCCCGATTTCGCGGCTTTTGTGGCAAGATAGGCGTGGTTATGCGCGTTCCCGCCCACCTTGAGCGGCACACGTTCTGTGACGTCGATACCGCAATGCTCCATACGCGCAACCTTGGCTGGATTGTTGGTCAACAGCCGCACAGCCCCGAATCCCATCCGTTTCAGGATTTCAGCACCGATCCGGAAATCACGTTCATCGTCTTCAAATCCCAAACGATGATTTGCCTCAACAGTATCAAAACCCTGATCCTGCAAGGAATAGGCCCGCATTTTGTTGGCAAGACCGATGCCGCGGCCTTCTTGGTTCAGATAAAGCAGCACCCCTGCCCCTTCTGTGCCCATCTGCGCCAGTGCGCCGCGCAGTTGCGGGCCGCAGTCGCATTTCAGTGACCCCAGCAGATCACCTGTGAAACAGGCAGAGTGCAAGCGCGAGAGCACAGGTTTGCTACGGTCAGGCTTGCCGATTTCGACAGCGTAGTGTTCTTCGGCACCGTCATCGGGGCGAAAGATGTGCAGGCGTCCGGCCTCCGAGACCTCAAGCGGGAGCCGCGCAGAGATGATCGGATGCAGGGGGCTGAGGCCTGTGTCGAGGGCCGCATCAGCGGGGATCAGCGTCAGATTATTCTGCGTGGCGAACGCCGTTGCATTTTCCAGTGGCAAGACGACAGCGGCGGGCAAAAGGCGCGCAGCCTTGACCAGAGCAATCGCGGCGCGGTGCAACTCGGCAGGACCGTCGCGCAGGGTTTGCAGCGGGCCCTTCATAGGTGCGCGCAGATCGTCGGCGGGGTCAGCAACGGCGCGAACCCAGTTGATTGTCGCGTCCGGTGGCAGAACGATTCGCGCGATATCGCCGTCATAGGCGCGCGCCTTGAGGGTGTCGGCACGCCGCCCTGTTACGGCCAGTACCGCCGGCCCGCCCAAGGCCCGTAGGTCGGCCAGACGGGCCGCATCCAGCGTTTCGGCAGCCAGCACCAGCGCGCCGCCTTCCAGCACAACAGGGACGCCCATGCGCAGGTCAGCGCGGGCGCGCGCCAGTCGTTCTGTAATATCGGGACCAAATGCCATTTGCTTCCGCCTGTGATTTGTTTCAAGTGATAGCCGTTTGCGCGGGAAAGTGAAACAATTGCGCAAAAAATCACACGTCCGTGTGAAAGCGTGAAGCCTTTGCTTGTTTGGCCCGTAACATGAACCAAATTACATCTCATAGCGAAGGAGGATGTCATGGGACAGCTCAAGAAGATTCTACTTGTCGATGATGACGACGACCTGCGTGAAGCGCTGGGCGAACAATTGTTGATGACCGAAGATTTTGACGTCTTTGAGGCAGACGATGGGGCCAACGCGATGATCAAGGCCAAAGAGGGCCTGTATGATCTGATGATCCTCGACGTAGGTTTGCCCGATACCGACGGGCGCGAGCTTTGCCGCCTGATGCGCAAGCAGGGGGTCAAATGCCCCATCATTATGCTGACCGCGCAAGACAGCGATGCCGACACCATTCTGGGCCTTGATGCAGGCGCCAATGATTATGTCAGTAAGCCATTCAAATTCCCCGTACTTCTGGCCCGTATCCGCAGCCAGTTGCGCACGCATGAACAGTCCGAAGATGCTGTTTTCCAGCTTGGGCCATATACGTTCAAACCCGCCCAGAAGCTGCTGGTGACAGAGGACGACAAGAAGGTCCGCCTGACCGAAAAAGAGACGAATATCCTGAAATACCTGTACCGTGCGACAGACCGTGTCGTCGCCCGCGACGTACTTTTGCACGAGGTTTGGGGCTATAATGCGGGCGTGACGACGCACACATTAGAGACACATATTTACCGTCTTCGTCAAAAAATAGAACCAGATCCGTCAAATGCGCGCCTTCTTGTGACCGAATCCGGGGGCTATAGATTGGTTGCGTAGTACTCCAACCCGGTGATTTCGGTCCTTTCCCTCCCGTTATCACCGGGTCTCAGGTTCCCGCCGGAGATCGGGTTATATCTCCACCTCCCTGTTGGACTTGCCCGGGCTTCGTGCCCGGGCGTTTTTTTTGACGGTGGCAATTTCCAATGCACACCTTACCTTTGTTCGTGAACAACAGGAGACGAACCATGAAATCTGCCAAGCATTTTCTAGAAGAAGCCAACGCGCATGTTGTGCGTATCACCGCCGAGCAGGCGATTGCAAAACATGCCGAAGGCAACGCCACCTTCATCGACGTGCGCGATAGCGCTGATATCGCGAAATCGGGCACGATCGCCGGTGCCCACCGTGTGCCACGCGGGTTTATCGAATTTGCAGCCGATCCGGAGATGCAGTTCCACAACCCGATTTTTGACAAAGACGCCGAGCTTTGCCTTGTCTGTGGCGCAGGTGGACAGGCCGCATTGGCCGGCAAGACGCTCAAGGACATGGGATACAAAAACGTTATCAATGTGGGCGGTATCGGCGACTGGAAAGAGGCAGGCGGCCCGACCGAGAACTAGCCCAGCGCCTGATCCCAGTCGGCAATCAGATCACCAATATCCTCGATTCCCACCGAAACGCGGATAAGGTTTTCAGGAATACCGGTATGCGGTTCAATCGTGTGCCGGTGTTCCACCAGACTTTCGACGCCGCCCAGCGATGTCGCGCGCAAGAAAAGCTCCAGCTTTCCGACAACACGTAACGCGTCCTCCCGCCCCCCTTTGACAAGCACCGACAGCAAGCTGCCAAAGCCGCCCGTCATCTGTTGGCAGGCGATGTCGTGGCCCGCGTGCGAAGGCAGGCCGGGGTAGAACACGCCTTCTACAGCCGAATGGGCCAGCAGATGTTCTGCCAGCATCTGGGCATTCTGCGACATACGCTCAACCCGCAAAGGCAGTGTGCGCATGGCACGGGTCAGCAACCACGCCTCGAACGGCCCAAGGATTGCACCCGCCATTTTACGATCTGCACGAATCATGCCCCAGACCGGCGCGTCTTTCGCGCGGGTCGACAGCACACCTGCCAGCACGTCGGAATGCCCGTTGATGCCTTTGGTCGCGGAATGCATCACTATGTCGGCCCCGAAATCAAGCGCGCGCGTCAGGATCGGCGTGGCGGCGGTGGCATCAACGACCAGTGTTGCGTCGCTTGCTGCGGCGATGGCGCGAATATCAACGGTTTTCAGCCAAGGGTTTGAGGGGGTTTCAATGAAGACCAGATCAGCGGTTTGCGACTGGCAGGTGGTTTGCAGCGCTTCGGCTGCGACTTCGATCAGTGTAATATCGCGCCGCGCGCAAAAATCCCTGATCCACGCGGTCGTGCCCCAATAGATGCCTGATTGCACAATCGCCGTCCCGCCATTTGCCAGGGTACGGAACACGGCGGCAATTGCGGCCATGCCGGACGGGAACAGCAGCGTCTCTTCCGCTCCCTCCAGTCTGCGCAAGACCTCTTCTGCCTGTCTCAGGTTATCGGAATCGGCCCGTGAATAGATATTATCGGGACGGACCAGCGTGTAATCGGCATCACGCAGATAGGTTGTGGAGGGCTGCAGCGCAGGCACAACACCACCGGATTGCGCGTCAATGGCTCCGGCAGCGTGGGCTGCGATTGTGGCGGGCTTTTTTGTATTATCCATTCCGCTATGTGGCGCAGAGCGACAGGCGAATGCAAGAGGCGCTGATCAGCCGCTTGCGGTCACGGCGCTATGGGCAAGGGGCGACAATATAGGTCCCGTCACCGCGCGCATAGGCGCATTGCTGTGTCGCGTCGTTTTGCGCAACGATTGTCCCCGCAGCAGCACCCGCCAGCGCGGCAATCAAGCGCCAGTCGCGGTTCGCATCAAACATATCGGCAGTGATCAACCCCGCGGCGGCACCGCCGGTCATGCCGACAATCGTCCTTTGCTCTGTTGTCAGGTTCTCGCAGGCGGGCACCGTCAGAAAGGTCACACTAGCGAGGGTCATCGCAAACATCTGTTTCATGGCTTTGCTCCTTTTGCCTTGCGACCCCGTGCACCAGCGCGGCACCAGCAGATCGCGCGGCCTTTCTAGCCCTATGGTCCGGATCGGGATTGATATTACGCAATTGTGCCGAAACCGGTCTCGCAGCAAGGCAAGACTACATCATCAAAGCCGTCACAGAGCGTTCGGTGAACACTCTGATGTAGTCACCCGGCGACCAGCCTGCCCAAAACACCCAAAGGCGCGCCGGATCGTCCTTGTCGATCCAGACCAGATCACCGCGCTCCAATCCCCTGAGACGTTTGGAGACATAGGTCACAGAGGTATTGGCCAGAAAATCTGACGCCGCCATCGTTTGCTCGGACGCTGCAATGCCAAGAATAGGCGCGTCAAAATCAACAAAGCCGATATGCTCGCTATCGTAGCTGTCAAAAAAGACGTAGTGGCTGGCAACCTCGGTTCCGGCCGGCAATATGCCATCTGGATCACCGATATCCACGCGGAGCGGCGCTTCGAGAACGATGTTTTGGTTCTCGTCGAACCCGTAGAGATTGTCAGTGTTGAAGTTGTCTTCACCGACTGTAAACGGTGTAGCGGTATCAAGCTTTACAAATTCGCCGTCTGCGTCTTGTTGCACGATCCCGCCACCGGTGATGGTGGCTTGTGCTGCACCGGCCCAAAAGCTGAACGCTAAGCAGTACCCAATCAGGCGCATCGGTTCCCCCCGCATGCAAAACAACTATCTGTTGCCAAGTTAGAGCGTTGCGCCGCGATTGCGAATTCTATGTGACAAACTCGTCGCGGCCATAGCCTTGCAGGAAAAGCAGCGCTGTCAGGTCACCGTGATTGATGCGGATATCGCATTCCGCCTGCACGGTCGGTTTGGCGTGAAGCGCCACACCGGTGCCTGCCAGTTTCAACATACCAAGATCGTTGGCCCCGTCGCCGACCGCCAGCACATCTGCGGCCTTCAGCCCAAGGCGGGAGGTGATGTCTTGCAAGGCCTCAACCTTGGCCGCTTTGCCCAGAATGGGGCGACCGACATCGCCCGTCAGCTTGCCGTTCTCGGACAGCAACGTGTTGGCGCGATTCTCGTCAAAGCCAAGTGTTGATGCGACACGTGACGTGAAGGCTGTGAAACCACCCGAGACCAGTGCCGCATAGGCCCCATGCGCCTTCATGGTCTGCACCAGTTCATAACCACCGGGCATGTGGGTGATACGCTCATCCAGCACCTGATCGATCATGCCAACAGGCAGGTCCTTGAGCAGGCCGACACGTTCGATCAGCGCTTCTTCAAAATCAAGCGCGCCATTCATGGCGCGGGCAGTGATATCTGCCACACGTGGGCCAACCCCTGCTTCAGCGGCGAGTTCGTCGATACATTCCTGCCGGATCATCGTGCTGTCCATATCAGCCAGCAGCATCTTTTTACGCCGCCCCTCGTGCGGCTGGATCACCAGATCGACGCAGGCGTTTTGCAGGTCGGCCCAGACCTCCCACCGGTTGTCCGGCACAGATGGAATCGCAAATTCGGCGGCCTCGTCAATGGCCAGCCAATGCGCGTCCCCGCCACCCCACGCGTTGCGCAGGTTATCAACCAGCGCCGCATCCAGATTGCGTTCTGTGGGTGTTGTAATTAATGTGACAACCTGCATGGCGGACCTCATGGCACTATTTCCCAAGGTCTAGCGCCACAGCAGGCAGGGCGCACCCCTAAAAGTCGAAAAGTTCGCTGAGAAAGCTTTCGCGCTTTTTCTTGGGGCGGTAATCGTCGTGGCCTCCGCGCGTATCACGCGGTGCGGGCGGCGGCGACGCGGCAACAGCAGAGCGTTCAATGATTTTGTCCAGCTCGCCGCGGTCAAGCCATACGCCACGGCATTCGGGGCAGTAATCAATCTCGACACCGCTGCGGTCAGAGATAACGAGCGTTGCGCCGTCAATGGGGCATTTCATAGGGCGATCCTTTCTACATTGCTGCAAGGTAGATATGTGCCGCTTGCGGCCATGCAACTGGTGCGGCGGAAGGCCGCGCAGGTTTCCGATCGGCGACAGCAGTGTCGCAAAAATCGTCTCATCCGCCGAATTCGGTTCATTTCGCTCTTGCCGCCGCGCGTGACCCAATCTATCTGCGGCGGTGGGACACCCTTCCCCAACGAAGGGCGCATATCTGTGAGGATACCAGCAATGGTCATGACGAAACCGGCAACGCGGCCGGCTAATCCGCGTTTTTCTTCTGGCCCCTGTGCCAAACCCCCCGTTTGGAAATTAGATGCATTGCGTGACGCACCCTTGGGCCGTTCACACCGTGCGGGCGTCGGCAAAGCCAAGCTTGCCGAGGCGATTGACCTGACACGCGAAATTCTGGGCGTGCCTGCCGATTACCGTATCGGCATCGTGCCGGCCTCTGACACCGGCGCCTATGAGATGGCGATGTGGTCTCTCCTGGGCGAACGCCCTGCCGAAATGGTGGCTTGGGAAAGCTTTGGCGCGGGCTGGGTCACAGATGTGGTCAAGCAGCTGAAAATTGAGGCGACGGTCCACACCGCTGAATATGGCGAGATCGTCGACATGGCGGCGCTGAACTATGACCACGATGTCTGCTTTACGTGGAACGGCACGACCTCGGGTGTACGCGTCACCTCTGGCGATGTGATCCCTGCGGATCGCGCGGGTCTGACGCTTTGCGACGCGACTTCTGCCGCTTTTGCGCAGGATCTGCCTTGGGACAAGCTGGATGTGACGACCTTTTCTTGGCAAAAGGTGATGGGTGGCGAAGCGGCGCACGGGATGCTGATCCTGTCCCCCCGCGCGGTTGAGCGGCTGGAAAGCTATACACCGGCATGGCCACTGCCCAAGATTTTCCGCATGACCAAGGGTGGCAAACTGATCGAAGGCATCTTCCGTGGCGAGACAATCAACACGCCCTCGATGCTGGCGGTCGAGGATTATCTGGTTGCCCTGAAATGGGGCCGCTCGATTGGTGGTCTGGATGCGCTGATGCACCGTGCAAACGCCAATGCGCGCGCGATCTGGAATTTCTGTGCGGACAAGCCGTGGATCGCAAACCTCGCGGTTGACCCGGCGACGCGGTCGAACACATCCGTATGCCTGAAGTTCACCGATGACCGCATCAAGGATGGCGGCGCATTTGCCAAAGCTGTGGCCAAACGGCTCGAGGCCGAGAATATCGCGCTTGATATCGGCGCCTACCGCGACGCGCCTGCAGGTCTGCGGATCTGGTGCGGTGCGACGGTCGAGACGTCCGATATCGAAGCCATGCTGCCTTGGCTGGAGTGGGCGTTCGAGACCGAGATCGCCAATCAATAGAACAACACCGCCCCGGAATTGATCCGGGGCCTCCCCCTTACCGCAAGAGGTGCCGGATCAGGTCCGGGACTGCGTTTCAAAACATATCAAGGAGCGGCACCATGGCCCCCAAAGTACTTATCTCTGACAAACTCTCTGATGCAGCCGTGCAAATCTTCAAGGATCGCGGCATTGACGTGGATTTCCAGCCCGACCTTGGCAAGGACAAGGACAAGTTGCTGGAGGTCATCGGCCAGTATGACGGCCTCGCCATCCGGTCCGCCACGAAAGCGACCGAAAAGATCATCGCGGCCGCTACGAACCTGAAAGTGATCGGCCGTGCCGGTATTGGTGTGGATAACGTTGATATTCCCGCCGCCTCCAAGAAGGGTATCATCGTGATGAACACGCCCTTCGGCAACTCGATCACGACCGCCGAGCACGCGATTTCCATGATGATGGCCGTTGCCCGCCAAATTCCCGAGGCCAACGCATCCACCCATGCGGGTAAGTGGGAAAAATCCCGTTTTATGGGGGTCGAGCTGACCAGCAAGACACTGGGTGTGATCGGTGCGGGCAACATCGGCTCGATCGTGATTGACCGCGCACTGGGTCTGCGCATGAAGGTCATTGCCTATGATCCGTTCCTGTCCGAAGAGCGCGCGACCGAGATTGGTGTTGAGAAAGTTGAACTGGAAGATCTGCTGGGGCGTTCCGATTTCATCACGATGCACGTGCCGCTGACCGACCAGACCAAGAACATCCTGTCGAAAGAGAACATCGCCAAGCTGAAAAAAGGCGTGCGGATTGTGAACTGTGCCCGTGGTGGTCTGGTGGACGAAGAGGCGCTGGCCGAGGCGCTGAAAGCCGGTCATGTCGCTGGTGCCGCGTTTGACGTCTTTGCCGTTGAACCCGCGACTGAGAGCCCGCTGTTCAACCTGCCCAACGTCGTGGTCACACCGCACCTTGGGGCCGCGACCACTGAGGCGCAGGAAAACGTGGCGCTGCAAGTGGCCGAGCAGATGTCGGACTACCTGCTGACGGGTGCAGTACAGAACGCGCTGAACATGCCATCGGTGACAGCCGAAGAAGCCAAGATCATGGGCCCATGGATCAAGCTGACAGAGCATCTGGGTAACTTTATCGGCCAGATGACGGACGAACCGATCAAGGCGATCAACATCCTGTTCGACGGTCAGGCCTCTGAAATGAACCTCAAGGCGCTGACAGCGGCGACTATCGCGGGGATCATGAACAAGGCAAACCCCGGCACCAATATGGTCAGCGCCCCTGTGATCGCCAAAGAGCGCGGGATCAAGGTTTCGACGACCAAGCAGGACCAGTCCGGCGCATTCGAAGGCTATGTCAAAGTCACCGTTGTCACCGACAAGCGTGAGCGTTCGGTTGCCGGGACAGTGTTCAGCGATGGCAAGCCGCGCTTTATCCAGATCAAGGGTATCAATATCGACGCCGAGATTGGTGAACACATGGTCTACACCACCAATGAGGACGTGCCGGGCATCATCGGTTTGCTTGGTTCGACGTTGGGCGCGCATAACGTGAACATCGCGAACTTTACCTTGGGTCGCTCTGCGGCAAAAGGCGAAGCGATTGCGCTGCTGTATCTTGATGAACCCGTGCCCGCAGCGGCGGTCAAGGCGCTCGAGGATACAGGATCATTCCAACAGGTCAAACCGCTGACGTTCAACGTCTGATTGCTGTGACAATGAACCCCATCTACGCGATCGGTGACATTCACGGCCAGAAACAGATGCTCGATCATGCGCTTGCGCTGATTGCAGCGGATGGCGGTGACGATGCACAGATCGTATTCTTGGGGGATTACACTGATCGCGGCCCGGACAGCCGGGCCGTGATCGAGACCTTGATTGCGGGCCGTGACGCCGGGCGCAATTGGGTCTTCCTCAAAGGCAATCACGATCGTTTCTTTACACGGTTTGTCCGGCAGGGGCTGCAGCATGATCCGCGCGTTTCATCCGGTATCAGCTGGCTGAACACCCGTTTGGGCGGCGCGACGACGCTTGCATCATATGGTCTACAGGCCGAGATGCAGTTCACAATTGATCGCAAAAGCGGGCGGGAGTTTCTCAAGTCCAGCACCGGGGCGGGTTGGGAAACGGATATCGGCGGGTTGCAGAAACTGGCACAGCGTGCCGTTCCGATATCGCATTTGGAGTTTCTGGAGGCCCTGCCGCTGTGGCATGAAACCGATGACCTGCTTTTCGTTCACGCAGGTATCCGCCCCGGTCTGCCCATCAGCGCGCAGGACCCCGAAGATCTCTTGTGGATCAGACAGCCCTTTCTTGAAAGCACCGAGGATTTCGGAAAGCTGGTCGTGCACGGGCACACCGCTCTTGAGTATCCGCAGCATTTCGGCAATCGCGTCGATCTCGATGGCGGGGCGGGCTATTATCGTCCGCTGTTTCCTGCCGTGTTTGAAGGGCGCGATTGTTGGATATTGAGCGGCCACGGCCGGGTTGCGCTCGCGCCGTGAGCGAACGTGCGCATTGGTCCTGCGCCCATCTGCCTATTCGCCCTTTTGCCGCCGCCCCAACTGCCGTAGACCATCCTTATGCCCATTGAGTTTACCAGCCTTGACGCGATCCTGAACCACGGGTTTGACACCGTGATCGACGTGCGTTCACCCGCCGAGTTTGCCGAGGATCATATTCCGGGGGCAATCAATTTGCCTGCCCTTTCAAACGAACAGCGTGCGCAGGTTGGCACAATTTACAAGCAGATCAGCGCATTCGATGGCCGCAAGATCGGGGCGGGAATGGTGATCCGCAATGTGGCAGATCACATCGACGGCCCACTGATGGACAAGGACGGGTCTTGGCGACCTTTGGTCTATTGTTGGCGAGGGGGGCAACGGTCGGGGGTGTTTTCGACCCTTCTGTCCGAGATTGGCTGGCGGTCGCAAACCGTCAAAGGCGGCTATACGGCGTTTCGGCGTTTGGTAAAGGCAGGCCTTTACGATGATCCTCTGGCGCATCGTTTTATCCTGCTGGACGGCTATACCGGCACCGCCAAAACCGAGATTCTGCCGCGTTTGGCCGCACGCGGTGTTCAGGTCATTGATCTGGAGGGGCTCGCAGCGCATCGCGGTTCGCTTTTGGGCGGCATGCCCGGGGGGCAGCCGTCACAAAAGGCTTTCGAGACGCGACTGGCCACGGCGCTGAACGCGTTGGACCCTGCCCGACCTGTGATCATCGAGGCCGAAAGCAGCAAGATCGGGCGTATCGTGCTGCCTGCTTCTGTGTGGGCCGCGATGCTGGCGGGACCACGGATTGTGATCAAAGCCCCGATGGGCGCGCGGGCAGCATATCTGGCTAAGGCCTACCGCGAGGTCATTGAGAATCCTGATGTGGTGGCAACCAAACTTGAACCACTGCGCCGTTTGCGTGGCCACGCGACCGTCGACCGCTGGATTGCGCTGTCGCAAGCGGGGGCTTTGGTCGATTTATCACACGCGCTGATGGTCGATCACTACGACCCGTCATATGCCAAATCGCGCCGCATTGACGAGCGCGAGGTTTTGGCCGAAGTGACAGCGGAAACGCTGGATGACGCCGGACAGGACCGTGCCGCAGATGCGATTGCAGCGGCGGTTACTGTGTTCTAAAGACCTTATCTGCCGTGATTTCACCGATGATACTGGCGGTGTAGCCCGCTTTGTGAAGCTTCTTGAGCGACGCATCGGCCGACGCGGGTGCGACGGCGGCCAACAATCCGCCTGCGGTTTGTGGGTCGAACAGCAGGTCAATGACAGGTCCCTCGATCGGGCCGGCACCGATGCGATTATCCGCGAACAATGATGACCGCACACCGGATGCTGACAGCGCCAAGGCGCCTTTCATCAAGGGAATCGCATCAAGGTCCAGCGCCACACCCACACCGGACGCATCACACATCCCGCGCAAGTGCCCCGCTAGGCCAAAGCCGGTGATATCGGTCATCGCGTGGGCTTTGTTCAGGATCGCCGAGGCTGCGGCCTGATCGTGTATCATGAGGTCAAGACAGGCCATCACATCTGCGCCTTTGGCTTTGCCCTGCATCTCGGCGGCCATGACCGTGCCGCTGCCGATGGGTTTGGTCAGGATCAGTTTGTCGCCCGCCTCTGCACCGGCCAGCGTGATCGGTGCTTTGGTCAGACCGGTGATCGTGAACCCGATGGTCAGTTCGTCACCAAGTGACGAATGCCCCCCGATGATCTTGGCACCTGCCTTGGCAAAGACATCGGACGCCGTCGACATGATCTCGGTCATCGTCCGTTCTTGCAAAGTTGCCGACATACGCGGCAGGATCAGGCTGGCGGTCGCGGCCTGCGGTTTCGCCCCCGTCGCCCAGATATCACCCAGCGCGTGGACAGCCGCGATGCGGGTCATCAGCACCGGATCATGGCTCAGCGCGCGCAGGTGATCGGTGCTCATCACCTGTCCGGGCTGCACCTCGGCGGCATCATCGCCGAAATGATCCGCCAAGGCGTGCTGCAAGGCCGCGCGCCCCACCTTGGCCCCGCAACCGCCGCACATGGGCTTGTCGCCCAGCGCCTCTTTCACACCCAGCGCCGTCTTGTGCGGAAGATCAGGGGCTGCCATCGGCGCTAGTGTTTCAAACTGGTTCATGAATTTGCGGTCGATATGGTCTTTGAGCTTCCACAACAGCGGGCCTTCGCGCGCAGTGCCAAACTTCTCGGCCAGTGCCGATTTTGCGCCCAGAGAGATCAGCTTGAGGTAATCACGTTGTGCCTTGTAGGGGCGTAGGGTGCCACCGGACAGGGCAGCGCGGAGGTTGGCGAACAGAACCGGCGCTTGGCGCACCGCATAAACGCCTGCTTTTGGGCGGGGGTTGTCACGCAAATGCGCGCAGTCGCCGACCGCAAAAACCGCAGGGTCGCTTGATTGCAGACTGGGATCCACCGCAACGAACCCCTTATGCACATCAAGGCCCGTTTGCGCGATCCAGTCGTGCGGCTTTGCGCCTGCCGCCCCTGTCGTGAAATCACTGCGGATCGTGCGACCGTCGCGCAGCACAAGGCCTTCTGCAAAGATCTCGGACACCTCGGCGTCTTCTGTGATTTCGATATTATGCGCTGTCAGCGCCGCAATCATTTTCTGCCGCGCCTTGTAGCCCAGCGCGGTCAGGACGCGGCTACGGTCAAGCAAGCGGACCGTCGGGGATCTGTCACGCAGCGCGTGGGACATAGCCATCGCCAACTCTGCACCCGCGACGCCACCTCCGATGATTGCGATATGCGGCGCGTTCGCTGCGGCGCGGAAGCTGTCCCAGCGCGATGCAAAGGTCCCCAGCGGTTTGGCGGGGATCGCATGCGCCGTAAAGCCGGGCAAATCGGGCATCGCAGAGGTGATACCGATGTCGACCGAGACCACGTCATAGGCAACAGGCGGACGGCCTGAAACTGCGATGGTTTTCGCATGTTTGTCGATACCAGTGGCATAGCCGTTGATGATCCGCGCGCCGGCAAAGCGGGCCAGTTTCACCAGATCAATATCAAGCTCTTCGCGGGTGTAATGCCCTGCGACAAACCCCGGCAACATGCCTGAATAGGGCGCAGTTGGTCCGGGATTGATCACTGTCACCCGCACCCCCGGCAAAGGGTTCATGCCCCATTTGCGCAGCACGAGCGCATGGGTGTGACCACCGCCAATCAGCACGAGGTCGCGGGTCAGGGGAATACTGTTCATACCTTGTTGTAGCGGGGTGCTGATCAGGGGGAAAGCCACTGTCCCTGCCAATGACGATCACGTGAGAAACCGGCGCGGCGGTGATCGGCCCCGAGATGAACGGCGTCGATCGCGGTGATGCTGCATGCCAGCACGACAAAGGTCTCCGAGTCAGGCGCTTTGATATAGTCGAGCGCTGTTTCAATAGGCTGACCGGGCGGCGGGGTGACGCCATAGGATTGCTGCGCATGGTCGGGGATTTTGTCCCAGAGGGCTCGGGTCTGCGCGCCCGAAAGGATCGTCACTTCGGCCTGTAGCCTGATTTGCAGGTTCTGCTTGGCATCCCAGATATGCAGTGCTGCGCGGGGCAAGGCCCGCAGGCTCTTGATCTTGTCGGAGTAGAGATCGGTATGGACAGTGACGGCCCCCGCCGCGCGATCAGCAGACCGCAGTACCACTGTGCGCGCCTCCGGCCACCCCTCGGGCGACACGGTTGCAAAGGTCGGGCGGCGTGCAGGGTGTTTGGCATCAGCGACACCGCGCCCCAATGTGCCCCATAGTCTGTCCCAAATGCCGTCAGTGGTTTCAAACCAATCACTCATAACCCGTCATCTCCAAATATCCGATCCCGTCATGGCTACCAGTCACAGTGACGGGGCCTTCCCAATACGGCACGCTTGTTGCCATCCACGCGTTCTCATTGATCGCAGCGACGGTCACATCGACACCTCGGGCAGGCAGTTCCACTCGCCAGCGCACAGGTACGTCGCTGTCATTCGTGGCGAGGGGTGTCGCCACCAGAGCGCCGTCGGTATAGGGCGTTGTTTGTCCGTCAGGGGTGATCCAGGTCGCAGAGGTAAAGTTCTGGCCATCGGTCTGTTGCAGGCGGAACCCCATCATTTTGTTGCCATCGTCAAATGACAGGGAAAACCAGTCCCAGCCTGTCTGGTTCTCCGCCAAAGGTTGTGATGACCATTCACGGTCAAGCCAGGCGTTCCCTGTCACCGCAACGTCGCCCTCGGGCAGTTGCAGGACCCCTTCAATGGCAAAGAACGGTTGCGAATAGTAGTAGGACGCCTGCCCTGCGGCTGATTTCACCGAATAGCCGTCTTCGCCGTGAAAAACCAGCGGGCCTTGGGCGGTAAGCGCCATGTCATAGGCAAAGTCAGGCGCGCTTGCTGTCATGCGCAGGGTGTTCCAGTCGCCTGTCAGTGCCCAATCGTCGATCCATGCCGCAAACGGCGCGGCGGTGACGCCCGCCTGCCCGATACCGCCCCTTGCCAGCCGTTCGGCAACGAAGTGCTGATCGGGTGTTGTGACTGCTGCGTGGCCCATCCACAGTTGCGGCGCAGTCCAGCCCTCACCGGCCTCGGGCGCGAGGGCCGAGCGGAACAGCGTCCATTGCAGCCCGTAAGGCGTGCCGTCCGCCGCTGCGAGATTGGCGGTCAGGTACCACCATTCGATGCGGTAATCGTAGTGCGCGCCGTGATCGGCAGGAAAGTCGAATTGCGGGTCCGGTTGCGGAACAGAGAAACCGTCGGCCGCGGTGCCCAGACCTGCAAAGCCTTGCGCCAGCGCCGATACGGGCAGGCAGAGAGCAATGAAAAGTACTTTAACGTTCATTGGAAAATACCTTCAACAGGTCCGCAGGGGGTGTCCGCGCCAGCCTGCGCGCGGGCCAGAGCGCGGCAAGTGCCGCAGCAAGCAACGCAAAAATCCCCATGCGCGCGTAGTCCAGCGGGAACAGATACATCGGCAGCTTCCACCCGAAGGCCGCCACATTCACCACAGCAAGCAAGGCCCATGCGAGCGCAAGGCCCAGCGGCAGGGCAACGACAGCCGTAAGCAAGGCGAGCATGACCGCGCGGGAAAGTTCAAGCCGCCCGAGTTGCTGGCGTGTCATGCCCATAGCCCATGCAGGGGCCAGTTGCGGAACGCGCATGCTGGCAAGGGTCAGCAGGCTCATCAGAATGGCGAAACCGGCAACGGCCAGCGTCAAGACATTCAGCGCGGTTGTGACGGTAAAAGTGCGTTCGAAAATCGCCAGCGAGATTGCCTTGATGCCCGCTTGGTTCACGGTTTGGGTCGCGGCAATGCCTGTTGCTTCTTCCAGCGCGTCAACAAAATCCGGGACTTGTTCGGGGTTCATCCGCAAGCCAAAATTCTGGGGCCTGATGTCGGGGTAGAGGGTGGCGAAAACTGCTTCACCAATTACCGCCTGCCCGATCGGATTTCCGTAGTCGCCATAGACACCGGCGATGACAAAGGGGGTGTCTAGCAGCATGATTTCATCGCCAACCATCAGGCCCGCGCGGCGCGAGAGCTGTTCGTTGATCAGCACGGTTTGCCCTGAAAAGGTGCTGTCCCAAGGATCGCGCGCTTGCTGCAGGAACACCCAGTTGTCGCGATAGGTGGTATGGTCGCGTGCGCCGTAAACCTCGGTCGGCTGACCGGCCACTTCGGTATCGGCGCTCTGGATCGGCAGGATGATGTCGGTGCGCGGCGTGGCGAAAGCGATCAGGGCGGCGGTTTGCGCATCGCTTTCGGTGCGCACGTAAAGTTCCGACGCCAATCGCTGGTCGAGGAAATCGGTGAAGGTCAGCCGGAAACTCGACACCATGGTCGAGACACCGACATTGGCAGCCATCGCGAGCAACAGCGCCATCAGCGCAAGTGACAGCCCCGGCAATTGCTGGCGTGTATCGGCCCAGAACCACTGGGCGGTGACGGATCGGGCAAGGCTGCTTGCAAGGGCAAGGAGCCGGTCAAGGATGATGGGCAAGGCAAGCGCCGCCCCGATCAAAAGCGCACCCAGCAAGAGAAAGCCGCCAACCATGCCGGTTGCTGTGAGCATCAACACCACAGAAAACATCAGCAAAACGGCGGCAACGCCGCCTTGCACAACCGCGCGGCGCCCTGCGGCCATCGCCAACGCGCGCGGTTGGGCCGCCGCAAGCAAGGGCATTTGCGCCATCTGATAAAGGGCACCACCCGCAGCAAGCGCCGTACCGCCCAATGCAATCGCCATACCGGAAAGCCACCATGACGGGCGCAGTTGGAGCGTGCCGGACACATCGGCCCCGTACAGGCCGCGCAATGTGGCGGCAACATCGGGTAGCAGGAGGGCCGCGATCACATATCCCAGCGCCACGCCGATCACGCCTGCGATCAGCGCAAAGAGCATGAGTTCCGCGCCAAGAAGCAGGATCAGGCGGCGCAATGGCAGCCCCAAGGCACGCAGGGTGCGCACGACAGGGCGGCGTTGTTCAAACGCAAGACCAATGGCACCATGAACGATAAAGATGCCCACCGCAAAAGACAGCAAACCAAAGGCCGTGAGATTCAGGTGAAAGCTATCGGTCAGCCGTGCGATATCGCTACCGCCCTGCGCCGGTTGCAGGGTCAGGTCGGGGGCAACAACTTCAAGCGCTGGCCGGCCGATAGGTTGACCGCGCAGAACGATCAGACTGTCAATCTGGTCTGGTTTGCCCAGCAGGCGCTGTGCCACGCCGATATCTGTGACGGCGGTGTTGGGGGCTGCGTCCGGTGTGACGACAATGCTGAGCTGTGCCAGCTGTTCCGCGACTTCGGCATCGGCGAAAAATTGGCCCTGACCAGTCAGGAAAGTGGTGATATCCGCGCCATCGCGTGGCACCACAGGCGCAATGCCGCCCGGCGCGGTCAGTGGTTCAACGCCGATGATGCGCACGCCATCCAGCCGCCCTTGGACCACAGGGGTCACCAACCAGCCCGCACGCCGCAGCATGACGTAGGTTTCCTGCGCTATCGGTTGCCCGTCACGGCGCACAAGCCTGTCATATTGCCCCTCGCCCAAGGTCGCGGCGGCAGCATCGTAGCTGGCGCGCGCCTCGGCGTTAACGGCTTGCACGCCGGACCAGAGCGCTGTCGCAAGGGCCAGCCCCGCCAGCAAAGTGAAAAGCTGCAACGGGTTGCGCCACCAATGCGACAGAAGCGCGTGAAGGGTTGCTGTGGTCATGCCACGCGGCCCGCCCGCAGATGCAGGCGCCGCGACATGCGCGCGGCAAGACCTTCGGAATGGGTGACCATCAAAAGGCCTGCGCCTGTCTCGGCGACAAGTTCGAGCATCAGGTCAAGGACGGTACTGGCGGTTGCCTCATCCAGATTGCCGGTGGGTTCATCGGCCAGCACGACACGGGGTTTCGGGGCCAATGTGCGGGCAATCGCCACGCGCTGTTGCTGTCCACCCGAAAGCTGTTCTGGGTATTTGGCAAGGTGTGGTGTCAGCCCCATACGCGCGGCCAAAGCTGCGGCCCAATCTGGGTCATGACAGCCCGCCAGACGTGCCTGAAAAGCGATGTTATCGGACACACGCAGGCTGGGGATCAGATTAAACTGCTGGAACACCACGCCAACAGTGCCCCGCCGCAGCGCTGCACGACCGGCATCATCAAGGGTGGCGATATCACGCCCCTCATGCAGGATCTGACCGCGATCGGCGGTATCAAGGCCGCCGATCAGGTGCAGCAACGTGCTTTTGCCGCTCCCGGATTCGCCTGTCAGTGCAAGGGTCTCGCCCGATGCCAGCGTCAGATCAATTCCGCGCAACACGTCAAAAGGGCCATCAGCGGTGTGGTAGGTTTTATGAATATCTTGAACGGTCAGTAACATGGTTTTCGTGCCTCTGCGCTAGAGGTAACGCACCTGCGCCAGAAGGAAACGCCTATTGCGACGATTAGGCTTGCTGTGGCGCCTGCAACAAGGCGGGCTTTTCCATTCCGGTCATTCCCAGCAGGGTGCAACAATCATTTCTTAGACCTCCTCGCCCGGGCGCAAGACGGGTATCGTCGCGACCTCGCATTTCTTTCGGAATGGCGCACATGATTTGCCGCGACGTTCTGCTGTTTCTTTTTCTCTGCCAAGATACGATCATGCCAATTGAAAGCGAAAGGGGCAGACATGACCGAGATCGTAATATTGGGTGGGGCGCGTACCGCAATCGGGGCCTTTGGCGGGTCTTTGGCAGGAACACCGCCGATTGAACTGGGCACGATTGTCGCCAAAGCCGCGCTTGAACGTGCCGATGTGGATGGCGCGCAAGTGGGGCATGTGGCGTTCGGACATGTGATCAATACCGAGCCGAAGGACATGTATCTCAGCCGTGTCGCTGCCATGAATGCAGGGATCCCTGACACGACACCGGCGATGAACGTGAACCGCCTTTGCGGATCGGGCGTGCAGGCAATTGTGTCTGTCGTGCAGTCGCTGATGCTGGGCGATGCCGATTTTGGCCTTGCTGGCGGGTCCGAGAACATGAGCCGGTCACCCTTTATCATTTCCGATCAGCGCTGGGGTGCCAAGATGGGCGATATCCGCACGCAGGATATGATGTTGGGTGCGCTGAACTGTCCTTTTGGCACAGGTCACATGGGTGTCACCGCCGAGAACGTTGCGGGCGAACACCATGTCACACGCGCCGATCAGGACGCATTCGCCCTGCTCAGTCAGCAACGCGCCGCCGCTGCAATTTCGGCAGGATACTTTGACAGCCAGATTACCCCCGTCCCCGTCAAACAGCGCCGCGAGACGGTGGACTTTGTGACGGACGAACACCCCAAAGCGACCACGCGCGAGGCGTTGTCGAACCTGCGCCCTGTATTCCAGAAAGACGGATCGGTCACAGCGGGCAACGCCTCGGGCCTGAATGATGGTGCCGCAGCGATTGTGCTGGCGACAGCCGAGGCAGCGGAAAAGGCAGGTCTAACGCCAAGATTCCGCGTTCTCGGTTATGCCCATGCCGGTGTGCGGCCAGAGGTCATGGGCATCGGACCAGTGCCTGCGGTAAAGACCCTCTTGGCGAAAACCAGACTGACGGCCGACGATTTCGATGTGATCGAATCCAACGAGGCTTTCGCGTCACAGGCGCTGGCCGTGTCCAAAGAGCTTGGCCTTGACCCTGCCCGCGTGAACCCAAATGGTGGCGCGATTGCTTTGGGTCATCCTGTCGGGGCCACGGGTGCGATCATTACAGTCAAAGCAATGTTTGAACTGGAACGCACCGGCGGCAAGCGCGCGCTGATCACGATGTGCATTGGCGGCGGTCAGGGGATTGCGATGGCGATCGAGCGGATCTGACGGACGGTCAGAAACCAATCTGTTTTTGCATTTCTGTGAGGGCGGCAACGATGCTCATTGCCGCCAGCGCGGAACTGCGCGGGTTGTCGGGAAGCCCCTCACCCGCAATCTGGAAATGGAACGCGCCGAAGGCACCCTTCACTGCAATGTCGTGGATGTTCTCGGTCACAGTGGGATCGGCAATCAGGCAAACCTGTGTGTCATCAAAGCCAACACCGGCAAGGGCAACAGCGGCGGCCACATTGGCGTTCTTGGGGTAGGCCAGTGCCGCCTCGCGTGCGGTGCCGTTAAAATGGGGTGTTGGCGCAGTGATCGCATCCAGATCAATCGCAGCCTCGGCCGGTGATCCGCGCCAACCTTTCGGCGGCTTGCGACCGGTATAGCTGACCTCCGAGATTGTGCCGACCGCTGCGCTGCGAAGTGCATCGAGCCCGCCAATTGCACCACTCGCCAAATGCAGACGCGCGCCACCCGCGGTGGCCGCATCATGCAAAGACTGTGCGATTTTCCGATCAGCCAAAGCGCCCAGTGAGACGGTCGTCACGTCAATTCCCAGCGCCAAAGCGACAGGACCGTGTGTCGCAAGCGCCTGATGCCCGCCGCAGTCGATCACCAGATCGGGGCGCGATGGCAGATTATTCAGGTCAGAAATGCGCAGCGGTGTCGCACCAGTGGCCTCTTTGCCAGAGCGCACGATGGTGGCAATCTCGGCAATGTTCAAAGCGGGCAGTTTCGCGCGTACGTACCGTGCAATCGCGCCATCCCCGATGATGGCAACGTTGCGCAGCATCAAGCGGGATAGTCCCGCAGGAAAACCCACTTGTCGCCTTCGGAGAGGTCAGGGTCGTAGGCGTAGCCGCCTGTCGCAAAGTCCTTGATGCCGTCCACCTCGGTCACGCGGTTTTCGACAATGAAACGGGCCATCGCACCGCGGGCGCGTTTGGCGAAAAAGCTGACGATACGCGGTTTGTCCTCTTTGACTTCCATAAAGACCGGCGTGATCACCCGCAGTTTCAGCGCCGCGCGGTCTGCCGCGCCAAAATATTCCTGACTGGCGCAATTGATTAGCGTTTCGGTGCCTACGGCCTCGGCCTGTGCATTCAGCGCCTTTGCGATCGTGTCGCCCCAATAGTCATAAAGCGATTTGCCACGCCTTGTTTTCAGGCGGCTGCCCATTTCAAGCCGGTAGGGCTGAATCGCATCCAGCGGGCGCAACAGGCCATAGAGGCCGGACAGAATGCGCAGATGGTCCTGCGCCCACGCCAGATCATCCTCGGTCAGGGTCTTGGCTTCCAGACCCTGATAGGTATCGCCGTTAAACGCCAAAGCCGCTGGTTTCGTAGCAGACGCATCCGGCGTGGCGGCGAAAGCATTGAAGCGGTCACGGTTCAGACGGGCCAGATCGTCCGAAATGCTCATCAGGCTTTTCAGCTCTTTGAGCGTCAGGTTCTTGGCGGCCTTTGACAGGCGCACTGCATCTTCCTGAAAATCGGGCGCGGTGGCGGGCATATCAACCGGCTCCATGTCGAGCGATTTGGCAGGGGAAACGACAACAAGCATTCGGGCATCCTTTCGATCTTGCAAAGGGATGTAACATGCCCAGCCATGTTGACCACCCCTCTGGCGTCTACACATCTCTGGGGCTATGTCTGGGCCAAACAAAAGGGAGTGCGCCATGAAACTTTGCCGGATCAGAACAGCAGACGGAATCAAACCAGCAGCAGTGGATGCTGCCGGCGCTTTGCGCGATTTATCAGGCCATATCGATGATGTGACGGCTGCACAGATTGCACCTGACGCGCTGCGCGCGCTTGCTGCCATTGATCTTGATGCCTGCCCTGTCATTTCCGGCGCCCCCGCCCCGTTTCTGGGCGATGCACGGCGCGTTTTCTGCATCGGGCTTAACTATTATGACCACGCCGCAGAAATGAACATGGCAATCCCCGACCACCCGATCCTGTTTATGAAAGCCTGCGAGGTCACAGGCGCGCATGATCCGATCGTCATCCCGAAGGGCGCGACCAAGACCGATTGGGAGCTGGAACTTGGTGTCGCCATCGGCACACGCGCCCAGAATGTGACCGGGGAAAATGCGCTGGACCATGTTGCAGGGTATTTCGTCGGCAATGACGTGTCGGAACGGGCGTTCCAGCTTGAGTTTGGCGGCCAGTGGATGAAGGGCAAATCGGCAGATAGTTTTGCCCCGGTTGGCCCCTACCTTGTCACCAAGGACGCGGTTCCGGATGTGCAGAACCTGGCGATGTCGCTGGAAATCAACGGTGAGCAGATGCAAAAGGGCTCAACCAGCACGATGATCTTTTCCGTGGCGCAGATCGTGGCCCACGTCAGCCAGTTCGTGACCCTGCATCCCGGCGATCTGATCCTGACGGGAACACCGCCCGGCGTTGGCGTCGGCCATAAGCCGCCGCGTTTTATGAAAGCGGGCGATATTCTGACGGCGGAAATCGAAGGACTGGGCGCGTTGCGGCAAGAGGCGGTCGTATTCGACGGCTAGTTGAGCTGAACCTGTAGCGGGTACTGACCATCTTCGAACGGACCAAACAGATCATCCAGATCAGGGTGGTCGACCGGTTCGCCGGAATAATCCGCGACAAGGTTCTGTTCCGAGACATAAGCCACATAAAAGCTCTGCTCGTTCTCGGCCAAGAGGTGATAATACGGCTGGTCCTTTTTGGGCCGGCTATCCTCTGGAATAGCATTGTACCACTCGTCCGTGTTCGAAAACATGGCATCCACGTCAAAGACAACACCCCGGAAAGGATGCTTTCTGTGGCGTACAATCTGGCCAAGATGATATTTTGCGCGCGTTTTGAACATGGTCTTCCGATCTGTCTCCTTATAAGTCTGCCACACGCGAAAAGTCCACGCTTGCGGCCAAAAATTAAAGGAAACAGTTTGTGAACCTCGTTCTGACAGTCCTGAATATCACAGCGCCGGTTTTTCTTTTGGCGGCGATCGGATTTGTCTGGGTCAAACTGGGGTTCGAGTACAGCGTTACCTTTGTCACCCGTATGGCGATGACATTGGCGGTGCCCTGTCTGATCTTTGTGGCATTGATGAATATAGACGCCGCGCCACAAGCGATTGCCACGCTGTCTCTGGCCTCATTCGTGGCCTATCTGATTGTCATGGCGGGCTGTTTCATCCTTGTGAAAGCTGCGCGGCTTGACTCGCAAACTTATCTGGCACCGCTGATTTTCGGCAATACAGGCAACCTTGGCCTGCCGCTGGCGCTCTTTGCTTTTGGTGAGACAGGGTTGGGCTATGCGGTAGTGGTCTTTGCGGTAATGGCGATTCTGTCCTTTACGATCGGGATCTGGATGGTGGCGGGTGCGGGCTCATTCAAACGCGTTTTGCAGGAACCCTTGGTGGGGGCCACCCTTCTGGGGGCGCTCTTCTTGTGGCAGGGCTGGGAAACACCCGTTTTTCTCACCAACACGCTTCAGTTGATCGGGCAGATGGCTATTCCGATGATGCTGATCACACTGGGGGTCGCCGTGGCGCGACTGGAAACAAAGGCGATGGGACAGGCTGTTTTGCTCTCGGTGCTCAAGCTGATGATTTGCGGCGGCGCTGGCTGGGCAGCGGCGGTGTGGTTCGGCCTTGATCCCGTTGCCGCTGGCGTACTGATCGTGCAACTGGCAACGCCGGTGGCAGTCACATCCTACCTTCTGGCCGAAAAATACGGGGCCAACGCCCAGCCGGTAGCGGGTCTTGTTGTGGCCTCAACCCTGCTTTCGGTGCTCGCTTTGCCGCTGATCCTCGCTTTCGTGATCTAGATCGGCGCCACAAGGGGATTTCCACAAGGCCCGTTCCGCGCTATGGTGCGAAAAAAACGACTATAAGCGAGAGGCAGATGAGCAGTATCTTTCGCGCAATGGCATGTGTGATGCTTCTGGCAAGTTGCAGCAGCGGATCGGGTTACAACTCGGCCCCGCGCAATCTTGATGATGCATGTAGTATCGTGTCCGAGCGCCCGGAATACCTTCGTGCTTTCAACGCGGTGGAGCGTAAATACGGCGTTCCAGTGCCTGCGTTGATGGCGATGATCTATCAAGAGAGCAAATTTATCGGCAACAATCGCACGCCGCATCGCTATGCGCTGGGTGTGATCCCTGTCGGGCGGCAATCCTCGGCCTTTGGCTATAGTCAGGCGCTGGATGGCACATGGGAAGAATACGTGCGCGGCCCGGGCGGGCGCGGCGCGCGGCGCGATGATATCTATGACGCAACTGATTTCATGGGATGGTACATGACCAAGACCGTCGAAGAGACCGGCGTGCCGATCTATGATACGCGAAACCAGTATCTGGCCTATCATGATGGCCGGACCGGCTTTCTGCGTGGCACATGGCGTTCCAAAAGCTGGCTGATCCGGATTTCCGGCGAAGTTGAAGCGCGTGCCGTGATGTACGATCAACAACTGCGGTCCTGTCGCAAGCGGTAGAAACACGAAAGGCGGCTCTGGGCAGAGCCGCCTTTTCTTGTCTTTATGATGTCACATCAGTTTTCGCGGCGTCGTGCTTCAACGTTGATGTTGAACAGAACATCCCGGATCACGCTGCCCATAATCAGATCATTCAGGATGACCGTGGTTTCAGTTCCGAATTCATCGGTGACAACCCACTGACGCAGTTCAACGGGATTGGCCGTAAAGACCAGTTGGATACTACCATAGTTCGGGTTGTCGGGGTCTTGCGCGGTGACAGTAGTCGTGGTTCCGTCCGAGGTGACATTTGTCACCATATCGGCGCGCTCAAGATCCACATTATTCTGCAAAATTATGCTGAGCGGTGTCTGGTTCAACGGATAGCGGTCCGGTCCGGTGTTCGAACGCGGATCAAAGATCGCGAGTTGCCCGCCACTGGCCATTACCAAGGAATCCGACGGCGCGTTATACTCGAACCGGATACGCCCGGGGCGTTTGATATAAATCTGGCCGGTGCTCAGCGTGCCGTCAGGATTGATCTGGGTAAACCCGCCCTGCGCCGTCTGTAGCTGGTTCAGATAGGCCGAGATTTGCGAAAGGCTGAGCTGCTGGGCCGAAACGGCACCGGCATAAAGCGTGAGCGCCAGAACGGCGATGAAGGAGATGATACGTTTGTTCATGTCGCTTACCTATGTGTCTGGGTGACGAAATGCACCCTTTGGATAGGCGATACAACAGCATGTGATGTGCTGCTAAGCGATAACATGCCACCTGTTTCCGGATAGCGGCATAGGCTTTGCTGCGGCAGGCCTGGTATCAGGTTAACGGATCCAAACCTCAACGCGTGTATACTCGGACCCTGCGACCTGCCCGTCAATGCAGGTGGCCGGAGAGACGTTTCCGAAACCATACGAGGTGACGGTATAGTTATTGGCCGCAACTGTATCGGCCGCAATATCCGTCAGGAGGGCCGCAAAAGATGCCGCCGCTTCTGCCGATGCTGCAATTGCTGCGGCGCTCCCGTTCGTGCTCTCTCCGAAGCCGACAAAAAGGATCTCGCGACCTTCGTTGCCAGACCGTTTTAGAAAGTCGATCAGATCAATCAGTATTGCACGGTTCCACGCGCCTTCTGCGCCACTGGCAGGACCGCCCGTCATTGTCGACGACAATCGGTCGGCATCAAACAACGCCTGGAACATTTCCGCCGCCGCGGCGCGTTGCGCGTCGTCAAGCGCGGCACCCAGCAAACCGCTGATACGTGCGTTCTTTTCGACGCTGTTCAGGGGCACAGCACTGAAGTTGATAAAGCCTTCACTCTCTACCAGACCCTGCGCGACATCGCTGGCGGCAAAGTCGAACACTTCTGTCGGCAGCGCTGTGTTGGGTGTCGCGTTATATGTCGCCATGATGGGCTGGATCAAAGCATAGTCACCGGAAACAATGTTGAACGGTGTCGGCGCGACCGCAATACCGCAGGAACCGGCCACATCAACGACAAAGCTCTGGTTGGCATTTGCCGTCGTCACAACACCCACGCTCCCGGGGAATTGGCCGATCGAGCCGGAAACACCGGCCTCATCCGACATGGTCAGCACGTTCCCTGCGACCTCAAGCCCGGCGGGTTCCATGACAAGACGCTGAAATGCCGACCCCGCTTCGGTACCGGGCGGCAGCTGGAGCGGCAGAATGCTCACATCAGCACCACCGATCTGGGACCAGTTCGTTATCTCACCTGCAAAAATCCTTGCGAGGTCATTCACGGAAAGCGCTGTGATCCCCGCATTGGGCGCCACAACAACGGAAAAGGATTTCAGGCCAAGCATTTGCTGCGACAAAGCAGTGCCCGTCGCCCAAGCGGACGGCCCGTTGTAGATGCGGCTTGCTGTGCCATTCAGGGAAACGGTATCAACCCGAATATCGGCCACTTCATCCGAGGCACTGACCGACAAGGCGGCCCGATCGCCTGTCGTCTGGTCCTCCAGGAGCAATTCACCGACTGATGTCAGATCGGCGGTTATGTTGCCGGCGTTGGTCACCGCAAAGGCCCCCGTAATCGTGCGGTGCAATGTGCCATAAGCGGGTGAGGAGAAACCGACAGAGAGTGTATCAACAGCGCCGGCGATCACAGGTACTGCATTTCCGACAACACCCTCAAAGGCGGATTCGGTCAAACCGAAATCATTCGATGCGATGACGTCAAAACAGCCGTTACCATAGCAAACGACCTCGGACGCCGGTACAGCCACGCGGCCAACTGTTGTTTCGACCTGAACCATGACACCGTTAAAACCGACAATCTCACCCTGCACGTTGATGAATTCGTCAAGGGACCGTAGTTCAACCGCTTGCGCAAAGAGCGCTGCTGGCGCGACAGTACAGAACAGCGTCGTGGCAAATCGTGAAATCATTTTTTTCAAAGCTCCAGCAATGCATCAGCGGATATATCTCGGGACGAGACCATGCAAAACGGGCGAAACTAGGGAAATGCTGACTGCAAATGGTTAATTGTGCTGCTTCGCGCAACAATCAGAACGCCCTTTGCTTAAAGGTGTTCCGAAATCGCAATGCATTAGCCCAGTCAGCCTTTCCACACTCTCGCCACATTCAGAATAGTTTGCACTGACAGCATCATAACACAAGGCGCGGAATCGCGCTTTCGGGCATCATTGTCGTTTATAATGGTCGTCTAGCCCTCTTCCACATCACCAAACCCGCATATGGGCGGGGAATTACGCTGCAACGCAGCAAAATCAAACAGCTTGGGATCAAGCAGATGTGACGGGCGCGCGTTCATTAAGGCGCGGAACATAACCTGCCTGCGTCCCGGACTGTTCTTTTCCCAACCATCAAGGATTTGTTTGACCTGCTGGCGCTGCAATCCGTCCTGCGATCCACAAAGATCACAAGGAATGATCGGGTAATTCATCGCAGCCGCAAATTTTTCACAGTCCGCCTCGGCCACATGTGCCAGAGGGCGGTACAAAAACAGATCCCCTTCTTCGTTAACCAGTTTCGGCGGCATTGTTGCCAGACGGCCGCCATGGAACAGGTTCATGAAGAAGGTTTCAAGAATATCGTCACGGTGATGCCCCAATACGACCGCCGAGCAGCCCTCTTCACGCGCAATGCGGTAAAGATTACCGCGGCGTAAACGTGAACAAAGCGCACAGAATGTGCGGCCCTGCGGAACCTTGTCCATCACGATGGAGTAGGTGTCCTGATATTCGATCCGGTGCGGCACACCCATTTTTGCCAGAAACTCCGGCAGGACCGTCGCCGGAAATCCGGGCTGTCCCTGATCCAGGTTGCAGGCGACCAGTTCGACAGGCAGCAGGCCACGCCATTTCAGCTCATACAGCACCGCCAAGAGCGTATAGCTGTCCTTGCCACCCGAAAGGCAGACCAGCCACTTCGCATCGCGTTCGATCATCCCGTACTGTTCAATCGCTTCGCGCGTGTAGCGCACAATCCGCTTGCGCAGCTTTTTGAACTCGGTTGTGGTCGGGGCACCGTAAAACAGCGGGTGGATTTCAGATTCATCTAGCATGTTTTCGATATGCCAGAACACCACAGGTCTGCCTAGAGGCATCCGAAACCGATTGCCCTGCGTACCAGACATAAGCTTTTGGAGAATATCATGCGCCTGATCCTTGCCGCCGCCCTTGCCCTTCTTGCCGCCTGTACGGGCAAACCTTCGTTCGACGACCCCTCTCTCAGTGACCGCAAGTTGAACCTTGAAGAGTTCTTTGACGGTGAACTGGTGGCCTACGGGCAGTTTCAGGACATCCTTGGCACGGTCCGCCGCAGTTTTGTTGTGAACATCGACGGTGATTGGGACGGCGAGCGTCTGCGACTGGTTGAGGATTTTGTGTACGAGGATGGATCAACCGAGCAACGGATCTGGACGCTGACCAAAACCGGCGATGATAGCTGGGTCGGCACTGCTCCCGGTGTGATTGGTGACGCGATCGGCGAGGAACAAGGCGACCGCTTTAACTGGAAATACGAGATTGATTTGCCGGTACCGTCAGCGACAGGCGAAACCGAGACGCTGCGCGTGACATTTGATGACTGGATGTGGCTGCTGTCCGATGACCGCCTGCTGAACCTCGCTTATGTCAAACGCTATGGACTGGATATTGGCACTGTCACAATTTCATTCGAGAAAAAGTAACGCGCTAGTCGGGAACGTTATCAATCCCCGATCCGCCCCAAGGATGGCAGCGCAGGATACGGCGCACAGTCAGGTAGCTGCCTTTGATCGCGCCGTGTTTTTCCAGCGCTTCCAGCGAATAAGCCGAGCAGGTGGGATGATAGCGGCAACTCATCCCGACCCATGGCGACAGAACCATGCGATAAGCGCGGACCGGTAGCGAAACGATGTAGGCGAATGGGCTCATCCGTGGACCTTTTTCATGGCGCGCCGCAGATCTGCGACCAGCGTATCAAAAGGTAGGGTCGCGGTCAGGTCTTTGCGACCCACCAGCACATAATCCCAGCCATCACGACCCATTTCCGGCAGAACGATCCGTGCAACTTCGCGCAGACGGCGCTTGGCGCGGTTGCGGGCGACGGCATTGCCGACTTTTTTGGAACAGGTATAGCCGACGCGGATTCCTGCGGCTTCTCCCTCGGGGCGTTTGCGCCCCTGAAGGTGGATGCCGGGGGTCCCTTGTCTGTGGGCGTGTGACGCGCGCACAAAATCGGCACGCTTGGTCAATACGCAAACAGAAACCGCCGGAGTGCCTGATACAGGCGCAACCGGCGGTTTCAAATCGGTCAAAACGGCTTGCGCGCTTATGCGCTCAGCTTCGCACGGCCTTTGGCACGGCGATTGTTCAGGATCTTGCGACCGGCCTTTGTGGCCATGCGTGCGCGGAATCCGTGACGGTTCTTGCGAACCCGGTTTGATGGTTGGAACGTGCGCTTCATAGCGTGCTCTCCGGTTTGCGGCCAAACCCCAACGTAAGGATTCGAAGCCTGTCTACAATTCAGACCCGTCCTTTAGAGGGGGGTTGGCATCATGTCAACGCAGCACACGGGATGAAACTGCAACATTTCGCAGATTTATACGTTGCCAAATGTTTCAATCCTCTCAGAGCACACCCTGAAACTGAAACATCAGGGGGGCTTCGCATCAATGGGTCGTGATATGGGTACCCCGAGCGCGCGGATCAGTCCATTTAACAGAACAGCCGAATGACGCCAACCAGGACAGAATGTGATGACCGAAATGCCCGATGCCGCCCCCAGCCCGTTTCTCAAGAAGTTGCCTTTGATCGCAATTATCGTTGTGGCCATTCTTGGCGCCTACTTTCTGCGCGATTACCTGACGTTCGAGGCCTTGGCTGAAAACCGCGAGGCGCTGCTGGCGTTCCGCGACGCCAACTATTTCCTGACCGTGTTGGTGTTCATTGCAGCATACGTTGTGATCGTGGCTTTCTCCTTGCCCGGTGCAACGGTGGCCACACTGACAGGCGGGTTTCTATTTGCCACCTTCCCGGGTGCGTTATTCAACATGACCGCAGCCACAATCGGCGCAACGGCGATCTTTTTGGCCGCACGCTGGGGGTTTGGGGAAAGCCTTGGCAAGAAAATCGAGACCTCGGAGGGAACGGTCAAAAAGATCAAAGATGGAATTGACGAGAATCAATGGTCGATGCTGTTCCTCATCCGTCTTGTGCCCGCTGTGCCGTTCTTTTTGGCCAACCTTATTCCTTCTTTCCTTGAGGTGCCGCTGCATCGCTTTGTGATCTCGACTTTCCTTGGCATTATCCCCGGCTCTGTCGTCTACACCTCGGTCGGTGCGGGTCTGGGAGAGGTTTTCGCACGTGGCGAGACCCCGAACCTCGGGATTATCTTCGAGCCACAGATCATTTTTCCAATCATCGGCCTTTGCGTGCTGGCCGCACTGCCGATCCTGATCAACGCCATTCGCGGCAAGAAAGGTCTGTAAGTCATGAACCGGATCAAGACAGATATATGCATCATCGGCGCAGGCTCTGGCGGCTTGTCCATCGCGGCCGGTGCGGTCCAGATGGGCGCCAAAGTGGTCCTGCTGGAAGGTCACAAGATGGGCGGCGATTGCCTGAACTATGGCTGCGTGCCGTCCAAGGCGCTGATCGCCTCGGCCAAACAGGCCTATGCCATGTCCCATGGGGCGAAATACGGTGTTGGTGAGGTGGAACCAACGGTCGATTATGCCGCCGCCAAAGACCATGTGCACGACGTCATCGCGACTATCGCCCCGGTCGACAGTGTCGAACGCTTCGAGGGGCTGGGCGTGCAGGTGATTACCGAGTTCGGCAAGTTCATCTCACGCAGCGAAGTGCAGGCGGGTGATACGATCATCGAAGCGCGGCGCTTTGTTGTTGCCACAGGCTCTGGCCCTTTTGTCCCGCCAATCCCCGGCATCGAGGATGTGACCTATTACACCAACGAGAACATCTTTGATCTGCGTGAAAAGCCCAAACACCTGTTGATCATCGGCGGTGGCCCTATCGGCATGGAAATGGCGCAGGCACACCGGCGACTGGGCTGCAATGTCACCGTCATTGAAGGGGCCAAGGCCTTTGGCAAGGACGATCCCGAAATGGCGGCGATTGTGCTAGAGAACCTGCGCGCCGAGGGCGTGAACATTGTTGAAGAGGCACAAGCCGAAAAGATTAGCGGCAAAGACGGCACGATCACCGTGCATACGCCCAAGGGGGATTTCACCGGATCGCATCTGCTGATGGCGGTCGGGCGCAAGGTGAATACCGAAAAGCTTGATCTTGATGCAGGCGGGATCGCGCATGATCGCGCGGGGCTGAAGGTTGGGCCTGATCTGCGATCTGTGAGCAACAAAAAGGTCTATGCCGCAGGTGACGTGGCCGGCGGGCTGCAATTTACCCATGTGGCAGGCTATCATGCAGGCGTGTTAATCCGGTCGATGCTGTTCGGCCTGCCCTCCAAGCAGCGGACCGATCACATCCCATGGGCCACCTATACAGACCCCGAATTGGCCCAAGTTGGCCTGACCGAAGCGCAGGCAAAGAAAAAGCACGGGGCGGCGCTTGAGGTGGTGCGCTTTGAATTCCACCACAACGACCGCCTGATCGCGGAACGCAAGACCAAGGGCCTGATCAAGGTGATGGTTGTCAAGGGCCGCCCTGTCGGGGCTTCGATTGCGGGGCATATGGCGGGCGAGCTGATCGGCATGTGGGCCATGGCCATCGCCAACAAGATGAAGATGTCGGCGATTGCCAACACTGTCCTGCCCTATCCGACAGTCAGTGAGGTTAACAAACGTGCTGCGGGTGCCTATTTTAGTCCAAGACTTTTTGATAGCCCCACGGTAAAGCGTATCGTAGGCTTCGTGCAGCGTTGGCTGCCATAGGCCGCTAAAACGAGGCAATATGACCAACTCACTTTCAGGTCGCTTTCTGATTCTCACGGTGATCTTTGTGATGCTGGCCGAGGTATTTATCTTCGTGCCCTCGGTCGCGCGTTTCCGCGAGGATTACCTGCTGGCGAGACTTGAACGCGCGCAGATCGCGTCATTGGCGCTGGAGGCTGATGATATGATCAGCCCCGCGCTGGAAACCGAACTGCTGCGCAATGCCGAGGTCTATAACGTGGTTCTGCGGCGCGATGAAATCCGGCAACTGGCGCTCTCGTCACCGATCCCGTCGCCCATCACAGCGACCTATGACATGCGCGACCCCAGCGCGATGACCTTGATCGCGGATGCCCTGCGCACATTGGTGGACACAGAAGACCGGATTGTGCGCGTGATCGGAAATCCTGTGCGTGAAGGCGGGCTTTTGATCGAAGTCACGATGGACGAGATGCCCCTGCGCAATGCGCTTTTGGAATACGGGCGCAATATCCTGTTCCTCTCGGCCTTTATCTCGATCATCACGGCAAGCCTTCTGTTTCTTTCGGTCCAGATCCTGTTGGTGCGGCCGATCAAAGGTGTCGTCAGCCAAATGCAAGCCTATGCCAAAGCCCCCGAGGATGCGCGCCAGATCATCACGCCGCGTGCCAGCGTGACCGAGCTACGCGACGCAGAAGAGGCGCTGCGGACAATGCAAACGCAGATGACCAGCTCGCTGAAACAGAAAGAGCGCCTGGCCCAGCTTGGTGGTGCTGTGGCGAAGGTGAGCCATGATCTGCGCAATATCCTGACATCAGCACAGCTCTTTACCGACCGTATCGAATCGTCCGATGATCCGTTGGTCAAACGTATGGCGCCAAAACTGGTGGGCTCGATCACACGTGCGGTGAACCTGTGCGAAACCACGCTGGCCTTTGGACGGGTTGATGAACCCGCACCGCGCCTGTCACGCGTTAATCTGGCGCAAATCGTCGGCGATGTGATCGACAGCGAAAGGTTGGCTGCCGCAGATTATCCGCTGTCTTTCGCCGAAGATATCCCCGCAACCATGACACTGCGCGCCGACGGCGAACAGCTTTACCGCGTAATTTTCAACCTCGTGCGCAATGCACGTCAGGCCATCATGGCCACCGGAGATCCCGGTGAAATCGGGCTGCAGGCGATCGAGGATGATCTGACATGGTGTCTGACCATAACCGACACAGGGCCAGGCCTGCCCAAGAAAGCGCAGGAACATCTTTTCCAACCCTTTCAGGGGGGCGTGCGCAAAGGCGGCTCAGGCTTGGGGCTGGTGATTGCCGCCGATCTGGTACGGGGACACGGCGGGCGGCTCGAGCTGAAATCAACAAACGCCCAAGGGACGACCTTTCTCATTCAACTGCCAAAAGAGGACATGGCGCTTGCACCGGCAGCAGAATGAGAAAGAATGTGAATTGGCCCTTGCATCGCGGGTGATCCCCGTCTAAATCCCCCGATACGCGGATTGGTAGCTCAGTTGGATAGAGTACTTGACTACGAATCAAGGGGTCGGGGGTTCGAATCCTCCCCAGTCCGCCATTTTCTTAATTCAAGCGCAGAAAAATGCCACGAAAGCGTTTGTTGCTTCAACTGGCACTCCGTCATGACTTGCACCGACCACCGCACAGCGGCGCGCTTTCTCGGGCTTGGTGGTCACTGGCGTGCCTCATGCGCATCAAGCCATGCCCGGATGATGGCCCTGTGCCTTGTCCCGTCATAGCTTGCAAAGTGGCCGCCGTGCACAACGCGCACCGGCAGATCATAAAGCCGCACCATGGATCGGTGATAATCCGCAGCGTCTGAATGATATGTATCTTCAATCAGCGGTCCGTCATAAACGATATCGCCAGAAAAAAGCGTTGCGGTCGCCGCCTCCCAGAGCGCAATGCCACCAGGAGAATGGCCCGGCGTGTGGATCACCTCAAAGGCCCGATCACCCAGATCGACAATGTCGCCATCAGCCAGCAGACGGGTCGCAGGCGCGGATTTCACTTGATAGGTCGCAGACTGGTAGGGCGCCGGTGGCAAGCAGTGAAATATATCGTCAGTGACATAGGGATCGGCCAGCGTGGAGGTGCGCGTGGGGTCGGCCAACAGATCAGCCTCTGCGTGATGCACACAGCGGTCATCGAATTCGTGATGACATCCGATGTGGTCGAAATGCGTATGGCTGGCGACGGCTGTCAGGCCGCGTTCTGTCACCAGCGGCACCCAGTCACGCAGCGACACGACACCCATGCCACTGTCAACCAGCAGGTCCCGGTCACGACCGCGGATGTGCCACATATTGCAGCGGTAAAACGGCTGGATAAAGGGCTCATCTATCAAAGTGACACCGTCGGCTTTGGTTTGCAGCCGATACCAGTCTTCAGGGCGGGCGCGGTCCATTGCTAAGGCTCCTTGGCAAAAACGCTGATCGTATCAGCGGCGGCGGAGATCACCAGCACATCGTCAGGTGCCGGCATATCAACGGGCGGTAGATGCGCGATCAACACCAGATCTGGGGCCGCATCAGGGACCAGATGCGCGCGAATATGCGTACCGAAAAACGCCGCATCCCGGACGCGCGCCGGTCCAAGGGTGATCTGCGCATCAGTGGTCCCGATCGCCTCTGGCCGCAGGCATAGCGTTGCGGCACCGCGTCTTGGGGCAGGTAGTTGCAAACGGCCAAACGGCGTCTCTACGCCATGCTCCGTGACGTGCACAGGAATATGGTTCATCTCGCCCATGAAATCTGCCGCAAATAGGCTGGCTGGCTGGCGGTAGATACGCGCAGGCGTACCCTCATCTTCGATTCTGCCCGCATTCATGACGACGATGCGGTCGGCGATCGCCATCGCCTCTTCCTGATCATGGGTGACATGCACGAAGGTCGTGCCGACATGGCGCTGGATCGCTTTGAGTTCATCCTGCATCGCGCGGCGCAGTTTCAGATCAAGCGCACCGAGCGGTTCGTCCAGCAAAAGCACGTCCGGCTCCACAGCAAGGGCGCGCGCAAGCGCCACCCGCTGGCGCTGGCCACCGGAAAGTTCGTGTGGGCGTTTTCCCGCGTCGTCACCCAAACCGACGAGCGAAAGCTGTGCCTCTGCCTTGCGGTCGCGCTCTGCGCGGCCCATTCCCGCCATGCGCAACCCAAAGCCGACATTCTCGCGCAAGCTCATATGCGGAAAAAGGGCGTAGTCCTGAAACATGGTGGTTGTCGGACGCTTGGCAGGAACCACCCGTGTCATGTCGCGCCCGCCGATCATCACGCTTCCTTCGCTTGGCGCGATGAATCCCCCCAACACCGACAGCAGCGTGGTCTTTCCGCACCCCGACGGGCCAAGCAGCGTCACGTATTCGCCCGCCGCGATTTCCAGATTGATGTCATCAAGTGCCTGATAGGTGCCGAACCAGTGGTTCAGGCGGGACAATGAAACAGGTGCAGTCATGAGCGGCGTTTCCGGAATACAAAAAGTTCAAGGGTCAGGACAACGGCGATCGAGACAAGAAAAACGAGGCTGCCAATCGCATTGAGCCGCGGCGAAAGCCCCGAGCGCAGCATCGACCAGATTTCGACCGGTAGTGTCACGTCAAAACGGGTCAGCAGGAACGAGATGATGAATTCATCCCAGCTGAAGGTCATCGACAAAAAGAAGGCGGCCCCGATCGCAGGGGCCAGCATCGGTACGGTGACCAGCAAGATCACCTGCATCTCATTTGCCCCGAGATCCCGCGCAGCACGTTCTGCATTTTGCTGCTGTGCGCCCATTGCGGCAAAAATGATCGCAAAGGCCAACGGCAGATTGATGACGACGTGTCCAATTCCGGCGGTCACCAATGACAGGCCCAAACCCGCTTGCGTCAATACGATCAACAACCCAAGTCCTACGATCAGGTAGCTGACGGTCAAAGGCGCGATCAACAGCGCGCGGATGAGTGCCGAGCCGGGCAACACGTGTCGCGCCAAACCGTATGCTGCCAGAAATCCGAGGGTGACCGCGATCAAGGATGCACCCAAAGCCACCAGAACCGAATTGATCAGCGCGGCAGTCAGGCGGCTGTCACCCAGCACATCCCCATACCAGCGCAAGGACGGTCCGTTGAACGGCGGCACCGGCAATTGCCCGTCCTGAAACGAAAACAAGACAAGTGTCGCAACCGGCAGATAGATGAACACGAAAGCCACTGCGAGATACATCCAAGGGAGTAAGCGCATCATATTCGGTCCAACCGAAGCCAGCGTGCAGCGGCCAGATAGGCCACTGTCACGATCCCCATCAGCACGATTGCAAGTGCTGCCGCGAGGGGAAAATCGGCCCGCCGTCCCAATTGCACCATGATCACCTGCGGCACTGTCAATTCGGTGTTGCCGCCCAAAATCTGCGGTGTGACGTAGTCACCAATGCATAAAACAAAGGTCAGGAAAGCCCCCGTCACAATGCCGGGCAACGTAAGTGGCAGGATCACGTGTCGAAAGGTCTGAAATGCACTCGCCCCCAGGTCTTGCGCTGCACGGCGGTAATTCGGCGAAAGCTGCACCAGATTGGCGTAAATCGTCAAAGTCAGCAGCATAACGAAAAAGTGGACAAAGCCTGTCACCGTCGCGAACCGCGTATTAGCCAGCGTCAACGGCTCGGCGATCAGGCCCAGATTAAGCATGGTCTGGTTGACCACCCCGTCACGCGCCAACACCAACAGCCACGCGTAGGACCGGACGACATAAGATGTCCAGAACGGCAGGATCGCAAGCAACAGGGCCAATCGCTGCCAGCGCTTTGGCACGTTGAATGCGATGATCCACGCCAGCGGATAAGCCAGCACAACCGAAACCACCGTTACCGTCAGTGTGATTTCGAGCGAAACGACGATCGCGCGCCACAAGAAACGCTTTTCCGCCAATTCAGCATAGTTCTGGAAAGACAGCCCCCAAATCAGCGTGCGCCCGTCCAACGTTGCAAGGCTCATCGCGCCCATCACGATGAAAGGCACGATGAAGAATGCAAACGTCCACAGCAAGGCCGGGGCCACAAAACCCCAGCCCTGCGCGCGCTGTCCCGTGGTGGTCAACTGCACTGCCTTACTGTGACAGCGTATCGAGCCACATATCCTGCATATCTGCGTCGAGCGCATCATCAGGTGCCGGATAGAGCTGGCTCAGGGCCAGATAGTCCGGCTGATCGTCCCAACGCAAAATCGCCTTTTGGTCATCGGTCAGAAAGTCACCGGCCAGAGCATTGGCAGGCATCCCCCAGAAACAGGACGAAGTCGCCAGTCGTGCCTGCCCTTCGGGGCTGACGATATATTTAACGAACTCAAGTGCCAGATCCGGTTTCTGCGTTCCCTCGACCACACCAATCGACTGGGTCCAGCGCACGGCCCCCTCGGACGGGATCGTCCATGTCAGATCGGGCTGCTCTTCGGCCAGCACAGCCGTCAGCCACTCACCACCACCCACAACAATATCGACTTCGCCTGTGGCAAGTGCGGTCTGTGCAGCGACAACACCCGCAACCGAGGCCGCACGCGACCGCATTGTGCCCATCACCTCACCGATCGCGTCCAGATTGTCGCTGCCGATATCGGCGGTCGCAATCCCTTGCGAAATCGCGGCAAGACCCATCACGGGCAGATAGTAGTCATAAATCGAAATCCGGCCGTCGTATTTTTCCGACCATACTGTCGACAGCGATTCCATATCCGCAGGATCGACGTTGGCTGTATTATAGGAAATCGTGTTGTATCCGAACTTTTCGGTCACGGCATAGGTGACACCGTCCACCGTGTTGACCCCTTCCATCACGACCTCAGGGAAGAAATCCGCCGTCGGCAACTGGGCCGCGTCAAGCGGTGCAAGGATACCTGCATCGACAGCACGAAACACATCGATCCCGTCGATGACCAGCACATCCCAATCACCGGGGCGCGACTGGTCAAGAAGTGCAAGCGCTGCGCCGGTGCCTTCGTATTCGCGCAGGTTCACAGTGACGTTGTGCTCTGCCTCGAACGGGGCGATCAGTGCGGGGTCCATATGGTCGCACCAGACCAGTGCATTCAGCTGTTCCTGCGCCGTGACGGCGCCTGCCGCACAAGTCAGGACAGTCGTCGCAAGCAGTGTAGAAGTCAGTTTCGTCATGTCCATTCTTCCCTTTTGGTTTGATGTCTGACCGCTTGTCGCGCGGCTCTTGATAAAAAAGTTGAAGTCATTCATCTTTGTAGTCAACACTAATTTTCGTCAGTGCACCAAGAGCTAGAAGGAAAACAAATGGCCGGATTGCGCGAAAAACAGAAAGCTGACCGCGAAAGGCGCATCTTGCAGGCCGCCGTGACCAAATTTCGGGCAGACGGTTATCGCGCCGTCCGCATCGAGGACTTGGCTGACATGGCAGAAGTCTCGGTCGGGACAGTTTATAATTATTACCAGACCAAAGGGGATATCCTCATGGCCACGGTTGCAATGGAGGTCGAGGAAGTCCTTGATGCAGGCCTGACCATCCTGACCGATCCACCCGAGGCGGTAGATGACGCATTACTGGCGTTGATATTTGCGTACTACGACCATTCTTTGGAGTATCTGACCAAGGAGATGTGGCGCACGGCCATGGCGCTGGCGATCGAGGCCCCGGGTACGCCGAACGGTCGCCGTTATTTTGAACTGGACCAGCGACTTGCGGCACAAATGTCTGATTTGGTACAGGTGTTACAAGACCGTGGCACCGTACGGCGGGATCTTGATCCGCGACCGTTGGGGGTATTGCTGTTCAACAACCTGAACCAAATGTTTCTGGAATTCGTCAAAGATGACGACATGACGCTAGATGTGCTGCGTCGGCGCGTTGATGCCCAGACACGACCTCTTGCTCAGCTTATCGTCGCTGGCACTGCGGTGCATTGATACGTGCAATCAACTACTTTGCATCTGCATCAGCGAACAAATCATCGGGGGCAATTCCGCGTTTTTCGGCGCTTTCGCGCACCGCTTCCTGTAGCGTCGCACTCCGGCCCAGCAGACGCCGGAACCGCGCTTCGTCCAGTTCCAGCAGGGTGGATGGCGTAATGACACGCACTTCGGTCCGCCGTGTCTTGCGCATCAGGATGGCCATCTGCCCGAACATTTCCCCGCGTCCAAGGCGCCATGTCTGACCAGCTGTTTCGACCTCTGCCGCACCCGAGGCGATGAAAAACACGCTCTTGGCAGTGCTGTCCTTGCCGATGACGATGTCCCCTGCATTCACATAGCGTGTCTTGAGAACACGACTCAGCCGCTTCAGGTCGGGCTCATCCAAGGTCGCAAATAGTGGGAACTGACGCACCAACTCGGAGCGTTGAAGCGCAATATCGAGCTGGGGGCGTTCCTCGGCCGCCGCACGACGCTGATCGAGGCCCTCCATCAGCTTGGTGTAGACCTCAGCCCCGATCAGGCCATCCTCGCGCATGGTCGCATATTCACGTTCTTCAAGTCGTAGTGCTGTCCGGCGGATAAAGCGCCGCTCAAGTTCTTCGGCATAGCCGGGATACTGCAATCTAAGACCGTCCAGGGCTGTTTCGACCGCGTCAATCCGGCGCGATAGTGAATCGCGCAACAGGTCTGCGACGCGCCGTCCGTGAATGCGGCGGATGCGCCCGTCAATAAAGGCGCCCAGATCCCGCAGGATCAGCCGTTGCGACAAGAGCAATTCGAACCGGTCCGCTGTGATCCGTGCCAGTGGCAGTGACAGGTGCAAACGGCTGTGCAACAGCCCCGCCGCACGGAATGCGCGCCCGTAGGTGACGCTGCGCTTAGCGGCGCGATTGTAGCCACTGCGCCCGTCAGAACGCGCACCTTCGATCAGACGATCGGCATCCGAAAGCACGCGTTCCGCCATGCGGGCCGAGATCGTACGCTCGCGCAAGCGGACAAGAATCGTGTCACGTTCATAACCCGCAAGCGCGATAAGACCCAGCGTGATCCGGTCCCGATCCAGAATGTCCGCGCTGTCCTCTGCCGTCTTGACGGCTTCTTCAAGTCTTTCGCCAAATCCCTTTGCTTCGGACCGGACGATATCGTGGCTGAGCTCATAGTTTTCCGTGGTGCGCGCGAGGTCCTCGCGCACCGTCTGCAGGGCAACGGCGACCACCTGCCGCGATAACGCCTCGTCTATCGGTGACAGCCGGTCGAGCCCCAACCGCCCGATCACCCAACGCAGCGTCGTACCCTGCACGATCAGTGTGAAAAGCGTGAAACCTGTCGCAAGGATGCCCACGACACGCTGGATCCCGTCCGGCACGCGAAAGCTTTCGGTGACCGCAAGCGCGAGAGCCAAAGTGACCGCGCCCCGCAAGCCACCCCAGAGGATTGCGACACGGTAGGGCCGTTCGACCGAAGGTGAGAGCCTTAACGCGGTCAGTAGCGGCAAAAGACCAAAAAGGATCGCCACACGCGCAGCAATCGCAGCAAGGATAACCACACCAACCAGCAAGAAATCGGCGACGCGCACCTCTTCCAGAAGTCGCGGGATCAGCAATGCTGCGAGGATAAAGATGAGCGCACCAGCCCAATGCGCCAGAACGTCCCAAAGCTCGCGCAGTTTTGCCCAGGCTTGTGGTTGCAGACGTCCGGGCCCCGTCAGGTTAAGCGTCAGCCCGGCAGATACCACAGCAATGACGCCGGAAGCGCCAATGCTTTGCTCTGCGCCGATATAGGCAAGGTACGGCAGCGCGACAGAGATCGAGAGCTGCGCAAGCTCGTGCCGACGGAACAGGGCCATGAACCACAAAGCGATCCGCGCAGCCAACCAACCCGTGAACGCACCGCCAGCAATCAAAAGCGGAAAGCGCGCAAGCGCGTCTGCAAGGCTCGGATCTGGTACACCCAGCATCACGAAACCCATAAAAAGACCAAAAAGCGCGATGGCCGCGGCATCATTCAGCAGGCTTTCACCCTCGATGATCCGCGCAAGCCGCCGTGGCGCCGAGATCGACCGAAAGATCGAGACCACAGCCGAAGGGTCCGTTGTTGACACGATTGCCCCGATCAAGAGGCAGGCCGCCAGCGGCAGCGTGCTGGCCCATGACAAGGCATAGCCTACGCTGAGTGTGGCGACGACAACGGCGACAACAGCGAGCACCAGAATAGGCACCCAGTCTTCAAGCATCCGGCGCAGGTTCATCCCGAGCGTTGCCTGAAACAGCAGCGTCGGCAGGAAGATGTAAAGAAAGACATTGGACCGGATCGGCAGGCCAAGGATCGCCTCGGCAACCGGGTTAAGCGCGTCGGTAAGGTCTGTCCGCAAGAAGAATATCGCGCCGACACCGATCAGAATGCCGATGGCTGCCAGAATCACACTATAGGGCAAGCGCAGTCTTGCCGCCAAAGGCTCTGCCACCCCGATGACGAGGAACAATGCGGCGATAACAGTCGTGATCAGAACAATGTCCATGCTGTTGAAATAACACAATGACCACGCGCTGCACGGTAAAACGGACTGCACAGATCACACACCCAAGAGGTTACGCGCTCCAAGCGTGTGGTTTGTGCGCAATCAACCACCGCAGCCGCCGATGCGCCGCAGATAAGACGCGCTGAACCAAGATCCAGATAGCGGCTTGTCCCGCTGAACAACGCACCCTGTGCGCAAAGCGGATCGTACAGACGTCCAGTCGATTATCAGGGTGTTGTGAACGGTCGTCGTCAGATGCCATCTCTTTCCCGCGCGAAACACGTCTGTCGCTATGCCGCAAAAACAAAAGAAAACCTCACCTCGCGCACATCACCTGCGCACCAGCTGATTGGCGCAAAGCGCAAAAAACAGCTAAGAAGAGACAGGATAAAGGAACGGAGATCGCAATGCCCAATGAACTGCGCAAGATCCAGACGCAAGGCGTCCACCACATCACGATCATCGGTGCAGACCGCCAGACGTCGATTGATTTCTGGGAAGGCGTGCTGGGCATGCCCTTCATTTTTGACCAGCCAAATCTGGACGATCCCGATGAGGGTCATCTCTACTTCGATCCCGGTGATGGTCGCCTGATCACGATCTTCACCAATGAAACCCGCAAGCCTGATGCGACACCGGTGCCCGAGGCAACAGGATCGCTTCACCATCTTGCGCTGAATGTCAGTCAGGCGACTTTCTGGCAGGTCGCATCGCGTCTTGATGCGCGCGGCGTCAGCCACTCGGGCCCTGTCGACCGTGGGTTCATGGATTCGATCTATTTCCGCGACCCGCTGGGGCTACGCATTGAACTGGCCTCCTACAGGTTCGAGCCCCCCGAGGGATGCCGCCATGCCGATGTGATGATCGAAGCGCACCGCATCCGCGTCGCAAAAGGCGATCACAACATCGACCGCGAACATCTTGCAGATGCCATTGAGCTTCTGGTCGCGCGGCGTCAGGATTCTCTCTCTGACAAGCGGGACGCCAGAAACCCCTACTAAGGGTTTTCTCCGGTGTGCTTTGATGTCAGCCGCTGACGGCGGGCCCGGTTGTTGCGCGCGGTTTCAAATCGACTTTTATCTTCTGCCTCACAATCTCTTGCGGGTCCGAATGCGCGATACATGCAACAAGATACTCTCCCGCCTGCATGCCAATCTGCTGCGCCGGAATCTGGACAGTGGATAAGGCAGGGTACATGTCTGCAGAACCGGCAAAATCGCCGATCCCGACAATGGAAAGATCCTGCGGGATACGCAGGCCAAGTTGCATCGCAGACGACAGCGCGCCTTGTGCGATGATATCATTTCCGCAAATCAGACCGGTGATGCCTTCGTGCGCGCGCAGGAGGTCATGGCAAACAGACTTTGCGTGCGCCACGCTATAGGGCGAGCGAACCCGCCATGCGTCGGGAATCTCAATTCCGGCGCCGTGCAGAGCAAGTTCAACCGCCTCGAGCCTGCCACGGGCCCTGTCATTTTCATGGGTCGGTGGAAAGACCAGCCCTATGCGCCGATGTCCGAGCGCAAGCAGGTGGTCAGCGGCAAGACGCCCCGCTTCACGGTTGTCGGACCCGATGCACGAAATCCGTGACGACCGGGAATAGCTCCATGCCGCAACAACCGGCACATCTTGCGACGCCAAAAGCCGGTATGTGTCGTCGCTGTGATCAAGCCCGACAAGGGCGATCCCGTCCACGCGATGCTCCAGCAGTTTGCGCAGGACCTTATACTCGGCAGTAAGGTCATAACCATGGGTCGCCAACACCAGCGTAAAGCCAAGATCGGCCACGGTATCGTTGAACGACTGGACCAGTTCCGCAAAAATGGAATAGTTCACTGTCGGCACAACGAGGCCTAATGTTGCGCTACGCCGACCATGGATCATTTGGGCCGCACGGTTGCGCACATAGCCTGTTTTGCGAATCGCCCTTTCGACCTTCTTGAGGGTCGTCGGATTGACGAGTTCGGGATGATTCATCACGCGCGATACTGTGGCAGCAGAAACACCCGCCACCTTTGCTACCGAAAGAATATCTACTTTATATGATTGTTTTTTCATCATAATTCATGTCGGTTTTATGATTTTATGAAAACGTTTGCAATACTGTTTTCATCCCGTAGCCTTGGATGGTCAGATGATCAGCAGGAGCGCTTTGAATGTCGATTTCCGTCACTACCAGCCGCGTCGATGCATTGATGTCGCAGGCGCGTGCGGCACAGGCGGAGTATGAGACGCATGGCAGTCAGGCACGCTATGACCGCGCGGCCCAAGCCGCTGCATGGGCCATCATGGAGCCTGCGCGCAACAGGATGCTGGCGGAGCTTGCCGTCGAGGTCACAGGCCTTGGAAATGTCCCCGACAAGATCACCAAGAACCACCGCAAGACGCTCGGGCTGATGCGCGATATCGCGGATGTGCAGACTTTTGGAATCCTGTCCGACAATGCCGCGACAGGGATCACCGAAATTGCCCGACCACTTGGCGTGATCGGGGCCGTTGTCCCTTCGACCAATCCCGCGGCCACACCTGCAAACAACGTGATCAACGCGCTCAAATGCGGCAATGCGATCATTCTGTCCCCCTCCCCCAAGGGGGTCAGTTGTTGTGAGATGTTGCTGGAGTTCATCCACGCGGAATTCGACAAGATCGGCGAGGACAAGCAGTTGGTCCAGATGATCCCGCCTCCGGGCACAAAGGCGGATACGCAGCGCCTGCTTGAACTGGCGGATCTTGCGGTTGTCACCGGCAGTCAGGACAACGTGCGCCGCGCCTATTCCAGTGGCACGCCTGCGGTGGGCGTCGGGGCCGGAAACGTGACTGTGATTGTCGATGAAACCGCCGATCTTGCGGCGGCGGCAGCAAAAATCGCAGCTTCAAAGACATTTGACAACGCGACATCGTGCTCTTCAGAAAATGCACTTGTCGTCGTTGATGCGGTGTATGATGCCTTTCTGGAAGCGATGGCGGCCGAAGGCGGCGCGCTGGTTCCCGCAGCCAAAGCCCCCGGAATTATTGCCAAGCTCTGGCCCGACGGGCACCTGAACCGTGAAGTGATCGCAAAGGACGCAGATGTACTGATCGAAAAACTGGGTCTGTCAGGGTCGGTCCCTCAGGGAACAAAATTCATCGCTGTCGAAACAGATGGCATCGGACCGGAGCACCCTTTGTCGGGCGAAAAACTGAGCCGGGTCGCGGCACTCTACCGTGCGCGCGACTATGATGACGCCGTCGCGATTACAAAGCGTGTTCTGGCGTATCAGGGGGCGGGCCATTCGATTGGGTTGCACACTGCCGATGCGGATCGGCCTGTCGCACTTGGACGGCACATGCCGACCTGCCGTGTCATCGTCAATCAGGCGCATACATTTGCAACAGGTGGATCATTTGAAAACGGCCTGCCCTTCTCGCTTTCGATGGGATGCGGAAGCTGGGGCGGTAATTCCATCGACGAAAATCTGCACTGGAAACACTTCATGCAGCGCACAAAGGTGGTGCGCCCGATTGCTGCGCGCGAGCCAAGCCTTGCCGATATTTTTGGCGGTTATTGGGATCAGGCCGGAAAATGAATGCGACGGCAAATCCGCCCCCCACGGGAACTGTTCGCAGCTGGCTTGACCGGCGCGCTGACGAACAGGGGGCTGACATCAGCCACTATTTCCTCGACGCAGACCCGCTGACATGGGGGGACCTGCGCAAGGAAGCTGAATGGATTGCAAGCAAGCTCGCGGGTATGGGCCTGTCCAAGGGCGATAGCGTCGCGGTGATGTTGCCCAATAGTCGCCAAGGCATCCTGTGCCTGTTTGGCGTGCTCTACGGTGGCTTTCGGGCCGCAATCATCAATCTCGTCGCAGGCGCAGAAGCGATGGGCTATGCCCTGTCCCATTCCGACTCGGTTGTTGTCTTGGTCGGCGAAAATCAGGTGGACCTTCTGACCGCTGCCACCGCTGCGCATGACGTCCATGCGCGCACGGTTGTTGTGGGGCAAAGCATCGCGTGGCCCGACAACACACCGCACGGCCCACTGGCTGACCTTGTGGCGGCGGATCATGCGCTTTTGATGTATACTTCGGGCACGACAGGGCGACCCAAAGGCGTGTTGCACACGCATGCCAGCCTGCTGGCAGGCGGGTGGACCACGGTTTTGGCGCATGACCTGTCACCGCACGATCGCGGGCTTTGCGTGCTGCCCATCTATCATATCAACGGACTTTGCGTGACAATCATGGGCCCTCTTATCGCAGGCGGCGCAGTTGTGGTCTGCGAGAAATTCTCGGCCAGCCGGTTCTGGACGGTTTGCGCAGAGCAACAGGTCACGTGGTTTTCGGTTGTGCCGACCATCATTTCGCATCTGCTCCATGGCAAGACAGATCCTGACGCCGCAACCAAAGCCCGCATCAGGTTCGGCCGGTCAGCCTCCTCTGCGCTGGCAGTCGAGACACAGTCGGCGTTCGAGCAGCGTTTCGGTATCCCGATTGTGGAAACCATGGGCCTGACCGAAACTGCGGCGCAGATCTTGTCAAACCCGCTACCGCCGGGGCTGCGCAAAATCGGATCGCCCGGATTAGCCTATGGCAATGAGGTCGCGATCCTGTCGCCCGAACTGGAGCCGCTGGGCGCGGATACCGAGGGTGAAATTGCCATTCGCGGTCCGAATGTCATGCTTGAATACTACAAGAACCCCGAAGCGACACGGGCGACTTTTACCAATACAGGCTGGCTCCGGACCGGCGATCTGGGAAAGATCGACACTGACGGGTATGTTTTTGTCACGGGTCGTCTGAAAGAGCTGATCATCAAGGGCGGGGAAAACATCGCGCCGCGCGAGGTCGATGAAACGCTCTATTCCCATCCCGATGTCGTCGAAGCTGCTGCCTTTGCCCGCCCCTGCGCAAGGTATGGCGAACGGGTCGAAGCTGCGGTGAAACTGCGGGACGGCTCCACTGTCGCCCAACCCGAACTTCTTGCACTCTGTTTGCAAAAACTGGGCAAGTTCAAATGCCCGGATGTCATTCATATCTTGGATGATTTGCCCAAAGGTCCGTCTGGCAAGATCCAACGACTGAGGCTGGCAGAAATGACAGCCTAAACCTGGCGGCACATCTCTTGGAGGAGAGGGACGCCGCGACACCAACGACCCGGACAAGCCAGATCGGCACGCCGGTGAGACAACACAAATGGGAGGATAGTATAATGAAAGTATTCGGAAAAATGGCCGTTGGCGCGGCCCTTATGACAAGTGCAATGACCATCAGCGGGGCCGCTTTGGCCCAAGGCTATCCTGACCGTCCGGTCGAGCTGATCGTGACATTTGGTCCGGGTGGTGGTGCCGATTTGATGGGCCGGACGATGGCACAATTGATGGAAGGTCCTCTGGGCGTCTCCATCCCTGTGTCGAACGTTGGTGGCGCATCAGGCAATGCCGGGCTGACGCAATTGCGGACCAACCCGGCAGACGGGTACACGATGGGCACATTGATATCACTGACGGTGGCGTCATGGGCCTCTGGTCTTGGCGACAACAAGCCAGAAGATTTCGAAGTGATCGCTGTGGTGCAAAGCTCTCCCTCGTTCCTGTTTGTGCCCGCCAGCGGTGACCACCAGACCGCAGAGGCCCTTTTCGCATTCGCACAAGAAAATCCCGGCGCAATCACAGTTGCGACGTCAGGTTACGGCACGCAGGACGATGTGACGCTGAAGCTTTTGGCGAATGCAGGCATCGAAATGGAGAACGTACCGTTTCAGGCACCCGCCGAACGCTATGCCTCGCCCATTGGTGGCCATACATCTGCGATCTACGAGGAACCCGGCGATGTCGCGCAGTTTATACAGGCCGGTCAACTGACCCCGGTTGTCGTCTTCTCCGCAGAGCGTCATCCTGAATTTCCCGATGTTCCGACATCGGCGGAACTCGGCATCGATATATCCGGTCTCGATAACTATCGCAGCATCGCAGTCGCCGCCGGAACACCAGACGATGTCGTTGAAAAACTTGCGCAAGCCGTAGCGACGGCGACCGCGTCAGACGAATGGCAGGCGTTTTGTACAAAGACCTATTCATGCATCACGCCGGTCACAGGTGAGGCGGCGCAAGCCATGGTCAGCGACTTCCGCGATCTGATTGCGGCGCAACTCGCCAACTAGGCGAGGAAGCATCATGGCGTCGATCCAGAACAAAAAGCGGCACCAGACACCAAGGACCGGGGGGAGGCTTCCCCCCGGACTTGGCCTTCTTTTGCCGACACTCTTGCCGTTCGGGCTCTTGGTGATGGCCGTCATCCTGCCTGGCTTCATGTTCGAAAGCGATCAGACAGCAAGCACGATAGGTTTGGGTCCGGCAGCTTGGCCAGAAGCGATCCTGAGGGCTATGGCGGTGTTCTGTGTTCTGTGGATTGCGCGTGATGTCTGGGTGCTTGGTGCGGCAGGCCGCCAGCCGACGCTGTCTTTTCCGGTCGAAGATGACCACTATCATTTTGGGAAAGCCATTGTCGGATTGCTGTTGATCATCGCCTATGGCTGGTCGCTGCCGCTCTTCGGGTTTGCCGTCACCACCACCATTTTCATCGGTATCTGGTGTCTGTTTGGCGGGCTTCGGAACCTGATGGTCGTGGTCCCTGTGGCCGTGATCGGAACGATAGCGCTGCTATGGCTTTTCATGGGGCTGGCGCTGATGCCCCTGCCGCGCGGGCAGGGCATTTTCGATAATTTCAGTATCTGGTTGCTGCGCGCGACCGGCATCTACTAGCGGATAGGAAACATCATGGCTGCTCTAGATCTTCTCGGCGGCGGGTTTCTGGCCGCGTTCCAGTTCTGGTACTTCATGACCATCGTGACCGGACTATTGGTCGGTGTCGTGGCGGGCGCTTTGCCGGGCATTTCTTTCGTCAATGCCATGGCGATGGCCCTGCCGTTCACCTACGTCATGGAACCCACGCAATCGATGCTGTTTCTGGGCGGCATCTACGTCGGCGGCGTCTTTGGCGGATCAATATCGGCCATTCTGATCAACGTACCCGGCACGCCCGCGTCTTTACCCGCCACTTGGGACGGGTACCCGATGACCAAGCGCGGCGAAGCGAAACGCGCCTTGACGATTGCCGTAACCGCCTCGGCGGTTGGCGGGCTTGTCAGTGCTTTGGTGCTGACGTTTCTGTCGGCCCCCTTCGCCAGTTTCGCGCTCAAATTTTCGCAGCCTGAATTCTTTGCAGCCACGTTGCTCGGACTGGTCAGTGTGATTGCGATCGCCAAGGATCAACCGGTCATCACGATGGTATCGCTCTTGCTCGGCATCGCGGTCGGAACTGTCGGTGTAGATCCACTTTATGGTCAGGCCCGATTCAGTTTCGGCGTGCCCGAAATGGAAAGCGGCGTTCGTTTTGTCGTGGTGATGATTGGTCTCTTCGCGATTGGCGAGGTCGTCGACCTTTTGGCAACAGATAGAGACCTGCGCCCCAAGAAAACAGGCGGCAAAGCGATTGGCGCAGGCTTTCGCGACATTCTGAATGTCAAAGGCGCAATCGCACGCGGTACCGGTATCGGCTGTCTGATCGGTATGATCCCCGGTGCGGGTGCCACCCCCGGCGCAGTGATTGCCTATGGTATCGAAAAACAGGTCTCGAAACGGGGTAAGGAATTTGGAACCGGCGTGGAAGAAGGCCTTGCCGCACCGGAATCAGCCAAAAACGCCACCACGGGGGCAGCAATGGTGCCGCTGCTGACACTGGGTATTCCCGGAAGTGCGGCGACCGCGATCATGCTGGCCGCGATGATGTTGCACGGGGTCAGCCCGGGGCCACTGCTGTTCATCATGGACCCCTCGATGGTCTACACCATCTTCGCCGCCATGATCATCGCCAATGTGCTGATGATTTTTGCCGGCATCGGTGTGGCGCAGCTGTTTTCGACCCTGATGCGGACACCTCCTGCGATCCTTGCGGCCTTTATCATCGTCCTCAGCGTCGTGGGTGCCTTCGGGGTGCGCAACAATATCTTTGATGTCTATGTCTGTCTGGCGTTCGGGGTGCTGGGTTGGGGGATGAAGCGGGTCGGATTTCCATCCGCACCCTTGGTTCTTGGCGTCATTCTTGGCCCGCTTGCAGAGCGCTATTTCCTGACATCCATGGCAAACGCAAAACAGGACTGGACCGTATTTTTCACCCGCCCCATCAGCGCCACGATCTTGGGTCTCGCCCTGCTTTTCATTTTGTGGTCACTCGTGCCAAGCCTGAGGGGGGCCTTGCGGAGACGCCATTAGTCCAACCGGCAGTGCGGTTCGTGGCAACAGACCGTCGGCATCGTCAGACAAGTACTGTCTGAGGCGGTCGGGTTCTACCCTCGCTTACGATCGTCTGAATGATCACAGATGGACCCTTAGAGGCTGGTATCAGGGTACTTTCGTGCGGGAACGGGCAGTGGCACGGCGGGCCACGTGCGCGTCCGGTTTACAACGGTTTTACGCTGTCACAACGCGAAGGCGCATCAGGCGCAACCACTTTTGCGGCGCATGCAGACGATTCGGCTCCGCGACAACATGCCGCTATCTGCGAAAGATGACCAAGAAAGCGGCATTTCGCACGCTAACCGGCCTGTATACTTCAGCGTACTGAAAAACAAATGTTTTACAAGGGCTTATAAAACCTCAAAAAATTGTGATCGAAACTAAGTTTCAAAGGAAAAATACTTGACGAAATAATCTTGCGCCCTCAATACATCTATAACAGCGAAAGGCTGCACCTTGGTGTCGGAACTCGCTCTATGAATGTGGCGCGTTGCAACAGCGCAGGAAGACAAAGGCGGTTCTTGGTGATGATAAGGTCCATCCTGGTACCCGTTCGTGGCGATGGCATGGTTGCAACCGTGCTTGCACATGCAGCAGAGCTTGCAAAGCAACATCAAGCACAGGTCAATGTTGTGCATTGCCGTGCGCAGGCCAAAGATCTGATGCCAACGGGCATTCCCCTGAATGATTTTGCACGCAAGGTAATGATGGAACAGGCCGTTGAACTTGCGAACCGGCAAGAGGACCATCTGCGCGGCATTTTGCACCGTCTGGCACGTGAGTTCGGCCTAAGCGAGAATGGTGGCGATGACGGCTCTGTCATCTGTACCTTCGCCGAAAAAGACGGGCGCATGGCGGATGTCGTCAAACATGCTGGCCGGTTGTCGGACCTGATTGTTCTTCCGAAACCGCAGCGTGAACGCAACCTCGGCCAAAGCTCTCTGAAGGCCGCACTCTATGGCGCGGGACGGCCCGTTCTGATTTGTCCGGGGCAACTGCAGCCCGATGAAACCTTCGCCCGGCACGTCGCAATCGGCTGGAATGGTTCGCTGCCTGCGGCCCGTGCTGTCGCCTCTTCTCTCGACATTGTTCACGCAGCCCAAAAGGTCAGTATTCTTACAGGTGGCAAGCTCCAGTCGCATGGCCCAAGCGTGGACGAACTGGTGGACTATTACGCGCAACGCGGCATCACCGCCGAGATTGAGCGCTTCGAGGGCAAAGACCCTGCGACCGAGTTGCTCAAGACCAGCAAGAAAATCGGCGCAAGCTTGCTCGTCATCGGAGCCTATAGCCATAGCCATGAAACCGAGATGCTGTTCGGGGGCAACACCGAACGCATCGTGGACAAAACAGACATGCCGATCCTGATGGCCCACTGAAACATTCCCGGGCCGCGCAACAGCCCAGGATGGCGGGGCAATACCCCCAAAACGAAATAAAAACCGCGCGACAGGCGCAAACTGCATGTCCGGAAGTCCGGACCCTACACGGAGGAACGTAACATGAAACTTTCTAAAAGGCTTTTTCTGGGGCTGGCCGTCGGTGGCACCCTTGCAACGCTTCCCATTTCTGCCCTCGCGCAGGAGTGGCAGCCGACACGCCCGATCGATTTCACAATCATGGCTGGTCCCGGTGGCGGCGCAGACCAGATCGCGCGCTTTGTGCAATCTGTTGTCGAAGCAAACGATATGACAAACCGGCCTCTGATCCCGACCAACCGTGGCGGCGGTTCAGGCGCAGAGGCACTGCTGCATCTCAATGATGCGCGTGATCCCGACCATACGCTCATGGTGACGCTGAACTCTTTCTACACAACGCCGATCCGCCAAGAGGCGCTGGGCATTGATATCGAAACCTTCACGCCGATTACGATGATGGGCGTGGATCCTTTCGTGCTTTGGGTTCACAAGGATTCAGGCATAACGGACTTTGACGGGTTTCTTGCCAAAGTCCGCGAGATGGACGGCGAGTATGTGATGGGCGGCACGGGTGCCGGTCAGGAAGACTCGATCGTCATCGCTTATATGGCCGGCGTCTATGACCTCGACATCAAGTACATCCCTTATGATGGTGGTGGTGCTGTGGCCAAAGACCTTGCCGGTCAGCAGATCATGGCGACCGTGAACAACCCTGCCGAAGCCAAGGGTTTTTACGAGGCCGGCGATTTCATACCGCTCCTTGCCTTCTCGGACACACGCATGGACGCCTACCCTGACGTGCCGACGATCAAGGAATTGGGACACGACTTTTCCTACTATAACCAGCGCGCGATTGTCGGTGCGCCCGGCATGTCAGATGAAGCTGCGGCCTATTACCGGGACATCTTCGGTCAGGTCTACGCAAGCGATGCATGGCAGGACTACCTTGTCTCTGAAAGCCTGTCGCCACTGCCGATGGATGAAGCGGAAACCCGCGCCTACTGGGCAACGCAGGTTGCAAACCATCGTCAGCTTTTGTCCGAAATTGACGGCTAAGCCACACTGAAGGAAAGGGGGCAGACATGCGCCAAGGTGAGATTTCGCTCGCGGGGTTTCTTGCCCTCTTTTCACTCTACCTGATGTGGAAGAGCGCCGAACTTCCCATCGGTTATATTCGCGGCCAAGGGCCGGGTGGCGGGTTTTGGCCATTCTGGCTGTCTGTTGGCATGCTGCTAAGCTGCTGCGCCATCGCGTGGAAATGGTGGCGCGGCAAAAGCCCGGCATCCGTCTCGGACGAGCCTCTGATGGACCGTTTTGGATGGCGGACGGTCCTGCTTGTCGGCGGCGGGGTTGTCGGATTTGTCGCCATGATTTCTGTGGTGTCGATGTACGGCGCAGTTGGACTTTTCCTGATCTACTATCTGCGCTTTCTCGGCAGACATTCGTGGCTGCTGACACTGGCGATGGCGATTGTCCTGCCGATTGCGCTGTTCTTTTTCTTTGAGGGCGCGATGCAGATTTCAATGCCGCAGGGCATGCCGTTCACCCAGCCATTCTTCGATGTGATGTACGACATCATTTACTGACGCAGCCGCGAACCGAGGACCATCATGGAAGTTTTCTCATCTCTTGCCGACGGCATTTTTCTGGCACTCATGCCGATCAATCTGATGTTGATCCTGATTGGCGTGACTGTCGGGCTCTTTATCGGCGCGATGCCCGGTTTGGGGTCGGTGAACGGCGTGGCAATCCTTTTGCCGATCACATTTCTGGTGCCACCCAGTTCGGCCATCATTTTTCTTGCGGCAATCTATTATGGCGCGATGTATGGCGGTGCGATTTCATCTGTCACACTTGGCATACCCGGGGCATCAACCGCCGTGGCTACAACGTTTGACGGGCGTCCACTGGCGCTTCAGGGGCGGGCCAGTCTGGCCTTGGTGACTGCGGCGTTGGCGTCCTTTGTGGGCGGCACCGTTGCCACCGTCCTCTTCACACTGTTTGCGCCGCTACTTGCGACGATGGCGCTTTCATTCGGTCCACCGGAAATTTTCGCCCTGATGCTGCTGGCCTTTGCCACGTTTGTAGGTCTCGGCGGCGATGATATTCCCAAGACGATCTTTTCGATCTGCTTTGGTCTGGTGCTTGCGACTGTCGGATTTGATACGATATCGGGCGAACCGCGGCTGGTGCTTTTTGACATACAAGGGTTCCTGCGCGGGATCGGCTTTATCGTTCTGGCCATCGGTGTCTATGGCATCGGGGAAATGATCTGGACGATCGAACAAACGCGCGGCGAGGTCACAACGACAAACCCCAAGATGACTGCGAAGGGTTTGATCGCGGACTCAAAGGAAGCCACGAAAAAGGGCTGGAAAGGCACATTGATTGGCTCATTCCTCGGCTTCTTTGTTGGTGTCCTGCCAGCGGCAGGTGCCACACCCGGGTCGTTGATGTCTTACGGTGTTGCCAAGATGCTCTCGCGGACCCCCCAAGAGTACGGCAAAGGCTCTCCTGACGGGGTTGCCGCACCCGAGGCCGCCAATAACTCGGCGTCGACAGGCTCGATGCTGCCGATGCTGACATTGGGTATTCCCGGCTCGCCGACAACGGCGATCCTGCTGGGCGGGATGGTGATTTGGGGCCTCACGCCCGGCCCGCGCCTTTTTCTTGACCAGAGCGAGTTTGTCTGGGGCCTGATCGGTTCCTTCTATATCTCGAACCTTGCAGCTGTTCTGATCAACCTTGCCTTCATTCCGCTGTTTGTGTGGATGCTGCGGATGCCGTTCACCATCCTTGCCCCGCTGATCTTTGTGCTGTCCATCGTCGGTGGCTTTGCCGCATCGCGCAGCATGCATGATCTGTGGCTGATCGTGATCTTCGGACTTGGGGCGTTCTTCATGCGCAAGTTCGACTATCCCCTCGCGCCTGCGGTTCTGGCAATTGTGCTTGGGCCGATTGCAGAACCAACACTGCGTCAATCCTTGCTTTTGTCGTCAGGTGACCCGATGATCTTCTTTAACAGACCAATCGCAGGGCCCATCACAGTGATCGCAATCTTCCTGATCCTCCTGCCCGCTTTCAAACTGTTGCGCCGCAAAAAGCCGGCCGCCGCAAACTGACCGATGTGCGAAATCTGACAACAGATTGCGCCCGTCCAAACACCAAACGACATGAAAGACACGCCATGCAAAGACTAGAAGACCTGATCCAGCCGCACCCTGATACGGCCAATGCCATCGGCGCACCGGGCCGCGACTGGATGACCTATGCTGACCTGCGGACGCTTACACAAGATGTGCGCGCAGCACTGCGCAAAGCAGGTATCGGCGCGCGTGACCGTGTTGCGATCGTCTTGCCGAATGGCCCCGAAATGGCGGCTGCTTTCGTTACTGTCGCGCAATCTGCGACCACGGCCCCCCTGAACCCCGCCTACAAAGAGGACGAATTCGCGTTCTACCTTGAGGACCTCAAAGCGCGGGCGATTATCGTCGAAGCAGGCTATGACGGACCTGCGCGCGCGGCAGCGGACCGTTTCAACATGACAGTGATCGAACTGACCGCGACCGAACCGGCGGGCACCTTTACGCTTGCGACCGATGTGACAGGCGATGTGTCGGATGCGGTTCCCACGGCCGATGATGTGGCGCTTATCCTGCACACCTCGGGCACCACATCGCGTCCCAAGATTGTGCCATTGCTGCAATCGAATGTCGCAGCCTCTGCCGAGAATATCCGTGCTTCGCTCGCCTTAACGCCAGAGGATTGTTGCCTCAATGTGATGCCACTGTTCCATATCCACGGTCTGATTGCGGCTGTCAGCGCCTCTCTGGCCGCAGGGGCGTCAATCAACTGTGCGCCGGGATTTGATGCGCTCAAGTTCTATGGCTGGCTCGAAGAGGTTGACCCCACTTGGTACACCGCGGTGCCGACAATGCATCAGGCCATTCTGGCACGCGCACCGCGCAACGCGGAGATCATCAAGAACGCACGCCTGCGCTTTCTGCGGTCCTCGTCATCGTCTCTGCCGGGCCCTGTGATGACCCAACTGGCAGAAACCTTCGGCGCGCCGGTCGTCGAGGCCTACGGCATGACAGAGGCCGCGCATCAGATGTGCTGCAACCCGATTGAACCCGGCCGTCAGAAACCCGGCGCCGTTGGTTTGCCCGCTGGTCCCGAGGTGCGCATCGCCCATGAGGTAGAGAACCGCCTGATTGATGGCGTGGGCGAGATCGCGATTTCCGGCCCCAACGTGACACCGGGTTATGAGGCGAACCCTGAAGCGAACGAGAAGAACTTTTTTGAAGCCGACGGCAAACGCTGGTTCCGCACCGGGGATCAGGGCATGTTTGACGGGGACGGGTATTTGTCGCTGACTGGTCGCTTGAAGGAGATTATCAACCGTGGAGGCGAAAAGATCAGCCCGCTCGAGGTGGATGGCGTCCTGTCCGATCACCCCGCCGTCGGGCAATGTGTGACCTTTGCTGTGCCGCACGCCAAACTGGGCGAGGACGTTGCGGCGGCCGTCGTGTTGAAAGAAGGCCAGAGCGCCACCGACCGCGAGATCCGTGATTTCGCAAGCGAACGGCTGGCGGCATTCAAGGTTCCGCGCAATATTCTGATCCTTGATGAAATCCCGAAGGGTGCGACCGGAAAGCTCCAGCGCATCGGCCTCGCCGAGAAACTGGGCCTGGGATAAGGAGCACACCATGAAGATCTGTATTTTTGGAGCCGGTGCAATCGGTGGCTATATGGGTGCAAAGCTGGCGCAGGCCGGGGCAGATGTCAGCCTTGTGGCGCGCGGCCCGCATCTTAAGGCGATGCGCGAAGACGGGTTGCGCCTGATTGAGGAAAGTGGCGAAACGACGGTGAAGGTCACAGCCTCGGATGACGCGGCCGATCTTGGGCCACAGGACTATGTGATTGTCACGCTCAAGGCCCACTCCGTCCCGCCAGTGGTGTCAAAAATGCAGCCGCTGATCGGTGAAAACACGACGATTGTATCGGGCGTGAACGGCGTGCCTTGGTGGTATTTCCACAAAATCGGCGGCCCGCTTGAAGGCACACGGCTGGAAACAGTCGATCCCGGCAACGCACAATGGGACGGCTTTGGCCCGGACCGTGTGTTGGGTTGCGTGGTCTACCCTGCCGCCGAGGTCATCGCGCCGGGCGTTGTCAAACATATCGAAGGCAACCGCTTTTCCTTGGGGGAACCTGACGGATCAAAGTCCGAGCGCGCACTCACGCTTTCCAAGGCGCTAGCAGATGCGGGGCTCAGGGCGCCCGTCAGGCCGAAGATCAGGGATGAAATCTGGGTCAAGCTTTGGGGTAACCTGTCGTTCAATCCGATCTCTGCGCTGACCCACGCGACGCTTGATGTTCTGTGCACCGACCCCGGCACACGCGAGGTGGCGCGCAACATGATGCTTGAAGCGCAGGCGATTGCCGAAAAGCTGGGCGTCAAATTCCCGATTGATGTCGACCGTCGTATTCAGGGCGGTGCCGATGTGGGGGCGCACCGCACATCCATGCTGCAGGATCTGGACCAAGGACGCCCGATGGAAATCGACGCGCTTGTAGGTTCGGTGAAAGAGCTTGGGCGCGTCACTGAAACGCCAACACCAACGATTGACACGGTGCTGGCTCTGGTCGCATTGCGCGGAAAGATCGCTGGCCTTTACGACGCTTAAGGCAGGGGTATTGTTGGATGCGGTAACGCCGCAGCAGGGCAACCGTTGCGGCGTTATTTGTTATCTAAGGCACAAACGGCGCCGCAACCGCAGGATCAGACAGCGATCGCTGCCCCGTCTGCGCGCGGATCACTTGCACATTCCAAAAGGCCGGAAGGGTGCATCACCACCGCCCCCGCGTGACCTGCAAGATCCGAAAACGGCGCGATCATCTCAACCTCATGGCCCGCCGCAGTCAGGTCTGCGACAAGATCGGGATCAAAACGGTCCTCAAGCTTCAGGCTGGTCGTGGCATCGCCCCACGTGCGGCCCAAAAGCCACCTTGGCGCTGTTACCGCCGCCTGCAAATCCTGTCCGAACAGCACATGGCGCGTAAAGACGGCCGCCTGTGTCTGCGGCTGGCCTTCGCCACCCATGGTGCCGTAGGCCATAACACGGCCATCCGCCAATTGCGCCAAAGCAGGGTTCAATGTGTGGAACGGACGCCGGTAGGGACCAAGTTGGTTGGGGCCCTCCTGCAACGAAAAGCCTGCGCCACGGTTCTGAAAGTAGACGCCCGTATCAGGGCATGTCAGGCCCGATCCGAACTCCCAAAAAACCGACTGGATAAAGCTGACAACGCAGCCGTCGCGATCAGCGGCACCCATCCAGATCGTATCACCTGCTTTGGCTTCATGCGGCCAAGGCAGGGCGACCTCCGGATTGACCTGTTTCGCCAGCGCATCCAGATCGTCCGCTTGCAGCCAGTCCTGAGCGGGTGTTGCCATATAGTCGGGATCACCCAGTTCCGCATTCCGCTTGATAAAAGCCAGCTTTGTGGCCTCGATCAGACCATGCAGATGCGCGAAACTCTCGGCGGTCTCGACGTTCAAACGGTCAAAGAGCGCAAGGATCATCAAGGATGACACCCCTTGGGTCGGGGCGATCATGTTATAAAGCTGACCTGCATTCACCTGCACCGTGAGGGGTGTGACCTGTTCGGCAGCAAAGCGGTGGAAATCATCCAGCCGCAGCGGGCTGCCTGCGTTTTCCAGAAATGCCGCATGCGTTGCAGCAATGTCGCCACGGTAATAATCATCAAGGCCCACATCAGCGAGGCGCTGCAAGGTCTGTCCAAGTGCCGTCTGGCGCAAACGATACCCCGGTTCTGGCGGCGCGCCATCTACGAGAAAGGCTTCGTCAAAGCCTTCGACGCCCTTCAGAGTTTGTAGTTTGTCCGCAGTCGTCACAGACTGGTTTGCTGTCACTGCGACACCGTCACGCGCCAGCGCAATCGCGGGTGCGAGAAGTTTTGACAAGGGCAGACGCCGGTCTGCCGGCACAAGATCCAGCGCTTTTGCCCAACCCTCAATCGTGCCCGGCACGGTCAATGCCGCCTGCGCGCCACGACTGGGGATCGCATCCGTTGCGCCACGGGCGGCGTACCATTCCGGCGTGGCAAGCCCTGCTGCACGACCACAACCCGATATACCTACGGGGGCCTGGCCAGGCTGGTGGATCACCCAGAACCCGTCGCCGCCAATCCCGTTCATATGCGGATAGGCCACGGCCACCGCAGCGGCGGCAGCGACCATCGCTTCAATCGCTGTCCCGCCCGCTTCCAGTATATCACGGCCCGCAAGTGCCGCAGCACGGTGCGGCGCGCTGACCGCGCCATTATATCCCATTGCTGATCTCAGCATCTTCCCCCCCAATTTCCTCTTGGTGCCAAAGTGCCCGTAGCGACAAACCAAAGACAAGCACTAATGCACTGCCCGCAAACGCATGGCGCTATCGCTTCCAGCTCTACGCGGCGACGCAATCGGCAAAATACTCGACAGTCCCGTCAAGTCCGGTGATTTGAACCAAACCATGGATGTCCGTTTCAAACCCCGGACAATCACGCGCGAATTCGCGATTGAATTTCAGGTATTCGACAATCTTGCTGTTGAACACCTCACCCGGAATAAGCAGCGGAATACCCGGTGGGTATGGTGTGATCAGGCTCGTCGTGATCCGCCCCTCAAGCGCGTCAATCGGCACACGCTGGGTTGTGCGCTGCGCGATATGCGCAAAGGCATCCGAAGGGGTCATGGCGGGGGTCAGGTCGCTGAGATACATATCGGTCGACAGGATCGCCACGTCGTATTTCGCATAAAGCCTGTGCACATGTTCGCAAAGATCGCGCAGGCCCATCTGTTCGTAGCGCGGATGTTTGGCACAGAATTCCGGCATCGTGCGCCACATCGGTTGGTTCTTGCCGTAGTCGTCTTTGAACTGCTGCAAAGCGGCCAACAGCGTGTTCCAACGGCCCTTGGTGATGCCGATGGTGAACATGATGAAGAAACTGTAAAGGCCGGTTTTTTCCACCACGACCCCGTGTTCGGCCAGATATTTGGTCACGATCGACGCGGGAATCCCCGCCTCTTCGAAACGTCCATCAAGGTTCAGGCCCGGTGTGATGATCGTGGCTTTGATCGGGTCAAGCATGTTGAAGCCAGGCGCCATATCGCCAAACCCATGCCAAGCGTCTTCACCGTCAGAGGCTTGCACCCCTTCTTCATCGGTGCGCTTGAGAACCCAATCCTTTGCTCGGCCAATACCCTCTTCTTCAAGCGCATCTGGGCCCCAGACTTTGAACCACCAGTCATCGTCGCCGAATTCGTCATCCACCTTGCGCATGGCACGGCGGAAATCGAGCGCTTCCTGAATGCTTTCCTCGACCAAGGCCGTGCCACCCGGCGGTTCCATCATGGCCGCAGCCACATCACAGCTTGCGATGATGCTGTACTGCGGGCTGGTGCTGGTGTGCATCAGATAGGCTTCGTTAAACAGGTGGCGGTCCAGTTTGGTGTCTTGGGAATCCTGCACAAGCACATGGCTCGCCTGACTGATCCCCGCGAGGAGTTTATGGATCGACTGGGTGGCATAGGTTACCGAATGCCGTGGCCGTTCCCGTTTGCGCCCCATCGAATGGAAGTTGCCATAAAACGGATGAAAGGCCGCATGCGGCAACCACGCTTCATCGAAATGCAGGTTCTCGATATAGCCGTCCAGCCGGTCCTTGATCGTCTCGGTGTTGTACAGCACACCGTCATAGGTTGATTGCGTCAGCGTCATGATACGCGGCTTGACGGTATCCGCGTCGATATGAGCGAGCAGCGGGTTGGCGCGGATCTTGTCGCGAATGGCTTCAATCTCGAACTCGCTGCGCTGGATCGGGCCGATGATCCCGAAATGGTTGCGCGTCGGTTTCAGAAAGATCGGGATCGCACCCGTCATAATGATGCTGTGCAGGATGGATTTGTGGCAGTTGCGGTCGACCACAACGACATCGCCGGGGGCAACCGTATGGTGCCAGACCATCTTGTTGCTGGTGCTGGTGCCATTGGTGACAAAGAAACAGTGGTCCGCGTTAAAGATACGGGCGGCATTGCGTTCCGATGCGCCGATGGCCCCGTTGTGATCCAGCAACTGGCCCAGTTCCTCGACTGAATTGCAGACATCTGCGCGCAGCATGTTTTCACCGTAGAACTGGTGATACATCTGGCCGATCGGACTTTTCAGAAAAGCCACGCCACCCGAATGGCCCGGGCAGTGCCAGGAGTATGAACCGTCATCGGCATAGTCCAACAGCGCCTTGAAAAAGGGTGGCTGGATGCCTTCGAGATAGGTTTTCGCCTCGCGGATGATGTGGCGTGCGACGAACTCGGGCGTATCTTCGAACATGTGAATGAAGCCGTGCAATTCGCGCAGAATATCATTGGGCAGATGGCGCGCGGTCTTTGTTTCACCGTAGATAAAGATCGGCACATCTGCATTTTTCCAGCGCACCTCCTCAATAAAGGCGCGCAGGTTGACGACTACTGGATCAATATCGGGGCCTGCGCTGAACTCTTCATCGTCAATCGACAAAAGAAAGGCGCTGGCGCGGGATTGCTGTTGCGCGAACTGGGACAGATCGCCGTAGTTTGTAACGCCAACGACCTCGACACCCTCGTTTTCGATGGCCTGTGCCATCGCGCGTATACCCACCCCAGAGTTGTTATCTGACCGGAAATCCTCGTCGATAATGAAAATGGGAAAACGAAACTTCATGATGCTGTCCTAGCTTCCTGATTTGATGGGCGTCGCCCGACTTCAGAATCAAATCTGAAAGCGCGTCCAACCACCTATGTTGCCCCCCTTATGGGGTGAGTTGGGGTCAAATGTCCATGTTCGGCAAATGACTTCCCGCTGGTAGTAACCTGCGTCACAGGCTAAAAAGTACAGGCATCCTCGGGCAGGTCGGAGTGAGACATTTCAGCGCCACAGCCGTTTGGATATTGCGCCAGGAAACCTGAAGGATCGCAAAATGACCGTGCAAAACGAAACGCAAGCAGTCGCTGCGACCAACATCAGAAGCTGGCTGCTCGAACACCCCGAGATTGAGTCAGTCTTTGTCTGCGTTTGCGATCTGAATGGCACGATGCGCGGCAAGCGGCTTCCGATTGAGAAGGCGCGCGCGTCGCTTGACGGCGGGTTGCGGATGCCGCTGTCGATCCTGAGCATGGATGTCTGGGGCGAAGATATCGAAAACAACGAACTGGTTTTCGAAACAGGCGATTCCGACGGGATTTGCGAACACACCGGTCGCCCGCTTGTCCTGATCAACTGGACCAGCCAACCCTCTGCCTTGGCGATGTTCTGGATGCACACCGATGATGGCAAACCGTTTCTGGGCGACCCGCGCCATGCCTTGGCCAATATCGTTGACCGCTACAAGGCACTGGGCCTGACGCCCGTTGTGGCAACCGAGCTCGAATTCTACCTGTGCGATCCAAGCGAAGAGCGCCCGCAGCCACCCTGTTCACCTGTCACCGGCAAGCGGCTTGATTCCGACGGTGCCTTGTCTCTGGATGAATTGCAGCATTTCGACAGCTTCCTGAACGACGTCTATCAAGCCTGCCATGAACAGGGCATTCCCGCAGATGCGGCGATTTCGGAAAACGGGGCCGGACAGTTCGAAATCAACATGATGCATGTCAACGATCCGCTACAGGCCGCCGACGATGCCGTGTTGTTCAAGCGGCTGGTCCGCGGGATCGCACGCAAGCATGGATTGGCCGCGACCTTCATGGCCAAACCCTACGGCGAACGATCCGGCAGCGGCTTTCACGTGCATTTCAGTCTTGTCGATGAAAACGGCGTCAACCTGTTCGACAATGGCGGCGAGGAAGGCACGCCGCTGATGCTGAATGCCGTCGCGGGGTTGTTGGAGACGATGCAGGAAAACACCCTGACATTTGCACCGCATGAGAATTCCTATCGCCGTTTGCTACCGGGAGCGCACGCGCCGACCAGCGTGGCTTGGGGCTATGAAAACCGCACCGCCGCCATCCGCATTCCCGGCGGCAACCACAAAGCGCGCCGGATCGAACACAGGGTCGCTGGGGCAGATGCGAACCCCTATCTTGTCGTAGGTAGTATTCTTGGCGGGGCCCTGGTCGGGATCGAAGAGAAAATGGAGCCCGCCAAGCCTATCGAAGGCGATGCATACAGTCTGAAACTTGATAACCTGCCGCTTGATTGGGCAACAGCGATTCAAGCGTTCAATCGCGGCAAGCATGTGCAGAATATTTTCTCCAAACGCCTGCAAACGATGTTGGTGGAATGCAAGACGCAGGAACTCAAACGGTTCGCGCGTCACGTCACGGACTTCGAATTCCATAGCTATCTGGAAACCGTCTGACGACAGTCCAAAGCCCGCGCCTGATCCTCTCAGCTCGCCTTTGCTTCGGCCTCCAGCGCAAAGCACGCCGCGTATCCGGTTTCTGTTGCGACCTGATGGGGTGCATCCACCTTGCAGCGGTCCATGGCCAGCGGGCAACGCGGGTGGAACGCACAGCCAGATGGCGGATTAATAGGATTGGGGATTTCACCGTCAACGGGTTTGCGCCTGCGACCCGACAGCGCCAGATCAGGCACAGCATCCAAAAGCATCTGCGTATAGGGATGCTGCGGGGCCGAGAACAGCGTCTTGCCATCCGCTACTTCCACCAGACGGCCCAGATAAAGCACGCCAATACGGTTGGCCATGTGCCGCACCACTGAAAGGTCGTGACTGATGAACAGATAGGTCAGGCCCATTTCGTCCTGAAGGTCTTTCATCAGGTTCAGGATCTGCGCCTGCACCGATACATCCAGCGCTGACGTGGGTTCGTCGCAAACGATGAACTCGGGCTTGGATGACAGCGCGCGGGCAATGGCGATCCGCTGACGCTGGCCGCCGGAAAACTCATGCGGGAATTTCTCGGCGTCTTTGGCCGACAGGCCGACCGTATCAAGCAATTCGCCCACGCGGTTCGTCACGTCCGCACCTTTCAGAAGGCCGAATGTGTGGATCGGCTCTGCGATGATATCACCGACACGCCAGCGCGGATTCAGGCTTGCAAAGGGGTCTTGAAAGATCATCTGGAACCGGCGGCGCAGGTCGCGCATTTCGGTCCCTGATGTACCGGTCATTTTATGGCCATCAAATTCGATATTGCCTTCGGATGCAGCAAGCAGGCCCACGACCAATTTGGCAATTGTGGATTTGCCTGACCCGCTTTCGCCCACCAGCGCAAAGGTTTCACCGCGTTTGATTTCGAAACTCACGTCGGCCACGGCCGTCAGGAACTGCTTTTCATCGCGTTCCAGCATCCGGTTCAGGAAAGGTTTCGAGATATCGAAATACCGCGTCAGGTTTTCGATCTTCAGCAGCGCATCAGCCATTCGCTTGCTCCTTTGCAGCTGTGTCAATGGCGTCATAAAGCCAGCACGCAACCTTGCGCCCGTCTGCGTTGCGCACAACAGGTGTAGGGCGTTCCTTGAAACAGCGATCAAACGCCTTTTCGCAGCGCGGATTAAAGGCGCAGCCTTGCGGGATTGCGTTCAGGCGGGGCATCGCGCCGGGGATTTGCACCAACCGCGCATCGGTTTGCGTCAGCGTCGGGATCGAGCCCATCAGACCTGCGGTATAGGGGTGTTCGGGTGCGGTGATGACCTGCCGGACCGGACCAATCTCTGCAATGCGTCCGGCATAGAGCACCGCCACACGGTCGGCAGTTTCGGCGATCACACCCATATCGTGGGTGATCAGCATGACCGCTGCCCCCCGTTCGGCGCAGATTTCCTTGATCAGGTCGATGATCTGGCTTTGCACGGACACATCAAGCGCGGTTGTGGGTTCGTCCGCAATCACCAGTTCCGGTTCAGCGCAAAGCGCGAGGGCGATAACAACACGTTGGCGCATACCGCCTGAAAAATGGTGCGGATAATCGTCAATCCGCCGCGCCGCCGCAGGAATACCCACGCGATCAAGCAGGGCGATGGCCTTTTTGCGCGCCTCACCTTCGGAAATATCGGCGTGGGTGCGGATGGTTTCGATCAGTTGCTGGGCTACGGTGTAAAGCGGGTTCAGGCTTGTCAGCGGGTCCTGAAACACCATGCCGATCCGTTTGCCACGGATACGGCGCATAGGCTCTACGCCTAGATTGTCGATCCGCTCGCCCTTGAGCAGGATTTCACCGCCGGCAATACGCCCCGGTGGTTCCAGCAGTCCAATAATCGCGGCACCGGTCAGCGATTTGCCCGCACCGGATTCGCCCACGACACCCAGCACTTCGCCGGGCATAATGTCGAAGGACACATCATCAATCGCCGTCAGAACACCGCGGCGGGTGGGAAATTCGACCCGCAGGTTGCGGACAGAAAGCAAAGCATCGGTCATAGTTGTCACCTTAGCCGTGGGTTCAGCGCATCGCGCAGCCAGTCACCCAAAAGGTTGACCGACAAAGCGAGCAGCAAGAGGGCGATGGATGGGAACAGCAGAATCCACCATTCACCAGAGAACAGATACTGCTGGCCAATCCGGATCAGCGTGCCAAGGCTCGGTTGTGTCGGTGGCACACCGACGCCCAGAAAGGACAGCGTCGCCTCGGCGATAATCGCAAGCGCCAAACCAATCGTCGCAATCACCAGAACCGGCCCCATGACGTTGGGCAGGATATGGCGCAGGACAATGCGCGCAGGATGCACGCCGATGACGCGGGCGGCTTGGACGTATTCCTTGGATTTTTCCACCATGGCGGCACCACGCACCACGCGGGCATATTGCACCCAATCCGACAGGCCAATCGAGACGATCAGCACCCAAATTGCCACCTCTTCACGCATCGAGGGCGGGATGAAACCACGCGCCACACCAAAGATCAGCAAGGCGATCAGGATGGACGGAAACGACAGCTGCACATCGGCAATCCGCATGATCAGGCTATCGACCCAGCCACCGCGCCACCCCGCCAAAAGCCCAAGCCCGATGCCCAGCACCAGCGCGAACACCACAGCAGAAAAGCCCACAAAGAGCGAAATCCGCGCGCCGTAAAGGATCGTCGAGAAAATATCGCGGCCCTGATTGTCGGTGCCCATCAGGTAGGTGTTGCCCGTAAATTGGTTCGGCTCGCCGGGCGGTGTGAAACCGTCCATCAGATTCAGCGATGCCGAATTGAACGGATCGTAGGGTGCAATCCACGGTGCGAAAACAGCGCCCAGAACAATAGTCAGGGCAATGACGGCGGCGACAATCGCAACCGGTGAATTCCGAAAGGACCATGCGATATCACTGTCCCACATGCGCGCAAAGCGGTTCATGTCTGTAAATCCTTAATGCCGTGTCGCCGCGCGGTCGACGCGCAGCCGCGGATCAACCGCGTAATAAAGCAGATCAACGATCAGGTTGATGATCACGAACACCAGCGCAATCATCATCAGATAGGCCGCCATCACAGGCACATCGACAAACCGGACCGAGTTGATGAACAACGCACCCACCCCCGGCCACTGAAAGACGGTTTCGGTGATGATGGCAAAAGCGATGATCGACCCCAGTTGCAAACCGGTGATCGTAATCACCGGCACCATGGTGTTCTTGAGGGCATGGCCAAAGTTGACCGCGCGATTGCTCAAACCGCGGGCGCGGGCGAATTTGATGTAATCGGTGCGCAACACTTCCAACATCTCGGCGCGCACAAGGCGCATGATCAGCGTCATCTGGTAAAGCCCCAGCGTGATCGCCGGCAGGATCAGAGAGGCGCGGCCTGTGGGTGTCAGGAAACCGGTGGTCCAGCCACCGATCTCGACCGTCTCACCGCGTCCGAAACTGGGGAGCCATTGCAGCTCGACCGCGAACACCCAGATCAGCAGAACACCGATCAGGAAGGTGGGCAACGACACGCCGATCAAAGACACCGTCATGATCGTGTTCGACGCCCAGCCGTTGCGTCGTAATGCTGTGTAGACGCCAAAGCCGACCCCAAAGACAAATGCCAAAACCCCTGACACCAGCGCCAGTTCCAGCGTTGCTGGCAGGCGCGACAGGATCAGTTCCATCACAGGCTGTTGCAGGCGATAGGAAATCCCGAAATCGCCTTGGGCAGCGCGGGTCACGAAGGTCGCAAACTGACTGAGGAAAGGATCGTTCAACCCCAACTGGTCGCGCAATGCATCGCGATCGGCAATCGACGTTTCCTGCCCGACCATCGAATTGATCGGATCACCGACAAAACGAAAGAGGGCAAAAGACACCAAAGCCACAACAAGCATCACCAAAACGGATTGCAGGATACGGCGGATGATATAGGCCAGCATTCTGGAACAGCCCCTTCATTGCTGTGCGAATAGGTCAGCCCCATTGACACAAATACAAATTGCCCGCGTGGCGCTAAACCACGCGGGCAAAAGGTTCAAGACGAATTAGTCGCTAAAAGTGACGGTCGTCATCTTCGGCTGGTTTTCAGGATGCACATCAAGGTTGATGTCGTCACGCATCGCATAGGCCAGCATCTGGTTATGCACGTTCAGGAAAACACGGTCCTCCATCACCTGCTCCCAGATTTCCGCGATGGTGGCGTCGCGTGCTTCCAGATCGGTCATCGTTTCCAGAGATTCGATTTTCGCGTCGACCTCGGGGTTTGAGTAACGCGAACCGTTGAAGCTGCCATAGGCGTCTTCGCGTGTGTGCACGAGGAAATTGAATACATAGGCGCTGTCAAATGTCGGCACGCCCCAGCCCAGCAGATAGAAATCTGTTTCCCAGTTTTCGATCAGCGGGAAGTGCAGGCTGCGTGTTTGTGACACAAGGTTCGCGTTGATGTTCGCGCGGCCCAGCATGCCAACCATTGCCTGACAGATTGCCTCGTCGTTCAGGTAACGGTCATTGGGACAATTCAGATCGACAGAGAACCCGTCAGGATAACCCGCTTCCACCACTAGCTGCGCGGCGCGTTCCACATCTGGTGAACCATACGCGTTCATTTCTTCGGTCCAGCCGTTCACGAATGGCGGCAACGGGGCCGCAGACGGCTGAGACTGACCGCGCATCACGACCTGCTGGATCGCGTCGCGGTCCAGAACCAGGGCCATGGCTTCGCGGATTTCAGGCTTTTTGAAAGGGTTGTCGGCGGCATCAGAGGACCGCAGCGTGTCGGACACCATGTCATAGGCGAAGAAAATGTTACGGTTTTCAGGGCCGGTTGTGATCTTGACGCCTTCGGTTTGCTCAAGACGGGCGATATCCTGCACGGGCACATCCTGTACCACATCAACTTCACCCGACAGCAGTGCTGCAACGCGTGTGGCGGCCTCTGAGATCGGGGTATAGATGATTTCGGTCACCGCTGGGCTTTCGTCCCAATGGCCTTCGAACGCGGCCATCACGGTGCGCACTTCGGGATCACGCGATACCAGTGTGTACGGACCAGTACCGTTTGTGTTGCGCACGGCATAGTTTTCTTCACCCGCAGCAAAGTTCTGCGGCTCAACGACGTCGTTGGCTTCAGCCCAACCTTGGTCCATGATGAACGTGTTTGTCAGGTTTTGGACGTAAAGCGGTGATGGACCGCTCATTTTGACGTGAACGGTGTAATCATCCACCATCGACACGCTTTCAACGGCACTGTGTAGCGCCTTGAAGCCCGAGCTTTCGGCGCGGACACGGTTGAGCGAGAACACAACGTCTTCAGCGTTGAATTCGGAACCGTCGTGGAACGTCACACCTTCGCGCAGGGTGAAAATCCAAACTGTCGGGTCTTCTTCGCTGATGCGCCAATCCGTTGCCAGACGCGGCGTCAGCGAACCGTCCGTCGCACGGCCCACAAGTGTTTCATAGATGTGGTGCAGCAATGTCGAGGTCGGACCTTCGTTCTGGGAATGCGGGTCAAGCGTCAGCGCATCGGCGACACGCGCCCAGCGCAGCGTTTCCGCGTTCGCAGACACCGAGGTCATAACGAGGGCAAGGGCGGACACAGAAAGCATTTTCCGCGCACGCGTGAAACTGTGATCCTTGGTAAATATCGACATAGAGGTCTCCTGCTGGTTAAAGCGATGATTTGATTTTTTTACTGTGGCGCACTGTGCAGGGTAAAATTGCAAAGTGCCAGAGCATGCTGGTTTGTGCTAAATTTTTTCCGGACAGACAACACCTTGGTTGTGGAATAGCATAGCAGATTGTGCCCTCCCGATACAGCAGCTGTCATATTTTCCAGCCCCCACCCGCCGTGATGCTGTGGCGTATATTCTGTTATTGCTCGTGCTCTGCGGGAATATCGTTGGCAGGACTTTGGTCTTTACCATGCAGGCTTAGGGGACAGGTGCATGAGGAAATCAGCAAGAACCCGAAAACAACAAACGCCTTGCCGCCCTGCAAAAACCTCGCCGGGCGCGCAAGATGATCGGCAGCGCTATCTTGAGATCGCGCGCCAGTTTTGCCGAAAACGCCCGTAATTGTTGAACCTTGCCTTACAGCGCCTAGGTCTAGAGGAGGCTGCGCTGACCGTGATCGGCGCGTAACGACGCAAGAAAGAGGGGCGGAATGCCACAGCAAGACAGTTACGCAGCGCCTGCGCATGCAACCGCATCGTGGCCTTCTGGTCTTCCTGATCCCGCGCAAGGCATTGCCAGCCACTGGCCCTGCGGTTGCGCCTGATCCGTTGCAGCCCACACGCTTACGGAATTTCCATCACAATAACAGACGCTCACAGAAAGGAATTGCTCATGCTATTTTCAGTAAACGATCTTTTTGGATTTTTAGCCGAAGCCGAAGACTTCAAAGCATCCATCATCGATGCCTTTATTGACCGGAAAACAATGAAAATCACACACCTTGCCATTGATACGGGCGGAATGCTGTCCAATCATACCGTCGTCGTTGCAGCCGATAAAATTGGCAAAATCGACCCGGAGGACCGCTCGGCAACGCTTCAATTGAACAAAGCGGACCTAGAGAACCTTGAAGTCATCGAAAAGGTGGGCCTTGAGGACGGGTTACAGCTTAGCGACATCCCCTCACTGATCCTTGGACCATCAAGCAAGGATGTCGCGGCGACGTTTCTGGAAAAGAACGCACCGGACGGACAGCAGTTTTCGGCGCGCAACGTTTCGGGCTCAGTCGCCTGTCATGGGTCAGAGAACCTTGGCAAGGTGATCGGCCTGCTGGCGGGTTCCGCGGACCTGACCGTCAGTCACCTTGCCGTCGATACCGGCGTGGTATTGCCCGAAACCCAGCGTGTGCTGCCGATCAATTTGGTGGAAACCGTTGGCGACGCCGATACCAAAACCGTGCTCACGATTGATGCAGCAACGCTGGACGCCAGTCCGCAGCTTGAAAATACCACCGCTCTTGACCGGCACTGGGCCGACAAGGTCGCAACCTACTACGGTGTGTTCTAGTCCAAGCCGTTCTGCCGCGCGATGTAATCAACAAGATGCGGCACATAATCCTCTGGCCCGCTGCCCCCGGCGGCGCTGGCCAGAGCGAAACTGTTTTTCACCGCATTGCCGACAGGATTGGCAAGCGCGACACTGTCGGCCATCGCCTCAAGATAGCGCAAATCCTTGAGCGCGTTTGTCAGCGTGAACTTATGCGCCTCGCGGTTGCCCTCAACCGCGTAGCCCATGAAGGTTTGATAGAAGCCACAGTCCATCCGGCTTCCGCGAATGACGGCATCAAACTGATCGACCGAAATGCCGACCTTGCGCGAAAGCGCCAGCGCCTCGGAATAAAGGGCGGCATAGCCAAGCGAGACAAAGTTGTTGAGCAGCTTCATCTTGTGCCCTGCCCCACACGGCCCGATGTGCACGATGGCGCCGGCCCAGCTTGCGATGACAGGTTCGAGACGCGTGAAAACCTCGGCATCCGCCCCGACCATTGTAGCCAATTGCCCCTGTTCGGCCTGCACGGGCGTGCCGCCAAGCGGCGCATCGGCCATGTGGCACCCCGCCTCTGCCAGCTTTTGCGCCAATGCGATTGTCGATGTGGGATCAGATGTCGAACAATCGACAATGATGCTGCCGGGCTTGAGCGCCGGTAACAGCGCGCCGACGATTTCTTCGACCTGCGGCGATCCGGGGGCGCAGATCTGGATTACCGAACATGTCGCAGCCATTTGGGTCAACTCGCCAACCTCAATCGCGCCAAGTGCTGTCAGGCTCTCGATCGGGGTCCGGTTGCGGTGGGCGATCACACTCACCGGATAATCAGCCGCCAACAGGTTCTTGGCAATTCCGTGCCCCATCAAGCCGACACCAACAACACCAATCGTTTCCTTTGCCATGTGGTCAGCGCTCCTTTGATTCATATGCCGTAAATAGGCGCAACGGACGTCATGCCATACCGTTCGAGCCTAAGGCTTGGTCGACCGGAAAGCCAGATGCGGACGGTTGGTGGCTTGTTGGCCCGCAACACTGCCTCGATGGACCCGACATGGTGCTGCGGAGCTTTAAAATTGCGCTGGCGCGCGCATTGACCTAATTTTCGCCACAGTTCTTGTGTCCTTTGACGGCAACCCGTTCTATTCTATGATTTTCCAGCGCCACCGCGCTTCCAGAAGAGATTTTTCATGACCGATATCCTAAACAATAGATCAAATGATTTAGCGGCGGCGTCTATTCCGCTTGTGTCACCTGTCAACACGCTTGATTCCGGTCTTGCCCGCGGTGATGGTGACAATATCGTGACGGTGTATTTCGTCGATCGCGGCGATCAGGCGGAATTCGGACGACTGATATCAGACCCAAGCGCAGATGTCGTTTCAGAAGGCTGGAGCACCGATGAACGCAATGCTGTCATGACGGCGTTGGGTGTCATTTCAAACTACGCCGATGTGACGTTCGTTTTATCAGACGACCCACAGGCAGATTTCCAGATGGTGTTGGATGACTTCGGCGACCCGGGACTACTTGGTTACTTTTACCTGCCCGGCGGCGCGAGCTATACGGGCGAGTCAATGGGCGCGTTCAATAGCGGTGGCTTTGGCTGGTCTAATGGACTTACCGCGGGCGGGCTGGGGTTTTCGACGGTTATTCACGAAGCCTTGCATGGCTTGGGTCTGGACCACCCGCATGAGGGCGATTCGGTTCTTTTGGGCCTGAACCCCGGCGCCCCCAACTTTCCGTTCGGGGACTACGGGGATTTTGAATTGAACCAAACCGTCTATACGATCATGTCGTATAACGGAGGCTGGAATGGTGCGCCACCAACGACCTTTGCCTATGGCGATGCCGCAAGCCCGATGGCGCTTGATATCGCGATGTTGCAAGAGCTTTATGGCGCAAACACAACCTACAACAACGGCAACAGCACCTATGAACTGGCCAATGCAAACGCAGCTGGCACAGGGTGGGTTGCGATCTGGGATACCGGCGGTGTTGATACAATCACATATAGCGGGACGCGTGACACCGTCATTGATCTACGGCCTGCCACGCTGGAATATGAGGTTGGTGGCGGCGGCTTCATCTCGAATGCTTCGGGGATCCGCGGCGGATTTACCATCGCAAATGGTGTCGAAATCGAAAACGCGATTGGCGGTAGCGGCGATGACATGCTGATCGGAAACGGTCTGGACAATATGCTTGATGGCAGTGCGGGCAACGATACCGTCGAATCCGGCAGCGGGCGCAACACGTTCTATGGCAGTTCCGGCAATGACCAGATCACAGGTGGCACGGGTGCCGACACGATCTATGGCGGCAGCGGCAACGATGAGATCACAGGTGGCGGCGGCAATGACGCACTCTTTGGTGGCCGTGGCAACGATGAGATTGACGGTGGCAGCGGTACGGACGACATCACAGGCGGCCTTGGTCAGGACACTATGACCGGCGGGGCGGGTGCGGATACCTTCATTTTCAACGCTATGAGCGATAGCCGGGCCAACAATGCAGATATCATAACAGACTTTGACACCGGAACAGACCGCATTGATCTCAGTATGATCGACGCCAATCTGTCGCTTGCCGGCAACCAGGCATTTACCTTCAACGCGGGGAGTGCGCCAATAAATACGGCTGGCGCGGTTTGGACGATCGAGGATCAGGGCGACACAATCATCTTTGTTGACCGGGACGGCGACGGCCCTGATATGGAGATCATTCTCGAAGACACCACCGGCATAAATGCGGGTGATTTCATTCTTTAATTTGCGGCCCTGATGCCGCCCGGCATAGTGTTCAGCCCGCCTGCTCTGCCATCCGTTCTTCGCGTTGGCGGCGCATGACTGAGCGTTTAGTGGACAGGGACGCGGCAATCGTACCGATCGTCACGATGCCGATCAGAATCGTCGATAGCGCATTGATTTCAGGGCTGACGCCCAAGCGGATCGAACTGAACACCTTGATCGGCAGCGTCGTCGCAGATGGGCCCGCGACAAAGGACGCAATCACCAGATCATCAAGCGACAGGGTCAACGCCAGCAACCAGCCCGAAATCACGGCAGGCGCGATGATAGGCAGGGTCACAAGGCGGAATGCCTCGAACGGTGTGCAGCCCAGATCAAGTGCGGCCTCTTCGACTGACCGGTCAAAGCTGACCAGACGCGAACTGACAACGACCGAGACATAGCACATCGCAAAGGTCCCGTGGGCGAGGATGATGGTGAACATGCCACGGTCCAAGCCGATCGAGATAAACAAGAGCAAGAGCGAGAGGCCCGTAATCACCTCAGGCATCACCAGCGGCGCGTACATCATGCCCGAAAACAGCGTGCGCCCATAAAAACGACCGCCACGCACGAGAACATAAGCGCCCATTGTGCCAAGGATCGTGGCAATAATGGAAGAGAAAAAGCCGACCTGAAACGTCACCCAAGCTGCGTCAAGAAAGGATTCATTGCGCAACAGCTCGCCATACCACTTGGTCGAAAACCCGCCCCAGACGGTGACCAGACGGCTTTCGTTGAAGCTGTAGACGATCACCACGATCATCGGGATATAGAGGAACGCGAAACCCAGTGTCAGCGATGTCGCGTTGAACCACGTCAGCCGTCTCATGTGTCGGCCTCCATCATCTTTTGTTCATTCCGCTGGTAGAGCACAATGGGGATGATAAGGATCAGCAACAGGATGACAGCGACCGCACCGGCAACCGGCCAATCGCGGTTGGAAAAGAACTCTTCATACAGCACTTTGCCGATCATCAGCGTCTCGGACCCGCCCAGCAGCGACGGGATCACGAATTCGCCCAGCGCCGGAATGAAGACCAGAAAACAGCCCGCAATGATGCCCGCCTTGGACAGTGGCACGGTGATGCGCCAGAACGCCTCGGTGCGCGAACAGCCCAGATCCTCGGCGGCCTCGAGCAGCGATCCGTCCAGCTTGATCAGCGTGGCATAGATCGGCAGGATCATGAACGGCACATAGGTGTAAACGATGCCGATATAGACCGCGATATTGGTGTTCAGGATCGTCAGCGGCTCATTGATGATACCTACCCAGATCAGAAACTGGTTCAGCATACCTTCCTGACTCAAGATACCGATCAGCGAATAGACGCGGATCAGAAAGCTGGTCCAGAACGGCAGGATCACCAGTAGCATCAGGGTGGGCTGCCATTCCTTGGGCGCGTTGGCCATACCATAGGCCATGGGAAAGCCGATCAGCAAACAGATCGTCGTCGAGATGAGCGCGATCTGCACGCTGGAAAGGTAGCTTTTCCAGTAAAGGTCATCCGTCGCGAGAAACTCGTAATTCTCGAAATCCAGTTGCGACAGGAAATCCCGAAAGCCGCCCCAGCCTTCGGACAGTTCCAGCGTTGGTGTGTAGGGCGGGATAGAAAGGGCCACGTCCGAGAGCGAAATCTTGAAGACGATCAAAAAGGGCACAAGAAAGAGCAGGACCAACCATCCGTAGGGGACCGCAATCAAAGAGAAACGACGCATGTTCATCGCCCGCTCCCTCAGCTTTCCAGCACGATGCCGGCGGTATCAGTCCAGGACAACCAGACCTCATCATCCCAGGTAAACGGGCGGCTTGAACGGCGGCGGGAATTGGCCGTCTGCGCTTTGATGATCGTACCGTCCGGCAGGGCTACATGATAGGTCGACAGATTGCCCAGATAGGCAATGTCGAGCACTTTGCCGTGGACGACATTGTTCCGGTCGGTTGGCCGTTCTGCGGAAATCGCGATCTTTTCGGGGCGGATTGCAAAGCTGACCTTGCCATTGGCAATCGGTTTCGACGGCGTCCCGATGATCGGAGAATTGCCTTCGGACCACGCAATCGACACCGTGTCGCCCTGCTTGGTGGCGTAGCCTTCGATGATGTTCACATCGCCGATGAAATCCGCAACATAGGTGCTGTTCGGGGCCTCATAAATGCGGTCGGGGGTATCAACCTGCTTGAGCTTGCCGTGGTCCATCACCGCCACGCGGGAGGCGACGGTCATCGCCTCTTCCTGATCGTGGGTGACAACCACAAAGGTGGTGCCGGTCTTTTCCTGAATATCCATCAGCTCGAACTGCGTGTCCTGACGCAGTTTTTTGTCCAAAGCGGACAGCGGCTCATCCAGCAGCAAAAGCTTGGGGCCCTTTGCCAAGGCGCGCGCAAGGGCCACGCGCTGGCGTTGTCCACCAGAAATCTGATCAGGCTTGCGGGCGCCAAATTTCTCAATCTGGACCAGCTTCAGCATCTGCTTGACCCGTGCGTCTATCTGCTCGTTCGGCATTTTCGAGCGGCGCAAGCCGAAGGCGATGTTTTCGTAAACCGTCAAATGCGGGAACAGCGCATAGGACTGGAACATCATGTTCACGCTGCGCTTGTTCGGCGGGATGGGCGAAATGTCCTGCCCGTCCAACATGATCGTGCCGGATGTCGGTGTTTCGAACCCTGCCAGCATCCGCATCATTGTCGTTTTGCCGCAGCCCGAGGGGCCAAGCAGTGCAAAGAACTCCCGCTCGAAAATATCAATGCTCAGATCATCAATCGCAGTGAAATCGCCAAAGCGTTTCGACACATTGCGAAACTGGATCAATGGTTTCGCGGCAGGATCATTCCAAGGCTCAAATGCGGTTTGCGGCATAGGGATCGGGGCCTCAGATATTCATATGTTGCAAAAACCCCGGCCCGTGTTGCGAGCCGGGGATTAACCTATCTTATGTACCGGATTTCACCCGAGTCCACATCCGTGTGAGCGAACGCTGCGAGCGCGCATCAAACGGCGTGGTTGTATAAAGCGTCTCAAGTGTCGCGGCGTCGGGATAGATCGCCGGATCACCGATCACGTCTTCCACCAAAAACTCTTGTGAAGCGAGGTTGCCATTGGCGTAATAAACGTAGTTCGACGCATCCGCCATGTTCTGGGCATCCAGAATAAAGTTCAGGAACGCGTGCGCACCCTCAGGGTTGGGGGCATCCACAGGGATCGCCATTTGGTCAAACCACATCAGGGCACCTTCAACCGGAGCGTTATAGGCAATCTCGATGCCGTTTTCGGCCTCTGCAGCGCGGTCGCGTGATTGCAGAATGTCACCGGACCAGCCGAAAGCGACACAGATGTCACCATTGGCCAGCGCCGAGATATATTCCGAGCTGTGGTACTTCTGGACATAGGGGCGGACAGCAGACAAAACCGCCTCTGCTTTGGCCAACGACTCATCGTCTTTGGCATCAGGGTCTTCGCCAAGGTACTGCAATGCAGCCGGTACCATCTCGGTCGGCGCATCAAGGAAATGCACACCACAGTCAGCCAGCTTTTCCATGTTCGCAGGATCAAAAACCAGCGACAGCGAATTGATCGGTGCGTCTTCGCCCAAACGTGCGGTCACTTCAGCTACGTTCACGCCAAGGCCGGTGGTACCCCACATGTAGTTGATCGAATATTCGCCGCCCGGATCGTAGGTCTCGGTGCGTGCGCTGACCACATCCCAGAGATTGCCGATGTTGCTCAGCTGCGATTTATCCAGCGGCTGGAACGCGCCTGCTGCGATCTGGCGCTGCAGGAAGGTCGCGGTGGGAACAACTACATCATAGCCTGAGCCACCAGCCAGAAGTCTGGTTTCCAGAACTTCGTTGCTGTCAAAAACGTCATAGATCAGATCGAAGCCGGTTTCTTCCTCGAACTTGGTCAACAGATCTTCGTCGATATAATCGGACCAGTTATAGACGCGCACTTCCTGGGCCCAACCCGCCTGCGCCGCAAGCACGGCGGCCGCAAGCAAGGCGTATGAATTCGTTTTAGGCATGTAATCCTCCGTTCGGAATCCTAGTCACTGGCAAGCAGCTTTGATGAAATCATACGCCTTTGCAATCCCGTCCTATGAATTTGATAGGTTTTGACAACTTAAAGGGTTTATGAAATCAGGTATGCGTGGAACGCAGGCACAAAAATGACCGTACTGATCAGCAAAAAGCCGGAACACGAAACGATCTATCTGCGCGTCAAAGAGATGATTCTCTTTGGCGAGGTCGTTCCCGGTCAGCCTGTCACGATACACGGTCTGGCGGATATGATCGGGACCGGCGTCACCCCTGCGCGCGAAGCAATCCGGCGATTGACAGCAGAAGGCGCCCTTGTCACCCTTGAGAACAGGCGCATCTCGGTCCCCGCAATGACAACCCACAAATTGCAACAGATCGAGCTGGTGAGACTGACCGTGGAACCGGAGCTTGCGGAAGCAGCAGCCGTACATATTTCACAAAATGATATCAATGAATTAGAGCGGCTCGACAGTCTGGTTGACGACGCCATAACGGGCGGTGATATCCGCGGATATCTGGAAGCGAACTACCGCTTCCATTTCCATTTGTATCACCTTGCCAACGCCCGCATCCTGCACCGGATCGCGGAAAGCCTCTGGCTGCGGGTGGGGCCGTCGCTGCGGGTCGTCTGCGGGCGGTATGGGACCGCAAATCTGGTGGATCACCACCGCGCGGCGATCCATGCACTGCGTCAGGGTGATGCACAGAAAACGCGGGACGCCATGACACAGGATATCCGGCAGGGCATGGAGTTTATCCAACAAACAGCGACCGACTGAGCATCGACCAATCACGCACTGCCACGATGGTGGCAATTGACTATTGCTCTACTTTTGATCAAATTATCGACCAGCGGCCAAAGCAACCGCTCTCGCGCCTGAGGAGGCACCAATGTCATCAGCGAATATCGCCAACTGGCAAGATTCTCTTTCCGAAGAATTCTTCAGCTATAGCAAAGGCGCCAAAATCGACGGGGTGGAGTGTATTATCCCCGATCTGGTCGGCACCTCACGTGGCAAAACCATGCCCGCAACAAAATTCCGCCCCGATATTGAAATGGCGCTGCCGATTTCACTCTTTTATCAGACGGTTTCGGGCGATTACGTCGATATGGATATCGAAAACCAGTGGCTGGAAAAGGACACGATCCTCAGACCGGATATGACAACTGCCTGCGCTGTGCCTTGGGCGGATGACGTGTCTGTGCAGGTGATCTGCGATATGTTCAACCGCGACGGCACACCGCTATCCGTGGCGCCGCGGTCGATCCTGAAAAAGGTGATGGCCGCTTATGCCGAAAAAGGCTGGAAGCCCGTCATCGCACCCGAGCTGGAGTTTTACCTGACCACGCCGAACCTCGACCCGAATGATCCGATCGAAACACCCGTGGGCCGGACGGGGCGCAAAGTGCCCAGCCGTCAGGTCTATTCCATGGTCGCGGTCGATGAATACGGCCCGGTGATCGACACGATTTACGCCTATGCCGAACAGCAGGGCCTGCCAATTGACACGCTGATACAGGAAGGCGGCGCCGGCCAGATCGAGATCAACCTAATTCACGGCGATCCCCTGCATGTGGCCGATCAGGTGTTCTATTTCAAACGCACGATCCGCGAAGCGGCCTTGAAGAACAACGTTTTTGCGACCTTCATGGCAAAACCCAAACGGGACGAACCGGGAAGCGCCATGCACGTGCATCAAAGCGTGGTGGACATTGAGACCGGCCAGAACATTTTTTCCGCAGAAGATGGCAGCGCCACCGACCTGTTCCGCTGGTTCACAGGTGGATCTCAGACCTATCTGATGCAGGTCATGCCACTGATGGCACCCTACGTGAATTCCTTCCGCCGCCTGACGGTGGACGGGCAAAGCGCGCCCGCAAACCTTGAATGGGCGACGGATAACCGCACAACAGGCCTGCGCGTGCCACATTCACGACCTGAATCGCGGCGGCTTGAAAACCGTGTCATCGGGATGGATTGCAATCCCTATATCGCAATCGCGGCATCACTTGCCTGCGGTTATCTTGGCATGATCAACAAGGTCGAACCACGCGAAGAAGCTACAAAAGAGGTGTGGGAAAGCGACCTTCCCCTGCCTTCAAGTTTGCGCGAGGCGCTTGATTATTTCGAAGATGCGACAGAAATCCGTAGTTTCCTGGGCGAAGAGTTCTGCCGCCTGTATGAACAAATAAAAGTTGCCGAGAACGAGGAATACCAGCGCGAGATTTCGCCTTGGGAACGCCGCCACCTTCTTTTGAACGTCTAGCACAGAGGTCCCCCATGAACGTGATTACAAACTATCCCCCGACCGCTGAACTTCAGGCGCTCGATTCCGCGCACCACCTGCACCCTTTCACCCATGCCAATTCGCTTGCCGAAAGCAAGCCGCGCGTTATCACCTCGGCCAAAGGCGTCTGGCTGAAAGACAGCGACGGAAACGAGATCATTGACGGGATGGCAGGCCTTTGGTGCGTCAATATCGGCTATGGCCGCGACGAACTGGCCGAGGTTGCGGCCCGCCAGATGAAGGAACTGCCTTTCTACAACACCTTCTTTAAAACCACGCACATCCCCGCGATCATGCTGGCCAAGAAGCTTGCTGAACTTGCCCCGGGCGACCTGAACCAGGTGTTCTTTGCCAATGGCGGGTCTGATGCGAATGACACGAACATTCGCCTTGTGCGGACCTACTGGGCCGAGAAAGGCGAACCGCAGCGCGATGTGATCATTTCGCGGTGGAACGCCTATCACGGCTCGACCATCGGCGGTGCGTCGTTGGGCGGGATGAAAGGGATGCACGGCCAAGGTGGTCTGCCGATCCCCGGCATTGAATTCGTCGACCAGCCCCATTGGTGGGCCGAAGGCGGGGATATGACGCCCGAGGAATTCGGGTTGGAGCGTGCGCGCCAACTGGAAGCGAAGATCAAGGAGATCGGGCCAGAACGTGTTGCAGCCTTCATTGCCGAACCGATCCAAGGTGCCGGTGGCGTGATCGTGCCCCCCGAAACATATTGGCCTGAAGTGCAGCGCATCATCAAGAAATACGATATCCTGCTGATCGCGGATGAGGTGATCTGCGGCTTCGGGCGCACCGGCAACTGGTTCGGCTCGCAAACAGTCGGGATTGAACCCGATATCATGACGATCGCCAAGGGTCTCAGCTCGGGCTATATTCCGATCGGCGGCTCTATCGTATCGGATCGGGTAGCAGACGTGTTGCGGGATACAGAGTTCAACCATGGCTACACGTATTCGGGTCATCCTGTGGCCTGTGCCGTGGCGCTGGAAAACCTGCGCATCATCGAAGAGGAAGGGATGATCGAAAACGTCCGCGATGTGACAGCACCTTACCTGCGTGAAAGATGGGAAGCACTGGCCGATCATCCGCTGGTGGGTGAGGCCAAAATCGTGGGCATGATGGCGTCGCTTGCGCTGACACCTGACAAATCCACCCGCGCCGTCTTTGCCGCCGAGGCAGGCACCGCCGGTTTCATCTGTCGGGACCGCTGTTTTGCAAACAACATCATTATGCGCAGCGTCGGTGACCGGATGATTATTTCGCCGCCTTTGTCGATCACATGCGACGAGATCGACATCCTGATCGCGCGCGCGCGCAAGTCGCTGGATGAGGCCTATGATAAGCTGAAAGCTGACGATCTGCTGAAAGCAGGCTAATGGACCTGCTGAGCGTTAACGACCGCCCGGGGGAATACCCCCGGTCCTACTATGCCGACAGCGCGACGCATCTGGACAGATTTCCCGCAGCGGTGGGCGATCTGGACTGTGATGTCTGTGTTGTCGGTGGCGGTTTCACAGGACTGTCCACCGCCTATCATCTCGCCCAGCGCGGCTATGATGTGGTGCTGCTGGAGGCGCAGCGCGTGGGCTTTGGCGCATCCGGTCGCAATGGTGGTCAGGTCGCGCGCGGTCAGCGGCGCGATCAGGAAGACCTCGAGGCGATGGTCGGTGACACACATGCCCGCGCTTTATGGGATATCGGCTGTCAGGCGACGGACCTCGTGCGCAATCTTTGCAGCTTGGACGAGGTCCACACCGAATTTCACCCCGGCATCGTGCACACCGTCCACCGCGCGCGCGATCATGCCCATAACCACGCCTATGTTGCGCATATGCACGACAAATACGGCGATGATCAGATCAGCCTGCTGTCACCCGAGGAATGCCGCGAGATCGTGAACTCGCCCGCCTATCACGGTGGCACGCTTGATATGGGTGCGGGCCACGTGGACCCGCTGGAGCTGGTTTTGGGCCTCGCGCGGCTGGCCACCAAAGCTGGCGCGCGGATATTTGAAAGCGCCAAGGTTACCGCAATTGAGGAAGGTGATCCTGCTTGCGTCAAAACGGACGACGCCAAGATCAAGGCGCGGTTTGTTGTGATGGGTTGCAACGGCTATCTGGGCACACTGCAAAAACACGTGGCCGCCCGCGTCATGCCGATCAACAATTTCATCGTCTCGACCAAACCGATGACGCCCGACGCGCAGAACCAGATCATCCGCAACAACTATGCCGTCGCCGATAGCAAATTCGTGGTGAACTACTTTCGCTTCTCCGACGATCACCGGCTCTTGTTCGGTGGCACCGAAAGCTATGGCTATAAATTCCCCAAAGACATTGCGGGGGCCGTGCGCAAACCGCTGGCCGAGATTTTCCCGCAACTCAAGGACGTCGAGATTGACCATGCATGGGGTGGCACGCTGGGCATAACGATGAACCGGATGCCACATTTTGAACGGATTGGCGGGAATATCCTGACGATGTCGGGGTTCTCGGGCTCTGGCGTGGCGCTCGCGACACTTTCGGGGCAGATCGCTGCGGAAACCATCGCCGGTCAGGCGGAGCGGTTCGACATCATGGCACGTGTGCCGACATATCCATTCCCCGGCGGACCCAAGTTGCGTTCGCCTTTGCTGGTTTTGGCCATGTTGTGGTACAGTTTGCGCGATAAGTTGTAGGTCTGATCACATTACCAACAGGTCAGGACAACCAGACTTGCAGCAAGCATGGCTGACTGGTTTATTATAGTGATTTGGTAATGGTTTTGACCAAACAGTCATTTTCGACATAAGTAGTGCGTGGTGTACGGACCCAGACTTCAATCAGTGATTTTTGACAATCTTATTGAATATCTAAGATTAGGCCCGATTATGGCCCTAATTTCACCTGATTGCCCATTTAACAGGCATGATGTAACGGTGAGAAGGTAGTATGGTATGAAAAGTATTTCGAAATCAATGGATCCTGATGAGGCAGCGCAGGCCTTCTTCGGGCAGGACGATAAAGCATTTTCGGAGATGCTGAAAAAGCTTACGATGAACGATCCGCGTCTGACGGCTGTCTTTCAACGGACCCGCGAACGGTTTCTGGATTCGCAAAATTCCTGAGGTTTGCCACCTGCGCACGACGGATTTGACGCTCGGTGACCACTGAGACGCCGAATTGGTCGCTCACAACTGCTTCAATACGTCCAAAAACCCTGAAAACCGCTTGACCTTTCCCCCCCCGACAGGTTGAACGACCCACAGACTTTTCTAGGAAAAATGGGTGGTTTTCAGATGGACGACCAGAACAAGAACCTCATCTTGGCAACGGTGCTTAGCTTTGCCGTGATCGTGGCGTGGACAACGCTGTTCCCGCCTGAGGATCTGCCCGTTGATCCTGCAACCGAAACCACCCAATTGCTCGAAGATGCAACCTTGCCTGCCTCTGATCCAGTGGCGCCCACTGCCATGACGCCGACCGATGCGCCAGAGGTAGCCGCAGAAGCACCACGTGTACCGATTGCAACGGAAGAGCTGACCGGGTCCATCTCTCTTTTGGGCGGGCGGATTGATGATCTGGCGCTGACGCAGTACCGCGAAACGATCGACGAAGACGCACCCATCGTGCGCCTGCTAAAGCCCGTCGGCGAAGCAGGTGCCTATTTTGCCTCCTTCGGCTGGACCGCAACCGACGGCATTGATGCCAGCGCGGTTCCCGGACCCGACACCGTTTGGTCACTGGAAAGCGGTGAAACGCTGACGCCAACAACCCCAGTGACCATCGCGTGGGACAACGGCGCAGGCCAGATTTTCCGCACTGAAATCTCGGTCGACGACGCCTATATGTTCAGCTTTGCACAAAGCGTCGAAAACACAACAAACACTCCGGTTTCAGCGCGGCCTTACGGCATTTTGCGCCGCCACGGAGAGCCTGCCGACCTCAAGAACTTCTTCATCCTGCACGAAGGCATGGTGCGGATGACCGATGGTGAGCTGGAAGAAACCGGTTATGACGATATCACCGAGTATGCCGTAGATCCGCGTGAACGCACCCAGGCCGAGCGTCTGGATGTAGCCTCATCCGGCTGGATCGGCTATACAGACCACTACTGGATGACCACACTGATCCCTGAACAGGGTGTGCCGTTCCGCTCCACCTCCAAGTACTTCGATGTCCGCGACCTCTATCAGGTTGAGGCCGTGATGCCGATTGAAACGGTCGCTGCCGGTGAAACCGCGACAGTCACGACCCGCCTTTTTGCAGGCGCCAAGGAATGGGAAGAGATCCGCCATTATCAGGACGAAGAAGGCGTTGACGGCTTTCTGGACAGTATCGACTGGGGCTGGTTCTTTTTCCTGACCAAACCGATCTTTGCGCTGCTGCACTACCTCAATATCGTGATTGGCAACATGGGGTGGTCTATTCTTGCGCTGACGGTGATCCTGAAAATTCTGGTGCTGCCGCTGGCCTATAAATCCTATGTCTCGATGGCAAAGATGAAAGAGCTTCAGCCGGAAATGGAGAAGCTCAAAGAGCGCGCAGGCGACGACAAGCAGGCCATGCAGCAAGGCATGATGAAGCTTTACAAGGACAATAAGGTGAACCCTGCCGCAGGTTGTTTGCCCATTCTGTTGCAGATCCCGATCTTCTTCTCGCTCTATAAGGTGATTTTTGTCACGATCGAACTGCGCCACGCGCCATGGATCGGCTGGATCCGCGACCTTTCCGCACCTGATCCGTCGTCGTTCCTGAACCTCTTTGGCTTGCTGCCCTTTGCGGCACCCGAACCCGGTTCGATCCTTGCGCTGATCTTTATCGGTATCCTGCCAATCCTGCTGGGTGTGTCGATGTGGCTTCAGCAAAAGCTGAATCCCGCCCCAACAGACCCCACGCAGCAGATGATTTTTGCGTGGATGCCATGGGTCTTTATGTTCATGCTGGGCCACTTTGCGTCCGGTCTGGTCCTCTACTGGATTGCCAACAACGTCATCACCTTTATCCAGCAGTATGCGATTATGCGAAGCCATGGGGCCAAGCCTGATGTCTTTGGCAACATCAAGTCGAGCATCAAAAAGAAGGCTGCGACGGAAGACGCGAAGAAAGAGGGCAAGTAGATGACACGTGTCGCCGCGCTGTGGCGGCACCCCATCAAAAGCCATGGACGTGAACCGCTGAAGCAAGTCGCGCTGATCGCCGGTCAGACACTGCCTTGGGATCGCGTCTGGGCGGTCACGCATGAGGCCTCAAGGTTTGACGCCGATGCGCCTGCATGGGTCTCATGCGCCAATTTCATGATTGGCACGGGCACACCGGCCCTTGCAGGCATCTGGGCGAGCCTTGATGAGATGGCGGGCAGGATCACCCTGCGGCACGACCTTTTGGGTGAGGTGAATTTTGATCCCGATGCCCCATCAGATGCGGCGAAATTCATTGACTGGGTGCGCCCTCTCTGCCCGCCCGACAAACGCCAGCCAACGGGGCTTGCCAAAGTGCCCGCGCGCGGGATGACGGACACGGATTATCCCTCGGTCTCGATCATGACGAAGGCGAGCCATGACGCTGTGTCTGACAGGTTGGGTCACCCGCTTGAGGTCGAGCGCTGGCGCGGCAATATCTGGCTGGATGGCACCGCTGCATGGGAAGAAATGACATGGATCGGCAAGGATGTGCACATCGGCGAAGCCGTCTTGCAGATCGTTGAACCGATTGAACGCTGCAAACATACGATGGCCAATCCGCATACGGGCGAACGCGACGTTGATACGCTCACGGCTTTGCGCGATGGCTGGAACCATCAGGATTTTGGCGTCTATGCCAAGGTCCTCAAGGGCGGTAAGATCACCCTCAACGATACGGCAAAGGTAATCTGAAATGGAAATGCGCTTTCCCGAAGTGGAAGAGCCTGATGCACAAACGCTCGAAAAGGGCCGCCTGCTTTTTGCCGGCGAAACCGAATTCGTCAAAGGTGTTGTCGCGATGGACGGCCTGCCTCCAGCGGACCGGATTGAGGTGTGCTTTGCGGGCCGCTCGAATGTTGGCAAATCATCTTTGATTAATGCGCTCACAGGGCGCAAAGGGTTGGCGCGCGCATCAAACACGCCGGGGCGCACGCAGGAGATCAACTATTTCACAGCGGGCGATATCTATGTCGTCGACCTGCCCGGTTACGGTTTTGCCAATGCCCCGGTGGCGGTTGTTGAGAAATGGCAGCGCCTGCTCAAGCAATATCTTTCGGGCCGTCAAACCCTGCGCCGCGTCTTTGTCCTCATCGACGCGCGGCACGGTGCCAAAGCGGTGGACGAAGAGATCATGTCGCTGCTGGATAGCTCTGCTGTGACCTTTCAGGTCGTCATGACCAAGGTCGACAAACTGCGCGGTGATGCGTTGCAATCCTCGCTCGACAAAACCCGTGCAGCCTTGGCCAAACACCCGGCGGCATTTCCTGAACTGATCCTGACGTCATCCGAAAAGAGTGATGGTATTGCAACGCTGCGCGCCGTCATTGCGGGAATAGAATGAATACAAGGAAACAAGATATGAACCGTGACTGGATCGCAACCGCGCGGACACTGTCAGAGGCACTCCCTTATCTACAGCGCTATTCCGGCGCGGTTGTCGTGATCAAATTCGGTGGCAACGCCATGGGCGACGCAAATGCGATGGCCGAATTTGCCCGCGATATCGTTTTAATGCGGCAAGTTGGCATGAACCCTGTTGTCGTGCATGGCGGCGGCCCGATGATCAACGAAATGCTGGATAAACTGGGGATCAAATCCGAATTCGTGCGCGGCAAACGTGTCACGGACAAGGACACGGTCGAAGTGGTCGAAATGGTCCTCACTGGCCTTGTGAACAAGCGGATTGTGCAGGCCATCATGGATGAAGGCGGGCGCGCAGTTGGTTTGTCGGGCAAGGACGACGACCTGATGGTGGCCGAGGCCGACGACCCCGAACTTGGCTTTGTCGGCAAACCCATCGAAATGAACGTGCAAGTGTTGCGCGATCTGTTTTCTGCCGGAATTATTCCGGTCGTTGCACCTGTTGCCACAGGCATGGATTTCAACGAGACCTTCAACGTCAACGGCGACACTGCGGCCGGCGCCATTGCCGGGGCGCTGAAAGCGGACCGCCTGCTTCTTTTGACGGACGTGGCAGGGGTTAAGGACGCTGAAGGCAACGTGATTACCCAGATCACCCCTGAACAGGTCCGTGCGATGATTGCGGACGGCACAATTGCCGGTGGCATGATCCCGAAAACGGAAACCGCCCTTGATGCGATTGAAAAGGGCGTGCGCGCCGTGGTGATCCTTGATGGCCGCCTGCCAAATGCCAGCCTGTTGGAGTTGTTCACCGAACATGGTGCCGGCTCCATCATTCGCGCACCGCGTGATTGAAGGATATCGTGTCTGACGTAGGCGCACTGCTCGCACCCCATGGGCTGCGGCCCTTGGGCGACTGCGCTGACGGGGACAGTACAATCACCCTGATCGGCCCCGATGAGCCAGCCTTTTGGCCAATCTTTGTGACCAGCCCCGAATACAAAGACGGCCAACCAGACCCGATGGACCGCTGGTCCACCCGCATCATCACTGAATTGGCCGTGACGGTTGGCGCGGAACCGATCTTCCCGTTCGGCGGCCCACCCTATGCGCCGTTCTTTACATGGGCCAAACAAACAGGGCGGTTCTGGGCATCTCCGATCGGATTTCTGGTGCATGACACAGTGGGGCTATTCACCTCTTTCCGTGGTGCGTTACGCTGGAAGAAACCCGCCCTAATTGGCAACCGCCCACAGCCCTGCCTGACCTGCGCGCAACCCTGCGTGACCGCCTGCCCTGTGGGAGCTTTCAGTGATGGCTATGATGTGGCCGCTTGCAAGGCGCATGTGATCTCAGAAGCTGGCACCGCCTGCCGTACCGGTGGATGCCTCGCGCGCCGTGCCTGTCCAGTAGGCCAAGGCATCCGCCTACCCGCCCAATCTGCGTTCCATATGGAGGCCTTCCTGTGACCCTGCGCCTGATCCTGATCCGCCATGCGAAATCAAGCTGGAGCGATCCTTTCGCCGATGATCACGCGCGTGTGCTGAACGCGCGCGGACGCGCATCCGCCGAGGCGATTGGCACATGGATGGCGGCAGAGGGCTATCTGCCCGAAGTGGTGCTATGTTCCGACGCGATCCGGACCCAAGAGACCGCTGCACTGATCCTGCCCTCATTGGACCCACGCCCCACACTGGAGCTGAGCGGCACGATTTATCATGCGTCTCCCGATACCATTCTTGCTTTGCTTCATCGGCAAACCGCACACACCGTCGCTGTGATCGGGCATAACCCCGGCATCGGCATGCTGGCCAGTATGCTGGTCAGGACTCCGCCCAAACATCACCGGTTCAGCGACTATCCGACATGCGCCACCACGGTGGTTGATTTCGACGGAGAGAGCTGGATGCAAGTCAACGCCCGAACCGGGTACTGTAAAGACTTCATCGTGCCGCGCGATCTGATCGGGACGTCTGCGCAGGATATTGAATGAAAAAGCCCCGGCACTGACCGGGGCTTTTCGTGACGCGCTTTGGCCGCTTTAGTGACCCAGAATCTGGCTCAGGAACAACTGTGTCCGGTCTGATTGCGGGTTGTTGAAGAACTCTTCAGGCTCGTTCTGTTCCACGATCTGGCCCTGGTCCATAAAGATCACGCGGTTGGCGACCTGACGGGCAAAGCCCATCTCGTGGGTCACACAAAGCATGGTCATGCCCTCTTCGGCCAGCTCGATCATGGTGTCGAGCACCTCTTTGATCATTTCAGGGTCAAGCGCCGATGTCGGTTCGTCGAACAGCATGATGCGCGGCTTCATGCAAAGCGAACGGGCAATTGCCACACGCTGTTGCTGACCACCGGACAACTGACCGGGGTATTTGTCGGCCTGCTCGGGGATCTTGACCTTCTCAAGGAAGTGCATCGCAGTTTCTTCGGCTTCCTTCTTGGGCGTCTTGCGCACCCAGATCGGGGCCAGCGTGCAGTTTTCAAGGATCGTCAGATGCGGGAAGAGGTTGAAGTGCTGAAAGCACATGCCGACCTCTGACCGGATCTTGTCGATGTTCTTGAGGTCCGAGGACAGAACAGTGCCGTCCACGGTGATCTTGCCTTGTTGGTGCTCTTCCAAGGCGTTGATGCAACGGATCAGCGTGGATTTACCCGACCCCGAGGGCCCACAGATGACAATCCGCTCACCCCGATACACCGACAGGTCGATGTCACGCAGCACGTGGAACGACCCATACCATTTGTTCATATTCTCAATGGTAATCGCCAGCTCGTCCGAGACCTTGAGTTGTTTTGCTTCGGCCATAGTTTCAGCCTCCTATCGGTGGTCGGTTGCGAGCCTGCGCTCCAACCATTGTGAGTATTGTGAAATGCCGTAGCACACGACGAAGAACAGAACCGAGGCGGCCATAAACAGCTCCCAGTAGACCCCGTTCCAGTCGGTTGACGACAGGATCGGCCCGCGGATCATGCCAACCAGATCGAACATCGAAATGACCGAAACCAGCGTGGTGTCCTTGAACAGACCCACCGCCACGTTCACGATGCCCGGGATCGAGATCTTGAGCGCCTGCGGCAGGATGATCAGACGCATCGCCTGTGCGTAATCCAGCCCCAGACTGTCAGCGGCCTCATACTGGCCCTTTGGCAAAGCGGCCAGACCACCCCGGATCACCTCGGCGATATAGGCGGCCGAGAACATGGTGATCATGATGATGACACGCAGGATCAAATCGAACGTCGTCCCTGGCGGCAGGAAGTACGCCAGAACCACGTTTGCCACGAAGAGCAAGGTAATCAGCGGCACGCCACGGATGAACTCGATAAAGATCACGCAAATCCACTTGATAATTGGCATGTCCGACTGACGGCCCAGCGCGAGCACGATCCCCAAGGGCAGCGAAAGAGACACGCAGACAACACCAAGCGTCATGTTGAGCATAAAGCCCCCCATGTCGCGCGACTGCACGGCCTCAAGGAACGGCTCGGCCGGTGCGATGGCACCGACAATGTATCCGCCGATAAACCACGCAATGAACGCGGCAATCACGCCACCGAAAAAGCCCATGGCAAAGCTGTCTTTGACGAAACGCGCATACACAAGGTACCCGATGACAATGCCCAGCAGCGCAAACAGCGGGGTATAGATCGTGCCACCCCAGACCAGCCAGTAGGCAAGGAACGGGTAAACCGCTGTGAACAGCAGCAGTTTACGCGGCAGGTCAAAAAACATGACCGGTGCAGCCGCCACAAACAGCAACAGGAAGGCCAGTCCCGGACGCCAGTAGAATTCTGACGGGTAGCTGAACCCGAACAAAAGCTGGTTCCAGCGTTCCGTGAGGACCGAGAAGCAGGCACCCGTGGCGCCGTCAAGGATTTCACGACACTCTGCCAACGAGTTTGTGTTCCAGATGCCGTTTGCCATCCAAGGGAATGCACCCGTCACAAGCTGATAGATCACATAAAGTGACACCAGCGTCAGGATACTGTTGGGAACGCTCGAGAACAGGTTCTCGCGCATCCACTTGACCACACCTGCCTCGCTGGCGGGCGGGGGCAGTTGCGGCAGGGTTTCGGTGCGGACAAAAGCGACTGAGTGTGAATGTGTATCTGACATATCAGCGCTCCCTCAGCTTCACAGAGTTGTTGTAGACGTTCATCACAGCCGAGATCAGCAGTGAGATCGTCAGATAGAACAGCATCAGCAACAGGATACATTCGATCGCACGCCCGGTCTGGTTCAGGGTGATCCCGCCCAGCGTGGATGTGACGTCCATATAACCCACAGCAATTGCCAGAGAGCTGTTCTTGGTGATGTTGAGATATTGCGAAATCAGCGGCGGGATGATGACCCGCAACGCCTGGGGCAGGATCACAAGGTTCATGATCCGACCGGGGCGCAGACCAAGCGAGGCCGCGGCCTCTGTCTGGCCCTTGGAAATCGCCAGAATACCCGCACGCACGTTTTCCGCGATAAAGGCACCGGTGTAGATCGCCAAAGCAAACCAAAGCGCAATCAACGACCCTCGCAGATGCAGCCCGCCTTGGAAGTTGAACCCTTGCAACGAGGGATAGTCCAAGGTGATCGGACGACCGAGGATGAAGTAGACAAGGGTCACGGGCACGAAAAACAGCGCCACGGATGGCCAGAGCATCGGCAGGAGTTGCCCGGTATCGTAAAGTTTCTTGGTCGCGTATCTGCGATAGGCAAAAATGCCGATAATCGAGGCGATAAAGACTCCGATGACGATCCAGCCACTTGCACCATCAATGACCGGAGCAGGCGAATAAACACCGCGGTTCGTAAAGGCGAAGGATTCAAACAACATACTGGCGGAAGGATCCTCACCCCGGAAATCGCGCGGTGCCGGCATGCTGACGGTCATGATCGAGAAGATAATGATGATCCAGATCAGAACGGGAATGTTCCGGAAGATCTCGACGTAGAACGCCATCAATTTGCGCACGACCCAGTTGTTCGAAAGCCGTAGAACACCTGCAATGACGCCAAAGATTGTTGCCGTCACGCAAGCAAGGAAAGCAACAATCAGCGTGTTGATAATCCCGACGACTGCAGCCCGCAGGTGCGACGATTGGCTGTCATACTCGACCACGGTCTGGTTGATGTCATATCCGGCCGCATCACCCAGAAAACCAAACGAAATGTTCAGACCCTGCGCTGCGAGATTGCTTACCAGATTGATGCCCAGATAGGCCATGAAACCGATCAGAAGCACGAGAGCGATGAATTGGAAAGTATAGGATCGATAACGCGTGTCGTTGATAAGCATCGACAGGCGGAACGACCCCTGTGGTGGGTCTGTGACCGACGTCATTATGTATTCCCCGTTGTTTCGGCGCTTTTTGATCTGGTTGCTTGAGCAACTCGTTTGCGCCGATTTTATGATCGTCTTGGTGAAAGGGCGCGGTTTGAACCGCGCCCTTTGGTCTTATCCGAATTCCTTAACGGAATGGAGGAGTGTACAGCAGACCACCATCTGTCCACTGTGCGTTCAGACCGCGTGCCAGACCGATTGGTGTGTTCTCACCGATGTTCTTTTCGAACAGTTCGCCGTAGTTACCACCAGCAGCGATTGCGTTCTTCGCCCAGTCTGCTTCCAGACCCAGCATCGCGCCCAGTTCACCTTCGGTGCCCAGCAGACGGTTAACTTCCGGGTTACCTGTTGGTGCAGCTGCCAGCTCTTCGATGTTGGCAGATGTCACGCCCAGTTCTTCAGCGGCGATCAGCGCGTTCAGTGTCCAGCGCACAACGTCACCCCAGTCGTTGTCGCCGTGGCGAACAAGCGGACCAAGTGGCTCTTTCGAGATGATCTCTGGCAGGATGATGTGATCCTGTGGGTTCTCGAACGCAGCACGTGTCGCAGCCAGACCGGATGCGTCTGTTGTGTACACGTCACATGCACCAGCAAGGTACTGCTGCTGACCTTCAGCGTTTGTTTCGATTGGCACTGGCTCGTAGCTGATGTTGTTGGCGCGGAAGTAGTCGGCCAGGTTCAGCTCGGTTGTTGTACCGGTTTGGATGCAGACAGTCGCACCGTCGAGTTCTTTTGCGGAAGACACGCCCAGATCGCGTGGCGCAATAAAGCCCTGACCGTCATAGTAGTTGATGCCAACGAATTCGAACTTCAGGTCCACGTCGCGGCTGAATGTCCATGTTGTGTTGCGCGCCAGCATGTCGATCTCGCCGGAAGCGAGCGCAGTAAAGCGTGTCTTACCCGTTGTTGGAACGAACTCGACTGCATTCGGATCACCCAAAACAGCAGCAGCAACAGCACGGCAAACGCCAACGTCAAAGCCGTCCCAGACGCCGTTTGCGTCTGGTGAAGCAAAGCCGATCAGGCCAGTTGTTACGCCACAGTTCAGTGTGCCGCGCTCTTTCACGTCATCCAGCGTTGCCGCTGAAGCCATGCTTGCAGCAAACCCTGCAACAGTGAGTGCGCCGTAAAATGCGGTTTTTTTCATTTTTACCTCTTCCTGAGTTTCCGCTCCATAATCAGAGCAGCCAATTTTTATCCCGTCCCGAAGACAGTCGTGATCAGTGAGCCGGTCGAACCAACTCAATGAACAGAGAGTTTGGGTATTCTGGTCTAGAGTCAAGGGCAGCAGCCGAAAAACACGTGGCAGATGCCACTAAATGAGGCACTTTTCGGTGTGATCGGTGCAAACACTGGCTTTCCCTTAGGTCAGCGAAAACCTGTAAAACCGTGCGGCATCTTCAAAGGCTTGGCGTTTGATCGCTTCGGCGGCAGTAGCCTCTTCGTCTTCGCCCCATTGCGCGATCTGCCAATGCTCATCTACGCGTGAAAGCAACCATGCCTTTTCAACCGCGACCGCCTCGCGCGTCACACCAAGCGCCAGGATCAAAGACCCCGAGAGGCTGATCAGATCGTGCACCGCGGCCAGAGCGAATTCATCGAACGCCGCAAGCTCATCGCGCAGTTTGCCAAGCGCCTCCGGGTTTTGCGCGACATGCATCACGCCCTCACCGACGGCAAGCCGCACACCCAGCGCATCCGCCGCCCAGTCCAGCATCGGATCCCACGCCTCGGCCTGTTTCTGGATCAGGCCCTCGGGCCCCGCAGCACGATAGCAAAGCAGATCGCTGTCGCCATATTCTGCCAGCATTGCAATGACTTCGTCACGTTGCGTGCGGACTTTGTCGATTGCGGCGTTCGCACCGCGGGTCACAGGCATGGTGCGCGGATCAATCACCTTGTCCTGCGCGTCCCACTCTTTTGCAATCGCGTCGGCCATCGTGTGGGTCGGAACAGCAAGCGGCGCCTTCGCGGGTGTCCGCACCGGACGCCCGTCAAGCAACACGGTGAAACCGTCCTCACAGGCCTCGGCCTGCGCCTGTTTCCAAAACCGCTTTGGTTGCCAGTCACTCATTGTCAGACACCTATCAGTTGGTCGACAGCGCCCGCGAGCGCCGCAAAATCGTCAATCATTGCATCGGGTTGCAGGGTCTCTGCGGGATGATAGCCCCAAGTGACCCCGATCTTTTTGATACCTGCCGCGCGCGCCATATCCATGTCAAACGTTGTATCACCCAGCATCACGGCCTTATGCGGCGCAACACCCGTTTCATTCAGGGCCGTCAGAATCATCGAAGGGTTGGGTTTTGACGGATGGTGGTCGGCTACCTGCTCGGAATGGAAAACCCCCGTCAGCCCATGCCGCTCCAGTACCTTATCAAGCCCCCGCCGCGATTTGCCTGTAGCAACCGCCAAAAGCGTGTGATCCTGCGCGCGCAACGCATCCAGCGCATCAAGCGCACCGGGAAACAGTGGGCCCATCTCTTGGTTCTGCGTGCGCAGAGACATGAAGGCGTCTTTATAGGCTTCTACCATCCTTGCGCGGCGGGGCGCGTCAAGATCGGGGCAAAGGGTCTGAAACGCCTCTGCCAGTGACAAGCCGACAATCGACAAAACCACTGCGCGGTCAGGCAGTTTCAGCCCCTCGGACTGAAAGGCCAACGCCATCGCGGCCATAATTTCGGCCTGACTGTCGACAAGCGTTCCGTCGACGTCAAAGATGACCAGCCGCAGATCACTCATCCGGCATATTGAACGGATCAACGGGCGCGTGGCCGACAACCCAGCCCACGAAATCCCACGTGTTTTGCATATGCTCTGGCAAAGGCGCTGTAATGTGCAAAATTGCCCCTGTCGCAGGGTGTTCGATCGTCAGGCTGCGCGCATGCAAATGCAACTTGCGCCCGATCTCGCTTCCCATGCCAGCGCCCCAGCCATCGCCAAGGTTTTCCTGACTGGATCCGCCATATTTGCCATCACCGATAATCGGATGCCCGATCTCGGCCATATGCGCGCGCAACTGATGCGTGCGCCCTGTAATCGGCACCAATGCACACCATGACGCGCGGCTGGCAAGCGTATCCATCACCGCATAATCACTGGTCGCACGTTTCGCACCTTCAACGCTGTCCAAATCACGCGGATGCACGCAGCGCATCTTTTCATTCTCGCCACCACGACCATGACCGGACGCTTTCACCAGCCCGTATTTGATCGTGCCTGCACGCGGATGCGGAACACCTGCGACAGCGGCCCAGTAAATCTTGCGTGTCTCACGGTGCTTGAGGTTCTCGGTCAATTGCTTGGCCATCATGCGGGTGCGGGCCAGCAGCAGCACACCCGATGTGTCCTTGTCCAGACGGTGCACCAGACGGGGCTTTTCGTCATAATCAAACATCAACGCCTCGGCCAGACCGTCGACATGGCGCGTGGTGTTCGTGCCGCCTTGGGTGGCCAAACCATGCGGTTTGTTGATGGCGATGATGTGGTCGTCTTTATAGATCACGCAGGACTGGATCAGTTTTGCGTCCGCTTTGGTGACACCACGCTTGGCAAGATTGGCAGCCGCAGCAGCCTCTTCCTCGGTCGGCAAAGGCGGGATACGGACCTTTTGCCCAATATCGAGACGCGTGTTCGATTTCACGCGGCCCCCGTCCACACGCAACTCGCCTTTGCGGCACATCTTTTCTATTCGCCCTTGGGTCAGATGCGGGAACAGGCGGCGCAGATAGCGGTCAAGCCGCTGGTCACCATCATCAGGGCCGATCACCCGCGTTTGTACGCCACTCATGTTGTCATTCCCCTTGCGATCCAAAGACCTGCTGCACAGGCAAGAACCGACAGTATTATAGAGGCCAGCATATAAGCCCCCGCAGCCGTCACACGGCCTTCTTCAACCAAACGTAACGCATCCAATGTGAACGCCGAAAACGTCGTAAACCCGCCCAATATGCCGGTCATCAAAAATGGCAACCAGTGCTGCAATCCACGATCCGCCAAATGCACCCAGATCAGGCCAATCGCAAAAGACCCGATCACGTTGACGGTAAGCGTGCCAAATGGAAAAGCCACGACCAAGCCGATCAGATAGCGCAGCACTGAGCCGAGCGCCCCGCCAAGGGCCACAGAGATTACAGGTGTCATCATGCCGCCCCCATGGGCCTTTGTACCTGCCTTGTCAATTCTTGCCCCGTTTGGCGCGCAGGCCCGCAAAGAAATCAACGCGCTTTTTCAACTCTCGTTCAAACCCGCGATCCACAGGGATGTAATACACCCCGCGCTTCATGGTTTCGGGGAAATAGTTCTGGCCACTAAACCCGTCCTCGGCGTCGTGGTCATAGGCATACCCCGCACCAAAGCCCTGCTCTTTCATCAACGTCGTCGGCGCGTTCAGGATATGGGCGGGGGGTGGCTCCGAGCCGGTTTTCTTGGCCGCCGCCATAGCCCCTTTATAGGCCACATAGGTCGCATTCGATTTGGGTGCGAGCGCCAGATAGGTGACCGCTTGTGCCAGCGCCAACTCGCCTTCAGGCGACCCCAGGCGTTCATAGGTTTCCCAAGACTGTAGGCAAACCGCCTGCGCCTGTGGATCTGCAAGGCCGATATCCTCAACCGCCATGCGCGTGATGCGCCGCGCGAGGAACCGTGGATCTTCGCCGCCTGCCAGCATACGGGCAAACCAGTAAAGCGCGGCGTCAGGATCCGAGCCACGCACGGATTTATGCAGCGCACTGATCAGGTTGTAATGTTCGTCGCCCGACTTGTCGTACTTTGCCGCACGCTTCATCAGGCGCTTGGTCAGGTCATCGCGGCCCAGTTTGGCATCCGTTTTCCATGCAGCGACCTGTTCAATCAGATTGAGCAAGGCGCGACCATCACCATCAGCCATATTCAAAAGCGCCTCACGGGCGTGGCCATCAAGCGGTAGAGCCTTGCCCAATTCCTTCTCGGCGCGCTGCGCGAGCAATTCGAGGTCTTTAAGATCAAGACGCGTGAGAATGAAAACTTGGCTCCGGCTCAGCACAGCGGCGTTCAACTCAAAACTGGGGTTTTCGGTCGTCGCCCCCACCAAAAGGATCGTGCCGTCCTCCATGTAAGGTAAAAAACCATCCTGCTGGGCTTTGTTGAAACGGTGGATCTCATCCACAAACAACAGGGTGCCCTTGCCATTCTGACGGCGCATTTTGGCGGCCTCGAACACTTTGCGCAGTTCCGGCACGCCGGTAAAAATTGCGCTGATCTGGACGAAATGCAGATCGGTCTCAGCGGCCAGCAGACGGGCAATGGTCGTTTTGCCAACACCGGGCGGGCCCCAGAAAACCAACGAAGACAGCGAACCAGAGGCAAGCATTGTGCCCAGTGGCGCATCAGGGCCAAGCACCTGCTGCTGGCCGATGACCTCGGACAGGTTCTTGGGCCGCAACCGATCCGCCAGCGGGCGCGGGCCTGCGGGGGTATCTGTGGGCGTGCTGTCAAAAAGATCGGCCATGGCGGAAACATAAGCTTTGTTCAAAAAAGCGAAAGCCCCGCCAGAATGGCAGGGCTTTGCGAAATTCAGGCGATGCCCGGGAAATTAATCCTCAGCGGCCTCGTACTCAGCCAGACGGGCCTTGTCAGCCGCACCTTTTGCATCGACGTCGCGGTCGACGAATTCGATGATCGCCATTGGCGCCATGTCACCGTAGCGGAAACCGGCTTTGATGATGCGGATATAGCCGCCCTGACGCTCGGCATAACGCGGCCCAAGCACTTCGAACAGTTTCGCGGTGTGCGCTTCCTGCTTCAGTTGCGCGTTTGCCTGACGGCGGGCGTGCAAATCGCCACGCTTGCCAAGTGTGACCAGCTTTTCAACGATACGGCGCAGTTCTTTCGCCTTGGGCAGTGTTGTCTTGATCTGCTCATGTTCAATGAGCGAGCCAGCCATGTTCGCGAACAGCGCTTTGCGGTGCTCGTGTGTACGGTTCAGGCGGCGGTAACCTCTTGCGTGACGCATGTGATAGTCTCCATTTTGTTTTATCGATGGGCCTTTGCGATGCGTGTCGCTGGCTCCGTTAGTGGGGCGTTATTGCCCGGGATGTTCCCCGCCAGTGCGGGCATTTGTCGGTGTAACGCAGCCCCGGACTTGATCCGGGGCCTCGTACTTGGTGCCGATCCCGGATCAAGTCCGGGATTTTCGGATCAGTTAGAACTGATCCTCAAACTTCTTCGCCAGATCTTCAATGTTGTCCGGCGGCCAGTCCTCAACATCCATGCCAAGGTGCAGCCCCATGCCTGACAGCACTTCCTTGATCTCGTTCAAAGATTTGCGGCCAAAGTTCGGGGTGCGCAGCATTTCTGCTTCGGTTTTCTGGATCAGATCGCCGATGTAAACGATGTTGTCGTTCTTGAGGCAGTTTGCCGAACGCACAGACAGTTCCAGCTCGTCCACTTTCTTCAACAGAAGCGGGTTGAACTCCAGACCATCATCGTCAGCGCCAGCAGTTGCCGATTCAGGCTCATCAAAGTTGACGAAGATCGACAACTGGTCCTGCAGGATACGCGCCGCGTAAGCGACTGCATCGTCAGGGGTCAGCGACCCGTCGGTCTCAACCTTCATGGTCAGCTTGTCATAGTCCAGAACCTGACCTTCGCGGGTCGGCTGCACATCATAGCTGACTTTTTTCACAGGCGAGTAGATCGCATCAACGGCCATCATGCCGATAGGTGCATCTTCCGGCTTGTTCTTGTCCGCCGCAACATAGCCCTTACCGGTATTCACGGTCAGTTCCATGTACAGATCGGCACCTTCATCAAGGTGGCAGATCACGTGATCCTTGTTCAGGATCTCGATACCGGCAGTCTCGGAAATGTCCGCAGCTGTCACAACGCCAGGGCCTTTGGCCTGAACGGACAGACGCTTGGGTCCTTCCACTTCCATGCGGATCGCAACACCTTTGAGGTTCAACACAATGTCGGTGACGTCTTCACGCACACCGGACACGGATGAAAACTCGTGCAATACGTTGTCAATCTGAACAGCAGTAATCGCAGCACCCTGAAGGGAGCTCATCAAAATACGGCGCAGGGCGTTGCCCAATGTCAGACCAAAGCCACGCTCAAGCGGTTCTGCAATAACGGTGGCCTGACGCGCAGGATCGTTGCCCGGCTTAACTTCTAATTGAGTTGGCTTAATCAACTCAGCCCAGTTTTTGTGGATCATATGTCCCTCCATACTAGTCTGCCTTCATGTCCAAAAAGGCAAACGCCCGAGGTTAAAATGACGGATTGGGGCCGTGCCAATAGCACGACCCCAAGGCGTTTGGGTGTAATTAGACGCGGCGACGCTTTGGCGGGCGGCAACCGTTGTGGGCCATTGGGGTCACGTCACGGATCGATGTGATGTTGAAACCAACAGCGGCCAATGCGCGAAGCGCGGATTCGCGACCGGAACCAGGACCCTGCACTTCGACTTCCAGCGTTTTCACGCCGTGATCTTGTGCTTTCTTGCCTGCATCCTCAGCAGCCATCTGGGCCGCATAAGGTGTGGATTTCCGCGAACCTTTGAAACCCATCGTACCGGCGGACGACCAAGAAATGGCGTTGCCCTGCACGTCGGAGATCAGGATCTTTGTGTTGTTGAAAGAAGAGTTCACATGCGCAACACCGGCTGCGATGTTCTTGGAAACCTTCTTCTTGGTGCGTTTTGTATCACGTGCCATTGATCAAGCTTCCCTTATTTCTTCTTACCAGCAATGGCCTTTGCAGGGCCCTTGCGTGTGCGTGCGTTTGTAGAAGTACGCTGACCACGAACCGGCAGGTTACGACGGTGGCGCAGGCCACGGTAGCAACCAAGGTCCATCAGACGCTTGATGTTCATCTGTGTCTCGCGACGCAGGTCACCTTCTACTGTCAGGTTGGCGTCGATGTATTCACGGATCGATAGCACTTCTGCGTCAGAAAGCTGGTTTACACGACGCGCGAGATCAATGTTGGTCGCTGCGCAGATTTCTTCGGCTTTGGCAGAACCAATACCGGTGATATAAGTGAGGGCGATTGGAACCCGCTTTGCAGTCGGGATGTTTACGCCGGCAATACGTGCCACGTTGCTATTCCTTTTCGTTGCGGGTCCGTCGTTCCAGACCCTTTTTTCACAACGGAAGCCCGGACCTTTAGGGCGCCGGGCTGCGTCATATCGAGGTGCCTTGTGATCTTCGGGGGCGACCCGTTAACCACAAAATGATTCCCTTACGGGATGGCGCTGTTTAGGGGGCATTTGCCGAGGCGTCAAGGCGCTGGAGCGGCGCAAAAGGCAATTTGCCGTTTCCGCCCTGCCCCATTGCAAAATATCAGGTTTTTTCGCTTTGCCGCAGCGCTGACGCGATGCTGGTGGCGACGTCATCCATGCTGGCCAGACCATCCACAGATTTCAGATCACCCTTGGCATAGTAGTAACCAACCAACGGGCTTGTCTGTTTATAGTAGGCCATCAAACGGGTGCGCAGGCTGTCCGCGTTGTCATCGGCGCGGCGCTGGAAATTTGTGCCGCCGCAATTGCTGCATTTTCCATTTGCCGGGATCGGCTTGGTATTGTCGTTATAGACTTCACCACAGTCACCGCAGGTCGAGCGCGCGGTAATGCGATCAACAAGCGCTTCATCATCGACTTGCATCTCAATGACGCAATCAAGGTTTTCACCCATATCCACCAACAAACGCCCCAAGGCATCTGCCTGCGCCAGCGTACGGGGGAAGCCGTCAAAGATATAGCCGTCTTTGCCGTCATCACTCTCGAGCTGTTCGCGGATCAGGCCGATCACGATCTCATCGGTCACAAGATCACCACGGTCCATGACGGCCGCAACAGTCTTGCCCATTTCGGTTCCGCTGGTGCGGGCGGCGCGCAGCATATCTCCGGTGCTGAGTTGCACCATGTTGCGTTCTTCAACAAGCTTGCGTGCCTGTGTTCCCTTACCCGCCCCCGGCGGTCCCAGCAGAATGATATTCATCGGCGTGATGGCCCTTTACGTTTTGCGCTACGCTTGCCACGCAATTGAGACTTCTCAATCAGGCCTTCGTATTGATGTGCCACTAAGTGTGACTGGATTTGCTGGATCGTGTCCATACCCACAGACACAATAATCAGGATTGATGTGCCACCAAAGTAGAACGGAATCGACAGTTCGGCGCGGATAATCTCGGGCAACAGCGCCACAAGAGCCAGATAACCGGAGCCCAGCACCAGAATCCGCGTAACGACGTAGTCAAGATATTCTTCGGTTTTCTTGCCGGGGCGGATGCCGGGCACAAAGCCGTTCTGGTTTTTCAGGTTCTCGGCAACGTCTTCGGTCTTGAAGGCAACTTCACGGGTGTAGAAATACGTAAAGAAGATGATCATGCCGCCAAAGAAGATCAGATAAAGCGGCTGGCCGGGGCCAAAGAGTGCCAGAACGGTCGACATGAACGGGCCGGATGATCCACCGCTGAATGTACTGATCGTCGTTGGCAGCAAAAGCAACGCAGATGCAAAGATTGCTGGAATCACACCGGCGGGGTTCACCTTGATCGGCAGGTGGCTGGTGGACCCATCATAGACCTTCATGCCGCGCTGCTGGCGCGGATACTGGATGTGGATCTTGCGCAGCGAACGCTCCATGAAAACCACAAAGGTCAGAACCACGATCAACATCAGGATAATCCCGACGATGACCAGCGGGCTGATCGCACCGGACCGGCCCTGCGACAGGAATTGCGCAAGTGCGGCGGGGATTTCGGCGATAATACCAACGAAGATGATCAAAGAGATACCGTTGCCGATACCACGTGCTGTGATCTGCTCACCCAGCCACATCAGGAACATACAGCCACCAACGATGGTGATGACAGTCGAAGCCTGAAAAAACAGCCCCGGATCAGCCGCAAGACCACCCGCCTCAAGGCTGACAGCAAGGCCGTAAGCCTGTGCCGTGGCCAGAATGACGGTAAAGTAACGGGTGTATTGGTTCAGCTTGCGGCGGCCCTGCTCGCCCTCTTTCTTGAGGTTCTTGAGCGGTTCCCACATGGAGCCCAAAAGCTGCATCACGATCGAGGCAGAAATGTAGGGCATAATGCCCAGCGTAAAGATCGCCATGCGTGACAGCGCACCACCGGTGAACATCGACAGGATGCCACCAATGCCCGACTGCGCGTCTTCCATGAACTGCTGCAAGGCGATACCGTCAATGCCGGGAACCGGAATGAACGTGCCAAGACGGTAAATAATCAGCAAACCAATCGTAAACAGGATGCGCTGACGCAGTTCAGTTGCTTTGCCGAAGGCGCTCCAACTGACGTTGGCTGCCATTTGCTCTGCTGCAGAAGCCATGTGGGTCTCTTTTCAATAGAAACGCCGCGATACCGTTTCCCGGATCGCGGCGTTTGGGAAAACTTGAAGAGGTATGTAAGCGACACAAAGGTCGCTCACAAGGTCTTACTCAGCCGCTGCCGGTGTTGTGACGGTCAGTGAACCGCCCGCCTTTTCGACAGCTTCGACAGCGCCCTTGGAGGCACCTGTGACTGTGATCGTTGCTTTGGCTTTGAAATCGCCCTTGGCAAGAACGCGGATGCCGTCCTTTTTACGACGCACGAGACCGGATGCGATCAGTGCATCTTCGGTGATGTCGGCTTTCGCGTCGATCTTGCCTTCGTCGATGAATTTCTGGATCAGACCCAGGTTGATGACAGCAAATGCCTTGCGGTTCGGCTTGTTGAAGCCACGCTTTGGCAGACGCTGGTAGAGTGGCATCTGGCCGCCCTCATAGCCTTTGATGGCGACGCCGGAACGTGATTTCTGACCTTTGATACCACGGCCACCGGTCTTACCTTTGCCGGAACCTGCACCACGGCCAACGCGCTGCTTGCGCTGTGTTGCGCCTGGATTGTCTGAGAGTTCATTCAGTTTCATGTCGCTTCTCCTTTTGCCGGAATTGGCCCCCAGCGACGGGAGCGGCCAAACACGGCGTTACAGTTGTGAGTCGGCGTTTTTGGTGTCCGACTGGGGGCGTATAGACGGGGGGATGGGGGGCGTCAAGAATGGGATAGTTCCTGCGCATAACATAGGCCGGTGATCTGACCTCGGGGTCGATGCAAACCGCCTTCCCCCGTGGCGCAGAACCGGGCGCTGCCCGGAACTGCGAGATGTTTTCATTTCAAACCGTAAGGTGGATCTTGATCCACCTTACCTCAATTCACTGTTCCGCTTTGCCGAAGGCCGCTTCGCGTGCCAAGTCGTCGATCAGCAGACGGTTTGTGCCGATATCGGCCAAGTCGCGGTCCGACATGCGGTTCAATTGCATTCTGACTTTATAGTAAACCGCCTTCTGCGCGCGCGCCTCTTTCAAAGCTGCCAGTTGGGCAGAGATGCGTGCGGATATACGCGCACCGATTTGAGCGGGGGCGAATGTGTTGGTCGTAATAGACATGACTTTCGTCCTTTCAATTGCGTGTTGCGACACCGCGATGGCGATGTGGTTCGACGAATAGCTAGGATGCAGGCCGTTATTGTGCAACTGCAGCATCGGAAATGCCGCCATGCAGCATTTGCATGTCAACTTTTCCATTGTGCCCAAAGAAAAAGCCCCCGGTTTCCCGAGGGCTTCAAATCGTTCTCACGGCAATCGGGGATCACCCCGACACCACTTATCCGCGCTCTTCGATGATCTCGACGAGGTGGGGGATAGAGTTGACCATACCGCGCACGGAAGGTGTATCTTCCAGCTCTTTGGTACGGTTCATCTTGTTCAGGCCCAGACCGATCAGCGTCGCGCGCTGTTTTTCGGGGCGGCGGATCGGAGAGCCGATCTGCTTGACGACGATTGTTTTACCCATCTGTCAAATCTCCTTACGCGTCAGCTTCAGCAGGTGCTTCGGCCGCTGGGGCTTCGTCACGCTTGGGCAGAATATCAGCAACCTTTTTGCCACGACGCTGGGCGACGTTGCGCGGCGACTGCTCTTTGGACAGGCCGTTCATGGTTGCGCGGATCATGTTGTATGGGTTTTGCGACCCGATGGACTTGGACACAACGTCCTGCACACCCAACATTTCAAACACGGCACGCATTGGACCACCGGCGATGATACCGGTACCCACTGGCGCTGTGCGCATGACCACTTTACCAGCGCCGTGACGGCCCTCGATATCGTGGTGCAGCGTGCGACCATCGCGCAGTGCAACACGGATCATCTGGCGCTTGGCTTGCTCTGTGGCTTTGCGGATCGCCTCAGGAACTTCCTTGGCTTTACCTTTACCAAAGCCGACACGGCCTTTTTGGTCGCCAACAACAACAAGTGCTGCAAAGCCAAAGCGCTTACCGCCTTTGACTGTTTTGGAGACCCGGTTGATTGCGACCAGACGGTCGGCAAATTCTGGAGCCTGCTCTTCACGGTTGCGGCCGCGGCCGCGGTTTTCACGTTCTGCCATTGATGGCGTCCTTTGTTTTCGTGCCCGAAGGCGTTGTCCAATCGCGGGTCGCCCAGGGCGCCGGATCATCGAGCGTAGGTTTCACCCACACTACAGGTTTTTTGGTAGGGTGGGTAAAACCCACCCACACCATTAGATCTTCAGACCACCTTCGCGGGCTGCCTCGGCCAAAGCCTTGATCTTGCCGTGAAAGAGGAAACCGCCACGGTCGAAGTAAGCAACTTCGACACCGGCCTTCTTTGCGCGCTCTGCAATTGCAGCGCCCACTTTAGCAGCGGCTTCGATGTTGTTCTTGCCAACTACACCAAGGTCCTTTTCGAGCGACGATGCCGCGGCGAGTGTCACGCCGTTGACGTCGTCGATCAGCTGGGCGCTGATGTTTTTGTTCGAGCGGTGTACCGAAAGACGTGCACGGCCTTGGTTGGCTGTGACGCTGCGAAGTTTGTTCCGAACGCGCATGCGGCGCTTCAGAAACAGTTGTCTCTTGCTGTTTGCCATAATCGCGTTCCTTACTTCTTCTTGCCTTCTTTGCGGAAGATATATTCGCCTTTGTACTTGATACCTTTGCCCTTGTAGGGCTCGGGCTTACGCCAAGCGCGAATATTCGCCGCAACCTGACCAACCTGCTGCTCGTCGATACCTTCGACAAGAATTTCGGTCGGCTTTGCAGATGTCACGGTGACACCCTCAGGCACTTCAAATTTGACATCGTGGCTGTAGCCCAATGACAGGTTCAGGACATTGCCCTGCATCTGTGCACGGTAACCAACACCCGACAGCTCAAGCTCTTTCTTGAAGCCTTCGGATACGCCAGTGGCCAAGTTTGCAACCATTGTGCGGCTCATGCCCCACTGTTGGCGTGCGCGCTTGGATTTGCCGCGTGGTTCTACAGTAACAACATTACCATCAACAGTGATGGTCACATCGTCAGTCGCTTTGAAAGTCCGGGTCCCTTTGGGGCCTTTCATCTCAACGGTCTGACCTGACACAGAGGCGGTAACGCCTGCGGGCAGCTCAACCGGTTTTTTACCAATACGAGACATGATATCCCCTTAGAATACAGTGCAGAGCACTTCGCCGCCAATATTGGCCGCCCGTGCTTTGGCATCCGACATCACACCTTGTGAGGTGGAGACAATCGACACACCCAGACCCTGACGGACCGATGGGATGTCATTGGCGCCCAGGTAAACGCGACGGCCAGGCTTGGAAACCCGCTTCACTTCGCGAATGACAGGGTCACCCTCGTAATACTTCAATTCGATGCTGAAAGCAGGGTGGCCGTCTTTGCCATCCTTCTTTTCGTAACCGCGGATGTAGCCTTCGTCGGAAAGCACATCCAACACCCAACCACGCAGCTTGGACGCAGGTGTTTCCACCGACGCTTTGCCGCGCATCTGGCCGTTGCGGATACGTGTGAGCATATCACCGATAGGATCGTTCATTTCAAATTCTCCTTACCAGCTCGACTTGACCATGCCGGGGATTTCGCCATTGGAACCAAGGTCCCGCAGCGCGATCCGGCTGATCTTGAGTTTGCGGTAATAGGCGTGTGGACGCCCGGTCAGCTGGCAACGGTTATGCAAACGCGTTGCAGAAGAGTTCCGTGGCAGTTTCGCAAGTTCAAGTGTTGCCTTGAACCGCTCTTCTACGGGAACTTCTTTGTTGTTGATGATTGCCTTCAAGGCGGCACGCTTTTCGGCATACTGCTTGACCAGCTTTTCACGCTTCACTTCGCGTGCGATCATGGATTTCTTAGCCATCTCTAAATCTCCCTGGCGCTTAGCTGTTGAACGGCATGTTGAAGTGCTTCAACAGTGCCTTTGCTTCAGCGTCAGTGTTCGCTGTTGTGCAGATCACGATGTCCATGCCCCAGTTCTCATCGATCTTGTCGAAGTTGATTTCCGGGAAGATCAGGTGCTCTTTGATGCCGGTGGCATAGTTGCCGCGGCCGTCGAAGGATTTGCCGGATACGCCGCGGAAGTCGCGGATACGTGGCATAGCAACAGTGATCAGACGATCAAGGAATTCGTACATACGGTCGCCACGCAAAGTGACCTTTGCACCAAGAGGCATGTCTTCACGAACGCGGAAACCGGCGATTGATTTCTTGGCGTGTGTTGTCATGGCCTTTTGACCAGCGATGGTTGTCAGATCTTCCTGCGCGGTTTTTGCTTTCTTGCTGTCACGGACAGCTTCTGCACCGCAGCCGATGTTCAGGACAATCTTGTCCAGCTTCGGGATCTGCATCTCGTTTTTGTAACCGAACTCTTCTTTCAGGGCACCACGAATGGTCGCCTTGTAGAGGTCCTTCAAACGGGGGGTATAGTTTGCAGTATCAAGCATTAGATCACATCCCCTGTTGTCTTGGCGAAACGCACCTTGTTGTCGCCATCCATACGGAAGCCAACGCGGGTTGCTTTGCCATTCTTGTCAACGATCGCGAGGTTGGACAGCTGGATCGGCATCGCCTTTGGCGTGCGGCCACCCTGTGTCGCTTGCGTTTGCTTCTGGTGACGCACAGCAACATTGATGCCATCGACAACAGCTTTGCCGGACTTGGGGTCAACAGAGCTGATTGTGCCCTTCTTACCCTTATCCTTACCGGCAAGGACGATCACTTCGTCACCTTTACGGAGTTTCGCAGCCATGGTTACAGCACCTCCGGAGCGAGTGAGATGATTTTCATGAAGTTCTTTGCGCGCAGCTCGCGAACAACCGGGCCAAAGATACGTGTACCGATCGGCTCGTTGTTGTTGTTGAGGATGACAGCAGCGTTGCTGTCAAAACGGATGGCTGTGCCATCGTCGCGGCGTACTTCTTTGGCGGTGCGTACGACGACGGCCTTACGGACGTCACCTTTCTTTACGCGACCGCGTGGAATGGCCTCTTTCACCGAAACAACAATGATGTCTCCAACACTGGCGTAACGACGGTGAGAACCACCCAGAACCTTGATGCACTGAACACGGCGAGCGCCGCTGTTGTCAGCAACATCCAGATTGGTCTGCATCTGGATCATTTGGTTTCCTTTTCCGACCTATGAGCAAGTCCCGATTTCCGTCCGGGGGCCCAGGGTTTCGTTTGAACCGGGTGCTATTGCTTAAGAAGCAATAACCTCCCAGCGTTTGGTTTTCGATTTCGGCGCACATTCCTGAATACGGACGGTGTCACCAACGTTGAAAGCATTTTGCTCGTCATGTGCCCGGTACTTCTTGGACTTACGAACAGTTTTCTGAAGCAGCGGGTGCTTGAAACGGCGCTCGACCGATACAGTGACGGTCTGGGCGTTCTGGTTGCTTGTCACAACCCCTTGCAGGATACGCTTGGGCATGGATTAAGCCTCCGATGCCGCAGCAGCGGCCTTTTCGTTCAGAATTGTCTTGACCTTGGCTGCGTTGCGGCGGGCCGCACGGATGCCTGCTGTGTTTTCAAGCTGACCCGTGGCCTGCTGAAAGCGCAGATTGAAGGATTCTTTTTTCAGGTTCACCAGCTCTTCACGGAGCTGATCGGGCGTTTTATCCCGCAGTTCATTGGCGTTCATGCCGTTTTCCTTTGTCAACATCACCGGCGGGCCGTGTAACACGTCACCCGATTCCCGATGGAGTGGGGGTAGAAGTGCGCCGTTTAGACCCCATCCCGATATAAAGCAACCCCTTGTTGGCAAAGAGTTGCAGCACCAGACACATCTTGTCCTCGCACTACCACACAGCCTGCGCTAAGACACCTGTATGACTGAAATTAAATCCCTCTTCGCGACCCGCCTTTATCACGCCAAACTCTCCGAGCATGGCGCGCCCGTTGACCCTGCCGAGCTTGAAAACTCCTGCCTTGTGATCGCCGACGATGACGAAGCCGGTCAGGACTGGTGCGAGGAACACGGATACCCCGGCTATACCTCTTATGCCTCCCTCAGCGACCTGCCATGGCGGTTCCCGATCTTCAAAGATCTCGTTGCGGTCCTCGACGCCCATGTCGCGGCCTTTGCCAAGGACCTCGCATTCGACCTCGGCGACAAGAGACTGCAACTCGAAGACATCTGGATCAATATCCTGCCTGAGGGCGGCATCCACACCGGCCACATCCACCCCCATTCGGTGATCAGCGGCACAACCTATGTGGCCATGCCCGACGGCGCGAGTGCGATCAAATTCGAAGACCCCCGCCTTGCCATGATGATGGCCGCCCCTACCCGCGTGAAAGATGCGCGCGACGAGTTGCGCACGTTCTACTACGCCAAGCCAGAGGTTGGCGATGTGCTGCTCTGGGAAAGCTGGCTGCGCCACGAGGTGCCGATGAATATGAGCGAAGAAGAGCGGATATCGGTGAGTTTTAATTATAAGTGGGAGTGATACCCGCAACAGAGGGCAGCGCCCGGACCTCGGGGTGGGCGCACCGACATGGCTGATTGGCGGACCGTCACAATCACCCATCACCTTTCCGATCTTTGCAACGTCGCAAAAGCGCCCTCCCCATGGGGGAGGTCCGGGCGCTGCCCGGCAAGCCGGGCGGGATGGTTGCGAATTTCCGTTTAATCTAGTCGCGCTGAACGGCGCGGCTGATATCGGTGAGGACACCTAAGCATATCGCAAAAATTATTACATAGACCGCCTGATCGATTGCTTCACCAGTTGTCTGCGAGCCGAGAAGACCCGATGCCGCGAGGATCGGGTCATCACTAAAAATAACCAAGAGTGCTGTGGCAATCCGTAGAGTTGCCAATACGATTGCAGCTTTAGCGATAAAGCGTCCGACCATTGTAAATGTCATTGAAACCTCCTGAGCTCTTATGACCCCGTTATCACTATCTCACCAACCACAGAAAAGCCCCCACCGATCTCTCGGCAGGGGCTTTTTATCTCTACTGTGTGCGGCCCGCGAGTTTGCTTCGCAAATTCGCTACACCGCACCCCGTCAAATCCTACGGATTTACCGGTTTACCAATCTTCGCGAACCACGGTCCGTGTCTTGATCGGCAGTTTCATCGCAGCAAGGCGCAGGGCCTCACGGGCGACCACTTCGGTCACGCCGTCGATTTCGAACATAACGCGGCCTGGCTTGACCTTGCATGCCCAAAAATCGATGGAACCTTTACCTTTACCCATACGCACTTCGATAGGCTTTGAGGTGACAGGCAGATCCGGGAAAATACGGATCCAGACACGGCCCTGACGCTTCATGTGACGCGTCATGGCACGACGTGCAGCTTCGATCTGGCGCGCAGTGATACGCTCAGGTTCGATTGCCTTCAGACCATATGTGCCAAAGTTCAGGTCGGACCCGCCCTTTGCTTCACCACGGATACGGCCTTTGTGCAGCTTGCGGTGTTTTGTACGCTTTGGTTGCAGCATAGTATCAGCTCCTTAGCGACGTGGGCCGCGAGGGACAGCGCCCTCTTGCAGCTCAGCATGTTTACGGTCGTGCGCTGACGGATCGTGCTCCATAATCTCACCTTTGTAGATGAAGACCTTGATGCCGATGATCCCATAAGGCGTCATTGCCTCATACAGTGCATAGTCGATGTCGGCGCGCAGCGTGTGCAGCGGCACACGACCTTCGCGGTACCATTCTGTCCGTGCAATTTCAGCACCGCCCAGACGACCGGCAAGGTTGACCCGGATACCCAGGGCGCCCATGCGCATGGCGTTCTGAACCGCACGCTTCATTGCGCGACGGAAAGACACACGACGCTCAAGCTGCTGACCAATGCTTTCGGCAACCAAGGCTGCGTCAAGTTCTGGCTTGCGGACTTCAACGATGTTCAGGTGCAGCTCGGATGCAGTCAGTGCAGCAAGCTTTTTACGCAGACCTTCGATGTCTGCACCTTTCTTGCCGATGATCACACCGGGGCGTGCTGCGTGGATCGTGACGCGGCACTTTTTGTGCGGACGTTCGATGATCACGCGGCTGACGCCGGACTGTGCGCATTCTTTCTTGATGAAAGCCTTGATCTTGAGGTCTTCCAGCAGAAGGTCGCCATAGTCTTTGGTATCAGCGTACCAGCGGCTATCCCAGGTGCGGTTGACCTGAAGACGCATACCGATCGGGTTTACTTTGTTACCCATTATGATTGCTCCTCAACTTGACGCACCTTGATGGTGATCTCTGCAAACGGCTTGATGATCTTACCAAAACGGCCACGGGCCCGAGGGCGTCCGCGCTTCATGGTCAGGTTCTTACCGACATAGGCCTCTGCGACGACCAGTTCATCGACGTCAAGGTTGTGGTTGTTCTCGGCGTTGGCGATGGCCGACTGAAGGCACTTCTTCACATCATCCGAAATCCGCTTTTTGCTGAAAGTCAGGTCGGTCAGCGCCTGCTCGACTTTCTTGCCGCGGATCAGGCCAGCAACGAGGTTCAGCTTCTGCGGGGACGTGCGAAGCATGCGCAGTTTTGCCATTGCTTCGTTATCGGCCACGCGGCGGGGATTCTTATCCTTGCTCATGGCTTATTTCCGCTTCGCTTTTTTGTCAGCAGCGTGACCGTAATAGGTGCGGGTTGGCGAATATTCACCGAACTTCTGACCGATCATGTCTTCTGTGACGTTAACAGGGATGTGCTTCTTGCCGTTGTACACACCAAAGGTGAGGCCAACGAACTGAGGCAGGATTGTCGAACGACGCGACCAGATTTTGATCACTTCGTTGCGGCCGCTTTCGCGAGTGCTTTCCGCCTTTTTCAAGACGTAGGCATCCACAAAGGGGCCTTTCCATACGGAACGAGCCATAATTAACGACCCTTCTTCTTGGCGTGACGCGAGCGGATGATAAGGCTCTGCGACGCTTTGTTCTTGTTACGGGTACGCTTGCCCTTGGTGTCTTTACCCCAAGGCGTAACCGGTGTCCGACCACCGGATGTCCGGCCTTCACCACCACCGTGCGGGTGGTCGATCGGGTTCATCGCAACACCACGCACAGACGGGCGGATGCCCTTGTGACGCATGCGGCCCGCTTTACCGAAGTTCTGGTTCGAGTGGTCCGCGTTGGACACGGCACCGACAGTGGCCATGCATTCCTGACGGATCAGGCGCAATTCACCGGATGACAAACGGACCTGCGCGTAGCCGCCATCACGACCAACGAACTGGGCGTAGGTACCGGCTGCACGGGCGATCTGGCCGCCTTTGCCTGCTTTCATTTCGATGTTGTGAACGATCGTACCGATAGGCATGCCGCTGAAGGGCATTGCGTTGCCGGGCTTGATGTCGGCCTTGGCGGATGCGATCACCTTGTCACCAATCGCGAGGCGCTGGGGGGCAAGGATGTAATTCTGTGTGCCGTCTTCGTACTGGATCAGCGCGATAAAGGCGGTGCGGTTCGGGTCATATTCGATCCGTGCGACAACAGCAGGCATATCCAGCTTGTTGCGCTTGAAATCGACGATGCGGTAAAGACGCTTTGCGCCCCCACCAATACGACGCATAGTGATCCGTCCGGTGTTGTTCCGGCCGCCCGATTTTGTCAGACCCTCAGTGAGAGACTTGACAGGACGTCCTTTCCAAAGCTCCGAACGGTCGATCAGCACCAGCCCACGCTGGCCCGGCGTCGTCGGTTTGTACGACTTGAGTGCCATGTTAGCTTCTTCCGTTTGCTTGGCGGGCCACTTGCATGGCCCTGATGTGAGAGGCCCCCGTAGGTGCCCGATTTAGTGCGTCGGGGCAGGCCCCGACCTACGTAGGCCGGGGTTATCCCCGGCGTTCCGTAATACCACAAAGACCCCGGAACGAATCCCGAGGTCAGGTGATTGAGGGCGTATAGCGGGGAGGGATGTGGGTGGCAAGAGACCTTTGATCTGATAATTCCAGTGACAAGAGTCAGGTAACGTATTGAAAAGCGTTTGAGGCTTCATTCAAGAAGTTACCAATTGCCATTTTCCGCTAGCTCGGTTCTCGCTTCTTCAACCTTCCCGTACAGATCTTCAAATGCGCTGATCAAGCCTGAATGATCTTGGTCAACCTTGTCGTAGCGCAGTACTTTAAGATTCCTGTTTCTTCTTAAAGAGACAGTCAAATCTTCTGGCATTCCTTCCGAGGTCAAAAAATAATGAGGGTTTACTGCGCCTTGTACAGGCTCAAAGGCCTGATTCTCCAATAAAAGATTGACGTCAGGATCGCCATAACCACACCCAACGAAAATAAAAGTATGGGTCATTAGTGCGGCATCAAAAGCTCTATAAAACCAACCAAATTTTGCTCGCGCTCTAGAGTACTCCTCTTGAGTGAAAATCAAGTTAGATGGCGATGCGAGTGTACCATGTAACTTAACAACATAACGCGCCTCACCTCGAAGGAACTCAGCCACATCGTCATCATAGTAGTTTTTTACAAACTGAGATGTCTCATTTATCTCTCGTGACTTATTCTCATATATTTCATCAAAATTCAGCGAAAAGACCACCCGCGCATCGAGGCGAGCAATAAGTTCATGCAAACGGCCAGGTTGATACCTTGGGGCTACAAATTTGCTTCGCAGATAGGCTACCCAGTTTTCATCGAATTTACGCTTCAACCACTCGCAGGCATGCAGAAAATCACCGCTTTTTATTGCTTCTTCGATATGCGAACAATCTGAAGCTGAGCTAACCTTTCTTAGTCCTTCTGAAAGAAAGGCCTTCCAGACTGGCGGTTTTGATACCCCATCAGCACCAAGTCCATGGCGCGAAACACCTGATCCCAGCACCAAGATTGCTCGGCGGCGCGCCAAGTCGTCAACTAGATTCTGCGGCCACTCCATTCTAGTTATACCATACGACTCTCTATGCCTTGAGCTACTTGCCCGAAGATGTCGTGGCTCTCTCTAACTTTTGCGAAATGCGCCCCAACCACCCCATCCTTTCCAGTAAGGTCAAAGATGGGCTTACGCCGAGATTGTGACATTGGTGCCAGACTGTGTAGGTTGGGGATTTGCCCAATTTCAAATGGCTTTATGGGAATATTGCCCCCGACAAAATGGGTCTCGATTTGGTTGTCGATTTGTCGGAGAATTTCATCGAAGCTCTTAACTGGCCTGCGCTCGCCACTCGCATCTCGCTTGGCAGTATACTGCTGAGAAACGTAGCCGATAAATCGGGCGGCCGAGAGGGACTGGGCTGCGCTGAGGATTGGTGAGCTCAAGTCAAGCGTTGGACTTTTTATCGCATATTCCCATTGGCTTTGCCATTTTGCCATCCAAACGCTTATATTTTGGAATGCTTTGAGCGAGAAAATATCTATCGACATTGGGCTTACGTAAAAATCTGTGGAAAGCAATACAGTACGGTTGATTGCACCCAATGATGGGCTGACGTCGAAAAATACGTAGTCATATTCCTGCACTTGCTGCAAAAAGTTTGCGAACACTAGTGTGCTAGACAGGCCTCGCGTAGTATTCAAGCTCGCCCATTCCTCAGCAAGAAAGTCCTCTGCAACGGACAGTGAGGGGCTCCCACAGACAACGTCGACTCCAAATTCAGAAGATTTGCGGATTGGAGTTTCTTGAGAGTGACCCAGCCCTGTCATCAGCCCGTCAAATAGAACTTCGACGCTTTGGGTCTTATCATTAAAGACTTCCTCGAGAGTTGCATCATCAAATAGATACTGAGATGCGTTGCATTGAGGGTCACAATCCACGACCAGCACCGATTTCGACATTTCTTTTGCGAAGTAAGCCGCCACATTACATAGCAATGTCGTCTTTCCTACCCCACCCTTGTTATTGAAAAATGCTAGGCTCTTCATTCTTTCTTCAATCCTTGCGACAACGGCTCCAACAATTGTGGCAGTCATCAGGACTGCTGTCTACCAAACAAAAAGGCCCCCGCGTTCCCGCGAGGGCCTTCTTAACTTCGCATCGAACCGGCCTTACAGACCAGTGCTTACGTCAATCGTGTCGCCTTCTTCCAGCGTCACATAGGCTTTTTTCACGTCTTTGCGTGTGCCCAGCGAGCCGCGGAAGCGCTTCACTTTACCTTTGGTAATCGTTGTGTTGACCGCTTTGACCTTTACACCAAAGAGGCTTTCAACAGCTTCCTTGATCATCGGTTTGTTCGCGTCGATTGCCACTTCGAAAACAACGGCATTGGCTTCAGACGCCATCGTTGCTTTTTCGGTGATGATCGGCTTGCGGATCACGTCGTAGTGTTCTGCCTTGGCGTTCATGACAAACGGGCCTCCAGAGCTTCGACACCTGCTTTGGTCAGGACAAGTGTGTCCGACTTGAGGATGTCGTAAACGTTCGCGCCCATGGATGGCAGAACGTTAATGGTTGTGATGTTGGCGGCGGCCTTGGCGAAGTTTGCGTTCACTTCGGCACCGTCGATGATCAGCGCACGCTTCCAGCCCAGATTGCCGACCATTTTGGCCAGTACACCGGTCTTGGCGTCTTTGACGTCGATCGTGTCAACGATCACCAGCTCGCCTGCGGCCACTTTCGCGGACAGGGCGTGCTTGAGACCAAGCTTGCGGAACTTCTTTGTCAGATCATGCGCGTGGCTACGGGGTGTTGGCCCCTTGTAAGTACCACCGGAACGGAAGATCGGCGCGCCGCGCGAGCCGTGACGTGCGCCACCGGTGCCCTTTTGGCGATAGATCTTCTTGGTGGAATAGCTCACTTCGGAACGACCCAGCACATCGTGTGTGCCTGCCATTGCCTTGTTGCGCTGCCAGCGAACGACGCGGTGCAAGATGTCCTTGCGCGGCTCAAGACCAAAGATTTCGTCGTTCAGCTCGACGGAACCAGCGGCTTTACCGTCCAGTTTGATTGCATCAGCCTTCATTATTTCTCACCCTCAGTCTCGGCGGCATCATCTGCCGGGGCTTCGTTTGCGGCTTCGGCTTCAGCAGCCTCCAATGCGGCCTGCTCTGCTTCGGCAGCGGCCTTTGCAGCGGCTTCCTCTTCAGCGGCAGCAGCGGCAGCAGCTTCTTCAGCCAGACGCTTGGCTTCTTCGTCCATGGATTGCAGACCAGCAGGGTAGATCACGTTCTCAGGCGTCGGCTTCTTCACCGCATCCTTGATTGTGACCCAGCCACCTTTGGAGCCGGGAACGGCGCCTTTGACCATGATGACACCACGGTCAGCATCGGTCTTGATAACTTGCAGGTTCTGTGTGGTCACGCGGGCAGAACCCATGTGGCCGGCCATTTTCTTGCCTTTGAAAACCTTGCCTGGATCCTGACACTGGCCAGTCGAGCCGTGCGAACGGTGCGATACGGACACACCGTGTGTCGCGCGCAAACCGCCAAAGTTGTGACGCTTCATCGCACCGGCAAAACCTTTACCGATGGATGTGCCGGACACGTCAACGAACTGACCTTCGAAGTAGTGGTTCGCAGTGAGCGTTTCACCAACGTTGATCATGTTCTCGGGGGCAACGCGGAACTCGGCGACCTTGCGCTTGGGTTCTACCTTGGCCGCAGCAAAGTGGCCGCGCATCGCCTTGGATGTGCGCTTGGCTTTGGCATTGCCTGCACCCAGCTGAACAGCTGTGTAGCCGTTTGTCTCAGGCGTACGCTGCGCAACAACCTGCAGGTTTTCCAGAGCAAGTACAGTCACAGGGATCTGACGACCGTCTTCCATGAACAGTCGGGTCATGCCGACTTTCTTTGCGATAAGTCCTGTACGGAGCATATGATCTACTCCTTATACAGAAATCTGGACGTCAACACCGGCAGCCAGGTCGAGCTTCATCAGCGCGTCTACTGTCTGTGGTGTCGGGTCGATGATGTCGAGAAGGCGCTTGTGCGTACGGATCTCGAACTGATCGCGGGATTTCTTGTCAACGTGTGGACCACGCAGAACAGTGAACTTTTCGATCTTGTTTGGAAGTGGGATCGGTCCACGCACAGATGCGCCAGTGCGCTTTGCTGTGCTGACGATTTCTGCGGTGCTTGCATCAAGGACGCGGAAATCAAACGCCTTCAGGCGAATACGGATGTTTTGGCTCGCTGCCATGTCATCACCCTTTGATTAGGGTCTAGATCGGAGAGGAGGACCATGGCTCATCCAGAGCCCTCATCGCGTCTTTTATGTCCAATATAGAAAGGGCACGCAAAGCGCACCCTCGTTGGATAGCGGGCGTATAGGGGGAGTCGGGGGATGTGTAAAGGGGTCTTGACGCTAATCTACACCTTCGCGTGTTGTCGCGAGCAAACACCACTGAACATCTGCCATTGTAGGTTCCCACTCTACTGCCAAGCCTCTTTGTATAAGTTCATCAGCTAATGATAACCAACGATCCGAACGCCATCGCTTAACATCTGCGACAACACGACCATCGAACGCATCTCGAGCAACATATTCAAGTCGAACAACAGTTCCCTCTGGGTAGAGTTTTTCGACTTGGTTTCGGGCTTCCTGACCCCAAATCCGCTCTTCCTCACAACCTACCCGTCGCAACTCTGGCGCATCAATTCCCCGGACGCGAACCGCATACTGGGCAATCAAGCCTGGCCAAAGATCAACCTCTACATCCAATGTGTCCCCATCAATGACACGCACAACCTTGGCGGTGTAGCTGACATACCGTGTCTGCTCATCCCCCTCCGAAGAGGCTTGGCTACTGCATATAAATAGGGCTGCGATACCAGCAACTATTCTACAAATTCTCATGATACGACCATACCGCTGGAAACACCGCAAAATTCTACAAGTAGATTTAAACCAGCGAAAGGTTATCGACCAATATAAAGTGCAGAAGAAAAAAGCCGCCTCGTTTCCGAAGCGGCCGTTTGTTTGTTTGGTCATGCGGTGGGTTTTACCCACCCTACGTAGGGTGGGTGCAACCCACGCGTGGTCCGATTATTCTACGATCTTGGACACAACGCCGGCGCCGACGGTACGACCACCTTCGCGGATCGCGAAGCGCAGGCCGTCTTCCATCGCGATTGGGGCGATCAACTCGACGTTGAACTTCAGGTTGTCGCCCGGCATCACCATTTCGGTGCCTTCGGGCAGAACAACTGTGCCGGTCACGTCAGTCGTACGGAAGTAGAACTGC